>CAVPJU010000001.1:0-321677 GCA_963705505.1 uncultured bacterium
CATCGGCATGGGAGACGACGGCGCTGACCACCAAGCCGCTACGGTTCTCCATCAGCGCACGGCCCCTTGGTAACAGAGGATCGACGCCGTGTTATGGCTCTTGCGATAGAGCCGCGCGTCCGGATCCGTGGTGCTGGCGTGGGTGTCATTGCTGCGCGACTGCCCCTTCCAGTCGGCTTGCGCATTGCGCCCGCCGCCACCCGGCCGCTGATCGTCGGTCCCGTCCTTCGGCCGAAAGCTCTTCTGGCTCGCCCACGCCTGAATCAGCGTGCCATCAACCGAGAAGTGCTCCTTCGACAGCAAGCCACGGCTATCGGCCAAGCGCAGCACCTCGGCAAACAAGCCTTCTACCACTTCGATGCGCCAGCAAGCGGTCGCGGTTCTTCGAGAACGTCGAGTGGTCCCAGATCGGATCATCGAGCGCCACGCCGACAAACCAGCGAAACAGCAGGTTGTAGCGCAGCTGCTCGCACAGTTGCCGCACGCTGCGGATCGAGTAGAACACCTGCAGCAGCAGAGCGCGGATCAGTTTCTCCGGGGCGATGAATCCCGGCCGGTGTCAGCGTAGATCTCGTTGAATCGCGTGTTCATCGCCGCCAAGGCGTCGTTCACCAGCACGCGAATCGCCCGCAGCGGATGATCGGACGGCACAAAGTCGTCCAGCTTCGCCACCGTGAACAGGCTTTCTTGCATCGCATCAGGACCGCGCATCGTTCGAACCTCGAAGGAGAACTCGTGAAAACCCTTACTCGAACGATAGCGGCAATTGCCACATTTACAAGACGAATTTCAACAGCCTGTTAGGCGATATTTTGTGCCAGGCGCTTGGCAAAAAAGACATTTGAGTGCCCGACGGGATGATCCCTTATCGATGTTTGTTGCTCGTAGCCCAAGTGCATGTAGAACCCCGGCGATTGGAAGCTGTGGGACGACAGGATTGCAACTATGCATCCTTTGTCCTTGGCGTTCGTTTCGGCCGCTTGCAGCAGGGCACGGCCCACGCCCTTGCCTCGGTGTTCTTCGGTAACCCATAGTTACGACACATAGCAGCAACCGCCCCATGTGTACCCAGAGATTGCCCCAAAACCGTTCCCGAATCATCCTTCTGAACGGCGCCGAATGACTCTCCGTCAAAGTACCCGGTTGCCCTGGAGTTGAACTCGTAGATGGGCTCCAAAAGGAAGGCCTCGAGTTCCTGGCAGTCGCCGCGACGCAGATCGACCGGTGGGAGCGTCATGCTGCCAACGAACAGAGCTACCCGGCGTCGAACGGACGGCGCGTGGGTCCGCCGGCGAAGCGTCGGTGTTGAGCGAGGGGGTTGCCCATGGCTGTTTTGCTCAGGTATGCGAGACGCGGAGGCTGGTCGGCCGATCCTCAGAGTTCCTGCTCCGGCACGAACGGTGCGAGCAGCATGTTCTGCAGCCGCATCAACGGCGTCACATCCGGCTCCTCGGTCAGCACGACATCTCCATCGTCGTCCATGGTCAGCCACTCGAGACTCCGGTCGTCCGCCGCGAATCGCAAGCGGTACGCGCTTTGCAGCTTGCTGATATGAATCACGCGGATGACTTCCTTCGCGAGCGGCGGGCATTCGGCGATGATTCCAAGCTCCGTGTTCTTGCTGGCGGATCTCGGGTCAAGGTTCATCGATCCGATGAAGACGATCGTCCGATCGATGATCGCGGTCTTGGCGTGCAGGCGGCCAACCGACGCTCCTGGCAGCATGAGCCTTTTGTTGCGCACGATGCGCGTCGGGCTGAGCTCATAGAGATCCACGCCGGTCTTCAGCAGGTCGACACGGTAACGCGCATAACCGGTATGGACGAGGGGCTCGTCGTTGGAGGCGAGCGAATTGGTGAGGATTGTGACCTTGACATTGCGTTTCCGCAGCTCCCCGAAGGCCGCGACGCCCTTGGGCCCGGGAATGAAGTAGGGCGACGACAGCACCACTTCGATCCGCGACGCCATGACGAGATCCATGACGTTCATCGTGACGCTCATCGATCGTGCCATCTCGTCTGAGGTCGCCGTCACCTTGGCGGGCGCATCGGCATACGCGTTGGCCTTGCCCCATACCAGGCCGAGCCGACCCGCTTCGAGATCGTCGCTGATCGGGCCGTATCCCAGGATGTCGATCGGCGGCGGCGCAACCGCCATCATCTGCTCGCCTTCGTCGACGAGCTCGTTGAAATGCCGCTGCAGCTGTTCGCGATCGAGGCTCGTGTGGATGATGGTCTCCGCCGGATAGACCTGCGGACTGTTCCAGTAGGTGTCGAAGATCCTGGTGAGCTGTGGGACGACTGCGCCCACGACCAACGCATCCATGTCGACGAAATTGTCGGTCGCGCTCCGCATGAAGTATTCGTCGGCGATGTTGCGCCCGCCCGCGACGACGATCGAGCCGTCGGCGATGAACAGCTTGTTGTGCATCCGGTGGTTGAGCCGCCCGAAGTCGGCGAGCGACGCAGTGTACTTGCTCGTCAGGCTGTCGCGTCCGCAGCAGAACGGATTGAACAGGCGCACCTCGACGTTCTGGAACGCGGTGAGGCCAACGAAGAGCGGATCGCCGCCTGAGGTATAGAGGTCGTCCACAAGCACGCGCACGCGCACGCCTCTCAGTGCGGCGTCGCGCAGATTGCGCAGCAGCAGCCGGCCCGTCCTGTCGTTCTGGATGAGGTAATACTGGACGTCCAGCGAATACCTGGCCCGGCGCGCGAGCTGGATTCGCGCGTCGAGCGAGTAGGCGCCAAGCGGCATCAGGCGGAATCCCGTGAGGTCCGGCGCGGGCAGCGACGCCTGGACGGTCCGCACCAACGGGCTTTCCGGCGACGGGGGTAGCGCTGTCGAGTAAGCCGCGTCCGGCCGCTGGGGAAGCGCGCCGCATCCGGCCAGCGCGATCGCGACGACGCAAGCAAACAGCGCGGCAAGCTGTCGGCGGCGATTCACTTCTTGGCCCGGCTCTCGTTCCAGTGGCGCAGCGCATCGAGCATCTTTTCGACGTGCTTGGTCGGATTGAGGCTCATGTAATGGTAGGCGATCGTTCCGTCGGGCGCGATCACATAGGAGATGCGATTCGCATACTCCGGGCGCGTCTGCATCACCGCGTCAAACGACTTCATGACGCTCTGCGATTCGTCCGAAGCCACGGGGAACTTGCTTTGGCAAGCTTGCACCGAGAACTTCGTGAGGGTTTCGATATCGTCGGCGGAGACGCCGATTACCGTAGCGCCCAGTGAATTGAACTCCGCGATCGCCTCGGCGAAGTAGTGCGCCTCGACCGAGCAACCCTCGGAATAGGCCGCCGGGAAGAAATAGAGCACGACCGGCCCCTTGCGCAGCGACTCGGCCAGCGAGTAGCGAAAGACCGATCCGCCGAGTGCGGCTTCCTTGGTGAAGGCCGGCGCGGGCTCACCGATGTCCAGCGCGGCGTGCGCCGAAAGGGGAAGAGCAACGCCGAGCACGACGCAGGCAAGCAGATATCTCATCGAAGACTCCAATCGGCCTCGGAGCCGCATCGGATTCGTCGTGTGGCGGGACGACTACTTACATTGCGATTCGTCGCCCGGGCACGTCATGTCCCGGCCGGTCATGTAAGCAAACGCCGGCGCCGGCGACAGACACGACGTCCGCAGCGCGTGACGCGCGCGGCTCACAACTTCACAGGAGACCAGCATCATGCGCAATGACAGCAACTCTTTCCAGTCGATGTGGAAGCATACCCTCGTCGCCGGCGCCGTCGCCGGCGCATTGTCGATCGCGTCCACCGCGGCCGTCGCAGGCGAATGCCCCGCCGACAAGCGGGTCCCGGATGGCCAGGGCCAAAAGATCAGCACCGCCGCTGCCAAAGGCGTCACCGACAACGTTCGCGGCAGCATCGACCTGTCGAAGGAACCGGCGGCTGTCAGCGGACGCCTGCTGCGGATCCGCCAGCTCGACATCCAGCCCGGCGGCGTCGTTCCGTGGCACAGCCATGGCAATCGCCCGGCGATGATCTACATCGTTTCCGGAGAGGTCGTCGAATACGCGAGCAACTGCGCAGCGCCGATCATGCACAAGGCAGGCGACGTGGCCCCCGAAAAGAACGGCACGCAGCACTGGTGGCAGAACACCGGAACATCCCCGGTGGTGCTCATCTCGGTGGATCTGTTCCCGGCCGAGATGAAGAAGGAAGAACACATGATGTGAAGGCAGGACGCGCGGTTCGGCGTCCTTCGACCATGGGTGAGTGCGCCGGCGTTCGCGTCGGCGCGCTTTTTTGGCGCCTCGAAAGGTCGCCGGTCGTGCGCGCACTGCGCGTTACGACCTTCCGGCCGGACTTGGCGGCGTTATTCGTTTTTCAGGGTTTACTGCAGCGGCGAGAGCTCGCCGAGGAGCGTCGGGATCAGCTCGGTGACGGTCGGATGGATGTGCACGGCCGGCTGATCACCGTGTAGGGCGCGCCGGCGGCCATCACGTCGATGATGCGAGTGGATCGCCTCGTCGGCCTCGATGCCGAGCAGGGCGGCGCCGAGGATCTTCTTCGTCTCGGCGTCGACCAGCACCTTCATGAAGCCCTTGCGTTTCGCCGCGCTCGCGGGCGCGGCCGACGCGCGCCATCGTCATCCGGCCGACCAGCGCCGGGCGCCCGAGGCGCGGACCTCGCGCTCGGTCATCCGGCCCGCGCGAGCGGCGGATCGGTGAAGAGCGCGTAGACCGGGGATGCGGTCGATGACGCGCCGGTGCTCGCCGTCGAGCAGATTGGCGGCGACGATTTCGTAGTCGTTGTACGACGGTGTGCGTGAACGCGCCGCGGCCGTTGACGTCGCCGAGCGCCCAGATCCCGGCGACGTTGGTGCGCAGCTCGTCGTCGACGTCGATGTAGCCGCGCGCGTCGGTCGCGATGCCGGCGCGGTCGAGCCCCAGGTCGTCGGTGTTGGGCAGCGCGCCCGACGGCGAGCAGCAGGTGCGAGCCGACGATCGTCGCGCGGCTCCTCCTCGCAGCTCACGCGCACGGCCGACGCCGCTCGTCGCGCTTCGCGCACGTCGAGGCACTCGGGCATTGAGCCGCACGCCGATGCCCTCGGCTTCGAGGATCGCCTGGACCGCCGCCGAGATCTCGTCGTCTTCGCGGGCGATGAGCCGCGGCGCCATTTCGACGACGGTGACGCGGCTGCCGAAGCGCCGGTACATCTGCGCGAACTCGAGGCCGATGTAGCTGCCGCCGACGACGATCAGGTGCTCGGGCAGGAAGTCGACGTCCATCATGCGCGTGTTGGTCAAGTACGGCACGTCGGCGAGCCCGGCCAATCGGCGGCACGCGTCGGCGCGCCCGCCGGTGTTGATGAAGATCTCGGGGCGCTTCCAGCTGCCGGCCGTCGACGCGGACGGTGCGCGGGCTCTCGAAGCGCGCCGTGGCCCTCGATCAGCGGTCACGTTCGGGCGTGTTGCGAGCCACTTGTCGACGCCGCTCGATTCGACTGCGCGACGACCTCGTCCTTGCGCGCCTTGACCCGCGCCATGTCGATCCGGACCGCGCCGTCGATGATGACGCCGTAGTCGGCCGCACGGCGCGCGACCGTGCGCGGCGCGGGCGCTCGCGATCAGCGTCTTGGTCGGAATGCAGCCGACGTTGACGCAGGTGCCGCCGAAGCGCTTGCGTTCGATGATCGCGGTCTTGCGGCCGGCGCCGGCCAGGCGCACCGCAAGCGCGGGGCCGGCCTGGCCGGTGCCGATGACGATCGCGTCGAAGTCCTCGATCATCGGAATGCCCTTCGGCTGACCCGGCGACGCTCGCCTACCGGGCTCTCACGCTGGACGTGATCGAATCGATGACGCTCGACGCCATCTCGAAGGCCGCCTGGCCGTCCCTGAATGTCGTGCCGCCGCGCGATGTACGCGAAATCGGTGTAGGCGGTCCACACCAGGCCCTGCTCGTCCTCGAGCACCAGCACCCGCACCGGCCAGTCGAGGCCGGCGAACGAGTTCGAGGGGATGAACAGCGTGCCGAGCGGCGGGTTGCCGAAGATCAGCAACGTCGACGGCCGGATTTGCACGCCCGCATCTGCGGCGAGCTTCGACTGGTCGATCTCGTCGAAGAACCGGATGCCCTTGTCGGCGATATCCTGCTTAAGACGCGCGATGGTTTCCGCCTTCGAATACGCGCTCTTCACCTTGACGATGCCGTTGTCCGTTGCAGGTGCGACCGTGCCGTCGGCATGTGCGATCCCCGAAGCGGAAAACGCAAGCGCCAGCGAAAGAGCAGCGAGCTTGCACAGGTTGGCGAACCGTTCATTCATGATCTTTGCCTCGTGAGTTGGGTGCGATTGGAGGGAATGCGTCGTGCGGCGTTTTGTCGCCGCGGACGCGCGCCCCTTACGGTATCTAGGAAGCGCGTTCTTGCGCGGCCGGCGCGCTCGCGATTCGCTCGACCGTCAACGCGGCGCCGATCGACAGGCACATCGTCAGGAAGGCGATCCATGCGTACGGCCAGAGCAACGGCATTCCGACCAGGATCAAGCCGTCGTTTGTCCGGGGACGAGCAATCCGCCCCATCCCATCAGGACGCCGCCGGCGAAGCACTTCAGCACCTGCTTCAGCGAGACGCGGGTGCTGCGAATTCGTCCGGCCGTGTAGCCCCCCAGCACGGCGCCGAGGAAAAGCGCCCAGAGAAGGAGCAATTTCGCGACCAGGCTGTGCACGACATTCCGCGCGCAAGCTCGGCCAGCGCGCCGGTGTAATCCCACGCGCCGACCAAGAGGAACATGACGAAGAACGTGATCCCGATCACGGTGGTTGCGCTGTGCGGCGCCCATACGCGGGTCGCAATCCCGTGACGCAAACGGGTCGAGAGCGGCCAATCGGACACCTCCGACGAGAGTGCGTGCAGCGGCCGGGCGACACGCCACAATAGGAAGGCGGCGAACGGCACGGCAAGCCAGAGCGCTACGGACAACACCGGCGAGCCGTAGGGCAGCTTCACGGGCGCCGGCGGCGAAGATCCGGACGTGACGATGAGACAGCCGACGTAGATCCCGACTGGTGTGGCGAGGTACGCCCATTCGCCGGAACCGAAGCGCGCAATCGCGCCGAAGACACAAGCGCGATTGATGTACGCGCCGAGCCCCAGAAGGATCCCCCCGAGCACCGTGAGATAGCTCACGGAGTAGCCCCCCGGCATCGTCCGCAACCGATGGAACGCCGTGGCAAGCGCAAGACCGCCGCCGACCCAGATCGAGGCTTCGACCAGTGCGGCCAGCCGGTTGAAGCGCCGCTTGCCCACGACCTCATCGACGGCGGCCACCGTGCACGTCCCGCCGCGCTGGATGGCGAATCCCATCGTGCCCGCGCAAAGTGCGGCGACCAGAAACGCAAGGCTAGTAAGGATGATGTCCATCGCGTCGTCCGTTCCTACTTCGTCCTGCCGGCGAATCCGTCGACACCGCGCGCGAGCGGCGGGACCCGGTGGGTGACGGGATCATGAATCACGACGCCGTCGATCGGATCGACGGGGCGGTTCCACGGCGCGCGTTCGAGCATCGCCTTGGTGTCGGCGTAGCCTGCCTGCCAGCGAGCGCGAATGCCGTCAGGCGTGAAATCGATGTCCTTGGTGTGATCTTCGCCGTCGATCTTCGGCGCGATCAGGCGGGCGACGTGCATCGTCGAATTGCATCCCCATGAGGCCAGTTCCTTGACGACGGCGGACTCCCGGTTCTTCGCCGGCAAGTGCTTCGCGATCTCGCGGATGATGTGTCGCAGGTGATGGATCTGCTTCTGCCGGGCGATGTGGCTCTTGGCGCGACTCGCGTACTGGATGTCCTTCTGCCGTCCCATCACTTCCCATAGCGACACCGGGTCCGGGCCCTCGGGGTTCCACATTTGCACGGCGAAGATCACCGAATCCTGGCGCGGCTTGTCGTCCAGCACCGCCTCGATCGGCGTATTCGAATAGATGCCGCCGTCCCAGTACGGATCGCCATCGATGAGTACGGCGGGGAACGCCGGCGGCAGAGCGCCGGACGCGAGGACGTGGTCGATGCACACGGCTTGATCGCGGCTGTCGAAATAGCGCATTTCTCCCGTGCGCACGTTTACCGCGCCGACCGTGAGCCGCATCTTGCGCGCATCGAGGTGCTCGAGATCGATGAGGTCGCCCAGCGTCTGCTTCAACGGCGAGACGGTGTAATACGCGGCGCTCTCCACGCCAAGTTGCGAGTGCGAGCTCAGCCACGCCATCGGATTCGGAGTGAAGAAGGCGGGAATGCCCTTGAACATGGTCGTGAGGTTCGCCGACGCATTGGAGAGGCCCGTGAAGAAACTGAGAAGATCAGGGCCGGACTTCTGTTCGACCCGCGCCCAGAATTCCTGCAGGCGGCTCATCCTGTTCGCCTTGGAATTGCCGGCGATCAACGCGGCGTTGATCGCACCGATCGATGTTCCGATCACCCAATCCGGCTCGACCCCCGCCTCGTGCATCGCCTGGTACACGCCGACCTGATAGGCGCCGAGCGCGCCGCCCCCCTGCAATACCAGCACGACCTGTCCGGGAAACCCGGGATGCGTGAGGGTGGCGGACGCGCCGTTACCGGAGCGCAAGGTGCGTTTGACTCTCTTCGTTGCCGTCATGGTGACCTCGGTGGAGATGGAACCTGGATTACTGCGCGGTCCAGCCGCCGTCGACGGGGATGACGGTGCCGGTGATCGATGCGGCTGCGTCGCTTGCGAGGAACGCTGCGAGCGCCGCCACCTCGCTGACCTGCACGAACTGCTTGGTCGGCTGCGCGTGCAGCAGGACGTCGCTGATGACCTGCGCCTCGGTGAGTCCGCGTGCCTTTGCAGTATCGGGAATCTGTTTTTCGACGAGCGGTGTCCACACATAGCCGGGACAGATCGCATTCATCGTGATGCCCATCGTGGCGACTTCGAGCGCAACCGTCTTGGTGAGGCCGGCAATGCCGTGCTTGGCCGCGACGTACGCGGACTTGAACGGGCTCGCCACCAGCGCGTGGGCGGAAGCGATATTGATGATCCGACCCGCTTTCTTCGCCTTCATCGCCGGGAGCGCCAGGCGGATCGTGTGGAACGACGCCGTCAGGTTGAGGGCCAGGATCAGGTTCCATTTGTCGACCGGGAACTCGTCGATCGGCGCCACGTGCTGGATGCCGGCGTTGTTGACGAGGATGTCGATCGCGCCGAATTCAGCCAGTGCCTTGCCCATCATCGCCTCGATCGGCGCCTGTTGCGAAAGGTCGGCGCCGTCATAGCGGACCGTCACGCCGTGATCGGCGGAGAGCTTGGCGCGGAGCTTCTCGATTGCGGCGGCATCGCCGAAGCCGTTCAGGATGACGTTCGCGCCCATTTCGGCGAATGTGGTCGCGATGCCGAGACCGATGCCGCTCGTCGAGCCGGTGACGAGCGCAGTCTTGCCTTTGAACATGAGTGACTCCCGGTGCGTTGGTGTTGGGTCGGGGGCACGTCCACGCCGAAGCCGAGCAAGGGGGCGTCCGCATGCATTGCCGAGGACGCCGTAGTTCGTGGGGGCGTGGCGGCCCCGATCGCTGAGATAGTCATCCGATGGACCGAAATCCTTACTGCCGCCGCGTCGAAGTAAGCGGCCGCCGTGATTTCCGACCAACCGCGGAGACGACTCACTGAGGTTACTCGCGATGGGCGCAGAAAAGAACATCATCATCGTTGGCGGAGGGTTTCCGGGACGGCGCTCACGCGGGCGCTCGACGGCAAGCTGCCGTCGGGCTATCGGCTGCTGCTCATCAGCGAGGAAAGCCACACGACGTTCAACCCGATGCTGCCGGAAGCGGTAGGCGCCTCCATCTTTCCGGAGCAGGTCGTCGCGCCGATCCGCGAGATGATCACGCACGCGCGTTTTGTGATGGGCCGGGTGAACCACGTCGACGCGAAACGCAGGCTCCTCATCGCAGCGACGCTGGCGGGCGACATCACGTTCCCGTACGAACATCTTGTGCTGGCGCTCGGAAACCGGGCGCGGCTCGATCTCATCCCGGGCCTCGAGCAGCACGCTCTGCCGCTCAAGACCGTGGGCGACGCGATGCACATTCGCAACATGGTGCTGCGCCGGGTCGCACAGATCGAGCTGGAAAGCGATCCCGCCCTGCGGCGGCAACTCGGTCACTTCGTCATCATCGGCGGCGGCTTTTCCGGCGTCGAGACCGCGGGTGAGCTGGTCGACTGCCTGCGCAGCATCCGCCGCTACTATCCTCAGGTCGCATCAGACGAGCTCGCGGTCACGCTGCTCCACGACGGCCCGCGACTGCTGCCGGAGCTGTCCGAGCGCTTGGGCCTCGCTGCGCACCGGTCGCTCGCCCGCCGCGGCGTCGACGTCCGGGTGGGCGTTCGCGCGAATTTCGTCTGCGACAAGGCCGTCCTGGGCAACTCGACGCGGGTCCCCACCTCGACGGTCATCTGCACGATCGGCACCCGTCCGAACGCGCTGGTGGGGCGGATGACGGTACCCATGGAACGCGGGCGCATCGTCGATGTGGATATCGATCAGGACGAACATCCGTACCGCGAGCGCCGTGAGATCGAGTCTCGACAGGGCCCTTAGAATATCGTTCAGAGGCGGCGCAGTCTCGGGAATAACGATCGTCTCCATGAGCCTTCTCGGCGTCGGGATACTTTTTGTACTCTACGGCGGATATAGTGACAATGCGGAAGTGCTGAAGAGGGTTCCGTATCTTATAGTCGGGTACGGGTTCGGAGCGAGCTTCGTCGCGCTTTTTGCCCAGCTGGGCGGCGGTATTTACACGAAAGCGGCCGACGTGGGAGCCGACCTCGTAGGTAAGGTCGAGGCGGGGATACCCGAAGACGACCCCAGGAACCCCGCCGTCATAGCGGACCTCGTGGGAGATAACGTCGGCGACTGTGCGGGCCGTGGAGCCGACCTTTTTGAGTCGACCGCTGCCGAGAACATAGGCGCCATGATTTTGGGCGTTGCTCTCTTCCCTCACTTCGGAATTAAGGGGATTCTCTTCCCGCTCGTGGCCCGTGCCTTCGGTCTTATAGCAAGTATGATCGGAATCGGCATGGTCAAGTTAAAAAATGAGCAGGAAGACCCGATGGGCGCTCTCAACCGCGGATACTACATCACCTGCCTCCTTGCGGCTGCAGGGTTCTTCGTCGCGACGTATATCCTGCTTAACAACAACCACTGGTTGTTCTTCGCGGGCGTGATCGGAATCGCGACGAGCATTGCGTTCGTTTACATCACGCAATACTATACGGAATACAGGTACCGTCCGGTGCAGTTCATCGCCGAAGCGTCTCAAACGGGTCCCGCTACCAACATCATAGCCGGTCTCGCGGTAGGCCTCGAGTGTACCGCTCTTCCCGTGCTTGCGATTTCCGCGGCGCTTATAGGCTCATATTACTGCGGAATACACGGACTGCAGGAGTATGCCGATATTTCCCGGAACAGCGCAGGTCTCTATGGTACTGCAATCGCTTGTATGGGAATGCTGGGTACAGCGGCATACATCCTTGCAATGGATACCTTCGGACCTATTACGGACAACGCGGGCGGTATAGTTGAAATGAGCAAACAGCCTGAAGAAATCAGAAACAAGACGGACAGGCTCGATGCGGTTGGAAACACGACGAAGGCCCTCACGAAAGGATACGCGATCGGCTCTGCTGCTCTCGCGGCTTTCCTTCTCTTCTCGGCTTACATGGACGAAGTGACTCACCTTACGGGGAAGGTCTTCGATACGGTCGACATAGCGCAGGTACAGGTCTTCGTAGGCGGGCTCCTCGGTGCAATGTTGGTCTTCGTCTTCAGCGCGCTCGCGATAAGGGCGGTAGCCAGAGCAGCGTACTATGTAATCAGTGACGTACGCGCTCAGTTCAAGGAAAACCCCGGCATCCTCCAGGGCACTTCCAAGCCTAATTACGCAAGGTGCGTCGATATCGTCACGAAAGGCGCGCTTAAGGAAATGATCCCTCCCGGTCTTCTCGCAGTCTGCATGCCTATAGCGGTAGGACTCGTATTCAAGCAATTCGGTCTCGGGGCCGAGGCTGTGGCCGCGTTCCTGATGGTGGGAACGATAGCCGGCATCCTGCTGGCGACGCTTATGAATAACGGCGGCGGCGCCTGGGACAACGCAAAGAAATTTGTGGAGATGGGGAACTACGGCGGTAAGAAGTCGGAGACTCATAAAGCTACCGTAGTGGGTGACACGGTCGGTGACCCGTTCAAGGACACAGCCGGTCCCTCGATCCACGTGCTCATTAAGCTACTCTCGACGATTACGCTTGTGCTCGCGCCATTGTTTATCTAGTTTTTAGCGAGTATTATTCGGGAGACTCTGTTGATGTTAAAGCAACTCCTGAAACGAAAAAATATAAGCCAGATAATGCTTGAAGCGGACGACGAGCATCACGGTCTTAAACGTGTGCTCGGTCCGCTGAATCTGGTAAGCCTCGGCATAGGCGCGATAATCGGCGCCGGTATTTTCGTACTGACCGGCCAGGCCGCGGCTATGTATGCGGGTCCCGCAATATCCCTATCGTTCGTTCTTTCAGGTTTCGGCTGTGTATTAGCCGGCCTCTGTTATGCCGAAATGGCGTCGATGATCCCCGTTGCCGGGAGCGCCTATACTTACTCTTACGCCACGCTGGGTGAGCTTATCGCCTGGATCATCGGCTGGGATCTTATTCTCGAATACCTGTTCGCGAGCTCGACCGTTGCTGTTGGCTGGTCCGGCTACGTCGTGAGCTTCCTTAAGGACTTCGGGTACATAGTTCCCGACATAGTATCGAGGGCGCCTCTATCGTACGACCCTCACACCGGATGGGCTTTATCGGGGGCGATTGTCAATTTGCCCGCTATAGTGGTTGTCCTGGTTGCGACAACCCTCCTGGCAATAGGCATATGGGAATCTGCCGCCGTGAATAGCGTGATTGTGGTGCTTAAGCTTACAGTGCTTCTGATGTTCATAGGAGTCGGGTTTTTTTATATAAACCGGGAGAACTGGCACCCGTTCATACCTCCTAATATAGGGACGTTCGGCAATTTCGGCTGGAGCGGTGTGGTCCGCGGCGCGGGCGTGATATTCTTTGCTTATATAGGCTTCGACGCGGTTTCCACAGCGGCCCAGGAAACCCGCAACCCCCAGCGCAATGTGCCAATAGGGATTTTGGCGTCACTGCTCATATCGACGGTTCTTTATATTGTCGTGGCATTGGTATTGACCGGTGTGGTGGATTATCATCAGCTCAAGGTTCCGGATCCGATCGCCGTCGCCGTTGATGCTATGGGGCATAAGCTCTTCTGGTTCCGCCCTTTGATAAAGATCGGGGCGATCGCTGGTCTGACGTCGGTAATCCTCGTGCTCCTTCTGGGCCAGACAAGGGTTTTTTATTCCATGTCGCGGGACAGGCTCCTGCCCGACCGCTTCTGCAAGATACATCCCCGGCTCCGCACGCCGATCTTCACCACGATTGTGACGGGGATAGCCGCTTCATTTTTTGCGGGCTTATTGCCTATCGGCATTCTCGGAGAGCTCGTATCGATAGGGACTCTGCTTGCATTCGTAATAGTGTGCTTGGGTGTCCTAGCCCTCCGTTATACCGATCCCGGGCTTCCGAGGCCTTTCAGGGCTCCTTTCTCCCCATATGTGCCGATACTCGGCGTGGGCGTGAGTTTCCTCCAGATGGCTGCCCTTCCTCTGGATACGTGGCTCAGGCTCTTTATCTGGATGGCGATCGGGTTCGTGATTTATTTTTTCTACGGCCACAAGCGGGCGATAACATCCTCTCAGAAGTGATAAACGTTAAAACGCCTCCCTCCGGCACATTTTTGCCTCTTGATTAAAAACGAATAGATATTCAGTTGGATAAACCGGTTTTTGAGGTATTTGTATTAATATGACGGATTATATAATGATGGCGCTCTATCTTATCGTCTCTCTCGCGGGTCTTATTTCATTGATATTCGGTCTCCCCGGGAATTTCATCATACTCGGAGGCTCTCTGCTCTACGGCTGGTACGGCGGTTTTAGCGAGATCACTCTCAAAATAATCATTATATTGATCGTCCTTGCTCTGGTAGGGGAGTTGATAGAGTTCCTTTTGGGTATCCTGGGAGCTAAAAAATACAGGTCCAGCAACAGGGCCATAGTCGGCTCGATAGTATTCGGAATCATAGGGGGGATATTGGGCGCTCCCTTCTTTTTCGGCATAGGGGCTGTTATAGGCGCTTTCGCGGGCGCTTTTGCGGGTGCGATAGCGATTGAGCTCACTCAGGGTAAGAAGATGGACGAGGCTATAAAATCGGGCTGGGGGGCATTCATAGGCAGGGTTGCGGGCACGATTTCAAAGGGCGCAATAGGTGTCGCGATGATTGCCGTAACTCTCACGGCTGTCCTCAAAAATTAAAATCGTTTTTGCGAAAGCTGGTCATACGGGCGGATTCTCCGATTTCGGGCTTGAAAATCCCTTTGCTGACTTATGTATAATTAGTCTTTCGGAGTAGATGTAAATTCTCGTTATGGTAGATTATTCTGCTAATTTCGCGGGCAGTGTCGGAGTGACGTAATGATAGATAAGCTCGAAGAGGTCAAAAAGCAGGCGGAGGCGGAGCTCGGCTCCGTAAGCGACGAGATCGCGCTTCAGAACCTTAAGGCGAAGTTTGTCGGAAGGAAGGGCGTCATAACGGAGTTATTAAAGGGCATGAAGGACGTACCCGACGCCGACCGCCCTCAGATGGGTAAGCTCATCAACGAGACAAAGACCTTCGTCGAGGGGCTCATCGACGGCAGGCTTCATGACCTTAGGGAGGAGAAGAAGCGGCGCTCCCTTCATGAGGAGAAGATAGACGTTACGCTGCCCGGCAGGGGTATGCCCATCGGCGCGAGGCACCCCATAACCCAGGTAATGGAGGATATAATAACTATCTTCGAAAGGATGGGTTTCGAGGTCGCCGAAGGTCCGGAAGTCGAAACGGACTACTATAACTTCGAAGCGCTGAATATCCCCAAGAACCACCCTGCGAGGGATATGCAGGACACGTTTTACGTATCGGATGAAATAGTTTTGAGAACTCACACCTCCCCCGTTCAGATTCGCGTCATGGAGAAGCGGAAGCCCCCCGTGAAGATTATCGCTCCGGGAAAGGTGTACAGGTGCGATAGCGATATTTCTCATACCCCCATGTTCCACCAGATAGAAGGGCTCCTCGTCGACGAGGGCGTCACTTTCGGTGATTTGAAGGGGGTGCTGACCGAATTCGTCAGGCTTGTTTTCGGAGAAGGTGTGGGAGTGAGGTTCAGGCCGAGCTTCTTCCCGTTCACCGAGCCGAGCGCCGAGGTGGACATGGCGTGCTTGATTTGCGGCGGTAAAGGCTGCAGGGTGTGCAAGAACTCGGGCTGGCTCGAAATCCTCGGCTGCGGCATGGTCGATCCCGAGGTCTTCAGGAGCGTCGGCTACGACCCGGATAAATACTCGGGCTTCGCGTTCGGCATGGGGATCGAAAGGATAACGATGCTCAAATTCGGCATAAACGACATAAGGCTCTTCTTCGAGAACGATATCCGTTTTCTAAAACAATTCACCTGATCGTATTTTCAGCTTCTTTGAATCTGTCATTTCGAGGCGCAGCCGAGAAATCTATTTTAGTCTTTTCTTTTCATCCCCTCTTTGCCTTTTTTATTTCCTTCCCCCTGGAAGGGGGAAGGGTAGGATGGGGGTGTCACCTTTCACTCATCTATTCAAGAAATCCCGTTCGTGCTGAGCTTTTTTATTTCCTTCCCCATAAAAAGGGGGAAGGAAAGGATGGGGGTGTTACCTTTCATTTATCAACCGGAGTCATCCCGATCTTGTTTCGGAATCTCATCTTTTTCCTTGAATTCCCTCCTTTTGTAAAGGAGGGTGAGGGTGGATTTTTTCTTAGTTTCTTTAATCCCTTATCTCTCATCCTTTCTCCCACATCCCCTTCCTCTCCCCCCCGATTGAGTAAAATCTCCGTCTGTGGTAGTATGCTTTCCCTCTGCAGTGCATAATCCACATCTCGAGGAGTAAGGAAAATGGGAGTAAAACCCGACCACTGGATCAGGAAAATGGCCAAAGAGCATAAAATGATAGACCCCTTCGTCGACGGGCAGGTTAGAGAGGGCGCGATATCATACGGCCTCTCGGCTTACGGATACGACATCAGGGTGAGCGACGAGTTCAAGGTATTCACGAACGTGTATAACTCGGTAGTCGATCCCAAGGCGTTCGATGAAAAATCATTCGTCGAAATTAGATCCGAAGTCTGCATGATCCCCCCCAATTCCTTCGCCCTTGCCCGGACGGTCGAGTATTTCAGGATACCCCGGAGCACGATTACGCTCTGTGTCGGAAAGTCCACTTACGCCCGGTGCGGCATTATAGTAAACGTCACCCCGTTCGAGCCCGAATGGGAGGGATTCGTCACGCTCGAAATATCGAATACCACCCCGCTTCCGGCGAAAATATACGCCAACGAGGGCATAGCTCAGGTCATATTCTTCGAAGCCGACGAGATGTGCGAGGTCTCATACGCCGACAAGAAGGGCAAATACCAGAAGCAGATCGGGATCACTCCCCCTAAAGTGTGATTCTGCCTGCCGGAATACCCCGTCCTGACTGGAAAAAATAGTATTGTTCCCGGAGGGCCTTCCGGTTTAGAAATTACTTCTATAAATGTATTAAAACCCCTTGATTTTATTTCCCTTTTTCGTCCTTCATGGTATACTTATAACTTAATAATTTCCCCCCTTTATGTAAGTTCGGAGGTAGTGTGTTTTGGAAGTAAAATCAGACTTGGATAAGCAGCCTCAAAACAAGGTAGACAGTTCATATACAGCGGAAAAAATAAAGGTTCTTCCCGGCCTCGAGGCCGTGAGGAAGCGTCCCGATATGTATATCGGAGACACAAGCACGAGGGGTTTCCACCACCTCGTGTTCGAGGTCCTGGATAACAGCGTGGACGAAGCCCTGGCCGGCTACTGCGACAGGATAAATGTGACGATCCATGTGGACGAAAGCGTCACTATAGAGGATAACGGCCGCGGCATACCCGTCGATATACACAAGGAGACCGGCAAGTCCGCAGCGGAGGTGGTCATGACCATGCTCCACGCCGGCGGAAAATTCGAAGGGAAGGTCTATCAGGTGTCGGGCGGTCTTCACGGAGTCGGCGTCACCGTCGTCAACGCCCTTTCCGAGTACCTGAACCTCGAAATCAGGAGGGACGGTAAGGTCTGGTTCCAGAAATACGAGCGCGGCAACGCTGTTTCCGAGCTCAAGGAGACGGGAAAGACCGACAGGAGGGGCACGAAGATAAGGTTCAAGCCCGATCCCCAGATCTTCGAGATTTACGAGTTCAGCTACGATACGCTCGCCCACAGGATAAGGGAGCTTGCGTTCCTCAACAGGGGTCTCGTCATCAACCTCGCTGACGAGAGGACTGGAAAGAGTCAGGAATTCTATTATAAGGGCGGTATCGTCGCGTTCGTCGAAGAGCTCAATAAGAACAAAAAGCCGCTCCACCCGGACCCCATCTACGTATCCGGGGAAAAGGACGATATAATCGTCGAGGTGGCTCTTCAATATAACGACGGCTACACCGAGACGGTTTTCTGTTACGCGAATAACATCAACAACATCGAGGGCGGCACGCACCTCACCGGCTTCAGGGGCGCGCTTACGAGGACCGTTAACAAATACGCGGAAGATAAAGGCCTGCTGAAAAATGCCAAAGTCACTCTCAGCGGCGACGACACGAGAGAAGGGCTTACGGGCGTAATAAGCGTCAAGCTGCCCGACCCCAAGTTCGAGGGACAGACCAAGACCAAGCTCGGCAATACGGACGTAAAGGGCATTGTGGAGACGCTGCTCAACGACAAGCTCGGGACATTTTTCGAGGAAAACCCTTCAGTCGCGAGAAAGATAATTGAAAAAACCGTCGATGCCGCACGGGCGAGGGAGGCCGCGAGGAAGGCGAGGGAGCTGACGAGGAGAAAGAGCGCGCTCGAGTCGGGCTCTCTTCCCGGAAAGCTCGCCGACTGCCAGGAGCGCGACCCCGAGATATGCGAGCTTTTCATAGTCGAGGGCGAGTCCGCGGGCGGCTCCGCCAAGCAGGCGAGGGCGAGGTACAATCAGGCTGTCCTGCCGCTTCGCGGAAAGATTCTCAACGTCGAGAAGGCGAGGTTCGACAAGATGCTCGGCAACGAGGAGATAAGGACACTCATCACTGTCCTCGGGACGGGCATAGGGAGCGACGATTTCGACGTCGCCAAGCTCAGATACCATAAGATCATACTTATGACCGATGCCGACGTAGACGGCTCGCATATAAGGACACTTCTCCTCACATTCTTTTTCAGGCAGTTCGCAGAAATAATAGATAAGGGCCATCTCTACGTTGCCCAGCCGCCTCTCTACAGGGTGAAGCGCGGGAAGGAAGAGAAATATCTGAAAGACGACCACGAGTACGAGGATTATTTCCTGCATCACGGAACGGACGGGATAGCCTTGAATGTATCGCCGGACGGTAACGGAACGAAGGAGATAAAGGGGGCGAGGCTCTTCGACATAATAAAGAAATCGATTTCCTACGGCAAAGCGCTTGAGAGGATAGGGAAATGGGGCAGGGACATGAGGATAGTGGACGCGTTCGCAAGCAGGGAAGGGTTCAGGAAGGGCAACCTCAAGCCGGATAAGTCGGAGGAGCTCGACGCTCATCTCCTGGCGATCAAGGAGTGGATAGAGAACAGGCACCCTGAAATTATCGGGCTCGACTGGCAGCTCCTCGACGACCCCGAGCACGGTTCGTCCAAGATTTCCTACAGCTTCAAGGAAAGCGGCAGGCAGAGGACCACGCTGATCGATTTCGACTTCCTCAATTCACCCGAGTTTCACGAAATAAGAAATGCTCCGCGATTCCATAAAGGCGGTCGGCGAGCCTCCCTACAGTATTCTCGACGACGAGACCGCCGTAGAGATTCCGAGTCTTCCGGCCGTGACCGAGCACATTCTTTCACGCGGGAAAAAGGGTATGACGATCCAGAGGTATAAAGGTCTCGGCGAGATGAACCCGGAGCAGCTCTGGGAGACGACTATGAACCCGGAGACGCGCGTCCTCAAGAAAGTAATGATAGAAGATGTGGTGGAGTCGGACGTGATATTCACGATACTCATGGGCGACGAGGTCGAGCCGAGGAAGGAGTTCATCGAAACTAACGCGCTTAACGTAGTCAACCTCGACGTATGACCTTTTAAATTAACCGCGATTGAACAACTAAAATGCCCCAGTCTGTAAAAAATATAAATAAAGTCCCTGTCGAGAAGGTATCCGCCGGGAGCTCCACGTACCGTCAGGTGCTGATAGGGCCTGAGGAAGGCCCGCATTTCGCGATGAGGCGCTTCATAATGGAGCCCGGTGGAGGCATCCCCGCGCACACCAATACCGTAGAGCACGAGCAGTACGTGCTGCGCGGCCGCGCAAAGGTAGGCATAGGCGATGAAGTCTACGACGTGAAAGCCGAGGACGTGCTGTTCATACCCGCAGGAATACCCCATTGGTACGAAGTCGTGGGCGACGAGAATTTCGAATTCCTCTGCATGGTCCCCAACCGGGACGACGAAATCAAATTAGTCGGAAATAAATAATTTTCTCACTAAGGGAAATCAGGCTCATTTAAGCCTTGAGATAGCCGTAGTTCTGAAGGACGAGGATCGCGATGCTTATGATTATCAGGTTCGCGATGGCTATCGGGAAAAGCACCTTCCAGCCGAGGTTCATCACCTGGTCGTACCTGAACCTCGGGAGCGTAAACCTCACCCATATAAAGAAAAACAGGAAGGCCAGCACCTTTCCCATGAATACGATTGGAGGCAGGTACCAGTATTTGTCGATGTCGATTCCGAACCATCCGCCGAAGGGGAGCGGATACCATCCGCCGAAGAATAGCGCTACGACCAGGCACGAGACCACGATCATGTGCGTGTACTCGGCCATGAAGAACATTGCGAATTTCATGCTGCTGTACTCTGTGTGATAACCCGCCACGATCTCCGGCTCCGCTTCCGGCATGTCGAACGGGAGACGGTTCGTCTCTGCAAACGCCGCAATGAGGAATACTATGCAGCCGAGTATCTGGGGGATTGCAAACCAGCACCTGGACTGGGCCTCGATTATGTCTTCGAGCCTCAACGATCCCGACCACGCAATGACGCCCAATATGGATATCCCCATCGCGAGCTCGTAGCTTATCATCTGCGCTGCGCCCCTGAGCCCCCCGAGGAAAGAGTACTTGCTGTTGGACGCCCACCCTCCGAGCACCACTCCGTAAACGCTCAACGATCCTATCGCGAGAACGTAAAGGATACCGACGTTAAGGTCTGCTATCTGGAGCTTGACGAATATGGGCTCACTCAAGAGTCCGAAGATCGTCGTATGAAAACCCTTGCCTATCGGGACTACAGCCAGCGCTATGAGCGAGGTGATGAGGGCGAACGCTGGCGCTATGATAAAAAACGGCTTGTTGGCCTGCGCCGGTATTATATCTTCCTTGAATATGAACTTTACGCCGTCTGCGAGAGGCTGGAGGAGCCCGAACGGCCCCACACGGTTAGGTCCCAGTCTGTCCTGTATGAACGCGCTCACCCTCCTTTCGGCGAGAGTAAGGTACGCGACGAGCGTGAGCACTACGAATAACAACAGCGCTATTTTTACGAGTGTAATCCCTGTTTCAACCCAAATCATTATCCGTCTCTATTCGTAATTTATTGGAGCCTGTCTGTGCCCAGCATGCCCAGATTGTCGTAATTCATTCCTTTGTACGCAGGGAGTCTTTCGGCTATTTCCAGCATTATCTCGGAAGGTTCACCGGACCTGAAGCTATCGGCCTCAAGAGTGTTGCCGATGAGCGCGAGTATCTCGCAGTCGGGTTTTGCGGTCCCCGGCGGGGCTATCGCCCGTCTTACCCTCTGGACCCTGCCGCGGTCGTTCGTGTACGTGCCTTCCTTCTCATAAGGGCTTGCGCCCGGCAGTATTACGTGTGCCAGTCTCACGGTCTCGGTGAGCTTGTAGTCCTGCACTATGAGCAGCGAGAGTCCCGCGAGCGCCTCTTTTAACCTTGAGTGCTCGGAGGGCGGCGCGAATTTAAAGAGGTCTTCCCCGGCAACGTATAATACTTTGACGGCGCCGCTCATTAACGATTGTATCAGCCCTTCTATTTTGTCCGGACCCGATGCAAAGCCCATGTCCTTCACGCCCGCGCTGTTGGGATAGGGGTCCGAGCTTATAAGGCCGAATAATTTCTGAGCGCTCGGGTCGCCCGTGTTCGAGACTATCCTGTCCGTTTTAAGGACCGCGCCGATTTTTTTAAGCAGATACAGCTCCTCGTTGGTTAGTGTCGGCGATCCCGCTATCGCTATCGATTCCGGCGACGTCTCCCGCGCCCTCATAAGCCCTGACGATGCGAGGGCTGCCGCATCGACCCAGTCCGAAATCTCAAAACCCTCTCCTTTTCTGATAATAGGGTCTTTGAGCCGCGCCGCGCCTTCCTGAATCTTCCTGAAATCGTACCTTCCCCTATCGCAAATCCAGTATTCGTTCACGTCCATGTTCATTCTGGGCCTTACCCTCGATACTTCCCCCTTCCTCGGGTCGGCTCCAACTGTTATGTTGCATCCGTTACTGCAGAGTGGGCAAACGGTGTCGGTGAATTTCCAGTACCAGACCCGCTCCTCGTGCAGGGTGTCCTTGTTGAGGAGCGCCCCTACGGGACAGAGGTCCGTAACGTTTCCTGATAGCTCGTTATCGAGGTTCTTCCCCGGGAATACCACGATCTTTTTTCTGAACCCTCTCCCGTCGAAGCCGAGCTCCCCCGTTTTCGTAACTTCGTCCGTAAACCTGACGCACCTCGTGCACATGATGCAGCGGTTGGGATCGTAGAGTATCCTGTCGCTGAGGTAATATTTCCTTCTGACCTTCTTCTCTTCGGGCCCTTCGAATCTGCTGTGCCCCGGCCCGTGTTTGACCGTGGTGAGCTGCAGCGGGCACTCTCCGCCCTTATCGCATATGGGGCAGTCGAGCGGATGGTTGATGAGCGTGAATTCTACTGTCGCCTTTCTTGCTTTTATCGCTTTTTCAGTATTTGTTTTGACTATCAGGCCATCTCTGACGTAAGTGTTGCAGGCTGGCATGACCTTGGGGACTCCTTCGACCTCAACGAGACACTGCCGGCACTGGGCCACGACGCTCAGGGCGGGATGGTAGCAAAAATGCGGGACTTCGATCCCGACGCGGGATGCCGCCTGAATCAGATTGAGTCCGTCTTCGACCTCTACCTCGATTCCGTCTATCGTGAGTTTTGGCATAGGAAATTCGGTTAAGCGAGAGTCGAGAAAATATTATCTGACCGGAGTTACCTTAGCAAGTAATGCCGGGATTATGGAAGAATTACAGCCGCATAAGGCGTATTGAGACAGTGAGGCCGTTTATTCGCGTCATAAAGGCGGGAGCTTGTACCAATAATTCATATCCCGATGATGGGGGCTTATGTTATAATTCACAGACGAGACTATGCGTTCGAAAGTCCTTAAGCCTATTGTTATATTCCTTCTGTTACTATTTTTATTATCAGCGGTAATAATTCTTATAATTCAGACTCATTATTTCAGGCAGTTCGTCAAAATCACGACCAACGCCATCGTGAGCACGCTGACCGCGCAGAATTTCACGATCGGCAGCATCGAAGGCAACTTCCTTAAGGGCATCACCCTCAAAAATGTCTCTTTCGCGATCGGGAACGAGAAGTTCCTCGACTGCGACGAGATATATATCGATTACTCCCTCCCCCTGATACTCGACGGGTCGATGCTTTTCAGCAAGGTGGTCCCGCTTCACGAAGTCAAAGTGACGGGCCTTCGGGTCAACCTCGTCCATTACAAGGATGATTCCTGGAATTTTCAACGGCTTCAAAAATTAATGATTAAGGAAAGAAGGCCGAACCCCGACTGGAATATCTTTATACAAAACGCTGCTGTCCGTGATGCGAAAATGACGATCAAAGACGAAGCCAGGGGGGAGAGCTCCGTCTTCGAATTAACCGATGCGGATTTTTCACTCAATATGTTCAATATAGCCGACAGAGCCGAGCTCGACGTCAGAGACGCTCATTTGACGGCGGCCTACCAAAGCATGGACTTTGAAAAATTGCATTTCGATAACATAACGGGGAAGGCCGTTTATTCGAATAAGGAAATGCCCGACAAGCTCGACGTAAAGCACGTGGTCTTTAATTATTTGGGCGCCGCGGTTACCGGGACGGGGACTATAACCAATATGATGAATCCGCGCTTCACATTAAACGCTTTCATCAGCAACATTAATTTCCCGGACATAGGAATTCTAAATCTGGAGGTAGACGCGCAGGGGAATTCCGTCCTCTGGAAGGATCTGCACGCCTCCGGGAAGCTGAAGCTCGCCGATTCATCGCTCATGGACAAGAGTCTCTCGGGCGGGATCGAATCTGTAAGTGTCGAAAACACGCACGTGGTTCTCAACAAGGGCAAGCTGAGCGCCGATTTCGGGGACGCCGCGTTTGACGGCACGCTCGATCTTCTGGAAATGAAGGGCCGGCATGATAAAAAAAATGTGCTCGACCTCCAGTTGGACCTCCGGTCTCTCAAAGTCCCTCGTCTCCTTGATTTAATCGAGAAAAGTAACGGCGCGCTTAACGAAGGCATAAACAGGAATATAGATGCGGTTATAAATTCCAGATTAAAACTGGCGCTGGGATGGAGCAGGACTCAGGAATTAACGGCCGGGCTCGATATAAGCGAGCTGGTTTTCACGGGAGGAGGGTCGGGAGAGATTAAATTAAAGGGCCCTCTCTCTATAAGCGCCTCGAAAATCGATTACGATCTGGATGCGAGCTTCATGAAGACGAATTTCGGAGCTTTATTAACCGACCAGAAGTACGCGAGCGAATTCAATTCCACGCTCAAGGCGAAAGGGTCTTTGAATATCTCCGGAGATTCTCCGCAAAATATCGACACGGCAGTGCGCGGCGAGGTAGGGGCTTCGAAAATTTTCGGTATTCAGATCAAGCGCGGGCTTGTGGACGCTTCTTATAACGGAGCCTCCCTCGGCATAAGGTCTCTCATTCTCGAATCGGAGCCTTTCAGCGTTAATGCCTCCGGGGAGCTCGGCAAGACCGGCGGAAGCGGTATTAAATATGACGTCGATATCAAAGACCTTAAGGTCGTCTCGAAGCTCGCGCCCGATTATCATTTCGGAGGGAGCCTCGGCCTTAACGGTTATCTGAACGGAGATTTAAAGAGTCCGAGGGTCGTCGTCAACGCCAAAGGTTCGGATTTCGTTTATGAAGAGAAGGGTCTTAGGGCGAAAAAATTCGAATTGAAGGCGGACGGTTTTCTCGACCCCGATGACCCCAGGCTCAGTGCCGGCGGTGAAATAAAGGGCATAGAGATCGGGGGCAGAGAAATCCAGATGGCCGGTTTTAAGGCCGGGAGCAGGGGCAGCGAAATCGACGGCTCTTTGGATATCCAGGAGACATCGAAGAGGAAATATTCCGTCGATTACAAGCTCAGTGACCTGGGCAGGGAAGAAACAAAGCTCGAATTGGAGAAGGTCGTGCTGAATTTTAAAAACGCGGTCCTGCAAAACCGGAGGCCTGTCTTTATATCGTTGCTTAAGGACAGAGTGAAGGTGAGCTCCTTTAACCTATATCACAAGGACAATTTCGTAGTCGGCGATCTCTCTTTCGGTTTCGATGAGAGCATCGACGGATCGATCAGGCTCGAAAAATTGAGCCTCCTGGATGCGTCCGAGCTGCTCGACGTGGAGTTTCCGGTAAAGGGCCGGATGTCGGGGGAAATAAATGTCGGGTCTTCACTCAAACATCCCGATCTAAGGGCCAATATAACGGTTAAGGATCTGGAGTATATGAAATTCAAAAGCGACGATCTCACGCTCTCGCTCCTCTTCTCGGGCAACAAGCTCGGTCTCAATCTTAAGATTACGGACAATAAGGAAGAGGTCCTTTCCGCCGTCGGCGACGCAAAAATCGACTTCGATCCGGAGAATATGGATAAGAGCATCCGGCAGGCTGTCTATAAAGCGACTATAAAATCGAGCGGCATAGATATCAGCCCCATAACCGCGTTCAACGATGAAATTCAGGAGCTGAACGGGAAGCTGCTGATAGATATGGTCGCGGAGGGAACCGGGAAAGACCCGAACGTGTCGGGCAGTCTCGAGCTCAGGGACATGACCATGAAGGTGGTGACCATGAGAAACAAGATCCAGATAGAAGATGCTGTCATGGATATGAACGGAAAGTTCGGCACACTCCGCCCCGCCACGATAAAAACGGGCGAGGGCGAAGGGGTATTCGAAGGCAGGATAGATTTCCGCGATCTTTCCTATACGGGAAAGGGGAAAATGACCAATATGCTTATGAAAACGTATCCCGCCGATGTTACTGCAAACCTCGACGGCGATATTGAAGTTCAGGGAAAGTTCCTGAACACATTCATCAAGGGGAATATCACCGCCAACAAGCTCGAGGTTATGGTTCCCGCCAAGCCCCTTAAAGAGATCGAGAATATAAAGTTCTTGGATGAGAAGGATTCCGAGCAGGAGGAGTTCATATTCAAGGGGGAGAAAAGAGAAGATTACGTCGAGGAATACATCGGTCTTGATCTCAGCCTTACTATCCCGAAGGACTCATGGGTAAAAGGGGGCGGAGCAAATATAGAGGTCGAGGGCAAGCTCGGTATCAATAAGAATTACAACGAGCCTTATGTCATAACCGGGAATATAGATGTCATAAGGGGAGACTACCAGTTTATGGGGAGGCTTTTTAAGATAGAGAACGGTACCGTGAGCTTCAGCGGAAAGAAGATTACAGACCCGTTCCTCGACTTGCGCGCGACGTACCAGGTCTCGAGTGTGGAAATATTCATTAACGTTACGGGTACGGCTGAAAAGCCCAAGATACAGCTTTCGAGCGACCCCCCGCTCGATGAAAACGAGATTGTCTCTTATCTTGTGTTCGGCACGTCCTCGGACAAGCTCGGCACCGATCAAAGGGTGCAATTTCAGGAGAAGGCGGGCGAGGTGCTGGGGACTATGGCGGTCGGCGAGCTGAGAGAGGCGCTCGGCGAAGAGTTCGCGATCGACGTTATGACTATCAAAGGGGGTCAGACCGGGTTCAGGGATACACACGTGGAGATAGGGAAATACCTCACTGAAAACCTCTACGTCGGCTATGAACGGCTGTCCTTCGAGCGGTATTTCTATGAGCGCTATTTCTTCAGTCCGGGGCTCCCCTCATCGACCGTTACGGCCAACAGGGCTGTTATCCAGTACAGGGTGTTCGATTTCCTCACACTGGAAAGCGAGTTAGGGGAAGAAGCCGGTGCGGACGTATTCTTCAATTTCGACTACTGATCGTGTTGTTGATCCCTCTTCCCGAACGAGGTTAACCGTGGGAATAATTACATCGGGTCAATAACTATGCAGGAATTTCCTTATGCCCCTTACGGCCTGCATGATCCTTTTTTCGTTTTCCACGAGCGCAAACCTCAAATATCCTTCGCCGTAATTCCCGAAGCCGACGCCCGGTGAGACTGCGACCTTGGCTTTCTCGATCAGCAGCTTCGAGAATTCGAGCGATCCCATGCTCTTGAATTCCTCGGGTATCTCCCCCCAGACGAACATCGTCCCTTTGGGTTTCGGTATGTTCCATCCTGCCTTGGCGAGTCCCTCGACGAGCTTGTCCCTTCTGGATTTATACAGTTTCCTCACTTCCTCGACACAGTCCTGGGGCCCGGTGAGCGCCGCGATCGAAGCGACCTGTATGGGGGTGAAGATTCCGTAATCCATATAGCTCTTTATTCGTTTAAGCGCCGATACTATCCTAGCGTTACCCACCATGAAGCCCACGCGCCATCCCGGCATATTGTAGGTTTTTGAAAGCGAATAAAATTCAACGCCTATTTCCTGAGCGCCGGGTACTTGGAGAAAGCTCGGTGCCTTATATCCGTCGAAGCACAGCTCGGCGTATGCGAGGTCGTGCACGACGATCAATCCCGCTTCCCTTGCGAGCTCATAAACGTCCTTGAAGAATCCGATGTCCACTACAGTCGCGGTGGGGTTGTTCGGGAACGAGATCATCAACACCTTGGGCTTCGGCCATGTTTCCTTGACCGCCTTCTCGATGCCTTCGAGAATGTTCGAGTCTCTCGTAAACGGAACGCTGTGTACGTCCCCTCTCGAAATAATGACTGAATATATGTGGATCGGATATGAGGGGTTCGGCACTATGACCGTATCGCCCGGAGACAGGATAGAGAGCATGAGGTGGCATATCCCTTCTTTCGATCCGATCGTAGCCACCACTTCGGTATCCGGGTCCAGCTCCACGTCGTATTTCTTTTTATACCACCCGGCGATCGCCCTTCTCAGCTTCGGTATGCCCGCCGATGCGGAATATCTGTGGGCCCTCGGGTCCTTCGCCGCCTCGATCAGTTTTTTTACGATGTGATCGGGAGTAGGCTGATCGGGATTCCCCATCCCGAGGTCGATTATGTCGTCCCCCCTGGCCCTCGCTTTCGATTTCAGCTCGTTGACGATGCTGAAAACGTAGGGCGGGAGACGTCTTATTAATGAGAACTCTTCTGGTGTAAGTTGCATTTGCGTCCCTTTTTCATTTTCAAGTATTTTATTCGAATCCTTGACAATCTCAAGAAAATTAAGCGAAAATAGTAAAATCTGAATTTAAGGGTCATGAATAAGAAAACCGGCTTAATTTCGATTTTATTGCTTTTAGTATTTGCTGTGCC
The DNA here is from genome assembly GCA_963705505.1 of uncultured bacterium. Taxonomy (GTDB): domain Bacteria; phylum Desulfobacterota_D; class UBA1144; order Nemesobacterales; family UBA2774; genus 2-12-FULL-53-21. The sequence goes on from CAVPJU010000001.1 coordinate 27,856, forward strand.
CGGTGTATCCTCGCAGGAAGTTCGCCAGTATGGGAATGCATCATGGTACGGCAATTCCCTCAACGGCAGGAAAACGGCGAGCGGCGAATGCTATGACATGCACGGTTTTACGGGTGCTCACAGGCAGCTGCCCTTCGGAACATTGGTAAGGGTTAAGAATTTAAGAAACGGCAAAGAGGTAATAGTGAGGGTAAATGACAGGGGACCGTTCGTTAAGAGCCGTATAATAGACCTTTCCCGGGCGGCGGCGGTATCGCTGGGTATCCTGAACATGGGTACCGTGAGAGTCAGCGTTGAGGTTATCTCCCTGCCTGAAGATGAAAATCCCGGCTCTGCTTCGTAGCGGGAATCCTTATTATAGTTTATCCTCTATTATCACTTGCTATCAATTTTCGAGAGCATGAATAATAGATTAGTTCTATTATTGTTAATTCTCCCGGTAGTTTTTTCATGCGCAAAAAAGAGTGTCGAGTCCACACGTATACCGCAGAAGGGGCTGCCTTCGGGCGGTTATATAGAGGAGGGGTCTACCCAGGTGGGCAAGGCCTCCTGGTACGGAATAGAGGAGCATAACAAACATGCGGCAAACGGGGAGCGCTTCAGCAAATACGCATATACCGCGGCTCATAAGAGTCTGCCGATGGGCACAGTCGTGAGGGTGACCAATCTCGAGAACGGCAGGGACGTGATAGTAAAGATTACCGACAGGGGCCCGTTCGTAAGGGGCCGCATCATCGATCTCTCATATGCCGCCGCACAGTCGGTCGGCATGCTCCAGAAAGGCACTGTCGAGGTCAAGGTAGAGGTCATTACCACTCCTTCCACGAGGGGCGGCAGTTATTTCGATGCGCTTTATACGGTGCAGGTAGGCTCTTTTGCCGACAAAGGCAATGCGCTGACACTTAAAAGGGAGCTCGATATCGAGTATGAGGACGTGAGGGTGGAGTCGATCGATGTGAGCGGCGATAATTACTGGCGGGTGAGGGTCGGGCGGTACACGGATAAGGATGACGCCGAGGAGACCGCGTCCAGGCTCAGAATGAACGGGCACAACGGAAGGGTTATAATGGAATAGTTTCATCCCCGTCCTTATATAATATTCGTTTGGGAATTAAAGCGGGCCGGTCCGTCGGAGCGGGGTCAGATATAAGATCGCTGATTGATTGTTGAGTTTATCGAGGGTTTGATATATGAATGAATTCGTAAAATCGCACGGGCTCGGGAACGATTATTTCGTGCTCGACCGCTCCCGTATCTCATTTGAGCTCACGCCCGAGGTTATAAGGCTTCTCTGCAATAGGAACTACGGTATAGGCTCCGACGGGATATTGCTTCTTCTGCCGTCGGACAAGGCCGATTTCGGTCTCAGGATACTAAATCCCGACGGCAGCGAGGCCGAGAAGAGCGGCAACGGCCTCAGGATTTTCGCCAAGTATCTCTACGAGCACGGGCACACGGATAAAAAGGATTTTAAAGTCGATACGCCGGGCGGTATAGTCACGGCCGAATTGGAAGTCAAGAACGGCAGGGTCCCGTTCGTCACCGTGGAGATGGGGACTGCGAGCTTCGCAAGCGGGTCGATACCCGTGCGCGGGGACGAGAGGGAGGTCGTTAACGAAGAAGTGAGGTTCGACGGCGAGGTGTTGAAAATCACCGCCGTCTCGGTGGGGAATCCTCACTGCGTTGTTTTTACGGAGGAGCTCGACGAAGGGTACACGAGGCTGCTCGGCCCATTGATAGAGACGAGCGAGCTTTTCCCCAACCGCATAAACGTTCAGTTCGCCAGAGTCGTTTCGAACGACAGGGTGGAAATAATGATATGGGAGCGGGGGGCGGGATACACGCTCGCGTCGGGGAGCAGCTCCTGCGCCGTCGCGGCTGCGTGCGTGAAAAACGGCTTTACCGGAAGGAGCGTAACCGTATCGATGCCCGGCGGCGAGCTCGATATCGAAATAAGAGAGGACTGGTCCATCAAAATGAGGGGAGCCGTGGAAGAAGTCGCTTACGGCACATTGAGCGACGATTTACTCGAACGTATAAAATCTCTCGGAGCATAGTGATAATTCGAGTCTCCGCATTGAGGAAATTCGCACGCCTGAAAACCTGATTCTGTTAGTCCTAATCCGAAGATGAGAAAACTTTTAATTTCCGCCGGGACGGTCCTTCCCGTTTCCTCAAAGCCTTTAAAAAACGCCTCCGTATTGATCGCGGACGGAAAGATCAGAGAGATCGGAAAATCCGCCGTCCTCAGAAAGCGGTACGGGAGCACAAACGAGATAGATCTCGGAAAGGGGATACTTCTCCCGGGCTTCGTCAACGCCCATACGCATCTTGAGCTCGGGTGGATAAAAAAGAGGCTCCGCAGCTTCAAGGGTTTTACGGGCTGGCTCGAGCAGATCGTAAAAGAGAAGAGGTTGGGCGTTACGAACGGCGAGATTATAGAATCTGTTGAAGAGGGGATAGAAACGCTCATAGGCTCGGGTGTGACGACTGTTGGAGAGATATCCTCATACAACGGTATCGATAAGCCGCTCCTAAAAGACTCCGGTCTGAGGACCGTGCTATTCAGAGAAATTCTCGACAGCAACGAAGACGGAACCGATTTCTCGTCTTTGGAAGAGAGTCCGCTTTTTCAGGAAAGACTTTTCCCCCATTCGCCCTATTCATGCCGCCCCGGGCTGCTTAAAAAAGCGCTCAGGTCCCACAGGAAGAACGGCATTCCCCTGGGTATTCACCTCGGGGAGAGCGCTGACGAGGTTAAGTTCTTGCGAGGCGAAGAAAACTTTATAGAAAAAAAGATATTCCCGCTTATAAAAAAAAGCCCGTTTAAAAAGCCCCTGGCCGATACACCCGTTTCGTATCTGAAAAATACCGGGCTCCTCGACGGTACGAGGATTACTCTCGTGCATATGGTGCAGGTCTCCGAAGAAGAGGCGGAAGAATTGCGCAGCCTGGACGCGGCGATAGTTCTTTGTCCGAGGAGCAACCTGTTCCTTCAGGTCGGTGCGCCGCATATTAATCAGTATTTGGATTTCGAAAGACTGGGCCTCGGTACCGACGGTCTTTCGAGCAATTACAACCTCGATTTTTTCGAGGAGATGAGGTTTTTCCATCTCCTGATATCCCGGGCAGCGGGAGCTAAAGCTGCTTATAAGACCGTGTATGCGGCGACTCTCGGAGGAGCGAAGTCTCTATATCTCGAGAATAAAACCGGCAGCATAGAGCCCGGCAAAGAAGCCGACCTCGTTTTTCTCAACACCGGGGTTGAATCCGGCGACCCTTACCTCTCCGTCATTTCATCGACAGCCGGGAATGTCAGAATGGTCATGGTCGGGGGACTCATACTTTATTCCGGACAGGAATTCCTTTCTGAAATCTGAAAATGTCAGGCCGCGTCGACAAGATATTCGTTTACGGAACGCTTCTCAGGGGGGAGGAGAGGAGCTGTTACATGCGGGATTGCAAGCTGGTGTCGATGCTCGAAGTCCCGGGAGTAATGTACGATGCGAAGAGGGGTTATCCGGCGGCTTTATTCGGCAGTGAAGCAGGCTCGGCGGTTACGGGCGAGCTCTACATCATGCAGGACCCGTCACAAAAGATAGCGGAGCTCGACGGTGTGGAGGGGACCGAATCAGGACTCTTCAGAAGGTCCCAAATTAAACATTCCGGTGCTGAATTCTTTTGCTATGAGCCTGGCCCCCTGCTAAATGACATCATAACGGACGACAACAGGATATTAAGCGGGAGCTGGAGGACTTACTCGTCCCGCGCCTTTACGGATCCCGTCGATTTCGCGCTCAGGTTCGAAGCTCACATTAAAGAGACATATAAAGAGCGTGCGGATGAAGACTCTGACGGTATCCTTTATATTAAGGGAAGTATACCCGTACTGGTTACTGCTCCCCACGCGACGGCACACGTGCGCATGGGTAAACTGAAGAGGCAGGAATTCTATACGGGCGCGCTTGCAGTGTTGCTGCATTCGGTAACCGGATGTCATGCGCTTTACACGGACAGATTGTCGCCGGTCGACCCCAATCACTCTGACGAATCCCCGTTTAAAGAAAAGATATACGGGATAGCCCGAAAATTCGGCATAGAATTATTGATCGACCTCCACGGGACGGGTTCTGAAAGGCCGGGAGACGTTTTCCCGGGCATTGGGAGGAATAAAGAGTTTCTCAACGGAAGACCCGATTTTTACTCCGGGCTTGAACAATCGGCAGCTTCACACGGCGTCTCGCTCGGCTCGACGGACGTCTTTCCAGCGGCGCGACAGATGACCGTGACCAGGTTTTCCGCGACGAGGCTGGGAATACCTTCGATGCAGCTCGAGATAAACCAAAGCCTGAGACAGCCCGAAAGTTCGCCTGCGGATTTTATGAAGCTCGTGAATTTTCTCAAGGAGTTCATCGCGCGTCTTTATTGATCCGGCCTGCAAGCACCTCAGCGATATGCTTTACATCCCTTCCCGTGAAGTGCTCTATCTGATGCCTGCATGATACGCCCGAGACGGCGATAATTGTCCGTGCGGAAACTCCCCTGACGGCGGGGAATAACCGGTCTTCACCGATCGTCCTCGAGACCTCATAGTGCTCGCTCTCATATCCGAAGCTCCCCGCCATGCCGCAGCAGCCCGCGCCGCTCTCCTTCGCCTGAATGCCCGCGAGCGTCAGCATCTCCATCGTCGCCTCGATTCCCGTAAGCGCTCTCTCGTGGCAGTGCCCGTGATAAAGGACTTCGGGTGCGTCCTCTTTCCATTTGATATTGAGCCCGCTTTCTCTATTCACCCGATGTAAAAACTCCTCGAGCAGAAATGAGTTCCCGGCGAGTATCCTAGCGTCTTCGCTCCCGGGTAGTAGGTCGGGATACTCGTCCCTGAACGTGAGGATGCAGCTCGGCTCCGTGCCGATTACAGGAATCCCCTGTCTCACAAAAGGGGCGAGGAGCGCGACGTTCTTTTGCGCCCTCTCCCTCGCGGGCGTGATCAAGCCCTTGCTCAGCATGGGCCTGCCGCAGCAGACCCTCTCCCGTACGAGAATTACTTCAAACCCGGCCGCTTCGAGAAGCTCCACAGCCGACTTCCCCACACCGGGATGGTAAAACGAGACCCACGTATCGTGGAAAAAGACCGCCTTCCTGTTTGAATTTCGCGCTTTATCTCGCCTCCCGTAGAACCAGTCCGTGAAACTTTCGCGGGACAGCCGCGGGAGATTTCGTTTAGGGTGAATCCCGAGACGTGGCAGGAGCCCCATTGTGAAGAGGCTTCCGATTATGAGATTCGATAACCGCGGTGTTAGCGAGGCGATACGGCTCATCCCGTGTACGTCCGAGAAAAAACGGTCGCGGATACTCACGCCGTGCGCGGCATTATAATGGGTGAGGAATTCAGTCTTCATCTTCGCCGCATCGACTTTTGACGGGCACTCCGTTTTACACGCCTTGCACGATATGCAGAGGTCGAATACGCCGTGCATTTCCTCGCTGCCTAGTGTCTCTATATCAATTTTTCCCGAAAGCACCGCTCTTAACGCATTGGCGCGCGCCCTCGTCGTGTCTCTCTCGTCTCGTGTGGCCATATACGAAGGGCACATGATCCCCTCGCCGAGCTTCCTGCACACCCCCTGCCCGTTACACATCCCGACCCCTTCCGCAAAACCGTTATCGGACGACCAGTCGAGGTGCGTCCTGATTTCAATCGAGCCCGATTTTTTCCCGTATCTCAGGTTCTCGTCGGGCTTGAGAGGGTCGACGACCTTTCCGGGATTGAATGTGCCGCCGGGATCGAACGCGGCTTTAAGCTCCCTCATCGCCCCGTAAAGCTCCTTACCGAAGAGCCTCTCGTTTAGATAGCTCCTCTGGAGGCCGTCCCCGTGCTCCCCGCTCATCACGCCCCCGTATTTAAGTGCGAGCTTGAAGGCCTCGTCCATGAGCTCTTTCATTATATGTACGCCCTCTCCCGTTTTCAGGTTCACGAGAGGCCTTATGTGGAGGCAGCCCGCGCTCGCGTGCCCGTAAAATCCGGCCGTCGTCCCGAGCCGTCTGATGAGCTCCGACACATCGCGCACGTATTCCGGGAGCGTACCGACGGGCACGGAGACGTCCTCTATGCACGGTATCGGCTTGTGGTCGTCCCTCCTGCTCATCATGATCCCGAGCCCCGCCCTCCTCACTCCCCACACGTTTGACTGCTCTTCCGGCCTGAGCGCGAAATTGATTTTGCACCCTACATTTAAAGATGACGCAAGCGTGTCGGTCTTACTTTTTACCTCTCCTTCGCTCTCTCCGTAGAATTCAACGACGAGAAGGGCCTCCGGTTCCCCCTCGACGAACGAGAGCATGTTTCTATAACCCGCGTGCGCTCTTGTCAGATTGATGAGCATCGAGTCTATAAGCTCGATCGCAGACGGGTTCCGCTCTAAAATCTTAGGTACAGCTTCCATTGCGGAGACGATGCTGCCGAACTGAAGTATGGCTAGTCCGGTGAATGCGGGCCTCGGCACGAGATTGAGCGTGAATTCAGTGGCGATACCGAGCGTACCCTCCGATCCCGCGAGCAGCTTCGCCGGATTAAACGGGGAATCGAGGAAATAGTTGAGGCTGTAGCCGGACGCCCTCCTCCAGTGCTTCGGGAAGTCCCTTTTTATCGCGTCCGAATATTTCTCACGGAGAGAGACGAGTTTTTTTAACAGATCGCCTCCGGGTCCGTTCGATTTTATGTGCGGACGAAGCTCGTTTTCGCTTAGGGCGCGAAGTTCCGTAAGACCGTTTTTACCGGTCAGGATTTTTGCCCCCGCGACGTTGTCCCCCGCCATACCGTAGAGGATGGAATGCGCCCCCGTGGCGTTATTGCCGACGACGCCTCCCGCGGTCGCTATTCTCACCGTGGACGGGTCCGGGCCGAACATCAGGCCGTACGGTTTCGAACTGTGGTTCAATTGCTCTATGTAAATACCGGGCTGCACCCGGGCCGTTCTTGCTTCGGGATTTATTTCAATTACGTTGTTCATGTACTTTGAAAAATCGATGACCAGGGCCTCTCCCACCGCCTGCCCTGCCAGGCTCGTGCCTCCCCCCCTCGGGAGTATCGCGACACCGGATTTTACGGCGATCTCGACGGCATTCGAGACATCCTCTTCGGTGCGTGGTATAACCACGCCGACGGGCTCTATCTCGTAATTGCTGGCGTCCGTGCTGTAGAGTGTCCTGCTCAGTCGATCAAAGCGCACTTCGCCCGTGATGTCCTTTTTCAGCAAAGCTTCGAGTTCGGATCGAGTGCGTGTTCCGGACGTATTCGGCATAGGCGCGATTAGTATAACTTGCCGCTCGGTGAAATATCCAATTCCGGACTCAGGCACAAGGCCGCTCGCCGTTCATAGTTCCGGACATTACAGACTTTAGAAAAATACTGGTATCATAAACAGATTTCAAAAAGCGCCTATTTCACAGGCGCGCCGGGTATCGACCGTACACAAAAGACCTTATATGAAAGTTGCAATTGTTCCCGTAAAAGACCTCTCGAAAGCCAAGGAAAGACTGTCCTCGATTCTGCCCCAGGACGTGAGGACAGACCTCGCCTACGCGATGCTTGAGGACGTTCTTACCGCTCTCACCGGTTCAAAGCTCCTCGACCGCATTTTTGTCGTGACTATGGACAGGAATGCCATAAGGATAGCCGAAGGCATGGGGATCGAAGTCATCGAGGAGACCGAGCAGAACGGGGAGAGCGACTCGGTCGACAAAGCGTCGCTAATCTGTAAGGATATGGGAGCCGAATCAGTGCTCGTTATTCCCGGCGACGCGCCGCTTATAAAAGCCGAGGACATCGATTTCATTATGGGAAAGGAATCAGGGTCTCCCTCCGTGATACTCGTCCCTGCGAGGGACAGGATGGGGACGAACGCCATACTCAGGAATCCGCCCGACGCGATCCCTTCACGCTTCGGTCACGACAGCTTCAGGAAGCACATAGACGAGGCCGGGAAAAGGGACATCCCCGTCGAGACATTTGAGAACGAGAGGGTAGGGCTCGATATCGACCATCCGGACGATTTAAAAATGTTCGCTTCCGTGAAGAGCGATACCAGGACCTACAGCTTACTTTCCAGAAAGAATATTCTCGCAAAGATTACGGGATAAACAATCCGGCGTTTAAAAATTAGTCCGCCTCAATAATTCAGGTTGACGACCATGAGTTTAAGCTCGGTCATCTCCTCGATCGCATACCGCACCCCTTCTTTCCCCACGCCCGAGTCTTTGACCCCTCCGTAGGGCATGTTCTCCACGCGAAAGCTCGGGTAGTCGTTGACTATAACCCCCCCCACCTCGAGCGCGCCGTAGGCCTTAAACGCCTTTTTCATGTCCTTTGTAAATACACCGGCCTGGAGACCGTATCGGGAATTATTGACTTCATTAAGCGCTTCGTCGAAGTCCCTGTACCTCTCCACGTGAACGACGGGTCCGAACACCTCTCCCGAGCTCACGTCGCATCTGTGAGGGACTCCCGTCAATACCGTAGGCTCGATGAGCGAGCCGTCCCTCCTTCCGCCTGTAATGAGCTTCGCCCCGCTATCGAGTGCGTCTTCGATCCACCTCATTATCCTGTCCGCTGACGCCGTATCTATGACGGGCCCAACGTCTGTATCTTCGAGCATAGGGTCGCCCAGCCTGAGCTTCTTTGTCTCTTCGGTGAACTTGCTCATGAACTTGTCGAAGACCTTTTCATGCACGTACATTCTCTGCACGGATATACAGCTCTGCCCCGCCTGGTAGAACGCACCCCATGCGTTCCTGCTCGCCGCGAAGTCGAGGTCGGGCGGGTCCTCGTCGATTATCGTCGCCGCGTTCCCTCCGAGCTCGAGCGTTACTTTCTTTTTAGGGTATTTCCGCATAAGCTCCCACCCTATCTCGTCGCTCCCCGTGAATGAAACCTTCTTTATTCTCTCGTCGTCTATCACTGCCTCTATCTCGGCTCCGGGCAGGGGCAGTATATTCAGCAGTCCCTCGGGCAGCCCGGCTTCGATCACGACCTCTCCCAGCGTGAGCGCCGAGAGCGGCGTCTGGGACGCGGGCTTGAGTATCATTGCGTTTCCCGAAGCTATCGACGGGGCGACTTTGTGGGCCACGAGGTTGAGCGGGAAGTTAAAGGGCGATATCCCCATCACTACCCCGAGCGGGAACCGTCTTGCGAGACCGAACATCCCTTCGTTCCCGGGCGCGATATCGATAGGCACCAGCTCGCCCTCGGCGAACCTGTTCGCTTCCTCCGCGGCGACCGAGAACGTAATCACTGCCCTGCTCACTTCAACCCTCGCTGTCTTGAGCGGCTTTCCGCCCTCTAAGACCAGTATCTTGGCGAATTCCTCTTTCCTCTTGCCGATTCCCTCGGCGATTTTTCTCAATATTCGGCTCCGCTCGTGACTGGGGCTCGACCTGAATTTCTCAAACGCGCTCTCCGCGAATCCTATCGACTCGATAGCCTTCGCCCGGTCGGGGATGTTTATTATTCCCGCGACCTCTCCGTTATAAGGGCTTTTTATTTCTTTTTTCTTCCCGCTTTTTAACCATTTCCCGTTAATGAGGTATCCGTATTCCTTAGGCATTTCGCCGCTCCTGTTGTTGTGTAGATTACCGATTATTATAAGGCTTATTTAAATCTTACTCTATCACGCCTGACCGCTGAAGGGAATTTTTCCGTATTGTATTTCGATTGGATACATTGTCCCCGTGTTGCGCCGGGAGTGAACGGGATTGAGAAGTATTAGATACGAATAGGATATTGAGATTTTCAAGGCTGGTGAATTTTAAGGTAGACGCTTAAACACAAATATCTCAGATTTCCAGAATATCGAGCCTCGCCTTTTCCTTTATTATCCCCTTCTCGTAAGCCCTGTTGAAAAGATACTCTAGCGCGCCTTTGCCCTTTTCCCCTAGCTCCCGCGTGTATTCGTTCACGTACATGAGGACGAATTTCTCCCCGACGTCTTCCTTCATCCCGCGGCCGTACTCAAGCGCATATTCGAGCGCTTCGTCTTTATGAGCGAGCCCGTACTCTATGCTCTCCTTATGGGCCCTCAGTATCTCCTTCTGAAGCGCTTCACCGATGTCCCGCTTCACGACGTTTAAGCCGAGCGGAAGCGGAAGTGTAGTGTCTTTCGCCCAGAGCTCGCCTATGTCAAAGAGCATCCTGAGCCCGAAATCCTTATACGTGAGCTGTCCCTCGTGTATAAGCAGTCCCGTCTCTATATCTCCCCCGGCGACGGCCGGCATTATCTCGTCGAAGGGCATCTCCACGGGTATGAATCCGTCGGCGTATAAAGAGAGGAGGAGGTATGCTGATGTCAGTTTCCCCGGGACGCCTATCTCTTTCCCTTCGAGACTCTCCACAGGCTCTTTCGAGACGACTATAGGCCCGTAGCCTTCCCCCATGCTCGCCCCGCAGGAAAGTATTCTGTAATCGTCCTGCACCTTGAGATAGCCGTGCGCCGATATAGCAGTAACATCGAGCTCTTTATTGAGCGCGCGTCTGTTGAGCGACTGTATGTCCTCTATCACATGGACGAAGTCGATTCTGTCGGAAACGACCTTTCCCTTGGCGAGCCCGTAAAACATGAATGCGTCGTCCGCATCGGGGCTGTGTCCGAGTCTCATCGTTATTCTGCTCAATTTGTGTCTCCTTTGAGTTTTTCCCTATTGAGAATATATTGCAACGCGCGATATCTTTTCGCTCTCTCCCAGTCGGGAGAGATATTCACTGTATTTGATTATCCCGCGGGTCTCATTTTCCCCGAGGCCGTACCTTATCCTTTCGGTGAGATATTTATAGCATATCGATTCATCGAGTCCCGTCCTCACCGATTCGAGCTTCGCTATTTTCCCTGCAATGCCGAGTCCGTATTCCTTGGATTGATGAAGGGCGTCCAGGTTCTCCCCGAGCGCTACACCCTCGTTTACGGCGAATACCGCGTATACGAAAGGCAGCCCGGTTTCCGCAGTCCATATCTCACCGAGGTCAAAGACGCTCCAGCCTTCCGGGGGAGAATGGGTTATTTCGAGTCCCGTATCACCTATTATCATCCCCGCGTCGACGTCTTTTAAAAAATCGTCTCCCGTGTCCCTCGATATATAATCGGGAGAAAGGTTATGGAAAATCTGGAGGATTACCTTTAAAAGCGCTGTAGAGCTCTGTGACCTCCTGTCGACGGCGACCCGCTTGATGCCCTCGAGCCCGCCCTTTGCGAGCAGCACGACGCTGTCCACCTTTCCGTTGGACGAGATCGAGATGTCGGGTACCGCGGTGTATGTCTTTCTCTTGAGGAACTCTGCGACCGGGATAAGCCCGAGGTCGATTTCTTTTTTCGACAGCAGCAACGAAAGTTGGGAAGGCGGAGTACGCGTTATATCGAAGTCGTGCCTGATCAGTCCCTGCTCGAGGGCGAACGTAAGCGGTTTTGCATTCATGAATGAAACAGAGCCTAGCTTTATCACTTTATGCACCTGTGCTATGTAGAGCTAAGGGGTTTATTTTGAGAGTTACGGTTATTTTACAAAGATTATAAGGTTACCTGAATTGAGTAATATTAAAATGTGCTCAAATCCCCCTGCCATCTCCTGGGGAGGAATATGCTTTCATACATGCTGATCGCGTAAGAATCCGTCATGCCCGCTATGAAATCGCAGACCGAGCGCTCGATAGGCTCTCCCTCCCTCCGGTCCTTATTATAATATTTGCGGAGCTCATCCTCGTTTTCACAAAAGTACTGGTATAGCTCCCTTATAACCTTCTTCGCTTTGAGGAAGTTGTTCTTTATCTTCTCGTTCATATAGACCGTGTTGAAGAGATATGCCCTCAGCTCCACCATGGCATTTTCCACTTCGGCGCTCGCAGCCACTTTCTCGCCCTCATATTTGAGTGTCTCCGTGATTATATCGGTGACCATCCTGTTTATCCTTTCGGAATTAGTCCTGCCGAGCGCGCTCACGCACTCTTTGGGAACGTCCTCAATCGTTATGATGCCTGCACGTATGGCGTCGTCGAGGTCGTGGTTCGCGTAAGCGACGAGGTCTGAGACCCTTACGACCTGGCCTTCCAGAGTCTCCGGGCGGTATTTCGGGTTATCGACCGCTCCCATCCCCTTCGAATGCTTTGCTATGCCGTCCCTCACTTCATACGTGAGGTTGAGCCCCCTCCCGCCCTTTTCGAGCACATCGACGACACGGAGGCTGTGTATCACGTGCTTGAACCCTCCGGGGAATATCTCGTTCAGCGCCGCCTCTCCCGCGTGGCCGAACGGTGTGTGCCCCAGGTCGTGCCCGAGCGCGATCGCCTCCGTAAGGTCTTCGTTCAACCTAAGCGCCTTCGATATGGTCCGCGCGATCTGGGAAACTTCGATCACGTGTGTGAGCCTCGTCCTGTAATGGTCGTCCGTCGGGGAAAGGAATACCTGGGTCTTGTGCTTCATCCTCCTGAATGATTTCGAATGTATAATCCTGTCCCTGTCCCTCTGATAATCCGTGCGTATCGAGCAGGGCTCTTCGGGCACCATCCTCCCCTTCGTCTCCGCGCTGAGCGCGGCGTAGGGGGAAAGTATTTGTCTTTCGATCTCTTCTGATTGTTCTCTTATGTTCATATGTAACCCCGCCTCAGAGCCTTACCGATATCCCCTTCGAGTCCATGAATTCCTTCGCTTCGTTAATGGAATGCTCCCCGTAGTGGAATATCGATGCGACGAGCACAGCGTCGGCCTCTCCTTCCTTCACCCCCTCGGAAAGGTGCTCCAGGCTGCCCGCCCCCCCCGAGGCTATAACGGGTATCGAGACCGCCCGCGAGACAGCCCTCGTGAGAGGGATGTCGTAACCCGATTTCGTCCCGTCCTTGTCCATGCTCGTAAGGAGTATCTCCCCCGCGCCGTAGGACTCCATTTTCCTCGCCCATTCGAGCGCGTCTATTCCGGTCGGGTTCCTCCCCCCGTGAGTATATACTTCCCATTTCCCCGGGGATACGCGCCTCGCGTCTATCGCCACGACGATGCACTGGCTCCCGAACCTTTTCGCCGCTTCCCTGACGAATTCCGGGTCCTTCACAGCGGCCGTGTTTATAGAAACCTTGTCCGCTCCCGCGAGAAGCAGCTGCCTCACGTCCTCGAGCGTCCTCACGCCGCCGCCTACGGTGAGTGGCACGAAGACCTCTCCCGCCGTCCTCTGCACGACGTCTATCATCGTCTTCCTCTCTTCGTGGGAGGCGGTTATATCGAGGAAGCAGATTTCATCGGCGCCCTCGTCGCTGTATTTCTTCGCTATCTCGACCGGGTCGCCCGCGTCCCTTAAATTGACGAAATTGACGCCCTTCACGACCCTTCCGTCTTTCACATCGAGGCATGGAATTATTCTTTTCGATAACATTACGAGTACCTTCGAATTGCGTCCCTGAGATCGATACTTCCGGTATAGATCGACTTCCCCAGTATCACCCCGTAGAGGCCTATGTTTTCGAGCGTCTTTAATTTGTCGAGGTCGCCTGTACTGGCAATCCCTCCCGATGCGATCACGGGGAGGGGAGATGACATGATGAAATCCCTCGCCGCGTCTATATTGATTCCCTCCATCGTGCCGTCCCTGTCTATGTTCGTGTTCAGGATCACGGACACGCCCGCGTCGTGGAGCTTACGGAGCACGTCTCCGGTGTCTGCGTCTATGACCTCTTTCCAGCCTTTGACGGCTATCTTTCCGTTCTTCGTGTCGATCCCGACGGCGATCCCCCCGGGGAATTCATCGCACGCCTTTCTCAAGAATTCATCGTCGGTAAATGCCGCCGTCCCCAATATCACCCTCTTTACCCCCAATCCGAAGTATTTCCTTACGGTATCGATATTCCTTATTCCCCCTCCGGCCTGAACAGGGCAGGAGACTTTAGCGGCTATAACTTTAATCACGTCGAGATTCTTAGGCTCTCCGGTGAAAGCCCCGTCGAGGTCCACGACGTGGATCCATTCCGCACCGCTTTCCTCCCACTTCCGGGCAATTTCTCCGGGGTATTCTGAGAACACGGTCTCAGTCCCCTCTTCCCCCTTATAGAGCCTGACGCATTTTCCGTCCTTGAGGTCTATCGCAGGGATAATGTGCATTTAATTCTCCAGGAGGTACTGGTTGAACTGCTCTGCCGTCTTCCTCGCTCCCTCTTTTGCCAATTCATCGGCGGTTATCCACTTGCCGCCCCTCTTGAAGAACTTCTCTATCTCAAGCACGTTCTGGAACAGCGGCCTCTGCGTCTCGGTGAAATATGTCTCCCACAGCAGCTTGCCGCTCTTTGTATCGAGCACCTCTACACTGAATGTTACTCCGGCAGGAGATTCGACCCCTACTGCAGACCCCTGCCTTTCGTTATATTCCGAAATTACTCCGGTCATGACAGCGTCGACGCCTAGGCTCTTCCCCGCGGCCACGGCCTGGTCTCTGTAGTACGAAGTGGGGGTTTCTGCTTTTATCTTGGCAAATTCCTTATCCGATTGCTGAAGGGGTGTTATTTTAATGCGGTATGCATCGGCGGTGAGCGCATCATAGAGGGATACAGTCATGTATCTCTCCTTTTCGGCAACGGCCTCTTTGGGCATGGTTTCCGAGAGCCTGGATTTTGAGCTGAACGGTATGAGGGCCAGAGACTTGATTTTCTCCTTCTCAAAAGTCTTCGTCTCCTCTTTTCCGTCCCCCTGACCGTAGGCCTTCCCTGCGGTGAAGAAAGCGTAATTTCCGAAAATTACGAATAATAACAGGAAAAGAGAGAGCAGCCTGCGTATTGTTGATGATTCCATCTGTGTATAAATATACAGGAATATAGGATTAGTAAAAGCGCCCGGAGCGCGCCCTCGTCTCCCGATTTGAATTATCCTCTGATTTAAACATAATAAATAAAATGAACTATTGGCTCGTTAAATCGGAACCTTCTACATATTCCTGGGACGCCTTCGTAAAAGACGGAAGGACTCACTGGGACGGTGTCAGGAATTATCAGGCGAGGAATAACCTCAGAGCCATGAAAAGGGGCGACCTCGTGCTCTACTACCACAGCGGCGCGGGACCCGGGGTCGTGGGAGTGGCTAAAGTCGTGAAGGAGTCGTATCAGGACCCTACTACTGATGACGACAGGTGGGTGGCCGTGGACCTTGAGCCCGTCAGGGCGCTGAAGACGGCCGTCCCGTTAGGCGATATAAAAAAGGAAAAGCGCCTTAAGAACATATCGCTCCTCAAACAGGGCCGCCTCTCCGTAGTACCCGTTACGAAAGAGGAGTTTGATGTAATTGTTAGCATCGGGTCCACGGGCAAATAGCCGTTTTGACATTCTCTCCCCTCCGAATTATGGTATCTCCCGATGCTCCTTTCCGACTACGAATTGAATCTCATAGATAAGATGCTGAGCGGGGACCGCGCGTCCCTCGCACGCCTGATAACGCTTGCCGAGAGCAGGCATAAGTCCCTCGCCGGGATTCTCAAGCGTCTCGGCCCGAAGATGGGCGACCCCTATATCATAGGCATCACGGGCCCTCCCGGAGCCGGTAAGAGCACCATAACGAACAAGCTCATTCAATCTTACAGGGATAAGGGTAAAAAGGTCGGAGTCCTGGCCGTCGACCCGTCGAGCCCCTTTACGGGCGGAGCTATACTCGGCGACAGGATACGTATGCACGACCATGCGATGGACGACGGCGTGTTCATAAGGAGCATAAGCACGAGGGGTACTCACGGCGGGCTTTCGAGGGCGACTAAGGAGATAATCAAGCTCTACGGGGCTTACGGAATGGATTACGTCATCATAGAGACGGTCGGCGTGGGACAGACCGAGCTCGATATAGTGAGGGTTGCGGATACGGTGCTTGTCGTGCTCGTGCCGGAGGCCGGGGACGCCGTGCAGACGATGAAGGCGGGACTCATGGAGATAGCCGACGTTTTCATAGTAAATAAGGCGGACAGGGAAGGGGCGGGCATTATCTCTTCGGAAATAAAGCAGGTGATATCCCTTAAGAGAGCGCACGGCGGCTGGACACCGCCTGTGCTTCTGACGAGCGCGCTCAGGAACGAAGGGATAGCCGGGGTTATAGACGAAATTGAAAAACATAAATCCTTTCAGTCAGGGAGCGGGTTGCTCAAGAAGAAAAAGGAAAAGAGGATAGAAGAGGAATTTTCCGAGATCATAAAAGAGCTCATGGAAATCAAGATCGCCCGCAGGCTCGGTGACGCCGAGATAAAAAAGATCTACGCCCGTGTAAAGAGCGGGGAGTTAGACCCATACGAAGGCGCCGAGCTCGTAATATCCAAGATCATGTGATCCCGCATTATTTTGCAATTCGCATTCTCGAATAATTCGGCCGGTTTTTCGGAGATAATCCCCCGTCGCGAATATTCTTATAACTCCCCTCCCGGGATGGTATTATAATCCGGTATGGAAGAGCTTCTCTTTCCCGTATCATTATTTTTGTTTATTTTCCTCCTGACCGCGGGAACCTCCGGAGGGGACCGTTATGCGGGAAAACGCTGGGAGATGGTTGAGAACCAGATAATCGCCCGCGGGATAAGGAACTCCGCGGTCATCCGGGCGATGCTGAATGTCAAGAGGCATGAATTTATACCGGAGGAGCTCAGGGACGAGGCTTACAACGACAATCCGCTGCCGGTCGGAAAGGGGCAGACGATTTCACAGCCCTATATAGTCGCCCTGATGTCCGAGCTCCTGAACCCCGTTCCCGGCATGAAGATACTCGAAGTGGGCACAGGCTCGGGTTATCAGTCTGCCGTCCTTGCCGAGACAGGGTGCGATCTCTACACTATAGAAATTGTCGAAGATCTGGCGAAAAGAGCGCGTCTTGTTCTCGAGGGTCTCGGCTATTCCAACATTAAATACAAGATAGGCGACGGGTACCAGGGCTGGGAAGAGCATGCTCCCTTTGACGCAATCATTGTGACCGCGGCCCCCGGTCACATACCCGGCAGGCTTTTAGAGCAGCTGAAGGTACACGGGAAGATGGTAACCCCCGTCGGCGACGAGAGCCAGGAGCTTCTGCTTATCGAGAAGACGGATACGGGGGTAACGAAAAAGAGGATCACCGCGGTCCGCTTCGTCCCCATGACCGGAGGGTCCGGGTCTTGAAGCTTCCGTTTTCGAAAGAATACACTGCCAGCCGCGTCGTTTGTTAAATCTAAATATCCAGGCTGACCACGTTCCCGATCTCGATCTGCCTTGAGCTTTCGGTGATGATACCGGTCGCGCTCTGCTCCTTGACTTCGAGCACTACTATCTTTCCTATGAGCGTTCCGGGAATTACTACGTCCTTATGGGCGTCCGGGTCATAAGCCTTCCGGGCCTGAGTGTATATCGAAAAAACGTTCCCGGGCACGACGTTATTGACTTGCCCGACGTCCATATAGACTATATCCCCCTTGCCGCTGAGCTCCGTATTGTTCTTTGTATCTACGACGTAACCGTCCACTCTCTCAGTCCCCTTCCTCATTACTACCTCTTTTACGAAGGGCTCCTGTGGCCTGATCCTGGCGCCGCGGGTGATCTCCACGTATGAAGACGTGATTATTCCGGTCGATTTCCTTTTCCCGATTATTTCCATTAATTCGAGCTCGCCCTCTATCTGCACCTTATACCCTATCCTCTGACCGGTTATAGGGTGGAATACCGGCTTCGAGGTGCGGAATATGGTGAACATGTCCCCTGTGCTCACCCCGTTCTTCGAGCCCACGTTCGTGAACACGATGTCCCCCGTACCGAGCAGTATCTTGGGCGGCTCGGAGGTCAGTATAGTCCCCATGTGCTCCCATTCGCCGGGTGTGATAAACCCCTCCGTTCCCCCGCGGGAATAATAATAAACAGGCGGAGGCGGCTCTATGTCTTCAAACGACACCTTGTGCGCCTTGGGTTCGACTTTGACTACGGGAATATTGGGCTGCTTCGCTTTGAGCGCAATTACGTCTCCCGGATATATGAGGTTCGGGTTATCTATGTACGGGTTTATTTCCCATAGTCTCGGCCAGAAGAGCGGGTTGCCGAAAAACCTGCCCGAGATCTTCCAGAGCGAATCTCCGGGCTCCACTACGTATATCGTCGTGCCGTCTTTAGGGGGCGGCAGGCTGCCCTGCGCGAGGGCAATCCCCGTTAATAGAAAAATCGCTATGATTGTTCTTACATACATCCCGTCTATCCTCCGTTGAGAACCGATATCCGGCATCGCCGGACTCGTTCCCCAGGCATTATTTCCATTTTACACCCATTTTCGATGAATTAAAAGCAATTTTATGTTCTTTTAAGCTTTCATATAAACAACTTATAGACTATACTTAAGAACGCTTGTAAAGTTTAGAGGGTTTGATTCCCGTCTGGCCGTATGGAAAACCAGATACTGATTAACATTACGTTCAATGAAACGAGGGTAGCCGTCATGGAAAAAGGCTCCGTGGCGGAGCTTTATATAGAGCGGAAGTCCGCCCCCCGTATGGTGGGGAATATATACAAGGGGATAGTCGGGAAGGTGGTGCCCGGCATGCAGGCCGCGTTTATCGATATAGGTCTCGGCAAATCGGGATTCATCTCCGTCGAGGACGTTCACGAAGATTCTCTTTACGAATATTTTCTCGATAGCGGATCCGAGTCCCAGCAGTCGAAGAAGCAGGACAGGAGCCTCATACAGGACATCCTGAGGGAAGGGCAGCACGTTCTGGTTCAGGTGCTAAAGGAGTCCGTCGGCGGCAAGGGGGCGAAGCTCTCCTCGAATATCGGGATACCGGGCAAGTACTCGGTCATTTTAGGAACAGCGGACATCGTCGGAATTTCGAGAAAGATAGAGGACCCCCTCGAGAGGGAAAGGCTCGGCGAAATTATAAGGAGGGTAAGACCCGAAGGGACGGGGATTATCGCAAGGACTGCGAGCGCGGGAATAACTGCCGAAGAGCTCGAGCAGGATATCAGGGACCTTGTCCGTCTATGGGAGGATGTAAAGAAAAAAAGCGAAGAACAAAAAGCCCCTTCGCTCATCTATGAAGAGCCGAGGCTTTACATAAAGGCCGTACGGGACTTCGTTTCGAGCGAATACAACAAGATCATCGTGGACTCCGAGTCCGTATTTCAGGAGATTAAAACTTATTTGAAACGCAATTTCCCGGACTCCTCTGTCAATGTCGAGCTCTATAAGGACCCCGAGCCCCTGTTTGCGAGGTTCGGCGTCGAGAGCGAGATCAGAAAGATATTCAATAAAAAGGTATGGCTAAAATCGGGCGGCCACGTAATAATCGAAGAGGCCGAAGGTCTCACCGTAGTGGACGTGAATACGGGCAGGTACCAGAGCGGGAAGAGCCAGGAAGAGACAATTTATACACTCAACCTCGAGGCGGCAGCCGAAATAGTAAGGCAGATAAGGCTCAGGAACCTCGTGGGCATAGTAGTCGTGGATTTTATAGATATAAAGAACCGTCAGCTGCGGGATCAGATATACGAGGCGTTCGTCGAGGCGCTGAAACAGGACAGGGCGCGCTCAGCCGTGCTCGAGATGTCGCTTTTCGGCGTCATACAGATGACCCGTCAGCGCGTGAGGGAGAGCATACTGACGGAGCTCGCGGAGCCGTGTCCCTACTGCGAGGGCTCGGGTTACCTCAAATCCAAGGACACGATAAGCTACGAAATTATCAGGGAGATCAAGAGCCGGATACTGAAGCCTTTTGTAAAGAGGGTGGAGGTGCAGGCGAGCCTAAAGGTCATACACAGACTGAAAGAGTCGGAGCATGAAAACTTGAGGAAACTGGAAAAAGAGCACGGAGTCGAGATCGCTTATAAACCTGTCGAGGGAAGGATAGGGAAATTCGAGGTCATAGCGGACTGAGGGGCGCACATTGATTACTCCCGGCGATCCGCATCGCATCAGGCCAAATATAATTTTAACAATTCGGGGTTATTATTAGTTCATTAGTCGGGCTCAAGCAACGAATCGGGACCGTGTATGAGAAATGTTTTCAAATACCTGTTAATAACAGCCCTCGTCCTTCTGATCGGCTGCAGCAGAGATAAGCGGGATGAATCCGTCAATGAAGAAGCCTCCCCCGAGGTCACGGAGGAGCCCGTTACGGGGACGGGACCGGTTCGGAAGAGGAAGCTCCGGAGAGCGGAAACGCCGTATCTGACATCCCCTCGCTCTCTGATATCAGGTCCGTGAAAATATTAATGCCGTCCGATAACCCGAGAGACGGGTTTAAAACGGAGATCGATTACGATAAATCGCAGGCCGAGAATACCGACTTTATTTATGAGTGGAAGGTAAACGGGAGTGAGATAACCGGCGCTAACGAAGGGGAGCTTAAATGGCAGGAGGGGTTTAAAAAAGGCGACACCATAACCGTCACGGTTACGCCCTACAACGACCTCGGACAGGGGGCGACCTCGGCGGAGGGTAGTTTCAGGATACCCAACTCACCGCCTGTCATAACATCTCAGCCTGATACCTCTTTTGAGAAAGGGAAGTTCAGCTACACGGTAGAGGCACAGGACCCGGACGGCGACGCTATGGATTTCAGTCTCAAGAACGCTCCAAAGGGTATGACGATTGAGCCCGCGACCGGCCTCATCGTCTGGGAGTACGACGAAAAGGAAGCGGGAGATTATAAAGTAACCGTTATCGTTACTGATTCCGAAGGGGCCCGGGCAGTTCAGGATCTGACTTTATCCATACACCCTCAGGGATCGACCGCCGGAGAAGCGCAATGATTCTTTCATCGGTGTTACCCTGTCGGATATAACCGTCGGCGGTATTTTTTTGTTATACAGAGTAATAAATCACAGGTATATTTTAAAAAGAAACCGGTTACTGCCGGTCCCGGTTTTTCAATTGAGCTCGAGACGGAAGCTGGTTCCTGCTTGCTCAGGTGATGTTATGAGATGGTCTTTTCAAACAGGAATGTCCATACAAAAAAAGATCGAGACGAAGCCTGAAATGGCGGCTTCGCGCTTCCACGAAAACTCGCCTCAGGTGCTTTCGACTCCTTCCCTTATAACGTTCATGCAGACTACCTGCGCCGACCTCATGGCTCCCTTCCTGGATAAGACCGAGATGGTCGTGAGCGTAAGGATGGAGATGAGACATTTGGCCTCGACCCCCATCGGATCGACGATAACCATAAGAGCGGAGATCGAGAGGATAGAGGGCAACAAGGTCTATTTCAGGATAGATGCCTACGACGAGATCGAGAAAATAGCGGACGGCTATAACGATATGTTCATCATCAATGAAGAGAGGTTCGAAAGGGGCATCAGAAGGAAGCTAGAGGCTGATTCCGGGAAGGTACAGTCTTTATAAGTGTCCGTTCACATATTCGCATTAGACCTGTTATAGTTGAAAATTCGCGGCGTTACTTAAATCCCCCGATTATCCCATAGAGACGAACGGAGTGAATATCATGAGTAAAGGCGTACTCGAAAATTTATATCACGTAGCTATCGCCGTGAGGAACCTCGACGAAGTCGAGAGGCTCTACGAGACGGCGCTCGGCCTTAAAGTCGCGCACAGGGAAGTAGTGGAAGATCAGGGAGTCAGGACGTCCATGCTCGTCCCGGAAAAAGGCGGGACGGCGGTCGAGCTGCTGGAACCGCTCGACGGGGAGTCCCCGATCTCGAAGTTTCTGGAAAAGAGGGGGGAAGGTATCCACCATATCTGCTTTCTCGTCGATGACATAGAGGCCGCTCTCGAAAGGCTTAGGAAAGAGGGTGTGAAGCTCATAGACGAGAACACCGCGTCCGGGCTCGTATCATTCGCGAGTTGCGTTCATACACCCGAAAGCGATGAACGGGGTGCTGATCGAGCTCGCCGAGCTGTCTAAATAACTTAACCGCGCTTGTATATATATAAAGAACCTGTTTGTTATTTTGTAGGAGCGGCTTCCATCCGCGACCTTACTCAGCTCGTTATCACCAACCCGACCAATGTTGTCATTTCGAGCAACGCGAGAAATCTAATCTTTAGTTTTCAATTCCCTCCTTAGAAAAAGGCCGTGCTCCGGCTGGCTCCGCCCTGACGAGAGGGTTAGGGCGGATTTGCCTTTTTGTCATTCCCGTGAAAACGGGAATCCATTTCCTTTAAATTTCCCTTCCCCCTTGAGGGGGGAAGGCGAGGATGGGGGTGATAAATCACGTTCATCCTGAGGCGCGGAATCTGCGCTCATAGACGATTTCTGCATAACTTCTCTGCCTCAGCCAAAATCCGAGGCTCTATCCGTTCGTCCTGCTTGTCCGGCGAAGCTTTAGCGAAGACGGAAGCCTGCCGAAAGGTCGAAGGATGTCGCCTATATTATCATTCCCGTGAAAATGGGAATCTACCCACCCGGCCAACCCAATCCCTACTTCTCCCGGATCTTCTCCAGCACCCACAATCTTTTGCCCGTCCATCTTCCCCAGCCCGGCACCAGAAGTAAATATTTACCGTTAAGCCTCTGCCCCTCGGCTCTTATTACGAGCCTTATGCTGTTTGAGGCTAACGTCTCGAAAACGCCGCTATCCCATACCTCCCACGCCCCGCTCCCCCAGCTGTCCTCGGCTCTGTTCACATTCCCGCCGTTACGCGGGAAATCTCCGGAGCCCTTCTCTTCTATCGCGATTCTTTTTTCCCTGTATTTTTTGGGGATATTTTTCGGGATGATCCAGTGCCTCACCTCCCCGTCCTTCTCGAGGAGGAGGTCATAGTGTTTGTTCGATGTTTTATGTCTTCCGATTATAAAGCTAGACGTTTCTTTCATGGATTAATTTAAGCCCGCGGAGCGTGAGGAACTCGTCCACTTCCTCGATCGTCCTGCTTTCGGGCGCGATGAGACTCGCGACTCCGCCTGTCGCTATCACCCGGGGCTCCGTTTTCATTTCCGTTTTTATCTTTTCCACTATTCCGTCCACAAGCCCGGCGTAGCCGTGTATGAGTCCCGATTGAATACTCTCGACCGTAGTTTTCCCGATTATGTTTTCAGGCTTTGCGATCTCCACCCTCGGGAGCTTCGATGCTTCCTGATAGAGCGCCTCTGCCGAAATCATCAGCCCCGGCGTGATGACTCCCCCCATATATTCCCCCTTTTCCGATATGCAGTCGAACGTGGTCGCCGTGCCGAAGTCAACGACTATGACGCTCCCCCTGCATTTCTCGAATGCCGCGACGCCGTTTACTATTCTGTCCGCACCCACTTCCTTGGGGTTATGATAGAGTATGGGCATGCCCGTCTTTACTCCGGGCCCTACCACTACGGGGATGACGTCGAAGTAAGTTTTGAT
Organism: uncultured bacterium; assembly: GCA_963705505.1. GTDB lineage: Bacteria > Desulfobacterota_D > UBA1144 > Nemesobacterales > UBA2774 > 2-12-FULL-53-21. The sequence continues at coordinate 51,143 of CAVPJU010000001.1, forward strand.
CGCGTTTGATACGGTCGACTGGATCGTCGGGACGACGCAGGAAATTACGGCGCCCTTTACCGATTTCAGGTCTATATTCTTTATGTCCATTAATTCCCGGAACAGGATGCCGTATTCGTCCGAGGTCTTGGATTTGTCCGTACCGATCCTCCAGTGGCACTTTATACTGCTGCCCTCGAATACTCCGAACACGATATTCGTATTCCCTATGTCGACTGCAAGGATCATTCTTATCTCTCCGAAACTCTATAAGTAAATCCGTGTTATTTTTTATTTCAAGCGTGAGGGAGCGTTATCGGTCTGCCGCATCGGTGCACGGTTTTATTTCAGGCCCCATCTCCTTCTGAGCGACCACTCCGAGAATAATAACCCCAGTATCAGTAAAAAGAACACCGGGTTGTCCCAGAGCAGCACGGTCTCATATCCGGTTATCGTCTTTTTGCGGGAGTTTTCAATCCTGAGTGCGTCCGGGTTGTCGCGGGTCGTTATAAAGTTCCCCCCTGTCGCCCGGGCTATCGACTTGAGAAAATTTAAATTCGAAGTCGGCCCCCTTAATTCATCCTCCGGCGGCTCGACGATAAAGGAGGCTTCGGAGACGTCGGAATCCGTATGGTCAGCGGACTCCCCGTCAGGGCGGGCGGTTATCTTGTATACCCCGGGTTGGGTGACCTCGATCTCTTTTACGAGCTGCCGCCCGGCATCTCTTTCGGGCTTTATCTCGGCCTTGCTTCCGTCGGGCAGAGTCAGTTCGGCCTTTATACTCTCTCCCGTATCATCCCCGTTCAAATCCCAGATGCCCAGCTCTGCTTTTTCTCCCGGATTATATACGGCCTTATCGGTCTCGACCCTGATGTCTTTCAGCTCCGGGTCGTTTACGAACCAGAGAAAAAGCCTGTTCCAGAATTTTTCATAGATGGGGGAAACGTCTCCCTCGCTGCCGTAAACGAAATTCCATTTCCAGGACGAATCCGAAAGGAATGTAGCGACCTTTCCCGAGTGCACCTTTGCGACGGCCAGTATCGGCTCTCCTTCAGGCGAGACCAGCAGGGGCACGGCGTCGGGGTTGAGCCCCTGGACCATATTGAACCCTTCGAGCGCGGGCATGCTGTCCCACTGCTTCTCGTTTTCCTCCTTATTGGGGACTATCTTCATAATCGGGTGGTTCTTGCCGGCCATTGTGAGCTTGGGCTTAAACGTCTCTTCGCTTATTGTATCCGTGGGTGTGTGCGGCATGTAGCCGAGCTCGACAGGCAGTATCTCTGAAATAGGGGTCCTCCCGTAATTCCCGCTGTCGAAGCTCTTGTTTCCGCCGATCATGAGGAACGCTCCCCCGTCGTTCATTACGTAGTCCCTGATGCTCCTCAGATGAAAGCCGAAGATTCCGTATGGCTGGAAGTTGAAATTCTGAAATATCACTATGTCGAAGGTTCCAAGCTCGCTCCCGAATATCTCGTTTACGGGGAACGGTATCAGGCTCAGCTCGTTCTCCGACGCAAACACCAGGTCGGAAGGGTCCCGCAATATGAAGAACGAAACGAGGTCTATGTTGGGATTCCTTTTAAGCGCCTTCCTCAGGAACCTGACGTCCCACGAAGGGCTGCCCGCCACATGGAGGACGCGTATCTTATTTATTATTACATCGGTGTAAAAAGACTTCTGGTTGTTCTCCGCAATCAGCTCGTCCGACAATACGGGTATCGATACGGTATAAATTTTTCTGCCAAGCGTAATGGGGTTGATTTCGAAGTCTGCTTTCCCTTCCTTCGTGCGCGGGTCGATGTACACCTCTTTTATCGATATAAGCTTGTCGCCCTCGTATAAAGACGCGGGGATACTGATCCCTGCGGGTCCGCCCGACTTGACGACGACATTAATAGAGTAGGGGTATCTGAGGAAAGAGACCTCGTTCGAATTGATCTTATCTATCCATATATCGTCTGTTGCGTCCCCGGGAAGCGCGCCGACCGTATTGATCCTGAAGCCTGCTTTTTTAAACGCTTCGTCCCCGATGACGTCCGCCGATTCCCCGCTGTCGGCGCCGTCCGAGATCAGGAGCACCTCGTCGAGCTCTCCCTTCCGGTTCTTTTCCCCGAGTTCATTCAGCAGCTTCCCGAGCTCCGAGTGTTTGCCCGCGGGTTTTTTCTGCGCTATCGATTCCTCTGATGCGGGGTTCAGGCTTTCGTCGAACGTATAGTAATCGACGTTAAAATTCTTTCCGATCCGTGAAAAGAAATCGGCGTTATTCCCGAGGAAGCCCCTGACCGAATCTATCCTGCTCTCACCGCCCGGGTCTCCCGCAAGGTTCATGCTCCAGGAGCCGTCCACTACCACGGCCAGGTTCCTCTTTTCTTCCTTAAAGCTGTCGACCCTGAGAGCGGGGTTTATCAATAGCAGCGCGATGATTATAAACGCGAGGGCATGGAGCGAGGTCAGGATTATTCTCCTTGTCGCGCTCTTTAGATGCCTCGTGCTCCGGAGCGACCCGTATATCACGATTGCGAATAAAATGAGGAATACGACGCTTTCCGTGAGGCCGGGAGGGTTGAGGAAAACGAGTTTATTTACCGCTGTCTCCATAAGTGTAAATTTACCACAGGGCTTCCGGGTTTTCTCGGCGGCTTAAAATATAAGCAGCCTTCCGTCCTCCATTATCAATTCGCCGTCCACACTTACGGTGGGTTTCATGACCACGCCGTCCAGATGACTCGCCACTCTGACCGTCCCCCCCATGCTCTTATTGTCGCCGAACGCGATGTGTATGGTCCCTATCGCCTTTTCGTCCTCGAGCACACTCCCGGTGATGAGAGCCTTGTCGTGAGTCCCGATACCGAGCTCCGCGAGGTTAAACGCGAGCTTCCCGAACGGCGTCATTATCGAGAGGAGTCTCTCCGCTCCCTTTCCGCCCGTGATTTCAGTCGCGAAACCCTCCTCCACCTTAACCCTTATCACTTCGTTATTCAGCTTTCCGACTCCGGCCATCGAGCCGTCGAACACCACCACACCGCTCGACTTCCCCTCGAGCGGGGCTACGTAGGCCTCCCCGGCGGGCAGGTTGCTGAAGTCCCCCGGCTTATGGTTGAGGCCCGTATCCGCGTGCCCCTCCCTCCCCTCGACGACGAGATTGATGTCCGTGCCAATCCCGGAAGTGATCCTCACGTTCGACCCGCGGCTTATTATTCCGGCGAGCTTATTGCTCCTCTCGGCGATGAGCTCGTAATTTGCGTTGAGCGTCCTCGCCATCGTGTCTTCGGTGATCCCCGGCAGCGTCGCGATCCTGACCCCGGCCTTGCTCGCGTTTCGTCTCGACTCCGTGTGGCTGAGTGACTTGGATGTCGGAATGAGCACCACGTCCATGAGCTTCATGAATTCGGCGACCGGCTGTGGCGGCTCCTCTCCGTTCGATCTGCGGGGCAATATCTCGGTGATTACCGCCTCCGCTCCCAAACTTTTAGCCGCTTCCCAGAGCGCGTACCCGATTTTTCTTAGCGGCTCGTCGGTGATGACGAGCACGTTCTCGCCCTCTTTAACCGCCATACAGTCCTTCACCGCTATCATCGCTGCGCTCATTAGCTTGTCCATCTATGGGGCCTCCTCTCTTTCTTCATTTTTCCGTGCGTAAAAGTTTCGGTATTATAATATGCCCATCCCGTCCCGCCCTGTAAATCCGGGCGCGCGGTTTGCAGTCGTAGGGAATATGTTTGATTACGCTGCCGTTTGATGCGCAGGAGACTAAATGCAGAGGAGTGAAAATGGCTGATATCGGTTTGGTCGCACCTTACTGGAACGACTTGAAGACTGAAGAGCTGGTCGAGACAGCCGGGCTTGCCGAGGAGCTCGGTTATCATTCGATATGGGTCCCCGAGATGTGGGGGCGCGACGCGTTTTCCATCCTCGGACTTATCGCGGCGAATACGAAGAGGATCAGGCTCGCGACGGGGATAATCCCCGTTTTCAGCAGGAGCCCTGCCGTAATCGCGCAGACGATAGCGACTCTCGACGAGATTTCAGGCGGGCGCATGATGCTCGGCCTGGGCACGAGCGGTCCGGTCGTGATAGAGGACTGGCACGGCGTGAGATTCGAGAAGCCCCTTCAGAGGACTAAGGAGTACGTGGAGATAATTAAAATGATTCTGAGAGGCGAGCGCGTCGATTATAAGGGCGAGATATTCTCGCTTAAGGGTTTCAGGCTCCAGTTTAAGCCCCTGAGGAGCGATATCCCCGTTCTCGTGGCGGCGATAGGCCCCAAGAATATACGCCTCGCCGGGGAGGTCGCCGACGGCTGGATACCGTTTCTCATACCGAAAGAGAGCCTGAAGGACGCCGGGAAGGAGCTTCTCGAAGGGGTGCGCTCACGCGGGCGGGAAAAGGATAAAATTATGGTCTGCCCGTACATTGCGGCGTCCGTATCTCAGGATGAGGAGTCCGCAAAAAAAGTGGTCGCGGAGCACATAGCGTATTACGTAGGCGGCATGGGGACTTATTACTTTAATACCGTAAGCCGTTACGGATTCGGGGATGAGGCGAACGATATAAAGAAAGCCTGGGAAGGCGGGAAGAAGAGCGAAGCTGTTCAGGCGGTGAGCGAAAGGATGCTCGATTCGCTCTCCGTTTCGGGAACGCCCGGGCACGGCAGGTCGATAATATCGGATTATATAAACGAAGGAGCGGATCTTCCGGTGCTGGTCTTCCCTCCGAAGGCCTCCCGCGCGCTCGTGAGGGAGACGATGATAAGCCTCGCCCCCGGCGCTTAGTGTTTATCTCGCATTATTCTCTGGCTTAAGCTTTCCGTGGAAGAACTATTATTTCCCTACTTTTGTAAAGGAGGGTCAGGGTGGATTTTCTCAATCCCCTATCATTCCTGTGCTTAACTAAAAGGTGAGGGGTCACGCGTATGTCACAGAAGTTGGAAGTAAGTGCTCTCGAAGTCCCGCAAACGGACCCACCTTTTCGATGCTTACTATTATGCGCTTTCTAGCAGCTTATGAAGTCTTTGAGCACGCCGCCGTTACTCAGCTGTCGGAGCTTCTTTAACGCGCGTCTCTCGATCTGCCTTATGCGCTCCCTCGTAAGGCTGTACCTGTTTCCGATCTCGTCCAGGGTGTAGGACTCCTCATATCCTATGCCGAACCTCATCCTGAGTATGTCTTCCTCCCTGTCCGTTAAATTGGACAGCGCTTCCTCGATCTTCTCCGCCATCGAAACCGTCGCAAGGAGCGTATCGGTTGCGGGCCTCGTGTCCGGTATGAAGTCTATGAAGCTGTTCTTGCCCTCGCCGGTATTCGGATTCACCGCGTCGAGGTAGACGATGTTAGTCGAAGTGGCTTTTATAACCTTGTTGACCTTCTTCACGCTGAGCCCCGCTTCCATGGCGACGTCCTCGATGTCCGGGTTCTCGCCGTTCTCGTTGCGGAGCATGTTGGCTGTTCTCGTGATCTTGTTCGCCTGCTCTAGCACCCGCACGGGTATCCTTATCACCCTCGTCTGGTCAAAGAGCGAGCGCGTTATGCTCTGGATTATCCACCATGAGGCGTAAGTCGAAAACCTGTATCCCTTCGATGGGTCGAATTTTTCAACCGCCTTTATCAGTCCGATATTCCCTTCCTGTATTATGTCGGCGAGCGGGAGTCCCCGTCCCATGTAATTTTTTGCGATGCTTATAACCAACCTGAGGTTTGATTTCGTAAATTTATCCTTGTTGGACGTCTCTTTATTTTTGTAAGCTCTCAGGAGGGCGGACATCCTGTTGAGCATCGTTTTTAACGGGAGGTGCTGCGCGCCGCTCGTCTTTTCAGCCCCGTTTGACTTTTTACCGTTGTGGCGGCAGTCGCAGACTTTTTGTGTTTTTGTTTTCCTGAGTGATTTTTCCGTGAGCTCGTTTATGAACGCTTCGAGCTTACGCGCTCTGGCATTATACTTTTTTATCTTGGTAGCGATCCTCAGTTCTTCGGACGCGGAAAGAAGGGATTCGGTCCCCACTTCTTTAAAATATGACTGAAGGAGCCTGTAATCCTCGTCCGGAATCACTCTCTGTTTGCCGCCGGTTCTTCCGTTGGAGCTGACGCTCATGATGTTTTGCTCGTAAGCGTATTCGTTCATCATCGGCTTCTGTCTGCCGAAGTCATGATTGCTCAGCAAACTGCCTGTCATTAAAGCTCGGGATGATTCTTTTAAATTGTTCCGACCCATTTGAGTGACCCTCCGATTTTTTATCCTCGGACTATTTCAGATGCAATGTTCATGCCATGAGGCAATAGTATGTCCCAATACCCTATGATCATTAATAAATATGAATTTATGCGGCTTCGGAGTTTTCCGGCTTGAGTCGGGAGTCGATGACAAAAAATGTCATTGCGCAGGTAATTAGTCAGAATTTGAAAGCGCAAACTGTATGGCGGCGCTGCCGAAAAATATCATGTAATGTTCCCGGAGAGACCTTTTGTGCGCTTATAGGCAATTTAAACTAAGGCTGAAAGAATTAAATCTTTTTTTGATTTATAAAGGGTATTTAATGCCCTGGGGTTATTTGCCTCAAGCCCGTTTTCGATTTATTGACAAGACGCGGGATTGGAGTGAATATTAGCGGGGTCGGTAGAACGAATCCGTAAAACTCCGCTACCGCACTAAAGCTTTTCGCGAGGGTTTATCTAATGAAAATACTTGTCACCGGCGGCGCAGGATTTATAGGGTCCTGGGTAGCGGATGTATATATCAATGGAGGTCATGAGGTTCTTATCTTGGATGACCTGTCCACCGGAAGAAGAGAAAACATTCCCGCAGACGCGTCCTTTATAGAAGGCGATATAAGAGATGCGGACTTGGTCCGGGGCGTCTTTTCCGATTTCCGGCCGGATATCGTAAACCATCATGCGGCACAGATCGACGTCAGAAAATCAGTCGAAGACCCCGCATATGACGCGTCCGTCAATATTATCGGCACGCTTCGCCTCCTCGAGTCCTCCGTCAGGAGCGGGGTGAAGAAGTTCGTCTTCGCATCGACCGGGGGCGCGATTTACGGTGAGCCCCGGGTTATCCCTGCCGACGAAAAAACACCGCCCATGCCCATTTCCCCATACGGGACGTCGAAGTACGCGGTCGAGAAATACCTCGAATACTACAAGTACATTTATTCCCTCGAATACGTCGCCCTCAGGTATGCCAACGTGTACGGGCCGAGACAGAACCCGCACGGAGAGGCCGGGGTCATAGCGATATTCTGCAGCCGCATACTCGCCGGGAAACCGTGCATAGTGTTCGGTGACGGGGCTCAGACGAGGGACTACGTCTATGCGGGCGATGTGGCGAAGGCGAATCTGAGCGCTCTTTCGGCTCCTTCGGGAAGCTACAATATCGGGACGGAGATCGAAACCTCCGTGAACGGCCTCATTGCCGAGCTCGGAGCCGCATCGGGAGTGAAGTTCAAGGTCGAGCACGCGGATGCGCGCGCCGGTGAAGTCGGGAGGATCAGCCTCGATGTGAAGCTCGCCGGAAAAGTTTTGGGCTGGTCGCCGGGCGTGTATCTCAAGGAAGGAATAAAAAATACATGGGAGTGGTTTAAGGCAGGCGCTCCCTGAGCGAATTAATTAGCGATCTCTCCCGGCCGGGTCCAATTTATCGCAGCGCAGGGTGTCTCAAGCGCCTCGTGCGGTTTGATTGCGAATCCGGGCTTTTGAGGTATCCTTAATCCCCGCGGAGGTTCCATAGATGAAGAAGAGAGAAGATTTTCTTTATGACGTTAGAGTGACCGACAGGCATATAAAAGAAGGGGTCATTACGAAAAAGGATTATGACAAGCATTTGAGCAGCCTTCCCGATGTGGAGGACAAGAGCGAGCCACTTATAATTGAGGACGAGAACGAGAAGGGGCGTGTTGAACTTAACGACGAAGAGGAATGAACTTAATGAAATGGGATTACAAAGTTATTTCCGTAGATAAACTGTTTCAGGGAAGCGAAGACCACGATATAGCCGTCTCTAAGGAAGCGGCCGCAGCCAGAAGGAATAAGGTGGGGCAGGGCTTGGAAAGCACCTTAAACCAGCTTGGAGAGGAATCCTGGGAGCTTGTTTCAATGGCCGGGGATTTCGGAATTTTTAAAAAGGCTAAAAATTGATAAGCCGGCGGATATTATAACGTGCCGCCTCATTCCCATTCGATAGTGCTCGGGGGCTTGGTCGAGATATCATAGACCACCCTGTTTACCCCCCTCACCTCGTTAATGATACGGACTGAAATCTTCTCGAGCAGGTCATACGGGATGCGCGCCCAATTGGCCGTCATACCGTCGAGGCTGGTTACGGCCCGGATCGCTATGACGTTCTCGTACGTCCTTTCGTCCCCCATCACGCCTACGGTCTTTACGGGTACGAACACGCAGAATGCCTGCCAGATGTCGTCGTAGATTCCCCCTTTCTTTATCTCCTCTATGAATATCCGGTCGGCCTGTCTTAAAATTTCGAGCCTCTCTTCGTCTATCTCGCCGATGATCCTGATACCGAGACCGGGGCCGGGGAAGGGGTGGCGGTTGAGGATATCATCGGGGACCCCGAGCTCGCGGCCCACGGCCCTCACCTCGTCCTTGAACAGCTCCCTCAGCGGCTCGATCAGCTTCAGGTTCATCTTTTCGGGGAGCCCGCCCACGTTGTGGTGCGACTTGATCGTCGCCGAAGGTCCCTTGACGCTCACGCTCTCTATGACGTCCGGGTAGAGCGTCCCCTGCGCGAGAAAGCGGGCGTCCTTTATTTTCGATGCCTCCTCCTCGAACACGTTGACGAACTCCTCGCCGATTATCTTCCTCTTCTTTTCGGGGTCAGTAACGCCGCTGAGTCTTTTTAAGAACCTCTCTCTCGCATCCACATGTATGAGGTTAAGCCCCATATGCTTGAACGACTCGACCACCTCTTCGGATTCGCCTGACCTCAGCAGGCCGGTATCCACGAATATGCAGCGGAGCTTATCCCATATCGCGCGCTCAATTATCACTGCGGCGACGGCGGAGTCCACTCCTCCCGAAAGACCGCATATGACGGTCGAATTCCCGGCCTTTTCCCTTATGTCCTTTATCGCTGTCTCTACGAACGACCGGGGCGTCCACGTGCCCTCGCACTTGGCGATTTTAAATAAGAAGTTCGATAGTATTTCCTTGCCGAATTTTGTATGAGCCACTTCGGGGTGGAACTGCGTTCCGTATATCCTCATCTCCCGGTTCTTCATGGCCGCCGCGGGAGAGTTCTCGCTCTCGGCGATCGGTACGAACCCCGGCGGAAGCTCGAGCACGCGGTCCCCGTGCGACATCCACACACCGCTCTTGTCGGGTATTCCGCTCAACAGGTCGAACCCGTCGAGTATCTTGAGGGTTGCGGGCCCGAACTCGCGCATATTAGAGCGCTCGACGATCCCTCCGAGAAGCTGGGCGGTGAGCTGCATGCCGTAGCATATGCCGAGTACGGGGATGCCGAGCTCGAATAACTCCCGGTCAATGCTTGGGGAGTTGTCGTCCCACACGCTTGCGGGACCCCCCGAAAGTATTATCGCCCTGGGTTCTGTTTTCTCTATTTCTTCAATGGGTGTGCTGAAGGGCTTTATTTCCGAATACACGCCCAGCTCTCTTATCCTCCGGGCTATGAGCTGTGTGTACTGGGAGCCGAAATCAAGGACTAAAATAGTTTCACGCATATTGCTTTTTGAATAAAGAAATCAGTACCGGTATCGATGAGACAAGCGGAAATAATTCGCGGCTTAATGGATTACTCGATTCTGTAATTAGGGGCCTCTTTCGTAATGATTACGTCGTGGACATGACCTTCTCTGAGCCCCGCGTTCGTGACTTTAATAAACTTCCCGTTGCTCCTGAGTTCCTCTATCGTGCCGCATCCCGTGTAGCCCATCCCTGCCCTCAGCCCTCCGATGAGCTGGTATACGGTGCCGCCTATGGGGCCTCTGTAGGGTATCCTCCCCTCTATTCCCTCCGGCACAAGTTTCGATTCTATCATGTCGTCCCCGAGGTTCTGCGCGTACCTGTCCTTGCTCCCCTTCCTCATCGCTTCGATAGAGCCCATTCCCCTGTAGACCTTGTACGTTCTCCCCTGAAAGAGTATGACCTCGCCGGGCGCCTCGTCCGTCCCCGCGAAAAGGTTTCCGATCATTACCGAATGCGCCCCCGCGGCGATCGCCTTTACGACGTCTCCCGAGTATTTAATGCCGCCGTCCGCTATTACCGGGATACCATGGAGCCCGGCGATCCTCGTAACGTCCTGGATCGCAGAGACCTGAGGTACTCCTATGCCGGCTATCACGCGGGTAGTACATATCGAGCCCGGCCCGACGCCCACCTTGACGCCGTCGGCACCGGCTTTTATCACCGCATCCGCGCCCTCTCCCGTGCCGATGTTCCCAGCGATCAGCTCGATGCCGGGGAAATTGGACCTCGTCGATTGTACCGCGTCTATGACCCTCTTCGAGTGTCCGTGAGCGGTGTCGATTATGATTACGTCGCATCCGACTTCGAGGAGCGCTTCTATCCTTTCTTCCCTGTCGGGACCTACGCCCACCGCCGCCCCGCATCTCAGCCTTCCCAGGCGGTCTTTGGACGCCGTGGGGTATTTCTCTATTTTTTCTATATCCTTCATCGTTATAAGCCCGCGGAGTCTGAATTCCTTATCGACTACCGGGAGCTTCTCTATCTTGTATTTATGGAGGAGTTCCTTGGCTTCTTCGAGCGTGGTTCCTTCGCCCACGGTTATGAGTCTCTTCTTCGGAGTCATGACCTGCTCGACCTTGTAAGACAGGTTCTTCTCGAACCGGAGGTCCCTGAAGGTGATTATTCCGAGGAGCGTGTCGTCTTCCTTCGTGACGGGAAGGCCCGTGATGTTCTGTTTGAGCATGATTTCGAGAGCGTCACTGACCTTGTGCTTGGGTTTTACTGTCAGCGGGTTTACTATCATTCCGCTCTCGTACTTTTTTACTTTTTTTACTTCCGCTGTCTGTTCCTGGATATCCAGATTCCTGTGGATGATTCCGATTCCGCCTTCCTGAGCCATGGCTATGGCGGTGCTCGACTCCGTGACGGTATCCATGGCCGCGCTTATCAGCGGTATGTTCAGCTTTATATTCCGGGTGAGCTGAGTCGATACCTCCGCTTCGTTGGGGAGGATTTCGGAATAGGCGGGCACCAGAAGAACGTCATCGAAAGTTAGACATTCTTCCACATTTTCAACACGCATAAAAATTTCCTTTTCTACCTCTTGGATGTCGTTCTTCTTGAAGCGGTTTTTACCGGAGCTTTCTTTCTTTTACTCGCCGCGCTCGGGGCCGGAGCTTTCTTCTCTTCCGCGATCGATATGAGTCTTGCCGGGGTTTTGACGATTTCGATTATCTTCTTCCTCATTTCCGGCAGGGTTACGCCGAGCTCTATCTCTATTTCCTGTTCTTTTTCCCCCAGGTTAATGAATACGGGCAGTACCCCGACGTACGTTTTGGCATCGACCCGCTCGAACCCCAGAGCTTTAAGCAGTTTTTTCGGAAGAGCGGGAAACTCGAGAGTTGCGATTTCCGCTGTTTCCTGGGGCAACAGGCCGTCCTGGCTTACACTTATCTTAAGTCGGGTGGATTTCATATATTCCCTCGCCTCGTAAAGATGATAAACATCCCTTATATATTTGGTAAAAAGTTAACTATGCGCTCCAAATGAACTTCTGTTTTTTCCCGAAATCAGATCGAAAGGTAAAACTCCATACCTGCTATTAAGCTGAATATTTTACTTGATTTTATGGAATTTAGCAAGCTTAAACTCGATTGAGCCCTGAGGTGAATTTTTATAAAAACCCCCTGTATCCGGTTTCAGGGCGATTCTTCGTAATCCACGACCTCGAGGTTGTATTTCAGCCCGAGCATTCTGCCAGCCGCCGGGAAAACGGCATAGAAGGGTATGGACTCGCCCGGCTGGATGTTGGAATTGAGCCCCGCAAGCTTTTCCGGGTTGTAAAAGTCGATGTTCCCCGACTTCTTTTTCAGCTTCAGGAGCGTGTCGCTGAGGGGGGACGCCTTAAGCTCGTTTTCGGTGAATGTGTTGCCGGCATACACTTCGTCATCATAGACGGTCTGCCCTTCCGATATGAACTCGCTCTTTATCTTTATGTAGCTGACCGGGCGGCCGGATTCATTTGTAACGGTGCCCGATATGACGTACATGGGCCCGTTTCTCGTGTCGAGCCACTTGCCGCGGTGCTCCGTTATGATAACGTCCTTCTTTAAAGGCTCGGTGATGCTGGCCGGGATCACCGATTCCACGGCCCTTTCTATCTTCTGGGCGCTTTCCTTCGGTATAATGCCGGTGTTCGACAGAATGATATAAGAAGCCGCTACGATTACTGCGAAGACGGTTAGCGTCAGAGCGCCGTATGCGGCCCTCGAAAATATTCCGCCCTTTGATTTCTGTCTTGTCGGATGGATTCTGAATGAGTCGTAACGGGGAGGCCTCTGGCTTCCGCCCGTGTTTTTCACCGCGTGAGGATTTGTGATAAGTACATCCATGTCCACACTCAGTCTCTCAGGTGTATCTCTCGTGTACGCCGGTTCCTTCGCCCGGGCTTCCTGATACGGATTACGAGCTTCGGCCCGTTCAGGGATACTCTCATTTTTGATTATGCTGAGTTCGTCTGACTCCAGGCCTTCGTCCTCGAACATCTTGGGAATCCTGTGTGGGTCCTCAGCCGGCTCGTCGTTTATTCTGAGGCTATCCCAGCTGAAGTCCGATTCCTGTTTTCTCAGGTCCCGGTTGTGCTTTATCTTCAAGTCGTCGATACCTTGTTCTGTCTTGCTTATGCTTACGAAATCCTCCCAGTTCCCTTCATCCCCGGTCAGCTTTTCAAGGTCGAGCTCATGCTCAATCCCCCGGGCCCGGCCGTTGAGCGCGTCTTCTCCGTTCATGCTGCTAACCTCTTTATTATCCAACGGGTACCTGAATTCAAACCCCTGAGCGGTTTCCGTAACCTCTTCCCCTATTATTTCCGTTCCCTCCGTCCCTTCGGGATCTCCCGGACCCGATGGAGTTGAACTTTGCATCGACTCCCCCTCGTCTTTAGACTCTATTACCGGAGGGCTCTCGCGGCCGTTCTCAATCGTGTCTCCTCCTGCGAACATATCTTTTTTCTCAATGAAGGCAACATGACCGCACTTTGAACATCTGACCTTGCTTCCGGGAGGCGTAATTCTCGAATCGTCAATTTTAAATTTTCTTTTGCACTTCTCGCACTGGATTATCATTGCTCGCTTTGTGCCGGATATATTTTCAATAATATGAACTCGTTACATTTTCAAACTTAATGCTAACTTTAACCCAAGTCAATACTTGTAAAAATAGTCTCGGGCATTCTGCCCGGGTAAATTTCCGAAAGCCGTGTCGGAGGCGGATAATTCCCTATTGAGTGTGCTACTCTGTAAGAGTTTATCACACGAATGACATGTTTTATTAACCGGGTCGATTAATGCGTTCGTTCTCTCTCGTCAGTCTCGTTTTCGCCGTACTGCTTATCTTTGCGGCGGCGGCTTTCCCCGAAGAGAAGCCTCTGGATAGGGTGCAGTTCCTGATGGGGACTTATGCCCGCGTGCTTATATACGGCGGGAGTAATGCCGATGCCGATGCCGCTTTTTCAAAGATCAGGGAGTTAGACGACATGCTGTCCGACTACAGGCCTGAAAGCGAGATATCGGAGATAAGCAAAATGGCGGGAAAGAAACCGGTGAAGGTCAGCCCGGACGTCACGGGGGTGCTGGAACAGGCTGTATACGTATCCCGGGAGACCGGGGGCTCGTTTGACCCCACGATCGGGGCGCTTACGATCGGTGTTTACAGGTTCGGCAGAGGCGGAGATAAAGTCCCCGGGGACGAAGAGATCGAGAAAGCGAAGTCCCTCGTCGATTACAGGGACCTCCGGATTAAGGGCGACGAGGTTTATCTCGAGAAGGAAGGGATGATGCTCGACCTCGGGGGGATAGGAAAGGGTTATGCGGTCGAGAAGGCCGTCGGGGTTCTCAAAGGAAGGGGGATTAAAAGGGGTATGGTCTCCCTCTCGGGCGATATAAGGGTCTTCGGGTACGATATGGAGATCGGCATATGGGATCCGGGCGGGAAAGGGGTGATAGCGGAGTTCAGGACTGGCACGGGCGAGCTCGCAATTTCCACGAGCGGAGGGTACGAAAGGGTGATAGACCCCGGAGGCAAGGCCTATCATCACCTGCTTGTCCCCGCGACGGGAAAGCCCGGACGCGACTTCCTCAGCATCACCGTAGTGCTTGACGGGGACAGCGCACTGGCTGATGCCTATGCGACGGCAATCTTCGTTATGGGCAGGGATAAATCCCTTGAATTTTTAAGGAAGCACCCGGAAATCGGGGTTTTCGAGGTCCTTCCGGGCGGTGAAATTTACTATAACGAGATGTTCAAGAGTCTCGTCTCCGGTTTGAATGTCCCGAGATAATCCGTCAATTTAAAAACCCATCGGCAGTTTTTCTCTTGCAAAAATAATGTAAATCTTGAGCTCTGTTTCAACAGTTCCGGTCCTGCCCGGAGGTTATTTGACAAAACCACCCTGTCGCTTATATTCTAAATCGGATAATCTATATAAAATATAAGCATTATCAATTATTTGGGTTGAGGAAGAAGACACTATGCCAATCAGTTCCATAGAAGAAGCGGTAGCCGATATAAGAAACGGCAAGATGGTGATACTTGTCGACGATAAGGACAGGGAAAATGAAGGAGACCTGGTGGTAGCGGCGGAGAATGCCGGTCCCGAGACGATAAATTTTATGGCGAAAAACGGGAGGGGCCTCATCTGCCTTGCCCTGACAAAGGAGAACGCCGATAAAATAGGCCTCCAGCCGATTAAACCCGAGTACAACCCTGTGCCCCAATATACAGCCTTTACGATCTCGATAGACGCGAGCCACGGCATAACCACGGGGATTTCGGCCTACGACAGGGCCTCGACAATCCGTTATGCCATATCCGAGGAATCGAAACCCGAGGATTTCATACGCCCGGGACACGTTTTCCCCCTTATATGCAGGAAGGGCGGCGTGCTGGTCAGGGCCGGTCATACGGAAGGGTCCGTAGACCTCGCAAGGCTCGCGGGGCTCACACCGGCTGCCGTTATTTGTGAGATAATGAATGATGACGGGGATATGGCAAGACTCCCCGATCTCGAAAAATTCGCCGAGACCCATAGAATCAAAATCGCCTCCATAGCCGACCTGATAAGCTACCGCCTGAGAGCGGAGAGCCTGGTCAGGAGAGCGGCTTCCGCCATGATACCGACGGAGTACGGCGAGTTTCAGATAATCGTTTACGAGAGCGATATCGACCCCCAGCACCACGTCGCGTTTGTTAAGGGCGACATAAGCCCCGATAAGGACGTGCTGGTCAGGGTCCATTCCGAGTGCCTCACGAGCGATGTGTTCGGCTCCTTGAGATGCGACTGCGGGTCTCAGATCAGGCAGGCTATGAAGATTATCAGCGACGAGGGTATGGGTGTTATACTTTACATGAGACAGGAGGGGCGGGGCATAGGCCTCATTAATAAAATAAAGGCTTACGCTCTTCAGGACGACGGCTTCGACACCGTCGAGGCGAACGAGGTCCTGGGCTTCAAACCGGATCTCAGGGACTACGGCATAGGCGCGCAGATACTCCTCGACCTCGGCGTAAGAAATATGCGACTTCTCACCAACAACCCGAAAAAGATAAAGGGCCTCGAAGGGTTCGGTCTTCAGATAGTCGAGCGCGTACCCATAGAGATCCCCCCCAACGGAAGAAATTCCAATTACTTGAAAGTCAAGAAGGATAAGCTCGGACACCTTCTTTCGATGGTAGACTGAACAGGAGAAAGCTATGCCTAAAATATACGAGGGGAACCTCGACGCAAAGGGGCTCAAGTTCGCGGTCATCGTAAGCCGGTTCAATGATTTCGTCACCGAAAGGCTTCTGAGCGGCGCGGTCGACGTGCTTCTCAGGCATAACGCTTCAGAGGCCGACATCGATATTATCAAGGTGCCCGGATCGTACGAGCTGCTGTTTGCCGTTAAGAAGGCGGCGGAAAGGAAAAAGTACAATGCGATTATCGCACTGGGGGCCATCATCAGGGGCGAAACCCCTCACTTCGATTACCTGGCTTCGGCGGTTACGAAAAAAATTGCTTCGATAAGCCTCGAAATGGATGTGCCGGTAGCCTCCGGCGTTTTGACCACCGACACTCTTCAGCAGGCCATCGAGAGGGCCGGTGGAAAGGCGGGGAACCGCGGTGCCGAAGCAGCGTACTCGGCAGTTGAAATGGCTAATCTCACCAAAATTCTTTCCCGAAAAGGGTAGTTGCCTTCCAGATGGGTACAAGGAGACGCGCTAGGGAACTAGCGCTCCAGTTCCTCTATCAATACGATGCTTTGACGGAGTCTTCAGGGGAGTCACTCTCGCCCGAAGACCAGCTCTCTTTGTTCTGGGAGAGGGACGACGTCCGGATCCAGGACGAGATGAAAGAGTTCCCCTCCGCTCTCATACTGGGTACATGCAGGAACCTAGCGCACATCGATGAAATCATCAGCCGTTTTTCCGAGCACTGGAGGCTCTCCAGGATGTCTAAAATCGACAGGAATATATTGCGCCTCGCTGTTTACGAGCTGATTTATTTGAGCGGCATCCCCCCCGCGGTTACCATTAACGAGGCCGTAGAGCTCGGGAAAAGGTTCGGGACCGAGGAGTCCGGCTCTTTTATAAACGGAATACTGGATAAGATAAGGATAGCCCGGGAGCAAGGTGAGCTGTGACATGATAAAAGAAGCGATAGCTAAAGTTGTCGAGAGGATCGACCTCGAAGAAGACGAAATGTCGGAAGTCGTCGAGGAGATGATGGACGGAGAGGCGACGCCCGGTCAGATTTCTTCGTTCCTCGTCGCTCTCAGGATGAAAGGGGAGTCCGTCGCCGAGATTACAGGCGCGGCCAGGGTCATGCTGGACAAGGCGACCAAAATAACTTCCTCGCACGAGGTGATAGTCGACCTCTGCGGCACGGGCGGCGACAGGCAGGGCACGTTTAACGTATCGACCGCGGCGGCGTTTGTGGTCGCGGGCGCGGGGGTCCCCGTTGCCAAGCACGGGAACCGCTCAGTATCGAGTTATGTCGGCAGCGCCGACGTGTTGGAAGCACTCGGCGTGGATATAAACCATTCGACCGAGGTCGCCCGGAAATGCCTCGATGAAGCCGGGATCGTTTTTCTCTTCGCCCCTCTATACCACCCCGCGATGAAAAACGTCGCGGGACCGAGAAAGGAAATCGGCGTAAGGACCATATTCAACATACTCGGTCCCATTGTAAACCCCGCGGGCGTGAAACACCAGGTAATAGGCGTTTACTCGGAAGTGCTGCTCGACCCCGTTGTCAAGGTGCTCAGGAACCTCGGACATAAGAGCGCCATGGTCGTTCACGGCTCGGACTCGATGGATGAAATTACGGTGACGGGCAAGACCGTCGTCGCCGAATTGAGGGAGGGTATGGTGAAGAAATACCAGTTCGACCCCTCGGAGATCGGAATAAAAAGGTGGAGCCCGAGCGAGCTCAAGGGCGGGCGCAACGCGAAGGAGAATGCGCGGATACTCTTGTCGGTTCTTAAGGGCGAGGAGAGAGAAGCAAAGAGGGATATAGTCCTGATAAACGCCGCCGCCGCGATTTACGTCTCCGAGACGAGCCCCGATATAAGGGAAGCGCTCGAGCGGGCTGTCGAGTCTGTGGATTCGGGAAAGGCTCTTTCAAAGCTCGAGGAGCTTGCGCGGCTTACGAAAAAACAAGATTAGATTGGAGGGTTACTGCTCGGCGTTTCGGTTCAGCCCCATGATTCTCGATACGATTATAGAAAATAAAAGACTGGAAGTTGAAAAGGCGAAGGAATCCCTGCCCCTTGAAGCCGTTATCCGCGGCATAGCCGGCGTCGAGCCGCCCAGGGACTTTTATAAGGCGATCGATCACGGGGGGAGCGTGAAAATCATCGCCGAGATAAAAAAGGCTTCTCCCTCGAAAGGGGTCTTGAGGGAAGATTTCGATCCTGTGAAGATCGCCCTGAGCTACTCAAAAGCCGGGGCGTCCGCATTATCGGTTCTCACGGACGAGAAATTTTTCAGGGGGAGCCTCTCGTACCTGAGCGATATCAGGAAGGCCGTCGATACCCCTCTCCTGCGGAAGGACTTCATTATCGACCCGTATCAGGTCTATGAGGCGAGGCTTTACGGAGCAGATGCCATCCTGCTCATAGTCTCGGCGCTCGGTCAGGATTTGCTCAAAGAGCTTTTAGAACTGACTCACTCGCTCGGCATGAGTGCCGTCGTGGAGGTTCACGACGACGAGGAGCTTGCGAGGGCGCTCGATGCGGGGAGCAGGATAATCGGAATCAACAACAGAGACCTCAGGACTTTCGACGTCGACCTCGGCGTCTCCGCGAGGCTCGCCAAAAAGATACCCGTGGGTATAATCGCCATCGCGGAGAGCGGCATAGGTTCGGGCGAGGATATAAAGAAGCTAAGACAACAGGGTGTGCACGTATTCCTTATCGGCGAGACTTTCATGAAAGCCCCTGATCCGGGACTCGAATTAACAAACCTTATCTTATCAGCATCATCGGTCTGAACGATACTCATTCAACCCGTTCCACCATCGTGACAACAAATCCAAAAGCGTCTTGAGCCCTGACCCATTTTTATCCTTTTCGTTCCCTCCTTTTGTAAAGGAGGGTCAGGGTGGATTTATAATGCTCTTCTCTTTTCTTATTTAGTCATTCTGAACTGCGGTTTCGATCGAGTGAGAAACCGGATCCATTGGCGAAATGCAACAGGCGAATATTCTTCGGACATTAATCGGTTAACCCCTTAGTCCTGAGCTTGTCGAAGGACGTACACACTCTGCGCTGATATGCGATCTCTGCGATACTAGTCCGCTACTCATTAATTCCTTCCCCCCACCGAGGGGGAAGGTTAGGATGGGGGTGAAAGCCCGTTCACCCTGAGCTTGTCGAACTATCGAAGAGTGGAAGAACGAATGCGAGCAAGCATTCTTGGGGGAATTAAAAATTAGCCTATTATTCGCCCCGATCCGAGATATAGTTTTATGAAATGGCAAATACTAAAAAAAGGAAAAACCCGATACTTGCGCTCATATTGTCCGGGATAGTGCCCGGACTCGGGCAAATCTATAACAACCAGATTTTAAAGGGGCTTATCTTCTTCGCCGTGAATGTAGTCATCAGCCTTATGGCTTATGGGCCGTTCATGCGGTTTATGAAATCCCTGGGCTCGCCTGAAGATATGTCGGGCGACATGTCCTTGCTGTACAAATTGCTCATTTATTCCTCGGCGGGAACTTTAGTATTGCTCGTCGCCATGATCGACGCCAAGAAGAGCGCCGACAAGCTGAACAGTAAAAACGGCATTACCTGACACGTTTTTTCTTTTTTCCGGTGTCTCATCCTTGACAATCATTCTCATACGATATTATTATTTCGTGTAGTCTCTGTGATCTTTTCAAAACCGGGCGGGAGCGAGACCGCTCTTAACCTTTATCCTTTCTTAATCTGTTGTGGAGATTCGATTTGTTAAGCTCGAAACCCGTAATTCTATATACCGCTATAATTTTATCCGCATTAATTTTATCCTGCGCCAACGGCGTCCCCGAGCTAAACCCGTATAAAGAGGCTTCCTCCGCCCCGGGCGTGGAGTGGAAGCCTTCCGAGAAGGAGTTAAGGGCGGCTTTTCAGCTTGAGGAGCTGCCTTCGATACCCGAAGACCTCAAGGCTGACGCCAATAAGCTCGCGCTCTCACAGCTCGTGGACGTTGCTCTTGTCAACAACCCGACTACACAGGTCGCATGGGAAGATGCGCGGGCTGCAGCGGCGGCGTGGGCGGAAGCGCGCGGGCTCTACTACCCTCAGATCGGCGGTACGGCGCAATACGCCTATGACAAAAGCGCCGGGGCCGCGCAGGGTGGTACACCGTTTAAGGGACAGTACGGGGACGTCGGTCTCTCTCTGGATTACTTGCTGTTCGATTTCGGGGGACGGGAGGCCCAAATTGACGCTGCGCGGCTCGCGCTCATAAACGCAAACTGGAATCAGAACCAGGCGATTCAGAATGTGCTGCAGGCGGTAGCGGTTTCCTTTTACAATTACATCGGCAGTAAGGCACTTGTCATAGCGGACGAAGCGAGCTTGAAGGACGCGCAAACAAGCCTTGACGCAGCCAAGCTCAGGCTCGAAGCCGGCGTCGGCACGCTCCCCGATGTGCTGCAGGCGCAGGCTCAAGAGGCTCAGGTCGAGCTCGATCTGGTAGACGCCAGAGGGAATGTAGAGATAGACCGCGGGGCGCTCGCGACCGCTGTCGGCTGGCCGGCAAACGCAGAGTTCAATGTGAACGAAAATTTGGGAGAAATGCCCGTAGCCGCGCTCAGCGACAACGTGAACGGCCTCATAGCATTGGCAATGAAGAACAGGCCCGACCTGGCTGCCGTACAGGCGATAGTCAGACAAAGGGAAGCCCTTCTGAGAGAAGCCAAAGCTCAGTTTTTCCCCGAGATTTCAGCCACCGCGCAGCTCCTCAGGTGGTGGGTGAGGCCCAACGGGGAAAGCGGCGACTACTTCACGGACTATCTGGTGGGTCTCCAGCTTCAAGTCCCTATCTTTCAGGGGTTTCAGATTATAAACTCGGTGCGTCAAGCCGGTGCGCAGCTGGAATCGGCGCGCGCCGCTCTCGACCTCCAGCAGCAGATAGTAATTGACCAGGTATGGAATGCCTTTTACAACTTCAGGACAGCGGTGCAATCGCTTCAGGCCGCGGACAA
Source organism: uncultured bacterium (assembly GCA_963705505.1). Classification (GTDB taxonomy): domain Bacteria; phylum Desulfobacterota_D; class UBA1144; order Nemesobacterales; family UBA2774; genus 2-12-FULL-53-21. The sequence continues at coordinate 72,008 of CAVPJU010000001.1, forward strand.
ACTGGTAGCAAGCTCCCAGGAGTCGTACGATGCGTCCCTCGCCCGTTTCAAGTCGGGCGTCGGCGACATAGTAGAGCTTCTGAATGCCCAGGCTACGCTGGCTCAGGCCCGGTCCGAGCAGGTACAGGCCAGGACAGACATTTTCACGTCGTATGCCAACCTCGTAAATGCTATCGGTACTGATCTTCCGACGCCGGGTATACCTCAGGAATTAAGTCCGGCTGGTGAAGGAGGAAAGAATAAGGATGAACAAACTAAATAAGATTAAACAACATTGCCCGAACGTGCTTACGGCCTCATCCCTGCTTATCTTGCTTGCTATTCTGCTTTCGGGCTGTGGTAAGGAAGAAAAAAAGGCTCCTCCCGCAATGCCCGTGACCGTAGCGGAGGTAAAATCCGAGACCGTCCCCATTTATCTCGACTACGTGGGCACCACGCAATCGGTACAGACCGTGGATATAAACGCCAGGGTCGAGGGCTTTCTGATAAAGCGGGGATTCAAGGACGGAGCCGACGTAGAGCAGGGACAGCTTCTTTTTATTATTGACCCGAGACCGTTTGAAGCCGACCTCCAGGCCGCTCAGGCACAGCTGGCCGAGGACAGGGCTTCCCTCGCCTATGCTCAGGAGCAGGTGCGGCGTTATAAGCCCATAGTCGAGAAGAATTACATAACACAGGATACGTACGACGGTTACGTGACGAAGGCCGCGGAGGCCCAGGCCGCAGTCGATGCCGATTTAGCCAATGTCACGCAGGCGAAGCTCAACTTGAGCTACTGCACGATGAATGCGCCTTTCGACGGGCGCATAGGGAGAAGATACGTGGACGTAGGCAACCTGGTCGGCGCTGCGGGCGCACCTACGAAGCTCGCCACCATGGTGCAGCTCGACCCCATGTACGTTTATTTCAGCGTGGCTGAGCGCGACACTCCCCAGATACTCAATGAGCAGAGCAAAAACCCGCTCACCGTGGGTTTCATTCTCCCCGACGAGACCAAGCATCCGGAGGACGGTAAGATAGATTTCGTCAACAATGAAGTCGATGTTAATACGGGAACTATCGAGATGAGGGCGGTCGTTCCGAACGGCTCGAAAACGATGCTGCCGGGGCAGTTCGTGAAGGTTCAGCTCCTGTTAAAAGAACAGCCGGACACACTAGTCGTCCCTCAGCAGGCAATAGGGGAGCAGCAGGGACAATCGTACGTATATGTGGTGGGCGATGATAACAAAGTGGAATTCAGGAACGTAACGACCGGGTCCAACTACAATGACCTTACCGTCATTCAGGGCGGGCTTAAGGCTGGTGAAAAAGTAATAATAGAGGGCATGCAAAAGGTTAAGCCAGGAATGACGGTAATACCCGGGACCGCTTCCGAAGAATCTAAGAAAGCTGCGCCTGAGACGGCTCCTGCTGGAGAGAAAAGCAAATAATAAATAAAGTTCTTCGCAATCGGTAAAGGAGATTTCTTTTGGTTGATTTTTTCATTCAGCGCCCGGTTATGGCCACCGTACTGGCGATATTGATCACCCTGGTCGGTGGAATTTCGATACCCATATTACCGATTGCGCAGTTCCCGGAAATAGCCCCCCCGACCGTCAATGTTTCGGCGACCTACACGGGCGCGAGTGCCCAGGTCGTGGAGACGACGGTCACGGACCCTATTGAAGAACAGATAAACGGCGTCCAGGGTATGACGTACATGGAGTCCTACAGCTCGAACGACGGGACCATGAACATAAACGTTACTTTTGATGTCGGATATGACCTGGATATTGCGAATGTGGACGTAACGAACCAGGTACAGCTCGCTACACCCCTCGTTCCTGAAACGGTTAGCAAATACGGTATATCGGTTGAAAAACAATCACCCGCTCTTATTCTGGCCGTGCACCTTATATCGCCCGACGGAAGCCGCGATGACCTTTTCCTGAGCAACTACATCGGTATCCAGATTTCCCAGACCCTCCAGCGAATTCCGGGGGTGGGGAACCTTACGATATGGGGACAGAGGCAATACTCCATGCGCATCTGGCTTAACCCGGATAAGCTGGCGAGCCTGGGGCTCACCACTTCGGACGTTGTTGGCGCCATATCGGAGCAGAACCTCCAGGTAGCCGCGGGCGCTATAGGCGAGCCCCCCATTCCCAGGGGCCAGCAGTTCCAGTACACGATTACCACTCTCGGCAGGCTTGAGACAGCCGAGGAGTTCGGGGACATAATCATACGCGCGGAGCCGGACGGTACTGTCGTCCGCATAAAGGACGTGGCTCGTGTCGAACTGGGCGCTCAGAGTTATGACCAGGACAGCCTTCTCGACGGGAAGTCTGCTATCGGGATCGGTATTTATCAGCTGCCGGGCGCGAATGCCCTCGATGTCGATAAACAGGTCAGGGTTACGATGGAGCAGCTTAAGAAGAACTTCCCGTCCGGTGTCGATTACAAGATAGTATATGACACCACCGAATTTGTTACAGCGTCTATCATAGAGGTCGTGAAGACCCTCTTCGAGGCGTTCATACTGGTCTTCATAGTGGTATTCGTATTCCTGCAGAATATCAGAGCCACGCTCATACCCGCAATAACTATTCCGGTATCGTTGATCGGCACTTTCGCACTCATTAATGCCTTCGGCTTTTCAATCAATACCCTCAGTCTTTTCGGGCTCGTCCTCGCGATCGGTCTCGTGGTGGATGATGCCATAGTCGTCGTGGAAAACGTCTCGCGTTTGATTCAGGAAAAGGACGTTTCCCCGAGGGAGGCGACGAGCGCAGCCATGAAGGAGGTGACCGGTCCCATCGTAGCGACCTCTCTCGTGCTGATGGCCGTATTCGTTCCGGTCTCTTTCATGCCCGGTATTTCCGGGCAGATGTACAGGCAGTTCGCACTGACGATAGCTTTTTCTGTCGGTATTTCCGCTATCAACGCCTTGACGCTGAGCCCTGCTCTCTGCGCGCTCTTTCTCCGCAAGGAGGCCGGGACCAAGTTTTGGTTCTTCAGGAAGTTCGACGAAGGTTTCGAACGCTTCAAAAACGGGTATCAGCGCTGGGTGAAAGAGTTGACTACCCGATGGAAGCTGGTAGTGATAGTCTTCGCCGTGCTCATGGGTCTCACGGTTTACATGTTCAGGATCGTGCCTACGGGTTTCGTCCCGGAGGAAGACCAGGGTTACTTCATAGTAAATATCCAGGGCCCCGAGGGTTCGTCGCTCGAGCGCACGAACGAGACCATGCAGCGGGTGTACGACATACTGATGAATACGCCCGGGGTAGCGCATGTAGTCTCCATATCGGGCCTTAACTTCCTTACTTCGAGTTCCGACTCGAACGCCGGAGCCATGTTCCCGGTGCTTGCGCCCTGGAGCCAGAGGAAATCCAGGGAAACTCAGATCGACTATATTCTGAACACCGTGCGGAAAAAGTTTGCGGGAATCCAGGGGGCCGTCGTGGTCGCGTTCAACGCTCCGGCCATTCAGGGACTGAGCTCGACCGGCGGGTTCCAGTTCGAGCTCGAGGACCGGACCGACCTCGGCTTGAAAACGCTTCAGAAGGTTATGGCGGAGATCGTTGAGAAGGGCGAGAAGAAGCCCGAGCTCGAGGGTCTGTTCAGTTACTTTGGCGTCAATACGCCGGGTCTTTATATTGAGCTTGACCGGACAAAGGCGAAAACTCAGGGAGTTTCGATATCTGAGATATTCCAAACCCTGCAGAGTTATCTGGGGTCGCTGTACGTGAACGACTTCAACCTGTTCGGCCAGGTCTACAGGGTCTTCATACAGGCTGACAGCCAATACCGGAACACGGCGGATGACATATCCCGCCTCTATGTGCGTACGAATAAAGGGGGCCTTGTGCCTCTTGATACACTGATAAACGTGAAGCAGGTCGTTGGCCCGCAAACAATCACTCATTATAACCTTTACCGCTCGGCCGAGATCGACGGCGATAACTCGCCTGGCTACAGCTCCGGCGAGGCTATGAGTACTATGGAAGCGATGGCGGACGAGCTGATGCCGGAGGGCATGGGATACGAGTGGTCGGGCATTTCCTATCAGGAGATCAAGGCCGGGAACCTCGCTCCGCTGATTTTCGGTCTCTCTCTGGTGTTCGTGTTCTTATTCCTGGCGGCCCTTTACGAGAGCTGGGCAATGCCGTTCATGGTCATGCTCGCCGTCCCGCTCGCGCTCCTCGGCGCCATGCTCGCTCAATATCTACGCGGCCTCTCGAATGACATCTACTGCCAGATCGGACTCGTCATGCTCATCGGTCTTGCGAGCAAGAACGCGATACTGATCGTGGAGTTCGCAAAGCAGCGCCGTGAGGAGGGGATGCCTGTCCAGGAAGCAGCCATGACGGCTGCTCTCATCAGATTAAGGCCTATCCTCATGACTGCGTTCGCGTTTATTCTCGGCGTCTTCCCGCTCGTAGTCGCGTCAGGTGCGGGCGCTAACAGCCGTCATTCGCTGGGAACTGCGGTCTTCGGCGGTATGATAGTCTCCACTCTCCTGAGTCTCATTGTCGTTCCCGTATTCTACGTGATAATCGAGGACCTGAGGGAGCGCGGATCGAACAAACCGGCTTAGTAACTTAGTAACGTTAAACCAAAATAGGTGGATTCTTGCTTTCTTCTTTTCTTTCAATTCCTTCCCCTTAACAAGGGGGAAGGGTAGGATGGGGGTGTAGTCCTGCATCCTGTATCTTGCACCCTGCATCATTTTCTTTCCTACTTCAATATCTCCCCCGTCTTCTCGCTCCATAGCAGGAGGTCGAGCTCGTCGAACGGGATGCCTATGTCATCCGCAAATTGCTTTAGTCTATTTTCTATAGCGATATACCTGTCCCTTGTGCCGGGGGGCTTCGGGCTCTCTATAATCCCGGTCTCATATAACGTATTGAGTATATGCTTGTCGAGAATCGCGTAACCCTTATAGCCGATATTCCTCAGGAAGTGGCTCGACTCCTTGTACCCGATCCCCTTTATATCCTTATTCCGGGCGAAGAAGTCCCTCCTCTCGAGCGGGTCACCGAATGACTCGATCAGATCCCGCAGCCTGAACCCGTATTCACGTTTCAGGTATTCCCTCGTATGAATTATGTAGGCCGGTCTGTAGTTGGGGAACCTGTGTATACCTTCCAGTCTCTTCCGGATTTTTTTCAGGCTTCCCTCGGGCAGTATGTCCCTTACCGCCTCGATCGATTTGAGCCCCATCCTGGCGCTTGCTCCGGCCGTGCATATGCAGAACGCGAGCTCTTCGAAGATCCTCTTGTCGTCCCCATGCCTGCGGACGTCCCCGAATTCCTCGAGCCTCGCCCTGATGACATCCCTCTTGGCGACATAGGATATCCCGAGCTTCCCGTGCGAGTGCTTTTTCATTTACGGTTTGGCTGAAAAAAATATGGATTTCGGAATTTAAAAGCGCGGCGGAATTATTTGTAAATCGTTAAACTGGCTCCCGGCGTTAATTCCTCGGATTTCAGGTTGTTCCATTTCTGAATGCTTGCGACCGATACGTTATGCCTGCTCGCGATGTCCCAGAGCGTATCGCCTTTCTTGACACGGTAGTTAATTTTATCGCTGATCCCGTTGTCGGATGAATTGGCGGATGAGTGACCGCCGTTCGGAATTACGAGCACCTGTCCCGTCATAATCGTCGTGCCCTTGATGTTGTTCGCGCTCTTGAGTGAGGAGAGCCCGACACCGTTCTTTTCCGCGATACTGCCGAGAGTATCCCCGGGCTGCACTTTGTATTTCACGGTAGCGCTGCTCGTTGTGCGCGTATCGGCGCTCGCGTACACAGGGCTCGATGATCCGGGGATCGAAAGGACCTGACCGTATTTTATAACGGAGCCGTTCAGGTTGTTTGCGCTTTGTATGGACGATACCGGAACGCCGCATCTTTGTGAGATACCCGCTAAAGTATCGCCGCGCCTGACGGTATATTTTGTGGACGCGCTGTTACGTGTAACAACGTTACTTGTCACAACGTCATCCGATTCCGTATAAGTGGCTGAAGAGGAACCCGGAATCGTGATTACGTCCCCGCGCTGTATGACGGAGCCGCTGATATTGTTAGCGCCCTTGATCGATGCAACCGACACACCGTGCTTTTCGGCTATCTCCCCCAGAGTGTCTCCGGAATTAACTGTATATTTCGATGTAGTCCGGGTTACCGGTGCGGCGGCGGTCGCCGAAGTTTCGGCGTACGTTTCGTCCGAGCCGGCTATGTAAGTGCTTCCGTTCGAAATATAGGGGATATCCAGTTGCTCTCCCGATTGAATGGTTGATCCCTGGATCCTGTTTGCCCGTATGATTGTCGTCACGCTGACGTTGTATTTGGCTGCGATCCCGCCCAGAGTATCCCCGGGCTGAACTCTGTATTTGGCGATTTTCGTGGAATTACTCGCGACGGTTTCCGTTTCGTAAAATCGGCCCGAAGCGCCGGGAATCGTCAGCACCTGTCCGGACCTGATGACGTGGCTTCTGAGGTCGTTAGCGTCCTTAATAGAAGCTATGCTTACCCTGTGCCTGGCGGCTATTGCGCCCAGTGTATCGCCGCGCCTTACCCTGTATTGTATGGTCGACCCGTAGCTGTCTCCGGAAGAGGAATTGGAGGCATAAGAACCGGATAGGCCGGGTATGGTCAGGACCTGTCCCGATCTTATAGTAGAGCTTCTCATGCCGTTTGCTCTTTTTATGCTCGAAACGCTGACCCCGTACCGTGCGGCGATCCTGGCAAGGGTTTCTCCGCGCCTTACTCTGTGCGTTCCTCCGGAGCTTCTCTGGGCAATCATCGGGTTTACATCTTTAAGAGCGTATAGCTCACTGCTTTTCTGGGATGTGATAGTGGCATAGCCCTGCGGTACGTTGATTTGATAAGGCCCGCCGGGAGGCGTCGCGTTAAGAAGGATTGCGGGATTTAACTCCACGAGCGTATATTGACTGACGCCGATTACCCTCGCGATCTCGCTCAGGCTCTTTTGCGGGGGGACCATAACGGTCTCGTAGAAGTCGGGTTTATAATAGTCGATTCCGACAAACCCGTACTTTTCGGGGTTCCTCGCGATGATCAATGCGGCCATTAGCTTGGGGACATAGTTCTTGGTCTCTTCGGGCAGCGTGAATTCGGATATTTGCCAGAAATCGTTGATCTGATACTTGTCTATAGCGGCCTGGACCCGGTCCTCCCCGCAGTTATACCCCGCTGCTGCGAGTTCCCAGGACTGGAACATGGCGTAGAGGTCGCTCAGGTAGTCCGCTGCAGCTATGGTGGACTTTCTCGGGTCCATCCTCTCATCGACCCAGGAGTCGACCCTCAGTCCGTAACGTGTCGCCGTAGGCTTTATGAATTGCCATGGTCCGACGGCGGCGCTCCTTGACTCCGCTTTTACGTTGAATCCGCTTTCTATCATGGCCAGATATACGAGGTCCGTGGGCATTCCTCTCTGTCCGAGGATTTCCTTCATCAGAGGAATGTATTTGCCCGAGCGTTCGAGCCATATACTGAAGGACCTCCGACCTTCGTTCTGAAAATACACCATGAAGTGAATCACCTTATCGTTCAGAACGACGGGTATCTCTTTTTCCGTTTCGGGGGCTACGTCCGGGAATTGGTCGAAAATGTTCTCGATGTAATAATAGGTCTTCCATCCCTGCACCTGGGGGTTCAGGATAAAGAAGCTCGACCTTACGTCGACAGTCTCCTTTCCGTTGTCTTCATCGACTATTTTTATTTCGGGTTCCAGTTCCGTATCCTCGAGATGGATTCCGGAAAAGCTTGGGCCGGAAGACTTCGCCGTATACGACTTGGCTCCGCAGCCGACCAGCAGAAGAGTTACAACACCGGCGAGGGGTAGTAAATACCTGTAAAACATTGCATTTTTTTTATCATAATTTGAAGAGAATGTCAATGTTTTGAGATGCAAATTTAAGTATTTTGCTTAAAAAAACCAAATTTCACGCTATATAATACCGGATTTCGGATCGTTCCGAAATCAACCCCTGCCGGGCCTGACAGGGTTTGAGTTCTCTCGCAAAGCGTTTTTGGGAAATGATTCGATTATCATACTGCGTCTGAAAAATATGATTTAAAATCTCCGGGCTTCATGTTAGCGGTCTTAGCAAGCGCCCTCAGTTTCTTTTCATCGGCAAGGTCTTCTTCGTTGAGCTTGATCATATACTTCTGCGCGACTTCGTACGATTCGGTATTGATATCGACATACCTTGTCCTCGGCTGGTTTAACACCGGGTCTATGATTTCATCGAAATAAATCGGGATCATTCTTCCGGTCTGTATCGATACTACTGCTCCTGAGCCGCCGCTGAGCAGATATTTCACGGCGCTGTAACCCAGGTCGCGCGCGTATTTTGCATCAAAAGGTGTTGGCGGCGCAGATCTGAGCTCATAACCTATCGTCTTGTCTATCACTCTCGTGTTGATTCCTTTTTCTGCCAGTGACTTCATCGTTTCGTGCTTCAGCAGTTCGCCCAGATCGACCTCGGAGAGCCTTATGCGTCCGAGCTCGTCCCTGCTCAGGTCCTTCAGGTGCTTCAGCTCTTCCTCGTCGAGCTTCTCGGTAAGTCCCTCGGCGAGAATGGCTACCCCGTCCTCCCTTCCGGACGCGAGGCGTTTTATTATGGAGCCTTCGAGAATAGCGGTGATATTCCTGAGAGATATTTTACCCTCGCCGAACTCCTCGGGGATTAAGGTCAGGGTGGCCCCCGAGGCTTTACCTATTCCTAAAGCGAGGTGTCCCGTCTTTCTCCCCATCGTTACGACGAAGAACCACCTGTTGGTCGTCTTGGCGTCCTCCATGAGGTAATGGACGAGCTTGGTGCCTATGTGCCGGGCCGTCTCGAAACCGAATGTCGGTATGTATCCCGGCAGCGGAATGTTGTTGTCTATGGTCTTCGGGACGTGAGCCACCTTTATCCTGCCGTTCCCGGCCTTCTCGACCTCGTTTGCGAGAAACATTGTGCCGTCGCCGCCTACCGTTATGAGGTATCTCACGCCGAGCTTGGTGAGGCCCCGGATCGTATTTTTCATCCTTTCTTTGCTCGACGCGGGGTTGGCCCTCGATATGCCGATAATGGAGCCGCCCGTGTTGTGTATGCGTGACGTGTTCTGTATCGTCAGTTTTTCGATATGGCTCGTATCGCCCTCTGCCAGCCATTTAAAGCCTTCCCTGATTCCTATCACATCGATGCCCCTGTTAACGGCTTCGATCGTCGATGCGCTGATGACGCCGTTTATACCCGGCGCGGGTCCTCCGCCTACGAGAATAGCGAGGTTATTTCTTTTACGCGGTTTCGTTCCGGACATTCGCCTCTCTCCCTTTTTGCGAGTTATACTCGGGAGCCCGATATATAATATGAGTAAATTTCATAAAATATAAGAGACCGTCTGAATTTAATGATAATACCTCCGCGTTGACGCCCTGAGAAGATAGCGGCTTCTGTCGAAGAAGCGTGCGAGTATAAGTCCCGCAACGAACCCCCCGATATGGGCCCAAAAGGCGACTCCGCCTGTTTCCTTGGGGATGTTGAGAGTGCCGAGCCCGCTCAGGAATTGTATTAAAAACCAGATTAATATGAATACAGCAGCCGGGATATGAATGAACTGTATGAATATAAAGACGGGAACGAGGGTAAGGATTTTGGATCTGGGATAGTAAGTAATATAGGCTCCCAGTATGCCCGATATCGCTCCGCTCGCCCCGACCATCGGTATGACCGAATGGGTATTCGTTATAAATTGAAATACCGCCGCCGCCAGCCCGCAAATGATATAGAAAATGAGGTACTTGATATGACCCATCCTGCCTTCAACATTGTCACCGAATATATAGAGGAACAGCATGTTTCCGATAAGATGGAGCCATCCGCCGTGAAGGAACATGGATGTGAGGAAAGGATAGAAGCGGTCTGTAATGGCCATATCGGGAGAAGATGAAAATACGTTCACGGGGACGAGTCCCCATCTGAATATGAAGACGTTCATATTTTCTCCGAGTGTATATTCGTAGAGGAATATGAGCACGTTCAATACGATGAGTGTAATATTCACATACGGGAATCCCGGAGATTTGGTGGTGTCTCGGAGGGGTATCATTTCTCTTAAGATTATACATAGGGCATATATTTCCCACCACTTGCAATATGGTGTTAATTACATAAAATGCTGGGCGTGTTATTATTAAGCCGGTCGGGACTATATGTTTCAGAAACTTAGAACGGATCTCGTTAGGAAGCTTGCAGGGGTGAAGCTCGTATTGATCAACGCCGAGGGTTTTACATCCGAGGACATTGATAACCACGGGGCTAACGGCCTGAACGGGCTTCATATCAGGGAACTAAAGAATAACGATGTGGAATTAATAGCGTTTTCGAAATCGAAGTCTCCGTCTATTTCATCCGTCGCCGAGGAGCTGGGGATAGAGCTTCATCAGGGAATATCGGAAAACTCTCAGTTCTATTCCGGGATAAAGAGCGATTATAGTGTCTCCGACGATGAGGTGGCATTCATCTGCAGGGACCACGGGGACCTGCCTATAATGAAAAGGGCGAACTTCACTGCAGTCACGCCGGAAGCCCCGCTTCGGGTAAAAGCGGAATCGTATTTCGTAACGTATTCTCAGGGAAGGGGCGCCGTGAGCGAGGTCGCCGCATTGATTTTAAAGGCTAAAAAATACCCCGGCGGATGGTCCGAGTAACAACGCGCCGCCTCGTATTCCTTCCGCCCGCTCCCAACACTGCATATATGATACAATTATTTTATGGGAATCAGGGAGCTTACGGATTCCATAAAATCTAAGGCTTTAGAGATAGGTTTCGACTTGGTCGGGGTCTCTCCCGTTGACCGTTTCCCTGAGAACCAGCTCTATAAGGAGTGGCTTTCGCGGGGGTATGCTGGGGATATGAAGTATCTGGAAAGGAGCCCCGAGAGGCGGGAGGATCCGGGACTAATCCTCCCCGGCGCGAAGTCCGTCATTTCATGCGGTCTCAATTATAATACTGATTTCCCGTACTCTACTGAGGAAGATGACAAAAATAACGGCTGGGTCGCGCGTTATGCATGGGGGGATGACTACCACGATATTATGGACGACAAGCTCCGCCTACTCGAGGATTTTATACGTGCTGAATCTCCCCCGGGCGGGTTATCCGTCCGTTATGCGGATACGGGACCCGTACTCGAAAGGGTCTACGGAAAATACGGCGGTATCGGATGGATCGGGAAGAACACCTGTCTCATTAATCAGCAAATCGGCTCCTGGATTTTTCTCGGCGAGATTATCACGAATACGGAGCTTGAATACGACAGCCCCGCTCCCGACAGGTGCGGCACGTGCACGAGATGCATCGAGTCCTGCCCTACGGGGGCTATTACCGAGCCTTACGTACTCGATTCGAGGCTTTGTATCTCCTATCTCACTATCGAATTAAAAGGGAAGATACCGTCCGGGTTAAGGGACAATGTCGGCAATAATATATTCGGCTGCGATATATGCCAGGACGTCTGCCCGTGGAATGGAAAAGCGGAAAAAACGATCGACCCTTCCTTTCTGCCGAGAGAAGGACTCTATAACCCTCCGCTTCATACCTTCTCCGGGCTCGGTCCCGAGGAGTTCGGAACACGGTTCAAGGGAAGTCCGGTTAAACGGACGAAAAGAAAGGGGCTCCTGCGGAATGTCCTCGTCGCTATGGGGAATTCGGGGGATAATGACCTCATCCCGATAATTGAATCATACCTCGCTGACGACGAGCCGCTCGTAAGAGCTCATGCGGTGTGGGCTCTCTGGAAGTTAAAATCGGAGGGCTCGAGGGATACGCTGCTCAACCATAAAAAAAGCGAGAAAGACCCGATGGTTCTCGAGGAAATCGAAACACTGTTAAAAGACGGTCAGTTCTGATCATGTCCGCGAATGGCTTGCGGGTCTATAAATGGTTAAACTAGGATTCGGACAGCCGGCCGGAAAACCCGAATGTCCCGAGGCGACTTATGGAACAAAATACGGTAAACGAGGTTTTAAAAGCAAACTCCATGTTCTATGAATACATTCGCGAAGGGGACTTGGATAAGTTGCAGAGGACCTGGCTTAAGGACCCCAAAGCAAAATGTGTTCATCCCGGCTGGCCCATGCTCTATGGATGGGAAGCCGTCAAAGAGAGCTGGAAAAATATATTCGAAGGGGGGGGACCTGCGTACATTGAAATCTCGGACGCAACGGCCTATGTCTCGGGAGAGATGGCGTGGGTTATATGTATCGAGAAAATAAGCCAGAGGGTAGGGGATCAGATACGGCTCGGTTACGCACAGTCGACAAACGTATTCGAGTACAGGGACTCATCTTGGCAGCTGGTAATCCATCACGCGTCTCCCGTGCCTGTGCCCAGGGGGGAGGCAGCCTCGAACCAGAACCTGCAGTGAGCTTTTGCGGCAATCAATAATTAAAGTTATAGAATACGTCGATTCCCGGATTTTCCCCTCCGACATCGCCGTTTATGGTCACGTTTTTAAATACCGTGTATTCGAGTAAAACCCTGTTTTCCGTGATAGTGGTCGAGTCCTGTAACGACTGCGTAGTGCCCCGCTCGTAAGCTATATAGAGGTCCTGTGTCAGATACTTGCCCACTTCTACCTGAGCGCCGCTGGTGCCGCCTCCGACGCTTATGACATCGAGTGAGAACTTGCTCCCGAGGAGCTTCTCCAGCTGCGCAGCCGCTATACCGCCGGCAACCCCCGTGGCAACCCCCTGAATCGATGCCCTCTCTCCGGATCCGATCTTGTCCGAAGGGGCGCCGAAAACTATATACGAGACGATATCCGTTTCTGACATAGTGGGATCGCTCGAAAGTGTTAGTACGGGCTTTTCCGCTGTCCCGCTGACATTTACAAATATCTGAACGCTCGATACGCGGTAAAGAGCCGTTATGTCTAGGAAAGGATTTATATTCTCTGTACCTGAGAAGCTCACTCGTCCTTCCTTAATCCTGAAGAGCTTCCCCAGAGTCTCGTAAGTGCCTCTCACGGTATTGATAGTCCCTGCTATCCTCACAGATTGTCCGTAAGCCTTATTTATGTCGAGGTCTCCGCTGAGCTCGATATTGGCTCCGCGCCCCTTTACCCAATTATTTTTTCTCATTTTGATCTGTAAATTCAACGCGACATTCTCTTTGAAATAGTCCGTTTGCCCGCCGCTCCCGACTGCGAATTCGTTTTTATCTTCGTCGATGAATTTAATCTCTTCTATCTCTTTCTCCTGCTTTTCAGGGATCGTGATCCTGGCCTTTGAAACGGTTACCTTTCCTCCGACATCGATCTTTACACCCTCACCCTCGAGTTTTAAGTTCCCGGATATATTGGCGGAAATCCTCTTTGGCTTAACGAGGAAGTTCTGCATGTTTCCCGTTAAGTCGTACGTCAGGGTCGGTATATCGATCTGTCCCTCGAAAGTCCCTGTCCCTTTACCCGAAACGATCTCCGTCTGCCTCAGGAACCCCTTCTGCCCCTGCATTTCGATTGTTGCGTTCGCGACATTGAACTCGTTTCTAAGGGACTTTATCTTAAAAATCCCGTCCTTGAGGACTAACTGTCCGTTGACTGAAGGGTTGTCGAAAGTGCCCGAAGCTTTAAGGTCGATTATTAGCAGCCCGGTCGATTTTTCGATTTCGCTGCTTACGCTTGTGAGCGGGCTCAGGTCTACCCCGCTTGAGCTTACCGATAAGTTGAACCTCGCCTTCTTTATATTCTCTCCAAGATTATTTAAGTTCAGGTCCACGTCCGCATTTCCCGTCGCCTGCATTATGGTGGCCGAATTATCGGTAATTAAGAACTTCAGGGCCAGGTTCCGGTCGAGGTACCTGAGATCGAGGGATATGTCGTCGTTCTTGAAATCCTTATAAACGAGGTTTCCGGCATTTATCTTCGCGCTTATTTGAGGCGCTGCCATAGTTCCCCGTACGCTGATATCCGCCGATAAAGCCCCCTCTACCTCGGTCTTGGGTTTTATCACTTTAACGATGTCGTTCAGATTCAGATTGCTGAGCTTGAGTTCTCCCTCCACATTGCCGTCATAAAAGATACTGGCGTCGGCCAGTGCCGATGAATCTTTGTAATAGAGGTTGAATGAGTCCACGATAAGTTTGTTAGGCGCTACGGTCAGAAAAATCTTGTCTCTGCTCTCGAGCTCCGTGTCTTCGAGGTGGAGTTTGATCTTGCCGATTTCTATGTGCTTTTCATTCGCTCCCAGGTCTCTAAGTGTCGTCGCAACCTCATACTTGAACCTGTCGTTTTCTGTTGCCGCGGCATTGAGGTTGATTCCCTTTCCCTCACTCCGGGCATTGAGCTCTATGCTTTCAATCTTTCTTTCCTTGATTCTGGCGTTCTCTGCCCTGATATCCGCGCGCAGGTCGGGATTGTCGAGATCGATAGAGCCGTCACCCTTTATTTTTATGGATTCAGCCGCGAACACGTCGTTCAGTTCGAAATTCCCGGCTTCGGCGTCGATGCTGATTTTCGGGTTCATCATATCCCCCTCAACCCTGCCTTCAGCTTTGAGCGTCCCTGCGAATTTTGTTTCGGGAATAAATCTCGAGATTAAACCGAGGTCCCCGACCTCTAGTTCATATCCCAGATTCACGCCCTTCCCGCTCGCGCTCCCGTTCTTTACGTCGAACTTGAAAGAGTCGCCGTCGAGGGACAACGCCCTTACCGTAAGCCGCTCTTTGTCGTATGACGCGTCGATGTTTCCCTTTTTCAGATTTATGTTGAATATGCTTGACGGGCTTATATTACCTTTGACGGCAGCGCTCATCTTTTGAAGCACGTTCCCTTCAAGCGGCACCAGCCCCTTCATGCTCAAATCCGATGTTATATTGCTCTTCAGCTCTTTTTTGCTCAGGATCGTTCCGAGATCAAGGTTTTTTAAAGCGGTTTTGATATCCAGTCCGAGACCGGCCGGTGAGTAGTCGGCGGACCCGGTTAATTTCAAATCTCCCGCCTGCTTTCCCTTTATATCGAGATTCTTGATTTTCCCCTTCACTGTTAGATCCCGGAATTCAGCCCAGCTTCCGTCCGCATGGAGTTCCGCGTTGAGTATAGCTCCGAGCTTCGTATTTACCGCCTCAGTTTTCCTTTCGGTCTTCTCCTCGATGAGGGAAAATATTTCGGTCGTCTTGACGTCTTTTAGAGATGCATCGACTGTGAAGCTGTTTTTCCCCTCCCCCGTAATCAAGCGTATAAGGTCGCCCTTCCCGCTGATATGAAGCTCGCCGAGGTCCGATTTTATATCCCCTTCCCCCAGGTCTATGGCCGTTCCCGACATCGATATCTTATCGAGCGAGCCCGAGAGCTTTCTCCCGTACAGTTCCGATCCGGGGATTTGTATATTCAAGTCGGCCTTGATATTCTTCGGGCTTATGAACTCCCCCTTGCCCTGCGACTCCAGATTGAATGTCCCCACGTCCTCGAGCTTGTAGTCATGAGCCGACACCCGGTATGAAAATTTCGGGTTGCCTTTCAGGTTTTCCGCCTCGGCGTCCAGTTTTATCCCGGCTCCGTTGAATGTGACCTCCAGGTCCTTTATCTCCGCCTTGTCCCCCGAGTAGGAGGCTTCGGCCTTCAGGCCTTTTATGCTTATTTTCTCTGACGGCGCATCGAGATCGGCGTTTTTAAGATCGACGGCGATTTTTTGAGTGATATTTATGAGCTTTGCCGATAGCTCGGTCCGGTCTATGCCGTACCTTGCGACCCGGTTATTTTCTCTGTCGTCGACGGTGAGCTCGCCGTCCTTAAGAAGGAGCTCCGAGACGATTATGCTCCAGTCGGGCGGGCCCTTTTTCTCTTTCTCCCTTTCCCTCTCTTTTTCCTTTCCGCTTCCGATTTTATCGAAGTTCCAGGTGCCGTCCCCGTATTTAATAAGCTTAACGCGGACCCCGTTCACGGCGATATCGTCGACGGGAATCACCTGGCTGAAGAGCACAGCGGTGTTGAGCATCTCAGGTATGGAGTAAGTGACGGATAGTTCTTTTACGGACACGAAGCCCTCATTCTCGACGTCGAATGAAACGTCTTTCAGCTTTATGTTGTAGAAGAAGTTGCCCTCGACCTTCCCTATTTTAAAGGATTGACCTGTCGATGAGCTCACGATGCGTTCAGCAGTGCTTCTGACAAGGTTCCTGAAATACTCGGTCTGAGTAAAGAGGTACGCGGCTATAGTGATAAAAACGAATAGGCTTAATACGGCTCCGGCAGTTATTAGAATCTTATAACGCATGTGCTGGTTTTATTGGGGATCGAGACTTTTCTTAAGCGATACGTTCCTCTTGTCATAAACCGGTCGATTCAAATTTCGGGTCTTCTGAATTTCACACAATTATACCTCAATGAGATTTTAAAATGAACCTGCAAAAACGGTTAGTACAGGGGCGGTCTATTTTCTTGAAACCATATAAATGCCTATAAGAATAAGCGCCCCGCCCGTAACCGTTCCCCAGTCGAGATGGCTACCGAGAATAAGCCAGTCAAAGAAGAGACCGAATACGGGGACGAGCATCGAGGAAAAAGTGGTGATATTGATATCGAGATTTTTTATGAGATAAAACCAGATCGTAAAGTCTATAGCCGAGGCGATAAGCCCGGTAAACAGCAGTATGTATACGGAACGGGCTGTCCATTCGACGTTGAATACGCCGTGGGTCGGTAAAGCGAGGAGGAAAAGTCCGAGCGTGCCGAACGTGAGCTGAAGCGCGCTCACCCTGTATATATCCTCGCCCGCCATCCTCTTTTTAACCCAGATATTCGATATCGCCCACGATATCGCGCCTATAATAATGAGGACCTCCCCTATGAATATGTTGAGGTCCTGTTTTGAAATTATGTCCCAGCCGAGTATGGACAGTATCCCTGCGGTCCCCAATAAAACCCCCGCCCACTGGCGCGTATTTATTTTTTCTTTGAGGTAGAAGTGGACGAGCAGGATTGTCCAGACGGGCATGGTATAAAGAAGCACGGATGTTTTACCCGCGGTAATGTGCTTCATGCCGAACAGCATGAATCCGAAGAGGAATGTAGTCTGGAATAGCCCTACGGCGATAAAATCGGGCCACCTGCGCAGCGGCGGCCAATTCACCGACCTCGATTTCACGTATATCAGCATGGCCGCTGCTGCTATTCCGCACCTCCACGTCGCGAACGTGAGAGGCTCCATATACCCGAGCCCCATTTTCATGAGCACCCATGAATACCCCCAGGTGACTATTACAAAAACCAGGAGCAGTAAATTGATTGCAGAGCGGTTCATTATCGTTTATTCGATGCGGAACTCAATGCGCCGGATTCCCCCGTATCCGCGTTTTGATGAATAAATATAGTGCGCATCAGCTTTATCCTAGACGGTTTTCCCGTCTTGACAAGGAATGGTCAATATTTATAATTACACAGCCTTTGAGGGCCGGATAAAATAATTCTTTATTCCGTTAAATTTATTAGTTATTTTAGATGTCCGGGCCGGGTTGCAAAGAGCTTAAGGGGTGCTAAACTAAGTTGGTCTTTTAAGCCCTGATTTAATCATCTTACCATAGATTATTTGGCTGTATCGGGTTTGTTAATCAATTAATAGTTCGGAGGTAGGCTAGGGTGAAGATTCTCGTAATAGTAAGTCAGACCCAGGATACGGAGGCGAGGATAAAAGTCTCCGCAAGCGGCAATTCGATAGATACGGAAGGCATGAAATGGATCATGAATCCTTACGACGAGTTTGCGGTCGAGGAAGCGATCCAGACAAAGGAGAAGCACGGAGGCGAGGTCGTAGTCGTTTCCATGGGTCCCGCCAGGGTGATCGAGACGATCAGGCAGGCGCTGGCAATGGGGGCGGACAGCGCTCTCCATATAGTCGATGAAGGATCAGCCGACGTGGATTCTTTCGTAACGGCGAAAGTCATTGCGGGCGAGATCAAAAAGCTGGGCGATTTCGATATCGTTTTTACGGGTATGAAGATAATCGATGAGGAGTCCGGTCAGGTCGGGGTACAGGTAGCCGAGGAGCTGGGCATCCCACATGTCTCCCTCGTGAGCAAGGTTGTGGAGATCAATCCTTCGACCAGGAAAGCTGTGTGCCAGAAGGAGATAGACGGCGGCCATATGGTAGTCGAGGTCCCGCTCCCCTGTCTCATAACATGCCCCGACGCCATGAACGAGCCGAGGTACGCTTCTCTGCCCGGCATCATGAAGGCCAAGAAGAAGCCTCTGACCGAAGTGAAAGTTGCGGACATTAATGTTTCGGGGCTTTCCCGTGTCAAAATAGTCGAAATAAAGGTTCCCCAGATCGAGAGGAGATTGAAGATAATAAAGGGACAGGACGAGCCTATGGTCAAAGGGGCTGAGGTGGAAAAATCAGCCGAAGAGCTTATAAAGCTCTTGAGGGAAGAGGCCAAGGTTATATAGGGCCTAATTTGTCTATAGTTCAGGAGGAATAGAATGAGTAACGAAGTGTGGGTAGTAGCGGATTTGAAAATCGACGGCAGTGTGAGGCAGGTAACGTTCGAAGCGCTCACGGAAGCGAGGCAGAAGCTCGCAGGCAAGCTCGGCGGACAGCTGTGCGGAGTGCTGATAGGGTCGGGGGTCTCGGGCCATGTTGCTGAATTAGGCAAGTACGGCGCTGAAAAGGTCTACGTGGTCGATAACGAGCTGCTAAAAGATTTCAACACCGAAGGCAATACTATAGCTCTCAGCGAATTAATCAAAAAGTTCGAGCCGGCAATAGTAGTCGCCGGGAACACGGTATTCGGCCAGGACTATTTCCCCGGCGTAGCTGCCCGTGTCGGAGCCGGCGTGACTATGGACGCGATCGAGATCGACTTGACCGACGATAAGAAACTAAAAATAAAACGCTTTTCACATTCGAGTAAGGCCATACCGACTGAGGTATTCCTCGACCATCACCCCATGATGACTACGGTCAGGCCCAATTCGTTTAAAGCCGCGGAGGACCCGAAGAGCCCGGAGGTCATCGACGGTTCCGTGACGATCAATCCGGGGGATATTAAGACAAGAGTGATAGAGATAAAGACGAAGGGCTCCGACCGCCCGGAGCTTACCGAAGCCGAAAGAGTGGTATCGGGCGGCAGGGGACTCGGGAGTGAAGAGAATTTCAAGTACATATATCAGCTGGCTGACATACTGGGCGCCGCGGCAGGCGCCACACGCGCGGCGGTCGACGCGGGCTACTGTCCCTACGATATGCAGGTGGGTCAGACCGGCAAGGCCGTTTCGCCCAACCTCTATATTGCGATAGCGATCTCGGGCTCGGTTCAGCACTTCGCCGGAATGGGTTCTTCAAAGGTGATAGTCGCGATCAATAAAGACCCCGAGGCGCCGATTTTCCAGAAGTGCGATTACGGTATAGTGGGCGACCTCTTTGATGTGCTCCCCCCATTCACTGAGAAGGTAAAGGCCCTGGTATCCCAAAGCTGAAAATTCAGGCGGGGGCGGTTATAGAGCCGTCCCCGTAATATCCACCATTTCTATTCTGTCTATCTTTTCCCCGAGGAACCTTCCGGCGACGGAGACGAATGTATCCGATACATCGGTCAGATAGTATTCCCGCACGGATGCCCCGGCATCATTATTCAGGAGGTCTATCTCCCCGAGCACTCTTTCGATTTCCTTTGCGGTCTCCTCGGCTGAATCCACGAGTGTGATTTTATCGCCCATCACCTTCTGTATTGTGGGTTTTAAGAGAGGGTAATGCGTACAACCTAAAACGAGCACGTCGATTGCGAGTTCTTTAAACGGCGTGAGGTACTCCTTCGCTATCAGCTCGGATATATCTCCCTCCGTCCAGCCCTCGTCCGCGAGCGGGACGAAAAGCGGGCATGCTTTGGAGTACACCCCGATATCGGGGGATATAGCTTCTAGCGCCTTCTTATATGCGCTGCTTTTTATAGTCGACGGAGTGCCTATGACTCCCACCCTTTTGGATTTGGTGACCTCCGCGGCTTTTCTTGCGCCCGGCCCTATGACTCCTATCACCGGTATCTCGAAATCGCGGCTCAGGCTCGGAAGCGATACGGCAGAGGAGGTGTTGCAGGCGACTACCAGCATCTTTATCCCCTTCGATATCAGGAACCCGGCGTTGTTGCGGGAGTAGGCTATTACGGTCCTGCTCGATTTCGTCCCGTAAGGGACCCTTGCCGTGTCGCCCAGATAGATAACATTCTCCCGAGGGAGTCTCCTTATTATCTCTCTTACGACCGTAAGTCCCCCTATCCCTGAATCGAATACACCGATCGGTGCGCTCTTAATATCTTTTGTCATGAGCCGCTCGTCTGTGAAATGATATACGTTTATGGATCAGAAGAATACCTCTATCGCCCTCTCCACGGAATCCACGCCGATAAGGGCAATAGAGTTATCCGCGGGCTTCAATCTGTCAAGGTTGATTTTAGGGAGGACGCATTTGGTAAAACCCAGTTTCCTCGCTTCGTTCAGTCTCAGGTCGGCCTGTGAGACCCCCCTTATTTCCCCGGCAAGTCCCACCTCGCCGAAGACGACTGTATCCGGTTCGACAGGCTTATTCAGGAAGCTTGAAACAAGGGCGATTGAAATTGCAAGGTCTATCGCGGGCTCCTCGATCTTTACACCCCCGGCGACGTTCATGAATACGTCCTGCCCCAGTATCTGCAGTCCGGCCCTCTTCTCCAGGACCGCGAGTAAGAGGGAGACACGGTTGTTGTCGAGCCCTATCGCCGTCCTCCTCGGCACCCCGAAGCCGCAGGGCGACACGAGGGCCTGTATCTCGACGAGTATCGGCCTCGTCCCTTCTATGCTCGGTGTGACGACGGAGCCCGACGCATTTTCAGGCCTTTCGGAGAGGAATATCTCGGACGGGTTCATCACCTCCCTGAGGCCGCTTTCGAGCATCTCGAACACGCCTATTTCATTCGTGGAGCCGAACCTGTTCTTGACCGCCCTCAGTATCCTGTAGGGATGGTCCTTTCCCCCTTCGAAATAAAGAACCGTATCCACAAGGTGCTCCAGCACTTTCGGTCCCGCTATGGTCCCGTCCTTCGTCACGTGTCCGATGAGGAATATTGCCGTCCCCCTGGTCTTGGCGTACTGCATGAGCTTCGCCGTGCACTCCCTTATCTGCCCGACGCTCCCGGGGGCAGACCCGAAATCTTCCGTAAACATCGTCTGTATGGAGTCGATCACGGCGATCTCGGGGGAGAGCTTTTCTATCTCCTCGAGTATCGTCTCGACCGAGGTCTCCGTTAGCACGAACACGCTGTCAGACGAGACGCCTGTTCTGCCGGCCCTCATCTTGACCTGCATGGGCGATTCTTCACCAGTTACATAGAGGAATCTCGATCCGGGTGAGCCGAGCCTGTCCTTCTGTCTGCCTATGTCGTTTAACATCTGGAGCGCGAGGGTCGATTTGCCAATACCCGGGTCTCCTCCCACGAGTATGACAGAGCCCGGGACGAACCCTCCCCCGAGCACCCTGTCGAGCTCTTTATTCCCCGTGGGTATCCTTTCTTCCCTGTCGCTGCTGATGTCCGTTATT
This sequence comes from uncultured bacterium, assembly GCA_963705505.1. Lineage (GTDB taxonomy): Bacteria > Desulfobacterota_D > UBA1144 > Nemesobacterales > UBA2774 > 2-12-FULL-53-21. Next base: position 93,568 of record CAVPJU010000001.1, read on the forward strand.
GCGATAGGCTCTGAAACATTAGCTCTCTTCACGGTCTTTTTCGATCTTTCTATCTTTTCCTCGACGTACGAATTCCAGCTCCCGCATTCGGGACATTTGCCGAGCCATCTGGGGGAGCGGCTCCCGCAATTCTGGCAGACGAACTGAGACAGGCCTTTTGTTTTCTTCATAGCGTTCTACGGGAATATAACCGCGAGGACATTATACAATATTAAAAATATGAATTGGAATTAGGCGATACGACTGCAATCCCCACGATTGCGCGAAAGAAGCAGAACGGAGGGACTGATAAATGAATAAGGACTCGGGCTTTTCGAGACGCAGGTTTCTGCGGATAACCGGGGCGGGTGTATTGGGGATGGAGTTCCTAAGATCGGGAGGGAAAATATTCAACATTCCCGATGCGAGGGCGGATGAGGTCAAATCGCCTATGACCTCCGATGAAGCGCTGAGGGAGCTCATGGCGGGTAATAAACGGTTCATAAACTCTATGAAAGAGAGCTGCATGCATAGAACATCCGAGCTCCGGATGGAGTTTGCGGAGGGGCAGAATCCGTTTGCTGTTATCCTCGCGTGTGCCGACTCCAGAGTTGCCCCTGAGATAATCTTCGATCAGTGGATAGGCGATCTGTTCGTAGTAAGAGTCGCGGGGAATATCGTCACTCCTCAAAACTACGGCATTCTTGGGAGCATAGAGTACGGTGTGAAAGTCCTCGGGGTCAATCTCATAATGGTCCTCGGGCACAGCAGGTGCGGGGCCGTGGAAGGGGCCATCAAGGCTCTTAAAACCGGAACTGCCTATCCGGGCTCAATAGGAACCATAGTTCAAGCTATCCAGCCCTCGGTTGAAAGGGCAAAAAGTGAGCCTGGCGACCTGCTCCATAACGCCATACTCGACAATGTCAGGCTCGGCGTAAGCAGGATAAGCGGCAGCGATCCGGTTGTAGCCCCTCTTGTAAAGGAAGGAGCGGTGAAAGTCGTGGGCGGCAATTACGATTTGGTCTCGGGTGAAGTTAGCATAGTCGCATAGAGTTTTTCCTTGATGCGGATCTTGGCAATTAATAACATATTGGCATAAAACCGTGGGAGCCGATCACCCTTGAAATTTTCCTCCCGATGAATATTTTTCATACGGTAGAATAGCCGTGCGGCATTGCTTTAATACCGAAAATAATCCGGAGGTTTGTTATCTGAAATGGCCCAACACACTGCAAAAAAACACGAATTCCAGGCCGAGGTCAAGCAGGTCCTGGATATCGTCATCCACTCCCTCTATACGGACAAAGAGGTATTCATACGGGAGCTTATTTCCAATGCGTCCGACGCCCTTGAAAAGCTCAGATATCTCCAGCTCACGGAAAAGGAAATCTACGACGAGAATCTGCCCCTCGAAATAAATATTAAGACGGAGGAGAAAGAAAATACTATAACTGTCGAAGACCATGGGGTAGGTATGACCGAGGACGAGTTGGTGGAGAACCTCGGGACCATAGCCCATTCGGGTTCCAAAGCATTCCTGAAGGCGGTGGAGGAATCGGGTGGTGTAAGCGATAACCTGATCGGCCAGTTCGGCGTCGGTTTTTACAGCGTGTTCATGGTCGCGGAATCGGTGGAGGTATTTACACACAATTGGGAGAAGGACGGAAAGAGCCTGCTGTGGAAAAGCGACGGCTCGGGCAGTTACGAGATAGAAGCTGTGGAGGGTGAAAGGCGCGGGACAAAAATAGTGGTTCACCTGAAAGAGGACGCAAAGGAGTTTTCGGACCCCGAGAGGGTGAAGGAAGTCCTCACGCACTACTCGAGCTTCGTTCAGTTTCCCATTAAGCTCAACGGAGAGCAGGTAAACAAAATACAGCCCATATGGATGCGCGGTAAATCCGATATATCGGACGAGGAATATAACGAGTTCTACAAGTTCCAGTCAGACGCGTTTGACGACCCTCTGTACAGACTCCACTTCAGCTCGGAGGCTCCCCTCGAGATTAATGCCCTCTTATTCGTTCCGAAGGAAAGCCCGGAGAGGTGGGGCTTCGGCAAGGTCGATCCGGGCGTTAGTCTATACTGCAAGAAAATACTTATAGATTCGAAGCCGGAAGGCCTTCTGCCCGACTGGCTCAGGTTCTTAAAAGGGGTCGTCGACAGCGCCGACCTGCCGCTCAATATCTCCCGCGAAACGATGCAGGACAGCGCGCTCGCAAAGAAGATAGGGCAGGTAATAACCGGGCGGTTTATAAGGTTCCTCGAAGACGAGGCGAAAAAGGATCCGGTTAAATACGAAGAGTTCTATAAGCAATTTTCCATATTTCTAAAGGAAGGCGTCGCCTCGGATTTCAAAAACAGCGCTCAGCTCGCGAAACTCCTGCGCTTCGAATCCTCCGCGACTGAAAAAGGCGTGCTTACCACACTCGAAGACTACGTCTCCCGTATGAAAGAAGACCAGAAGGAGATTTATTATCTCTACTCCCCTGGCAGGGAATCGATGGAGGCAGGCCCTCACCTTGAAGCTTTTAAAGCCCGGGGACTCGAAGTCCTTTATCTCTATGAGCCTGTGGACGAGTTTGTCATGACGAGCCTCGGGAAGTTTGAGGGTAAGGACCTCGTTTCCGCGGATAATGCGGATATAGAGCTCGGGGGCGCGGCTCCCGAACCGAATGAAAACGCTATGCCCGAAGCCGACGCGAAGGTGCTCTGCGACTGGATAAAGGAAACACTCGGCGACCGTGTGAATGAGGTCAACGTCAGCAGACGGCTCGTGGGAAGTCCCGCTATCGCCCTCAACGCCGATAAGTTCATGACACCTTCGATGAGGCGCATGATGAAGGCGATGAGGAAGGACGCCGATATGAAGCAATCCATAAATCTTGAGATCAACCCGGGACATAAGCTCATAAAAAACCTTGCGGCTTTAAAAGACAGTGATCCTGCGACTGCCGGGCTCGTGGCTGAGCAGATTTTCGATAACGCGCTTATTGCAGGCGGTTTCCTCGAAGACCCGAGGTCTATGGTCGACCGTCTTTACCGCATCCTCGAGCGAGTCTCATCATCCTGATTTGCGCTCGTAAAGGAAGTGGTCTATTTTCTCTATAGGCCACATTATAATGAGAGGAACAGAATGCTCACGAAGAAACTTGCCGACCACATTATCATACATTCCCCGTTCTGCGGCGAGATAAGGGAAATAATAGCCGGAGGCGATTATGACAAGCTCGGTATTGCGGTTGCTATCGATATCAAACCCACGACGGCGCATTTTCACAGAACATTCGATGAGATCTACTTCGTTCTCGACGGTGAGCTGGAGCTTGAGTTCTTCGACCCGGCCGCGGATAAGACCTGGGCGGAAAGCTTGTCCGCAAACGAATTAGTTGTAGTTTCGAAAGGTATACATCATAAGGTCGTCCGGGCATCCGAGCATAACAGGCTATGCGTCGTGAGCGTTCCCCCGTTTCACGCCGATGATGAAAACCCGTCTGATCAGATTTGACGTCTTATCGATATAAGCCCCATCCGGTCGGTACGGCTTATTAAAATAAAGCGGATAGGATGTGCGCTGTCCCGGTTATTTGATTATACCTTCCATAAAAAGTATAATTTTTAGTGATGTACGGGGTTAGAAACTGGTCCGAGAGCCATCGTTTACGCAGTCCCCACCGAATGAAATTCTATAACAGTTAAGGGGTTTTGAACATGAAATTCGAAGGCACAGAAAATTATATATCCACGCGTGACTTGAATCTTGCCGTCAACGCTTCCATCACCCTACAGAGGCCGCTCTTGATCAAGGGAGAGCCGGGGACAGGAAAGACCATGCTCGCTTTCGAGGTTGCGGAAGCCCTGGGGAAGGAATTAATCACCTGGCACGTTAAGTCCTCTACGACCGCGCAGCAGGGTCTTTACGAGTACGACGCCGTATCCCGCCTCCGCGATTCACAGCTCGGGGACGAAAGGGTTAACGACATTTCCAACTATATAAAAAAGGGGAAGCTGTGGGAGGCCTTCGAATCCGATGAACAGGTCGTCCTGCTCATCGACGAGATAGACAAGGCCGATATAGAGTTCCCTAACGACCTCCTTTTGGAGCTCGACCGTATGGAGTTTTACTGCTATGAGCTCAGGAAAACCATAAACGCGAAAGTGCGTCCCATTATCATCATCACGTCCAATAACGAAAAAGAGCTCCCCGACGCATTCTTGAGGAGATGCTTCTTCCATTACATAAGCTTTCCCGACAGGGAAACCCTGAAAGCGATAGTCAGGGTCCATTACCCGAAACTCGAGAATAAGCTCGTCGAGAACGCCATGAACGTATTTTACAACCTCAGGGAAATAGACGGTCTCAAGAAAAAGCCCTCGACGAGCGAGCTCATCGACTGGCTCAAGCTCATAATGGTCGGGAAGATCACGGAATCGGAATTGGGCTCGGTGGATTTCTCGGAAAAACTACCGCCGTTCGCGGGCGCATTGCTCAAGAACGAGCAGGATCATGAGCTTCTTACGCGTATAAAGCTCAGATTCAGGCGTTGATTCCGGCTTCGGGAAGAATATTGAATTAAGGGTGCGAAATGTTTTTAGACTTTTTTCTGCTGCTCAAGCACGACGGCATACCGGTAACGATCAGGGAATACCTCACTTTCCTCGAGGCTCTCGACGAGGGGATAGCCGAGTACAACGTCGACGATTTCTATTACCTTTCCCGCACATCCCTTATCAAGCACGAGCACCATCTCGACAGGTTCGACCTGCTGTTCAAGTATTTCTTCGAAGGTGTTGAGAAGATCGATACGGAAGAGTTTATGAAGATACCGGAGGACTGGCTCAGGAAGAGCTTCGTTAACGCTTTGACCGACGAAGAAAAAGAGCTGATTAAATCCATGGGGGGGCTCGATAAGCTGCTCGAACGTTTGAGGGAGCTGATGAAGGAGCAGAAGAAAAGACACCAGGGCGGTAATAAGTGGATAGGGACAGGCGGGACGTCTCCATTCGGCGCTTACGGATACAACCCGGAAGGCATCAGGATAGGGCAGGATGAGAGCAGGCACAGGAGGGCCGTTAAGGTTTGGGACAAGCGTGAGTTCAGGGACCTCGACGACGGAGTGGAGCTTCAGACGAGGAATATGAAAATGGCGCTCCGGAGGCTCCGCATACTGACACGCGAGGGTGTGGACGAGGAGCTCGATCTCGACAAGACGATCGATAAGACATCCAGGAACGCCGGCTTTCTGGAGCTCGAGATGGTTCCGGCAAAGAAAAACAACGTGAAGGTGCTCCTCTTTCTCGACATCGGAGGGTCGATGGACGACCACATAGAGCTTTGCTCCCGTCTCTTTTCGGCTGCAAAATATGAATTCAAGCATCTGGAGCATTACTATTTCCACAACTGCCTTTACGAGTCAGTCTGGAAAAATAACAGGAGGAGATGGCAGGAAGCGATTCCCACGTTCCAGGTCCTCCATACCTACAACAGCGACTACAAGGTGATCGTAGTGGGCGACGCCTCCATGTCCCCCTATGAGCTCCTATATCAGAACGGGAGCGTCGAGCACAATAACGATGAGCCGGGTTTCGTATGGCTCGATCGTCTGAAGAACCATTATCCCGACATCGTGTGGCTCAATCCCGTGCCCGTTAAGCAGTGGAAATATACGGAGTCTATAGGCATGGTGAAGGAGTTCATGAAAGACCGCATGTTCCCGCTGACTCTTTCGGGCCTGCAGCAAGCGATCAAAGCCCTTAAGGACAAGAAAGTGAAGTACGAAGGGCACTGAGCTGCCCCGTATACCACTTTATCTAAACTAATACATTTACATTCATGCCCCTCGCCATAGACCACATCAACATCGTAGTTTCGGATCTCGAAAAATCGGTCAGGTTCTACACTGAGCTGCTCGGTTTCAGGGAGTCTAAAAGGGCGCATTTGGAAGGCGAGTGGATTGAATCTATCGTTGGGCTTAAGGGAGTGGTCGCGGACGTCGCATTCATACTCGCCCCGGCCGGCGAGCCGAGGATAGAGCTTCTATGCTATAAAACGCCAAAGGGCGAGGCCATACCCGCGAATTCCTTTGCAAATACAATCGGCATACGTCACATAGCGTTGAGAGTGGACGATATTTATGCGGCTGCGGGAGAGCTTGAAGAATGCCGGGTGTGAAGCTGCTTGGCGAGCCTGTCGTTGTTCCCGAGGCGGTCGTCACACACGATGCGGGCCACAAGATGCTCTGCTACTTCCACGACCCTGACGGTGTGCTTCTCGAAATTACGGAGTATAAGTAGTGACTAAATGAGTTGGCCGACACGCGTCTCTGCCCGGCTTGAAAGTATCCTAATCAGGGCTCGAGATTTCTCTGAGCGTTTCGTTGGAAATACCTGGCCCCCTCTCGATGAATTCCCCGTTCGGTCCGTAGATGATGAAGAACGGTATCGAATGCAGGTCGTAATACCTGACGAGAGGGTTTTCCCAGTTAATTATGTTTATCTCCCGCAAGGCGAGTTTATTGCTGTTCTCTGCGAACTCTTCCAACTTCGGTTTCAGTATCCTGCACGGTCCGCACCAATCCGCATAAAACAGGAAAGCTGTATACTTCCCGGGTTCCAAATACTCGATGAGGTCTATTAATTTCCCCCTGCTGATGACCTCTACTTTTTCGGAGCCATTTTGCGTTCCGGTTAGCTTGTAATTATTCGGCGTGTCGGCGTTCACGTTCGGAACGGAGGCGGATCGGCTTTCGTTCGCACATATGTCCGTCTTCCCGGATGCCGGATGACAGAGTGACAGAATTATAATGCCGGCAATAAGAAACCGGCTCAGACTCGTTTTCATTATAGATTTACCTTCAGGCCCGATATTGCTATTCAATAATTATACGTTGTTAATTGCATGTAACAATCGTTTAGGCAGTGTCGGGATTAAATTTATAAACGGTCAATCGAAGATCAGCGTGCGGTTCCCGTATACGAGAATTTTCCGTTTGAGGTGGTACCAGATAGCCTGAGAGAGGACGACCTTTTCGAGCTCTCTTCCTTTCCTTATCAGGTCGTCGACGCTGTCCTTGTGGGTTATTCGCACGACGTTCTGCTCGATTATAGGTCCTGAGTCAAGCTCGGCTGTAACGTAGTGGCTTGTAGCGCCGATGATCTTGACCCCCCTCTCGTACGCCGAATGGTAGGGCCTTGCCCCCGGGAATGCCGGAAGGAACGAGTGGTGGATATTGATTATCCTGTTGGGGTAATGGGAGACGAAATCGTCGCTCAGTATCTGCATATATCTGGCGAGCACTATGAAATCGATTCCGTACTGCTTCAGCACGTCGAGCTGCTTTTGCTCGGCCGCACTTTTGTTATCCTTGACGTCCGGCGTGACGTGGAAATCGATCCCGTGTGTCCTGGCGACGGACTCGAGGTCACTATGGTTGCTTATGATGAGGGGTATCTCCGCGTTCCACTGCTCCGACTGCCAGCGCGAGAGAATGTCGTGGAGGCAGTGCGGGAGTTTTGAGACGAAGACGGCCATGCGCGGGGTGTAATCCGAGAAATAGAGGCTCCACTTCATCCCGAATTTCTCCGCAATGAGCGTCTGGAAATACTCTCCGATTTTTTCAGCCGGGATCGTGAAATTCTTCAAATCCCATTCCACCCGCATGAAGAAAACCTTTTCCTGCGTATCCACGTGCTGATCGAGGTATATGATGTTCCCTTCGTTCTTGAAGATGAATTCCGTGATCGTGGCGACGAGCCCCTTCCTGTCCGGGCAGTGTACGAGCAGTATGGCCGAGCGGGTTTTTTCTTTTTCTTCTTTGTTACTCATTGCGATTCACCGGGAGATAGCTGCACTTAGCGACAGGATCAGTCCCTTCCCATAAGCTCGTAAATTTCGTCGTCCGACAGTCCGAAGTAGTGTCCTAACTCGTGCTGGAGCACTTCGTTGACTCTATCTTCGATCTCCCTTTCGTTCCTGCAGACCTTTTCGATGTCCTTTTGATAAAGAACTATCTCATCGGGAAATCTTATGCCCTGCCATATGCTCCGTAAATGAAGCGGCGTCCCCCTGTATAGCCCGAGGAGCAGCCCTTCGTTTCTGATCTTGAGTTTCTCAAGGTCTTCCCTGGTCGGATAGTCCTCGACCTTGATAACCACGTTATCGATTTTATCCCTAAATTGATCGGGGATCTTGTGATAAGCCCTGTCTACGAGTTCTTCAAACTTTTTTCTTTCCAATCGTTTATTCGGTAATTATCACGGGATTTAAGACATACTAATATTATAATAACACGAGCGGGCTTTCAATCGTCATTGGCAACGGACGTAAACCCGGCGGGTTTTGTAATAGTTTTCACCGTCTTATCGTCTGCTCTCTCGCTCGGCGCGGCGACTTCTTCCAGCACCTCCGCGACGACCCTGTGGAATAAGTCCGTTTTCCCCTGGGATATCTCCTCCAGCGTTTCCCTCAGGATTCCTTCGAGATTTTTCCCGGCCTGTCTGGGTTTATCCATTTTTTTATGTCGATGATTGAATTTATGAGAAAGTATAATGCCTTAATTCATGAGCGGGATATAATAATTTTGTCTGAGTGAAAAATATGCTTAATTATAATTTTTGAAGCGGGTTATGGGGACAGGAGCGCCTGTCGCGGCGGTAAATTATCTCGTGCGGACGGGCCTGGGTTCCGGATAATTTTCAGTAGCCGCGGAGAATGGAGAACTCCCGATCTTCCGGCTCCTCTTTTCTTAAATTTCCCACGAATGAGATGAGCTCCGGAAAGAACGCGTTGAAGTTGGTCTCGAGCTCTATATAATTCGATTCTACCTCCTCAATCGCCCCCTGAAGGGCGTTCTCCCTATCGAATCGTCTCCTGAGTCTTTCGGATATGCGGTCTATGGCTTTGCCTGTCCCGTCGAGCGTGCAATACGAGCCGAGCCAGTCTTCGTCTATCATCCTGGGCAGGAAAAAGCGCAATCTTTCGGGGAGCGTCGTTCTGTGCCTCTTTAACAGCTCATATGCGTTACGGATAAAGAGGTCGAGCTCCGTATCCGAATAGGATGCCCAGTTCTTTGCGAGGAAGTGATCGAAAGCGAGGTCAATTATAATGCCTGCGAACCTTCTCCTCCCGGGACTCATCAGTCTTTTGCTCGCTCTAAATTTCTCGTGAGAGTCCGTGAATACGTCGACTTTCCTGTGCGTCCTTATCCCTTTTGCAATCTCGGGGTGATAATTATTCCCTATCGCACCCTTCACGAAATCCCCCATCATGTTTCCGAGAATCGACTCTTCCGAGTCCTCCGCGAGATAAATGTGTGCGAGGTAGTTCATGCTGTCCTTAGTATACCCGGATGGGAATCCATACCTTCGGCGTTTTAGCTGCCGGTCCGGGAACGGCGAAAATGATGAACGGTTATTACTCTATTCCGACCAGCTCCACATCGAAAATAAGCGTGGAATTGGGCGGGATCACGGGCGGGTAACCCCTCTCGCCGTAGGCGAGGCCGGGCGGTATAATGAGCTCGCGCTTTCCTCCGACCTTCATATCCGCAATGCCTTCGTCCCAGCCTTTGATTACCTGTCCCACACCGAGAGTGAACTCAATGGGCTCCCCTCGCTCGACCGAGCTGTCAAACACGGTCCCGTCCTGCAATTTGCCCGTATAATGGACTTTAACCTTCTGTCCAATTTGGGGTTTCGGACCGCTCCCTTCCTCGATAATAATATATTCGAGCCCGGATGCGGTTTTCTGCACCTGGGGACTGTTCTTCTTTTCGCCCGCGTTCGCATTGAAGACCGTAAGGTTAAAAGCGATTAATGTCAAAATAGTGAAAATCGTGATTCCCGTAAAGTTCTCTATCATTTTGTTCTCCTCACTCCTTGTGGATTTCTTATTTTGATTGAAGCTGAAACCAGAGAAATAATTACACCATGCCCTTTCACAGGCGGGGTCATATATGACAAATACCTTAACTGAATCTATGTGAATTTTCATGCTTATATTTTGTGATTGTTTGTACGGGATGCGACAGGTCGACGCGTGTCGGTCGGCCGTTTTTTATAACCCGGAACGGGATTGACAAGTACTTTTTACCCTGAATAAATATTCATTTCAGGTAGGGGTGCTGAATCAAATAGTAGAGGAGGAGTCTTATGGGATTTCAGTTTATAAGCTATGAAAGAATACCGAACAGTATCGGTATTCTTACGATCAACCGTCCGAATGTGCTCAACGCGCTAAATTGGGACACGCTCGGGGAGCTGAGAGAGTTCCTCGAGGATGTCTTGCCTAAAGAAGAATTAAAAGTGCTGATTTTTACCGGAGCCGGGGATAAGGCGTTCGTCGCCGGAGCCGATATCGCACAGATGAACGAGATGAAGGAAAGAGACTTCCAGGACTATGTTGATTATGCCCACAGGGTATACGAGCTTATAGAGAACGAGTCCTGCCCCTCTATCGCGGCCATAAACGGATACGCCCTCGGCGGCGGCTGCGAGCTCGCTCTCGCCTGTGATATCCGAATAGCGTCTGAAAAGGCGAGGCTTGGGTTCCCCGAAGTAAAGCTCGGCATATTCCCGGGGTGGGGCGGGACACAGCGTGTTACGAGGATTCTTGGGCTCGGAAAGACCAAAGAGCTCGTGTTCACGGGCGAGATGATAAACGCCGAAGAAGCCCTCAGAATAGGACTTGTAGAAAGGGTTGTCCCTCACGAAGAAATCATGAATGAAGCGAAAAAGCTCGCGGGCGAGATAGCAAAAAGAGGACCCATAGCCGTAAGGCTCTCCAAAACCGCCATCAACGCCGGCTCGGAAATGGACTTGCAGAAGGCGCTCCTCCTAGAGAAGACTCTCGTTTCGCTCTGTTTCGATTCCAAGGACAGAGTAGAAGGGATGAATGCATTTTTGGAGAAGAGAGAGCCTGCTTTTACAGGCGAGTAAGAATTCCGGGAGCCGGGAAATTTCAATCCGGCTCCGCGAACTCAATGTTGTAAGATCTTTACTCCCGGTTTATCCCCCCTTCCTTCTAAAAGGGCGGAAAGCCCGTTAGAGGGCTCCGTACCCGCCCTCCCGTCAGGTTGACAAAAACCTCAATAGGAATAAAATCTATAATCCTGACTTTTTAATACGACTGTAGAGTTACGAGCTCTAGGAGGTGTTATATGCTTGAACAGATGCACGATTTATCTGGCAAAGTTGCAATAGTAACCGGGGGTTCGAGAGGGATCGGAAGGGCGATTTGTCTTGCTTTGGCTGAGGCGGGAGCGGATATCCTGCTCAACTATTCGCGCAGCGATAAGGAAGCGGATAAGGTGAAGAAGGATGTTGAGAAATTCGGGAGGAAGTGCGTTACCGTAAGAGCGAATGTGGGGAATTTCCAGCAGGCACAGGGACTCGGTAAAGCGGTTATGAACCATTTCGGCAAGGTTGACATACTGGTTAACAACGCCGGGATCAACAGGGACAGAACTCTTAAAAGAATGACATTCGAGCAGTGGAACGAAGTAATACAGACTAACCTGTCAAGCGTGTTTAATTGTACGAAAGCCGTGATCGATCCCATGTCTGAGCACGGGGGTGTAATAATTTCCATATCTTCGATCATCGGCGAAATGGGTAACCTCGGCCAGTGCAACTACGCTGCGACCAAGGCGGGCATAATCGGTTTTACGAAAACTATGGCGAGGGAGCTCGCGAAGAGCAATATACGGGTGAACGCCGTTGCCCCGGGGTTTGTAGAGACGGACATGCTCGGCACGGTGCCTGAAGACATTCGCGACCAGATTAAGAAGGAAATCGCTCTCGGCAGATTCGGCACCCCTGAGGAGATCGCGCTTGCGGTGGTTTATCTCTGCTCCTCGGCAGCGAGCTGGATCACAGGTGTAACATTGAGGATCAACGGCGGACATTACATCTAAAGTTAATATAAGAAATCCGTATTTGTGATGATCTGCCGGAGTAGATAAACTCACAAATACGGATCGTATCTTTCGGTTTTATTTATATTAAGTTACTTCGATCTTTCTATCAGCCAGTCAGCAACTTCCGGCCATAGAGCTTTAAGCGATTTACTGCTTACGGAAAGCCCTATGTGGCCCGTCGGATAAACGATCGTTTTGGTATCTTTGCTCGACGTAAGCTCAGTGAATCCCAGGCTCGAAGCGGGCGGTACCAGGTGATCGTTTTCCGCGATCAGGTTCAATACGGGACATTTTATTTCTTTAAGGTCCACACGCCTGCCGTTTATCCTCAGTTTATTTTCAACGAGCTGGTTTTCCTGATACAGGTATTTGACGAATTCCCTGAAAACCTCCCCTGCTACGGGGATGTTGTCGTTGAGCCATTTCTCCATGGCGAGGAAATTATCCACAAACGCCTCATTGTCGACATTCTCGTAGAAGTTCACGTACTTCGATACCAGGTTCTGAATCGGCTTCATGAACAGAAAGCCCGACTGTAGAAATTCGGGGGGAACGTTGCCGAAGGCATCGACGAACTTGTCCACGTCGAAATTGGGCCTGTCGCCCCAGAGGTTCAATGTGCCTTCCACTTTGAAATCAATTCCCGCCGTCATCAAGACCAGGTTCTGTAGGTCCTCCGGGTATAGCGCGGTGTACATGGCGGACATCGTCCCGCCCATGCAGTAACCGAGTATGTTCACCTTCTCGACGCCCGAATCCTTTTTGACTTTTTTAACGACCTGTCTGATGTACCTGTTTACATAGTGGTTGAGGTCGAGCTTTTTATCCTCGTCCCCGGGGGCGCCCCAGTCTATGAGATATACATCTATTCCCTTCTTGAGGAGCACTTCCACAACGCTTCTGCCCGGTTTGAGGTCCAGAATATAAGGGCGGTTCACGAGTGCGAATATCATTATTAAGGGTACCGGGTGCGTCTTTTCCGTCATGGGATGGTAATGCAGGAGACGCAGCTTATTCTCTGTGAATATCACCTCGTGAGGAGAAGCGCCTACCTCGACATCTGGCGGATTAAGTAATGCTATTTCAATTGCTTTGCTGAATTTTTCTCTCGCCTTCCCGGCTTCCTGCATGGCGGAGTCCATGTATTTATTTCCCATATTAATTTCAAGCCTCCTAATTTACCCACGGCTGACCCGCTAGAAGAATCGGGTCTTAAAGTAATATTTATTTCTTTGGAGTGCGGACGGGCTTACTTAAATCGTCCACCTTATCGACGATGTCGTTTACTTTTTCTTCCAGGTTGTTGAGGGACGCGAGCACCCTGTCGATATCGCTCTTTGTCGGAAAACGCATATTCTTCAGAGTCTTTTCGACTGCTTCATCGAAATACTTCTTGAACTCGGAGGATTTTTCGACTGCCTTTCCGATGTTAGCGGCGAACAGAGGGCTGTTTACCCATTTCTCCAGGACTTCCGACGAGGATTTTTCCCAGGTCTCATAAAACTTCTTATACTGGGCTATCGGGTCGTAGTCCTGCCCTTTTTCAACCGCCTCATTTTTAGTCAGGGGATTCTTTTTCCACATGTCCATGGCTTCGGACATGGTTTTTTCCCAGGCCTCATAAAACTTCTTATACTGCTCCGTATAATCGAATGTCTCTTTGCTCATTGTTTTTTCTCCTTAACTTTATTTTTCGGACTTCTGGTTCCGGCTTTCGGTTTAGATTTTTTGGCACTCGTCTGGAGGTCAGTGATCTTGCTCTCGAGCTCCGCTATTTTCTCTCCGAGCGAATCCAGCGTGTCGATGAGCTTGTCCATGTCTTTTTTCTCGGGCAGGTATCTCTGCTCGAGTGTTTGCTCCATGAAACTATGGATGTAGCTCTTGAATTCGGAGGACTTTTCCACGGCCCTTTCCATGAGCGGGCTGTTCATCCATACATCCATTAATTTATTTGTGGATTCTTCCCATGACTCGAAGAGCTTCTTGAAATAACTGAAGTAATAAATCTCTTCATACTCTTTTTTCTTTTCCAATCCTGTCCTCCCGAACAAAATCTTCGGAGCCGTGTGATCTATACCTTATATTATACTACATATTAACATCCGTTAATTACAGAGCCCTGCTTTACCGTATCTTTAATCAGGAGGTGAAGGAGCTCACGTATTTATCAAACGCGGAGAATGCTCTTTCCGCGGATCTTTGGTTGAGGTCGAGGAACTCTTTTGAATAATTGTCGGATATTTTTTTGAAAATACTATAGAAATTGTTTTGAAATTCTATAACACGGTCCAGGTTTTCGCTGATTCCGAGATTGGAATACTCTTTCGGGAGCTTCTTGAATACGGATTTGATCTGCTCCGTGTAATCTTTCTGGATTTTGGTAAGCTGCTCAATCTGGGCATCCAGGATTCTCTTGTTTTCTTCGAGAAGCGAGTGAGCAGTGTCAAGTCCAATCAAATAATTATCCTTCACTATTCCGTTTAAATCATAACATAATTCATTTTTAGCCTCGACCTTCACTTCTTTTTTAGGTGCTGCTTTCTTGGTTTGCGGCATTTTTATTACCTCCCCTTGTTATCGTTCTACGATAAATATAATTAGTCCCCGTTTATTGTCAAGGCGTGTTGTTAGCAATTGCACAATTGTATTATTCAGTCATGTCTGATGGTTATGAAATCGACTCCTTATGTTTCATAGCAACAGCGGTAGCACGGTGATCTCGGTTTAGAATTCTATAGTCCTCGAATCGCGCAGAATGCGATACGAGACCGGGTTAAAATGCCGGGTGGCCTGATTTCTTAAGAAATCAATCGCAACCACCTGAAATCTATACTTTCTATTCTTATAATATATATCCGGTACCATAATTTTGTAGAGAGGATATGAATTGAAGCGGATTGCGGTTCTTTTAACGGTTCTGATTCTCACGGCGCTACCGGGTTTTGCTCAAACTGACGGGCAAATACATGATAGAGATACCGGTAACGCAGACCAGAATAAGGTTTTAACATTCGGCTGTCTCCTTCCGCTGACGGGTAAGTACAGATTGCTGGGCGAGAAGGCGCTTAATGGTATCCTTGCCGGTGCGGCTTCCGCGCCTCCGGGCTTCGAATACCGGGTTATTGTAAAAGATATAGGGGACAGTGACAGGAGATTGACAACCGCGCTTGACGAGCTGCTACAAACCCCCGACTTATCGTTCATCGTGGGCCCGTTTCCCAGTAAATTCATCCATATCGTGAATTCACGCGTCAATTCGGAAAGAGTTCCGACAGTGGTGTTCCCGATAACCGAGGATGAATCCACGGGCGGCCCTTATATAATAAAGTTTTATTACCCTCTTGAAGAGCAGGTGAGGGTGATTTCCCGGTACGCTGCCCGGGAACTCGGAGTCAGGACATTCGGGGTCCTCTATCCTAAAACCCCGCTCGGTAAGAGGATGAAGGAGCTTTTCTCAGCGGATGTCGCCGAGTACGGAGGGAGGCTCGCGTACGAGGGGTCTTATGACCCGGAATCGAGGGATATTTCCAAGGAAGTCGGCTGGATATCATCCGTCAGACCTGAGGCCATATTCATACCCGACGGCGCTGCGTCCTCAGCCGAGCTGATTTTGAGGCTCAAAAGGGACGGAAAACTGAGGGACGTGCTCTTTTTAGGACCCAGCACATGGAATAGCCCCGTGTTTTTAGACCTGATAGGACATGAGATAGACGGGTTTGTCTACAGGGCGGTATTCACGGATATCTTTTTTTACGGAGACGGGGATTGGGAAGAGTTCTCGAAGGTTATGGAAGGCAAGTTTCAGGAAAAACCGGATTTCTTCGAGTATCAGAATTACAGGGCCGTCAAACTCATGCTCTCCCTTGAGCGGGGAGGAGACCCGGGTAAAAAAGCTATAGCGGATGCCCTTAATTCGCTGAATAGCGATCCCGTTTATGGAATAAGAAGAGATAAGAGCGGCAGCTTTCAAATTTCGCCGCGTTATAGGATCCTTTCCGTCAGCGACGGGGAGCTTATAGATATCATGGAAGTCAACCGATGATTTATTTCTTCGGAGCAGTACGAGGCCGGTTTATTTGAATCAATAGTCCCCAAGGAAGTTGTGACGACCGGGAGCGAGGTATCCGATTACGAAGAGGGTGAAGAGTATTATCCCGAACCCCAGAACGGCGCCGAACGCCGCCTTCCGTCCCTTCCAGCCCGAGGCTAGCCTCCCGTGTAGAAGGACTGCGTATAATAGCCATGTGACCAGCGACCAGGTCTCCTTCTGCCCCCATACCCAGCCCTTTCCCCAGATTTCTTTTGCAAGGAGCAATCCCAGAGCGAGACCCACCGTTATCAGGGGGAAACCGATTATGAGACAAACGTGGTTGATTTTATCGAGAGTGGTGAGAGAAGGGAATTTCTGGAGCAGGCTTCCCACTCGCTTGGATTTTATCCTTTGTTCCTGGAACAGATATAACAGGCCCGAGATAAAGGCTACCGTGAATAAGGCCTCTCCCAGAAGAATGAATATTATGTGGATCAGTATCCAGGGGTTTCCGAGGGAGGACTCGTGCTCGATTATTCCCTGGGGCAGTATAACGTGGGGCAGCGTCATGATGAAAGCGAGCGGGGATACGAATGCCCCCAGCAGCGGCGCGTTGAATATTATCTGTGATCCTATGAATACCAGCGTGATAGCCAATGCGAAGAGGTATAGAGTGGTGTCGAGCCCGCCTGCTATGGGGTCTCCCCTGAGATAAAGCATCACAAGGCTGACCGATTGAAAAATGGTCCCGAGAACGACCGTGTAGAATCCGAGCCTGGAGCCCGTCCTGCTCTCGGTCCAGATGTGGCTCATGTAGAAGACGGACGAGATGAAATATAAAAGAGCTGTAATCCAGTATAAATCCATACCTATATTTTATTTAGATAGTGTTTAAATACAATAAAAGCCGCTAAATAAGGCTGCTGATTCATATGCCGACGGGTTATAGCATATACACGCCGACGCTTTCACGGAAATGGCGATCCTATAGGATGATGACGAAAGGATATTAAGAGAACGCCGTCTCTTTGAGAATCTCGGTTTGGTAATGGGTAGTAAGGGCATCGATCAATTCATCCATATTGCCGTTCAGTATATCTTCGATTTTATAGAGCGTGAGTCCGATCCTGTGGTCCGTGATTCTCCCGTCCCGGAAATTATATGTCCTTATCTTCTCACTCCTGTCTCCGCTTCCGACAAGGCTTTTTCTCGTGCTTGCGAGCTCGCTCCGCCTCTTTTGCTCCTCTATCTCGTATAGTTTCGCACGTAACATCCTCATGGCGTGTGCGCGGTTTTTGTGCTGCGATCTCTCGTCCTGGCATTGTACTACGATTCCCGTGGGCAGATGTGTGATCCTGATTGCGGAATCCGTTTTGTTCACATGCTGGCCCCCGGGGCCCGACGCGCGGTAAGTATCAATTTTCAGGTCCTTTTCATCTATATCGACTTCGACCTCATCCGGCTCCGCGAGCACCGCCACCGTGGCAGTCGAGGTGTGGATCCTTCCGCTCGTTTCCGTCGCCGGAACTCTTTGCACCCTGTGCACTCCGCTCTCGTACTTGAGCCTGCTGTAAACGTTTTTGCCCTCGATTGCGACTATCGCCTCTTTTAGCCCGCCGATGCCGGTTTCGCTCAAGCTGATGACCTCCACCTTCCATTTATTAGCTTCGGCGTATCTCGAATACATCCTGAATAAATCAGCCGCAAACAGCGCGGCCTCGTCTCCCCCGGTCCCTCCCCTTATCTCGAGAAAGACGTTCTTTGCGTCGTTCGGGTCCGTGGGAAGAAGTAATAGGCGGAGCTCTTCCTCAAGACTCAAGAGCTCTTTATCGAGCCCTTCGATCTCCTCCCGCGCGAGGTCCCCGAGGTCCTTGTCTTTAAGGAGAGTTTTATTTTCCTCGATTTTTTCGAGCACGTTTTTATACTTCCGATAGACTTCCACTATCTCGTCGAGGTCTGATAATTCCTTGGAATACTTATGAATTTCAGGCGGACTTATATCGGGTTGACTTAATGTTCTCTCGATTTCAAGGTATTTTTTCTCGACTTCTTCAAGCCGTTTTAACATTCCTAATTCTGCCATTTCCTACTAATATCATCACACATCTTGCAAAAATTTCAAGATAATATTAAACTTGTCTAGGTAAGACAATGGAAACAATGGATATTCTTGAGGGCAAAATAAAAGAGGCTCTATCGAGGAAAACAAAGCTCGAAGTGGAGCACAAAAACCTTATGGAGGAAGTCGCAAGTCTCAGGGAAAGTGTAAAGAAACTTGAGAAGGAAAGGGACGATATTAAACAGAAGTTAGACAGAGTGATCGAGAAGGTTGAGATTTATTTAAGCAGGTCTGAGGCATAGCATGAAACGTCTGAAGATTAAATTCTTGGATATGGATTATTTTATTAAAACAGACGCTGATGAAGATTATGTGCAGAAGATTGCTTTATTTCTGGAGCAAAAAGTGAAAGAGATATCAGCCCAGGACAGCAGCATGGTCGTGCCGAATGCCCTTCTGCTTGCGATGCTCAAAATTACCGATGACTACTTCAAACTATTAAAAGACTTTGAGGAATTTAAGGACAGTGCTGAAGAGAGATCAAAGAGATTGGTTCAAATACTGGAAAGCTCCCTTAACGAAAAAGAAACCTTTGGTATTGACGAAGGAATTCTTAGAGAGGAACTCGGAAGAGAAGAATTGGAAGACTCGTATAAATACAGATGATCTTGATATATCAGATACGCTTCTTTCCCTCTTAGAGGTAGGGGGTTCAAATCTTAAAAAACAAAAAGAATACGTACGCTCGTATTTTTTAAAGAGAAGATACCGCCTTTCCAATCCTGACATAGTAGAGAAAAGCCGCCGGATATCCGGGAACCTGACGTCTCTTGAGCGCTTTATACGCTCAAAGAGGGTAGGTTTATATTTTCCTGTCCGTAATGAGGTCGATACGAGGGAGATATTCTCCCGATCTATAGGATCCGGGAAAGAGGTTTATTTCCCCAGGGTAGAAGGACCCGAGCTCACTTTTCATAGAGTCTTAGACATAAATGAACTTAAACCCGGGAAATTCGGCATCCCGGAGCCTGATTCAAGCTCATCAATCATAGAGCCCGAGAGACTTGACCTCATTCTTATACCCGGAGTCGCTTTTGACCCTTCCGGAGTGAGGCTCGGGTACGGAAAGGGATATTATGACAGATTGCTCGCACGCATTCCTATAAATAAAAGGGTTGCCGTAGCTTACTCATTCCAGATGTCCGGTCCACTCCCTCACGGCGAGGAGGACATCTCTATGGGTCTGGTGGCGACCGAGTTGGGAATAATATTTTGCAGGAGAATATAAGGAGGAAAATAAAATGACTGAATTGATAGTCGCAGCGGCTGCTTCGCTTGTAGCCTTCGCTTTGGGTTATTTCGTTAATCACCTGTACAGACAGATGGAATTGAAGAAGAAAATTGGTCTGAAGAAGGACGAAGCCGAGGTTATCATAGAGAGCGCCAGAAAGGAAGCCGAGAAAATCAGGGTGCAGGGTGAATTGAAAGCAAAGGAGATAGTCGAGAGAAGGGGCTCTGAGATAGAGAACGAGGCGAGGGAGAAGCAGAGAGAGGCGTTTAAAACGGAAAAGAGACTCCAGAAACGCGAAGAAACCCTTGATAAGAAATACGAGGCTGTTGAAAAGAGGGAGTCCGACATTTCAAGGAAGGATAGGGATTTGGTACAGAAGGAACAGGCCCTCGGAGAAAAACAGAAGGAGCTCGACGCGGTAATCAATGAGGCCAAGAAAAAGATCGAGGATATTGCCGGTATGACTCAGGAAGCCGCCAAGAATGAGCTCGTCAATATTATTGAAGATGAAGCGAGGCATGAAGCCGCCAAGAAGCTGAAGCAGCTTGAAGACCAGCTCCATGAAGAGGCCGAAAGGAAAGCAAAGGATATAATAGCGCTCGCAATTCAGAAGTATTCCGGTGAATACACGAGCGAAAAGACGATATCCGTCGTGAACCTTCCCAACGACGATATGAAGGGAAGGATAATCGGGCGTGAGGGGAGGAATATCAGGTCCATAGAGGCCAGAACGGGCGTGGATATCATAATCGACGATACTCCGGAGACGGTGGTCATATCCTCTCTTAACCCTATAAGAAGGGAGATCGCGAGGATATCTCTCGAAAGGCTTATCGATGACGGCCGTATTCATCCGGCCCGGATCGAGGAGATAGTATCCGACGTCGAAAAAGAGATCGAGCGCGAGATTCAGAAGGCGGGAGAGGAGGCACTCTTTGACCTCGGCATTCCCACCATGCATCCGGAGCTTGTAAAGCTTATCGGAAGGCTGAAATACAGGACGAGCTATTCCCAGAATATACTGAACCACTCGATCGAGGTGGCGTTTATATGCGGAATCCTGGCCGGGGAGATAGGTTACGATATTAAGCTGGCGAAGCGCGCGGGTCTTCTCCATGATATCGGGAAGGCGGTAGACCACGAGATCGAGGGCTCGCACGTCGATATCGGGGAGGACCTCGTGAGGAAATACGGGGAGCCGAAGGACGTCATAGAGGCCGTGGCTCTTGGCCATGACCCTCAGCCGCAGTTACTCCTGGCAATCCTTGTTCAGGCCGCGGATGCGATATCCGCCGCAAGACCGGGCGCGAGGAGAGAGACCTACGAAGCTTACGTAAAGAGAATAGAGGATATCGAGAGCATCGCGGCCTCGTTCAGGGGAGTCGAGAAGTGCTATGCGATACAGGCCGGGCGCGAGGTGAGGGTGATAGTCGAGAGCTCGAAGGTGAACGACGAGGAAGGCGCGCTGCTCTCCCACGAGATAGCGAAGAAGATCGAGAGGGAAGTCGCATACCCGGGGCAGATCAAGATAACGGTGATAAGGGAAGTCAGGTCTACGGCGTTTGCGAGCTAGTGGTTATCGATATCAGGGCGTTACAAATAAAATACACGCTTGAAATGAAGAAATCCTGAGCCTGCTGAAACGGCAGGCTCAGGCTATATATGAAGTGTGCAGCTTCTATCTTTTATTAAGAGCAGCTTTGGCTGCAGCGAGTCGTGCTATGGGCACCCTGAACGGCGAGCAGCTCACGTAGTCCATCCCTATTGAGTTCGAGAATTCTATAGACTGCGGGTCTCCGCCGTGCTCCCCGCATATGCCTACTTTCAAGTCGGGCCTGACCTTTCTCCCTTTCTCTATAGCCAGCTTCATAAGCTCCACGACGCCTATGTCGAGTGTCAGGAAAGGGTCTTTCTCGAGTATGCTCAAAACCTTGCCGTTTAGCGTCACTTTTTCGTTCATATAAGTCTTTATGATTTTCCCCGAGTCGTCCCTCGACAGGCCGAACATCATCTGCGTAAGGTCGTTAGTCCCGAATGAGAAGAACTCGGCCTCGGTTGCGATCTGATCCGCGGTGACGGCCGCCCGCGGGACTTCGATCATGGTGCCTATTTTGTATTTGATTTTCTTTTTGGATTTTTTGAGGACTTCGTCGGCTACTTCCTGAATGACGTCTTTTTGCGCCTTCATTTCCGTTACCATGGCCACGAGCGGGACCATTATTTCAGGGACCGCTTTCACCCCTTCGTTTGCCACCTCGGAGGCTGCTTCCATTATCGCGGTCACCTGCATTTTCGTGATCTCGGGTATCAATATTCCGAGTCTGCATCCCCTGAGACCGAGCATAGGGTTGAATTCGTGGAGATCCTGCACTCTTTCGAGGAGCATTTTTTTTCTTTCGAGGCTTTTTGAAGATTGCTTCTCCAACTCGAGCTCCTTAATATCGAGCATCAGCTCTTCGAGCTTCGGAAGGAACTCGTGCAGCGGGGGGTCGATCAACCTTATAGTAACGGGGTGCCCCTTCATGTTGCGGAAAAGCTCTTTGAAGTCGTTCCTCTGCATCGGAAGGAGCTTAGATAAGTATTTATCTCTCTCCTCAGGTGTCTGCGAGAGGATCATGTCCTGCATTATGGGAATCCTGTCTTTGGCGAAGAACATATGTTCCGTACGGCAGAGGCCTATACCTTCGGCTCCGAACCTGTATGCGATTTGCGCGTCCCGCGGTGTGTCCGCGTTGGTCCTTACGCCGATTGTCCTGATGTCGTCGGCCCATTTCAATACGGATGAGAATATCCTGTAGTTCTCGGAATCCTCGGCTTTTAACTTTCCCTCGACTACCTGTATTATGTCTGACGGTATTACAGGCACGTGACCCGAATAGACTTTGCCTTCGAAACCGTCGAGTGAAATGAATTCGCCTTCCTGAACGACTATGTCTCCTGTCTGAAAACACCTGTTCTTTTCGTCTATGTTGATGTCTTCGGCTCCCACGATGCATACCTTTCCCATCTGCCTTCCCACGACGGCGGCGTGGCTGGTCCTCCCTCCGCGCGCGGTCAGTACCCCCTTGGAGGCGGCCATACCTTTAATGTCGTCGGCGCTTGTTTCCTTCCTTACCAGGATCGTGCTCCTGCCTTCCCCGCTGAATCTGACCGCGGTATCGGCGTCAAGCGCGACCGCTCCGGATACCGCTCCCGGCGATGCCGCGAGCCCTGTCGCTATCACCTTGTGCCTCTGTTTCTCCTCCGGGTTGAATATGGGGAACAGGAACTGCTCCAGGTGTTCGGGCTCTATTCTCGATATCGCCTGTTCCCTGGTAATGAGTTTTTCTTTCACCATATCGTAGGCGATCTTTAATGCCGCGAGTCCCGTCCTCTTTCCGTTGCGCGTCTGAAGGAAATAGAGATTTCCTCTCTCGATCGTGAACTCGAAGTCCTGCATGTCCTTGAAATGCTTTTCGAGTGTGTTTGCGATCTTCGCGAGCTGGCGAAATACGGACGGCAGCTCGCGCGCAAGCTCGTCTATATGCTTGGGAGTCCTTATTCCCGCGACGAGGTCTTCGCCCTGAGCGTTCATGAGACATTCCGCATAGAGCTTCTTCTCACCGCTCGCGGGGTCTCTCGTAAAACCTACACCCGTTCCCGAGTCGTCGCTCATGTTCCCGAAGACCATGGCCTGCACGTTGGCGGCAGTGCCTATATCGTCGGGGATGCCGTACTGCTTTCTGTAGAATATTGCCCTTTCATTGTTCCACGAAAGGAATACAGCGCGTACGGCCATATGCAGCTGATCGAGCGGGTTTTGAGGAAACTCCGTCTTCGCTTTCTTCTTGACGAGCTGTTTTGATTTTCTGATGACTTCTTTAAGAATATCGGGTGTGAGGTCGGGGTCGCTCTTTACCCCTTCTTTCTTCTTTATATCGGCGAATATGTGTTCGAACTCTTCCTTATCTATGCCGAACACCACGTCTGAAAACATCTCTACAAGCCTTCTGTAAGCGTCCCAGACAAATATGGGATTATCGGTCTTTGTAGAAAGACGTTCGGCAATCTTATCGTTTAGTCCGAGGTTCAATATCGTATCCATCATGCCCGGCATCGAAAACTTCGCCCCCGAGCGCACCGAGACGAGAAGCGGGTTTTCAGGGTCCCCGAGCTTTTTGCCGATGAGCTTTTCGAGCTTCGACAGGTTGAGCTCGATTTCCTTCAATATGTTTTCGGGAATATGTCTCTTATGGTTGTAGAATTCAGTGCACGCTTCTGTGCTTATGGTAAATCCCGGCGGGACAGGCACGCCTATCCTCGTCATTTCCGCAAGGCCCGCGCCCTTTCCGCCCAGCAGGTCTTTCATGTCCCCTTTTCCTTCCGCTTTCCCGTTACCGAATAAATATATAAATTTCTTCATAGCAGTGTCCTTTCTGAAAAGTCTTTTTTAAACCCTCCGATTGAATTTATACCTTTACAATTTATGTGCTCAGTTTGGAAAAATCAGCGATTTTGAAAAAGAGCTCCCTTATTTCCCAGAGCATCGATAGCCTGTTCTTTCTCAACTCGGGGTTCTCGTCCATCACGAGCACGTTATCGAAGAACTTATCGACGGGCTCTTTTAATTTCTTCATAATGGATAGGGATTCGGAGTAGTTCCTGTCCGTAATCTTCCTTCCCACTTTCTCCCGTGTCTCCGTAAAGGACGAAAAGAGCTCCTTCTCGACAGGCTCGATAAGGAGACCTTCATTGACTTCATCCCTCGGCTGCCCCTTTACTATATTCACCACGCGCTTGAAAGCAATCCCCAGAGAATCGAAATCGGGCGCCTTCCGGAATTCCGAGAGAGCTTCGATCTTCCTCTTCACTTCAACTATGTCGTCGAACCGGACGCTTATCACTGCTTCCACAACGTCCTGAGGGAATCCGTCGGAGATCATGATATTTCTGAACCGTTCTTTAATAAAGCCTGTTATATCAGTCAGGATATCATCCTGCGGCTGGGAGAACTTTCCACCGGTTTGATTGATGATAGTGCCGATGCTCGCCCTGAAAAGCTCGTTAATATTCAAATGGTAATTTTTTTCGAGGATTATGTTTATTATTCCGATTGCCTGTCTTCTGAGGGCGTAGGGGTCTGAGGTCCCGGTCGGTGCGAGTCCTGAAATGAAACATGCCGAAATCGTGTCTATCTTGTCCGCGATGCTTATTACGGAGCCCAAATCGGTCGCCGGCAGGTCCCCTTCGCGGGATGTCGGCTTGTACTGCTCTTCTATAGCCCGGGCGACTTCTTTCTTTTCCCCCGAGAGGAGCGCATAGTATCTGCCCATGATGCCCTGGAGCTCGGGGAATTCGAATACCATCTGAGTTGCGAGGTCGGCCTTGGAGAGCTCGGCTGCCCTGATGACGTCGGTAAGCGATTCAAAACCGAGCGCCTGACCGATCTCTTTTGCAAGCTCCTTCAGCCTTTCAGTCTTATCGTGGTAAGTACCGAGGTCGGAGAGGAAAACCATTCCTTTGAGTTTCTTATTCTTTTCGGCAAGCGGCGTGCTCCTGTCTTCATCGTAAAAGAACCTCGCGTCCGTGAACCTCGCTCTTATGACCCTCTCGTTCCCCTTCACTACCACCTTGCTGTCCTTTGCCTTTGTCCCGGCTACGAATATGAAGTGGTGGAGGAGCGTTCCGTCGCCTGACCGGGAGAGCACCGGAAAGTATTTCTGATGGTTCTTCATCACGCTTATCAGGACTTCTTTCGGGAGCTCGAGGAAACCCTCTTCGAAATCGCCCTTGAGAACAACCGGGTATTCGACTAGATAAGTAACGGTCTCCAGAAGCTCCTCGTCCTTAAGCGCGGTCCCTCCGATTTTCCCCGCAAGCTCGTCGATCCCCTTTTCTATCAAGCTTTTTCTTTTTTCCTGGTCGAGCATAACGTAGCCCTTATCGAGCCCTTTCGTATAGTCTTCCCAGCCGGATACCGTAAAGGGCTTAGGGTTCATGAATCTGTGGCCGCGGGATTTCGAAGAGCTTTTAACTTCCTCTATGTCGAAGCGAATAGTCTTACCGCCGTAGACCGCGAGTATCCACCTTATAGGTCTCGCGAATACAGTCTCCCCGTCGCCCCACTTCATCGATTTCCTGAAGGGGAGCTCAGTAATTATCCTGGGGAGTATTTCTTTTAAGAGTGTTTCGGTTTTCTGTCCCTTTATTTTTTTTACCGCCGCCAGGAACTCGCCCCTGTCCCTCTTTACCGTTATAAGCTCGCTTACGTCCACGCCCTGGGATTTCGCGAACCCGATTGTCGCGTTTGTCGGGTTCCCCTTTTCGTCAAAGGCTATCCTCACGGGGGGGCCGTAGGACTCCCTCGACTGGTCTTCCTGTTTATCGCTCAGTTCCGTGACACGGAGAGTCAGTCTTCTAGGGGTGCCGAAGGACGAAATATTCCCGTAAGAGAGCGCGTTCTCGGCAAGCTCCTTGGACGCAATCTCCGAAAGATTATCGATGGCATCCCTCATAAAGCCCGCGGGAATTTCCTCTGTCCCGATCTCTAATATCAGCTCTTTTCCCATGGGTTCCTTTTCGCGAGCGGGAAACTCATTTCCTCCCTTTCGAGGAGATACCCCTCCGCGCACATCTTGGCGAGCGCCCGTACCCTGCCGATGTAAGAGGCTCGCTCCGCGACCCCTATGGCGCCGCGCGCGTCGAGCAAGTTAAACGTGTGGGAGCATTTGAGGCAGTAGTCATAAGCGGGGAGGGGGAGTTTTTTCTGAATGAGCCTCCTGCACTCGGCCTCGAATTTATCGAAGAGGTCTCTCAACATCACCGGGTCCGATTCCTGAAAGTTGTATGTAGAGAACTCGAATTCGTCTCTGTGGTGGATCTCGCCGTACGTCACGCCTTTGGTCCATTCGAGGTCGTAGACGCTTTCCACACCCTGGAGATACATGGCGATCCTTTCAGTCCCGTACGTCAGTTCAGCGGAGACCGGCTTGAGGTCTATCCCGCCCGCCTGCTGGAAATACGTGAATTGCGTAATCTCCATTCCGTCGAGCCACACCTCCCACCCGAGTCCCCACGCGCCCAGAGTCGGGGATTCCCAGTCGTCCTCCACGAACCTTATGTCGTGAGCGAGGGGGTCTATACCCAAGTATCTCAGGCTGTCGAGATAGAGATCCTGAATGTTTTTGGGGGAGGGCTTTATTATGACCTGGAACTGATAGTAGTGCTGGAGCCTGTTCGGGTTCTCTCCGTATCTGCCGTCCGTGGGGCGCCTCGAAGGCTCGACGTAGGCGACGTACCAGGGCTCGGGCCCGAGGCACCTCAAAAAAGTCGCCGGATGGAACGTCCCCGCCCCTTTCTCGGTATCGTACGGCTGCATTATAATGCAGCCCTTTTTTGCCCAGTAGATCTGGAGAGATAGTATCAGTTCCTGAAAGGTCATTTGTTATCCTTCAGCCCGGAAAATTAGAGGGAAAATAATACCATTATTTAAATTTTTTGGAAATCGGGCGGGATTGAACATCAAGTTCGGCGCATTTCATGTTGAGCTTGCTTTCGGATTCCGTGAGACACTCCGCCCTCCCGAGCTTCTGCACGTGCTGATTCATAGACAAAAAGCACCCCTCAGGTATCTTTCCAGATCGTTATGGCGAAGACCACTTACAAGGGCTCGGGGGTCGATATTGAGGCCGGGAATCTCTTTGTCGAGCTTATAAAACCGCTTGCCGGAACAACGGCAAATAAGCACGTGCTCGGCAAGATAGGCGGCTTTTCGGGAGCATACGAGATTCCTCAGGGCAGATATAAGAAACCTGTGTTGGTGGCCGCGGCGGACGGCGTCGGGACCAAGCTCAAGATCGCGTTCATGACCGGAAGGCTCGACACGGTCGGGATAGACCTCGTGGCGATGAACGTAAACGACATTATCGCGTGCGGGGCGGACCCGCTGTTCTTCCTCGATTATATAGCCACTTCGAGGCTCAAGCCCCGTGAAGGGGCCGAGATAATAAAGGGTATAGTCAAGGGGTGCAAGTCCGCCGGATGCGCGCTCCTCGGGGGCGAGACCGCCGAGATGCCGGGCTTTTACAGGCGTGACGAATTCGATCTCGCCGGGTTCGCCGTTGGGATTGTTGAGAGGGATCGAATATTAGACGGCTCGGCCGTCGTTCCCGGAGACGCGGTTATAGGACTCGCGTCGAGCGGCCTTCATTCAAACGGATATTCACTCGCGAGAAAGGTGCTTTTGGAAAAGAAAAGATATAGGCTCGGAGATTCACCCTCACCGTTGTCACGCACGCTTGCGGACGAGCTGCTCGAGCCGACGAGGATTTATGTGAAAACGGTTCAAAAACTGAGGAAGGAATTCCGTATAAAGGCGATCGCGCATATCACAGGCGGGGGACTGCTTGAAAATATACCGAGGGTAATACCTAAAAAATTCTCTGCGATACTGGATTCCTCGAGATGGAAGCTCCCGCCTATTATGGAGCTGATCGGAAGAGAGGGCCGTATCGATAGCGGGGAAATGCGGAGGACATTTAACTGCGGGATAGGACTCGTGCTTGTCGTGCCTGCCGATATTGCAAGCCGCGTACTAACGAGGCTTCGTCAGCTTAAGGAAACGGCTTATCCGATAGGGGAAATAGCGAAAAGGGGAAAGGAAAATCACGGAGTGATTATCAGCTGACATCTGGAATTCTTCCCAAAAAATTATCTTATGAACCCGCCGAATTGATATATGAACGTCGCTTTGATATTCAGTGTTTCCAAAGAGCCCCAGCCTTCCGGGAACGGAGAGAACGGGGCCGCCGCCTTGATCGCCCTGATCGCTTCGCTGTCAAGTCGCACGTAGCCCGATGAGCTCAATAGCTGAATATTCTCGAGCTCCCCGTTACGTTTTATAGTAAACACGAGGAACAGCTGCCCCTCTTCCCCGCGGTAGCGCGACTCTTCCGGGTAATTCCATACGTTTTCTATCTGGCTCTTCAGCTTTGCGAAATACGACAGGTATTTAAATTCTGTGGTGCTCAGCTCTACCGTATCTTCCTTTTTGTTGACGTCCCTGTCTCCGAGATAATCCTGCGTACTCTGCGAGCTCTCCGGGAAAGAGTTCGGGACGTTACTGAAAAGCTGCTCTTTCGTTATGTTCGGGACGGTCTTTTGCTGGCTGTTCTCGTTATTTGATTTGGTTCCGCTCGCGCCTTCTTTAAACTGCTCCTTCGGTAATGAGGCGAGAGTTTTATTCCGGAGGACGTCCTCTCTCGTGATGGTTTGTTCGGCCGTCTCCCGCTTGGGTTTTTCAGCTACTTTAGTTTCCTGTTTCTTTGCTGTCTTTTTAGGTTCCTGTTTTTTAGTTTCCTGTTTGGGTCTTTGGGGAGGCGCCGGTTTTTGCGGAGGGGGTAGACTTATCGACCTCTTTGTGAATTCGTCTCTGGTTTTTTCTTCCTGGGCCGTGTGCGATCGTTCTGCAAGCCTTTTGGGATTCTCAGGCGGCTTTGTTTCTTTTTCCTTTGGTACGGGCAATTCGGTTATCTCGATATAGTCGGGCTCCTTCTTTTCTTTCTTTGCGAGCTTGTCGAGGTACTCGAATTGATAAACTAAAATCAAGGCCAGTAACAGCAGGTGAAACAATATAGAGCCGATGATAAAAGGAAGGATGGGTCTTTTCCGGGGCTTTTTTAGATGCTTCAGTCTGATCTGCTTCACTTGTTATAATGATACCACTCTCAATTTTTAATTTCTATTTTTCGTGGCTGTTTTTTCTTCATAGTTTATAAAAAACTTTAATATTGCCGAGTTCCAGCCGGAAGGGCCTTCCCCATCCGCAAGGATCAGGTTTTCGAGTTCGAATCCGCTTTCGTATATTCCGCCCTTTTTGCGGACCAGTACCGGAAAATCTACTGCTCTCAGCATCGGAAGGTCGTTCAGGCTATCCCCGATTCCTATCGTAGTGAGTTTACCCGACTCCGTTTTGTATAGACCGCTGACAATTTCTACCGCTTTCCCTTTGTCGTTTTCCCCGAGAATATGGTGGAACCTGCTTCCCCGGGTGTGGTTATACCCTTTTTCACGTAATTTTCTCCTGACTGTTTCAACCCCGGACTCATCTCCATATATAAGGAAGGGTTCACTGTAACTCCTCTCCCCGGCCAGTCCTGCCGATTCTTCATTGAGTCCTGTAGATTCCATTATCTCGGAGACGGACATATCGGATATAGACTTCATATCTATCCCCGTTTCTTTCGCAACGGACCTCAGAACACCCCTCAGAGTTTCTCGCGGGCTCCCGGGCTCGATTACATGATATCCGTTTAATTTTTTATCGTAATTGAATTCGTGTGAGAAATATCCTTCCGGTATGAAGATGCCGCCGCCGTTTTCGGATATGAACGGGTGGTTATTCCGGAGCAGCGATCTCTGTCTTTCAATCTCTCCGCGGGATTTGCTCGTACAGATAATGACGGGGATTTTTTCTTTTTCCAGGAGACGCAGCGCAGGGAGCGCGGGTTCGAATGAATATGTATCGTGGTCGAGGAGCGTTCCGTCGAGGTCCGTAAATATTAAGAATCTGTCAGGCATTGTCCTTTTCAACCGCTTCCTGCAGCATGTCGAGAATATCCGGGATGGCCGAGGTTACCCTGCTCCAGTTGGGGATCAGCGGCGAGCCCAAAGGGTCTTCGAGAAATTGCCGGCTCGCTATCCTTATGCCGTTGGCGAAAGTCTCGACGGCGAGCACCTCTGCGTGCCTGTCGAAAAATAGACCGTTGATAGCCGCGTCGTCTTCATACATTTTTATAGTATCCTGGGCGATTCTTAGATACGTGACCAGGAATGTATTGAAGATGTTGTCCGAGAAGGTTACGCCTTCGGACGACAGTGTCCTGAAGAGCGATTTCGATATATCCGCGCACATTTTGAGGAGCCCCCCTGTCTGGTCGTCCGGCGACACCTGCTGGTGCTTATGTTCGTAATTATCGGCGATGTCGACCTGGCATATCCTCTTTAGCGAGACGTTCCTGAATACCTCGGCGAGCGAGCCGACTTCGAGTCCCCAGTCTGCGGGTATCCTGTTGACTCTCACGAGGTCGGTCTTCATCGAGAATTCCCCCGCGAGGGGGTATCTGAAACTGTCCAGATATACGAGGAACGGGAGAGGCCCGAAAATCTTTTTAAGTGCCCTTATTGCGGGTGATATGAAAAGCCTGGTGACCCTTCCGTACATCCTGTCCGTTACCCTCGAGTAATATCCTTTACAGAATTCATAGTCCATGTTCGGGTTTGCGAGGGGATAGCACAATCTTGCCAGGAGCTCACGGCTGTATGTGAGGATGTCGCAGTCATGGAGCACTATAACTTCGCTGGTATCTTCTGCCAGAACGTACCCGTATGCGATCCATGCCGCCCTCCCTTTTCCGGGATCACCCGCATCGAGGCCGTTCTCCTTCAATAGATTAAAGAGAGAAGATATCCTTTCCCCGTCGTCCCAGATAATCTTATGGTTCTTCGGAAGGACGGAGAAAAACTCCCGGGCATGCCTGAATTCTTCTTCGTTCGCCCTCCCCAATGTTATAACTATCTCGTTCAGGTATGTAACGTCTTTTAGTTTTTTCAGGATATCTTTAAGGGCTTTTCTCTTGAGCTCCGAATAAAGACAGGGAAGCACGAGCGCTATAGGCCGCGTCTCGCAGAATTCCTGCAGCTGTTCTTCCAATTGCTCAACATTTTTCTTGTTGAGTCTGTGTAGTGTCGAGAAAGTTTCGGTCTGATAAAAGTCGCCCATATCGATCACCTCCCCCGCTCACGAGCTATAAATGATAGCATACGGGCATTCGACCTCATAACGTTTTTTTGCTAGTGCCGGGGGCACACACCGATAGAGAATGGCCGGGTGTTTAGTGTTTCAATCAGCGCGGGACCGAGCCCGAGGGTGTCATCGGTATTGTCATAGTCCG
Organism: uncultured bacterium; assembly: GCA_963705505.1. Taxonomy (GTDB): domain Bacteria; phylum Desulfobacterota_D; class UBA1144; order Nemesobacterales; family UBA2774; genus 2-12-FULL-53-21. Next base: position 124,769 of record CAVPJU010000001.1, read on the forward strand.
TCGGGCAGGTCTGATCTCAGCTTCTCGAGGAATCCGTAGTTCGTGAGGTCGAGGCTTATGGGTGTCACGGAGACGTACCCGTCCCTCACGGCGGCTATGTCCGAATTTTCTATCTCGAGCGAGCCCAGTTCGTATCCGCCTATCCAGTAGTACTTTTTCCCCCTCGGGTCCACCTTCTCGACTATTGGTTCTCCGTACACGCGCTTTCCCTGCCTTGTCACCAGAATCCCCTTTATCTTTTCGATCGGCAGATCGGGTATGTTCACGTTTAATATAGTATCCTGTGGGAGATTTCTTTCTAAAACATAGCTTGCGATAAGCTGCGAATAACGGGAAGCGGCATCGAAGTTGAAGTTAACCTTGGTCGCAAGCGATATTGCGAGGGAAGGTATGCCGAGGAGCGCTCCCTCCATGGCTGCGCTCACTGTCCCCGAATAGGTTATATCGTCTCCCAGGTTCTCTCCCTTGTTGATACCCGAGACAACGAGATCGGGTTTGTTTTCTTTGAGGATACCGTTTACGGCGATGTTGATGCAGTCGGTCGGGGTCCCGTCCACTATGTAAATATTATCCGATATTTTTTCGATCCTGAGCGGCCGGTAAAGGCTCAGTGAATGACTTACGGCGCTCTGGTCCCTGTCGGGGGCGACTACAAAAACCTCCCCGAGCGCTTTAAGAGTCTCATGGAGCTTATGAAGCCCTTCCGAATTTATTCCGTCGTCATTCGAGATGAGAATCGTTGGAGGCATGTTTTCTTTACCGATTGAAAGGAAGCGCGGGATTAAGCAATACAAAATACACAATTAACCGCGTCGGGCAAGTTTTCTATATGATCCTTCCGTAAGTAATCGTATCTTTACATGGTCGGGGTGGCCGGAATCGAACCGGCGACCCTCGGCACCCCATGCCGATGCGCTACCAAGCTGCGCTACACCCCGTATGAGTTTATGGAAATTTTTAATGGAAACAGGGGAAGGCGAACAATTAACCCAGATTCTGCTTAATTGATTTCAATTCGCCCAGTATTTCATGCAGCAAAACGTTTACTTTTGTGCTGACTCGTTTCTGGTTAGATTCTTCTTTGAGCTTTTTCTTCGCGCCCGCTATTGTAAAGCTCTGCTCATAAAGCATATTCTTGATTTTCATTATCGTGTGTATGGCTTCGCGGTCGTAGAGTCTCTGCGATTTCCTTCTGATCGGAGTTATTTCTTCGAATTCACTTTCCCAGTACCTCAATACATAAGGCTTTATGCCGGTAAAGTCGCTGACCTCTCCGATCCTGAAGTATATTTTATCCGGCAGACTTACTTCGGCTTTATTTTGCAGCATAGTTTAAAAATTAGACCACTTTGGTTTAATTGTCAAGTATTGTTTACTAAGTATTTCATATAATTACGAGACAGGTGAGAGATGCATTTAATTTCTCTGATTGCCATTGTGATTATTTTATATTTCCCTTCGATACCGGGCGGTTAATAAGGACAGAACCGCGAGATAGCTCCGAGAGCCCTTTGTGCCGTAAACTGCTTCTTCTGCGATTTCTGGACACTTTCTTCGAAAGGGGGAAACAACCCGAAATTGATATTCATGGGCTGGAAATTCTTGATACCCGGGTCGGAAATGTAACCGAGAAGAGAGCCGATCGCAGTATCCGGGGAGGGCACAACAGGGTTTTTACCCATATAGACCTTTGCAGCGTTTATACCCGCCATAATGCCCATTGCGGCGGATTCGGCGTAGCCTTCGACGCCCACTATCTGCCCGGCAAAGAATATGAGGTCGTTACCGCAGAGCTGTAGCGTCGGACGAAGCAGCCTCGGGGAATCTATGTACGTATTTCTGTGGATGCTCCCGAACCTCATGAACTCCGCGCGCTCAAGCCCCGGTATCATTCTGAAAACCCGCTTCTGTTCGGGATATTTGAGCTTGGTCTGGAATCCGACCATGTTGTACATCGAACATTTCATGTTTTCGGACCTTAGCTGGACAACGGCAAACGGTGTTTTCCCCGTGCGCGGGTCCCTCAGGCCCACAGGACGCGCAGGGCCGAACCTTAACGTGTCTATGCCCCGCTCGGCTATCACTTCAACGGGAAGGCAGCTCTCGAAGTAGATTCCCGCTTCGAAATCCCTCGTCTCGATTTTCTCCGCCCTGAGTATCTCATCCACAAATCCGTAATACTCCTCTTTGTTCATGGGACAGTTCAGGTAATCGCCCTCCCCGTCCTCTCCCTTTTCATACCTCGATGCCCTGTAAACCTTCGAATTGTCTATGGAATCTCCGTCTATTATGGGTGATATGGCATCGTAAAAATACATGTGCTCGGAGCGGGATAATTTCCGTATGTCTTCCGAGAGGGACTCCGACGTGAGCGGTCCGGTAGCGATGATGAGCGGCGCGGCTGGTGAGTGGGGGATGGCGCTGAATTCCTCTCTTATAATCTCTATATTCGGGTCTTTTTCAAGCTTATCCGTGATATACTGCGCGAATTTAGTCCGGTCGACAGCCAGCGCCTTACCCGCCGGGACACGGTTCATATCGGCCGCCTCTATCACTATTGAGCCCAGCCGTCTCATTTCCTCTTTCAGAATCCCGCTTGCATTCTCGAGTGAATCGGACTTGAGTGAATTACTGCATACGAGCTCCCCCAGGTCCCCCGAATTGTGCGCCGGGGACGATTTGACCGGTCTCATCTCGTACAGTTTGACCTTTATGCCGAATTTCGATATCGCATGGGCTGCTTCAGAGCCTGCAAGCCCTCCGCCCGCTACGATAATAGGTTTTTCGGATTTCATGCACCTTATTCTACCTGAACGAAGCTTTAGCGTTTCCCGGTAGAGGTTTAAGCCTTACCGTGTTGATTATTTCCATCGCGGGATTATTTGGATAATTCCCCGGCTTTCGGTTGCCGGTTCTCTATGACAATTTAAGTCCCTGTCATACAATATTCGTCATATTAAAACATCAGTGATAACTGTGGGTTACATAGAATTCTTAAGAATTTATTGTTATTTTAGTAACTTATGTGCAAGTTAGGGGTTGAGCTTCCCATGGCATAAATTTTGCTAATTTTTAGTATTACGGTATGGGGACAGATTGACTTGAAAGTGGAAGAACAGTATAACGTGTCATTGGACCTTAAGATCGGAATGGGCTGTATATTTAAGGATAGGGTGGGCAAAGATTACTGCCAGGAGCGTCCGGGAACAGCGGTCGGCTCAGGGAAAGGATACGACTTGAGGAACTGCCGGACCTAGTGGGAATTTTATTAATTTCCAGCCCGGCTGGTTGCCCTTCCATTCTATTCTATAGTCCGACAAATGCGTTTTATTGACTGTTAGAGGTGGGATTCGCGGTCGTCTGTGCCTGTCCATACTGGAAAAGGTTAGGGTAATGAAGAGATTGATATGAAAGAGCAGAGAGTCAGCGCGCAGATGGGCGACATATTGATCAAGGAAGACGTAATAAACCTTGATCAATTGAAAACCGCGATACAGGAACAAAAGGAAACGGGGAAAAGGTTGGGGGAGACTCTCCTCAACCTGGGCTATATCGACGAGCACCAGCTGGTCGCATACCTGAGCAAGCAATACGGAGTACCCGCTATAAACCTTGACCAGTTCGAAATTTCTTTAGATATTCTGAGAGCGATTTCCAGAGAAACTGCAATCAAACACAAACTTATCCCGATAAACAAGTCCGGTTCTACGCTTGTTGTAGCGATGTCCGATCCGTCAAATATCTTTGCTGTCGATGACCTCAAGTTTGCCACCGGGAACAACATCGAAGTCGTGGTAACTTCCGAACGGTCCATAAGAAACGCAATCGAGAGGTTCTACGGTTCACAGAAGGAATGGGAGGACGCGCGGAAAGCGCAGGAGAGCACTGCCGCTGTGGATAAGCTCATGGGAGATCTTGACGACTTCCTGATCGAGCTCAGCGGGGAAGAGAATATAGATATTAACGATCTGGAGAAGGCGTCCGAAGAAGCTCCGGTTATAAAACTGGTCAACCATCTGCTGATGGACTCGATAAGAAAAGGGGCGAGCGATATACATATCGAGCCTTACGAGAAGGAGCTCCGGGTCAGATACAGGATCGACGGAGTTCTTTACGATATTATGCACCCGCCATTAAAGCTCAAGAACGCCGTATCATCGAGGATAAAGGTAATGTCGAGCCTCGACATCGCGGAAAGGAGGCTTCCTCAGGACGGCCGCATCAAGGTGAAGCTCGGTAAGCAGAAGGCAATGGAATACCGTGTTTCCGTGGTTCCGACGCTATTCGGAGAAAAGGTAGTTATGAGGATCCTGGACAAGGAGTCGCTGCAGCTCGACCTGACCAAGCTCGGGTTTTATGAGGAACAGCTGGAGGTGTTCAGGAGATCTATATACCAGCCTTACGGCATGGTATTGATTACGGGTCCTACGGGAAGCGGTAAAACTACGACGCTTTATTCGAGCCTTATGGATTTGAACCAAGCCGATGTAAACATATCGACCGCCGAAGACCCCGTGGAGTACAGTCTGCCGGGAGTAAATCAGGTACAGATCCACGAAGAGATAGGTCTCACGTTCGCTTCCTGTCTAAGATCGTTTTTGAGACAGGACCCGGACATCATCCTTGTAGGTGAAATCAGGGATTACGAGACCGCGGAGATAGCTATAAAGTCAGCACTGACCGGGCACCTCGTTCTTTCGACACTTCATACGAACGACGCCCCGTCTACTATAACGAGGCTGCTCAATATGGGTGTCGAGCCTTTTCTCGTAACTGCGTCTCTTAACGCCATAGTGGCACAGCGCCTTGTAAGGGTCGTTTGTCCCGAGTGTAAGCATGAGACCGAAGTCGCGCCCCAGGTGCTCATTGATCTCGGAGTTCCTCCCAAAGAGGTCGCCGATTACGTGGTTTATAAAGGCACCGGCGAAGGGTGCAAGTTGTGTTCCGGGACGGGTTACAAGGGCAGGCTCGCCGTGTTCGAGGTTATGGAATTAAACGACGAGCTCAAGGAATTCATCCTGAGCGGTGCCTCCGCACTCGAAATCAAGCGTGAGGCGATCAGGCAGGGTATGAAAACTCTGAGGCTAAGCGCTCTTCAGAAGCTGAAGCAGGGCATAACCTCTATTGAAGAGGTCGTGCGGAATACCGCAGCCGACGATTAAGGGGAGGAGGTCAATTTGTCGATAGCGATAGATAAACTATTAAAACTTGTGGTCGAAAACGGCGCTTCGGACTTGCACATCACCGCAGGCGTGCCTCCGATGCTGAGGATCGACGGCAAACTCGTCCCCGTCAAACATCCCCCGTTAACACCTACCGACACGAAAGATATTTGCTACGGCGTGCTGACGGATATGCAAAAACACCGGTTCGAGGAGAACTGGGAGCTCGATTTCTCCTTCGGAATGGAGAATCTGGGTCGGTTCCGCGGGAATATTTTCACACAGAAGGGCGCAGTGGCGGGGGCTTTCAGGCTCCTTCCGTTCGTTCTGAAAAGCTATCAGGATTTGGGACTCCCCGCTGTACTTGCGGATCTTGCAAGGAGGCCCAGGGGGTTGATCGTAATAACCGGGCCTACGGGTTCGGGTAAGACGACGACTCTGGCCAGTGTTGTGGACCAGGTGAATAAGGAGCGTCATGAGCATATCGTTACGATCGAAGACCCTATCGAATACGTCTTCGACCATAAGAACTGTATAGTCAATCAGAGAGAGGTCGGCAGCGACACCAAGAGTTTCGCAAACGCCCTCAAAAGCGTCTTGAGAGAAGACCCCGACGTAGTGCTCATCGGGGAGATGAGGGACCTCGAGACGATCAAGATAGCGCTTACGCTATCAGAGACCGGACACCTCACTCTCGCCACGCTCCATACGAACACGGCCGTACAGACTATTAACCGAATAATAGACGTTTTCCCGCCCCATGAGCAGTCGCAGGTAAGGGCGCAGCTGTCATTCGTTCTCGAAGGGATACTCTGTCAGACGCTCATACCGAAGATAGGCGGCGGGCGCGTGCTCGCGGTCGAAGTGCTGATACCCAACCCTGCGATCAGGAACCTCATCCGCGAGGATAAAGTACATCAGATTTATTCCCAGCAGCAGATCGGACAGGAAAAATGGAAAATGCAGACTCTTAACCAGAGCCTCACCGATCTGTATCTGAGGAGACTAATTACATTAGACGATGCGATCGGGAAATCTCAGGAGCCCGAAGAAATAAAGAGGATGATAAGCGAACGCTCTTCATCCGAGGGCGCGAAAGAACGGGTTATGAGGTAATGAGTCTTGTACATAAAAATGATCGGAGATGTGATGAGTTATAAAGGGAGGAGCTGATAATGCCGGTATTTGTATGGCAGGGAAGAATGGGGGGAACGGTTAAGAAGGGGGAAATGGATGCCCCCAGCAAGTCAGCTGTCCTTGCCCGTTTAAGGCAGATGCAGATCCAGCCCATTCCGAACAGGATAAAGGAGAAAGGGAAACTGTTCGGTTTAAGCTTGTCATTCGGCTCCGTATCCACGAGGGACCTTGTCGTATTCACGAGACAGCTCTCCACGATGATAGATGCGGGTCTTCCTCTCGTCAGGGCGCTCGATATTATCGCTTCCCAGCACCCGAACCAAAAATTCAAACAGATTATTACGAGCGTGAAAGAAGATGTCGAGGCGGGCTCCACCTTTTCTGATTCTCTCGCCAAGCACCCTAAGGTCTTCAGTAACCTGTATACACAGCTGATCAAGGCGGGAGAGGCGGGCGGCGTGCTCGATGTGATTCTTCAGAGGCTGGCTAGTTATCTCGAAAAGATGGATTCCATAAAAAGAAAAATCAAAGGCGCTATGATTTATCCCGCAATAGTCATAAGCGTGGCGGTGCTCGTTCTGGCGATAGTTATAATATTCGTTGTCCCCGTATTCGCGGAGATGTTCAAGGATATGGGAACGTCTCTGCCCGCCTTAACACAGGTGGTGGTCGATACCAGTTTCTTTGTGAGACAGAATATTCTTTATATTTTGATTGTGATTGCAATGATGATTTTCCTCACGGGTTTCCTATATAATAAGTCATTCAGGGCGAGAAAAATTTTCGATGCCTTCTTACTCAAGCTGTGGCTCGTCGGGCCTCTAATGCTGAAGACCATTATTTCGAGGTTCTGCCGCACTCTCGCCACACTCACGGCGGGCGGTATTGCCATACTGGACGGACTTGAGATCACTGCGAAATCCTCAGGAAACATAATAACCGAAGAGGCAATTCTCGAAGCGAGGAAAAGCGTGAGCGAGGGGCAAACCCTGGCCGAGCCTCTGGCGACCAGGCCCAAGCTATTCCCCCCGATGGTCGTTCAGATGATCTCCGTCGGCGAGCAGACCGGTGCACTCGAGGATATGTTGAATAAAATAGCCGACTTCTATGAAGAAGAGGTCGATATAGCGGTCGCCTCGCTGCTGTCCGCGCTCGAGCCTATTATGATAACGGTTTTAGGCGTTACGGTAGGTGTCATCGTTGTGTCTATGTATCTTCCGATGTTTAAGCTTATATCGGCGATGTCGAATTAAAGCTCTCAGTGATTAACGGTGCTTAACTTTCCCATATTCTTATGAATTCATTGAGTGACGGGGGCCTTTTAGGCTTGCCACAATTCAACTGAAGGTATAGTCTTAATAGCATATATGAAAGTTCTCCAGGGCCCGGATACGGGGCTAAAAAGTTCTATAGTATTAAGGGTAATTTTCACAACCGTCCTTCTCGGGTCGGGTGCGATCATATATTACGGAAGAGGCGCAAGGAAAGAAGCCTTCTACCTTGCCGTAATCGTAGCCGTCATTTACTTCACAAGCCTCGTTGCTCTTCTCCTGCAGCCTTTCTTCCAGCGATACCCCAAAATTTTTAAGATTACACAGCTTGTCTTCGATCTCGTTCTCGCTTCAATTGTGATCTTCGTCACCGGCGGAAAGGCGAGTCCCTTTATATTCTTATATGTTCTGATAATTATTTATTCGAGCATAGTGCTTACAAAGGTGGCAAGCTACGTCACGGCCCTGGTTTCGGGTCTTATCTATGTATTGATCGTGTTTTATCAGCTTCGGAACGAACTACCGCTCCCGTCTGGTCAGAGTTTCTTGAGCTCGATGTCTCAATGGGGGGAAATAGGGCTTGTTTCGACATATTTTCACCTGACCGGATTCCTCCTCGTCGCAATCCTTGCGGGTTATCTTTCCGAGAGGTTCAGGACTGCGGGCAGAGAGCTCGGTGAAAGCGAAAGAAGCTTGCGCATCCTTCAGAATCTCCATGAGAATATCCTTCAGAGTCTCACGAGCGGTGTAATTACCTTAAACCTCGACGGGAAGATTATTTCGGCCAACAGGACCGGGCTTGAAATTCTGGGCATAAAGAGTGAAGATAAGATATTAGGCAAGGATTTAAGCCATTTCATGTCGGGACTCCATCTCGAAGACCTCGTATCGAAGAAGAGGGAGCAGATGCTGTACTCGGCGCCCGACGGCAGAAAACTTACGCTCGGTTTTTCCACTTCCGATCTCAAAGATACCGAAGAAAAAACCCAGGGGTACATAATCATATTCCAGGACCTGACGGAGGTGAAGCAGCTGGAAGACCGTCTGATGACATCTGAAAAAATGGCGCTTCTCGGTCAGCTCGCTGCCGGTCTGGCCCACGAGCTCAGGAATCCCCTTTCCGCAATAAGCGGCGCGGTCGAAATCCTCAGCAGCGACGTAAAACCGACCGAGGACAATCTGAGGCTCGTCAGGATGGCGTCTCAGGAGGTGGATAGGCTTAATCTGCTTGTGGAGGATTTTCTCATTCTTACGATGCCCATTCAGAAGCTGACTACCCTGGTCGACCTCGGACGGATCATTTCCGACACTATAGAATCATTCACGAAAACGATAAGGCGCGGCAACATTGAAATCCTGAACCAGGTCGAAAAGGGCATATACGTACAGGCGGATTCCTACCGGCTTAAACAGGCGATGTGGAACCTGCTCCTTAATTCCGTGGACGCAATGCCAATCGGCGGTCTCATTATAATTAAGTCTAAAACCGAAGATAATAATGTGGTGATAGAGATATCGGACGAGGGTAAAGGCATAGATGAGAATTTCATATCCAGGATTTTCGATCCGTTTTTTACTACGAAGGAAGTGGGCACCGGACTCGGTCTTGCAATTGTACAAAAAGTTATAGAAGGTTATAATGGAAAGATTAACGTGGTGAGTTCGCGGGGGAACGGAGCGACTTTTGTTATCACATTGCCAAGATTTGAAGAGGTTCCGGCCGATTCTATACATTGACCCCTTTCCGGAGGTATTAAATGGGGCAGAATGACAACACCATTTTAGTTGTTGATGACGAACCGGGCATGAGGGAGTTCCTGGAAATCATGCTCCAGAAGGACGGTTACAACGTTGAAACCGCTGCCGACGGTCCGGAAGCTATCGATAAAATTGAAGAGAAGCTCTTCGATTTGGCCATTGTAGACATACAGATGCCCGTATTGAACGGGATCGAAGTACTAAAGAAATTTAACGAAAAGAGTCCCGACACTACAGTAATAATGATCACCGCCTACGCCTCGCACGAAACCGCCATAGAGGCGATGAAGCTCGGGGCATACGATTATATAACCAAGCCTTTTAAGATCGACGAGATAAAGCTGGTAATAAAGAAAGCGCTTGAGAAGAAGAAGCTTGAGCGTGAGAATACCAGGTTAAGAAAGGAATTAGAGACACAGTACGGTTTCGGAAATATCATCGGCAGAAGCCCGTCCATTGTAAAAGTCTTCGAGCTAATAAAGAGGGTGGCCGAGCTGAACGTGAACATACTCATCACAGGCGAGAGCGGTACGGGGAAGGAGCTCGTCGCCAGAGCCATTCATTATAGCGGCACGAGACACGAAAGACCGTTTGTTCCCGTAAACTGCGGGGCTATTCCGGAAACCCTCATGGAGAGCGAGCTCTTCGGGTATAAAAAGGGCGCGTTCACGGGGGCGGCAAGGGATAAGCGGGGTCTCTTCGAGGAAGCTAACGGCGGCACTATTTTCCTCGATGAAATCGGAGACCTGCCGCTTCACCTCCAGGTCAAGCTGCTGAGGGTCCTCGAAGAGAAGAAAATCAGGCCTCTCGGCGGTACGGAGGCCACAAATGTGGATGTAAGGGTAATAGCCGCTACGAATAAAAAGTTGGAAGACGAAGTCACGAACGGGAAGTTCAGGGAAGACCTCTTTTATCGTCTGAATGTTATAAAAATCGTACTCCCGCCTCTCAGAGAAAGGAAGATCGACGTCTCTCCGCTCGCCATACATTTCATAAACAAGTATTCGCTCGAAATGGACAAGGATATCCGCGGTATTTCCCCGAAGGCGCTTGAAATCCTCGAGAACTATCATTACCCGGGCAACGTGAGGGAGCTTGAGAATATAATAGCGCGATGCGTGGCGCTCGAGTCATCGAACGTTATCCGTCAGGAGACCCTGCCTCAGCTGGTTACGGGGAGGGATTATCTCGACCTCGATACGAGCTTCGCCTCGAATTCGAGCCTCGACACGCTCCTGGGCGATGTGGAGAAAAAGATGATAGAGAAAGCGCTCAGAACCACTAACGGAAACAAGACCGAAGCCGCGAGGCTCCTGGGCATAACGCTCCGCTCGCTGAGGTACAGGCTTGCCAAACACGAGCTTGACGACGAGAACGGGGACGAAGAGGAAGATATCGACGAGGCCGGGGAGCGTTAAATCCGAGTTTAAAAGTTGGATGCAGTATTCCTGAATTACATCTTATACTTGCCGAAATCGCCTTCCGGAAGCTTATCCAGAAGTTCCGCCAATTTATCCTTATCCTCGTCTATCTCGATTTTCTTCGATTTCTCGATGACCTCTTCATTGACGAATATCGGGGAATCGGTCCTGAGCGCTATTGCGATTGCATCGCTCGGCCTTGAATCGAGCGAGTATTCTTCGTTTTCCCTTTTGAGATAGATACGGGCATAGAAAGTATCGTCGCGGAGGTCCGTGACTTCTATCTTCGTCACGATGAATTTGAGCTTCTCAAGAAGATTCTTCACCAGATCATGGGTGATCGGCCTTATCCTCGGGGTCTTCTCGAGCTCCATGGCGATGGAGCTCGCTTCCATAAACCCTATCCAGATCGGAAGGGTCTTTTCGTTCGCTGCGTCCTTTAAAATTACAATAGGCGTGTTTGTGAACGGATCAAGCGCTATCCCGGATACCTTCATAAGAAGAAACATAGGTCACCTCCCTATTACATTATACCGATACTTCGCCGCGAATGGAATTGAAAAGGCCTTCCGTGATTCTTACCTTGACTATTTTCCCTGACAGCTCGCTAGTCCCTCTGAAGTGTGTGATCCTGTTGTGGCTTGTCCTTCCCGTGAGGGTTCCCGGATCGTTCTTGCTCTGTCCCTCGACGAGCACTTCTTCCAGCTGTCCGACCCTCTCGCGGTTCTTCCTGAGAGTAATATCCCTCTGAAACGACTGGAGCAGGGACAACCTTCTGCCGGCGGTATCCTCGTCTACGACCTCGTCTCCGGGACGGTTCGCCGCCGGGGTGCCCGGCCGCGGGGAAAATTTAAAGGAGAACGCGCTGTCGAACCCGATCTCCTCGAGTAAAGACATCGTGTCCATAAAATCCCGGTCGCTTTCGCCCGGATACCCTACGATGATGTCAGTCGATATTGCAATGTCGGGCACTGCGTCCCTTAGTCTATTGACGGTCTCCGAATACCATTCCCTGGTATATGTCCTTTTCATCCTGCCGAGAATCAGGTTCGACCCGGACTGGACGGGGAGGTGTATGTGGCGGCATACTTTCGGCACGTCCCTCAGCGCTTCTATCATTTTGCCCGTGATGTCCCTCGGGTAGGAAGTCGTGAACCGTATCCTGTCGAGGTTTTCTACCTCTGCCGCCGCTCTCAGCAGGTCGCCGAATTTATACCCGTTCTCTTTCCATGAGTTGACGGTCTGCCCGATGAATGTGACTTCGCGGACACCCTTACTCACGAGACTCCTCGTTTCCTTTAATATTTCCTCAAGCGGTCTGTTTACCTCATCGCCCCTGACATAGGGGACTATGCAGTACGAGCACCTTTTATTGCACCCCTGCTGTACCGAAACGAATGCCGTAACCTTTCCTTCGCTGTGATAGGGCTCGATATCGAATAGCTCCTCTATGTCGTAGGAAGTCTCTACAGGTCTCTGCTTCTCCCTTTCTATCCTGGAAATGAGGTCGGGCAGCCTCGGGATCGCCCTCGGGCCCAATACGAAATCGAGGTGCGGGATTTTATTAAGGAGCTTGTCTCCGTAGAGCTGCGCCACGCAGCCGGAGATACCCAGGATAAGATCGGGGTTTCTCTTCTTTAAATGCTTATACTTTCCCAGACTGCTGAATGCCTTCTGATCGGCTTTTTCCCTTATGGCGCATGTGTTAATTATGATAATGTCCGCTTTTTCGGGTTTATCCGTCGCCTCGGCGTCGAGGGCGTTTCGGAGCCTGTCCGAATCATATTCATTCATCTGACATCCGTAGGTTTCTATATATAAATACTTATTTTTCATGTACTTAACAATGTAACGCTCGCGCCAGTCTTAGTCAAGAAAGCTTTAGTGGTGCAAATATGCGTAAGATACAGTAAATTTTATATTTAGGGGGAGGTTTGAAATCCACTTTCGGATTGACACAATGGTGGAAATTTAGTAGGATGGAGGAAACTATAACCTGAACAGGTCATAGGGGGCGTCAATATGAGCGATAGCGATCCCCGGGTTTCGGCTGTAAAGCCCGGTCTATTCAGCTGGTATAAGGATATTAACTCCGAGCAGTGGAAGGCTTTTATAGCGGCTTTATTAGGCTGGACACTCGATGCGATGGACTTACTGCTCTTCGCTTTTGCAGTCGGGTCTATCGGAAAGATATTTCACCTCTCTGAAACATTGGTGGGCGCACTGTTCTCCGTCACTCTGTTCTCTTCAGCTTTCGGAGGGGCGGTATTCGGCATTATTTCCGACTACATAGGGAGAGTGAAGGCTCTTACATATACAATATTAATATATTCCGCATTTACGGGCATCAGCGCTTTTTCTCCGAACGTTGCTTTTCTTCTAGGCTGCCGTTTACTCCTCGGGCTCGGTATGGGTGGAGAATGGGCTTCCGGGGAAGTGCTTGTCGCAGAGAAATGGCCCAAGGAACACAGGGGGAAAGGCATCGGAATGGTTCAGAGCGGGTGGGCCATCGGATACATATTGGCTGCAATACTCGCGACGATGATTATCCCTTACTTTAAAGAGGGTGTTACATACACAATACCCCTCCTCGGTCTAAAGCTCGACGGTCTTGACCTGGGTTGGAGGCTCCTCTTCCTTGTCGGAGTTACGCCGGCATTCCTGGTTTTTTACATAATTAAGCATATTGAAGAGCCGGATGTGTGGAAAAAAACGAATGACATGAGGAAAGAAGGAAAGCTGAGTGAGAAAGCGAAAGGCTTCACACTCGGCCAGATATTCGGTGCTGACCTACTGAGGTATACAATTACAGCTTCCATTCTGACGAGCTTTTGCATGATTGCTTACTGGGGACTCTATTTCTGGATTCCTCAGTTTCTCTCCAGTTCGAGGGGAGTGGGTCTCAATACAAAAGGGTTTATATGGATAATACCTATCAATATAGGTGCATTTATCGGTTGCAATACATTCGGCTTCATAAGCGACAAGTTCGGGCGAAGACCCGTGTTTGTAGGGTATCTGCTGGTTATGGCTGTTCTCGTATGGTTCTTCGGTCACGCAAGGACTTTAACGGAAGTCCTTGTCCTCGGGCCGTTTGTAGGATTTTTCGGGACCGGGTTTTATTCCGGGTTCGGAGCTATATTTTCCGAGATATTCCCGACAAGTGCCAGAGGGACCGCACAGGGGTTCTGTTACAATGTCGGAAGGGGAGTGTCTGCTGTCGCCCCTCCGCTCATAGGTTACCTTGTGGATAAATATAGTTTTGCAATCGGACTTACTACGGTTTCGATTTTTGCTGTCGCCGCGGCGATCGTGGTTTTGACCCTCCCCGAGACCAAGGGTAAAGCTTTGGATATCGAATGAGATCATAGATTCACGGCGCCTCCCCCTCGTGGATTCTTAAAGTGGCATTGTAAAACGCAAGAGTCTTCCTCCATCTCGTTTGTTTTTCGCAATGAGACGCATCTTCTATACATGCCGACGATTAAATTTTCGGATGCCAGATTCGCATTATTATCGTGGACGGGTTGGGTTATTTCGTCGAATATAATATATGCCTTAAAATCAAACTTAAGTGCTTAATAACTAAGCATTTAGACCGATTTGTCACCCTCTCGCCGACGGCTTGGCAGTTCCTAAATAATTCAAAGATAATGGGCGGAAACGGATAAAATTCCATTCGAACATGCATGAAATTTCCGCATGGCATATCTCTTGCACCCACGATAATCAAAGATCGATTTAACAATCGCCATAGGGAGGACTTTTAGGTGGGAGAGTATATGTCGGTCTCGAAAGAAACCACACCCGTTCCGGTTATAAAACTCGTTGCTGTAGTTGTAGTACGGGCCTTCCGTTTTTCAACCGGTATGAGGTTTCAGCTCGGCAATTATTTTACTTGAGTTGTTCGAAATGATGAAAGGAGAGGAATGCTGCCTCGGGTGAGGTGGCGGCAAAAATAAAAATCACAGCTTATAAACTAATTTAAAGGAGGATCAGTCAGAAATGAAAAGGTTAACGATGTTCTTGATGATGTTAACACTTTTATTGCCGGTTGCTGCAACCTCTTCATTCGCCCAGGGCACGGAGCAGGAGATCCAGCAGCTCAAGCAGATGATAGAGCAGAACAGCAAGCAGAACGATGAGCTCATGAGGAGGATTGAGCAGCTCGAATCTGAGAAAGCCGCTACTCAGACGAAGATGGACAAATTTATAACGGAGCAGGAAGACAAGAATCTCAAAACCGACGGGCTCATGACTTTTTTTGATGCCATCGACCTCGGGTTTTATGTAGATACGACTTACCAGTACGTCTTTAACCGCGGCGTTACCAATAGCTTGCAGTTAAGGGCGCTTTATCCGGATAACCAGCAGTTTGCCATAAACGCCTTTACTATCTCGGTCTCGAAGACCCCAACGATGGAAGGCGGATTGGCGAATTTGCTCGGTTTCAGGGCGGATATACTTTTGGGAGAGCAGGCGGATGAACTGGGCGGCGAAGGGTTTAGCAGCGACGTGATCGATCCTTATCAGGCATACCTGCAGGTACTCGCACCGGTCGGGAACGGTATCAATATATTTGCAGGCCGTTTCGTAACTCTCGCCGGATACGAGGTCATTGAAGCGTGGAAAGACCCGAACATCACACGTTCAATCTTATTCGGGTTTGCAGTTCCGTTTACCCATACGGGTGTAAGGACTAATTACACAGCGGGACCTATAACCTTCACGGCCGGTCTTAACAACGGATGGGACCAGGTCCAGGATATAAACGGCGATCCGACTATAGAAAGCCAGTTAGCTTACAGCTATTCGGGCAGCACGGTATCGAGCGCATGGCTGGGCGTGACCGGATACTTCGGGAAGGAGCCGAGCGGCCTGGGGTTCGGGGGTAACGGATGGCGCGAGCTGATAACTGCGGTTGGTACGATAACGTTCCTGGAGAAGCTTTCATTTATAGTCGACGCGGACTTCGGATGGCAGCAGGACGTCGTATTCGACGAGCTGGGCAGCCAGGATAGCGTATCCTGGTGGGGCATAGCGGGTTACATAGTTGCTGACCCTCACCCCGCGGTCAGGCTTGCCCTCAGAGCCGAGTATTTTGATGACCCGGACGGATACAGAACCGGTCTGGATCAGAAGCTGTTCGAGGTAACGCCGACCTTGATATTAAAGCCTTTCAAGGGACTCATAGCGGGTAATAAGTACCTCGACAATTTTGAAGCCAGAGCGGAATTCAGATGGGACCACTCGGACGATAACTTCTTCGTGACCGAAAACGACGGGCTTAAAAAGGACCAGTACGGCATAATGGGGCAGCTGCTTTACTGGATAAATTTGTAAATGATTTGAATATAAGTTAGAGACTCTGAATAAGAGTACTCATCTCTCCATATCTCCTTTGTGTGGGCGGGGGGAGAACAGCTCAAGGCTTTTGGCTGTTCTCCCTTTTGTCTATTTGTGGTTTTTTGAGCCTCCATTATCAATAATTTTCTCTCTTGCCTGTAAATTTTTAGTTGGGTAGAATTTAATCCGCTTTTTGGACGGAGTCTTTGATCCGTAATCCTGGTTTCTATTCTGACTTGCACTAATATGCCCGGATAGCTCAGTCGGTAGAGCAGAGGACTGAAAATCCTCGTGTCGGCGGTTCAATTCCGTCTCCGGGCATTCTTTACTGTTAGTTGCAATCCATCGCGCACCTCAGCATTTTCGTAGACGCTTTGCCTTAAAGAATAATCAATTAGTGGATTGTAATTTGATGAGGCGCTGGACTGAAAGGAATATGACGGACTATCGCCTTGGCAAAGATTTCTTATTCAAACTCACGGAAGGAGACTCGCATTTAGGATCTCTTGTATTCGACCGGGAATCTCCCGAAGTGCCGAAAGCGCCGCTTTGGCGGTGCCTGTTTCCAATTCTTACTTAGAAGTGGTCGATCAGAGCATTTTTGATAGACAATTGTTATTGCTCTATTTATAATCTTTGTATCGAAGGAAGACTTCAGTCTAGTCATTGATAAGCTAAAACCGGGGCTGCGTAATAAAATTCTAATAAAGGAGATACAAAATGAAACCATTCATTGCATTATTTTTGACTGTTTTTATGTACTTGGTTTATACAGGTCCTGTCTTCGCCCAGAATGTGCCGTCGGGCACCATATCGATAAGCGAGAAAGAATTCGGATTTATAATCGGCGGCAGCGAAGGTAGGGGAACGCTCAATTATCAGGGTGCCGAGTACTTTTTCAAGACCAGCGGCATAAAGGTTGGCGGCATGGGCGTGGCGAAGATAGCGGCGGCAGGTGAGGTTTATAACCTATTTAACCTTTCGCAGTTTCCCGGTACTTATGTGGCTGGAAATTACGGCATAGCGCTTGGGGGAGGTGCAGGCGGTGTGGTGCTCAAGAATGAAAATGGGGTCCTGCTAAAGCTGCATTCCACCATGGAGGGCATCGACCTCAATGTAGGCGTATCCGGCATCACGATCAAACTTGAATCCGCAGCACCGGATCCACAATAAAAAATGAATATGAACATCGGGAATAAAATTTTACTACAATGAGGTGACATATTTAGTAGAGGCTTTAGATAATAGGGAGATGGCGCATGAAGATTGCAATAACAGTGACCGTCGGATTTCTGATGCTCATTATTTTTGTCAGTGACGTGAAGGCTGAGGACTCGAAGCTTGATCAACCTTATCCGGTTGAACTGCAGGTCGGGGAAATATTTAAAGTCTGTAATTCCGGCATGGTCGTCTGCCCGGTTCTCATGCCCATCTGCGATGATACAAATATCATCATGTTGGTTAATACGCCAGACGGGCTTGGATTCAAGGGCGTCGCCCCAGGAACTACTCTTTGCTCGGTGGGTACTACAGTGGGACCTCGCCGTCACTTTCGCATAACGGTTCATTGAACAGACGCGGAGCATTTCTCGCGGCATGTTGTCATCTTTCATTTATTCTCATAGTTGCTTATCAGTAGATATTTATCGTTATCTTGAAATATTTAGGATAGACTGTAGTCATAGACCGTTATAGAGTGGATGCAGGGGGCCATTTTTATGCTTTAGATGTTAAAACTCAAGTATTAAAGAACCATCTTAAGATTTTCAAATAATCCCTAGGGGGTAAGGCAAGATGTCGGCAAAGAAAAGTACCTTCATTACTGCATTATGTGTTTTATTGGCTGCACTGGCCTGGGCTGTCAGTCCGGCGGCGGCTCAGGAAAAGAAGCCGAACATCATCGTCATAATGGGCGATGACATCGGCTGGTTCAACATAGGCGCATACCATCAGGGCATCATGTCGGGAAGGACGCCCAACCTCGATAAGATTGCTGCTGAGGGCATCCGCTTCACAGATTACTACGCGGAGGCAAGCTGCACGGCGGGCCGCGCGAATTTCATCACGGGTGAGCTGCCGATCCGTACGGGCCTGACTACCGTCGGGCAGGCAGGCTCTCCTATCGGTATACCGGCGCAGGCGGTCACGATCGCCACGGCGCTCAAGTCGATGGGTTACGCCACAGGCCAGTTCGGTAAGAACCACCTGGGAGACCTGAATGAGTTCCTTCCTACGGTGCACGGCTTTGACGAGTTCTTCGGCTACCTCTATCATCTGGACGCGATGGAGGACCCCTGCCACAGGAACTATCCGCAGCAGCTCAGGGACAAGGTGGGCCCTCGGAACATGGTCCATAGCTGGGCTACCGGCACGGACGACACGACCGTGCAGCCGCGATGGGGGAAAATAGGCAAGCAGAAGATAGAGGACGCGGGTGAGCTATGTCCCGAACGCATGAAAACCGTGGACAACGAAATACTCGACAATACCATAAAGTTCATGGATAAAGCCCGTAAAGACGGCAAGCCTTTCTTTGTGTGGCTCAATCCGACCCGTATGCACGTCATGACACACCTTTCCGATAAATACGAAGCGATGCGCACGCCCGAGAACGGCTGGTCGGAGGAGGAAGCCGGGATGGCTCAGCTCGACGACATCGTGGGCTCGGTCCTGAAGTACGTCGGGGACAACGGCCTCGATGACAACACGATAATCGTCTTCACAACGGACAACGGCACTGAGAACTTCACATGGCCTGACGGAGGTCAGACCCCGTTTGCAGGCGGCAAGGGGACAGCCTTGGAAGGCGGCTTCCGTGTGCCGGCGTTAATCCGCTGGCCGGGCAAGGTCCCTGCAGGCAAGGTCGAGAACAGCATAATGTCCGGGCTCGACTGGTTCCCGACACTTGTCGCGGCGGCCGGCGACCCGAACATCGCGGACGAGCTGCTCAAGGGCAAACAACTGGGGGGTCGCAATTACAAGGTACATCTGGACGGTTACAACCAGATGGACCTCATTACGGGCAAGGGGCCATCCAAACGTAAAGAGATCTTCTATTTCACCGAGAGCACGTTGAGCGCGGTGCGTATCAACGACTTCAAGTATCGCTTCACAGATCAGCCCCAGGGCTGGCTCGGCGCCACAGTAAAAGTCGATTGGCCGATCCTGACCAATCTTCGTCTGGACCCCTTCGAGAGGACAGGAATGCCAAGCGGCGCGAGCGGGTCGTTAGCTTTCTACAACTGGTTTGCTTACGAGTTCTGGCGTTTCGTATTCGTGCAGCAGGAGGTGGCCCAGCTCGCGCAAACGGCTATAGATTTTCCGCCTATGCAAAAGGGAGCGAGCTTCAATCTCGAGGCTGTGAAGGCTCAGATCGATAAGGCCTCGGAATCCAATATGGGCAAATAAGCTTTCTTAAAAGGCGGGCGACTATACAGACGACCGCCATGGCTTCCGGCTATACATGGAGAAGGCTCAATTGTATAGTGTGTACGTTCCAAGAGGCAGAAGCGGTCGGTTACAATTAGCCAGCCCTATAATCGTTGGGGGCGATTGCCATGAAGAAAATAATAGATAGTAAACGAATAATACGGATAACAGTGCTCATCGAGCGTACCCGGCTCGGACATATGCTGGCGATCATTCTGGCTATTCTTATGCTATCCGGCGCTTGGGCAAAGGCACAGACTGATCCGCTGCCTTCGTGGAACGACGGGCCGGCGAAGGAGAGCATCGTCAGGTTCGTCGCCGAGGTCACTAAGGAGGCTGGGCCGAATTACGTCCCGCCTGAGGAACGGATCGCCACTTTCGACCAGGACGGCACCACGTGGGTATCCCATCCTCTTTACACGCAGGGTGTGTTCGCACTCGACCGGATTCGCGAGCTCGCTCCGAAGCACCCGGAGTGGAAGAGCGAGGAACCCTTCAAATCGGTCATTGCGGGAGACAAAGAGGCGATGGCGAAGTTCGGGGAGTCCGATTGGGAGATTATCATTGCGGCGACACACACCGGGATGAGCACTCAGGATTTCCTCGGGATAGTAAAGAAGTGGCTGGCCACCGCGAAGGATCCACGATGGCACCGGCCATACACGGAGCTTGTCTATCGGCCTATGATCGAGGTCATGGATTACTTGCGGGCAAACGGTTTCAGGACGTACATCGTCACCGGGGGCGGACAGGAGTTCGTAAGGGTCTATAGTCAGCGCGTCTACGGAATACCGCCCGAGCAGGTGGTTGGGTCGAGCGTCCTGACGAAATACGAATACAGGGACGGCAAGCCCATTCTCTTACGCGAGCCCAAGGTGTTTTTCATCGACGATCACGCGGGAAAGGCGATAGGCATTAACCTCTTCATCGGCAAGCGTCCGTACGCCGCGTTCGGCAACTCGACCGGAGACAGGGAGATGCTCGAATGGACGCAGGCGGGCGGCGGAGCGCGTCTGATGATGCTCGTCTATCACGACGACGCTGTGCGCGAGTACGCATACGGGCCTGCGGGAGGTCTGCCGGACACGCATGTCGGCACGTTCTCTCAGGCTCTCATGGACGAGGCTAAGAAAAACGGGTGGGTAATCATCAGCATGAAAAATGACTGGAAACGCATCTTTAAATTCGAGGAATAGCGCGCCCGTGCCGAATTTTCGGGAGATGTTCCATGTATTAAGCTTATGATAGAGAAATGAATCTCAGACCAGCCGTCTATTTTATAGTTGCCGCAGTCATCATAGTTGCCCTCGGATATTTTTACGGTAAGTCCTTTTATTTAAAATCCGATAAGATGGTTAAACCCGTGACCTCGATCATCGAGAATCGGGAATCGGCTCCTCCTCGATTTGTCGGCGGCAATACATGCGCAGAATGCCATAAGGAGGAGTATGACCTCTGGCTTGGCTCACACCACGACCTCGCTATGCAGAAAGCGGACGATAAAACCGTCGTCGGCGATTTCAATGACAAAAAATTCGATTATTACGGACAGGAATCCAGATTCTACAAACGAGACGGCAAGTTCATGGTGCGTACGGATGGGCCGGACGGTAAGCCCCATGAATACGAAGCAAAGTACACTTTCGGGGTCTATCCGCTCCAGCAGTATCTGATAGAATTTCCGGGCGGCAGGCTTCAGGCGCTAGGCATAGCATGGGACAGCCGGCCGGAAGGGGAAGGGGGACAGAAGTGGTTTCACTTGTATCCCGATCAGCAAATTAAATATAACGACGAACTCCACTGGACCGGAATAAATCAGAACTGGAACTACATGTGTGCTGATTGTCATTCGACCGACTTAAAGAAAAACTACGATCCGGAAACAAACAGCTTCAGCACATCCTGGTCCGAGATAAACGTTTCGTGTGAGGCTTGTCACGGGCCGGGTTCGAGACACGTCGAATGGGCTAGAAAATCAGACGGGGGCAGAATGTACAATGATGAAAACGACGGGCTCATTGTGCATTTTGAAAAATATGACGAAAGCGTCTGGTCGAAGGACCCGGAAACGGGGAACCCCGTGAGGATAAAACCCCTAAGCGGGCACGGTGAAATAGAGACGTGCGCCCGGTGCCATTCCCGCCGGGGCGTGATATGGGACGAGTCTTTAACCGGCGGTCAGTTTATGGACACATACCTGCCCGTACTCCTCAATGAGAACCTCTATTACCCGGACGGGCAGATTAAGGAGGAGGTTTACGAATACGGCTCTTTCCTCCAGAGCAGGATGTATCACGAGGGCGTCAGATGCACCGACTGCCATAACGCGCACAGTCTGAAATTACGGGCGGAAGGAAACGCGCTCTGCGCCGGGTGCCATCAGGCGGAGAAGTACGACGCTCCCTCCCACCACCACCATGCAGCCGGGACTGAAGGAGCGGAGTGTGTCGGATGCCATATGCCCGAGACGACGTATATGGTTATCGACAGACGCCGCGACCACAGCATACGCATCCCGAGGCCCGATCTTACCGTGGAGCTGGGGACGCCCAACGCGTGTAATAAGTGTCACGCGGATAAGGGTGCGGAGTGGGCGAGCGGGAAGATAAACGAGTGGTACGGACCCGGCCGTCGGGATTATCATGATTATGGAGGGACCCTGAATGCGGGCAGGACTGGTTCTCCGCAGGCCGAGAATATGTTGTCGGGGCTTGCAGAGAATATGTCGGCTCCCGGCATCGCCCGCGCTACTGCATTTTACGAGCTCCGCCGCTATGTGAGCCCTCAATCGATCAAGATAATCGAACGGGGTCTTAAGGACCCTGACCCTATGGTTCGTGCGGCATCGGTCGATGCCCTCGAGGGGCTGGCGCCTGCCGAGAGAAAGCATTATTTGTTCCCGTTGCTGAGCGACCCGGTCCGGGCGGTGAGGATAAAAGCAGCACGGCTGCTCGCCGCTCCGCTGGGAAATGGGCTGACCGCGGAGGAGAGAGAAATAATGGATAAAGGGATAAGCGAATATGTAGAGTCTCAGCTAGTCAACGCTGAACGTCCCGAATCGCATCTTAACCTCGGAATACTTTACAATGATCTGGGCGAGGCTGATAAGGCCGAGTCGGAATATAGGAGAGCGATCGAGATCGAGCCTTCTTTTGCGGAGGCGTATGTTAATCTTGCCGACCTCTATCGTATTAAGGGAAATGACGAAGAAGGCGAGCGCCTCTTGCAGACGGCTATAACCGTCGATCCTCAAAACGCTGGGGCATACCACGCCCTGGGTCTCCTGATGGCTCGCCGGAAGAATATGCCTCGTGCACTGGAGTCACTTGAAAAGGCGGCGACAATCGATCCGGACGATCCCCGTTACAGTTATGTCTACGCTATAGCGCTAAATTCTGTCGGCAGCCGGGAAGAAGCCATTGAAGTGCTGGACGGCGCTTATAAAAACCATCCCTATGACAGGGAAATCCTGTATGCTCTCGCGACGATTAACCGTGATGCGGGAAATTTGGAGGAAGCGAGGATCTATTCCCGGAAACTTATTGAGCTTGATCCCGCGAATCCGGATTTTAGAAGCCTGTTCGACTCTCTCAGTGAGCATTAGTGCAGCGTGATTGTTTTAGATGCAAATGTACGGTTTGATATTCGCGCCAGACGTAGGGTTTCCGGTACTATCCTGGGTAGGATAGTGAAACAGTTTGTTTGTCTCGATTTGTTCTATCGTGATCTGACTATTGAGAATATCGTATGAATGTTGTTCTATGCCAGTCATTATTAATTATCAATTATCGGTTTTGTAAAAAATGGATAGACATTTATGAAAAACTATTCAAGATTATAATGTATGTATAATTAAGTCGTGGAATTTGTATATTTAAAATAATTGTGCTTTATCAGAAAGTTATACTGACTAAATCCGAACGGGGGGATATGATATGAAATTATCGTTTGCGTTGTTTTTGACTGTTCTAATGTACTTGGTTTATACAGGTCCTGTCGTCGCCCAGAACATGCCGTCGGGCACCATAACGATCAACGAGAAAGAATTCGGATTTATAATCGGCGGCAGCGAAGGGAGGGGGACGCTCAATTTTCAGGGGGCCGAGTACTTTTTCAAGACCAGCGGCATAAAGGTTGGCGGCATTGGCGCGGCGAAGATAGCGGCGGCCGGGGAGGTCTATAACCTGCTCAACCTTTCGCAGTTCCCGGGCACATACGTCGCAGGTAATTACGGTATCGCACTGGGGGGCGGCGCGGGCGGGGTGGTGCTCAAGAACGAGAACGGAGTCCTGCTCAAACTGCACTCCACGATGGAGGGTGTGGACCTCAATGTCGGAGTGTCGGGAATAACGATCAAGCTCGAAGCCGCCATGCCTGATCCGGAATAACGATGGAATCAGAGACGTATGCCGCATATGCGAGGAAAGAAAGGAGCATGGTGTCATGAATAAGAAAAGACAGAGGTTGCTTTTCCTGATCGTTTTGTTTATCTCTCTGGGCTTCGTCGGAGCTTCGGGGCATAAGATAGTGCGGAGCATTCCGGGTGCTCTCGCGTATGAAACAGGCGCCGATAAAAAAACGGCTGCCGAGGTGAAACCGAAGGCGGCACCGGCAACACCCGCCGTTGACCCCAAAGTAGCTGAGCTTCTCCGGAAGATGGGCGACCTGATCAAAAACTCGAAGGAGTATAGTTTTCACGCCGAGATTCTCTATGACGACACTCTCCCTTCGGGGCAGAAGCTCCAGTTCGCAGCCGCTCAGGATGTATCCGTAAAAAGACCCGACGAGGTATTTGCCCAATATATGAGCGATGTCGAAGGGAGGGAATTCTGGTACGACGGAAAAAGCTTTACGCTGCTGGATAAAACGAAAAATTTATACTCGACCGCAAAAGCCGCGCCGACAATCGACGGTACGCTCGAAGAGATCATGAGCACATACGGCTATACTCCGGCTCTTAGTGATTTTCTTTACAGCGATCCTTACAAGACACTCATGAAGAACGTGCTTTCCGGCTTTTACGTCGGCCCGGGAGACGTGAACGGAACGGACTGTTATCATCTGGCTTTTGTCGAGAAGTACATAGACTGGCAGATATGGATAGAGACGGGGGATAAACCGCTCGTCAGGAAGGTTATAATTACTTACAAAACGGTCCCCGAATCCCCTCAGTATATGGCGGTGTTCTCGGATTGGAAATTTGATATATCTTTGCCCGACAAACTCTTTGTGCCCGAGATCCCCGCAGGCGCCAAAGAGATAGATATGATGGTCCTGAAAAATGTCAGCGCAAAAGGAGAACGGAAATGACGGTAGGGTCTTCTTTTAAAACTTTTATTAAGGCATATTTCGGCTATTTGTTTATTTTGCTCTTCGCATTTTTCGCATCGGTTTCGTTCACTGATACTGCGCTCGCGAGGTTCGGAGGCGGCGGTTTCGGCGGAGGCGGGTTTAGTAGAGGGAATTTCAACAGCGGGTTTTCGGGAAGGAACGTCGGAGACGGATTCTCAGGCAGCAGAGGGTTCGGGAGCATCAACAGTTCCGACCATAGTTTCGGAGCATCGAATAACTGGAACGGGAGCATGGACAATTCCGACAGAGCCGGCAATTATACGACAGACAGACAGAACTTTGATTCCAGTGATTTGAGCGGCACTCATCAGCAGGACATGAGCGGTTCCATGAGCCAGAACCAGCAGAACAGGCAAGACTGGAGCAGCCAGAACCAGCAGAACAGGCAAGACTGGAGCAGTCAGAACCAGCAGAACAGGCAAGACTGGAGCGGACAGAACCAGCAGAACAGGCAGAATACATACAACAACACCTACAATAACAACTATGACAACCACTGGAACAATTACTGGTACGGGGGCGATTACTATCACGGATGGTCGGGCTACTACTCCGGCCTGGCCGTGGGGGCGGCGGCGGGCCTTACGGTAGGAGCTGCGATCGCAAGCGTCCCCGCAAGCTCCACCACCGTTTACGTGCAGGGGAGTCCCTTTTATTACTCAAGCGGCGTCTATTACATGCCTCAGGGCTCGCAGTATGTCGTCGTGCCGCCGCCCATGGGCGCTGTTATAGATACACTCCCGCCGTCATCCTGTTCTACTACATACTCGGGAGACACGGCTTATTATGACTGCGGCGGGGCTTACTACTCCCAGGTCGATCAGGGCTACCAGGTCGTGAGCCCTCCGGTCGGGGCGACGGTTAACACGCTTCCGAGCGGCGCCGTATCGGTAAATGTAAACGGCGTCACCTATTATTCTTTCGGCGGGGCATACTACCAGCCTTTTTATGGCGGTGGCCAGGTCATATACCAGATAGTCCCGGATCCTAACCAGTGAATTTTCCGCCGGACAAAGCCCAAGCCCGGAAGCTCAGCGGGCAAGCGGCGTCAACGCTGGGCACAGAAGCCTACATATACGGTTATCCGCTCCTCACTATGGAGAGGACGAGACGGGTTATTACAAACGTCTCAGAGTCTGAAGGCACCCATCCGCCCATGAACCGGTTTGCAGGTCTCCGGGCATTCTCACTGATTTTATAAACGATAACTGTTATTTTCTTACGCTGTGCCCGGTTTTTCTGTGACAAAATGCCCAGGATGGATTAAGAAACGCAGGTCCAGCGGGGTCAGCGAGGGGAATGTTATAGATATTTCAGTAATTTTATTTTATTTCTCTCTGATTAGTCTTGCTATTCCATACGGTTATAATGTAAAATTAATACAGAGATTTTGGTCAAAATAAAATAGGATTTCTTTACCCTTTCGGAGGCAATAATGAGATTTGGCGATTATTTGAAAAGCAAAAGGAAGCAGAAGAATATCACGCAGGAGGATCTGGCTCGTTCCCTTAATGTTTCGAGCGTTTTCATTCACCAGCTCGAGACCGGAAAAGTGGACGCACCCTCCATCGACAGATGTCAGCAGATCGCGACCATCCTGGATATAAATATCGAAGAATTCTGGACAGTTGCGAAGAAAGAGCGTCTCAAAAGGTTCATGGATAAGGAAGACATATCCGAAGACAGCTTTGAAGTTTTGACCGACGCGGAAAAAGCCCTCATCAACCTCTACCGGAGCCTGGATTCCGACATGAGGAGGGACTTCGGCGGTATGATATTCATGCTTCTCAGACATTCACAGGATGATGGGATCCAGGAAATACTCGAAGAGTTTATTAAGTGCGCGTGATGATGAGTAAATTTTCTACAATCTTAAAGGCTCTGGGAATAGAGCTCTGCATATTGGCTTTAATCGGACTGGTGTTTTTGTTCCAGTTCAATAAGGCGAAGGGGGAGTTTGTAAACAAAACCAGAGCGATTTCGGAGACAATAGGCGACTTGGCCAGCGATTTTTATTCGGAAGAGGGCAAGCAGCCTACGAGCGGAGAGTTTTATCATTTTCTCGATAAAAGACTCGGCAGGAAGAAATTGTTTAATACCTTTGAGATAGCTCCGAAATTCTTCAGCGTTGTATTTAAGAAGGACGTGGAAAACAGCCTGGCATCGGACGGATTGTTCATGAAGGAGTTTTATCCGGAGGGCGGTTATACGGTAAAGGACAATAATGGGATAATCTCCGTTTCGGTCCCCTTTACCACACAGACACAAACGGAGCCGTTCGGCATAGTCAAAATTGACTCCGATACAAAGGCCATATTGAAGAAAGTTCTCGCCGACAATTACCTTCTGTATGCGGCAATGCTGATAGTATTGAATAACCAGGCCTTTATTTTTTACCTCCTTACGAGGAAGAAAAAAGAGGTTATTTTCGAGAAAGGCTATCTTAAGGAGCATTCCATCGGCGCTCTCAAAATAATGCACAAGGTTTTGGGAGATATAATAGACGACCACAAGACAGATCATGAGAGCCCCGACCATACGAAAAGGCAGGAATCGGGGAAAAATGTGATTTCAATATCCGAATTGGCGGAAAAAAGGAAGCAATGAAGAAAATTGTTTTTGCCGCTTTTTTAATAATTTTTGCGGTTATGGTGGCCTGCGACAGCCCTAACGATAACGGTGTCGTTGAGCAGGACGGTCCGATCCTTGAAAGTATGGACACGGACGGCCATCTGGAGTTCAACGGCGCAGTCATTAATACCGGGGATTCGCCGGTTCGGTCCGTTTATGTGGTTATAGTGCTTAAAGATCAGGACGGGAACGTTATTGAAGCGAACTCGGTTTCAATCTTTGATGAAGATCCGAACGCCCTCCTGTACCCTTCGGAAAGGGCTTTTTTCAGCCTGTCCGTAGCTTCGGACCCGAACAGAGTATTTTCGAAGGAAGTTGAAATTTATTACGAAGACGCTTCCGACAGCCCTCCGGCTTCATGAAACCTTTCCTTTTACTTTAAGAAAATCTATCTCGCCAATTCCATCTTCCGGGAAAAGTAATCTTTGCATATAGGTACTTAAGTAGTATTGTTGAAATCGCAGTATAAGTTTCTGACCGAAAAAACACAAACTGTGTGAAAGTGCAGGACGCGAAGCCTGCGGTCTTAAGGGTTACGAAACCTTTAGGGCGGGGTTACCGAAGTTGGAAAAATATATACGCATCCACTATCCCGGGTCTCACTCGAATCTATAATCGGCATTAACACCTTGTAACCATTCAATATTTAATCTACGATTAACAGCATCGGTTTAGAAATCTTGAATCATCTTAAGGAGACTGTTTTTCGTAAAATTAAGTATTACAATGTACTATTGACAACAATTAAAGAGTTGTTTGATATTTTTTAAAGAGTATTGCAATAACTTCAAAAAGGTGGTTAAATTAGTTATGTAACATAGGAGGATGATTTGTTTTTAAGTAGAAAGGAACTCGTAGGACTTGATATAGGTTCTAATGCCGTTAAGCTCGTCGAGCTTAAGTCATCCAAAGGCGGGTACCAGTTGAAAAATATTGGCGATGCCATTTTGCCCCTTAATTCCATAGTCAACAAGATTATCGAAAATCGCGATGCCGTTGCAGATACGGTTTCCTCTTTGTTTGAAGACTTGAGAGTCAAAACGAAGAATGTAGCGATCTCGATATCGGGACACTCCGTAATAATCAAAAAGGTCAGTCTGCCGAAAATGTCTGAGAAGGAGCTCAAGGAGTCGATCCCGTGGGAGCTCGAGCAGTACATACCCCAGAGTATTCAGGATGTTAATTACGACTATCAGGTAATACCCGGCGAAACCCCTGAGGGCAATATAGATGTGCTGATCGTCGCCGCGAAGAAGGACGTCACGAACTCTTATGTTTCGGTGTAAAGGATGTCGGTTTGAACCCCGTTGTTGTGGATGTCGACGTGTTTGCCCTTGAGAATATGTATGAAATAAATTATCCGGAATCCGAGGGTCTCGTCGCTCTTGTAAATATCGGCGCCTCCGTAACGAATATAAACATTTTGAAAGACGGGGTCTCCATCTTCACAAGGGATATAACTACCGGCGGGAATCAGTTTACGGATTGGATCGTAAAAGACATCGGCTTGAGTTTTGTGGAAGCGGAGAAGATGAAGTCTTCTATGCATGAAGGGGATGTGCCCCACGAGCTCGAAGCCTTGACTCATAATTTTAACGATTTGATCTGCGGTGAGATTAAGAGGACTCTCGAGTTCTTCGCCTCGACTTTATGGACGAGCAAGGTCGGTAATATCCTGATCGGCGGCGGGTCTTCCAAGGTCCCCGGTTTAAAAGAAGAATTGGCGGATCTGACCGACGCTAATGTCGATTTCATGAATCCCTTCAGAAATATCGCATATGATAAAAACGAATTCGATCACGAATACATTGAAGCGATAGCTCCGAAAATGAGTGTCGTTATGGGTCTCGCCACGAGAAAACCGGGGGATAAGGCATGATAAGGATAAACCTTATTCCCGCTCCGGAAAGGAGAGAAGTCAAGGGTATCGGTGACGTCCTCGTAGGAATTTGCGTTCTTATAGCCCTCTTTGTAGTGATTGCGGCTATCCATATTGTGCAGGAACGGAAGTTAGAAGACGTTAACCGGGGAGTAGCGAAAGCTGAGAAAAGGATAAAGGCACTGGAGATAGTCAAGCAGAAGGTCGATGATTTCAAGGCGAAAAACGCGGAGCTCAACAGGAGAATAGAAATCATAGACGTGCTCGAGAAAAACCGCACGGGACCTCTATATGTGATGGATGCTCTATCACATGCCGTCCCTAACAAGGCCTGGATCGACGAATTTACGGAGAAGAATTCTCAGACCAAGCTCGTCGGCGTTGCGGACAGCGAATTTACTGTTGCGGATTTCATGCAGGCCCTTCAATCTTCTCCGTATTTTGTCGGTGTGGAACTAGGAGTAATCAAAAAGACGGAGATACGCAAGCTGGACTTGAGGAGTTTTGTCATAAACACAACGCTCAACTATTCCGGAAAGTCGAAAACGGAGGATAAGGGTCAGAACCCCGCAGAGCCCGCGCAGAATTCCCGGACAAAGAAGGCGGTGAAGGAATAATGGCTTTCTTTGAAGAATATTCGGAGAGGCTTAACGAACAGCCTGTTCATATAAGGGTCGGGATACTGCTCCTGATTGTTGTCGTCATATCTCTCATTTACTGGTACTTCTTCTGGTCCCCAAAGGCCGAGGAGTTGAGTGGCGCCGAAAATAAGCTCAGGCAGGATCAGATGAAGATACATGAATACGAAGCAATTGCAGCCGAGCTGCCCAAGTTTGAAAAGGAGTACAAGAGGCTCGACAGGGAGTTTCAGCTTGTGGCGCGCAAGCTGCCCAAGGATAAAGAGATTCCGGGGTTAATCGACGGGGTCTATTCCGAGATTGCCGCTTCGAATCTTGACTCGATAATTTTTGCACCGAAACCGCAGGTCACAAAGGAGATTTACGCGGAGATTCCGGTAGAGATGGAGGTCATCGGCACCTATTTTAACCTGGCTGATTTCTTCGACCGTATATCCAGGCTCCCGAGGATAGTTAACGTAAGGGACCTTGTGCTTACGCGCAATACCATTCAGGGGGGGAATGTGATACTCAATGCGAAGTTTGACGTTGTCACGTTCAGGCTCCTGCCTCCGCAAGAGGTGCAGCCCCAGGATAGCAAGAAAACAAAAGGAAAGAAACGCGGGACATAGAAGATATTAAGGAATGCATGACGGAATGACGGGAAAAATGGCGGTATTTATAAGAATATTCATATTGTTGTTGCTTCTCACCTGTCCGCTTAGGGTTACAAGTTCGCAGGAGCAGACGGCTCCTGCCGATGATACCCTGAAGCAGGGTTATAAGATAATTAAGGATGCCCGGGAAAATAAATCTGTTGCACCGGAACAAAGTGAGGAGAAAACGGCAGGGGACGACGCTCAGCCGCCCCCTCAGAGCCCCGCCGAAACCGGAGAGGGTATCTCAAGCCCGGAGCAGCCCGCGGGGACAGCCCCTATGACGGCTCAGGAGGAGAAGCCGCCCTATGATTCCACCGGCATGCGCGACCCCTTTAAGCCCTTTATTAAATTGGTAGATACCCCGGCAGGAACAGCCGGCACCGTGCTGCGTCCTCCCATACAGAGGTACCCGTTAAACCAGTTCAGGATCGTCGGGATCGTATGGATAGGGGGCAAGCCTCAGGCCATGGTCGTGGACCCGGAAGCGAATACCTATTTCCTGGGTGTCGGGGACAAGATCGGAAACAGTGACGGGGAGATATTGGAAGTAAGGGAAAACGGAATCCTCGTACAGGAAAAAACAAAGGTTGAAAACGTATACGGAGAGGTAAAGATCGAGGTAAAGCAATCTGTACTGGCGTTTCAGAACGAAGAATGACGAGGGGAATTTGTATTAAGGAGGATGATTAAGTTAAGGAGGATGGTTTAATGAGATTCCTGATCATATCAATCATGCTGCTTGGAATTTGTGTCCTCGTTTCGGGAACACGGGTTTATAGCGGGCAGCTGCAAAAAATAGACGACAATAATGAAACTTCAATCGAAGCGCCGGGAATTGTCGGTCCTGAAACAGTGAATAAGAATTCACCGGTCTATATTGCTCAGGCACAGACTGCTACGACGGCTATACCCCAGAACACCACGGCTAATATGCCCAACCCTTCCGATCAATATAACCATGTCGAGA
Organism: uncultured bacterium; assembly: GCA_963705505.1. Taxonomy (GTDB): domain Bacteria; phylum Desulfobacterota_D; class UBA1144; order Nemesobacterales; family UBA2774; genus 2-12-FULL-53-21. Next base: position 156,398 of record CAVPJU010000001.1, read on the forward strand.
GCATAGGGTTTGAGGTTCAGCAGGGTATGGGGATAGTGACCGTGGGGACGACTTCGCCTGTCGAGTATGAGAGGCTCGCGGACGAAGATAAGAAGATCACACTTAAAATTAAAGACGTCATACTTGCCGATAAGTTCCAGGTATCAAGAGACGTCAGCGATTTCGACAGCCCCGTTAACTTCATTTCCTCCTTCAGGGACCCCATAAAGCCCAATGACGTAATAATGGTCATAGAGCTCAAGGAGGACAAAGTGCCCGTGGATGTCGGTCAGAACGGAAACCTTATCACGCTCAACTTCGGGGAGACGCGTAAACAGGAGAAGATCGCTGCGGAGGAAGGGAAGGTCGAGGTCGCGGTGAAGCCCGAAGACCTCTATGCCTTCGATTTCAGGCTTACTTCCGTACCCGGCGCGACGAAGACGTACAGGGGACAGCTCGTCTCTTTTGATTTCAAAGATGCGGATATCAGGGACGTGCTCAGGATTATTTCGGACATAAGCGGATTGAACATGATAATTGCAAGGAACGTTACGGGCACTGTTACATTGAAGCTCACGAACGTCCCCTGGGACCAGGCGCTCGACGTGATTCTCGAGGACGCTGGTCTGGGTGCGTTCTTAGACGGGAACGTGCTTAGGGTTGCGCCTCTCGGCACGCTTCAGGCGAGGCAGAAGGCGGTAAAGAAAGCTGCGGAAACCAACGAGGAACTGGAGCCTCTCATCACGAAGCAGGTATTCGTCAACTATGCAAACGCCGAGGAGCTGATACCGCTCGTAGAGCCGCTATTGAGTGACAGAGGGGAGCTGAGGGTCGATATACGTACTAACAGCATACTCATTAACGATACCGGCGTAAGAGTGGCCCAGATCGAGGACCTTGTTTCGGACCTCGACACGAGAACGCCTCAGGTCCTGATAGAATCGCGTATCGTACAGGCCACACTAGATTTCACACGCGACCTCGGAGTACAGTGGGGCTTCGATTATACGGCTTCCGCGGCCACGGGGAACCCGACAGGCGCGACTTTCCCGTCAAGCGTAGCAGTCGGCGGTTCCACGACAGGGAGCCCCTTCGGAACAACGGGTGATAATTTCATAGTCGACCTGCCTGCCGCAGCCACTACCGGAGCGGGCGGAGTTCTGGGGATCGTTCTCGGCAGCTTAACCGGAGCATACGACCTCGACCTCAGGCTTTCGGCTCTCGAGCTGAGAGGAGAAGGCAGGGTACTGTCATCTCCGAAAGTACTCACGCTCGAAAATACACCGGCCAGGATCGAGCAGGGCGTTTCTATCCCGTTCCTCAGTGTCTCCGCTGCGGGCACACAGACGCAGTTCGTGGACGCAACGCTGAGTCTCGAGGTTACGCCGCAGGTCACTAACGATAACAGGATATTAATGAATATTGTAGTTACGGATAATTCACCCGATCCCACTTTGACCGGGGCAGGCGGTCAGCCAAGCATAAGGAGGAACGAGGCTACTACTCAGGTCCTCGCGAGCGACGGCGAGACTATAGTTATCGGCGGTATATTTACGAGAGAAGTAACAGATTCCGACAGCGGCATACCGTGGTTTTCGAGACTGCCGCTTGTCGGGTGGTTGTTCCAGCATAGCCTGACGAGAGATCAGCGGAGGGAGCTTATAGTTTTTATCACTCCGAGGATAGTCAGGTAAGAGCGAGTTGAAATATGACAGAGGAGGATGTATTGATGAACAGGAAACTCACGGGGAAATTATTATTCCCCATAATCGTAATAGGGATATTCGCAGCGGGCGTGATCGCCATAAGCTGCGGAGGAGCTAACCCGCCGTTTGCCCCGTTCGGCTCGACGGTCACGATACTCGATCCTCCGAGCGACGTCACGATTCCGGACAATTCCCTGACCACGACCTTGGTACAGGCTCAGAGTCCTGGGCCCCGACGGACAGCCTCTCAATGACGTGAGGGTTACATGGATTGCCTCGTTTGCCGGTCAGAATGATCTAGTCGTGGACACTAACGGAGACAACGTAGGTGACGCCAGAGCCGTTCAGCTGGCCGATGATCAAGCCTGCGAGCCTGCCAGTTGTTCACACACCCCGTTAAGTGAGTGGTTTTCGATGGGGGCTTTTGTCGATTCCCCGTTCGAGACTCTCACGGACAATCGCGGCATAGCCTTCGTAATAATTTTACTAAGCGGTGAGGACATAATCGACCCGGCGTTCCTGGAGGCATCGACTGACAGCGGCGTCTGTCGATGTAGTGGAGTTCACGGTTAACGTACCATAAAAGAGAAGCGCGTCTTTATACAAGGAGGGATGGATTTTTATGAGACTAAGAAACTTGTTTAAACATAAATCAATAAGGATATTATCAGTTGTATTGTTCTTTACTATAATGATCGGTTTTCAATATGCCTGTCTCGACGGTCTTAACGGTGACGGCTCGGGAGACCCAATAAACACGGCTATAATCGGCCTGAAAGCCAATCCGGATGCTCTCTTTGGCAATGCGAGTCGAAGATTCTTTTATACAGGTAAATACCAATCTGGTACCTGACGGGACTCCAATCGATTTCGAAATTACCTTTTCACCCAGCGGCCTCAAGCCTGAGTCAAGGGGATGCTTGTTCGAGAGCAGCGGAACAGTCGAAGGAGAAATGGCTTTTGTGAATTACCTGGCGGGTGTGCATAAAGGGGTCGGCGCGACGATCGAGGAGATAGCGGCGGATACAGCTACTGTACATATATCGGCTACGATACATCCCGTAGGCGGCGATGAGGAGAGCGATTTTCTTACCATGACACTCCGGGGTGTCGGGATAGTAGGGCCCGGTAATCAGGATATAACTGTTCCGAACCCGCTGGATTTGGAAGCGGAGGATGTATTTCTAACACTTATTTTCAATACGGTCGGGATCGAGCCCGGGACCATGGCTGAGGTATCTGTCAGTGATACTGCGCTTGGCTCATTAAATGATGGATCGAGTGATGTCTCTGTACCTGTTTTGGGAAGCTTGGAATCGGGGCAATTTGTAGTTCAATACAATGCATTTAGAGTTGGCGGGACACAAACTGTAACAGCAAGAATCCAGCTTCAAGTGCCGCCTGAGTTTGCCGCAATCTGCCCGTTACCTCCGGCGGACGATCTGCTTTTGGAAGCCGACGTCATTATTACTCAGTCGGTTGAAGCTCTCTCGCCGTCACCATCGCCGACACCGGGACCTTAGCCAACGCCGACATCCACAATGACACCTTGAGAATTTAGTTGGTATATAATGCGTCTCGAATCCTAGCTGATATTCCTGTCGGGAATGAGGGCGATATTTTACACGTACTCTGAAGCCTGAATATCCCTGATAGCAAGACCTTGGGCCTGTAATTGCATATCTTTTTCGATAGTATAGATTATTTCGTATAGTGGACCGGAGTACCGATGCTTAAGTCCTGTATTCGTTATTTCAAATTTTGCGGATGACAGCGGCTAGGCAATCGATCGGTTGATTAAAGATTGAAAAGTCGGGAGGTCATCATGACTAAACAGTTCAAAGTTATCGTTGAAAAGCATGCCGATGGCTACGTAGCCTACCCCATTGGTTTGAAGGGGATCGTTATTGGCGAGGGCGAGACTTATGAAGAGGCTTTAGCCGATGTCAAATCCGCCATTCGGTTCCATATTGAAACTTTTGGAGAAGATGTTGTGGAACAAGAATCACCTGTACTGGAAGTTTTTATAGCCGAAGCGGGGGTTGGTATCTGATATCTGTCGTGCCGTTTCACAACTTCGAAACGAGCTTCCTTCTTCGTCGAAAAAATAATCCATTCAGCTTTACTCCTAAGTTTCTAAATCTATTAAATGTCTTTAAACCGTTTTTATGCTTTCCTTGACATTCGTTTTGTTTTAAATTAATAGAAATTCCTATGGGAATATTAGAAGATAAACTCAATATAGGCGAAGTTTCGATCATGACGACGTTGAATAGATTTTTCAAATATTCTATTGGAATGTCTCATGATTAAATTTCCCGTTGATGCTCCTAAGACGAAAGTCATAAAGACACTTGAGCTCTTGGGGTTTCGTCTTGTTCGCGAAAGAGAGCACATTGCAATGATGAGGGAAAACCCTGACGGCACGCGGACTCCATTGACCATGCCCAATCACGCCCGGATCAAGGGTTCAACCTTACGAAGCATTTGTACTCAGGCACATATCTCAAGGGATGAATTCCTGAAGGCTTACGAACAAACTTAAAATGTTGTATCAACCGATGAAAATTCTCACACCGAACAACAATAGACAACAGGACGCCGGTTAATATCCTTTTATTTCCAATTTGACTTAATCTCGACCTTTTGTTTACTATTTATTTGATTACTGTTTTCCCATACGTTTAATTTTCAGTAATATTTATAGTACGTTGTGCTGGGTGTTTCATGGGTTCAAAGATTTCTTTAAGTCCATAGGGTCGGAGGTTTAGATGTCTGTTGACGAAAATGAGCTTGAAAAGATGAAGAGAGCAAGGGAGCATTGGGAGAAAGAGTACAAAAACGCCTCGAAAAGAGAAGCGGATTATACGACCGTCTCCGGGATGGAGGTGCCCCCGCTTATAACGCCGCTCGATCTAAACGGTTTTGATTATGAGAACCGCCTGGGATTCCCCGGCTCGTATCCGTTTACGAGGGGTATCCACAGCACGATGTACAGGGGGCGTCTCTGGACCATGCGCCAGTTCGCGGGGTTCGGGAGTCCCGAGGATACAAACGGGCGTTTCAAGTATTTGATGGAGCACGGGCAGACGGGTCTCAGCACCGCATTCGACATGCCTACGCTTATGGGTTACGACAGCGACCACGAACGGTCCAGGGGTGAAGTCGGAAAGGAAGGCGTATCCGTATCGTCGCTTGCCGATATGGAGGTGCTATTCGACGGCATTGACCTCGAAAAAGTGACGACCTCGATGACCATCAACTGCAGCGCGAGCGCCATATTTGCCATGTACCTCGTCATGGCTGAAAAGCAAGGGGTAAGCTGGCGTAAGCTCAGCGGGACTCTCCAGAACGATATGCTGAAGGAGTTCATCGCTCAGAGGGAATGGATATCGCCGCCCGGGCCGTCTGTGAAAATCGTAATAGACATTATCGAATTCTGTGCAAAGGAAGTCCCCATGTGGCACCCCGTATCGATATCCGGTTACCACATACGGGAGGCGGGCTCGACGGCCGTACAGGAGCTTGCGTTCACGCTCGCGGACGGGATCGCGTATGTCGAGGAAGCTGTAAAGCGGGGGCTCGACGTGGATGATTTTGCGCCCCGTCTCTCTTTCTTCTTCAACGTGCACAACGACTTTCTGGAGGAGATCGCGAAATTCCGCGCAGCGCGCAGGATGTGGGCGAAGATCATGCGGGAGCGGTTCGGAGCAAAGAGTCCGAAATCGCTTATGCTGAAAACCCACGCGCAAACGGCGGGGGCGAGCCTCACGGCGCAGCAGCCTATAAATAATGTGGCCAGAGTTACTATACAGGCCCTGGCGGCCGTGCTCGGCGGCACGCAGTCTCTCCACACCAATTCAATGGATGAAACCCTCGCTCTGCCTACTGAAGAGTCCGTCACGGTTGCGCTCAGGACTCAGCAGATAATTGCCGAGGAAAGCGGCGTCGTGAACACTATCGACCCATTCGGCGGGAGCTACGTCATCGAATCTCTCACAGACAGGGTCGAGAGTGAGGCGTTCCGCTACATAAATAAGATAGATGAAATGGGTGGGATAATCAGGGCGATTGAAACAGGGTATCCTCAAAAAGAGATTGCGGACGCGGCCTATAAGTATCAGAGGGAAGTCGATACGGGGGTGAAGACGATAGTAGGGGTCAACAAATACAATACCGAGGGGGAGGTTTCCATACCGACCCTTAAAATCGAAGACAGTGTCGAGACCGACCAGATTAAAAAGCTAATGGATCTTAAAAGGAACAGGAACAACAAGGCCGTGAAGTCGAGGCTCCGTGACATTGTTACGGCCGCCAGGAACGGCGACAATTTAATGCCTTATATTATTGAGGCTGTAAGGGAGTACGCGACACTGGGGGAGATAAGCGATATATTCAGGGAAGTATACGGGGTCTACCGCGATCCGGGTTATTATTGATCGGCCGTTTGGACTGACCGCTCGGTTAGACTTTCATAGACGGGGATCAGCAGTTTCTTAAGAAGAAAACTACAGTATTTACGAGGCAGGGCTAATTGACATGGGTCAGGGTTCGAGAATAAGGATTTTAATCGGGAAGGCGGGACTCGACGGGCACGACAGGGGTGTGAAGATCGTCGCGAGAGCCTTGAGAGATGCGGGCTTCGAGGTTATTTATACGGGGCTCCATAATACGCCCGAGGCTATAGTCGAGACAGCGCTCCAGGAAGATGTCGATGCTCTCGGACTGAGCATTCTCTCGGGCGCTCATAATTATATTTTCCCCGAGGTGGTCCGTCTTCTGAGGGAGAGAGGGATGGGCGACGTAACGGTTTTCGGGGGCGGTATAATTCCCAAAGAAGATATTGAAGCCCTCAAGGAAAAGGGAGTGAAAGCCGTATTCGAGCCCGGCACCTCCACAGATGAAATTATAGACTGGGTAAAGGCGAATGTTGTCCCGAGGGCATTATAGGATTTCACGATGAAGTGCGTCAGCTGCGGGAATAGGAAAGCGAAGAGATATTGTCCTGCGCTCAGGGCGTCGATATGTCCCGTGTGCTGCGGGGAGAAAAGGGGCGTCGAGATCAATTGTCCTCTCGACTGCATGTATTATGTCGAGGGGCAGAAACATCAACAGCTTAAGGTAATGCATCAGAGAATTCGCAAGGAAGGGGCGGTCAGCTACGTGCGCCGCGCGGAGCTCTATAACCGGAACCCCGAGGTTTTCGCGAGAATAGAAAAGATTTTTGCGGATGCATTCCGCTCCGACAGGAGACTCAGGAACGAGGATACGGTTTCAGCCCTTGAGCTCGTAAAAAGCACGCTCGATACCGAGAAGAAGGGTCTTATCTACCAGCATCAGAGTGAAAACAGCTTTGCGAACGAGCTCTCGACCAGAATGCTCATAGCCTTGACCGATTTCAAAGACAGCCCGGACATACGGGAGGACAGGGTAACGATAGATTTTGCTCTGAGCGTGGTGGAAGAGTTCCTAAAAGAAGCGAGGTTCTTCATGGAGCACGATTCGAATCCGCAGAGCTATCTTATTCACATTTTGCGGTATCACCCGGAAGAAGAACCCAAGCCCGGGAGACAAAGCGAGCTTATCATTACTCCGTAAACATGGGTTGGCTGAATCGAAGGGTATTGCGGTTACTTGTTATTATTTCCCGCTGGCACCGTGTTGATAATGGCCGAGACAATCAAGGCGACTACGGCTACGATGGATAGAATCTTAAAATATGACTGCCAGTCAAGCTTCAGTCCCAGATAAAATCCGGTCGCGACAAACGAAAAAACTATGAGCAATATCAGTACGGCGCCGGGTATGTTTTTTCTAAGCATTTGGTATCAATACTCCCTAATCATTATAAATTTTTTGCGGCGGGAATAATATTATCTGAATTCGGCGCCATATTCAACTGTCCGGAGTCAAGCGTTCGTATGAAGGCCCGAGGCGGTCTCAAGTACGTCCGGGTTTGAACTTAAACGATAAACTATGTAACATTACAGCATATTATTTTCTCTTAACGGAACGTGACCCTGCTTGTCCTTTATAAATATTGTCGACAAAACAACCTATCAATGGTGACCTACAATTTCCAGTAATTTATCTATAAGAATTCCCAAGCCCAAAGAGATCCTTAAGCTGTTAAGAAATTCGGGACGCCGCCCCATGAGGTCAAAGGAAATTTCGAGGCGCCTCGGCGTGCCCAAGGAAGGGAAACTGCTCCTAAAGAAGATACTGCGGAAAATGGTTAGTGATGGGGCGATCGGCAGGACGAAAGACGGATACATAGTGTCAGGGAGAAGAGAACCCGCCGAAGTAAAAAGCGAGCCGGCACAGGCAAACGCCCTTATCAAGGGGATGATCAAGGGCGGGAAGATTCTCGGAAAATTCGTCAGGACGGGTAAGACCGGCAAAATTATACCTAAGGACGACAGGATACCGCACATCCCCCTTCAGGCGGGCGAGATAAAAAACTTAAGGAACCACAGTCTCGTCGTTTTCGAAATAAGCGGAGGGGTTACGCTGAGCCGGAAAGTCCGGGGCCATATAGTGGACGTACTCGGCAGAGCGGGGGATTTGGAAGTCGAGAAAAAAGGCTTATTGGTGGAATATGATCTGTCGGAGAAATTCTCCGCCGAGGCCATGAGGGAGCTGGCCGAGATACCTGACGAGATACCCGAGAGCGAATTGAAGAGAAGGGCGGATTTGAGGGACGATATCATTTTCACGATCGATAACGACGACGCCAAGGATTTCGACGATGCCGTAGGCATCACGAAGACGGACTACGGCTACAGGGTTCTGGTTTCCATAGCCGACGTTTCTTACTACGTGAATCTGGGGAGCGGGATAGATAATCAGGCGCTTGAGAGGGGGACCAGCGTTTACATGCCTCATATGGTCGTCCCCATGCTGCCCGAGAAGCTCTCAAACGACCTCTGCAGCCTCGTGCCGTATAAGGACAGGCTCACCAAAACGGCAGAGATGGATTTTAACCGTAAAGGCGAGATGGTGGATTACAAGATTTACAACAGCGTGATCAGGAGCGCCGCCCGTCTTACGTACTCGAAGGTGGCCGAGAGTCTGGGGGGTTCGGGCTTCGTGCCGATCGAGGAAAAGCAGATAACCGAGAAGCTGCACATAATGAACGAGCTCTACAAACATATCAGGGAGAGGAGGATCGAAAAGGGGGAGCTCAATTTCGATATTCCCGAGCCCGACCTCATAAGGGACGAGCTGGGCAGGACCGTAGATGTGGTGAGGACTCAGAGGAACCCGGCCCACGGCTTGATCGAAGAGTTCATGATCGCGGCGAATACGGCTGTCGCCAGATTCACATGTCAGTCGAAAGTCCCGTCTTTATACAGGGTCCACGAGAAGCCCGATATGGAATCCATCATCGAGCTCTCGGAAGGGCTCAGGAAACTGGGCTATACCCTGCCGGTGGAGGGAAAGATAGATACGCTCGACTTTCAGCGGATCATTGATAAGAGCAGGGGCAGGCCCGATGAGATAGCCGTTAATATGCTTATTCTCCGTTCCTTGAAAAGGGCTATTTACTCGACTCTGGAAGAGGGCCATTTCGGGCTGGCCATAAAGCACTATACTCATTTCACCTCGCCTATCAGGCGCTACCCCGATTTAATCGTCCACAGGATTATCAATTCGCTGCTGAAACACAGCGCTCATCCCTATGACAAGGAGTCTTTAGACTGGATGGCGGACCATTCGTCAAAGAGGGAGAGGCATGCGGATGAAGTCGAGAGGGAGGCCATAAACCTCGAAAGGGCTCATCTGATGAAGTCTTATATCGGACAGGAATTTGAAGGGGTTGTACTGAGCGTTCTCCCCTTCGGGATGTTCGTCGAGGTCAAGGAGGTTTTTGTGGAAGGCCTCGTGCCCAGAGACAGTGTCGTCAACTGGAGGAAGCGCTGGTTCGATATAGGTCAGACCGTCAGGGTCAAAGTCACCGCCGCAGACGTCGAGAAGAGAAGGATTACCCTTAATCTGGCGTCCTGAGAAAACCGTACCCGGTTATCTCCGCATCATATAATATTCCGCGCGTGTTAATATTCCCCGGTTCGTTCGGATTCAGGGGCCCCGTTTAAATCTCGACTCTGAACAGTCCCTTAAGGGCGAATCCGAAGACAATCGATAATACGAAAACGACGACGAGCCAGTGGACGTGCCATTTCAGTATGCCGACCGAGCCCGCGGGATAATCGATCCTTATCTGCTCCGCCAGAGAATTTTCAGGCAGGGGCTTTTGTGCGGGGTTCAGCAGTTTATCCCAGAGGCTCGATGCCGACGCCTCGGGTGAGATTTGTACGAGGCCCTTTTCGGAGACTAAGACTTTCTGCCGGATCTCCTCGCCTGACACGTTGAATGTGAGATCGTGCGCTCCCGTTTCTTTAGCCCGGATCCTCCAGTCTACTTCGTTCTGATCGGGAATTCTTAAGGGAGGAGTTTCTATCGTAATCCCCTTATCCGAAGTGAGTCTGACGTCCGGAAGCTGCTCACTGCCGCCGTGGAGCTTGAGGGACACTATCGCCGATTCGTCCGGCCTGAGGGGTCTATACCCGTACCAGCTGTCCATTTGAATCAGGATAACAGCAAGCGGTATCATCATGAACAGCATAGGCTTTACGGCATACTTGATGTATCTGAGGTTGTATATAAGGATGTTCTTCTGCGATGACAGCACTATCCCTATTTCGTCCTTGAAGAGACTGAGCTCGAAAATATAAGCCCTGATTTTGTTCTTGGTCTCTCTAATCTTCTGCTGGTCCGATGTGTAGCGGAAAATTATGAGCATTATGATTCCGATAATGAGAGAGAAGAGGGCCAGCGACCATAGGGGGTCGATATTTTTGAACGGTGTAATGAGAATGCCGAATAAGCCGCTCATCGCGGAATTAAATTGCCACATCTTATCCTTTATCTGCGGTCGATTAAATTTTATGAATAGGGTCCCGGCAGCCGTTCATGCATCAGCTAAAGCTCCGTATAGCTGCCTCTCTATTCGATATACCCGAGTCCCTTTAACCTTTTGGCTACCTTTTCCTCGTCTTCGGGGGACTGTTTCTGCCCCTTTTTCAATTCCCTTTCGAGCGTATATGTTATAAATTCCTCAACCGACGTATAGCCCGATTCCTCCGCATATTTTTTGCATCTGTCGAGCAAGTCCTTATCCAGTTTGATCTTAGAGCCGCCGAACATGAACCTTCCTCCTTGGATATATGTGCAATTTATTTTCCGGGATTATCATCCGTAAATATATTATTTCCGATCATGCCTTCCTGCTTCGGGATTCCGAATTCTGCCAGTATAGTCGGGGCCAGATCGTAGAGAGCGGGTTTCTGCGACTTTATCTCCTTATTCGAAAGGAGGATTCCCGGCACCAGGTCTGCTTCCATCAGGTGGTCTCCGCTCCACTTCTGCTTGTTGTCCCTCAGTATGTCCTTCGGGAAACTGCCGAGCACGGTCTCCCAGGAAGCGCGGTACCCCTTATTGTAACCAACGATGAGATCGGGTGCATCCTTGAGGAAAGGACCGCTGTATACTTCCTCCGCTTTATATACCCTGGAAATTACCTGCTCTCCGGTCTTCGGGTCCCTTATGGAAAGAAGCTTTGCGGATATCTCGTCCAGCAATTCCTCTCTCTTCCCGGGCTCGACGATTCCTTCGAACTCCCTCCCCTTGAGGTTTAGAAAAAGGCCGTTAAAACCTACTCCGTAAGCGCGTGTCCTGCCCCAATCGACGTTCTGGAAGAACTCGCCTTCCGCCTCATCTGTCAGGTACGAATATCCGTTATCCTTGAGCCACGTATTCAGGTTAAAAGCCCTGTAAAACGGGGCAAATCCGTGATCCGATAAGGCGATGACCGTGGTGTGGTCGTCGATATTGTCGAGGACCTTTCCCAGCACCCTGTCCATTTCGATGTAGGCGTTCTCGATCACGAGCTTCAGTTTGCTTCCTGAATCATAAGCCGGGTGCTTGGGGTCCATCGTGCGCCAGAACATATGGGAAAGCTGATCTACCCTGCCTATGTAGAAGAAGAGGAACCCTGAATTGAACTTCTTAAGCTCGAGATCGAGCATATCCTGCTCTTCGCCGAAGGCTATGTTCGTCTGATCGAGGAACTCGCCGTCTCCGAGCACATTTTCGGATAGAGCCTTGGAGTCTTCGGGGATGCCCTGGGTATAGTAAAGACCTATCTGCTTGACTATCCTCTCCGAATAATCCTTGGGTGTGGAAATCGGAAGGGCGGGGGCAGAGGGGTCGATATTCACGGGCGTGACATACAGTTTGAAATTCGGCCTCAGCTCTTTTAGGTAAAAGCGCGCGATGCCGCTCGCACTTTCCAGATAAGGAAGCAATTCATATTTTATTTTGATCCAGTCGCTCCACTCACCTTCCTTGAGTATTATCTCCCTGCCCTGGACGGCTATCTTTGCGACCGGGTTCTCCGGGTCTATAAAAACGGTGAAGTCGACCCTGCTTTGAGGCGCATCTTTCTCGAATGTGTTTACGGGTCCCGGAAGTTTGGCCCGGACTTTATTCCTGAAGACTTCGACCGGAAAAACCTTGCCGCCGGATGTTTTCTCGAATTTTCCGGTGTCCTCGTCGGTATAATAGGAATAAGTCCCGTATGTCCCCTGAATGTCGGGCGTTCCCATTCCCGAGAGCTGATAGGCCTTGCCGTCCACAGTGGGGAAATTCGCCGGCACCCGGAATATGGTCGTAGGGATTCCTCTCTCCGTCAAATATTCCCAGAACGCTTTACCCTGGCGGAGCAAGGAAACCTTGCCCGATGACAGGGGAATCACCCAATTGCCGACCGTTATGGTTTTTTTAGCGGGCTCTGTCTTCGAAGTAGACAGATAAGGCGTAATACTTTCGGGGTCCCTGTGAATGAAGTCGAAGATACCGTGCCCCCCCGGGTTCATGCCCGTAATAAAGTTTGACCAGGCAACAGGGCTCTGGGGAGGTATGCTCGTCGCAAGCGGCTTGAAACCCCCTGTTTCGGCCAGCTTCTTGAAGTTGGGGAGCTTCCCTTCGTCCATCAGTCTCTTGAGTATGTTAGGGTCCATACCGTCAAATCCGATGACTATCACCTTCTTATCCGTCCCCTGCGCTTTGGCCTGGGGCGGTCTGCCGTCCTCTCCGCATCCGGCGGAAACGACCACGGCGGCGATAAAGACAAAAATCAGCGCCATTTTAGCTATACCGAATCTGGATTGTCCGCTCATACTAAGATCCGTATCCGAAATAAGCAACCATTGCTCTCCCTGCGGGGACCGCATGCCATATTTATTGTTCATTACGGGGTTTCTATACTGCCTTGGCTCTCTTTCTTTCCTCTGCGCCTGGTTCAACCCCCGCTCCCGGCAATACACGGGATTCGTCTTCGAAAATAGGCTTACCCTTCATATAGTTCGGTATATCCAGACCGAATAATTTGAGGACCGTAGGGGCCATATCGTTCAGGTGAGGGTTTTCCTTTATGATTTTACGGTTTGTGAAAATTACGCCTGGAACTATTTTGGGGTCAACGCAGTGATCTCCGCTCCAGTGCTTCGTATTGTCCTCGAACACGTCCTCCGTCACGCGGCCCAGGGCGCATGTCCACGAGCTTCTGTAACCGGCGTTGTAACCGACGAGCAGGTCGGGGGCATCGTGCTTGTATGGCCCTGACGAAGCTGAGTCCGTATCTATGACCTCACGTATCGACACTTCGCCCGCAATTTCATCCCTGAGCCCGGTGAGCTTTCTTATAAGCTCGGCTTTCAAGCTCGTGACTTCATCCCCTTCCTCGACAAAACCCCTCATCTCCCTTCCCTTTCTGTTTATAAATATACCCGCGAGTCCGAGGGAGAACGCTTTTGTCCTGTCCCAATCTACGTTTTCGAACCAGTCGCCGCTCGTCTTCTTGCCGTCCCTGAGAGCCATGTACCCGTTTTGAAAGAGCCAGCTGTTTAAGTTGACGCCCCGTTTGAACTGCGTGAACCCGTGGTCTGATATCACCATCAATACTGTTTTATCATCGGTTTTTTCAAGCGCTTTCCCGATCAGTCCGTCCATTCTCACGTAGAGGTCCTCTATGACGTTTTTATACTTTTCCGTCTCCTTGCCTCTGTTTGCGGGGTGATTTTGGTCGAGGCAGCGGAAGAACATGTGCTGCACCCTGTCAGTCGTATCGAATACGCACGTGCAGAGTCCGTTAGGTGTTTTTTCAAGCGCGTTGAAAAACATTTTCTCCCTTTCCTCGTAAAGGAGGTAAGCCTGCTCCAGGAACGCCTCCTCGTCTATAACGCCTTCGTTAAGCGCCCACGTGTCTTCGGCGAGTCCGAGAGTGCCGAAGGAGCCCTGGAGTTTTGCGAGATAGACGGAATATATGAAGGGGTGGGATATGGGGAGGGCGGGCTCCTCTGGGTCGATGTTGATCGGCGTCACGTACATATCGAACCCGGGCTCTAGGCTGTTTATGTAGAAGCGGCAGATACCGCGGACTTTTATGCCCAGGCCCGCCGGGAATGCGAGCCTTATCCAGGGGGAGTACGTCCTCGGGGCGAGCTCGAAACGCTGGTTCGATATTTCGATGACGGCCTTCCCGGCGGATTTATCTATTTTTATCCTGAGGGGGATCGTTATTTCTTCACCGTTTTTGACGAGGCTGTTTTCCGGGCCGTATAAAAGGGTGTTGACGACCCCGTTCTTTATTTCCACGAACCTGCTTACTCCGCCCGTTTCCACTTCGTTCTTATTCGGATCGGTCGTATAGTGGGCGAAAGTCCCTTGAGACCCCTTGAGGTCGGGCACGCACATGCCCGAGAGGAGAACCCCGTTAAACTTCTCAGGCGGGAACGTTATGGGTACCCGCAGGACCGAGCTCCATATCCCGTGCTCGCCGAGTATCTTCCAGAAGGGACGGCTCTTTCTGAGGAGCTTCATCTTCGGCTTGCCGAGAGGGATCATGTACTTGCCTATGGGAAGCACCTTGGATGCTTTTCCGATCTCCGCTGAAGAAAGCATCGGCTGATATGTGCAGGGGTCCCTGGTTATGAAATCGAATATGTTATGGTAAGAAGGGTCGACCCCGGTCATGAAAGACGACCACGCGACGGGCGATATGGACGGGTAGCTAGTCGCAAGAGAAGTGAAAGTCCCCTCTTCCTTTAATTTCGCAAAGTTGGGGAGCTTCCCCTCGTTCATGAACGCCCCGGCGAGCTTCGGGTCCATCCCGTCAAGCCCGATTATTATCACCCGTTTTACGCTGCTTTTTGTCCTAGAGCCTTTCCTTAATAAAGCCCTTACCAGATAGCGCAGGGGCCAGGAAAGGAGATAGAAGATTGCGAGGGCAAAGGATATTATTAAGAACATAAATGACGAGAGGAACGCGAAGCCCGCGCCGGGCCCTATGTATCCGTAGGCGCTGTCGGTGACACCCGAGTACACGGCAAGGGAAAAAACGAGTATCGCGATGAGTTTTTTAAAGATATTCCCCGGCATTTCGGTGGGTATTTTAAAGTACTTTTTGCGTGATGTCATTTGGGTCTGAAATAATTGTGGAACATCGATAGACCTTTTGTTAAACGGAGGCTCACTGAATGTAATTCAGGGCTTTGAGTTTCTCTTTTTTTTCTTCGTCGAGCTTGACCTTCTCTGTACCCGTAACACCCAGCTGCTCGATCAGCTTCTCTGATTCCTGATCATTATTTGTCAATATGTTCTTTGCCTGGTCCGTCCTCGATATATTTGAATTCAACGGCAGCGGATTCTGCTCTCCGGGATCGTCATTCAGATCGAAGAGCACGCCGTGACCGGTCACGACATTTCGTATGTATTTATTCCCCTCAAAAATTACCCCTTCCCTGTTTTCGTAGTAGAGGAGTCCGGAGCTTATTAACGGCAGTTCGATAAAAGAATTGGGATTATCGTTCAGTAACGGGGCCAAGGATTCGGCTGTAAGAGTTTCGTTTTCGTTTTTTATACCGGTCAGTCCGATTACCGTAGCCATGAGGCTCTGAGTAGTGACCTTTTCCTCTACTATTTTCTTTGAATGCTCGCCGGGGAGTTTAATGATAAACGGGACATGGAGAAGCTCGTTGTAAAGAGTATGGCCGTGCTCGAACCCGTCATGGTCCCAGAACTCCTCCCCGTGGTCGCTAGTCAGGATAACGAGGGAGTTTTTATAGACACTGAGCTCCTTCATCTTATCCAGAAGCCTTCCTAATTCGTCGTCAACATAACGTACCTCGGCATTATAGAGCTCTCTGATCCATTTCCTCTGCGACGCGTTCGGGGCGAAATACCCTTCCCTGATGGGGGCCGCGGTCATGAGCTCGTATCCGATGTACTCGTCGGGCACGGCGTCTTTGGATATATATTGCCTGGGAGGGGCGTAAGGTATATGGGGGTCGTAGTAATGTACCCACAGGAAGAAATCTTTATCCCGGTTCTTCTCCAGCCAGTCTATGGACAGGTCGGTCAGCTCTGTGGTCGAGGCGTAGTATATCAATTCCTTCGGGAATGCCGCGTTGATTAACGTCGCTCCGAAGGAGTTGATCAACGTTTGGCGTTTGGGGAAAAAATTATACTCGAGGAACCCCTGATCCATATTGAATTCGGGGTGGAGGAAGAAATTGTCTCCTATCGCCGCGGTGTAATAACCCGAGTCCCTGAGATATTCCGCGAGCGTTTTGAACTTATCGGGGAGTCTCGACTCCGCGGTGAATGTTTTGTGGACCGTAGGCGAGAGCCCGGTCATCATCGAAGCGAAAGAAGGCAGCGTCCACGGCGCAGCGGAGAACGCGTTTTTGAAGAGCGTCCCGTCCCCGGCAATCGAGTCTATGTTCGGGGTGGATATGTCCTTGCTGCCGTAGCTCGATAGAGCGTCTGCCCTCAGTGTGTCGATGCTGATTAATATCACGCGTTTGATCTTGTGGTCCGACGAGCCTTTGAAATTATTAGCGGGCGGCTCATATTTGTCTTTCGTGCTTACAAACACTACCGGGCAGACTACGAGGGCTACGAACATTAATACACAGAGGGGGATTATCGTATTGAATTTGGATTTTACGAAAGCAAAGAATAGTCCGAGCGTCAGGAGGGCTATTGAGAAAAACCCCAGGGACAGATCGTAGTCCGTATACTCGCCGTGCTTATTGAGCCAGATGAGTATCATGATCTCTGTGAGGAGGAGTGGGACCAAAAGGCTCAGCATGGAGCCCGCGAGTCCGCCCTTCTGAGACCGGCTTATTCTTTTTGCCGCGTAATATGTTACAAAGAGGGCAAGGGTCGAAATAATGAGGAAGATTAAAAGCTCCTGGAAAAAACTCTGACCGGGCGTGTTGAAATCGTAATAGTTTATCGAGATCAGCAGTATCGTCACACCGATGAATACCCCTAATGATATTGCTGCTGCGATCTCGTCCAATCCGAACCCCTTTACCAGCCTGGCTCCGATCAAGAACCATAAAGCTAAAAAAAGAATGAAGGAAAACCCCGCTGTTACGGCGAATGGGAGTAAGACCGATCTGAACAAAAGGAATCTGGCTTCCGATGTGACCGTCCCTATCGATACGTCGAGAACGCCCGCCGAGAGACAAATGGTCAGTCCGATTATTATTATCTGCCTGATCGAATAGCTGGATTTCTGCATGTTTTCTATATTATTCCCATCCGGTCATACCGGAGTCAATTTTAAACGAGCTAGAATTTGTCCGGGAGTTCACGAACGGTTAAATTCTAAATTCCTATCTAATCCCATATCCTCTTTAATCTGCCGAATATACCCTCGTCCTTAAAGCTGGTCAGGCTCTTCCCATTAGTTTCGCCTACTAATTTCATTCCGTAAAGGTCGAGCACAGTGGGAGCTATGTCATAAATACCGATGCCCTCCTTATAGCCCTGCTCCAGGTTCCCGGCTTTACATCCGTATTCATTCATGATGAATATTCCGTTCCAGTCGTGGTTAGCTTCATCCGAACCCGTATCGTTTTCGAACGTATGGATTCTGCCTGCGCCCACGCTCCCGACGGAGCGCCAGCCGAGTCCCCCGAAATAGACGATAAGGTCGGGCGGGACTCCGTTCACTTCCCTGTAAATATCCTCCGGTCTGTATGCCCTCGTGCCGATGTCCTCGCCGTCGGGTCCCGGGATCGCCTCGATCTTGCGGATGAGCTCAGTGCGGATTTTTTCATAATCGCCCGGGTCTACTATACCCTCGGGCTCCCTTCCCCTGACGTTCATAAAGAGTCGCCCGTAATACCCGCCGTCCCCCCACGCGAGCGTTTTGCTCCAGTCTATCTCCACGTCGGCGATCCTGGTCTGCTCGGCAGGATATTTTTTAAGAGTCAGATACCCTTCCTTTATAAGCCATTCGTTAAAGCAGATACCGCCTTCCATCTTCCGCGCCCCGTGATCCGATACCACGATCACGACCGTATCTTCGGGGACGAGCGATAACAGCTCTCCTACTTCACGGTCGCAGTACTTATAATATTCCTTTATAGAATTCTCGAACGGGTTCCCCGGCTCGAATTTCCTGTGCTCCGGGTCGATGAAGCTCCAGAACCCGTGATGGATGCGGTCAGTCCCCATCTCGACGAGCATGAAGAAGTCCCAGGGTTTGGTCTTTATGAGGTGCTTAGCGACCTTGAAATGCTTTTCGGTCTTTTCGTAAATTCTTCCGAGGAGCGCTTCCTTGTCGTCCGTTCGGAAATTCTCGACGTCGAGAACGTATCCGCCCGATACTTCCTCTATTTCATCTTTAAGGGGGGCGGGGTAGGTGTAGTTGCTCTCGGTCGAAGGGGCAAGGAACCCGCTCACCACGCAGCCGTTCACGGCCTTGGGCGGATAAGTCTGAGGGACGCCGAGGATAATTACCTTCCTGCCCGCGTTTGAGAGTATGTCCCACACCCTGTCGCATTTAACCGCCGTCGCGTTAGCAATTGTGTATCCGTCGTATGAGTAGTCCTTTCTATTTCTGAACCCGTAATACCCGAGCTGACCGGGGTCTTTCCCGCTCATCATTACAGCCCAGGCGGGGACTGTTATAGGGGGGTGGCACGATAAAAGAGGCCCGTAAGCCCCATTTTCCATGAGTTTTTTGAGGTTAGGAAGTTCGTCCTTCCACCCGAACACGAACCTCGGGTCGGCGCAGTCAAGCCCTATTATCAGAAGCTTCATTCACTGCTTCCTTCTTCTGAGGAAACTTAGCGCCGTTACAAATGCCGGAATTAGCAGAATCAAACTGTTTGCAAACGCAGTCCCTCCGATATCGGCGCCGGCAGGACCGTAAATAGAGCATCCGCCTCCGCCGTCCGAGTTATTGTTTCCGGGGGGAGGAGTAGGCGTGGGTGTGGGTGCACTGCCGATTGCTTCCTCCACAGCGGCAAATGCGTTTATGCTCCCGAATCCCGATATGTTATCGAACCCCGCTGGTGAGAGGTCCTCAGCCGTGCCGGTCAGTATATCCGTTACCTCCTGCACCTGCCTCGCGGCGACGAGGCCCGAGTCTTCGGCATTAGAGGACGCTATGTCGGCTCCGAAACCGAGGGCCTGCAGCACGAGCGCTGCGACTCCCGCCGCGTGGGGAGCGGCGGCGGAAGTGCCGGCAAAGTTAAAGAATCCCGGAACGCTCGTGGATACCCTGTTCGGGGCAACGATGGTCGGCGTTTGCCTGTCCTCGAGAAGCGGTGCGGCTCTTTCGGACGGGACGCTTGAAACCGTCACCGTCGGGGAAAAGAAGATCGACGACGGACCTTCGGAGCTGAAAAAGTCCACAGCGCCATTGAATGTGGCTCCCACGGATATCACACCGGGGGCCGCCGGATGGCCGTAAATACTGTTTTCGGGGACGTTGAATTCTATTGGGCTTCCGTCGAGGTTAAAAAAGATTTCGAGCGTCTGAGCTTCTCCGCTGAACTTGTTGACGACGATATCGTAGAAAAGGGTTTCTGTATCATCGGGGTTTTGCACGGCAGCGATTTCGATCGGATCGTCATCCCCATTTTGCACGTCGGTACCGCTATCGATTATATCCGCCGTATCGGAATCGACGAGAAACAGGTCGTAATCATCAGACGCCTCTCCGAAGGGGTTTGACCACTGCAGTACGACTACGGAACTGCTGAGGGGAGGGACTTCGACGGTCATGCCGACGTCGCTCGCTTCGCCCGCCGCGAGGCCGAAGTCGTGGAGCTCGTTTTCAGTGTCTTCCGGGTCCGTGTCACGGAAGAGGGCCTGGTAATGCCTGTCGCTGTCATTGCCCGCCGCTGAAACGAATATTATTCCGTCCTCTACCGCCTGTGCCGCCGCCTGTGCGACGGAGCCGTCCTGGAAGAAAGGCTCGTCGAGAAACCCTATGTCGTCGATTATCACGTCGACGCCGTTATTTCTGAAGAAATCTATTGCGTCTATGAAGTTCAAGGTAGTAGTTCCGTTGTGAAACGCAAGGTCCGCCCCCGGAGCTATGTCGTGCACGATTTCGAGTATGGCAGTCCCCTCGTCGCCGCTCCCAGGGTCACCCACCTGTACGGAATCCGGGAGGTCTCCCGTCATTTGGGATGCAGCCATGCTGTCGACTCCGTCTGATATCACGCCTACCTTTATTCCCGAGCCGTCCACACCGAATGTGTCCCTCGCCTCATCCGAGCCCATTATCCCGTCCCCTTCGGTCGTTACGGAGCCTTCTCTCGTGTGCCCGTAGCTCGGAGGGGTGATTTTGGAAACGAAACCCAGCTCCGTTGCCTTTTCTATGCTGTCATAGGGGAGCCAGCCCTGAACGATTTTCAGGTTTTCATTAATGACCTCAGAGATTAAACCCAGCCCGTTTAATCTCTTGAGATTCTCATCGCTGAATTCGCTCAGGTGAACGTAAACTTCTATATTCCCGGCATTGTCCACCTTTACGAGCGGGGTCGATAAATCTTCCGCGCTCAGGCTTTGGATATTGTTTCTCGATACACCCATGTCGGCCATTTTATTAAGGACTTTGGTCAGCCTCGGGCTTATTTTGGAATTGAGGCTCAGGTTCTTTTTCTGGTCTCTGAAGCCTCTACCGTCGAGATCCTGAAGGGCCGATGTGTCGGGGGCGAGTTCGGGAATCAGGGAGGTCGTGCATAGAATTACAAGTGTGAAGAGGGCTTTTTTCATTCGGCTTGTTCTCCCGCGTCATTTTTTAATTTTAATATTATAACCAATCAAATACCGTCTATATGGATAAATTTGTGAGGGCCGGATTTATAAATTATTCCTGATTTTAATGGCTTACCAACACTTTTTATTAGTATGCATTAAAAAGTGCCTTTCAATGAGTAAATGCGTGTCATCCTGGATTTCCGAACCTGCTAAAGCCTTTAATCAACCCCTCCGGATCGTTAGATATATCTGTATTTATTATCGGGGCGGCGGCGTACGCTCCTTCTCCGACGTATTCTGCCGCTTCTTCGGGCGTCATATAGTCTGTCGGTATGAATTTCACACCCGGATATAAATATTTGAGTCTTTTCAGCCAGGTTACACCTCCCACTGCGGAGCATGGGAATAGGCTTACAGCGTCCGCCCTTAATTCATAGGCGTTATTGACCTCTGTCGGAGTGAGCGCGCCGGGGGCATGAAATAAATGTTCCCTCCTGCACTTTCTTAAAATCCCTTTGTCCATATGCGGGGAGAAGATGAATCGAGCGCCCGAGCCGACCGCAGCCCTCGCCTCTTTTAACGTCGAGACGGAAAACACACCGTAGCACCTCCCGCTTTTTCTCTTTAATGATTTCAATTTTTCTTTTACTCCCGGAATCCTGAAATCGAGTCCTGTGAGACAGCCGCTCTTCCCGCTTATGAACTCGGCAACCTCGAACACCCGTTCGTGCGAACTCCCTGTCAGGAGTATTACGACCTTTTCCTTTTCTATTTTTTCCCGCGTCTCTGTTAAGGATTTGATTGAAGACTGTTCCGGCGTTTCTCTGGCTTGCATCTGCTCTTCTGTATGATTGAATTTCGGAGGGGGTGGGATTCGAACCCACGAGAGCCTTGCGACTCTACTGATTTTCGAGACCAGCGCCTTCGTCCGCTCGGCCACCCCTCCATGTAAATCAATGAGATAACCTACCAAAACTGTTTTGTTAAGGCAATATGACGGGTATTTTCACGTCTGTGAAACTTGCTTAAATAATGTAGACTTTTCCCCGTGCAGAGGGATCTCCTTACAGTCCACGTAAAAAACAGCATCAGGATCAGCATAGAAGAGGCCTCGGGAAACGAGGTCTTTTTCGTAGGCTCCTTTACGGAGGGGAGCGTCATCGATGACGTGCGGGTCGTCTCGCGCGGGAACGGATATTCCGTCCCGGCGGTGATCGATTCCGCATTGCCGGGGGAAGTCGTCATTCACAACCACCCTTCGGGGAACCTCACCCCTTCCGATCAGGATATACAGATCGCTTCCGTATTCGGCAATCAGGGAATCGGCTTTTACATAGTGGACAATAGCGCCTCCCGCGTATACGTGGTCGTCGAGCCGTTCTCTGAGAAAGAATTAGAGCCCCTCGACATGGAGAAAACGAAGGAATTCCTTCTCCCTGACGGCGGCGTTTCGGAATTGATGGGTGATAAATACGAGCTCCGGGACGAACAGCTTCAAATGCTCGAAGCCGTCGCCGGGGCATTTAATGACAACCTGATTTCGCTCATAGAAGCCGGGACGGGTACGGGTAAGACGCTTTCTTATCTGATACCGGCCGCCGCGTGGTCCATTCAGAACGGCGAGAGGGTCGTCATTTCGACTAATACGATCAATCTCCAGGAGCAGCTCATAGACAAAGATATACCGCTCGTGCATAAGGCATTTAACGGGGAATTCAATTATTCCCTCGTCAAGGGTATGGGCAATTACCTCTGCCTGCTGCGCACTGAGACCGTACAGGACGGCCTCTTCGAGATCGCCGACGAGGACGAAGTGGGCACGATCTCGAATATTCTCGAATGGGCCAAGGTCACGGTGGACGGGTCATTATCCGACCTCAGCTTCAGTCCGCCCGACGACGTGTGGGACAAGGTCTCGGCAGAGAGCGACAGCTGCCTCAGGGCGAGGTGCCCTTATTACTCACGCTGTTTTTTTTATAAGTCCCGGAGGGAGATCGCTTCCTCGCAGCTGCTCGTCGTAAACCATCACCTACTATTTTCCGACCTCTCCATAAAGGGGGCGTCGGAAAAGAGCGACGCGGGCATTCTTCCCCCGTTCAAAAGAATAATTTTCGATGAGGCGCACCATATAGTGGACGCCGCCACGTCCCACTTCGGAATGAGGGCTACGAAGTTCGGGATTATCAGGATACTCCGGCGTATGAAAAGGAGGGGAAAAGGTGGAGAATCGAAGGGGCTCATCTATTATGCCGCGTCCCTCGCGACCAAGCTCGTGAGGATCGTCAGGAAAGGGATAGTCAACGATGTGCTCAGGAGAGTGGAGCAGAACCTTTCTCCCAGGATCGACGCCGCGGAAGAATATGCCGCCGACGCGTTCGATGCCTTATATTACTTTTCGCTCTCCCTGATGCAGGAAAAGGAGCCCGAAAGCCAGGAGGTGAGCCTCAGGATAACGGAGGGAGCATTTGCATACGAAGGGTGGGAGCAGATAGACAAGAAGTTCTCGATACTGAGGATAAGGCTTAAAGAGCTGCATGAGGAGATTAAGTCATTCACTGATTTCTTGCTCGATTACGAGACGGAGAGCGATTTCGCAAAGCTCATAGTCGAGTTCAGGGGGGTGGCCAATAAGCTCGATTATTATTCGGACGTGATCGCGACGTTCCTGAGCCGGGAAGACGATGGTTTCGTGAGGTGGGTGGAAGGGAGGATGGGCAGGGGTGCCGTCGTGTCGGGGCTCGGGCTTTCCCCGCTCGATATCTCCCAGCCGCTCAGAGAGAGGCTCTATTCGAGGTGCGACACGGTCGTAATGACTTCAGCGACGATGGCCGTAAGGAGGAGCTTCGAATTTATCAAGTCGGGGCTCGGTCTCATGGATGATGTCAGGGTAACCGAGCTGATACTCCCCTCGCCGTTTAATTACGAGGAACAGCTTCTCCTTGCCATACCGACGGATATGCCCGAGCCGGGTACGAGGGAGTACTCGGCGAATATCGCTCCTCTCATACTGGAGGCTGTAAGGGTGTCTCAGGGGAATGCCCTTATTCTATTCACCTCGTACTCGCTCCTCGAAAACGTGTACAGGAAAGTTTACGAAGAGCTCGAATCGTCAGGCATCCTCACGCTCAAGCAGGGCGCTCTCCCGAGGGGGAGGCTCCTCGATAAATTCAGGGTCGAGGACGGGTCTGTCCTTTTTGCCACAGATAGCTTCTGGGAGGGCGTGGACGTGCCAGGCAACGCGCTCAGGCTAGTCGTGATTTCGAGGCTCCCGTTCAGGGTACCCACGGAGCCGATTATAGAAGCCCGCGTCGAGCATATGGAGAGCATGGGCCTGAATTCGTTCACCGAATACAGCGTCCCCGTTGCGGTGCTTAAATTCAAGCAGGGGTTCGGGAGGCTCATCAGGACCCGCAGCGACAAGGGGGTCGTGCTCGTGCTGGATAAGAGGATAATCAGCAAATTCTACGGGAGATACTTCCTCGATTCCCTTCCCGAGTGCGGTCAGCTAATAGATAGTTCTCAAGAGGTGATATCCGGGCTTGAAAAGTTTTTTGCGGGATAGATAACGAAAGTTACCTCTTTTCATCAAGTCCGTTGAGATTAGACCGTGAGCTTACTGCGTTTTGATTATATCTGAGTCGAGGTTTTCCCTTCGGGGACGTCTACCGAACCCGAGCACTTCATAACCCCAGGCACGACAAAGACGACAGCGAGACTTATGAATATAAGGGAAATTCTAAGGGTTTTCTTTATTCTTTTTGACAATTTCATTTTCACAATCCTCCTCCGAATTGACGTTTAACACATTGCTTTACTTCCTATCGACCACCGAACTGCTTGCGCTGACGCCGCTGGCATTACCGGCTTTGGTTCCCACCTCTCCCTGACACTGACATCCGTAAACGAACAACAATGCCAGAAGACATATTAACGGAAGGATCGACTTCCGATTCTTTTTGAGCGTTTTTACGATTTTCATTTGTCCATCCCTACCTTGTTATAATTAATCTGTTTGTAAATAATACTCATTAATGCAGATTCTAATATTATCACAGCAACACTATGAGTGCAATCAATAAATTAACCGCATACGATCCGGGAAAATTACCGGATATTTATGCGTTAAGAGCCTTTACAATCTTTCTCACGAGGAACCGGGGAGTGAATCTCAATAGAAAAGGTATGATTTTCTGTTTAAATCCGGGGAGCACGATGACCTTCCCCTTCCTGAACCCCTCGTAGCCGGCTTTCACGACAGGGCTCTGCGTCCATGAGGCTGAGCTTGAATAAAAGCGAGTCGTCGAGCTCCGATTTCGATCCGAACTCCGTTCTCACGGGGCCCGGAGCGAGGCACGTGATTTTTATGTCCGGGTTGTTAATTTCTTCCGAAAGCGCCTCCGTAAACGATAGGACGTACGCTTTTGTGGCGTAATAGACGGCGAGGTTGGGTCCGGGCTGGAACCCCGCGAGGGAGCCGACGTTGAGTATCCCGCCGCGTCCCCTTTCGATGATGCCCGGCAGAAAAAGTCTCGTTAAATGGGTGAGCGCAACTACGTTCACCTGAATCATGTCGATCTGCGTGTCCGCGTCGATCTCGGCTACGGCACCGCGCGTGCCGAAGCCCGCGTTATTTACCACCACGTCGATTTGTATATTTTCTTTCTGAAGCGTATCGAATATTTCTTTCGGGGCATTCTTTTCCGACAGGTCCTTGGGCAGAATGAAGACATCCACGCCGAATTCGGATTTAAGCTCGTCCGCCAGCGCTCTGAGCCTGTCTTCCCTCCGGGCGACAAGCACGAGGTTAGAATCGTCTGCAGCAAAGAGCCTCGCAAGCTCAAGGCCGATCCCCGAAGACGCCCCTGTTATAAGCACTGTCTCGTCTGCCATTTTCACACCCCTTTTATTTAGTAGCGTATTATTGTTTTACACTTGCTCATTTGCCGTGTCAATCTGCAATTGGTCGGTGTGAACGGATATTTCCTGCGGTCGACGGGATGTCGATTCATGCCTGCTTAAACTCCCGGCGATTATTTAATCTTCTTCAAGTAACCGATCCCCAGATTATCCATCTGCCCCATTATCCAGCCTTGCCTCTCACGTACGTAGCTCGAGGGTTTTGCAGGGGACATCTGTCTCGGATTGGGCAGTACGGCGGCTATGAGAGCGGATTCCTCTTTATTGAGGTTCTTGGCGGATTTCCCGAAATAAATCTCCCCCGCCTTCCCCACTCCGTATATCCCCTTGCCGGTCTCGATAACGTTTAAATACACCTCCAGTATCCTCTTCTTACTCCAGGTCTTTTCGATAAGGAATGTGAAATATGCCTCCGCCCCCTTTCTCATCCAGGTCCTCGAGGGCCAGAGGAACAGGTTCTTCGCAGTCTGCTGGCTTATCGTGCTCGCTCCCCTGAGCCTGTTCCCGCTTATCTTTTCGTCTATCGCGTCTTTTATCGACTCTACGTCGAACCCGTCGTGTACGGGGAACTTCTGGTCTTCTGCGGCGATTACGGCAAGCTTCATGTAATTCGAGATGTCCTTATAATCGCTCCACTCCTTTTTTATGGTTTTCGCTTCCCCGAAATATCCGATAACCATGAGGGGTGTCAGAGGCGGATTTACATACCTGTAGAGCAGCACCCAGCCGACCGTTACGATAAATATGAATAAGACTGTCTTCAGAAAGAATTTAAATATGCCGCGGAATAATTTTTTCATTTCTGGGTAGAGAGCAGTACCCGAATGGTACTTACCCCGTTAATCCGTTTTTTTACGTAATATCGTTCACTTAACGTACCTAATGGTTAATTCACGCCGCAAATCGATTGACTCTTAGCGTCCTCTCATATAACCTTAATAGCCAATATTTATAGATATTTAGGAGGCACGAATTAAATGACAATGCCGTCTCAAATACTGCCTGTCAACATCGAAGACGAGATGAAGGAGTCTTATCTCAGTTATTCGATGAGTGTAATCATCGGGCGCGCTCTCCCGGACGTAAGGGATGGCCTAAAGCCCGTGCACAGGCGGATCCTCTACGGGATGGAGGAGGCCGGGAATCAGTGGAACAGGCCGTATAAGAAATCGGCGAGGATAGTCGGAGACGTGATGGGTAAATACCACCCCCACGGCGACGCCGCTATCTACGACGCGCTCGTCAGGATGGCGCAGGATTTCTCGATGCGCTATACACTCGTCGACGGTCAGGGTAATTTCGGCTCGATCGACGGCGACCCGCCTGCGGCGATGAGGTACACGGAGGTCAGGCTCGACAGGATAGCGAGTGAGATGCTCGCCGATCTTGAAAAAGAGACCGTGGATTTCGTACCCAATTATGACGGCGGCGAGAAGGAGCCGCTCGTGCTCCCGGCGAAGATACCGAACCTGCTCTTAAACGGCTCATCGGGTATCGCCGTCGGGATGTCGACCAACATCCCCCCTCATAACCTGAGCGAGCTTATAGACGCTATAATCGCGCAGGCCGGGAATTCCGATATTACGCTCGATGAGCTGATGAAACACCTTCCGGGGCCCGATTTCCCGACGGGCGGATTCATTACGGGCAGGAGCCCGATAAGGGAGGCTTACGAGACTGGCAGGGGAATTATAAAGATAAGGGCAAAGGCCAGAATTGAGAGGCAGAAGAAGGGGGATAAGGAAATCATAATCGTGAGCGAGATACCTTACCAGGTCAACAAGGTAAAGCTCATAGAGCGCATAGCCGAGCTCGTTAAGGACGAAAAGATAAAAGGCATTTCCGATATCAGAGACGAGTCCGACAGAGAGGGGATAAGAATAGTCATAGACATAAAACGCGGCGACAACGCCGACGTCGTACTGAACCAGCTCTACAAGCACACGCAGATGGACACCTCCTTCGGGATTATAATGCTCGCCCTCGTCAGGAATCAGCCGCGTGTCCTTTCGCTCAAGGAAACAATAAGCCACTTCATAGAGCACAGGAAAGAGGTCGTAACCAGGCGCACGCAGTATGAATTGGGGAAGGCCGAAGAGAGACTGCACATACTGGAAGGTCTCAAGATAGCGCTCGATCATCTGGACGAGGTCATCGCGCTCATTCGTAAGTCCTCAAGCCCTCCGGAAGCAAAAGACGGGTTGATGCTCAAGCTCGGACTCTCCGAGCAGCAGGCCCAGGCAATACTCGACATGAGGCTCCAGCGCCTGACCGCACTCGAGAGGGACAAGATAATCGAGGAAAGAAAGGAGCTCATTAACACGGTAAAGCGTTTGAAGGAGATACTCGAGCAGGAGCACCTCATACTCGGCATAGTCACCGACGAGCTGAAAGAGATAAAAGAGAAGTACGGGGACGAGAGGAGGACGGAGATACTCGAGAGCTCGGAGGAAATATCCATAGAGGACCTCATTGCCGATGAGGACATGGTCGTCACTACGACTCACGACGGTTATATAAAGACGACCCCGTTGAGCATCTACAGGAGTCAGAGGAGGGGCGGCAAGGGCAGGACCGGGATCACGACGAAAGAGCTCGACTTCGTTGAGACCCTCTTCATAGCGTCTAAGCACAACTACGTTTTATTTTTTACCAACCTCGGCAGGTGTTACTGGATAAAGGTCCACGAGATACCCGAAGCCGGTCCCACTGCAAGAGGGAAAGCGCTCGTCAACCTCCTGAGTCTCTCCGAAGGGGAAAAAGTCGCGGCGGTGCTCCCCGTGAGGGAATTCAAGGAAAGCCAGTATATCATCATGGCCACGAAAAACGGGATCGTGAAGAAAACGAAGCTGATGGCCTATTCCAACCCCCGCGTGGGCGGGATCATAGCGCTTAATATCAGAGAGGACGACGAGCTTATTACAGGCCAGGCTTACGAGCGGCAGCGATGAGATACTCCTCACGTCTTATTTCGGCCAGGCCATAAGGTTCGAGGAAGACGATGTGAGGGATATGGGGAGGACGGCTACGGGCGTCATAGGCATCAGGCTCGACGAAGGCGATCAGGTCGTAAGCCTTGAAGTGATAGAGAACCCCGAGGCGCAGGTCCTTACCGTGACCGAAATGGGTTACGGGAAGAGGACGCTCGTCTCTGAATACAGGGTTACGGGGCGCGGAGGGAAGGGTGTGATCACCATTAAGACCACCGGCAGGAACGGCAGGGTCGTGGGCGCATTTCAGGTTACGAACGATACACAGATCATGATAATTACGACGCACGGCGGGAAGGTAATAAGGATGAACGCGTCCGAGATAAGCATATTCGGTCGAGGGACTCAGGGTGTGAGGCTTATCGGACTCGAGCCCGATGAAAAAGTGGCCGCCGTGGCAAAAGTAGTGGAAAGGGATTAGTGTTGAGGCAGGGTTTGTTTTTTCTGATTCTTGACGAAGCCCTCGGATGATCCGCGAGATTGAGAATATATTCCTAGATTTCCCTGGGTACGGCTGCTTCGCCTGCGACCCCCGCAATAACCACGGACTCCGTCTGAAATTCTTTGCCGATGATGAGAAGGGCGATGTCTTCACACGGATTGCGCCCGAAAAGCACCTTCAGGGGTTTCCCGGGATACTGCACGGCGGCATACAGTGCGCGCTCGTCGATGAGGTCGCGTTCTGGACCATGTTCGATAAGATAAAAAAAATCGCTTTGACCGCAAAAATCGATATGGAGTTTCTGAGACCCGTCGGCATTTCATCCGAGCTGGAGGTGAGGGGAAGAATAGCGGAAGAGGACGGGCGCAGAGTCGCCGTCGATGTGGTTATTTATGAACAAAACAAGGTTTGCACCAGGAGCAGGGTAGATTATATTATCCCCAAGAGGGATGTTACCTTGAGAGTAATGGGGAAAGAAAGGTTCACAGAAAAATTTAAAAAATATCTGGATGACTGATTATGCTTAAACTTTATGATCATCCGCTTTCCGGGAACTGCTATAAAGTGAGGCTGGCCTTAAGCCATCTCGGGGTCGAATACGAGAGGGAGTACCTCGATATTTTCAAGGGCGAACAGCATACGCGCGACTATCAGTCCGTAAACCCGAATAAGAAGATTCCGGTGCTTATAGACGGCGGCTTTCATATGTGGGAGTCGAATGCCATACTACTTTACCTCGGCAAAAAATTCTCCCCGAACCGCCTTTATCCCGAGGACCTCGAGAGTTTCGGCGCCATGGCACAGTGGCTCTTTTTCGGGAAGACTTCCGTAGATCC
Source organism: uncultured bacterium (assembly GCA_963705505.1). Classification (GTDB taxonomy): domain Bacteria; phylum Desulfobacterota_D; class UBA1144; order Nemesobacterales; family UBA2774; genus 2-12-FULL-53-21. Next base: position 186,402 of record CAVPJU010000001.1, read on the forward strand.
GAACCTCGCGGTCGCCAGGTATTTTACGAAATTCGTGAGCGCTGCTGACAGGGACGAGAAGAGGCTCCACGAGCTCCGCACACAGGGGAGCTCCGTGCTTAAGATTCTCGATAACCATCTGGAGCATAGGGATTTTCTTGCCGGGACTTATTCCATGGCCGATATCGCGTGTTACCCGTATATAAACCTGGCTCCGGAAGGTGGAATCGACCTCTCACCCTACCCGAGCGTTATATTATGGTGCGACCGCGTAAGGTCTCAGCCGGGGTATATTTCCATGGAAGAATGAACGGGTGGAGCGGGAAACGGGATTCGAACCCGCGACCTTCTCCTTGGCAAGGAGACGCTCTAGCCAGCTGAGCTATTCCCGCTTTGTAGAAGAACTAAGATAGCTAGGAGCCGGCTCGTTGTCAAGAATTAAGCTTAATGCGGGCTCAATGAAAAAAATCAATTTTGTCGGGATCACATGAAAAAATCTGACAGAAAGTCGATTATCTCCAAGGTTAAAAGGGTAATCATAAAGATCGGGAGCAGCGTGCTTACGGATAAAAAGGGTAACTTGTCCGAGAGGGTCTTCGACTTTCTTGCGGGCGAGATTTTCAAGATCAAGTCCAGGAATATCGAGGTCATAGTCGTTTCTTCGGGCGCGATAGCGTCCGGGATGAGAAAGCTCCATCTTAGCAGGAAGCCGACCGAGATATCGATGAAGCAGGCGATTGCGGCTTGCGGTCAGAGCACCCTCATCTGGCATTACGAGAGGGCATTTTCGTCCTTCGGGCTTATCGTTGCGCAGATACTTATCACACACGACGGGCTTGCAGACAGGAAGAGGTTCTTGAACGCCCGTAAGACCATTACTACACTTCTCGAAATGGGGATAATCCCCGTCATAAACGAGAACGATACCGTGGCTGTGGAAGAAATAATGCTCGGCGACAACGACAACCTCGCAGCGCTCGTTACCTCGCTCGTCGAAGCGGACCTGCTCATTCTGCTAACCGATACCGAGGGTCTGTATAACAAGGACCCCAGAAAGAACCATGACGCGGAATTCATATCGCTCATCGACCAGATAGGGGAGGAGATCGAGTCCGTCGCGGGCGATACTCTCGGAAGGACGACGACGGGCGGGATGAAAACGAAGATACAGGCTGCCCGTACCGCGGCTGCATTCGGGGTGCCGACTATAATCGCGAACGGGAAGGCCGAGGCGACGCTTTCCGACATATTCGAGGGCAGGGATGTCGGGACAATATTCCTCCCATCGAAGAAAAGCCTCCGCGGGAGGAAGCACTGGATCGCGTTCACGCTTAAATCGGCGGGGGTGCTGGTTATAGACGGCGGAGCGGAGAAGGCCATCACTACCCGGGGCAAGAGCCTCCTCCCTTCGGGCATAAAGGGCGTGCGGGGAAAATTCGAGGTAGGGGACTCGGTGACCTGTGTGGACGAGAACGGTGTCGAGGTCGCAAGGGGGCTCACGTCATACAACTCGGAGGACATTCTCCGGATAATGGGCAGGAGCACGAAGGAAGTGGAGGGCATCCTCGGGTACAAATACAGCGACGAGGTAATTCATCGGGACGACCTGGCCGTCATCGAAAAGCGTTAATCTGAAGGGTTTGAAGTCTTAAAATGGGTTCCGGGAAATTAAAGATTATCTCTCTTGCAGTCCTCATTGCTCTCATTCTCAGCGCATCGGCTTTGTTCGGCGTTTATTACTATATCAACAATATACCTTCGGTTTCCGAGGATAAGGTCCTTGATATACCGAAGGGTAAAGGCGTCAGAAGCATATCCACGCTCCTAGAGGATGAGGGAGCAATCAAGAACCGCAGCCTTTTTGTAATATATGTGATAGGCAAGGGCTGGCAGAACAGGCTGAAAGCCGGAGAGTATGAGTTTAAAAAGGGCAATACCATGGCCGACATTGCGCTCAAGCTTTCCAGGGGAGACGTGGTCATACACAGGGTCACTGTTCCCGAGGGGCTTACCCTGAGGGAGATCGCGGAGCTGCTAGGCAAGAGCGGAGTGCTCGACGGCGGGGAGTTCATGGCTGCGGCCGGGAACCCGAAACTCCTGGAAGGCCTGCCCGGACGTCATATCACGGGTGTCGAAGGTTATCTTTTCCCGGACACTTACAGCTACACCAAAGGGGTCACCCCCGAGGAATTTATTCAAATGATGGTGGAGAGGTTTAATAAGGTTTACAGGTCTCTGGGCGGATTAAAAAACAGGGTGAACCTTACCGATAACGAGATACTAACTCTCGCCTCGATGATCGAGAAGGAAACCGGCACCGCTTCCGAGAGGCCGCTCATCTCCGCTGTCTTCCATAACCGTTTGAAGCTCGGAATGAGGCTTGAGAGCGATCCGACGGTTATCTACGGCATGGGGGAGGACTTCGACGGGAACCTTACGAAAGAGGATTTGAGTACGATGACACAATACAACACATATCTCGTAGCCGGATTGCCTCCCGGTCCGATTTGCAATCCGGGGAAGGAATCGATAATCGCCGCATTGGACCCCGCCCCCGTTGACTATCTTTACTTCGTTTCGAGGGGCGACGGCACCCACTACTTTTCAACGAATTACAAAGACCACCAGAGAGCCGTATCCGAGTATCAGAGGTGAAAAACGGTCAGGCGAATACCTTGCCGAAAGGATCGACCCGTGTCTTATCCTCCTGCACCGGCGTGACCAGCTTTTTATCCCTTCTCTCGATCCTTATGGTCCCGTCTTTTCTCCGCGTTGCTATAAACTGGGTTCCGCTCGTCTCACCGGATATCTTCTGTAGTATGCGCGGATAGTTTTTGGAGCCGATGAAGATCGAGTGTATGCATACGCCTAATTTCTTCGCCCTCGTCCTTTCGTCCATTACGTCACAGTCGCCCGAAGTCGGGATCCCGTCCGTGATGAAGAGAATGTGCTTGTTCCTGAGGCCGCGCCCCCTGAACTCGGTGAGAGCGTCCTTAAGCGCGTCTTCGTAGTTAGTATTTCCCGAACATTCCGTTTTAGAGGCGAGCTCGAGCATCCACTGATAATCCCTTGTAAAGAATGCGGAGTTCCTTTTGTATTTGTACGAGCGGTGATTGAATTCCACGTAACCGACCCTCATCTTTTTCGATCTGGCGAGCTCGATAACTCCCCTCACGACCGATGAAGACCACTCGCTGTAAACTCCCATCATGGAGGTGCTGACGTCCCTCAGTATCGCGATCTCTCCCCCCATCATTTCTTTTTCGCGTTTATGGACTCTCGGGAGCGTCGGTGTGGTGTACTCCGACCAGAACATCGCCTCGTACGGATCGACGTCCTCGATCTCGTCAAAGTGGTTCATCCTCTTCCACTTCCTGGGCAGTCCGCCGGGATGGGGCGCCCTGAGGGCTATGCTCCTCTGGAAATTGCCCTCGAGGACCTTCATTATCACTTTTACGTTGTCGGCCGACTCGAGGTTCCTCTTGCCGCCGATCCAGTAATCTTCCTCGTCTCCCGGATCGGGGGATTTGCTTGCGAAGACCTTGGTCGTCTTGGGAGGCTGCTTGTCGTCCCTTCTGGTTCCGTCGTCCGAAAGCTGCCCTGTGGGGTCCGACGGAATGTTCATATCCTCGGGCGGAGCCATGGAGCTTTCCTTCTGTATGTTTTCCTTGAGTTCTTTTAAAGCCTGGAAGAAGGTTTTACGGGCTTCTGTGAGCTGCTCCTGGGACTCCTTTTTCCCCCGCTCATCAGGGGACTCCTGCTTTTGCTCGTCCGGGGCGTCCTTGTCAAATTCTGAGGACGGCTGTTCCTCTAGCTCGCTCCCACTGTCCCTGTCTTTTTTTTTTTGGAGGTGAGGTCCTCGATTATCTGGTCGAGCTGCAGGTACACCTCTTCGGGGATTCGGAATGCAGTCATGTATTTCAGTGCGTTCAGGTCTTCGAGCGTACATACGTCCCTGCCGTGGAGCAGCGCGTACGCCCTCATGATCTTGAGCGACTTTACGAAAAATGTCCTGTCAGAGATAAGGGAGTTCGTTTCATTACATCCGTAATCTTCTATGAGTGTAGCTACGAAGTTTGCCAGCCCATCCTGGACTTCTAGGGGTATTTCGAGCTTGCCCAGCTTCTTGTAGTATTCGTCGAAAACTTCCCTGCTCACCCTCGGCGGCACCTGGTATTCGAGCGGTCTCTGCGTGTAGAGCTTAATGACTTCCCTCGCTTCGTCCCATTTCTTGCCGTAGGACAAGCCCTGTGCGTGTATCTGCAGGACGAACCTGTCGAGGTTAGCGGGGTCAAGCGGCTCGTTGTAGTATTCGTCGGCCGTCGGGTTGCTCGTAGCGATCGCGGTCAAGAGCGGGATGTCCTCGTCAAAGAACTTTCTTTCGTTGAGAATTCTCAAGAGTACGTTCAGTGATTCGCCCGGCGCCCTGGATATATCGTCCAGAAGGCATATCTCGGCGGTCAGTATTCCGCCCTTCACGACCTTCTGTTTAATTACTTCGCCGGTGTCTGTGACCTCTTTGGAAATAACCAGATCCCCGATAAGTTCCGAGAGTCTGGTGTCTCTGTGGAGCTGATAGAAGAAGAATTTCAGCTGCGCTGCGCCGGAAATGATTTCGGCAAGCATAGTCTTGGCAGTTCCGGGCGGTCCTTCCACATAAATGTGCTCCCTGGCTATGACACCCAGGAGGAGGGATATCTTTACCCCCTCGTGTCCTATAACCAGTTTATCCATTTCTTCTTTCAAAGCTATAAATGGATTTTGTGATATCATTATTTGGTATTGCCTCCGTAAAATTCCTTGAGCTACTGGATAATTGTACATAAGCGGGTTTTTTTTTGCAATAATTGCTCCTTACACGGGTCGGCGGGGTTTTTATAATGAAATAAGCCGGTTCCTGTTTTCGGGCATTTACCATAATCCCTTAAATGTGATAAGGTGTTAGCCTTTATATACTCAACGCGGTAATAACTATGCAGCTATCAATAACGAATTTCCTTTCGGAGTTAAGCGGTTTCGTATGGGGTATCCCTCTGATTGCGCTTCTTTTGGGTATGGCGGCGTTCCGTTCGATTCGTATATATAGCCTCGATTTCGGGATTTGCGGAGCTTCGTTTTAATACTAAAAATATTGAGCTACAATATAGGCTTAAGCTGATTATGAAAGTGCTCTTCTGCTGGTTCATATTAACAGGCGCATTGTTCTTCCTTATGTCCTCGGGCGCCCGCGCGGTCGTATGGCAGCCGATCGGGTTCGGCACACAGGGCGACTCTTCCAAATTCAGGGTTTTTATCGATACGGACAGTATTCAAGTTTTCGGCGGGAAGGTCAGGTTCTGGCAGGGGCACGTGTTTTATGAGGAGCAGCCTCTCCCCTCGGGGAAGTCTTTCATAAGGGTTTCGATTTCGCGGGTTGTCGATTGCGATGCAATGAGCGATTCTAACCTCGAGGCGGTATTTTACGGGCCCTCCGGGGACATCGTCGATAATTACGGGACACAGGGGGCGATGCAGTTTCATCCCGTAAAGCCGGATACGATAAGCAGCGCAGTTTTAAATTTCGTCTGTGATTACGCAAAAAAGAACGGGTAGGGAGTGATTAATGTTTAGAAGATCGGGCTCAATTTTATTGATACTTTTTTCTTTACTCATTTTCATGTTCTCTTGCCGCGGGGAAAAGGGCACGGTGGACAACTGGAAATACGTGGGCACTATAAAGGACGAAAAGGGGAATGAAGTCGGAGTTTTTATGGATATGGCGAATTTAGAGATCGACGGGAACAAGAGGAAGTTCTGGATCAGGTATATGGGGATTAAGGACGCGAAAACAGGGGAAAAATATATCCGTCAAACGGGCTATTGGGAGATCGACTGTTATGACAGGACGCTATTCAGGCTTGGGGAGGAATACTACAGCCCTGAAGGTACGCTGCAGGGCAGGTCTGAGAAACGGGTGAGGGAGGAGTACAGCTCCTATGAATCTCTCGGGGCTAAAATGTCGGACATCGCCTGCCGTTACGGTGGGAAGTAATCTTTATCTTCGATTAAACCTTCTCCAGAAGGGCAGCAACTAAATGGATAGGAATCTCCCCCTAACTCCCTTCTTATGCTCTGAAATCTTCGGCCTCAATGCTTCACGTCGCTCGGTAGGAGCACCATTTCCCAGATCGAGATCATAACTTCTTCTTTTTCGGTCAGCTCGGGCTTCTTTCCAGTCATTATTTCTTTGGCGTACTTGTTGGCAAACTCGTTTAAGTCGCTGATGCTGACGTCTATCTCTTCCGGGTTGTCGTGAAGCATAACGCGGAAGCCGCTTTCCGTCTGTGTTGCTGTGAATCCGTTTAATTCCCTGTTCATGTTTTTTGTCTCCGAATTTTTACTTTAATTTTAATATAGTCACGGGTTTTTTGTTTTAAAGGGTGGAATTTTTACGGGCCTCGAAAGGCCGCTGCCCGCCGGGATTTCCCTGACGGCGGCGCTCTTTTGAGTCGGTGTCAGACGAGTTTTATATTGAGATTCCCGTTGGTTGCGAGAAGATCGCATCTCCTGTTCTGCCTGAATTCCTTCCATTCGCAGGGCGTGCCGTCCAGGTGAAGCAGTGCGCCCCCGGCTTCGCTGACGAATAAGATTCCGGCGGCGATGTCCCAGAGCGAGATCTTCGTGGTCATGTAGCTCTCGGACCTCCCCATTCCGACGAAGGCGAGCTCGAGGGCGGCTGAGCCGAGCTTCCTCGTGTCTTTAACCTGAAGGTAGTATTTACCGAGCAGCTCGAGCGACTTTTTCTTGTTTTTTACCCCTCCCTCGCAATAAACCCCGTACGCATTGCTTGCCCTGCTCACACCGGAGACCCTCGCTCGCCTCACTTTTTTCCTGAGGTTATCATGGTGATACGCGCCGTATCCCCTGACGGATACAAATCTCTCCATCATCATCGGGGCTTCTATAACCCCTAAAACGGGCTCCCCTTTGTGCCAGAGGGATATGGAGACCGCGAACAACGGGTTCTGATCGGCAAAGTTGCTCGTGCCGTCAAGCGGGTCGATTATCCAGAGCCAGGGGGACTTTTTGTCGACGAATCCCGTTTCCTCTGTGACATAAGAGTGGGCGGGAAAACGGCTTTCGATCTCTTTCCTGATGACCTTGTCGGCTACTATGTCGTATACGAGCTTTACCTCTTTGACCGTGCCGCGCTCGACGGGGTCTTCTTTTCTGAAGCTCTGCAAGAGTCTCTTTCCCGCTTTCTCTGCTATTAAAATGGCCTGATTTAGCAGCTTCCTTTCCTCTTCCGGCAATTTCCTCTCGAGTTCGTTCATCGTTTTAACCCCCTGAGTTTCATTCTATCCGTCTCCTGAATAATGTAGACTTAAATAATATCCGATCCCGGAGGAATTATGGGCAGCCCTTACCTTGAGGGAGAAAAGGCGCTTGAGAGGTTAGGCGATCTCACCGAGCTTATCTGCAGGATAGCGGAAGGCAGCGGTCTCGATAATGAGGATAATGAGTTGATCGAGAAACTCCTTCAGGATATGAGCGCCGCTCTCAGGGAAAGGGACGTCGACAGGGCGAAGAAGCTCGTAATGCGTTTGCTTTCGGAGGTCCTCGGATACGATGAGGTCAGAGCCAGGTTCGTAATGAACAACCATCTGAATAAAAACGCGGGATGGGATTGAGGAGTTTTTTTATAGCCCCCTTTGCCCGTTTACAGGCTCCGGCTATGTTTCTCATCCGCCGGATAAGTCATCTTCGTTCAATATCCTGTCGACCGCTTCGATGAGGTCCCTCTCGATAAAATCTGCGTATCCGGAATCGTCCTCGGTGCCGGTCTGAACCTGAATCGTTCTGAGCCCGGAGCTCTTGCCCGCGAGCATGTCGATATCCGAATCCCCGACCATCCAGGATCCGGTTTTATGAATATTGTAGGAATCGCATATCACGTCGATCATGCCGGTCTTTGGCTTCCTGCATTCGCAGACTATGTTGTAGGGGGATAATGTACCGCGGGGGTTATGGGGGCAATATTCATATTCCGTAATAAAAACCCCGTTATACTTGAGAATCAGGTCGAGGCAGTGATGGAGTTCTTCCACGTCCTTTTCGGTGAGGTGTCCCTTGGCTATCCTGCCCTGGTTCGTCACGACGAACAGGAGGAACTCGTTCTCCGCTAATTTTTTCAGCGCCGCGATATAGCTTTCAGGGATGAAGAAGTCTTCGACCCTGTAGATATACTTCTCGCCTCCGTGAGGCAGGAGTATCGTCTTATCCCTGTCGAGAAACACCGCCTTTAAGCTCATTCGTCACCCGGTGGGGAACCTCCTAAACTAAACTTTAACCGTTAAGGGAATCGAAGCCAATAAGCGTTATGCTGCCATGCGTTATGCAGCCATGGCTTTATGTCCTGACATGCGGACTGAATAGATCGGGCGGCCTGGAAAAACGATTTTTATCGGGGAGTTGCGGGTGTGGACTCTTCAGCTTTATTTGCCGGGGGCCTTGAAATACTTATCTTTGGCTTCTTTAGGGAGGTGTTTCTTCAGGTACTCCGTTACGGCTTCCCTGACGATCTGGGCAGGCCTCATCTGGAGATGCCACTGCGACTCGTTAAGCATATCGACGAATTCCTGTGAAGCCTTTACGTATATAGCCTTTTCGAGCGGCTCTTTCTTACTTTTCTCTTTCTTTTTGATAACCATATTTTAAATATATAACATAGTCCGGATATAAAATGAATAGCTGTTTTTCGGGTGTCGGCTATTGAAAGCCGTTCACTGAGAATCGTGAGTAAAAATATGTAATATTCTCTGCGGATTATCTTGGGCTAAAAAAGTCTAAGCCTGCCTTATTTTTTTTCACTCCGGCCCCCGCAATTGCGCATCGAGTATTGTTTATAATGCAGCGATGAATAGAATATAGATGTATGACGTGACGAGCTGCGCCCGGTGCGGAAAATTAACGTACCGTACGGTCATAGGTTCGTTGCGGAATCGAATCGAACGATTCTGCGTCATAATAGATGGGGAGAAATACGATGAAATGGTCTTGGAAGATAGGCGAGTTCGCGGGCATAGGGGTTTATATGCACGCGACTTTTCTACTTATAATTGCCTGGGTCATATTGATTCACTGGAGCGCGGGACACGACCTTGCGACTATAGCATCGGGAGTCGTGTTCGTCCTGGCTTTATTCCTCTGTGTGGTACTCCACGAATTCGGACACGCTCTGACGGCCAGAAGATACGGCATAAAAACCCGAGATATAACTCTTCTGCCGATAGGAGGGGTGGCCCGTCTTGAGCGCATGCCGGATGACCCTATGCAGGAGTTCTGGGTCGCTCTCGCGGGGCCGGCCGTGACCGTAGCCATTGCGGTGCTTTTGTATGTCTGGCTTCAAATAACTGGCGGCTTTGTGCCCATAGATAAGCTTACACTCACTCAGGGTTCCTTTATCGAGCGCCTCATGTTAGTCAACGTGTTTCTGTTTGTTTTTAATATTATCCCCGCGTTCCCCATGGACGGCGGCAGGGTGCTGAGAGCGCTTCTCGCATTGCACGGCGATTACACAAAGGCGACGCAGACAGCAGCGACGATCGGACAGGCGATAGCCCTTATTTTCGGCTTTGTCGGTCTCTTTACCAACCCCTTCCTCATCTTCATAGCGCTTTTCGTCTGGATAGGCGCTGCTCAGGAAGCGAGCATGGTAAAGATAAAATCAGCCCTCGGCGGGATTCCGGTTTATAAGGCTATGCTCACGGATTATAAGACCGTAGGCCCGGGTGATATGTTGAAGCAATTAGTCGAGCTCACGATGTCGGGCTCGCAGCAGGATTTTCCCGTCGTCGATAACGGCAGGTTAGTCGGTATGGTCCCGCATGCGGACCTCATAAAGGGACTCGCGGAGAAGGGCGATTCGGCTTCTGTCGGAGAGATAATGCGGCGCGAATTTCAGGTCGTCGATCCTTCGGAAATGCTGGAGTATGCTTTTGCGCGTCTTCAGACGGGCGATTTCTACACTATGCCCGTCGTTAAAAACGGGAACCTTGTCGGCCTCCTGACCATGGATAACGTGGGGGAATTCATGAGGATACAGTCGGCCATGTCGGGCTCCCGTGCCCGGGGATAACCGGATCATATCATTATCGATCACACTCCTGCCATGGCCGGTCTCAAGATTTGCGGCTGGATGGTAGTATTATGGACATGTAGTCGGAATCTATCCCCGAAAAAAATCCGGGTGCGATCATGGAAGAAAAAACCGAAATCATCAGCAGGGATCGGCAGAAAACACGTCGCCTCCACGTTACCGATATGAGCTGTGCGGGCTGTGTCGAAACTGTGGAAAAAACCCTGAAGTCCGTCCCCGGGGTGTCCGACGCGGAGGTCAATTTTGCTGAGAGGACAGCGACCGTGACGGGCGATGTTCCCTGCCGATGTGCTCGTGAAGGCCGTCGGCAAGGCCGGTTACACGGCCTCGTTACTAGAGGACGAGGACTCGGAGGCGGAGAAGGAAAATACGGAGCTTGAGCATTACAGAAGACTCCTCCGGCAGACGGTCGTTTCAGGAGCGATAAGCGTCCTCATATTCGCCGTAAGCATGTTCGACCTGCTCCCTTCGCTCGATTCAGTAAAGGGGCAGATTTCATGGGGAGCCGTCTCCCTGCTCACCCTGTTCGTCCTCACATACGGGGGAGGCCGTTTTTTCACGGGCGCATGGAAATCCTTCAAAAATCATAATGCGAACATGGATACGCTGATAGCCATAGGGACAGGGGTCGCATGGGTCTATTCGACTTTCGTCGTGCTCTTTCCAGGCTCCGTGGCGGAGATAGCGAGGCACCTTTATTTCGAGACCGCGGCGCTGATAATAGCGTTTATCAATCTGGGCTCTGCGCTTGAAATGAGAGCCCGCGGGAAGACCTCTCAGGCTATAAAGCGCCTCATTGGTCTTCAGCCCAGAACCGCCCGGATAGTAAGAGGTGACGAAGAGGTCGATATCCCTATAGGGCTCGTGGTTTTGGGCGATATAGTCCGTGTGCGGCCGGGCGAGAAGATACCGGTTGACGGGGAGATAACGGAGGGCTCATCATACGTCGATGAATCGATGCTTACGGGCGAGCCAATTCCGGTCGAGAAGAAGAAAGGGGACTCGGCCGTGGGCGGGACGATTAACAAATCGGGGAGCTTTCTCTTCAGGGCGACCCGCATCGGCAAAGACACGGCTCTCGCCAGGATTATCGATATGGTGCGCAGGGCTCAGAACACGAAGCCCGAGATAGGCCGGCTTGCGGATAAGGTCTCCGGGATATTCGTCCCCTCAGTGCTTATCATAGCCGTATTTACGATGCTCGCATGGTTTAATTTCGGCCCTTCTCCGCGAATCACATATATGCTCGTTACGACTATGGCTGTACTCATAATCGCATGCCCCTGCGCGCTCGGCCTCGCAACGCCTATCTCCGTGATGGTCGGGGTGGGCAAGGCAGCCGAATACGGCGTACTCATAAGAAAAGGGGACGCGCTCCAGCAGGCGGGCCAGCTTACTACGATAGTCCTCGATAAAACGGGGACGATCACGGAGGGAAAGCCCGTACTGACCGCAATCGAGCCATCCGCGCAATTAAACAGTGACGAATTACTGACGCTCGCAGCAAGTGTGGAGAGCGGCTCCGAGCATCCACTCGCGCAGGCGATTGTAGAAGCCGCAAAAGTTAAGAATCTCGGGCTCAGGACTATCGAATCGTTTGAAGCAATATCAGGTCACGGCGTGAGGGCTCTCTACGACGGAAATACGTTTCTCCTCGGCAACCGTAAGCTGCTGGCCGATAATAATGTAGATGCGGAATCGCTAAATTCAGCTGCGGAACGTTTATCGAAGCAGGGACAGACGGTGGTATTCGCGGCTCTAAACGGGAGCGCGGCCGGCGTGCTCGGGATATCCGATCCCGTTAAGGCTGACTCCAGGGAAGCCGTTCAAAGGCTACGCAAAGAGGGGATCAAGGTGATAATGCTTACGGGAGACAGCCGTATCACCGCGCAGTCGGTCGCGGAGCAGGTAGGGGTGGATGAATTCATAGCGGAGGTATTGCCTGAGGAAAAGGCTAAAGAAATTTCGAAGCTTCAGGCAAGGGGCGAGAAGGTCGGAATGGTCGGTGACGGTATTAATGACGCTCCTGCCTTAGCCGGGGCCGATGTCGGCTTCGCGATAGGGACGGGGACTGACGTCGCCATTGAGAGCGCGGATATAACTCTCATGAGGGGGTCTCTCCACGGCGTCGCCGATGCGGTGGGTATTTCGAAAGCGACTTTGAGAAACATCAAAGAGAATTTGCTGGGCGCATTCGCCTATAATACGCTCGCCATACCGATAGCAGCCGGAATATTATTCCCCTTCACGGGGCTTCTGCTCAATCCCGTCATAGCGGGCGCTGCTATGGCTCTGTCCTCCGTTACTGTCGTAACGAATGCGAACAGGCTCAGGTGGTTTAAACCGTGAGCAAGGCGGATTCATGAATATCGTTGTCAACTTAGCGGGAATTATTCTCGCCGGATTCATCGTCTGGTGGTTCTGGATTTCAAAAAGCGGCAAAGAAGCGCGTATAGCCGGGAATGAAATCAGTATTACGGTGGATGGGGGAGTCTACGACCCTCCCGTGATCCGCGTCCCTGCGGGCAAACCCCTCACGCTACGTTTTATCAGAAAGGACGCGAGTCCGTGCGCGGAAAAGGTGATTTTTAAAGGGCTCGATATAAGCGCCGATCTTCCTCTGGGGAAACCCTATGAACTCAGCATTACACCCGAGAAAGCCGGTGAGTACGAATTTACATGCCAGATGGCAATGTACCGCGGCAAGCTGATTGTGGAAGAGGACACGAAGTCCTGAAAAATCCGCCGTACTTCACGGTCGATGTGTTCAGGACGATCTCCTCACGCCCGGACTGTCTTTGCCAATCCTCGAAATTACACACGAAGCCCGTGTTCTTTTAGCAAGAAAAAAATGGGGCTTCCTGGGATGGAGCTCGAGTAAGGTCTACTGAGAGATCTTATTGACCTTGCTGGCTTGAAGTCCCTTGGGGCTTTCGACTACTTCAAATTCTACTTCATCACCTTCGGCCAGGGTTCTGAAACCAGATCCTTCAATGGCACTGTAATGAACGAATACGTCTTTACCGTTGTCCTGCTCGATGAATCCGAAACCTTTGGACTCGTTGAACCATTTAACCTTACCTTTCAAATCAATTCCTCCAAAAAATAAGATTCATGCAAGAGTACATACTTTTATTTTTTAGTCAACAGGAATGAATATTTTTTAATCTCGTCGGTTGCGATTTGACATTAAAACCTAACCTATATAGCCTAAATCGGGAAAATCGATTATCACGGTGAATTGAAGAAATCGAGGAGGTATCAGCACCATGGCGGAAGAAAGACCGAATGTGGTTAAAATGAAAGGCAACCCCGTCACCCTTTTGGGACACGAAGTCAAAGTCGGCCAAAAAGCCCCTGATTTCACGGCACATGCGGGCCTCGGAGCGCCTGTCGGACTCGGCGATCTGAAAGACAAGGTGAAAGTATTCAACGTCGTTGTTTCGGTAGATACTCCTGTCTGCGACGTTCAGACCAAGAGGTTTAACAAAGAGGCCGCCGGTCTCGGGGACGATGTCGAGATCGTGACTATCAGCATGGACCTCCCGTTTGCTCTCAAGCGTTACTGCGCTGCCGAGGGGATAGATAAAGTGAGGACCCTGTCCGATTATCAGAACGCATCGTTCGGTGAAGCCTACGGTGTGCTGATAAAGGAAAACAGACTCCTCGCGAGGTCTATATTCGTCGTGGATAAGAACGACAAGGTCAGGCATGTGGAATATGTGGGCGAAATAACGCATGAGCCTGACTACGAATCGGCCTTGAAAGCGGTTAGGGAATCCGTATAACCGGCAGCTTGTTGAAAACCGGAAAGGAATCCGCCCTTAAGCAGGATGAAATTTTACTTCGGACGGTCCGGGATTTAAATCCATATCCCGGCATTCTCACCTTTAAATTCTCCCTCCGGATATGTATCCTTATTAAAGAGAAGCAATTCAGTTAAGGAGGCTCTGCTATGGGGCTCGGAAAAATGCTGTCAGGTCTGTTTAAAAAAGACGAGAAGGAAGAGGCTCCGGTTAATTCGAACAGTCCCGGAAATCTTTTGACCGATGGACCCGAAAAAGAGAATGTTTATCTAACCAAGACTCTCGAAGCACCAATGGGTAAGAGCGCTGCCTCAGACGGAGCCTCGGATGAAGTTTCGAAGATTAATCCCGAATCCGATAACAAATCCGGCTCACGCCAAGAAGCTTCCGCCGATTCCGGTAACGGCACGGTAACGGAGGAAAAGATCCTCGAAGTGCTGAGCAATGTGTATGACCCCGAGATTCCGATCGATATAGTCAATCTGGGTCTTATATACGGTATAGAGATAGAAGGCGGGAACGTCCGCATAAGCATGACTATGACTGCACCGGGATGTCCGGCTTCGACCCAGATAGCGGGCGAATCCAAAATCCTGGTCGAGGAGATTCCCGGCGTGGATTCCGTGGACATAGAGCTTGTCTGGGACCCGCCCTGGGATCCGAGCAAGATGAGCGAAGACGCTCAGCAGAGCCTGGGAATGTTTTGACCGGGGTCTGGTCTGGCGGCATCCATCCTGAAAAGGCATAATAAATTATGCCTTCCCATCCACGAAGTATTTTCGTAACCGGCACAGACACGGGTGTAGGTAAAACGGTCATAACTGCCGCCTTGGCCTGGACAATGGTAAAGGCGGGAAAAAAAACGGCGGTGATGAAACCGGTGCAGACAGGCACCGGCCTGCCCGGACTTACTGACATCGAGTTTGTGGAGAAGGTGCTGGGCTCGGATTATGTCCTCGATGAAGCCTGCCCTTACCGTTTTTCCGAGCCGCTTTCCCCACTGACCGCCTCCATGATCTCAGGAAAAAAAATAGACGTTGAGAAAATTAAAAGGGCGTTCCTCAAGCTCAAATCGATTCATGACGTCGTCATCGTGGAAGGAGCGGGCGGCCTTCTCGTCCCGATACGCGAAGATTATCTTATGTGCGATCTCGCGTCTGACCTCGGGCTCTCTTTGCTCGTAGTTACGCGTCCCGGCCTCGGGACATTAAACCATACGGCTCTTACCGTTGAATCCGCGAAGTCGAGAGGGCTCGATATCCTGGGAATTGTTATCAACTGTTTTCCCTCAGTCCCCGGAGAGGCCGAGCGTACAAACCCCGCAATCATGATGCGAATGACCGGAGTGCCTATCGCCGGAGTGTTTCCGTCCGACCCTGCGCTGTCAGTGGAAGAGGGCAGAGTCGGGAGAATAAGGGAAATCGCCGCTTCGGCGTTCATTCCGTCGCTTTCCGGTACTTTTGACTCCGGTGAGTTCCTCTCGGCGCTCGGCAAAATCGACGGCGCCTTCTCCTGAATACCTACATTAACTGTCGTAAACCGTTAGAAATATTTTGAATCCGATACTGAGCGAAAACAGGTGTAATCGAAACTTGACAGATTAACTTGGTATGATATAAATACTAGGCGTTTTTGAGTACTTAGATACAAACTTTCCAATGGATACACTCCAGAGCTAAGGTAAATAGGATGAGAAAACGGATAACACTGCTTTTGCTGCCTATACTGTCTCTTTTTATTTTTCTGGGTCTATATTTTTTCGACTTCAGCGCTCAAAGCAGCAGCCAGGGTCCGATTCAGCCTATAAGGTTCAGTCACAAAATCCATGCCGGCATGGACAACACTCAGCTCCCCTGTCAGTACTGCCACAGTTTCGTAGACGTATCTCCGAACCCCGGAATACCTTCGGTTAAAAAATGCATGGGGTGCCACACGCACATAGCGGGGCGCGATGTCGAATACGATTTTGACGGGACGACTATAAATATCATGAATGAAATAGGTAAAGTCAGGGATTATTGGGCGAAGAAGGAGCCGATTCCGTGGAACAAGGTAAATTCTATGCCCGGGTATGTCCACTTTACACATAAGAGGCATATTCAGCGCGGGTTCGAATGCAAGGCGTGCCATGGGGATGTAGCAAATATGAATCAGGTCTATAAGGTCGAGAGGCTCAACATGGGATTCTGCATAACCTGTCATACGCAGAATGCGAAGGACCATGAGCAGCTGACTCACCTTAAGGACTGTCTCACGTGTCATTATTAATTGGAGGAGGAAATGTCTCAAGATAAAAAGGGCGGTATCAAGAGAAGGGATTTCCTTAAGATCATAGGAGTTGCGAGCGGTACGGCTGCTATAGCCGGCGCCTGCTCCAATCCGGCAGAGCAGATCATCCCTTATGTCATCCCGCCTGAGGGTATCATCCCCGGTGTACCTAACTTCTACGCCAGCACATGCCGGGAGTGTCCGGCGGGCTGCGGTATAATCGTGAAGAACCGCGAAGGCCGGGCGATTAAGGTAGAGGGGAACCCTGCAAACCCAATAAATAGGGGATCGAGCTGCGCTCAGGGTCAGGCCATGCTTCAGGGGCTTTATAACCCCGACCGTATACGGTCTCCTCTCAGTAAAAACGATCTCGGGAGAATGCTGCCCGAAGGATGGGACAACGCCCAGAAAATTCTCACGGATAAAATCGAAGAGATTAGAAAGAAAGGCGGCAGCGGAAGGATCGTGTTCTTGTCCGACCACAATGAAGGGACACTCGGCAGCCTGATAGACGACTGGATGTCTGCGATTGGCGGAAAGCGCATTTCTTATGAGGTCTATTCGTATGAGCCGTTAAAAGAAGCAAACCGTATCGTATTCGGAATAGACAAGCTGCCTACATATAACATCGACAAAGCGAAGTACCTCCTTTCGTTCGGCGCCGACTTTATAGAAACCTGGCTTTCGCCGACCCTCTACACGAGGCAGTTCAGCGATATGCACTCCTATAAGGACAAGTCAATGGGGAAATTCGTCTACGTGGACCCGAGAGCGTCTCTTACGGGAGTAAACGCGGACGAATGGGTTTCTATAAAACCGGGTACGGAAGCGGTCCTCGCGCTCGGTATTGCAAACGTCATGGTGAGCGAAGGGTTGGCTGCTAACGGCGGAGGCGGGTTTGCGGGCCTCCTGAGCGGTTACACGCCCGACAAAGTGTCCACGGTGACGGATGTTCCCGCAGATACCATAAGAGAGATAGCAAAGGAGTTCTCTTCGATGCAGCCGAGCCTCGCTATCGGCGGTGGCGTCGCGAATACCTCCACAAACGCTACGGAGACCCTCGTTGCGATAAATATTCTAAATTACGTGGCCGGAAATGTGGGCCAGACTATCGATTTCGGCAATACACTGACACTCTCGAACGTAAGCTCGTTTAAAGAAATATCCGCGCTCGTCGATTCCATGGCTAAGGGCCAGGTCGATCTATTATTCATATACAACGTAAACCCCGTATTCACACTGCCCAAGCCGCTCGGATTTGAGGATGCGCTCGGCAAGGTGCCTTACGTGGTCAGCTTCTCGAGTTTCATGGACGAGACGACCGAGAAGGCCAACCTCATTCTTCCGGATAATACGACAATAGAGAGCTGGGGGGATTTCATACCCGATGAAAGGGTCCACGGTTTGATACAGCCGGTAATGACCCCGGTATTCAACACCAAGAACACGGGCGACGTAATACTCGCCGTCACGGCCGGGCTTGAGGGTTTGAAGGACAGATATACTCAGACTTCGTTTTATGACTACCTGAGAGATTCATGGAAGCGCGTCTGGACGAGTGTCACGGGCGGCGGGGATTTCGAGGCTTTCTGGAAAGACGCTCTCGAGAAGGGCGGAATTTACAGAGAAGTCAGCCCCGTACAGGTATCCGTGTCCGGGAATATTTCAGGAATAAGCTTTTCCGCTCCCGAATTCATGGGGGACGGCGAATACTATTTCGTAGCCTACCCGTCTTACAAATACTACGACGGGAGGGGGGCTAACAAGCCCTGGCTCCAGGAGCTGCCCGATGCCATCAGCACGGGGGTCTGGGACTCGTGGGTCGAGATACACCCCGATACCGCAAATAAGCTCGGCGTTAAGCTCGGGGATTTCGTAAAGATCGAGTCCCCTTACGGTGCGATCGAGACGCAGGCCTATGTTTATCAGGGGATAAGACCCGATACGCTTGCCGTGATGATCGGCCAGGGGCATACGAGCTACGGAAGGTATGCAAAAGACAGAGGGGTAAACCCTATCTCCATTCTTCCCGTTTCCATCGATAAGATTACGGGGAGCTTCGCCTGGCTTACTACGAAGGTTAAGGCCGCGGGTACGGGAAAATACGCCCAGTTCGTACAGACACAGTACACCACTGATCAGCATGACAGGGACGTCGCACAGCAGGTAACGCTCACGGAGCTCGAGCAGGGCTTACAACGTGAAGAGGAGAAAGAGCCCGATTTTTATCCTCCCAAAGTATATGCGAGGTATCAGTGGGGTATGTCGATAGACCTTCAGAAATGCACCGGATGCGGCGCGTGTGTCACGGCCTGCTACGCGGAGAACAATATCCCGTTTGTCGGCAAGGAGCTCATGGCAAAGAGGCGCGACATGGCGTGGCTCAGGATCGAGAGATATTTTGAAAAATCCGACAATAAGTCCGGGTTCGAGACGAGATTTCTGCCGATGCTCTGCCAGCAGTGCAATAACGCTCCTTGTGAGCCGGTATGTCCGGTATTCGCGACATACCATAACCCCGAAGGGCTTAACGCTATGGTGTACAACAGGTGTGTGGGGACGAGGTATTGCTCTAACAACTGCACGTACAGCGTGCGGAAGTTCAACTGGTTCTCGTATAAATTCCCCGAGCCCCTCAACTGGCAGCTAAACCCGGACGTCACTGTCAGGGATAAAGGCGTGATGGAGAAATGTACGTTCTGCATACAGAGGATCAATTATGCCAAGGACCAGGCCAAGGACAAGGGCAGGGACGTGCTGGACGGTGAGATCCAGGTCGCGTGCCAGCAGTCCTGTGCGTCGGGCGCTATTGTTTTCGGGAATTTAAAGGATACAGGCTCGGAGGTTTCTAAACTTTCGAGTGACGAAAGGGGTTATAACGTGCTTCATCAGCTTAACACGCAGCCGAATATTACGTATCTAAAAAAAGTCAAATGGGATAAGGCATAATGAGTGAGCAAACATCATTAACTTATGCAAAAGTTAACGAAGATGTAATACGAATACTCGATAAGCCCACCATAAAGTGGCTTGCGCTGTTCATACCCACTCTCGGGTTCGTCGGCTTCGGTCTCTTTTGTTTTCTTTATCAGGTCTATACGGGTCTCGGTGTGGCGGGTTACAGGCACCCGGTATTCTGGGGCGTTTACATCACGGACTTCGTTTTCTGGGTCGGTATAGCGCACTCGGGAACGCTGATCTCGGCAATACTTTACCTCTTCAGGGCTAATTTCAGGGTTTCCATATATAGGATTGCGGAAGCGATGACGGTTTTTGCGGTTCTGACCGCGGGGCTTTTCCCGATCATACACCTGGGAAGACCGTGGTTCTTCTACTGGCTTTTCCCATATCCCAACCAGAGAGAATTGTGGGTCAATTTCAAATCTCCGCTCCTCTGGGACGTATTTGCAGTCAGCACATACCTCACTGTGAGCTCCGTATTTTTCTTCGTCGGGATGATACCGGATATAGCCGCGGTCAGGGACAAGGTGAAAGAAGTCCCGCGCAAAATTTTATACACCGTGCTCTCGTTGGGATGGAAGGGCTCCAACTGGGAATGGCTCCATTATTCGAGGGCGTATCTCTATTTCGCCGCGTTTGCGACACCGCTCGTTTTGTCAGTGCACAGTGTCGTATCCTGGGACTTCGCTATGGCGGACCTGCCCGGGTGGCATACGACGATTTTCGCCCCCTATTTCGTAGCGGGAGCTATATTCTCGGGGCTCGGGATGGTCATATCGCTCACCATTCCCATAAGAAAAATCTTCGCGCTCGAGAACTACATAACACTCGACAATTATGACGGCATGGCGAAGATGATATTACTCACGTCCCTTATCGTAGGGTATGCGTACGGATGTGAATTTTTTATGGCGTGGTACAGCGGAAACCCAGCGGAATGGGGACAGTTTTATTACAGGGCGACCGGGCAGTATGCGCTTTTTTACTGGATAATGGTCGTTTGCAACGTAGTCATGCCGATCCCGCTCTGGTTCAAGTCCGTAAGGAGAAATCTAAAAGTATTATTCATTATTTCCATATTCATAAACATCGGTATGTGGTTTGAAAGGTTCAACATCATCGTGATCTCTCTCTCCCAGGGTTTCGAGCCCGGCGCGTGGGGGATCTATAAAATCTCCTGGGTTGAAATGGGGATTACGGTCGGCAGCTTTGCGTGGTTCTTCATGTTCTTCCTTCTGTTTATAAAGACGCTGCCCGCAATTTCGATTTCCGAATTAAAGGAAATATTGCCTGTTCCGAGGAAGGAGGCAAAACATCATGGATAATCAGGGAGTTCTGGGAATATTCTCTTACCTCGACCTCACGGTTAATGCCGTAAAGAAACTGAAGGAAGAGGGTTTCAAAAATCTGCGTGTTTTTTCCCCCGTGCCGAACCATGAGATAGAACATGCCGTGGGGGCTCCTGAGAGCATCGTGCGTTTCTTTACTCTCTTCGGCGCCATGCTCGGCGCTGCCTGCGGTGTCGGTTTTACGGTCCTGACATCTACGGATTGGCCTCTTCCGGTAAGCGCAAAACCGATCGTGTCGTTACCCCCTTACATAGTAATAATATTCGAGCTCACGATCCTCATGGGCTCGCTTTCGACCCTTCTCGGGCTGCTAATTAATTCCCGTCTCAGGCGGAACGCTCCGACGAACATGTATGACCCCAGGTTTTCCGATGATAAGTTCGGCATAATGGTTACGTGTAACAGGGATAAGGTGAAGAAGGTCGAGGAGATTCTAAATTCCCAGGGGGCTGAAGAAATAAAATTCGACGGGGTTTGAGCCGTCGCGGTCTCTCAGGAGGTAAAACGGGTTTGTCATTGAAGAATGCGAAATATTATACGATTTTAGTTCTGCTCTTAGGTCTTTCCGGAGCATCGAAGGCGGGCGCATTTCCGTGGAATTTCGATATGTATATTCAGCCTTCGATCCTGCCTTATGAAGAGCCGATCCCATACCCGCAGCAGTCGGTATCGACGACCGGTCTCAGGATAGAGCCCATGCCCCGTGAAGATTTCGAAAAGATGACGGAGAACCCCGTTGCCGCAACTGAAGAGTCTCTCAAAAAAGGTGAGAAGCTGTTTAATACGTACTGTTTTGTCTGCCACGGCAAAGAGGGCAAGGGTGACGGACCCGTAATCAAGAGGGGATTTTATCCAATGAACCTCACATCCCCGGCGGTTATTGCCAGGACCAACGGTTACATATACGCATATATAAGATACGGCGGAAAGGTTATGATGCCGAGCTATCGGGAAAGCATAACTTCCGACGGCGCATGGAATGTTGTCAACTACGTGAGAAAGCTCCAGGGAAACCCGAAGACCGAACAACCGACTAACCCCCAGGACAAGAAAAAAGCAGAGGAGACCGCTCAGTAATATGGACCAGCTTATAAGAGATGAAATACTTGCCAAGAGATCGCGCATACCGTCTTCGGGCATATTTATTTTTCTGATTATAGCCGTGATCGGTTTCGGCACGTTCGTATTTCAGATTTTGGGGTCCTCTCCTCAGAATGCGTGGGAGATATTCCTGATAAACTTCCTTTTCTGGACCGGCATTGCGCAGGCGGGGATAGTATTTTCGTGCATCCTTCGTATCACCAATGCAAGGTGGGCAAGGCCGCTCCTGCGTGTAAGCGAGGGGTTAGGCTCGTTTCTGCCCATATCGCTCGTCCTGCTCCTGGTCGTATTTGCGGGAAGGGATCACCTCCTCCCTTATGCGACCGAGCCTTATCACCATCCCAAGGACGTATGGCTCAATATGAAGTTCGTATTCGGGCGCGACGTGATAGGGTTCATAGTGCTCCTCATAGTGAGCTCGTGCTACCTTTATTATTCCCTGAGGCAGGATCTGGGCGGAGTGAGCCAGAAATTGGAAGGGCTCGCCGGCTGGGTTTCATCCGGATGGAGAGGGGAGGATGAAAGGAAGGAGATCTGGATAAAGATAGGTAAATTTGCTCCCGTCGTTATCATTTTGTACGCACTCGTTTTCAGCTTTTTCGCCTGGGATTTAATGATGTCTCTCGATCCCCACTGGTTCAGCACGCTGTTCGGCCCGTTCTACTTCATGGGGAGCTTTGTGTCGGCTATAGGCACGACGATCATTCTTTCGATAATGCTGAGGCGGAGACTCGGCCTCGAGGATTATCTCAACGATAACCAGTACCATGACATGGGAAAGCTCCTCCAGGGTTTTTCTCTCTTCTGGGTTTATCTGTTTTTCTCGCAGCTCCTGCCTATATGGTATGCGAACATGCCGGAGGAGACGGCATTCGTTATTAAGAGGGTACAGGAAGAGCCTTTCAGGTCCCTGGCGTGGGCGGTATTGACCTGCTGCTTTATATTCCCTTTCGTTTCATTGATCCCGCGAACGAACAAGGTGGTGAAACCGATAGTCGTGTTCATAGCGTCAGTGTCGTTGACCGGGTTCCTGCTCGAAAAGTATGTGCTTATAGTGCCTTCGCTGTCTAATACTATAAATTTCGGCTTGGTGCAGATACTTGTAACACTGGGATTCCTGGGTGCATTCGTTATGACTTTCCTTATTTTTATGAGAGCGTTTCCGTCGATTCCTGTCGGTGATCCGTTCTTCGGCGGGAAATCCGGCTCGGGAGGACATTAATGGACGAAAGAAAATTGGATATGATTTCACAGATAGTCGTGGCCGCTTTATGTCTCGGTGTGGCGGGCTTTATATCGTTAATAGCGACCGTGGCTCTTTTCGGCCCTCATATCGCCCCTCTTATGAACAAGCTCCCCTGGTGAGCCGGCGTGATATAACGGGCTGCTCGGCGGGACTTCAGCGAAGTCAGGTATCCGCAACTATAATCATCCCTCGCCATTCAAAAGCTTAATTATTTGACAGACCGCCTTATCCGATGCAACAATCTTAAGGACAAATTCCAGAAATATCAGGAGGTCGTTATGGCTAAAGAACCGTCAGCTTCGGGAGGAAAAGGAAACGGGGCAAAATCCAAGAAAAAGAAAACCGGTCTTGATTTTACGAACATTCTCTATGAAAAGAAGAACAGGGTCGCCTACGTGACGATAAACCGCCCGGAGGTGCGTAATGCGCTTAATTCGGAAGTACGGGAAGAGCTCGCGATCGCGATCGAGGACGCGTGGCTCGACGAGGGTATAGGCGTTATTGTCCTCACGGGCGCGGGCGGAAAAGCGTTTTCAGCGGGGGGAGATTTGTCGTGGATAGTCGATCCTGAGAAAAAGGTCGATGCGAAGTACATGCTCGTTCATTACAGGCTGGCGACGGCTATGCGGTCTTGCGGGAAACCAATTATCGCCAGGGTTGACGGCTTCTGCGTAGGCGGCGGGAACGAGTTAAACATGCTCTGCGATTTGACCATAGCGTCGGATACTTCCATCTTCGCTCAGGCTGGTCCTCTCGTCGGCAGCGCGCCTATATGGTACGGGCTCCAGCAGCTCCAGCATTCGGTCGGGGACAAGAAGGCGAGGGAAATAGTTTATCTATGCAACAGATACACGGCACAGGAAGCGATGAATATGGGCTGGGTAAACAAAGTGGTGCCCCAGGACAAGCTCGATGAGGAAGTGGACGCCTGGTGCAAGAGCCTCTTGGAGAAGAGCCGTCAGTCGCTCCGGATCGCGAAGCTGCAGATAAATTTCATATCCGATATGGCTTACCCCCAGATCACGCACGGCCTCGAGCTCGCGCGGTATTTCCTGAAAGCCCCTGAGATGGTCGAGGGAGCGACTGCGTTCCTTGAGAAGAGAAAGCCTGATTTCTGGGGAGTGGATTAAATATTCCTATTCGGGAGTGACGGATGTCTAAAGAGGCGGAAATAAAATTTCTGGTCAAGGTCGATGATAACGGTGTGCCGGATGAAATATACTGGAGCGCAAGCGATGCGGAGTTCGAGGGCTTGATGCCGTGCGACTCGCTCATGATATCCGTGTGGGACAGGGGGGAGAAGAACACAATGAGCATCGACCTCTGGACTAACGAGATGCAGGTGGGGGAAATGAACGCTCATTTCTATTTCACTTTGATGAAAATGGCCGATACCTACAAGAGGGCGACGAATAATAGCGAGCTCTCCGATATGATAAGGAACTTCGCAAACGAGTTCGCCAGGAAAGTGGACGAGTTTGCGAAAAAGGTAAATTAAATTCCGTACTCCGTCATCTGAAAGCGGACATTACCTCACCGGCAAAAAACCGGAGCGTGTCGCGGTTCATGATGTCCGAGAAAAAGACGGTATACTTCGTAATCCCTTTTTTCCGGTTCTCTTCTATCTTCCGTATGCACTGGTCGGGCGTCCCGACTATCCCTATTCTTTCTATATCCCCGAAGAACCCGTACCTCATCTGGGCCTTGGGGAGCTTTTCGGCAAGCTCTGCCTTGTCCTTTGCCAGAACGCAGACAGTCTGCTGAGATATTCTTATGTCGTCGGGGTTTCTGCCGATTGCGCGGCAGTGGCCCCTCAGCGCCTCGAGCTTCTTTCCGAATGCGTGTGTGTGATTGGCCGGGCAGTTCCATTCATCGGCGAGCTCCGCTGCGACCCTGAGAAGGTGTTTTTCCCCCGCGCCGCCTACGATGACGGGAGGGTGCGGCTTCTGGACAGGCTTCGGGTTGCAGTAAGCGTCCTGTATCCGGTAATAACTTCCGTTAAAACTGGGTTTCTCCTCAGTCCACATGGCCTTAATGATCCTGAGAGACTCGGATAGCTGCTTTATCCTGGTCACGGCGTCCGGGAACTCGTATCCGTAAGCACTGTACTCAGGCTCGAACCAGCCCGCTCCTATCGCGAACTCGAGCCTGCCCTTGCTTATGACATCGAGGGTCGATGCCATTTTCGCTAGCAGGGCCGGGGGTCTGAACGAGTTGCACAACACCATAGTCCCCAGCCTCACGTTGGAAGTGACTGTGGAGAGGGCGGACATGAGAGTCCAGGCTTCGTAAATGTCCAGGTCCACGCCGCCCATTCCCAGGATGTGGTCGTAGAACCAGACTGAGTGATAGCCGAGCTCGTCGCAGAGCTCTGCCGTCTCCCGAATCTCTCCGAATCCGATCTTCTGCTGGCGCAGCATAACGCCGAAGTCTATCCTGGGCATCTTTCCTTCCTCGCGCTCTTTAAATTGTAGGACGAATCACTTTAACAGAGTGAAATCAGGGATTCAAATCCTTCTTTATAAGTACGTTTCCCGGTTTGACACCATGTGTTATATACTATAACTTTAGTGGCCGATAAAGCAGGAGGACCAGGACTTATGAAAAGCGGATTTTTAACTTTTTTCTCAGGCAAGAAATCGATTCAGTTCCGATTTATGACGGGCATACTTGTTTGTCGTGATGCTCGTTCCTGCGGTTTTTCTGACGTCCGGATGCAAGCAGGACAAGTCGAAGCCGGGACAGACTGACAATGTAAAAAGCGAAGCAGAAGGAGGTAATCCGGTGGTTATCATGTCGACATCAAAAGGGGATATAAAGATCGAGCTCTTTAAGGATAAGGCTCCGATCACCGTCGAGAACTTTTTATCGTATGTAAACGACGGCTTTTACGACGGGACTATATTTCACCGCGTTATACCGAACTTCATGATTCAGGGCGGAGGATTTACACCCGACTTGGATCAGAAGCCAACGAAGCAGCCGATAAAGAACGAGGCGACGAACGGGCTCAAGAACGAAAGGGGGACTCTGGCGATGGCCCGCACGCAGGTCGTGGACAGCGCCACGTCACAGTTTTTCATAAATCTCGTAGACAACAGCTTCCTCGATAACGGAATCAGGGATTACGGGTACGCCGTATTCGGCAAGGTAATCGGCGGCATGGACGTTGTGGACGCGATAGGCGCCGTCCAGACAGGGCACAAAGGCATGTACGGTGACGTCCCGCAGGAAGATGTGGTGATTAAGTCGGTTAAAATCGTTCAGCAATAGAGAAGACGTTTTTTTATCGCAGTTCCCGTAAATCGGGCTAAAGCACTCCCCTGAAGCTCCGTCTGTGGATCGGGCAGGGGCCGTATTTTCTTATCGCTTCCATGTGTTCTCTGGTCGGATACCCTTTATGTGTCCTGAAATTGTATTCGGGATAGAGCTCGTGGTATTCATCCATTAACTCGTCCCTTCTGACTTTGGCGAGTATCGACGCAGCGGCGATGGAGCAGCACCTAGAGTCTCCCTTTATTATCGTTTCCTGGGGTATGAGGAGTGACGTCCTTTGATTGCCGTCAATGAGGAGGAAGTCCGGTTTCCTCCCGAGCTTGTTAACGGCGATCTCCATCGCAAGCAGTGACGCCCTGAGGATGTTTATCCTGTCGATTTCTTCATGCTCGACTATACCGATTGCCAGCGCGAGGGCGGTAGAGATTATCCGCTCGAGAATTTCCACTCTCTGGTTGTGAGTTAGTTTCTTCGAATCGTCGAGGCCGTCGAGCGTAAATACTTCGGGGAGGATTACGGCGGCCGCTACAACGGGTCCCGCAAGAGGCCCTCTCCCCGCTTCATCTACGCCCGCGGGTATTTTCCCCTTTGCCCAGATTCCTTTCTCTATCATAAGATCAGGGGGACTCATATGCTCCGTCGTCTGACCGCAAGCCCCGTAGTTTTAAATTAATGCGACTAAACCCAAACTCTCTTTTTATACAAACCTTCGTCTCAATTCAGGATACCGTAATCGGTGAGCGCAGTCCTGAGCTCTTCAAAATTCTTCTCGGACATCTGGCAGAGAGGAAGCCTGTATTCATAGGCGATTTTATCCATCATGCTGAGAGCGGCTTTAACCGGAATGGGGTTCGTTTCGAGAAAGAGCGCATCGTTCAACGGGAGGAGCCGGTAGTGGAGGTCCCTGGCCTTCTCGAATTCCCCTTTGGAAAAGAGGTTGTAGAGCTCGGCGACGTCCCTCGGGGCGACGTTCGCCGTAACCGTAATGAATCCCCTTGCGCCTATCGCGAGGAGCGGGAAATTAAGCGCGTCCTCGCCTGAATAGAGCAGAAAGTCCATCCCGCAGAGGTAGAGTATCTTACTCGCCTGTGTGAGCGACCCGGAAGCCTCCTTTACCCCGATGATGTTCCTGCAATCCCTTGCCAGTCTCGCTATCGTTTCGGGATTCATGTTGACGCCCGCCCGTCCGGGGATATTGTAGAGGATGAGCGGAATATGGACCTGGGATGCGATCTGTTTGAAGTGCAGGTAAAGCCCTTCCTGCGTAGGCTTGTTATAATAGGGAACGACGAGGAGCGCCGCATCTGCCCCTATCTGCTCTGCGAACCTCGTGAGCCTGATCGCTTCCTTCGTGCTGTTTGAGCCCGTCCCCGCGACTACCGGGACGCGTTTTTTGACCGCCTTGACCGTGAGCTCGATAACGTATTCATGCTCTTCGTGCGATAGAGTGGGGGATTCCCCTGTCGTGCCGCAGGGCACGATGCCGTGAGTGCCGTTTTCGATCTGGAATTCGATAAGCTGCTTAAGCGCGTCTTCGTCGATTTTCCCGTTTCTAAAGGGTGTCACTATGGCGACTAGAGATCCGTAAATCATTTAAAACCTCCTTCGACTGGCTGCATTTCATTATATTGAAGCCGTGTTGTAAATCAAGAAAACCCAATACAAAGACTAAGAGGAGCGGAGAGACCCGGATTTAGCTTTCCGCGGGAATTGAATTTTATTCCGGGTTGTGGAGGTTGGCGCCGCAGTCCGAGCAAAAATGACTCCCACGGAGAATCCTGCTCCCGCATTTACCGCAGTACATAAACTCGTCATCTATCATATTTTTTAACACGTCCCTCGCGTTCCCTATAGCTTCATTGATGGTTTCTTCGAGCTTCGCGCAGTGGTTTGAAGCATGTCTCGGGAATTCTATAATATCTTCGTGTCCGGGAGAGTTAATGGTGAGCTTAGGCTCGGAATTGTCGAGCTCAAAATAGATTTGTGTAATGCCCGCGAGAGGAATGTCCCTGAACCTCTTAAACCCGGATGAATTTCTGGCGATTATTATCCTATGGCTCGTGAGAATGAACCACGAGTTAAAGTACGTGTTGCTGTCCACAAATCTGGGGGCTTTGTATATGGCCCTCCAATCGAGGAGCGTGACGAGGATGCTCTCTTCCTCTTTGAGGTATTTCTCGACCCCTCTCCTGATCCCCTGAGGGAGCTCGGAGTAGTTCCTCGTCTCGAACATGCTCATGAGGCTTTTCACCGCGTCGGCTATTGCCATTACATGTAGTCCCTTATGAGGAGCTCCGCGATCTGAATAGCGTTGAGCGCGGCTCCTTTTCTCAGCTGGTCTCCCACGACCCAGAAGCTTAGACCTGCGGGTACAGTATAATCCTCCCTTATCCTCCCCACAAGGCATTCGTCCCTCCCAGCGGCATCGATCGGCATCGGGTACTTCAGATTCTGCGGCTCGTCGACCACCTTCACACCGGGGAATTTGCCTAGGGCTTCCCTCGCCTCTTTGATCGTTATCCTCTTTTCGGTCTCTATGTTGACCGAAACCGAATGTGCCCTGAATACGGGTACCCTCACCGTCGTTGCGGTCACCGCTATAATGTCGTCTTCCAGGATTTTGCGGGTTTCGTTATGGAGCTTCATTTCCTCCTTCGTGTAGCCGTTCTCGAGGAAGCTGTCGATGTGGGGGAGGAGATTGAATGCGATCTGGTGCGGGAATGTCTTCGGATGAATCTCTTCCGAATTCGCCCACGCGAGCGTCTGTCTGCGAAGCTCCTCGATCGCCTGAGCACCCGCCCCCGAGACGGCCTGGTAGCTCGATGCGACTACCCTCTTAATCCTGGCCAGATCGTGCAGCGGCTTCAAGGCCATGACCGTGACTGCAGTAGTGCAGTTGGGGTTCGCGATGATACCCCTTTTTTTGTATCCAGCGATTGCATGGGGGTTTATTTCGGGCACCACGAGCGGTACGTCCTCTTCCATACGGAAAGCGGAGCTGTTATCGATGACGACGGCCCCCGCGTCCACCGCAGCAGGGGCGAATTCCTTGCTCCTCGACCCTCCCGCGGAGAAGAGAGCTATATCTATCCCGCCGAAGGAGTTTTCGTCGAGTTTTTTTATTTCTATCCTGCTCCCGTTATGTTCAAGTTCCTTTCCTGCGGACCTTTCGGACGCAAGCAGCGTGAGCTCTTTGAGGGGGAAGTTCCTTTCCCTGAGTATATCCATCATTTCCTGTCCCACTGCTCCCGTCGCGCCCACTATTGCGACGTTATAACCGTCACTTTTCATTTCTTCTCTTCCTCCGGATTGAATTGCGCAGTACCGGCGTGCATTACCGGCAATATTTTTTTTCGATCTTGCTTACCTTCTCAATGTTCGGCTTCTCGTTCTCTTCCGGGGCGGCGCTCAGCCAGGCGTCGAGCATTTCCTTCGCCACCACAGGGGAAGTCGTCCTGAGACTCATGGCCAGTACGTTGGCGTCGTTCCATTTCCTCGCCCCTTCCGCGGTCTTGGCGTCCCAGCATAGGGCGGCTCTGATTCCGGGCACCTTGTTTGCGGCTATGCTTACCCCCGTCCCTGTCCAGCAGAAGAGTATGCCCTGATCGCAGGCTCCTTCCCTCACCCTCTCGGAAACCTTTTCGGCCACATCCGTCCACTCGAGCTTCTCGCCCTTAAGCGGTCCGTGGAGCTCGACGTCGATCCCCTTTTTCCTGAGCTCTTCAACTACGAAATCCGTTAAGTGCGTACGCTCATCGCTTCCGACGGCTATCTTCATTTGACCGGCCTTCTACCTTTCTTTCTCAAGTATTTTAAATGTGTTGCGGCCGGGCTTCAAGCTCAGGATGGTAAATACTCAATCATTGCCGGTGAGAAAGCCTCTTTCTTCGGTTTCAGCTCCGATACTTTATTACCTTGACCTTCTCCATCGTGACGATGCCGTTCGTTACGCTTTCGTCGAGATAGGGGAGGAGCTTCTTGATATTCTCTTCGTCGTCCACTATTTCTATTATTATAGGCAGGTCCTCGGACAGGCGGAGGATCTTTGCCGTGTGTATTTTACTGTTTGCGCCGTACCCCATGATACCCCTTAAAACCGTTGTGCCGGCTATATGGAGCTCCCTCGCCGTGTATACGATATGTTCATATAGGGCCTTACCCTTGTAGCTGTCGCTCTCTCCGATAAAGATCCTGAGGAGCACCTCCTCTTTAAAAATGTTCATCTGTATCTCTTACCTCCCAATGCTGAACAGCAACCTTGCCGCGATAAATCCCAGAAATACCATACCCAGGCCGAGTATGTTGCTTCCGAGAATATTTAAGAGCGCGTAGCCTAGCTCCTTCTCTCTCAGGAGATTGAAGGTCTCGAGACCATATGTGGAGAAAGTCGTATAAGCTCCTATTATCCCAATGAATATAAACGACCTCATATGCGGCGAAAAGGAAAGGTTTTCGAACATCTGCCAGAGAAAGCCTATCGCCAGGCAGCCGCTGAGATTTACGACCAGGGTTCCCCAGGGAAAAGCTCCGCTGGCATAGTTATGAACAAAGCCGGATACCGAATACCTCAGCAGGGCTCCGGCTGCGCCTCCTATGGCAATGAATATTAGATTCGACATTGTAGCTCCCGGATTTGAATATATCAGAATCGTATGGAGGAAAATGATAACATACAAATTTTATTTGTACCTTTATGGAATTTAGCCGTTAATTAAAGTAATTTTAAGTTCCTGGAGGGATTTGACCATTTAATCATGTCCTGGGACCCCGAGCTTTATCATAAGTTTCAAGCCGAGAGATTCGCGCCGTTCGAGGACCTGCTGAATTTGGTCGTTGCCGGTGAAGGGCTCAGGGTGATCGATCTGGGGTGCGGTACGGGCGAGCTGACCTCCATGCTGGCCGACCGTCTGCCCGGGAGCGACGTTCTGGGGATCGATTCCTCTCCCGAGATGCTCGAGCAGGCGAAATCGAAAGAGAGGCCCGGACTCAGATTCGAGCTGAGGGCGATAGAAGACATAACCGGCGAGTGGGACCTTGTATTTTCAAACGCTGCGATACATTGGGTGGAAAACCACAATCAATTGATACCGAGGCTGTTTTCCGCGGTAAGTCCGGGCGGACAGCTCGCGGTCCAGCTTCCGTCTAACCATAACCACGAATCCCAGATATTGATACATGAAATAGTGAAGGAAGCCCCGTTTGAAACCGCGCTAAAGGGGTGGTCCAGAAAATCTCCCGTACTATCGATAAATGTGTACGCCGAACTTCTATATATATGCGGCGGTATGAACATAAATGTCTTTGAGAAGGTGTTCCCTCACGTATTGAGGGATACGGATGCCGTTACGGACTGGCTTTCAGGTACCGTGCTGCGGCCTTATTTTGAACGTCTTTCCGGGAAGCTCCGCAAGCAGTTCATGGACAGATACAGGAAAAGGTTGAGGGAGATATACCCTTCCGATCCCGTTTTCTATCCTTTCAGGCGTATATTCTTTTCAGCGATGAAAACAAATTTACAGGGTTAGAAATTATCAATCTGGGACTATTAGAGTATTGAATTGCGGAGTCTTAATATAATTTACGACAGAGGATGTAAGAAAGGAGATACCGATGCCGGTGAAGAGATTTTCTAAAAGAGAGGCGATAGAGTTCGGGTGGCGGACAATGAGAGCCAATCTCGGTTTGTTCATCGTATTTATGCTGATCTCGTTATTGGCCGGCTCCTTTTTCAGCGGGTTCGCCGGTTTATTTGAAAAACGATTGCCTTTGTTCTCGACTATTTTCAACCTGGGTTATATCTTTCTGACTATCGCGATAAATATAGTCGGCATAAAAATAGCCTTGAAGTTCTGCGATAACGACGAAAGAGAAATTGCGCAAGTTATATCCTTTACCCCTTCGCTGTTTTTGAGGTTTGCGGGCGGCTATATCTTATATAGTCTCCTGGTTGCGGCGGGTTTCATATTATTGATAGTCCCGGGAGTTATCTGGATGGTCAAGTATCAGTACGTAATCTATTTCATCACGGACAGGGATATGGAGATAGGCGAGGCGTTTAAGAGGAGCTCCGAAATTACAAACGGAGTGAAGTGGGAGCTTTTCGCTTTTTTAATATTATTATCATTGATTAACCTGGCCGGCGTTATCTGTTTCTTCGTGGGCTTATTGGTTACCATTCCCGTTACTATGGTCGCAATGGCATACGTTTATAGAAAGTTGTCAGGCACGTCGGCGGCCGATACGGTGAACCCCTTTCAAGCGCCCGGGCATGCAGGCTGAATATGACCGGAAAGGAGTAAATTCGGGTAATGGGTAAGGTTTACAGACACACGCAAATAGGGTACTTGATGATTTTTGTCGTCGGTAGCGGCCTCTATCTATTATTGAACTTTTTCTATCTTCACGGGTTCAATATCTTTTTTGTCGCCGTTTTTGCATTACTGGCGGTTTGCCTGTTATTGTTCGCCGCTTTGACTGTCACAGTCGACGGTCAAAATCTTTCCATTCGTTTCGGCATAGGGATCATCCGCAAGAAGTTCCCGGTGAGAGAGATCGACTCGACCGA
The DNA here is from genome assembly GCA_963705505.1 of uncultured bacterium. Taxonomy (GTDB): domain Bacteria; phylum Desulfobacterota_D; class UBA1144; order Nemesobacterales; family UBA2774; genus 2-12-FULL-53-21. The sequence goes on from CAVPJU010000001.1 coordinate 219,091, forward strand.
GGTAGTCAGGAATCCCTGGTACTACGGGTGGGGGATTAGGAAGACGCCCGACGGCTGGCTCTATAACGTGTCCGGGTTGCTCGCGGTCGAGCTCCGGATGAAGAACGGAGAAAAATACCGGGTCGGCACAAACGATCCCCTTGGTTTGAGAGAGGCTCTCGAGGGGGTTATGGCCGAGAAACGGGGCTGAGGCGGAATCTATTATGAACGACCAATTCAAACTCAGGGTGACAAGCGATCTCGAGCTTGAGCTCCTTTGCGACGACCACGCGCAGGAGTTATTCGATTTGACGGCCGACAACCGGGAGCATCTCCGTAAATGGCTCCCGTGGCTCGACAGCAACAAGTATCTTCAGAATACCGTCGATTTCATAACATACAGCAGGAAACAGTATGAAGAGAATAACGGATTACAGTTATGTATCCGTTATAGGGGGAAATTGAGCGGGATGATCGGTTTTCACAGGGTCGACTGGCTCAATCATTCGACCGGTATCGGATACTGGCTCGCTGAAAATTATCAGGGAAAGGGGATTATCACCCGGTCATGCGTTTGCATTCTGGAATACGCTTTCGGCAATCTTGGCTTAAACCGTGTGGAGATCAGGTGCGCGACTGAAAATATGAAGAGCAGGGCTATCCCGGAGAGGCTCGGTTTTAAGGAAGAGGGCATCATACGGCAGGCCGAATGGCTCTACGACCACTACGTCGACCATGTCGTTTACGGAATGCTGAGGGAAGAATGGGCAGCCCGGGGACTATGAATTTCAATACTTTAACTTACTGGAATCCCGGTATATATAAAAACCCTCCTAAATCCTGTGAAGGAAGTAGGAGGGTTTAAGAGAAGCAAAAGGCAAGATGTAGTTAAGCTATGCGAACAATGCTAAGAATAATCCGGCAAATAAAACCGAATATAAAGCCAAATCTGCAAATCCGTATTTTTTATTCATATATCCATCCTCCACAAACATGATATTCTATTAACGCATAGCCCATCAAGTCTTAATTTCTTATAGAATAAAAGGTTTATTGATCGGATTGCTATCCTACAATGGTCTTAATACTAAAGTATTGGATTCTCCACGCAATTCCAAATAATCGTTCAGAACCGGAATGAGTCGTACTAAGCAATGCCGTTAAGAATATGAGATACCCGCTTGGGGTTATTCGGGTTTTTTCGATATGATCAGGTGATTGGCCGCTCTTCCTTCGTCTATCAGGCGTAGATAGGTGTCGAAGTATTGAATGTGATAATCGGTGTTCTCCTTACCCTGCTCCTTAACTATTTCCTCGTAATGTTTCTTATATGCGTCGCCCCATTTCTTGTTCTGAACCCTGAAGTCGGAAACGTATTCCGTAATCTCCTCTATTTCAAAGCCCGCTTTTTTTAGTTTGTCGCGGTAGTTGGGAAGCGAATCGTAGTACTGGGGGATGAGGTATCCGCGCGCCATTTTCCTTTTCACTTCCGGATCACCGGGCATATCGAAAGTGCCGCTTAGGAACGCCCATATGCCGCCCCGCTTCAATACCCTGCGCACTTCCTTGAAGAGTCCTATTTTGTCCTCGAACACATTCATGACATTGAGGCTGATCGCAATGTCGAAGGTGTCATCGTCAAAGGGCGTCTTCATAGCATCCCCCAAATGGAACTCGGTTTTATCCTCGAGTCCGGATCTTTTCGCTAATTTCCTTGACATCTCCACCCCAACATCGGAGATGTCGATCCCGGCGATTCTGCACCCCGTTTTGCTTGCTATGTATACGGCCGGGCCGCCCACGCCGCTTCCCACGTCGAGGATATAACTGCCCTCATTGATATTGAGCCTGTGGACGATTTCGTCAAGGTATCCGGGTGTGATGAATGACTGCTGCCCGATATCGTTCTCCTTTCCCCAGATCGACTCTCTCAAAAGCCTGTTAGCCGGGCTGTCTATCTGGTGGAGAATGGAATAATCTACTCCTATTTTTTTCTCGCTCATTTTACCGTTTCTCTGTGATGGGATTCTGAATCCGGTTTTGAGTTGCCGGTTCCCGCCATATTAATATGTGATTATATCTTATGGAGTATCCGCGAAGAAGACCTAATTTTAGTAACATTCTACTTTGCGCTCATTCCGCCGTCCACCGAAAGCATTGCGCCTGTGGTGAATTTGATATTATCGTCGCACAGGAATAAAACCGCATAGGCGATCTCCTCGGGTTGAGCCAGCCGCCCGATGGGGTGAACCGATATATATCGCTTTTCGCCAATTTCCCTCTCTCCCCATTCTTCGAACAATACATCCATCATAGGTGTATAAATCGTGCCCGGGCATACGGCGTTCACACGGATCCCTTTATCCGCGTATTCGAGAGCCATGCTCCTCGTAAGCTGGTTTACAGCGCCTTTGGACGCGCTGTATGCGGCGAAGCCTGCGGGAGAAGCCTTGAGCCCCAATATAGACGAGTTATTCACGATCGAGCCGCCGCCGTTTTTGATCATGTGGGGAAGGGTATGCTTGGACATCAGGTATACGCCTTTAACGTTGATATCGAACGTCTCATCCCACATTACCGTAGCGGTCTCGTGCGTGTTCGACTTGTAGCAAACCCCGGCGTTGTTGAAAAGTATGTCTATGCGGCTGAATTTACTTACTGTAAAATCGACTGCTTTTTTGCAGTCGGTTTCATTGGATACATCCCCCACAAGGTAGCTGATTTCCAACCCTTCGTTCCCAAGCTCGAGGGAAGTACCGTTAAGTGAATTTTCAGTGCGCCCCGTAATAACGACATTCGCTCCCTCCCTCGCGAAAAGACGCGCCGTTGCCTTTCCGATCCCTGTACCGCCCCCCGTGATTATGGCCGTCTTGTCTTTGAGTTTCATGTCGTCAGCTTTTTCCGGCTGGCAATAATTATGGAGGAGATTAATGTTTAATCAATAAGAGAATGTTACCGTATATCGCCGGGATTTATTTCGTCGAGGGACCTTCCGGTAGTGTTTATCTTGAAAATTGCTGTTACTACGAGCCCCAGTATCGCTGCAATAGCGACTAAGACAAGGGTAGACGGTATACCTACGGAAGATTTAAGTATCGGCAATAAGAAAATACCGAACGCGGCGCCTAATTTTGCGGCCGATGTGGCGATCCCGTGTGCGGATGCGCGCATAGAGGTGGGGAATAATTCAGCCGGCAGGATAAAGGTAGTTGCATTCGGCCCCATATTCATCATAAGGTTGAACAAAATAAAGCCGGGTATTACCAGGTAGGGGCTTGCATTACCCTGGGTTCCTGTATCCGAGGCCACTGCCAATATGCAGAGTCCAAGCGCCATACCCCCGAAACCCAGAATCTGGAGCCTGATTCGTCCCCACTTGTCCACGAGCCAGATGTTTAGAAGGAAGCCTGCGATCAGGAATGAGTCGAGATATGCGGCCCCCTCCGTGGCGGCCAAATCTTTCAAGATGAAATTCGTCTCTTTATCGTAAGTTATTATTGCAAGGATTGTCGGGGTGAATAGTCCGATACCATAAGTAGCAATATCCATACAGAACCAGGGTACGACGGCGAGGATGGTACGCTTTATATATTGCCTTGTCAGCAGATGTCCGTACCCCATTCTCTTTCTTGCGGCATGCTTTGCATGGGTCGCCGTGTCAGCCACTAAATCTTTAACCCGGTCTTTTAAATCCGGTACGATCCTGGCTATGATATCGCCCGCTTTTTCAAAATATCCCTTGTCTATAAGCCAGCGCGGACTTTCGGGTACTGTAGTACGCAATACCAGGACAATTACTGCGGGCACAACACCCAGTCCCAGCATCCACCGCCATGCCTCGAATTCAGGAAAGATTTTAAGAACAATGACTCCTACCAGTGCGCCGCTTAACATTCCTGCGGCCTGGAAGCTGAATGCGCCTATTAACATTCTGCCTCTGATACGGGTCGGCATAAATTCGGAAACGTAGGAGGCGCAAATGGGATAGTCGACCCCGACCCCGATGCCCAGCAAGAATCGGAACACGATGAGCGACCCGACATCCCATGAGAATGCCGTCAGCAATCCGAAGATTATAAAGAAAGCCAGGTCAACAATGTATAAAGCTTTTCTTCCATAACGATCTGTAAACCTTCCTCCCAGGAATCCTCCCAATACCGAACCCAGAACGGCCGCAGCCCCTATGAGTCCCGTCATAAAGGGAGAGGGAGAAAATTCTCGGGCAATCAGAGGCAGTGCGACGCCTATAATAAAAAGGTCGAAACCGTCGAGGAAAACACCCATTGAGGACAGAAACCACACCCTCCAATGGAGACCCATGAGTTTTGTTTCTTCCAGGGCTTGATTCAATGAGGTTATTTCATATTGTTTCTCAGGCATGACCCTCCCCCATTCATTCTAGGAAACTACCTTCCTATTCCTTCTCGACGTATTAAGGGGGTATGAAATTTCGATTAAGGTGATTTATAATCTCTTAACGGATTTTCAACGAAAAGGGCGATATAATAAGTGACTAACTTTGTTCAAATACGGAGAGGATGATAATATGGGAAATTCTTCTGATAATAAGCCCCGGTTTAACGACCCGAAAAATATAGCTATTGCGCTCCTTGTGCTGATAGCCCTCATAATGGGGTTTTTGCTTGTCAAGAACAACCTCCCCATTTCGGGCATGAAAAAGACACTGTCCGCTGCAAAGGGGGGAAGCGTATCGGTGGTCGAGGTCAAATTCGACGACCAGGACAACAGTTTTGTCGATATTATTTTTAATAAACCCGTAGGAAAAAACGAAGAGGGAGAGATACTAGGCCGGGACCCGGCAACGATTGTCCCTCCCGTAAACGGCTCATGGACGTGGAAGACCCCGAACGTGTTGAGCTTTCAGGCGTCTTATAAGTTCAACATGGCTACGGACTACAAGATTACACTCAAGCCGGAAAATTTCTTAAAGCCCGGCGACTCACTCGGCGGGAAGACCGAGTTCGAGGTACGGACGGACAAATTCAAAATCGTGCAGGCTACTGTCGTGGAAGAGCCCGTCCCGGATAAGAAAAATACAGTCACTCTCGTCGGGACAATCGATTTCAACTACGCCGTCGATCCGGGTGTCGTTGCCAGGAAAATAAGGCTCATCGAAGTCCCTTCCGCAAAGGGGGGAGAGGAATTGTCTATCCCCGTAAAGCTCATCACCGACTACTGGAATACGACGATCAAGTGGAGCAGTGACCCGATTGAAAAGATGGCTCAGGAAAGGGAGTTTAAGCTCGTAATAGTCGGAGACCTCACTCCTGCCGAAGGCAATGTGGAGCTCGGCAGCGATTACGTCGAAAAGATATTACTCGGGTCAAAGGACAAGCTTGCCGTCAGGAGTGTGGAGCCCAAATCCGAATACCCCAAGTCCTCGATCGAAATGGGGTTTTCCTCTTCTGTGAGCCCCGACATAGCGGCCGAATATATATCGGTCGACCCCAAGGTGAATTACACGGTTAAAAGGGTGCAGAACGATCTGATCCTCACGGGGGATTTCGTTCCCGGAAGCAAGTATCAGCTCTCGATAGCCAAGGGGCTTCCCGCGCTCGATGACGCCGTGCTGAGGGAGGAATACAAGAAAGAGATCCAGTTTGCTGATTTAGCTCCGAAAATAGAATTCGAGAGCCCGGGGATGTTCCTCGATGCAAAGGGCACTCAGGCAGTGGTGCTCAAATCCATAAATTTAGACAGTATCGACCTTACGGTTGACCGCGTATACCTCAACAACCTCTTTTTTCTCTTTCAGTCCTACGGATACTCGGTCTGGAGGGACGAGTTCTACCAGGGCACGGTCGGTGATTATCTGGGCGGCCGTATGGCGGAGGAGCTCGACTTTAAGATTGCGAACAAGCTCAACCAGCAGGTATCCACTGTGCTCAATCTTCAAAAGTACATCCCTCAGAACGAGCCCGGACTTTATCAGGTCGGGATACTGCCCAAGGGTGAGTATCAGGGGGTGCAGAAATGGGTGCTCATCACGGATATAGGGATCGTTGCCAAGAAGGGCAAAGACGATTTCCTAGTGTGGACTTCTTCGTTCTCGAACCTCGGGCCCGTAACGGGCGCGGACGTGAGGGTCATCAGCGACCAGAACCAGCTGATCGCAAGGGGAAAGACCGATGCGAAGGGTATTTTCAGGGCGGCGGGGTTATCTGACAAATTCCTCAGCAACAAGCCTTATATGGTTACCGTGGAGAAGGGCGGGGATTTCAGCTTCCTTATCCTCGACAACATGGCGATAGACACGTCGGGACTCGATGTCGGGGGAGCGGTTCCGTCGACACAGGGATACACCGCATACGTTTACGGCGAGAGGGACATATACCGCCCCGGCGAGACTGTCGAGGGTGTCGCGGTGGTCAGGGACTCCAACCTGAATACGCCTTCCCCGATGCCCGTCGTACTCAAGCAGAAAGACGCGAGAGGACGCGTCGTCAAAACGATAAAGGAAACGATAAACGAAGAAGGTCTCGTGTCTTTCTCGATCCCGATACCCGAGTTTGCCCCAACGGGGAACAATACGCTCGAAGTGCTCGCGGGAGATGAGCTTATCGGACAGTACCTCTTCCAGGTCGAGGAGTTCATCCCCGACCGTATCAGGGTGAAGATCGAGACAGCGGAGGACAACGTCCCGTTAGGAAAAGAGCTGGCATACGAAGTAAGGGGTGCATATCTCTTCGGCCCTCCCGCTTCAGGCCTCTCCGTTCAGACCCTCGTTGACCTCGTCGAGCGTCCGTTCCTTCCCGAGGGTTACAAGGGTTACGTCTTCACGAACCCCGACAGGAAGTATGACGCGAAGGAGATATTCAGGTCTGAGGGGAATCTCGATGCGGACGGTGTCAAGAAATTCACTGTCAATATACCGGAAGGGCTGAGACCGGCTTCGTCTCTTCAGGCCCAGGTCACCGCGCGCGTCCAGGAAGCCGGCGGACGCGGTGTGAACGCGCTCAGGAAGATCAACGTCGATCCCTATCCTTATTATCTCGGGCTAAAGCGGAAGACACCGGATCAATATGCGGAGCCCGGCAAGGAAATAGAATTCGAATACGTCGCGCTGGCGCCTAAAGGCGAGGGTACGGAAGAGGTAAAAACCGGCGGGTTGAAGGCCGAGTTTTATAAGGACGTATGGAATACCGTTTTAAGGAGAACTTCTACAGGAAATTATAAATACGAATCGAAGCGCGATTCGGTCCTCATCAATTCCATGACAATTGACAGCGGGGCTCCGAAGGGGAGCTTCGTCTTTACCGCACCCGAATTCGGGAGCTACAGGGTCGTGCTCACAGACCCGAAAGGAGGCGCCTCCACACAGGTCCAGTTCTACGCGAGCGGATGGGGGTTTTCACCGTGGGCGGTCGAGAACCCGGCCCGTATAGACCTAGACCTCGAAAAAAAGGAATACATGCCCGGGGAAACCGCGAAGGTTCAGGTGCGCGCCCCCTTCTCGGGCAAACTCCTCATAACAGTCGAGAGGGACGGTGTTTATTACACGGAGACCCATAGCCTCGACGGGAACACCGCCACGATCGAGGTGCCCGTGAGCGAGAAATACCGGCCGAACGCCTATATCACGGCTACATTGGTAAGGGGTGTCAAGGAGCTCGAGCCCGGCTCCGCAGGAAGGGCATTCGGTGCTATTCCGATAAACGTGGACAGGACTGCGAACGATATAGACGTCGAAATTACGGCGCCCGAGGAGATAAGGCCCCTAACCCCGCTCGAAATCGGGGTCAAGACACTCCCGGGTGCGACAGTCACTATCGCAGCGGTCGATGAAGGCATATTACAGCTCATTGACCAGAAGACTCCTGACCCTTTCACATTTTTCTACAGAAAGCTCGCGCTCGAAGTGACGGCGTACGACACGTTCTCGCTCCTCCTCCCGGACGTATCACTCGGGTTATCGCCTCCCGGCGGCGGTTTCGGCGCTAAAAAGGAGATGCAGTTCCTGAGCACCCAGGGCATAAGGAGGGTAAAGCCGGTCGCTTTCTGGTCGGGCGTGTTGAAGACCGACGCTCAAGGAAAGGCGACGTTCAAGCTCGACATGCCGCAGTTTCAGGGAGCTGTCCGCATCATGGCGGTAGCAGTCAGGGGAGAGGAATTCGGCTCCTCGGAAAAATTTACGCGGGTGAAATCACCCATTGTAATCCTGCCTACCGTCCCGAGGTTCTTCTCATTAAATGAGAGCGTCGTGATACCGGTCTCCGTCAGAAACGATACGAAAAAGGACGGAACAATAACAGTCGATACGGTCATAGAGGGACCCGCATCCGTCAGTGAAATGAAAGGCGGCTCGGACAAGCAGAAAACTCCGAGTACCGCAAAGGAAGCTAAAATGGAGGTCGAGATTCCGAACGGCGGAGAGAAAACGGTTTACTTCGTTATAGATACAGTCGACGAGACGGGTGCGCTCGCAATCAAAACCACCGCGTCCGGAAATGGAGAATCCACGAGCTCTGATATCGACGTATCCATACTCCCCGATCTGCCCATTAGGAGGGAGGAGAAGTTGGGCAGCTTAAAAACAGCGGACACAGAGCTGCCCATAGAGAATGTCGACTCCTACCGTACGGGGACCATAAAGAGGGATCTCTATATAAGCAAGATTCCGCTCATTCAGTTCTCAGGCAAGCTCGAATACCTGCTCCAGTACCCGTACGGATGCCTGGAGCAGGTGACTTCCCGCGTTTTCCCTCTGATATATCTATCGGACATAGCCAAGCAAGTCGACCCGGATGTGTTTAAGAAGGCCGACCCCGCAGCCATGGTGCAGGAGGGGATAAGACAGATGGGCACTATGCAGGTGGAGGGGGGTGGTTTTTCCCTTTGGCCGGGCGGCGTGGATGCTGAGCCGTGGGCGAGCATATACGCTGCGCATTTCCTCGTCGAGGCACGCAAAGCCGGCTACTTCGTCGACGATTCCCTTTACTCGGGGGCGATCGAGTATGTGAGGAATATCGTGAAGGCAAAGCCCGATTACAGCACCGGGGAGCTCGAGCGCGCGGTTTATGGGCTCTATGTCCTGAGCCGCGACGGGAAACCCGATTTGAGCACTATGGATTTCATAAGGGACCGTCATAAGGACGAGCTGACCGTGGAATCGAGAGCGCTCCTCGGCGGGGCGTACGCCGCCTCAGGCAATGCGGCGGCGCTCGAGGAGCTTCTCAAGGGTCTTAACGACGTTGAAGAAGTCGCAAGGCAGACGGGCGGGAACTTTAACTCCACGATCAGGAACCGCGCTATACTCCTTCTCGCTATACTGGATGTGAACCCTGATGACCCGAGGGTCCCTGCCCTGGTAGAGCGGCTTTCGAGGGACGCCGAGCTCAACGAATGGTGGACGACCCAGGAGAGCTCTTTCGCGCTCCTAGCTATAGGACAGTTCGTCAAGAGGCAGAGCGAGGCCCCGCCCTACACGGGAAAGGTCTATGTAGGGGACGAAGAGAAGGCGACGTTCAGCAGCGAAGAGACACTTAGCCTCACGGACATCGCGGGCGATAAGCCGATCAGGATCAAGATGGACGAGGGATACAAGGAAGGGAGCGCCTTTTATTCCACGCTCACAAGCGGTTTCCCGACGCGTAAAGGGTTTCAGCCCGCTCAGGACGGTCTCCTCGTGCAGAGGGAATTCCTGACGAGGGACGGCGCTCCTGTCGATCCGGCCAACATAGTTCAGGGCGACCTGATCGTGGTCAGGACCAAGATGCAGAGCTCATCGGGCCCTCTTCAAAACGTCGTAATCGAAAATCTCCTGCCATCTGGGTTCGAGGTCGAAAACCCGAGGTTAAAGACGACCGAGACGCTCTCATGGGCGACGGGGGATAGTGTCGAGCCCGCATACATGGACATACGCGACGACCGTATATTGATATTCACTGACCTTCCGGACGCCAAGTGGTATAACTACTACGCGCTTCTTCGGGTCGTCAATCCGGGGACGTTTACGGTACCGCCCGTTCAGGCGGAGGCCATGTACTCGCCCAATGTAAGATTCACCGGGAAGCTAGAGGACCCGCTCGTCGTTAAATTGAGGCAATAAACAGGTCTCTCTTCATAGTAACAGAGGCGTACATGGAGCTGCTTAGAAAAATACCGGGAATTTTCACACCATTTAAAAAGACGGCGGCGGTATTTATTCTCGCATCGGTTACATTCGTTCTAAATGTATTCCTGCTTTTTTTCGTACTGGATTATCTATTCCCGTTCCCCGTCGAATCGCTTAAGAGAGACCCGACTGCGGTAATCACGGACAGAAACGGCAGGCCCCTGAGATTCTTTCTGCCCGAGGACAAGCGCTGGCGCTTCCCCGTGAAGCTCGCGGACGTTTCGCCTAAGCTCGTGGAAGCTGTCATTGCGTCCGAAGACAGGTGGTTTCACATTCATCCGGGGGTGAACCCGTTCGCTCTGGCGAGGGCTTTTTACACTAATATAAAAGAGGGCAGGGTCGTCTCGGGCGCATCCACCATACCGATGCAGATTGCGCGCATGTCGGAGCCTAAATCGAGGACAATATTTTCCAAAGCGGTCGAGGCGTTCCGCGCCCTGCAGTTAAAGCGCATGTTCGATGACGACGAGCTTCTCGAAATCTATCTCAACATAGCCCCCTACGGCGGCAATATCGAAGGGGTGGGGGCCGCGTCCTATTTTTACTTCGGCAAAAGCCCGCGGGCGCTCACACCTGGGGAGATAGCATTACTCACCGCGCTTCCCCGTTCGCCCGCCGCATATGATCCGACACGCAACCCTAAAGCGTCTAAGGGCGAAAGGGATAAGGTTTTACGCCAGCTTGCCGGGAGAGGGGTTTTTACTGCCGGCGACGCAAAGGCCGGAACGGAAGAACCAGTCCCGCGGAGCAGGAAGCCCCAGCCCTTCGTCGCGCCGCATTTTTCTGAATTCGTATATCACGACATCTCGGAAGGCGGCAGCTTGAAAACCACGCTCGATACCTCCATTCAGAAGGTCGCGGAAGAGGTCGCGAGAAGACACATAGGGTTATTGAAGAACGACGGTATAGACAACCTGGCGATCGTCGTTATTGAGAACGGCACGAGAAAGCTGAGGGCGATGGTGGGCTCCGCCGATTATTTCGACAAAGCGCATTCCGGGCAGGTCAATTATGCCCTCGCGAGACGCTCCCCCGGCTCCGCATTGAAACCGTTTCTCTATGCGATGGCTTTAGACGAGGGGATCGTGATACCCGAGACGTACGTGCTCGACATACCGACCGACTTCTCAGGCTACGTCGCAGAGAATTACGACAGCAAATACAGGGGCAGGATCACGCTCGAGAACGCCCTGATACTATCGCTTAACGCCCCCGCCGTGAGGCTCCTATCGCAGGTGGGTCTCAAGGACTTTCACAACCTCCTGTTAAAAGGCGGGCTTTCCACTCTCGACAGGCCGTCCGAGAAATACGGGCTCCCCCTCATACTCGGGGCAGGAGAGGTGAGGCTCCTTGACCTCGTCAACCTTTATACGACGCTCGCAAATGGAGGGGAGCACGGTCAGGTGAACGTTTCGGAAGACAGAGGGCAGGATAAGGCCGATACGAGGCTCTTGTCGCGTGAGGCTTCTTATCTCATTACTGAAATACTTACGGGGCTCAAGCGCCCCGATATGCCCGCAAACACATGGGCACTTACCGAAGACGTCCCCGAAGTAGCCTGGAAGACGGGCACGTCCTACGGCCACAGGGACGCCTGGTCTCTCGGATACTCGAGCAAATACACGATAGGCGTCTGGGTGGGTAACCCGGACGGGAGAGGGCAGAAAGGCATCTCGGGCTCCGAGCACGCCGCGCCCATTCTCTTCGACCTGTTCCGCGGTATCGAGGGAGACGGAGCGAGGATCGTGAGGCCCGAAGGGCTCAACCTGGGCACGATCGAGGTATGCAGGGAGAGCCATCTGCTGCCCACGCCCTACTGCGGTGAAAGGGACAAGGTCACGTATATAAAAGGCGTGTCCCGGATACCCAGGGACAATTATTCGAGAAGGATCTTCGTCGATTCCGAAACGGGTGATTTGCTCCTCGGCGACTGTATCGGAGAGCGCCCCCACGAACCGCGCGTTATCACCACTTATCCGCCCGAGCTCGTCGCCTGGTGGATGGCGGACGGGAAGCCGGTTGACGGTGTCCCGCCGCTCAGTCCTTATTGTAATGACGTGTCTTCGGAGCGCCCGCCCAGAATTTTGTCTCCCGATAAAGCGACCCCTTACCGTGTCTTAAAGGGCATGCCCTGCCGAATATCAGAGGGTCGAGCTCATCGCCGGGGTAAGCGAAGAAGTGGATATGCTTTACTGGTACCAGGACGGGAAGCTCGTGACCACGACGCGGCCTTATAAGAAAACATTTATCCCCCTCGAGGCTGGGACTCATCATCTGGCAGTCGTTGATTCTTCCGGACGGTCGGACAGTATCACGTACAAGGTCGAAAGCAGGGACAAGGTCGAAGTCGTAGTGAGATAAGAGCCTCGTATGGGGGGAATTTGAGAAAACCGGTCGGAAAGGGATTATGTTTTCAGATATTTTGCATATGCGCATGTCTCTTTTTATTTTTGAGTTTCGTTAAGGATTCGCATCCCGCGGAAAATAATCCCGGTTTGAAATTTCTCGTGTCGGGCAAGGTCGTCAAGGAAATAACTCTTGAGGGCCTCGAGTCCAAGCTAAAAACATACCGTATCGAGCTTTATGATACGGAGTACAAGAAGGTAAAGAGGTACGAGGGGTTCAAGGTCGAAGACGTGCTCAGGCTCGGCTTAGGAGATAAATTAGACAGCCCCGATTTCACGGATATAGCGTTCACCGCGCTTGACGGTTATGAGAGCGTGTCGTCTCTTCCGAAGATGAAGGAGGCGGGAGGGTATATAGTATTCGCCGATCTCGGTTCCGATGACTGGGAGCCCGTCGGCAGGATGGGGGCGAATCCCGGCCCTTTCTATCTCGTCTGGACGGGGAAAGAGCAGACTCCCGAAAAAGAATACCCCTGGCCCTGGCAGATAGCTTCTATAAATATCATGCGCTTTCAGGACCAGTACCCGCTCGTCTATCCGAGAGGGGGGGCGAAGGATTCTCCCGCATATAAAGGATACGAGATATTCAAGGGCAGGTGCGTGAGGTGTCATTCGATGAATCAGCAGGGCGGGAAGGTGGGTCCCGACCTGAACGCTCCTCAAAGTATCGTGACTTACCGGCCCGAGCAAATGATAAAGGAGTTCATCAGTCACCCGTCCGTATACCGCTATACACAGATGCCCGACCATCCGGATTTAACAGATCAGGACCTGGATAATCTGATCGCGTACTTCAAGTATATGAATCAACTTAGGAAATAGAAGTCAACGCTTTTCGACCATCATCTTCATCCCGTATTTGGGGCGGATTGTGATTAGAGGGTCTGGCTCGACCTTGTGATTCGGAGCGAGGCGCATCTTCCATCGGGAGGCTATGGCGGCGATGAGCAGCACACCCTCCATCCAGGCGAACGGCTCACCGATACAGCGCCTCGGTCCCCCGCCGAAAGGGAAATAGGCGAATTTGGGCAGGGACGAATCGTCCTCCGCGCCCCACCTGTCGGGGTCGTATTTAAGCGGGTCGGGATAAAAGCGCGGGTCGCGGTGCATGACGTACTGGCTCATGAAAATATCCGTCCCCGAGGGAACTGTGTAACCCCCGACCTGATAATCGTTTATTACGCGCCGCGCGAGTGTCCACGCCGCCGGATAGAGCCTGAGCGTTTCCTTGAAGACATTATGCGTGTATGGGAGCCTGCCGAGGTCGTCAACCGACGGCGGGCGTCCGCCCAGGACCGTATCTATCTCCTCGTGCAGCTTCTTTTCCGCTTCAGGGTTCTGAGATAACAGGTACCATGTCCAAGTGAGTGTGTTGGCCATCGTTTCCTGCCCGGCGAGGAAGAGAGTAATTGCCTCGTCCCTCACCTGGCGGTCGCTCATACCCTTGCCGTCCCCTTCTTCGTCCTGGGCTTCGAGAAGCATCGTAAGCAGGTCGTCTTTGGCTCCCATGTCGGACCGTCTTTCTTCTATGAGTCTGTAGATGATGGTGTCGAGGCGTTTTATTGCTTCAATACCCCTTTTGTTTCCGGGGAGGGGCAGATAGTCGAGGATTTCCGAGAATGGAAAAACAAACCGGGTGAACAGGCCCACAAGGTCGGCCAGGGATTTTACGATCTCGTCTGATTCCGATTCCACGTCCGCGTCGAAGATCGTTTTGCTCACGACCGCGAGCGTGAGCTTAGTCATTTCCGTGTGTATATCGACTGTTTCTCCGCTCTGCCAGTCCCGGCCCGCGCGTGAGCCGTAGTCCGCCATCACATGACCGTATGTTTTAATCCTCTTGTGATGGAACACTGGCTGAATGATTCTTCTCTGTCTCAGGTGCGACTCCCCTTCGTTCGTGAGGAGCCCCTCTCCGAGTACGATCCTCGCGCGGTCGAGCGCGCGGCTCTTCGTGAAATTGCGGTTATGCGTCACGAGGACGTCTTTTATGTGGTCGGGGTTATTTAAGAGGTAAACCCTCCGCGAGCCTACAGTGTAATAGACTATGTCCCCGTACTCCCGAGAGATTCTTGTGAGGAACCCGAGGGGGTCTCTGAAGTAGTCGATAAGCGAGCCGATATACGGCAGCCCTTTCGGTCCCGGGGGCAGCAATGGTCTCTTAATCCGGTACTCTTTATTCACGGCTTCCATACTTGAATCAAGAATATGGAATCGCGTATGGGGTGTCAACAATGTCAGGGGTTAGAATCTCGAAAATGAGAAGTAATTATAGAACTCTATTGTCTTGTAATCAATCTGCTATCTAGTGTAAATTAGTCAGGAAGAGGAGACGGTTATGGAAGACATACAGACTCTGCGACGGATATTGATGGAAAATAAAACCATAGCGGTCGTGGGACTATCGGACAAATGGCACCGGCCGAGCTACTTCGCGGCGAAATACCTTCAGGACCACGGCTACAGGATAATCCCGGTGAACCCCGGGCATAAAGAGATTTTAGGTGAGAAATGTTACGCAAGTCTCCTGGATATCCCGGAAAAAGTGGATGTCGTCGATATATTCAGGAAGTCGGAGGACGTCCCGCCGATAGTCGAGGACGCGATTAAGATAGGGGCGAAGGTCGTATGGATGCAGCTCGGAATCATAAACGAAGAGGCGGCGAAGCGAGCGAGGGAAGCGGGACTCGAGGTCGTCATGAACAGGTGCATGAAGATAGAGCACGGGCGGCTTTTCGGAGGGATTAATTTTCTTGGCGTGAACAGGGGGCTTATTTCTTCAAAGAGATCAAAGTGGGTGCCCTAAAAGATCAGCCACAAAGACACTAGGACACGAAGAAAACACACATTCATTTTTTTCTTAGTGCTTAGTGCCTTCACGGCTCAAATTTTCAGGGAGGAATAAAGATGGCTGACAGGAAATTCGGATTCGAAACATTGTGCCTGCACGCGGGGCAGCTTCCAGACCCGGCAACCGGGTCGCGCGCCGTTCCCATATACCAGACTACCGCTTACGTATTCGACAGCGCCGATCACGCGGCGAGCCTCTTTAATCTCCAGACGTTCGGAAACATATACACCCGAATAATGAACCCCACGAACGCGGTGTTCGAGGAGAGGATGGCAGCACTCGAGGGAGGGAGGGCTGCGGTCGGTGTCGCTTCCGGGATGGCTGCTCAGATGGTCGCCATACTCACGATACTGAAATCTGGCGACGGTATGGTATCGTCGAGCACCCTTTACGGCGGCACATACACGCAGTTCGACGTCAATTTCAGGGACCTCGGTATAGACGTGAGTTTCGTTAACCCGGACGACCCGGAGAATTTCAGAAAGGCAATAAAGAAAAACACTAAGGCTCTTTTCGCCGAGACTATAAGCAACCCCCTCGGAAACGTGCTCGACATAGAAGCCGTTTCTAAAATCGCGCACGAAGCGGGACTTCCTCTAATCGTTGACAACACATTCGCAACACCCTACCTCTGCAGGCCGATAGATTTCGGCGCGGACATCATAGTGCACTCGGCGACGAAGTTCATTTGCGGTCACGGCACCTCCATAGGGGGCGTGCTTATCGAATCCGGCAGGTTTCCCTGGGATAACGGGAACTTTCCCGGAATGATGGAGCCTTCGAAGGGGTATCACGGCGTCAGGTTCTATGAGACGTTCGGGGATTTCGGATATACGATGAAGGCGAGGTGCGAGATACTGAGGACGTTCGGCCCGACGCTCAGCCCATTTAACGCGTTCCTCTTCCTTCAGGGGCTCGAGACGCTCAACCTCAGGATGGAGAGGCACTGCTCGAACGCCGTTGCCGTTGCGAAATTCCTGAAAGAGCATCCCGCCGTCACGTGGGTAAACTATCCGGGGCTTCCGGACAGCCCTTATTACGGGCTTGCGAAGAAATATCTCCCCAAGGGCGCGGGCTCTATCTTCACGTTCGGAATCAAAGGCGGAAAGGAAGCGGGAATAAGGTTCATAGAAAGCCTCGAGCTGCTGAGCCACCTCGCCAACGTCGGCGACGCGAAGTCACTCATAATTCATCCGGCGTCGACCACGCACCGCCAGCTCGGCGAAAAGGAGCAGGAGCTCGCGGGTGTCAACCCCGAGATGGTCCGTATCTCCGTCGGTCTCGAAACTCTCGACGACATAATCTGGGATATCGATCAGGCGCTTCAGAAATCACAGAAGGCAAAGGCATGACCCTGAGAGAGTTCGGAGAATCCCCCGTCGTTATACTGGATGACGGGTCCGTCGGGTTGGTCGAGACTCAATACTTCACATTCGCCCGTCCGCCGGACAGGTTCGTCATGGATAACGGCAGGGAGCTCGGACCGATCACAGTCGCATACGAAACATACGGGAATCTCAACGCTGCGCGCGATAACGTGATTCTCGTAGAGCATGCACTCACCGCGAGCGCCCACGCCGCCGGGAAAAACAGCCCCCTCGACAAATACCCCGGGTGGTGGGACGTAATGATAGGGCCGGGCCGGGCGTTCGACACGGATAAGTACTTCGTCGTCTGCTCGAACATACTCGGCAGCTGCTACGGGACCACCGGGCCTTCTTCCGTCAATCCGGAAACGGGAAAACCGTACGGTCTTTCTTTCCCGCTCGTAACGATCAGGGACATGGTGAAGGTGCAAAAAGCGCTGACCGATCATCTGGGAATAAAACGCCTCAAAACGGTCGTCGGGGGCTCGATGGGAGGTATGCAGGCCATAGAATGGGCATTGCAATTCCCCGATATGGTCGATTCGATAATCCTCGTCGCTTCGGGAGCCGTATCGAATCCGCAGTCGATCGCCATCCATAAGGTGGGCATTCGCGCTATCATGGATGACCCCAACTGGAATGGGGGAGATTATTACGGTGGAGCGCCGCCCGACAAGGGGCTCGCTATCGCGAGAATGATAGGCCATATTACGTATCTGAGCCACGGGTGGCTCTGGGAGAAGTTCGGAAGGAATCACCCCGACCCGGTGTCAATGAAGACGAGGCTCGACAGCAACTTCGATATAGAGGACTATCTCGAGTATCAGGGGGCGAGGTTCGTGGAAAGGTTCGACGCCAACAGCTACATCTACATCATGCGCGCGATAGACATCTACGACCCCGCGGAGGGTTGCGGCGGTCTCGAAGAGTCGTTCATGAGGATGAAATGCGGAAAAGCGCTCGTCGCCTCGTTCACGTCCGACTGGCTCTTTCCCACGTACCAGTCGATTGAGGTTGTCAAAGCTTTGGAGGACAATAAGATAAAAACCTCCTATTACGAGATCGACTCTCCTTACGGCCATGATTCTTTTCTCCTCGAATACGTTAAGCTGACCGATTATATAAAGAAGTTTCTGAGCTCGTAGTGAGTGGGCATGATTTCTCAACCGGCACGCAGGCGGAATAAATTTACGCGGGATAAGTGATGAAAATCGGGATCGCGCTAGGAGGGGGAGGGGCAAAAGGGTTTGCGCATATAGGCGTGCTCAGGGCTCTCGGGGAAGCAGGCATTGATTTCGACGTCGTCGCCGGCACCAGCATAGGCGCGCTCGTAGGCGCGGTATATGCTTCGGGGAAGCTCCCCGAGCTCGAGCGCATCTCGAGACGGTACGGAGTAAAGGACCTCCCCTTTCTGCTCGGCCCCACCTGGCCCCGGAAGGGTCTTTTCAGCGGGAATTATATAGAGCGCCTGTTGAACGATATCGTTCATGTGGAAAATATAGAAGATTTAGGGAAACCCTTCGCTGCGCTCGCGGTCGACCTGAATAAAGCTGAGGTTGTTACTTTTACGCGCGGGAATCTTTACAGAGCCGTACACGCCAGCATGTCTATTCCGGGTTTGTTCAAGCCCGTGATAGACGGGGATAAGATACTCGTAGACGGCGGTGTCCTGGAGCCGGTACCGGTGAACGCTCTCAGGCGTCTCGGCGCCGGCGTTGTCGTGGCGGTCGATCTCCTGAGCAATCTGTCCCCGATGAGCGGCGCGAGGACCAGGCCGGTGTTCGTTGACTATATCCGCTCCCTGGCCGAGAAGTTCTACATGGAGGATCTGATCGAGGTGAAGGATAGGGAAAGGGAAATCGCCGTATCCCTCGTCGATATCATACAGAGGAGTTCTATCGTCGCTCAGAGGAGGCTTACTGAATATAATTTCAGGGACAATCCCCCGGACATCGTCATTGACCCTCCGCTCTCCGATATTAAAGTCCTCGATTTCCATCGGGGCGAATCAATAATCGAGACGGGCAGGCAGGCTGCGGAGAAGGTCATTCCCGAGCTGCGGAGCCTTCTCACAAGAACCTGCTCCCGATAAACTCTCTTCTCCCCGTCTTCCATTCGAGAAACAGCAGTATCCAGACAGGTGCGAATTCGAGCCACACGATTACATCACTGAATACTCTCGATTCTCCCCGAGGCTCGAAATAATACCTCAGATAGTAGAGCGGGAGTAACGCCGTGAGCATGAGGAGCGGGAATCTCGGCTGAAGGGTTAAAAAGGGGAGGAGCCACACGTAGTACCACGGGAACTCGGTCGGGCTGACGAGGAACACGAATGCGATTATGAATAGGCTTTTTTTGAAGAGGTCGCTTTCGGTGGGCTTCCTGTACGTCGTATACGCAACCCATAGAACCGTAAGAGAGGCTGCGATCACACGCGCCAGAGCGTACTTGTTATACGTTTGGAATCCGAGAGTGCCGAGAGAGAAATCCGAGATGAAAATTAAAATGCGGAAAATCGAATCGTTGTTTTCCCAGCTCCTGCCGTAAGCGATGAGGCCTGAAGACTGGTCGGGCCCCGAGAGATATAGCGGCAGGAAGAGGACGCACAGGAGGGGTATCAACAGGATCAGCGCGCGCAGTATCCTTCCGGGGTTTGAAGCTATGGGGCGCAAGACAAGGGGTATCAGGAATGCGGGCCAGAGCTTTATGCCGATGCCCGCCGCAAGGCTCGTGAGAGAACCCAAGTACTTAGCTCTCAACGCGAGCAGCAAACCTCCAAATGCGAAAGGAAGGACAAGGACGTCCAGATGGCCGGAGTTATATATTTCCTTGACGAGGAGGGGATTCCACCAGTAAATCATAGAGTAGATCAGGGGCAGCCGCATGAGGTTGAGGGAATACAGGATGAGAGCTAGTGTCGCGATGTCGAAAACGAGCAGTATCGCTCTCCACGGTAAGAGGCTCCACGGCTTTATGAGGTATGAGAGTGCAAAGAGCGCCTGGGTGACCGGAGGGTATATAGTGCGTATGCGGGGGTGGTTGATGCGGTGTATTATATCGCCTGAGTTATAAGCGAGCCTGCTTAGTTCCTCGGGGACAGCTCGGTTTTGAATAACTTCTTCCGGCGAATACTTGTAGGGGTTTATGCCGTTCGCGGTCACTGCCCCGTCCCATAGGTATCTGAAATAATCGTCTTCGAGTATCGGGGTTGAGAAAAACATCACTACCCTGAGCGCGAGGCCGATAAATAAGACAAAGCCCAGCATTGTGCCGGCGTTAACCGACTTGAGCGCTCTGGAAACGGTAAATATGTAAAGAGCGCCCGAGAAAGTGAGTATCAGGACAAGCAGGAGCACGGGCCTGTCTATGAGCTGTGTCTCCTCAGAGAAATAATCCGAGAGGAAGGACAATATGAGGAAGAGACCCGTAAGCATCAAACCGCTCCATACGATCAGCCTCTTCGTATTTAACGTACGTTCGCGCTTCCTCTCCTGATCCGCTCCGAAGAGCAAGTTCATCATGACGCTCCGGTGTATTCGGCTCCTGGTATCAATATACGCTCTTGCCGCAGTGCCCGGAAGGAGTAATCTGATTGTGGAAAGAATGGAATCAGGCGGAGGTTGATGAATACAATCTCATGCGTGCTCGGCGTGTTCTTCGAGAAATCTCTCGGCGTCGATTGCCGCCATACACCCCGACCCCGCTGCGGTGATGGCCTGCCTGTATTTGTTGTCCCTCACGTCACCCGCAGCGAATACTCCGGGGATGCTCGTCTCGGTGCTTCCGTTCTTTGTAATTAAGTATCCGAGTCCGTCCATTTCGAGCTTTCCCTTGAAGAGCGCCGTGTTCGGGTTATGCCCTATCGCGATAAAAATGCCCTGAATCCCTTTTTCGGAAACCTCGCCTGTCTTCGTGTTCCTGAGCCTGACCCCTCTTACGCCGCCCTCCCTGTCACCCAATATTTCTTCCACCTCTGAATTCCAGATGAAACCTACCTTCGGATTTTTTTGCGCCCTGTCCTGCAGTATTTTCGATGCCCGCAGCTGTTCTCTCCTGTGCACGATGTCCACCTTCGACGCGAACTTCGTGAGGAACGTGGCTTCCTCGAGAGCGCTGTCCCCGCCGCCTACGACTACGAGTTCCTTACCCTTGAAGAAGAACCCGTCGCACGTGGCGCATGTCGATACACCGTGCCCGAGAAGGAGCTTCTCCGATTCTATACCCAGCATCTTCGCTGAGGCTCCGGATGCGATAATAAAGGAATCCGCTTCGAGGACGGTATCTCCGGCGGTGATCTTAAAAGGCCTCTTCGAGAAATCGACCGAGGTAATGGTGCTTAGCACGCACTTTGCCCCGAATCTCTCGGCCTGCTTCCTCATCGAATCCATAAGCGCGGGCCCCATTATCCCATCCGGGAAACCGGGGAAATTTTCCACCTCTGTCGTCAATGTCAGCTGGCCGCCTGCTTCCTTCCCCTCGAATACAACCGGTTCAAGGTTTGCCCTGGCTGTATAGAGAGCGGCTGTCAGTCCCGCCGGGCCCGAGCCCATTATGACGACCTTGTGCCTGCCTTTTACGTCCTTTGTGTCAGTCATTTTCACTCCCGATATATATGCTTATTCTGTAAACTCCGCTTTATACTACATCTCGGAAGCGGATTTTCAAGTTAAGCTTACGCATGCAAAGTTCCGATTTATTTTAGATAGCGGGGGACAGGCATAGGATTCAAACGGGGCTTTCACCGGGCTGCTCGATGCTTCTGGTAGAATAATTATGTCGCACGGTAATTCCAAGGGGCATAAAGGGATCGTATGAGTATCAATAGATTGCCGTTACATGATGTACACGAGTCGTTAGGCGCGGTCTTTCGCGAGAGAGGAGAATGGCTCGTGCCGTATACCTACGGTGACACGCGGGCTGAGTATGAAGCGGTAAGAAAGCGCGTCGGTCTGGCGGATTTGTCTGACCGCGGGAAGCTCTGTCTCGGAGGTAAGGAGCATCTGAAATTTCTTCAGGGCATGCTCACGAACGACGTCATGAAGCTCGGGGAAGGTAGGGGGATGTACGCCGCGGTTCTCACCGTAAAGGGCAGGATGATTTCCGATATGAGGGTTTACCGTGAAAAGGAATCCGTGTTACTGGACCTCGAGCCCGGACTCAACATCAAGGTGGGGGAGCTCCTTAAAAAATTCAGGCTCTCTTACAAGGCGAGCATAGACGATTTGACCGAGAGCCTCGGTCTCATATCCATACAGGGTCCTGATGCGCCGCGTCTTCTTGCCGACATTATCGGTATAGAGAATCCTTTGCTGAACGAATACGAGCATGCGAGGCGGACTGTGGACGGGACGGAGATCATGGTTGTAAAAGCCGGCAGGACGGGAGAGGAAGGTTATGATGTTTACGTCGAGGCAGGTCTGCTCTCGTCTATTTGGGAACTGTTGGCGGAGAAAGGAAAGGAGTACGGGATAAGACCTGTCGGCTCCGGGGCCCTAGAAATGCTCAGAATTGAAGCCGGTATACCTGCATACGGAATTGACATGGATGAAGATACGATTCCGATAGAGGCGGGACTCTGGAACGCGCTCAATTTCGAAAAGGGATGCTACGTCGGTCAGGAGGTTATAGCCAGAATAAAGTGGAGGGGTCATGTTAACTGGCATCTTGCGGGTTTGGTTTTGAGCGGGGAGAGGACTCCCGATAAGGATGACGAGGTGATTCAAGGGGAAAAAAAGATAGGCCGCGTCACGTGCGGGGCTTTGTCCCCAGCACTGGGAAGGCCCATAGCGCTCGGGTACATAAGAAGGGAATTCATAGAGCCCGGCACGGGGGTTCAAATTCGGTTCAGCGACGGGGCAGAGGAGCAGGCGGAGGTCTCCCCCCTGCCGTTCACAAGGGGCTCGATCAGTCGAAATATGGAATAATTGTCAAATTACTCACTCTAATCCTTGATTTTATCTCCCTCTCTATTATAGTATCAGTCGGGTGTTTTCTTTCGGGTTAAAAGCTAGTTAATAAACAGGGTTGGGAATCTTTTATAAATCACTATTAACATTTTATTAATTTCTGTTCTATAATTTGGGTAGGAGGGTCTCGGAAATGATATTCGATACTATTTTGGGTTGGTTCTCGAATGACCTCGCCGTCGATTTGGGAACGGCAAATACTTTGGTCTATGTAAGGGGGAAAGGGATTGTAGCAAACGAACCTTCCGTCGTCGCCGTGCAGGAGGACTCCAGGGGTATAAAAAAGATACTGGCAGTCGGTAAGGAGGCGAAGGATATGGTCGGGAGGACTCCCGGTTCCATCAAGGCGATCAGGCCTCTCAAGGACGGCGTGATAGCGGACTTCGACGTAGCTCAGAAAATGCTTGAATATTTCATCCGTAAGACCCACAATAACAGGAAAAGTTTCGTCAGGCCGAGGATCATCGTATCCGTTCCGATCGGAATCACCGAGGTTGAGAAAAGGGCTGTGAGGGAATCGGCGGAAGCCGCCGGGGCCAGAGAGGTCTATCTGATCGAGGAGACCATGTCCGCTGCAATAGGGGCGGGAATGCCTGTGACCGAGCCCACCGGGAACATGGTGGTTGACATAGGCGGTGGCACGACGGGAGTTGCGGTGATTTCGCTTGCCGGTATCGTGGTCAGCAAATCGATCAAGGTCGGAGGCGATAAGCTCGATGAGGCGATACTCCAGTACGTTAAAAGAAACTACAATATGCTTATCGGCGAAAGGACCGCGGAAGACGTAAAGAAGAAGCTCGGTAAGGTATTGGGGAACGGGGATATAGGCTCCATGAACGTGAAGGGCAGGGATTTGCGGGCCGGTATTCCGCGCACGATAGAGATTACGTCTGAAGAAGTTAAAGAGGCCCTGACCGAGCCTGTTAGCTTGATAATAGAGGCTATAAAACAGACACTTGAAAGAACACCTCCGGAGCTTGCCGCAGATATAGTCGACAGCGGTATCATGCTTACGGGCGGAGGCGCTTTACTCGGGAACCTTGATCAGCTGATCAAGGAAGAAACGGGGCTGCCCGTAACCCGGGCGGAGGATCCGTTAACATGCGTTGTTTACGGCTCGGGGAAGGCGCTAGAGGAACTCGACTTGCTGAGAGAAGTAAGCATAGGCTATTCCTGAAAAGCGGTTACTATGTCGGTGTATTACGGTCCTTTTACTGATATGATATACACATGGGCTTCTTCAAGCGTCGCACCATAATTGTCATCCTGATTCTCTTCTTTATCGCGATACAGCTTTTTTCGCTCGATCTCAGGGAAAGGAACAGCAAGAACCCGGTATCTAAATTCGTCCTGACCCTGACTTATTACCCCCAGAAATTCGTTTTTACGATCACGGAGAAGGTCGTAGGCACATGGCGGGATTATATCGACCTCGTGCATGTGAAAGAGGAGAATAAGAGTCTCCGGGAAGAGCTTAACAGCCTTCGTCAGGAAAAGTTCGAGCTTGCCGAAATCAAGGCGCAGAACTCGAGACTAAAAAAACTTTTGCAGTTCAAAGATGAATCTGTTTACCCTGTGGTATCCGCGAACGTGATAGGGGCAAGTCCCTCCATGCTGCGCTCTCAGGTCGTCATAGTCGACAAGGGCAGTACGGACGGGATAACCGAGGGGATGCCCGTAGCCTCTTACGACGGGATCGTCGGGAGGATCCTGCTTACGGGCGATAAGAGCTCGGAAGTGCTTTTGATCACGGACCCAGTGAGCGCCGTAGACGCTTACATCCACAGGACCCGCGCGAGAGGCATTGTAAAGGGGGTCGGGAACGGCTGTGAGATGGAATATATCGAAAACAAATCCGATGTCAGCGTCGGGGACAAGGTCATCTCGTCCGGGAAAGACGGTTTTTTCCCTAAAGGGGTTATAATCGGGACCGTTACCGGTATAAGCGCAAGCGGGAGTTTCATCAGCGCCGGGATTTCTCCGCACGTCGATCTTAACTCGCTTGAGGAGGTAGTAATAATACAAAAACCCGTAAACAATATGGTTTTAAATGAATAAGACTATTACGTACATCTCTTTGCTTGTTGTCTCGATCGTTCTTATTACGGTGCAGTCGACGATCCTGTCACCGAGAAAAGTCGGGTTCCTGTTTCCCGATCTGAATTTGATCTTTATAGTTTTTCTCGCCGTTTATTCGGAAGCGAGAGGGAGCTTCCTCATAGCCGCGGGCAACGGATATATGATGGATGTCCTCTCGGGGAATCTCCCCGGGACTTTTACTATATCCCGCGTGAGCGCGTACCTGCTCGTACGCACCAGCTCCAATCATGTCTATCTCAAGAAAGTAATCGTCCAGGGGCTCGTAATATTCATAACGACTATTTTTACGTGGACTTTTATTTTAACTATAATTAGAATAAAGAGTGACGCGGGCTTTGCGCTTTCAATCAACGAAATACTTACTCAGGGGCTTATAAATTCGGTAGTTGGCGTGCCGCTTTTCTGGGCAGCGGGCAGGATACATGCAAGATTTCAGAAATAGACTCGTAATTGCGACTATAATTCTCGGCATAGCGTTCCTGGGGCTGGTATCGAGACTCTGGTTCTTACAGGTGTTAAAGGGGGACGAGTTTGAGGCTTTTTCCCGCGATAACAGGATAAGGATCGAGAGAGTTCCCGCTTCGAGAGGGAGGATCCTCGACAGGTACGGACGCGAGCTTGTAGTAAACAGACCATCCTTTGACATTTATGTTCTGCCCAAGGACGTTGAGGACTTCTCCTCGCTCAGTGTAAACCTGTCCAGGGTGCTCCGCGAGGACCCTAACAAGATCGAGCAGAAAATAGTCCAGGCATCTAAGAAGAACCGCTTCAAATCCGTCCTTGTCGCGCAGGATATAGACCGCGATCAGCTGGCTTACATAGAGGCGCGAAGGACGTCGCTCCCGGGCCTCATCATAGAGGTCAACAATTTGAGACAGTACCCTCACGGAGTGCTCGGCGCATCGTTCCTGGGATATATAGGCAAGGTGAACGAAGACGAGCTCCAGGCAAACCCTGAGCTCAACAGCAACGGTCTTGTGGGAAAAACCGGGGTCGAAAAGACCTGGGAAGATTCCCTCCGCGGGGATGACGGGTTCGTTCAGAAAGTTACCGACGCACTGGGAAGGGAAGTTACTTCGAACCTCTTCCAGAAAGACCTCGTCAACAAGGACAGCGTCCCCGGCAACGACGTCATGCTGTCCGTGGATATCGATCTCCAGAAGGCCGCCGAAGACGCCCTCGGTGAGGAGTTCGGTGCGATTGTGGCGGTGAACGTCAGGAACGGGGAGGTGCTCGCTCTTGCCAGCAGGCCCTCGTTCGATCCGGCCGATTTTGTGAAGGGTATCGACCCGAAGACCTGGTCCGAGCTTGTTAAAGACAAGAATTTCCCCCTTGTGAACCGCGCTACACAGGGTCTTTACGCTCCCGGCTCCGTTTTTAAGATGATATCGAGCGCAGCCGCATTGAGTGAGGGAATAATCAACCCGGA
Organism: uncultured bacterium; assembly: GCA_963705505.1. Taxonomy (GTDB): domain Bacteria; phylum Desulfobacterota_D; class UBA1144; order Nemesobacterales; family UBA2774; genus 2-12-FULL-53-21. The sequence goes on from CAVPJU010000001.1 coordinate 245,323, forward strand.
TACGCTACTGAATTGTCCGGGATTTCACAAAGTGGGATCGCATACTTACAAGTGCTGGAAAACGGGAGGCCACGGCTGGATGAACTTGAGGTCGGCAATAGTCCATTCGTGCGATGTTTATTTTTACCAACTCGGGGATAGACTGGGAATTGACAGGCTCTCCAAGTATATGAAGTTGTTCGGTTTCGGGTCTCTCACCGGAATTGGAATCGAAGAACGTGCCGGAATCGCTCCAAGCAAGGAGTGGAAACTGGAGAAGTTTAAAAAGCCGTGGTACAAAGGCGAGACGACCGTTACCGCAATCGGACAGGGTTTTGTAAGCGTAACTCCGCTTCAGGTTGCCATGATGACGGCCGCCATAGCGGATGACGGAACCCTCCTTACTCCCAAACTGGTTATAAAAGAGGTAGCATTCAACGGGGATACTACAATGAACGATGTTCCGCCGAAGGCGCATCTCCCCATTAGTCATGAAGTACTATCCCTCATCAGAGATGCCATGACGGGCGTTGTCAACGAGCCCGGCGGCACAGGTCACGGAGCAAGAATCGAGAATATAACGGTTGCGGGAAAGACAGGCACGGCTCAAGTGATCGCACTCGACTCACAAACTAACGATAAGGCGCACCAGGATCATGCCTGGTTTACCTCGTTTGCTCCGGCCGAGGCTCCCGAAATCGTCGTGACGGTGCTTATTGAGCACGGAGGACATGGCGGAGCGGTTGCCGCCCCTATAGCCAAGAAAATAATTGAGATGTATTTCAATCTGAAGAAAGAGAGAAAAACAAATGATAATGTTTGACAGGAGGCTCCTCCAGAGTTTCGGGTGGTCTCTTTTCCTTATGACCCTGGCGTTCTCTGCGCTTTCCCTCATGAACCTCTACAGCGCGTCTTACCAGACCGGGCTCGGCTATTTCAAAAAACAGGCCGTATGGGTATGTATCGGCATTTTTTCCATGATAGTGGTTTCTTTTATAAATAATAAGATCATAAAGCAGTACGCCCTTTATATTTACGGCTTCTCTATACTGCTCCTTCTCTCCGTCCTGGTGTTCGGCAAGGAAGTTTCAGGATCGAAAAGCTGGATCACTATAGGCTCTTTCGCGACAATACAGCCTTCGGAGCTTGCAAAAATCCCGATAATACTCGCAATAGCCAGATTCTACGACAACGATTACGAAGGTATGCCGTACAGCTTGCTCGAACTGATAAAGCCCGTGGTGCTCATCGCTCTGCCGCTCGCGCTCGTCATGCTCCAGCCCGACCTCGGCACCGCCCTTACAATAATACTTATATCCGGGAGCATGATTTTATTTATGGGAGTGGAGAAAAAATCGATCGCATTGATTCTGGCGGTGGTCATCGGGTTTTCTTATCCCGCATGGCATTTCTTCCTTAGACCGTACCAGAAGGAGAGGATAAAAACGTTTCTCGAGCCTTCAAAAGACCCTCTCGATTCCGGCTATAACGCTATACAGTCTCAGATCGCCGTAGGTTCCGGGAGGTTCACGGGAAAGGGGTTTATGTCGGGCTCGCAGACACAGCTGAGGTTTATACCGGCGCAGCAGACCGACTTCGCTTTCTCCGTGTTTGCGGAGGAATGGGGATTTCTGGGCGGGTTCATGGCGCTGCTCCTCTATTTTATGATTATTCTCTGGATACTCGACACGGCGAGCAGGGCGAAAGATAAATTTTCCGTGATCACGTGTTTCGGGATTGCGGCCATGTACTTCTGGCATATCGTCGTCAATGTGGGAATGGTCATAGGGCTTCTCCCGATTGCCGGTGTACCGCTCTTGCTTATGAGCTACGGCGGGTCTTCGACTCTGACCGCGCTCATCGGTATCGGTGTTGTGCTCGGCATCAGGATGAGGAAGTTCCCCATACAGGGGCCGGCGGTCGAGCTCAGGTAATCTCCTCCCCCTTGATATCGCTGGGACTCGGTATCCCGCCCAGGCTTTTGGACCGGTGAAGGGCGCGCAGAATCGCGTTTCCCGTGAGTTCTGCGGCTATTATTCCGACGAGGTTGGCGTCTCCCTCAATCTCCCCGCATGATACGGCGATCACCACGTCCCCGTCGGCTATCGTATGCACGGGGGATATTACCCTCGCAAGCCCGGTCTGGGCAATATTGGCGATCCTGCCGAGCTCGGATTTTGAGAATTTTGCATTGGTTGCCACGACTGCCAGCGTCGTGTTTTGAGATTTATCCTCTTTGAAAGTAACTCCTTTTTTAAACAGGTTCACGGTACCGGCGAATCTGCTCCCGCCGGGCGTCGTCCTTACGCCGGCGAGGATCTCCCCGGTCTTCGGAGATACGACGTCGCCGAATGCGTTAACGACGACGAGAGCCGCTACTATTGGGCCGTTTTCGAATTTGTAACCGGCCGTTCCGATACCCCCTTTGGTCGCATATTCAAGGCCGAGGAGCTTGCCGATCGTAGCGCCTGTTCCTACCCCAATGCTCCCCTCCTCCACCCTCGATGAATCTGCGTTGAGGCACGCCTCGTAACCCATGCGGGCGTCGGGCCTTACCTTTCCGTTCCCTATGCCGAGATCGAATATTACGGCTGTAGGCACGGACGGCACTACCATCCCGTACCCTACGCTGAGCCCCGTGTTCCTTTCTTCGAGGTATTTCATCACGCCGCCCGCCGCATCGAGCCCGTAGGCGCTCCCCCCGGTGAGGAGGATTGCGTGGATCTTGCCGAAAGTATTGTGCGAGAGCAGCGAATCGATCTGCCTCGTGCTTGTACCTCCGCCCCTCAAATCGATTGCGCCCATCGCCGGTTTATCAAATAGGATTACCGTACATCCGGTCACCGCGTCGAAATCAGACGCGTGGCCGACCCTTATGCCTTCAATGTCTGTGATTGAGATCATGGTGATTATTCTAAAATCAATATTGTTTATTTCAAAGTCGGCCCCTTCTCCGCGCCCCCGCCTTTACTTGACAGGATACGATAATCAGATAAAATCTTCCACGTTTTTAGGTTATTAGGGTTAAGGTATTTTCGGATAGATAACCCGTTTTGTTTTCATTATAATATCCTGTATTCACCCCAAATTATGATTGAACGCCTGACACGTGTTGATAGACGAAACAAATGGTATTGTGTAACGGGTTTGGGTAACCGGGCGTGAAGGGAATCAGGCTTGAAAATATGTATAATCCGAAAGCGATAATAAGGATATCCGTTATTTTTTTAATTTTCTCTGCGAATTATGCGTTTGCCATAACCGACGCGAGGGACGTGAAAAACATCGGGTTTGACGAAAAGCTCGGTGCCCTAGTGCCCGGCGACATAACGTTCCGTGATGAAAACAACGAGCCGGTAAAAATTAAGGATTTATTCACACCCGGTAAGCCCGTAATATTGAACCTCGCTTATTTCGGGTGCCCGAGGCTTTGCAGTATTACGGCGGACGGTCTTATTCAGGTCATGAACGAGCAGAAATCACTCGAACTCGGAAAGGATTTTAAAATTCTGACTGTCAGTTTCGACCCCAAAGATACCCCGGAATCGGCCGGAGCTAAGGCTGCCCGATACCGTGAGAGGGTACAGCAAGGGGAATCTCTCAAGGAGAATTGGTTATTTTTAACTTCCGACCGGGAAGATATAAAAAAGCTGACGGACGCAGTCGGGTTTAAATTCAAACCTGACGGTGATCAATTCGCCCATCCTTCCGGTGTGATTATTCTTACCCCGGAGGGAAAAATTTCCAGATATCTAGAGGGCATTCAATACGACCCCACTGACTTCAGGCTTGCCCTGCTCGAAGCGTCCAGGGGGAAAATCGGTTCCTCCGAAGTTATAAATAAGGTTCTCCTTTTCTGTTACGAATTCGACCCTATAGGCAAGAGATACGCACTCAAGGCTTTGAACATCGTCAAGGCGGCGGGAGTCGTTACGTTGCTGTCCGTTTGCGGGGTGTTGACATATTTCTGGAGAAGAGAGAGGAAGGAGCCCGAATAGGAGAATGGAGGTTTAAAGAGACAAATGACTTGGATTCCAGAGGCCGCATCGAATCTAGCAAACAAGGTGGACGGAGTAATCCTGCTGATTACTCTGATGTCGCTTGTATTTTTCATACTCATAACGGTGGTTCTCGTATATTTTGCCATCAAATACAGAAGAAGAAGTGAGGACGAGGAAACACCCTATATAACGGGGAACGAGCCTCTCGAGATAATCTGGACCGTCATACCGTCCATTCTGCTGATAGTGCTCTTTATATACGGTTATGTCGTTTTTAAGGAAATGAGGACGCCTCCCAAGGACGCTGTGGATATAGAGGTTCAGGCAAAGCAGTGGCTGTGGACGTTTGATTATTATAACGGCAAGAAAACGATTAATGAGTTGTACGTCCAGCAGAACAGGCCGGTGCGGCTCGTCATGCAGTCGGAGGACGTACTTCACGACTTGTTTGTCCCGGCATTCCGCATGAAGCAGGACGTAGTTCCCGGCAGATACGTTCAGGAGTGGTTTACGCCTACCAAGATCGGCACATTCGATATTTTTTGCGCGGAGTACTGCGGTACGGGACATTCTGCTATGCGTGCTAAGGTCATAGTGCTGAGTCCGGAGGCTTACGACATATGGGAGCACGGGGCAAAGGCCGGGGAGGGTGCGGGCGTTGCGTCACTCCCGCCCGCCGAGCTCGGGCAGAAAATATACAAGGAAAAAGGATGTAATGCCTGTCACAGCATTGACGGGTCGGTGATTGTCGGTCCCTCGTTCAAGGGTATATACGGCCATACGGTGGATTTACAGGACGGCTCAAAAGTTGATGTGGATGAGAATTATATCAGGCAATCTATATTAGAGCCTCAATCACAGATGGTAAAGGGTTTTCCGCCTGTAATGCCTTCGTTTAAGGGCATACTGAGTGATGACGATATTACTGGGGTAATAGCTTACATTAAGACGTTAAAATAGGTGTTTTGATATTAAGGAGGCTAGGTTTTATGGCAAATCATACGATTGCCCACAATGCGTATGTTCCCTTCCTCGAAAAGAAGGGGATACTCTCCTGGATTCTTTCTACCGACCATAAACGCATCGGGATAATGTATCTCGTATCAATTTCTTTTTTCTTCCTTCTGGCTGGAGTACTCGCTCTTCTGATGAGGTACGAGCTGCTCACGCCTCAATCTGATTTCGTTCAGCCCCATACGTATAATGTGCTCTTTACGCTGCACGGATCGATAATGGTTTTCTTCTTTATCGTTCCGGGACTCGCCGCGAGCTTCGGCAATTTCCTCATACCGCTTATGATAGGCGCTCCCGATGTAGCGTTTCCGAAGCTCAACCTCGGCAGTTATTGGATCTACCTGCTGGGAACGCTGATAATGATTCTTGCGCTTTCGAAACCGGCGGACACGGGATGGACTTTTTATACTCCTTACAGCGCACAAACCCAAACGGACGTGGTTTTACTTACACTAGGAGTTTTCGTTCTCGGGTTCTCGTCGATTCTAACGGGACTCAACTTCATAGTCACAATTCACAAGATGAGAGCGCCCGGTATGACCTGGCACAGGCTTCCGCTTTTTATCTGGGCCTCTTACGCTACGGCGATTTTGCAGCTCCTGGCTACTCCGGTCGTCGGCATTACGCTTTTGCTTCTGATTGCCGAGAGGACGCTGGGTGTCGGATTTTTCGATCCGGCGAAAGGAGGGGATCCGGTTTTGTTCCAGAATTTTTTCTGGTTCTACTCCCATCCGGCGGTTTACATTATGATCATTCCCGCGATGGGCGTAATTTCGGAGATTATTCCGGTATTCGCAAGGAAGCCCATATTCGGTTATAAAGCGATAGCTTATTCGAGTCTCGGTATCGCGTTTATAAGCTTTCTCGTATGGGCCCACCACATGTTTGTGGCCGGCATTTCCGAAACCGCAGCGACGATTTTCTCATTCCTGACATTCCTTGTCGCAATACCCACGGCTATTAAAGTATTTAACTGGACGGCGACTCTCTACAAAGGCTCTATCCAGCTGCACTCCGCCATGCTCTACGCCCTGTCCTTTATATTCCTCTTTACCATAGGCGGGCTTACCGGACTTTTCCTGGGAGCGCTTGCGGCCGATGTGCATCTCCACGACACATACTTTGTAGTCGCCCATATGCACTATGTAATGATAGGCGGAACGGTGATGGGGTTCTTCGGCGGCCTTCATTTCTGGTATGCCAAGTGGTTCGGCAGGATGTTTAACGAAACGGTCGCTAAGATCGCGTGGTTTTTCATATTCATCGGCTTCAACGTTACGTTCTTCCCGCAGTTTTTCCTGGGAATACAGGGTATGCCGAGAAGATATGCCACTTATCCCGCCGAATTCCAGCCCCTCATGTCGCTTTCCACTTACGGGTCATGGATACTGGGGGTCGGTATATTCATAATGACTGTTAATCTCATAGTCGGCCTGATAAGAGGAGAAAAGGCCCCTCAGAACCCTTACGGTTCGCTTTCTTTAGAATGGCAGGTGCCTTCACCCCCGCCGCATGAGAATTTTGAAGAAATACCACACGTGACGGATTGGTCTTACGGGTACGGAAAAAAGAAATAATCGGAGGCGTAAATGGGTGACGCTAGCGCAGAACATACACACGGACACCAGGTGGACCCTGCTGTAGAGTACAGCTCGTCAAAGCTGGGCATGTGGCTCTTTCTCGGGACTGAAATACTGCTTTTCGGAGGGCTTTTTGCGGCTTATGCAATTTTTCGCGCCAAATATCCGGAAATGTTTTTCGAGCAGCATCTAGAGTTGAATAAGAAGATGGGTGCGATAAACACATGCATCCTGATATTCAGCAGTTTAACCATGGCTATGGGTGTTTCCGCAATTCAGCGCGGCAAACAAAAGACTACTGCAATATTGATTCTGATTACGATACTGTGCGGGCTCGGGTTCGGTGTAGTAAAATATTTCGAGTACAGTGCAAAGTTCCATCACCACTTATACCCGAGTACGAGTATTTTCTTTTCCCTTTATTTCATGATGACCGGGCTGCACATGCTTCACGTTTTCATAGGATTATTGATACTCAGTACTTTATTCGTCCTGACTCTCAAAGGTAAGTTTTCTGCAAAATACAGTACCCCTGTGGAGGTGGGAGGGCTTTACTGGCACCTGGTGGACTTGATATGGATATATTTATTTCCGTTACTTTATCTTATCGGCTGAACGGAGGTTAAATTGAAATGGCAACAAATGCACATGCTGAAGAACATCATATAACAACCAACAAGACCTACATCGTTGTGTGGATCGCACTCATGGTTCTGACCGCAACCACGGTCTATGTTTCATATATAAATTTCGGGATGCTCAACATTGTCATAGCGTTGACGATCGCTTCCATAAAAGCGACTATAGTGGCTCTATATTTCATGCATCTCAAGTTTGAGGATTCGATCACATGGGTGTTCGCGCTCTTCCCTCTGAGCCTGCTGGCTCTTCTGATTGCCATGACAATTACCGATACATTCACGAGGGTGGTTGTCCCTTAGCTCGGACAATTGATGATAGCAAAAATTACCCTTTTTCTTCTATTTCTTCTCTTAGTTTGGGGTAATCTGGTTGCCGGTCTTAAAGCGGGACTGGCCTGTCCGGATTGGCCGCTCTGTCACGGGACGGTGCTCCCCCCTTTCAGGTGGGATATTTACATGGAGTACATGCACAGGGTCATAGGAGGTGTGACCTCCGTCTTCCTTATTATCCTCACGTATCAGAGGTTCCGCAGCTATAGCAGCTCCGTAAAATTGGTCCCCGTAATCATAGTGCTCCTGCTTCTGATACAGATAGTCCTGGGCGGCATAGTCGTACTGCTTGAAATCCCGGTCGATCTTACCACGTATCACTTCGCAAACGCAATTGTGATTTTTTCATTGGCTCTGTATATCGCTTTTTATGACGGCAGGGAAAGGAAGCCGCATTTCAGTATAAGCGGTTATAAGGGAATTTTTTTCCTTCTTGGTTTTCTCATCTTCATTCAGGCGGTGCTCGGCGCCTATGTGAGGCATTCGGGATCGGGTCTCGCGTGCCCCGATTTCCCCAAGTGTCTGGGTTACTGGATACCTCCTCAGCTGACGGGAATTATTCTCAACCACTTCGTTCACAGAGCGGTGGCTTATATAATTGCTGTTACCGTGCTCATGCTTCTGGTGTTCTCATATATGGTTAAGGGTCTAAAAATTTTTCGTAAGGAATTATTGATAATATTCTGTCTGATCCTCGTTCAAATCGCGCTTGGAGTCGGCGTGGTTCAAACGAAGCTTTACTTTGCCGTGACCGCCCTTCATTTGTCTTTTGCCCTGTTAATACTCTCTCTTACGCTTTATACTTGGTTCCGGGGAATGGAGGAAAGTTATTCGTAATTTTAGAATCTTGTGACTGAATCCGTGAAATGAATACGATCGAGCATATCGACAGGGCGCCCGCAAAGATAGTCGTCTCGACTATACTGCTTTCGAAGCCGGGGATAATTCTGAGCGTGGCGTTTACGGGTTTTGCCGGAATGGTTCTGGCTAACCGCGGAATTCCGCCTCTCGGGCTGACCGTGAAGGCCGTGCTTTCCCTGCTCCTGAGCGCCGCGGGCTCCGCGATACTGAACAACGTGCTCGACAAGCAGCTGGACATACTCATGAGCAGGCTCAGCAAGCGTGTGGACGCGCTTGAAGTCGTCGGTGAAAAGACAGCCGTGCTAATCTCTCTCATCTTCATTACGGTCTCGCTTTTTATCTCCTTTTATTATCTCAACACGGTGAACGCCGCCCTGATAATCGCCGCGATCCTGAGCTATACGCTGCTTTATACACTTTACCTCAAACGGAGCTCCCCTTACGGGACGATTCTCGGCGGGCTCCCGGGAGCGCTTCCCATACTCGTCGGATATTCCGCCGTGAACCCGCACATCGGCGTCGACGGTATAATACTTTTCGTATTCATGATGCTCTGGCAGCCCCCTCATTTCTGGGCCCTCGCCCAGAAATATAAGCTCGATTATAAAAAAGCCGGGGTGCCCGTCATGCCTGTCGCCCTGGGCACGAAATTCACGAATATAATGATACTTCTTTATTCGATCTCGCTCCTGCCACTTTCGCTTTCGCTCTGGTTCCTGAATTACTGCTCGGATTATTATGCTGTATTCGCGATCATCTCGGGCATCTATTTCGAATACGTGATGATCCGGAGCGCATTAACGAATACGGGTTACGGAAAGGCGTTCGGCGCATCCATCGTATACATGCTTGTCATTATGGCGTCACTGATATTGGATCTGTCTTTCGGCTCCGCAAACGCGGTAATCGGTAATTTCTAAGCTCATATTGTGCAATCCGAGTATGGCCTGGGGGCGTGTGGATACGTAACGTGCTTGCCCGGGGGACTAAACCGCCAGATTCTTCAGAAGCCCCTTCAGTTTGGTAAGCGGCTCATTCAGAGAGTTTATGGAATCCACCCAGAAACCGGGTGATTCGAGGTCCCTGCCTATGCTCCTCTTTGCCACGTTCTCAGCCGTGTCGGAGCCCGAGAGCCTGAGGAATTCCTCGTATTTCGGAAGGAATTCATTTCCTTCCCTTTTGAACATCGAGAACAGGCCGCGGCTCAGAAGGTAGCCGAACGTATACGGGAAGTTGTAGAAGGTTATGCCCGTTATATAGAAATGCAGCTTCGATGCCCAGAAATAGGGGTCTTCCCCTCCCTCCTCCAGCACGTCGCCGAATATTCTCCGCTGGGTTTCGGCCATCAGCTCTTTGAGCCTGCTGACGCTTACCTCGCCCTTTCGTCTTTCTTCGTAGAAAGCCTTTTCAAACTCGTAACGGACCGGTATGTCCATCATATATATCGCTCCGTGGTTGATTTCCATGTCCAGCATCAGGGCTTTCTCCGCATCGTTTATGGACGGGTCATCCAGGACGCCCGCGGCCAATATCATCTCCCCGAAGGTGGACGCCGATTCGGCGAGGGTCATGGGGTAGAAATGCGAGTATGGGCGTATGTCGCTCATGACGTGGCTGTGAAAGGCGTGTCCCGCTTCATGGGCGAGCGTGAGCACGTCCCCCAGTGTCTCGTTGTACGTCATGAAGATTCTGGACTCTTTGGTGAGGAGGGACCCCGTACAGAAACCGCCTGGACGTTTACCATCGCGCGGCTCCCAATCGATCCACTTCTTTCTGTAAGCACCTTCCACGAACTTGCCGAGCCTGGGGTAAGAGGCGGAGAACGAGTTTTTAACCATCTTCTTCGCATCGCTCCACGTCAGTCTCTGCTTGGTCCTGAGGTCGAGAGGCGCGCCGAGGTCATACCATGCAATGCCGCCGCGGTTCATAGTCTCGGCCTTTAACCGGAGTATGCTTCTCGGAAGCTCGAGCTCTGAGTAAATAGCCTCGAACATTGCGTCGAGCGTTTTTCTGCTTATCGATGACTGAAAAAGTGCGACGTCGAGGAAATGGTCTATCCCCCTGTATCTGTTAAGGGTGAGACGGGTGCCAGCGATTGCATTTAACGCGGCGGCTGCCGTGTCTTCTATTCTCCGCCATGCCCTGTTTCCCCCCTCGAAGGCGGCTTTTCTTATGTGTCTCTCGGGTTTTTCCATAAGCGACCGTCTCTGGGAGATCGGCAGAGTCTTGACCGTGCCGTCCGGATACTCCATTTCGAACTCGAGCTTGCTCGATACCGTATCGTAGAGCCGTCCCCAGGCGCCGATACCGTCTACACCGAGGTCAGCCGCGAGTATTTCGTTCTCGGTATTCATTCTTTTCTGCGATTCGTGTCTTAGCCTGCCGAGGTAATATTTAGAGCTATTTAACGCCTTCCGTTCCGTGAACGATTCGAAGTCTTCCTCTGAGGCGTCTTTTACAGCTCTCATAAGCTCCACTTTCAGTTTTGAGAACTCGGCTCCCACGATGGACATTTCGGCCTCTTCCCTCAGGTATTCTTCGTTAAGCCCGTCAGCTGAGGACAGACAGCCGATGTAAGAACTAAGGTGGGAATAGCGCGTCACCAGGTCCTCGTTACTGAGGAATATTTCTTCCCAGTCTCTTTGATTTTGATTATCGAGCGCTTGAAGGGATGAGGCCCTTTCTTTTGTGTTCTGTATGTCTCTCTTGAGGTTTTCCTTGAACTCCTTCATTTCGGGACCGTCGAACTCGGGGAAATAGCTCGTTAAGTCCCAGTTCATTTTAGCAGTCGAATTCTTGTTCGGCATTATTCCTCCAAATGGTTTAGGCAGTTATGAGGGCCGTTATGAAAATTACCCTGAAATATATCATAAGACAGCCGGGCATGTATTTTTTGTACCGGATTTTTGACGGGTTACTTTTTCTCTCTTTTCTTGACGCTCTTGGGATGATTCGGTTTTTAATCCGGATGCGCTGAATAAAAAATCCCGGGCTAAGAGAAAGCGCGGTCGAGCAGGTCTATTTGTTCAGCGGACAAGCTCCACCCCGAAGCCCCGCAGTTCTCTATAGTTCTGGCCACGCTGTCCGATTTGGGAATGGCAATGACGTTTTCGCGCGAGGTGCACCAGTTAAGCGCGACCTGCGCAGTCGTTCTTCCCGTCTCACGGGATATGTCTTCGAGGACTCTGATTTTTTTAGACGCCATGAAGCGCGGTCTCGAGGCCAGATTGCCGTCATCGAGCGGCGTATATGCAAGGACGGTGATACGGTTCCTCTCACAGTAGGGGAGTAAATCCCTTTCGATCCCCCTCTCGTTGAGATTGTAAAGGACCTGATTCGAAGCTATGGGCGTGTTTCTGAGCGCCGCTTCCGCCTCCTCTAATTCGTCCAGATCGAAATTACTCAAGCCTATGAATCTCACGAGTCCCCTTTGGACGAGGGTCTCCATCGCGCGCATGGTTTCCCTTATCGGGTAAGATGAATTCGGCCAGTGGATTTGATAGAGGTCGATGTAGTCTGTGCCGAGCCTGGAGAGGCTTTCTTCCGCGGCTCGGAGCACGTCGTCGTAACCGAGATGCCTGCCCGATACTTTCGTCGCGATGAATACACGGTCCCTCGTCCCCTCGACAGCTTTACCGACTACTTCTTCAGTATTGTAACCCTCGGCGGTGTCTATCAGGCTCGCCCCGAGCGCTATCCCCTTGCGAAGAGGCTCTATGCCGCCCCTGTACCTCCAGGTCCCGAGCCCTATCTCAGGGATCATGACACCCGTATTCCCAAGCTCTTTTAATTCCATCGGTTTCGTCTCACTCAAGTTTAAAAGTGATGTAAAAGATTTATGAATAAGATAACAGATTTTGTAGCTTCATCACCCCCCGGCGATTTCTTATTATCAAGCGGATGAAGGCTGAAAACGGAGTCTCATGAACTGCTTAACGGTTTCGGTAAAAGGAAAATCGGAGGACCTATACTTTATTCTCAAATAACCTTGCAACAATTTCAAAATATTGTAGATTTAAATACCGCGGGGTGTAGCTCAGATTGGCTAGAGCGTTGCGTTCGGGACGCAAATTGTGAATTAGAAAAACTTCATTGTTATAGTATTTTAAGAAGATTTTTCAACCATATTTTCCTTCTTTCTAACCATATTCTAACCCAAGACACTAGCTATATGTCCAAATACTTCAAATCTTTGGAGGCGACATATGGCGAGTTTACAGCGTAAGAACGGGACGTATTGGGCGGTCTTTGCTGAAGGGGGTAAGCGAAAGTGGCTTAAGATCGGCGATGTTTCCAAGTCAAAGGCAAAAGCGATATTAAAAGAACTGGAAGCTGAACGGGCAAGAGATAGGCTGGACCTTCTTTATCTAAAAAAGATAAATTTTTACGAATTCGCGGAAATTTATTTGAGATACGTAAAAACGAACAAATCCGAAAGTTCCTATAAAAGGGAGGCTTACACCGTTAGAAAGTTGAAAGAGTTTTATGGAGATATTCCATTAAGAAAATTCGATACTCAGCTAGTTGAAAGTTATAAAACCAAGAGAGTTGAAGATGGGCTAAAAAATAAAACAATCAACCGGGAACTTGAGATATTCAGACATCTGATGACAATTGCAAAAGATTCAGGGTATCTGTCAAAAGTACCGAAATTCAAAATGCTACCAGTAAAGGTGCCTCCGGTTAGATTTCTCTCAATTGACGAAGTCCATAAATTATTGGAGAACAGTACTCCCTGGTTGGAGCCTATGATAATTATTATGTTGAATTCTGGTATGCGTTTTTCCGAAGTTAAAAACCTGAAATTTGAGGATGTTGATTTTGATAAGAATATAATCTGCGTCAGATCCGCCAAGAACAGCAGCAACAGATTAAGCTCTTTTACGGACTTCAGGGTAATACCCATGAATGAGGTTCTTAGGGATACATTGATATGGGCTAAGTCTTTTTATGTAGATCCTAAAACCCTGATTATTAATAAACGGGATTCTCACCGGTTGAATTATGTTTTTTGTAAGCCTGATGGCAGACCAATTGGCAGTATAAGAACGAGCTTCACAAAAGCTTGCCGTAAGTCAGGCATTACAAATACCGATACATATATTCTCAGGCACACTTTTGCATCCCATCTGTTAATGAATGGCATTGATTTAGTTACGATTCAGAAACTTCTCGGCCATTCCTCAATTTCAACGACTATGATTTATTCTCATATTTCTGATAAACATAGGGCAGAGAGCGTAAAAGTACTTCCATGGAACAATTGTGTAAAAAATGTAGAGGAAAAGCTATAAAGAACAACTAGTTGGCTTAATCTTCATATTCGAAAAATCCTTCCTATCAGTCGGTAATCAGGCTAACTTTCTGGAGAAACCTCAAAGTACGGATAACAAAGTCTGAACTAAGAATATTGTCATAATTGAATGACAATTTTTGTCATTTCCGTCGTTACTCAAATAGCATTAAGTCGTGCTACTTTTCTAGTAATTTGAAGGAGTTAAATAATTGTTAACGATAATTCCGACTAGTATAGTTTATTATTGGCTTATAAATAAGATGGCATGAATTTTGATACTAAGTAAGAATACAATAAAATTCGTAAACTATCTGACAAATCATTCTTTGGAGTAAGTATATGTTTGAGACTCTCGATTCTGAGTTAAATGCTGTCAGTAGAAATAAAAGATTATTGCTTTCTGATCATGTGTTCTCATGCGTTGTAATACCTGGTGTTGATACATCTATAGAATTCATTAATTTATGTAATACAATAAAACAGCATCTGTACCAAACGCGAATACAAGTTAATTTTTTGCCAGAAATAGATAAGCAAGCTGGATCATACGAGCAGCTATTCGATCAATTAGTTGATAACTGCATTTTTGTTATTGCGATGAAAGGGGACTTTGAAAAGAGTTTATCATACGAGTATGGATATTTGAGAGGCATAAGAAAGCCAATTATTGTAATAAATACCACATATAATCCAACACCTGCCGATACAAAACATGATAGAGTCAATCATGATAATTATGAATCTACTCATAAAGAGGTCTTGAATAAATTCATCTATTACATTGACTTAGGTTCAGAATCTCAACATGATCTTCCGGATCAATTTATAAACAAATTCGATCAAATCCTCTTAGAACTAGTGGAAGGGTCTTTAATTAACTTCGATAAGATCATTAAAGGAAACCAAGAAGTACAGTTTAATGATATCAAATATCTGATAAGTCGTATTATAGACTATTATATATTGCGGAATGGATACGGTTTACATGAGATCGATGAGATATTTAAATCGATTGATAAATTAGATGCAAATCAACATAAGAATCTCCCTTCGTTCGTACTAAACTGCTTACTTGCTCTATCAATTGATTTATTGAGAGCACAAAATGATAAGAATCAAGTTCATGATATAGCAGAAAAGTGCATATCTATGTGTCAAAAAATATTGGATAATGAAAAAGATTTAGCATTTAAAGCAGTTATAGAGAAAAAGTTGGCTGATTTGCTGTTAATTTCCCCAGACCCGGATAATGAGGTTGGGAATCTTGAAAGAGCTGTAGATCTTTATAAAAAATCTAAAGAGTATTTAACAATAGATGACTATCCTCATTATTTAGTTTCAATAAATAATAATCTTGGTGTGGCGTTGAATGATTTATTCCAAATTGTAGGAGAATCAAAGTATCTGAATGAAGCGAATGATTATCTTTCTAACCTGGTGGCAGATCAAATCTCTTCAAATTCCAATTCTAATTATGCGTTAGTTAAATATAATCTTGGTATTACCAGGTTGGGGTTTGCTTCAGTGGTTAGTGCTCAATATGATTATTATGATGCACTTGAATGCTTCAATAGCTTTCTAATGGATTCTTTTTACCTCGATAATAGTGAAGAATTTTTGGATATTGCAATCAACATTGGGTCTATATATTTTACAATTGCTCAAGAGCAAAACGATCAACTATGTTGCGAGAGATCAATAGGAGTATTTCAAAAAGTTCTAGGTTTATGCTCTACTCAAATTCATGAAATGGAGTACGGAATTATTAACCGCAGTCTCGGTGATATTTATAGCTTTCTTGACACATTAAGACCAGATAATATTGAAACGAAGCTGAATATTATTGGATTTTATGAAGAAGCTTTAAAAATATATACACTAGATAAATTCCCAGATGAATATTGTTGTATAAGGTTCAAATTAGCAGATGCACTAAGTACACTTAAGCGTCGACACGATTTGGAAAGTGCGTCAGAAATCTTCAATCAACTTTTGAGTACTCCAATTCTTGAGTCTTACAACTACAATTATGCTCTTATTCAAAAGAAACTTGCCATCTTATACTTAAGGTTAGCCAAAATGGATATGAGTAAGAATTATCACTCTATGGCTATAGAGAGTTACGAAGGCGCATTGTCTCAATTCTCTTCAATGAAAGACGAATACGAGATTGCAGATCTAAAAAAGTATTTGGGAGATTTGTACATTCTCGATGCGAAGAAGAAAAGTGATTTCTCTTTATATCTAAAAGCTACAGAGGCTTATCAAGATGCACTTAGTTATTTTACAAGAGATAAGTTCCCATTGGTTTTTGCCTCACTCAAGATGAAACTCGGTGATCTAAATATAATGATCGCAGAAAATCAGAATTCTATCGATGATTATAATGATGCTATTCGTGCTTATGAGGAATCTCTCAATATTTATAATTCTTATGAATTTCAAAAAGAATCATGGGAAGTGCATAAAAAGATTAGCGATACATATATGACCTTGGGAGACATCAAATCAAATTCACAATATCCAGATGATGCGATCAATTATTATACTGAGGCTCTAAAATTTCTAACAAATCAAAGCTCACCGATTGAAAAGGGGAATGTTCTGAGAAAACTAGGTAATGAGCATGTTCAATTTTCTAGAATTGTATACCGTACTCAAAATTTAAAACATGCTCTCGAATATTATGAGAAAGCCCTAATGTATTACAATCCTGACGAGTATCCATCCGAATATGAAGAGATAAGAATTAATATGGGAATGAATTTCAGGATATTAGCAGTTCTTGAAAAAGAGAGGGGCAACTTGAAAAATGCAATCTCATTTTATGAGAGAGCTGCTGAGTTTATTTCAATTAACAACAATCCAAATAAATACGCTTCACTGATGGTCGCAATTGGATCCATATACAAGCAATTATCGCAGATTGAAAATGAAGTAGTTAATAGCAAAAAAGCTATCGAGTATTATATCAATGGATTAGTTGTTTATAATCCACAAGATCATCCTCTTGAGCATGGTTCTTTACAAAAATATCTAGGGTTAGCATATATAGATATAGCCGAGAAAGAGAATTATCTCGAAAATATAAGAAATGCATATAAAGCATTTGAAGCATCTCAAAAAATATATTCAGTCGAAGACAATCCCGAAGATTTGTTATTTGTGGAGAGTAAATTGTCGGAACTGAGTAGAAAGATTTCAAATGGAGATAACAGCACTTCAAATCAAAATGTGCTTCAGGATGCAAGCTATGATAATTTTATGACGCTTGATCCAATCAATTCTACTCTCAACAATCAAGAAATTGCTGAACAAATAATGACACTTGACCAACCGGCTGAATTTGAAGATATAGACTCCAATAGAGAGGGCTTGAAAGAAGTAAGAGTTGAAACAGACGAATTCGGTCCATTAAATTTGGAAATAGACTTTACTAATAACGAATTAAATGACGATTCAGAATCTATTGAACGTCTAGATCAGCTCATCAGCGAGACATCTCCAGTGGAATCGCCAAAGCTTCATGCATACCTAAATTATAAGATTGGCAATGCCTATCATAATATTGGCAAATCTCACGGTTCCTCACAAAATTACAAAGAAGCAATAAGATATTATGCTCAAGCCTTAAAATATTATACATATGAGGAATACCCATATGAATATGCTTGTGTAAATGGCGAACTTGCAACTACTTATAAATATCTAGGTGACTCATCTGGCGATTTAATGAACTATGAGGTTGCAATAGAATTATACAAGGAGTCATTAGGAGTAATTAAGATTGATGAGCATCCCATTGAATTCGGGAATTATAACCTAAATATGGGACTCATTTTTAGTGAATTTAGCAGAATTCTTCAACTTAAAAAGTATCATGATAATGCGATACATGCATATAATGAAGCATTAAAGGTTTTTGAATCGAGCGAAAATCCTTCTGAGTATGGATTAATTCAGATGAAGCTAGGTTCCGTTTATAGCATGCTTGCTGATTATGAAAGTTACTCCTATAACTGTCTAAAATCTGCTGAAGCTTACAAGCAAGCACTAACCGTATACGGATTCGAGAATTTCCCGAATGAATTTGCAGAGATTCAAAAAAAACTGGGCATCTTATATTTGGACTCTGGTTTAAATGATCTGGACAATAATAATTTCTTGTTATCTGTAAAATCATTCGAAGAAGCACTAAAACACTATAACTTAGAAAATTACCCGGCGGATTATGGATTAATAAAAATAAAAGAAGCTAAATCTTATGAATATTTATCCAAAGCTTCCGAGGAATCATTTTATTTGAGACAAAGTATCGATGCTTATAAAGAGGCAATTAAATATTATACCCATGAGACTTATCCAGATGTATTTGCTTCGATAGCATTAAGTTTAGGCGATGTTTATCAGAATCACGGTAAACTAGAAAACACAGACATAGATCGAAGAATTGCAATTGAATACTATAAGCAGGCTCTTATGGTTTATAATTCAATTGAGTTTCCTCTAGAGTATGCAACTACAGAATATAACATAGGAATGGCATACTTAATGCTTGCAGATTCTGAGCAACTAAAAGATAATATCATTAAGGCGATAAATTCCTTCAAAGCATCATCAAAAGTCTATTCGAAAATAGGGCTATCTGATCAGTATGGAAGTTGTGAGAATAATCTTGGCATAGCGTATATGAAAATTGCAAATGAACGGGAAAGTAGTACTTATCTGTTGTTAGCTCAAGAATGTTTTGAGAAGGCGATTAAAGTCAGGACTTGTGAAAAACAGCCGCTCGAATTTGCCAATACGCAGTTTAATTTAGGGGCCTTATTCATGATACTCTATAAGAACGAGAAAAAAACAGAATATGCCGAAAGGTCTGTACAAGCTTATGAAAAGGCTCTGCAAATCTACATCGAGGATAAATTTCCGGTTGAATACAACTCAATACAAAATAATCTTTCTTGGATGAATCAAACACTTGCTAAAGAAAAAGATGAAAACAAGTCTTATGATAATAGCTGGGCTTACCTACGAAAGTCTACTCCGAATAATTTAAATTAACTTATATAGACGTCGAGTCTCTGAATCTCGCTGATCGGTTATGTGTTTGCCGCAGTTGACTCCTATACATAAAGGAGAAGCCTCTTCAGCTTCATTGGAATTTTCAAAGGCGACACAGGTTTTCTATGTCTTCTCTATATCTACATTTGCTACACCATCTACACCAAGCACTTAAAGCATGTAGAAGATGTAGGAAATGTAGGAAAAGAGCAAGACCGTCAAAGATATGTGGGACGAATTGTTGTGAATCAGGGGGTAGGAGAATAACATTCTAGACCGACCAGCTTTAATTGTTGACCCCACTGATATTTGTTTTATCGTAGGGGTGTTTCAAGTAGTTGCCGGTTTTAAGGAGATTGTAGATGGCCTCTGTAGCAACCTTATGACCGTAAGCGTTCCAGTGCATTCCCTTACGGTAGTATGTTCTTCGCCAAGTTCCTTTGAAAGCAGATGCCATGTCATAACAAGTAATGTCGAGTTTCATGCAAATCGGTTTAATTTTCTCCTGATATGGTGTGGAGTCGTATAGATGTTCAATTTCAATTTTGGAAGGGATGAAAAAAATAACTAGTTTGGCTCCCTTCATTTCGACGGCTTTATCAAGCTCTTCAAAAATTCTAGACGTTAACTTCAAGTCTTGCTGAGCTTCAGGATATGAATCGGGATCATTCTGAGTATTGAAGTCTTCGACCACGTTTTGGTGATAATCGTAGAGTTCAGAATACTTGGTTTTTAACCGTGTATACATATCGTGTAGAAAGTATGATTTAAATAAGACCTTTTTAACGTACTCTTTCCAGTCGTTTACCGGGGTGGCGGGTCTATTGGTTTCGTTCCATGCGGGTGTTTTAGGAACAGGCACACCCGTGAGGATGATCTTGTTCCCGGCAATTTCGAATTTTGGCTTCGGTTTCTGATAAGGATTCTTGCCGTCGTACTCATATGAATTATTTTCCTCGACATCATTTTCACAAATCATCAATACTACCAGCTTGATTTGTCCCTGATATCGCCAGTTTTCAAAAGCTAATAGTTCCTGGTCATTACCATAACCGCTCATAGAAAGATTGAATATTTCATAATCTGGCAGCTTGTCCCTAAGTAGATTAATGAACATTTCATCGAACTCAACCTCATAACCATATGTGAAAGAATCTCCGAGGAATAGAATTGCAGGTTTGCTACTTATACCTTTATGTTCTATATCTCTGAAACCGTAGGTGTTGTGCTCGACCAGGAAGCTGTTGTTTTCAGTAGTCATCCTGGCTTTACCGCCCGGTACTCCCTTCCAACCTAGTACGGGGTCGTATTCAGACAAATTTCCGTGCAGCCTCATATTGATCTCGTATGCGCTGAAGTACGGGAATGGGCTGAATATGCGGTAACCAATCTCGATAACTAGGAACGTTAGTATTAATGAACATAGAAAAAGTATTATTTTCAGAGGTAAGAGGCGTTGATTCAGATCCGAGGATTGTCGGTTGTGATTTTTCATACGAATTCTCGATGGGTAAAGATACTTAATAATGAAGAGCGCAACCAATTTCCAGAATATAAAAAAACAATTCTGAAGACATAACAGTTCAGCTATAAATCAGAATTTCAAGAATTATTAAAATATGCTTAATATTGTATTTGTATTTTAATTTGATTGTCCTAACTATCTATGTTCAATGCTCTTTTTATATCGATTTTAGAGATATAAAGCCTTATTATTCAAGAATTTGATAGATTTGCATATACAAAGCACTTTTTTCTATATAATTATTCTTACTTATAAGAATTATGAAGAAGCCACCTGCAGTAGTTATTAAGCTGGATTGCAGAACAGGATTACAAACTGCAAGAATATTATCCAGATATCAAATCCCCGTAATAGGAATTGTAGATGATCCTGCGAATTTTTGCGGTAGAACCAATTCATGTAAGGAAATTTTAGTTACTAACACATCAGATGAAAGGCTTGTTGATACATTATTGAGTTTAGCTTTAAAAATACAAGACAAAGCCGTACTTTTTCCTATCAGCGATCAAAGTGTTCAGGTTGTATCAGATAACAGGGAGAGGCTCGGGGAATTTTATCATTTTGTAATACCTGATGGTAATATTCTCACGCTTTTCATGAACAAGACAAATTTTTACAAATATGCACAAAAGAAAAGTCTCTCGATACCCAACACTTATTTCCCTAGAACGAAAGCGGAACTTGATGAAGTAGCAGACAGAATTCAATTTCCTTGTATAGTTAAGCCAGCGATAAGAACTGGAACGGATATTTGGTTCGATCATTTTAGTAACAAGGTAATTAAAATAAACAACCCGCAAGAATTATATGATGTATTCGATAGATGCTTGATCGCTTCCGAGAATATAATTGTTCAGGATTGGATAAAAGGAAATGACTCTAACTTGTTATCTAGTATTTTTTACTATGATTCAAACTATAATCCCGTAATAACTTTTACTTCACGCAAACTAAGGCAGTGGCCCATAGAAAATGGTGATGCATCTTTGGCTATAGAATGCAGAAATGATGAAGTCTTGAATCAAACCACTGAAGTACTTAGCAGCGTTAAGTTTAAAGGACTAGGCTCGATAGAATTTAAAATGGACGATTCGAGCGGTAGATATTTTATTATAGAACCGAACATTGGAAGACCCGTCACTAGAATCGGTTTGGTAGAAAAAGCAGGAGTCGAAATTCTCTATACGATGTATTGTGATGC
Source organism: uncultured bacterium (assembly GCA_963705505.1). Classification (GTDB taxonomy): domain Bacteria; phylum Desulfobacterota_D; class UBA1144; order Nemesobacterales; family UBA2774; genus 2-12-FULL-53-21. The sequence continues at coordinate 266,812 of CAVPJU010000001.1, forward strand.
ATTGGGCCTGGCGTTGCCTTCTAAAACAAAACAGCAATTTAAAGGCATAAAATGGATTTCAATTAATAACGATATTCGAGCAGCTATGGCTTATTACAAAAATGGCGAGCTAACTATTTGGGAGTGGTTTAAATCGATTCAGGGTGTTAAGGCATTTGCGGATTTATCCGTTCGGGATCCCATGCCCTTTTTAATTGAAACATTGTATCCTTTGAAAAAATTTCTCTGGCTATTAAGGCAAAAATTAGCAAGGGCCATATTTAGAATCTAAAATAAATATGTGTTAAGCTCGAATAAATATTCCACCCCACCAGAACCTGAGATATGAAAACTTATTATCTCTGTTATATCAATATTGCAACAATTCCTACACCATCTACACTGCATCAACGTTAGTCAGAGATTGAGTTTTCATGTTTTAACAGTTTCTCAAAAGTCTTCCCGGTCTCAATATAGGTTCGTGACAATTGATTGATTACCCAAAATTGTAATTGCATTTTATGAACCTTCATGCTCACTTCGATGTCAACATCTAATATCGCTTGATCCCGCCTACTTAGAAGAATGTATGTTTTGTTTACTTAAAGTCATACGAGTTGAAAACATACAAAATCATGTACTTTTCTATACTTTTTCATTGACATTTGAGGTAGTAAGCGGTACCGTATCTAACAGTGTTAGATAAATCACTTTTAAAGCAAATTAAATCTCTCAATCTAAAAGAACTACGAGAGCTTCATGGCTACATCCAATCTCATCTACCTCCGTCTGTTGTCTACCAGCAAAAACCAGTAAAATGCGGATGTAAACTATGCAAAGAAGGTGGAAAAGGTCACGGTCTTTATTGGTATGCCTACTTCACTTATCAGAATAAAACTCACTGTATTTATGTTGGAAAAGAAAAGAGAGAAATAGATCCGTTAGAAGAGCTTGAGAAAAAGAAAACTAGACGGAGGTCTAAATAATGGGAGTCTTTAAATGGAACAATAGAGTCAAACTTTACATATTGCACTGATCTGATTATAATTTTTCATGAGAATAGACATATAGTTAGTTCTAACCATGTTCTAACGGATATGTAAGAATTAAGGGAAAAACCAGTGTCCTTAACGAACTTACAAGAATGCCAATTTGAGTTCTTTTTATTCTCAAATAACCTTGCAACAATTTCAAAATATTGTAGATTTAAATACCTGCGGGGTGTAGCTCAGATTGGCTAGAGCGTTGCGTTCGGGACGCAGAGGCCGCCGGTTCAAGTCCGGCCACCCCGACCATTAATTTCAAGTGCTCTCGCCTTTTAGCGGGAGAATACGACCATAAGGATTTCCGCCAGGATCAAAATAATAATGACCAGTTCCAGAGTTTGGCTTTGGGTCGTTCGCACCCGGTCGGTTAGCAACTGATATAGGCTGGCGATAATGTCGAGTTTGCGCGAAATGGCGCTCTCCCAATCTTGCAGATAGAGTCTTCGAGCGGCGACGGCATGAACTCGGGCCAGATAGAGATCCCCAATCAGCTTGAGGGCATTATCAACCCTTTCGGCTAGCAACAGCGATTCGAGTCGTAGTTCGGCCAGTGCTTGAATCGCTTTCCGATTTGGCGTGCGCAACGGCACTAACCAATCTCTGTGTTTGAACGAGAGTCCTTGATAATCGCCGATGCGCCGATCCAGTTGCTCGTCCATATAGCGCGCTTCTAATAACTCCACGTTGAGTAATTCTAAGACATTGACGGTGTCTTGATAATCACGATCATAGACAAGCGCCGCATTCCAATCCACAATGACTAGATCGTTCTTGTAGTAAGAGAGCCTTTGATTCAGCGCCTCCTCTTGCTGCTCTAAACTGAACGGCTGAGTTTCAAACCGCAGCACCTGTGCGATGAGTGAGCTGTGCTGCGCCAGCAAATCGGCGGCGGACCAGGGTTGGTCAAATTCCTCTATGACGAACAAATAATAATCTTCTACCAGAGGCGACAATTCAGGCCGGATTACTGCCGAGCGAATTTCTTCCAGAAATACTTGAATCTGTTCCTTCGCCTGAGCTTCCAGATTACGGTCATGAAGCGTTCGACTGAGCGGTTGCAAATCTGCCAATGACAGGGCTTGCTGGCCGGTGGGCAGTGACCATTGATAAGCTATGCTGGCAGCGCCGAAATCAAAGACTGTGACCTGCGCTCGCCCTGCTTCAGAAAGAATGGGTCTTATCTCTCCCAAATTCACGACGAGAGGCGGCTTTGAATACTGTATGAAAGTGGGGGTCTGTTTTTTGGGCGAGAGCGGCTGCACAGGTGCTGATGAAGGCAACTTGCTAAGCTGCTCGAGCGACACCTCAAAGCCAATGTCAAAGGCAAAAAGAGCTATTACTCTGCCGTTCAAGATCTTCGTCATGCGATTAAGTCTACAGTCGGCAATGGGGTTTTTCTATAAAGCGATTTTTGGGTATATTTTCATTACTTTTCTCGGTCTAACCGGATGGTATATGGTCAGCGTTGGGAGAGATACATCCGGAGGGGGATGAGCAGAGGTGCTGGAACCACAAGATAACTAATGTTCTTGATGCAATGCCCAGGAGAGTAAGGGATGAGGCAGGGGAATATCTTAAGAGGATTCCCTACGCACAGACCCGGAAGGAATGTGAGAGGCTGAGGGATGAATTTGTTAACCGATTACAAGAGAGATTATCTAAAGGCAGCAGAGAAGCTTCTTACAGACTGGGAACGGATGGTTACTTTTTATTCTTATCCTCAAGAGCACTGGGTGCACATAAGGACAACCAATGTCGTTGAATCGCCCTTTAGTTCAATAAGACTGAGGACCGATGCGCAAAAGGTTCAAGAAGGGGAGTTGATTCAAGCTTCAGGAACTTTGAGCAAAAAAAAGGGGAGCGGTTGCTCCCCTTTCGATATTTAGAGATTGCATTCCTTATTTAGCAGCATCATCCGGCATATCGCCACCGGGCGCTTCACCTTCTGTGGACTTATCCGTCGTTCCGGTATCGGCACCAGAACCGTTTGTAGCTTCGTCCGTCATCTCACCGCCGGGCTGCTCGCCTGGGGTAGCTTTATCGGCCGTGCCGGTGTCTGCACCAGAACCGTTTGTAGCTTCGTCCTTCATCTCGCCGCCGGGCTGCTCGCCAGCCGGCTGGTCCTGCGCTATTGAGGACACACTACCGAAAAAGGAATTTCCACCGAGGGAAAGTCCAGTTATTAACAGCAAGCCAAACAAAACAGCAATTACTCTCATGTCTTCAAACCCTCCTGATTTTTTTTTACCGACCGTATTTCCCCGGGCGGCTTTACTAATTATAGTGCAATTGTTGTACCAGAAAACAACTACACGAAAAATCTAATTATTACAGATGGTTAAATTTACAAATAAAGATAACGGCCTTAAAGCTTACTTCGTTTGCGTTATAAACCACAATAAATTGTGCAATTTCACACATTTTGTTCACTCTTCTGGATTTCTCCGTATGATTAATGAGACGGTGCTAAGCACGGAAGTTTTTCAGGGCTTCCTTCATTTTAGAAACTGAAAGTTTTCGGAGTGCTTTCTTTTCGATCTGTCTTATCCTTTCCCTGGTGAGCTTGAATTTCCTGCCGATGTCGTCGAGCGTCACCACGTCGCTCCTGTCTATGCCGAAACGCATTCTCAGCACTTCTTCTTCTTTCGCACTGAGAAGCGCGAGGGAATTGCGTATGCTCTCTTTTAATTCGCAGTCCACGACAATGTGATCGGGCGAGATCGATTCTTCGTCCTCGATAAAGTCGTAAAGTGTCCTTCTCTCTCCATCGACCGGAGAATCGAGACTTACGGACTCATTCGTAATTTTCAGTATTCGCTTAACATACTTCAGCGGCACGCCTGAACGGTCTGAAATCTCCTCGGAGGTAGGGTTTTTGCCGGACTCTTTTAAAAGGAGCGACTTCGTGCGGTACACGCGGCTCGTTACCTCTAGCAGATACACGGGGACTCTTACCGCTCCCCTGTGAACCAGGATCGCTCTCGTTATGGCCTGATATATCCACCAGGACGCATAGGTGGAAAATCTATACCCTTTGGAGTAGTCGTATCTTTCGATCGCCTTCATGAGTCCGATATTCCCTTCCTGTATCAGGTCGAGGAAAGGAAGACCGTGGTTCACATACCTCTTTGCGATGCTTATGACTAATCTGAGGTTGGCGCTCGCAAACCTTTTCCTTAACTTTTCAGCTTTAAGGGAATAAGCTTTTAGTGAGGCGTTAAGCCTGTTCCTGTTTTGATTGTGGTTGATGTGCCCGTTTGCGGTACCGCCGTTCTCGGAGCTGTCGGGGAACCTCTCGAGGTACGATGTGATTTGTTTTATTTTATATTCACATTTTTTTATTTTTGCCGGTATCTCAACTTCTTCTTTAAGAGAGAGTAGAGGTTCTTTTGAAATGTCCCTGAAGTAATCGTTCAATATCCTGAACTGCTCGTCTTGTTTATCGTAGATATCCTCTCGTTCCGCATCGTCGAGGGCAGCCCCGTCATAGTCCTCGCCGCTCTCTTCAACGCTGAATATCTCATCGTCTGCAAAAATTTCCTCCACCGCTGCTTCTTCGAAGTGCTCCGCGTAGCTTTCAGCCCCAATTTCCGATGCGCTAATTTCGTCGTATTTCATATTCTCGTTCCTCTCTGAAAATTTTCTGTTACTTCTGATCGACAATCGGTAGAAAGCAAATCAAAGCCTGTTTGGGTTTTAGGCTCACGGGTTATTGCCTCCCTTCTCTATACATTCATAAGCGCAATATGTGTGCCATATAGCTCATTTTTGCATTTTATGTGTGATGTCAAAGTGTTATACAAATCGGATTTTTTGTTAATGGCTGAATATGAGATGCATTGTGTAAAAATACACTGTTTGCGGTGTACGAAATTAACACAATATAAAGAGCGGCCAAGGCTTCAGGCGGGGTTTTGGAAAGAACGGGATATTCTTCCGCTCCCGAAAAAAAATATGCGCGGGCTGTTTACTCATATTGTATCTGCATGTTTAAGTTACTTTGCGTCCCTGAAAGCGTTGATAAGGTTTACGGACTTCCGCGGTGGAAGCATCCGGGTGAAAGCCTCGCATCTTCTGAAAGGACCCCTTCTTGAGGTTAATTGTCTGCCGAAGCGGGGTTTCTGTGCGCGAAACTTGAATTCTCTCCTTAAGTACCTGTAGAATCTTATTAATGTCAAAGGAGCTGAATGAAATACTGGAGGCGCTCGAGAGGCCCCTAAGATTCGCATCCAGGAACGACTACTCGAATTTGGAAAAGGTCAAAGCGCTCGACCAGCTTGTCGGGGATTTGACGCTAAAGGCGCTCTCCCTCCCGCTCAGCGCCGAACAGGTAAGGGATTTGGAATCCCTCAGGGATTATTTTTCCGAATACGAGAGCCTGGCTTCTTCCGGGAGGAGGGAGCTGATTGAAAAATCGTTGTCCATCCTCACACAATTGAAAAACGATTACGCTTCACATGGACTTAAAAAGGCGGCTGATAAGATGCCGTTATCAACTGAAGAGCATGCTGAGAATGAGGGAGCTTCGGTTCAGGATAGTCGTGGGGCGTCTTTTTCAGACACGAGGGAACCCGGCCGGATTCCGATTCAATATGTTAAGGGAGTAGGTCCGAGGATAGCCTCGCTGCTCAGGAAAAAAGGGCTCGAAACGGTTGAGGACGCGCTTTATTACTTTCCGAGGACTTACGAAGACAGGAGGACCGTCAAGAGCATATCGAAGATAAAACCGGGTCACCGCGAGACCGTAATGGGAAAGATAGTGCTTGCGGGAAAGGTCCGCACCAGAAGCAGAAGCCTCTATCAGCTGGTGGTTTCTGACGGAACGGGAACGGTCACCCTGGTATGGTTCCAGTTCAATGAGAAGTACTTGAGTAGCGCATATAAAAAAGGGACATCAGTAATCCTGACCGGCGATGTGAGCGTCGGCTACCGGGACGTGCTCCAGATTGTTCACCCAAAGCCTGAGGACATAGAGGTAATCGAAGAGGGCGAGGAGCTCGATGAGGGCCACGTCCATTTTAACCGTATAGTGCCGATATATCCCCTCACCGAAGGCTTGAAGCAGAGGCGCATGAGGAGGATCATGAAGTCTGTCGTGGACTCCTACTCCGCTTCACTTTCGTCAAACGCTCCTCAATCGATAAAGAAAAAAAGAGGGATCATCGATTTGAGCGATGCGGTATCGCGGGTCCATTTCCCGTCGAACGACGAAAGCTTGGTGGAGCTTTCCGATGAGGGCTCCGTCTACAAGTCGCCTCCTCATAAGACTCTCTCGTATTATGAATTCTTCCTGATGGAGCTCGGCCTCGCGCTCAAAAAGCGGGATGTTTCCCGATTAGAAGGCATCTCATTTCATCCAACCGGGGAGCTCACCGGGAAGCTCTTGTCCGGGCTCTCGTTTCAGCTTACATCCGCTCAGGAGCGCGTGCTGTCCGAGATAGAGGCGGATATGCGGGCGGGCAGGCCTATGAACAGGCTGCTGCAGGGAGATGTGGGGAGCGGCAAGACCATCGTAGCTCTTTTATCCATGCTGAAGGCTGTAGAGAGCGGGTACCAGGCGGTCCTCATGGCTCCTACGGAGATACTGGCGGAGCAGCACCTGTCGTCCGTCCTGAATTATGTAAAGGGAATGGGTGTCCGGGTCGTCTTTCTCAAGAGCGGCCTCGGGAGGGGCGAGAAGAATGCATATTACAGGGCGATCGCGTCGGGAGAGGCTCAGATCGCCATAGGGACACACGCGCTCCTTCAGGAAAGAGTGGACTTTAAGAAGCTGGGCATGGTGATTATCGATGAGCAGCACAGGTTCGGTGTCATGCAGAGGGCGGAGCTCATGAGCAAGGGAATTAACCCGGATGTGCTTGTAATGACGGCGACCCCTATACCGCGTACTCTCGCCCTTACGGTCTTCGGCGACCTCGATGTTTCTATACTCGATGAGCTCCCGCCAGGGAGGAAGGAAATCAGGACGAAAGTGTATTATGACCAGAAGGGCTCACGCGAAAGGGCGTACGAAGCAGTCAGAAAGGAGATAGAGAAGGGGAGACAGGCCTATGTCGTCTATCCGATGATCGAGGAGTCCGAGAACCCTGATTTCAAGGATCTGAAGTATGCGACTCAGATGGCAGAGGAGCTTAAAAACGACATTTTCCCCGAATTCAGGGTGGGTCTTCTTCACGGGAGGATGAAAGCCGAGGAAAAAGAGGCCGTGATGAAGAGGTTCATATCTCGCCATATAGATATACTCGTCTCAACGACGGTCATCGAGGTAGGGGTCGATGTTCCGAACGCTACGGTGATGGTCGTGGAAAACGCGGAGAGGTTCGGGCTCACTCAGCTCCATCAGCTGAGGGGGAGGGTGGGGAGGGGAGGGCACGATTCGGCATGCATCCTTATCTCGAGCTTCAGGAGGTCTGAGGACGCGGAGAAGAGGCTCTCTATAATGGAAGAGACCACGGACGGGTTTAAGATAGCCGAAGCCGACCTTTTGATAAGGGGCCCGGGAGATTTTCTGGGGACGAAGCAGTCGGGACTGCCTGAATTCAGATTCGCCGACCTGATAAGGGATGCGAGAATTCTCGCGGAAGCGAGAGAGGACGCTTTTCAGATTGTAAACGAAGACCCCAGGCTGAGCGGGTACCCGGAATTGATGTCAGAGGTGGAAAAGAGGTACGGAGCAGTTTTTGAGCTAGGCGGAATATCTTAAAATCTTTTTTCTGTCGTTTCCGGGACGGACTTCCCTTATCCTTCGAGTAGGAGCGATTCAGGGTCCTCTATCAGCTCCTTGACCCTGACCAGGAACTGGACAGCTTCACGGCCGTCGACGATCCTGTGGTCGTAGCTCAATGCGACGTACATCATCGGGCGGATCACTACGGCGCCGTTAAGGGCAACCGCCCTGTCTTCGATCTTATGAAGCCCTAGAATCCCGGACTGGGGTGGGTTCAGAATGGGAGTGCTCATAAGCGAGCCGAATACCCCGCCGTTCGTAATCGTGAAAGTGCCGCCCATAATCTCTTCGAGGGTCAGTGAGTTGTCCTCGGCCCTCTGCGCGTAGTCTTTGATCGATTTCTCGATCGCCGCAAACGACATACTGTCGGCGTTTCTCAGGACCGGGACGACGAGTCCTTCTGTCGCTCCTATCGCCACACCGATATCGTAGTAATGCTTGATAATCATATCGTCGCCGTCGATCTCCGCGTTTACCTGAGGGAATTCCTTGAGGGCCCCTATGGCGGCTTTGACAAAGAACGAATTCAGACCCAGACTAACTCCGTATTTTTCCTTGAAAGATTCCTTCCTCCGCTTGCGGAGTTCCATTACAGCGCTCATGTCGATCTCATTGAACGTGGTGAGCATGGCGGTCGTTTGAGTAGCTTCGAGCATCCTCCGTGCGATCGTCCTCCTCCGCCTGGACATCTTGATTCGCTCTTCCCTGGCGTCCCTCGAAATGCGGAGCACAGGCGCCTCTTTCGCCTCCACCAGAGCAGGGGATTTGGTCCTGAGCGGCTCTGCCTTCGATATCTCCGGCTGAGCCGCTTGTTCTGCCTTTTTCTCTATATAGATTTCGACGTCTTCCTTGGTTATCCTGCTGCTCGGTCCCGTACCCTCCACTTTGCCGAGGTCGACCTGCTTTTCTTCGGCAATGCGTCTTGCGACAGGGGTCACTCTTTCCGCAGCGGGTTCGGGTTTCACTTTGATTTCTGCTTTTGGTTCCTCGACCGGTCTCGGGGTTTCCTTCGGCTTCGCTGCCTCGCCGACTTTGCCTTCTTCGATCACTCCCAGGACGTCACCCACCTCTACGTCCTCACCGTCCTTTTTCCTGATGCCGGTCAGTGTCCCCTCTTTCTCCGCAGCGACCTCGAAGTTCGCCTTTTCCGTCTCGAGCTCTACGAGCGGCTCTCCGATCTTTACAGGGTCTCCTTCAGACTTGAACCATCTCACTACGGTCGCCTCTACGACGGATTCCCCTAATTCGGGTACGGTGATATTTATAGACATAGTATTTCTCCGGTATTTAAACGTTTTTTACCCAGGTAATGCCTAATTCGTCGATGTTCGGGAGCTGCTTTCCGATCATGAAAACCTGTCTTACAAGCGCCTCCTGGTTGACTTTGTGCATCGAAGCGGTTCCTTCGGCCGGGCTCGAGTTCCGGCGCCTTCCCATGAAATGAAGCGCGACTCGTCCCTTGATGAATTTCCTCAAGAACGGGTATATGAACATCCACGCCCCCATGTTCTCGGGTTCCTCCTGGAGCCAGACCACTTCCTTCAGCTTGGGGTATCTGTTCAATGCCTTCTGGAGCAGGGTCGTCGGGACCGGATAGAGCTGCTCCAGCCTCGCAATCGCAACATCCTTGGAATTTTGTTTTCTGAATTCACTGGCGATCAGGTCTATGTAGACTTTTCCGCTGCAGAGTATCAACCTTTTCACGGACTTGGCCCGTGTGTCGTTCATTTCGTCATCGATTACAGGCTGCCACGTTCCTTCCGAGAGGTCCCTTAATGAAGAGAAAATAAGCGGGTTCCGGAGAAGGCTCTTGGGTGTCATTATGATCAAAGGCAACGGGTCTATGTCGAGCACCCCGGCCTGTCTTCTCAGGAGATGGAAATACTGCGCAGCTGTCGTGCAGTTCGCGATCCGCATATTCACTTCTCCGGCCGAATCGAGGAATCTTCCCAGGCGGCCGCTTGAGTGATCCGGTCCCTGGCCCTCATAGGCGTGCGGCAGGAGGAGCACGAGGGACGGGGTCTGTCCCCATTTGGCCCTCGCCGAGACTACGTATTCGTCTATGATTGTCTGGGCGCCGTTTATGAAGTCCCCGTACTGAGCTTCCCAGATTACGAGCCGGTCGGGCGCCTGAATGTTGTATCCGTATTCGAACCCTATGCACGCGTTTTCTGTAAGCGGGCTGTTTAAGATTTCAAAAGCGGCTTTAGACTGCGGAATATTCTGAAGCGGGGTGTAGATTTTCCCCGTATTGAAATCGTGAAGCACCGCGTGCCTGTGGCTGAATGTGCCCCGCTCGGCGTCCTGTCCCGTAAAACGGATGGAGATTCCGTCCGAGAGTATCGACGCGAACGCCAGCTCCTCGGCCATAGACCAGTCCACTGTTCTGTCGTCCATGTTGGCGAGAGCGGTTTCCCTGCGCTCCCTCCCGCGCTTCAATTTCGAGTTGATTGTGAACCACTCGGGGAGTTTCAGGAGAGAGGCATTCAGCTCTCTCAATGTTTCCGCAGGCACTGAAGTAATCGTTTTTTGAGCCGCCCCTGCCGGGGGTTTACCGGACAGGGCCTCTTCGGGTATGTCCCGCGGTGTCAGGGATTCAAAATCGCTATGGAGTATTTCGTTGTATTTATTTACTAATTCCTCGGACTCGTCCTTGTCCAATATCTTCCGTTCTACGAGTGTATCCGCCCAGACCTCCCTCACGGTCGGATGGTTATCGATTATCTTGTACATTTCGGGCTGGGTGAAAGCGGGCTCGTCGGCTTCGTTGTGCCCGTGCCGCCTGTAGCCCACGAGATCTATAAGGAAATCCTTCCTGAACCGCCTAAGGTATGCGAATGCAAGGCGTGCGCATTCGATACATGCTTCTGGGTCGTCGGCGTTGACATGAACGATGGGGATCTCAAAACCCTTGGCGAGGTCGCTTGCGTAGAGCGTGCTGCGGCTCTCACTTGGCAAAGCCGTGTATCCAAGCTGGTTATTCGTGATGACGTGAATCGTGCCGCCCGTAAAGTAGCCGGGAAGTCTGCACATATTGAGAGTCTCGGAGACTATGCCCTGGCCGGGGAACGCCGCGTCCCCGTGGACGATGATCGGGAGAGAGAGTTCGGGGTTGAATTTAGGCGCTCCGACTCCGTTGACCGATGTACCGGCTGCTCGCGTCATCCCCTCTACTACCGGATTCACTGATTCCAGGTGACTCGGATTAGGGGCCAGGGTGATCTGCATTCCTATGGCTCTTCCGTTTTTAATTGCGTGCCGCGCCCCTTCGTGGTATTTGACGTCGCCTGTCCAGCCCATGTAGTCCCTGAAGTCCCTTTCCAGTATGGGGTCCTTGAACTTAATCAGTGTCCCTTTGTAAGCCTTGTTCATAACATGGTGCATCACATTGAGGCGGCCCCTGTGAGCCATACCTATAAGAATATGGTGCATGCCGGACTCCGCGGACAAGCCGACTATTTCGTTCATGATCGGAACGAGCATATCCACGCCTTCTACGGAAAAACGGAATTTCCCTGGGAATATACGGTGGAGAAACTTTTCCAGCACCTCCACTTTGGTAAGGCCTTCGAGAAGCAGTTTTTCATTAATCGGGTCCACGGGGGGTCTGAAGCTCCCTGTTTCCGCGGCCTCCCTGAGCCATTTCCTCTCTTCGAGCGAGTTTATGTGATAATAATCGTAACCCACCTTCGATGAATAGATTTTTCGGAGCTCCCCAATAGCTTCATAAGCGTTGGCCGTCTTCTCCGAGATGGGCTTGCCGATGAGGCTCGAAGGCAGCCGGGTGAGGTCTTCCGGCGTGAGGCCGTGAGTGGAGAGTTTGAGGGAAGGGTCTCCGGGCGGCGTACTGCCGAGCGGGTCTATATAGGCGTCGAGATGACCGAAAGCCCTTATCGCCTGAGCCAGGTTGACTGTCCCAACGATCTTTTCAACTTCATGCTGGGTAATCTCGGCAGGTTCCTCTTCGTATATCTCCGGACGTATCTTGTCGAAGACCGCTCTTGTTGCGGAGTCGACCGAGTTCGGGTCCCTGAGATAACGCTCGTACAGCTCAAGCACATAACCTGAGTTAGGTCCGTGAAAAATATGCGAAATATCCATGTTTTCTTGCCCTTTTGATTCGAATCGTCAGTTTTCTGGACGGATTGGTATTAAAGTCTCAATTAATGAACATTATATTAGCACAGGAATATTTTTGTGCAATCCTGTTTTGCTTAAATATTCGCAATTACGATCGATTTTGTTTCTATTCTCGGGATAGGACGATGGGAGGAATATACGGCCATAAAATAATTCAAAAAGCGTACGGAATAATTTGTTCGGGGTTATATCCCGTTTTTTGTTCTTTACCGTCCGATCACGGTCTCTAAGTTAACCCATGTACGAATCGATGAACTTCTCGTAATGCTCCCTGTGGCCATCGTGCCCGATTTTTTGCTGTGCGGGCGGGAGTTCCTTCTTGTTGAGAATGAGAGATTCGAGTGAAGCGTGTTCTCCCTTGAATATCCTGCCGATCGGTATCCGTCCTTCTTCTCTCAACTGGAGGGCTCTTTGAAAAGCCATCCCGCGGTTAGCCGGGTCGTAACCTTCCTCTTCATCGATATTGTAGACCTTGGCTCGCCATTCGCGGTGAGTATCGTAATAGGTTACGCAGGGTGAGAGCACTTCGAGGAATGCAAATCCCCTGTTCGATTGAGTATGGTCGAGAGCCGCCTCCATCAATTTTTCCAGCTGCTCCGGGTTACCGCTGAATCCGCGTGCCAGGAAGGTTGCTGAAGGAAAGCTCAGGCCTAAAAGAATTGAGTCTAATCCTGATTCCGCGTTGTCGTGGTATCCGGTCGGGCTCGTAGGCGATGCCTGCCCCTTCGTGAGACCGTAATTGCAGTTGTTCATGACTATGTATGTAATGCTCGGATTGCTCTTGAAGGTATGTACGAGGTGGCCCGCTCCTATCGCGTAACCGTCGCCGTCACCGCCCGCCGCGATAACTGTCAGGTCCGGGTTTGCCAGCTTCGCCCCGGTGGCCGCAGGTAATACCCTGCCGTGGAGCGCATGATACCCGTAGCAGGGCAGGTTATTCTGGATCGTGCCGGAGCACCCGATTCCTGCCAGCAGCATGAGCTTGTAGGGAGGTATACCCATCTTATGCAGGGCTTTCTCAAGGACTCCCTGAACTGCGAAATCCCCGCACCCTGCACACCATATAGGTCTTGCAGGCGCAAAGGTTTTTGTATGCGGTTGAGTGCTCATTGAAGCTTTGCCTCCTTTTTACCCTTTTTTATGACACGGCTCTTAACGATACGGCTTTCTTCCTCGAGGATCCGTTTTACCAGCTCTGCAGGCCTGAAAGGAATCCCGTCAAACCTCAATATGCTGATTAATTTGTCCGGGTCTGCTCCCTGATGGATCAATATGTGCGCGAGCTGCGCCTGTGCGTTCAGCTCCACGACGTAGACCCTGCTGCATGTGTCGATAAACTCGAGTATGTCTTCGAGCACGGGCCATACGGTCCTCGGCTGCAGGTACTGAGTCTTGATCCCGTCCCTCTCCAGGTCTTCCAGAGCTTCAAGTATAACTCCGAATACGGAACCTATGCCTATGAATCCGATCTCCGCTTTACTATCGCCGAAATGGCGTGCCCTGGGTAATTCCTTTTTCGCAATTTCGATCTTACCCATGCGTTTGTTCATCATTTTCACACGGTTGACGGGGTCCGTGGATACGAGTCCCCATTCGTTATGCTCGTTTCCCGTGACGAGAGACAAACCTCCCGGCGTTCCCGGCGCCGCAAACGGCGAAACGTTGTCCTCCGTGAACTGGTAACGTTTATAGGCGTCCATATTTTCGAGGTCTTTTTCTCCTAGCCGTTTTCCGGGAACTGCGCTGACTTCCTCCAGATTAAACGGTTCGACCGTGGCGATATTTTGTGATAACGCCTGGTCCATCGCAAGGAAAACCGGGCATTGGTATTTGTCGGCCAGGTTCGTGGCATCGACAGTCAGGTGAAAACAGTCATCCGGATGTCCGGGGGTAAGCACTATGCGGGGGAAGTCCCCGTGCCCGCCGAAGACCATGAGGTTGAGGTCGCTCTGCTCGGGCTTGGTCGGCATGCCGGTGCTCGGCCCCGAACGCTGGCAGTCCACGATCACAAGCGGTATTTCCCCGGAACCCGAGTGTCCGACCCCTTCCTGCATGAGGGAGAACCCGGGACCCGAAGTCGCTACCATCGCCCTCGTTCCTGTCAGGGCCGCTCCGAGCGCCATATTGATGCCGGCAAGCTCGTCTTCCGTCTGCCTCGCAACGCCTCCGACGCGCGGGAGCCACTCCTGGAGCGTCTCAAGTATTTCGGATGACGGCGTAATCGGATAGCCGCAGAAAAACCTGCCGCCTGCGACCATGAATCCGAAGGCGACGGATTCGTTGCCCGTGATTATAAGGCGTTCTTCAGGCTCTGTCTTTTTGATCTTATATAGTCCTTCACCCTCGTGTATGTTCATCTCGTCAGCGAGATGGAAACCCAGGCTGAGCGCCTCGAGGTTATATTCCAGAACGACCTGTCCCATCCTCTGAAAGCGTTTAATGAACGTCTCGCGGAGCGTTTCGTCTTCGAGTCCCAGGAGACGTCCCACGACGCCGAAGGCTATACTGTTCTTATAGAGCTCCCTCCGCATCGTGCGCATGGCGATCCTGTTAAACGGGGCGGAATATACCTTAGTCCCCTTCGGGAGTACGGAAGGGACAGGGCCTCCCGAGTCGTCATAGACTACAATGCTCTTAGGATCGAGCTGGCGCGCATTTTTTTCAACAGCCTCTTCATCGAGAGCTACGAGGAGGTTAATATTGCTTCCTATACAGTATCTGTTTCCGGCAAAAGCTCTCATCGTGGCCGCCGCGTGTCCGCCCCTGATTCTCGATAGTACGTCCCTTTCCGTATAGACGTTGAGCCCGTTCATTCGCAAAAGCTCTGCAAGCATGGTTATAACGGTAAGCGAGCCGTCTCCTCCCTGGCCCGCTACGATTACGTTCACGTCTTCTAAAATAGGCCGGTTGTTGTTGGAACTCATTTAGATGCTTTCCCTCCGTTAGTGGGGTTGTAATCTTTGTAGAGTGTTTTAGGGTTCGTGTTTCCCATCTCGATTCTTTCCTGAAGCGTTGGCATCAGAGCCGGCAACGGTTTGTTTCTCTTCATGTTGCAGAGTTTTATCAACAGTTCTTTCGCGCGCGGTTCCGAATCGACAGGTTTTACTTCGAAGAGCCCGTCGTCCATAGCCGCCTGAAAAGCCTTGTGTCCGGCCTCCGTTCTCACGGCGACGAATGTCCAGCCGTCAAGACCTATTCCCCCGACGCCTATATCGGAATGCTCGGCGGAGTAGTCGAGGCAGTACAGGCACGCGGGCCGCGCGAACGGGTGGAAGTCCTTTAATTTCATGATAATCTCGCGCCCGTCCCTGAGCGTGATTATTACCTTCCCCTTTACGTTCACATTCACTATATCTTTAGGCTCTACATTGAGACTGTCCGCAATGAATTTAATATGTTCGTGAGTAAAGCTCTCGGAGCAAAAAAGCCCTATTACGAGCGTAACGTTTTTTTGATACCATTTCGCCACTTCAAGACGTATGCTGCTGTACTGCTGCTGGCGGATTCCGTCGACCTGGCAGGGCACGCCCACAACCGCTATGGGGTGGATGTCCTTTCTCATCGCTTCCGTAAGGGCGACGGTATTTGGCGAATACGTATAACGGGAGCCGCTGCATGACAAAATTTCCTCAGGTGTAGTCGCGAGCTTCTGAACGCCTACCTGAGGGTTCTCCGGAAGCACGTCCCCCAGCACGGCGCCCTTTATCGTCCCTTTATTTAAGGCATGTACGAGGAGTGCGCTCGTGACCCCTCCGTCCTGGCCGCGCTTGAGAAAATCCTCCGCTTTCGCACGCGCAATGACGGCATAGCTATAGGGTCCGAAGCCTTCATCTATGACGGGCTTTTTAAATCCGAGGAGGGTTTTCAGGTCTTTGTCTAAGGGTCTCAGCACCGGGCAGACATCAGCGCACAATTCACAGAAAACGCATGCGTCATTCCTCGTGTCGACCGGATGCTCGTCTTTGTAGTCGAAAACGTCTGTGGGGCATATGGTGACACAGGCGGCACAGCCAACGCATTTGCCCGTGTCCACTATCTCGCGCATTAAAAAGTCAACCGCTTTAAATCCGCCGCGGTTGATCTCGGACCGCCAAGCATAGGCCCATTCATAAGGATCGACGTCCTGGTCCAGCATGTTGCGGTACCTCTCCTGAACGGCGCGTACCAGTTTCTCATCCCTGCTTAACTCTTCATTGCTCATAATCCACACTCCCTGTTAGATTATTATGCAGACTTATGATCTTAGGTTATTAATTTTTATACGACTAAGCGGGTCCGGTCAAACTTAATTTTAGCTCAAAAGCTATATTCTAAATTTTAACTTAAAAGCCCTCGTCAGGAAAGCCTTTTATCATAAAAATTGACTGATATTGTTAAATAATTCCCATTACTTTACCTTAGCTGTTTATAGTATATCAGTTTTCTATGATTTTATAACAATTTATTGTGCATAATTTATGCCACATTGCTATTACAATAACTACCTATCTGCACTATCTATTTATTATTGAGCAAATTAAGGTCTATGTAAAGTGTCAGAAGTTATGACACATTAATATTAATATATTAGGTCGATGTAAAAATGCAACCACTTTATGTATGGCGTGACAGGCAGGTTTCCCGGGGTTCTCGGCAAATCGTTTGGATTAGAATTGCCAGACGGTTATTCTATTGCTTAAATTCGGCTCGCCGGGTTGAAGTTATGGAGACGCCCGGACAATTTTAATATGATACACGTCCACAATCTTACGAAGCGGTACGGGAACCTTGTCGCAGTAGAAAATCTGTCGTTCCGGCTCGACAGGGGGGACGTGCTGGGTTTTCTCGGTCCGAACGGAGCCGGAAAGACGACTACCATGCGTATTATCACAGGCTACATGCCCCCTACGAGGGGCACGGTTCATATTGAAGGAGTGGATATATTCGATAACCCTCTCCATGCCAAGAAGCTGATCGGCTATCTTCCTGAAAACCCGCCTCTTTATAACGATATGACAGTGGCCGAATACCTCGATTTCGTAGCCGACATCAAGCAGGTAAAAAAGAAAGAGAAAAAGAGCAAGATATTTTACGTGCTCGAGAAGTGCGGGCTCACCGAAGTAAGGAGGCGTATCATAGGCCACCTTTCCAAGGGGTACAGACAGCGTGTGGGAATAGCGCAGGCTCTCGTCAACAACCCCCCTGTCCTGATTCTGGATGAGCCGACTATCGGGCTCGACCCGGTGCAGATAATAGAGATCAGGGACCTGATAAAGAGCCTCTCGGGCGAGCGCACGGTGATACTGAGCACTCATATACTCCCCGAGGTCACGATGATATGCAGTAAGGTCGTTATAATCAACGAAGGAAAGATAGTGCTCGAGGAGTCGCTTCAGTATCTGTCCGAGAGCTTAAGAAATTCCCAGAATCTTTTACTCAGGGTTAGGCAGAACGGCGACGGTGTGAAAGAAAAAATCCTTTCCGTCAAAGGTGTGGCGGGCGTGAAATCGGGATCCTCGGGGGAATTCATCATTACACCCTCGGACGGCATGGAAATAAGGGAAGAGCTTGTCAGGCTCGTCGTGGAAAACGATCTGGGTCTTCTCGAATTGAGACCGCTTGTGAATACGCTCGAAGAGATTTTTCTGAAAGTTATATCCTCTGAAGGGAATTAGATGAAGGCGCTTTATACTATTATTAAAAGGGAATTGAGGTCTTATTTTGCTTCCCCGCTCGCATACATAATTCTCGTTGTATTTCAGGTCATCTCGGCGAGGTTCTTTTTCCTCTATCTCCAGGGGTTCCTCCAGTTCCAATTCGATCCGAGCTATCAGCTGCAAACGGGCGAACTGAATCTGAATAACCTGGTCGTGCTTCCGTACTTTGGGACCATAAGCATCGTACTTCTCCTTATAGTGCCGCTCATAACCATGAGACTGATCGCCGATGAGAAAAAGAATTATACGGCGGAGCTGCTCTTCACATCTCCCATCAGGATACGCACGATAGTCCTAGGGAAGTTTATCTCTGCTCTGATTCTTCTCTTGATAATGCTGGTTTTGTCATCGATCAATATTTTCGTGCTTATGGTTCACGGCAACCCCGATCTCGGGGCTGTCTTTTCGGGTTACATAGGGCTGTTTTTATTAGGGGCTTCATTCCTGTCAGTCGGGATTTTCGCCTCGTCGCTTACGGAGAATCAATTAATAGCGGCCGTGATCAGTTTCGGCGTCCTGCTCCTCCTATGGCTCGTGGGCGCTTTATCGGACGCCGAGAGCTCGGTCATGGGCTACATCTCGGTAATCAATCATTACGAAGACTTCAGCAAGGGATTGATAGAGTTGAAGGACGTGGTCTATTATCTGTCCCTCATATTCCTGGGCCTGTTTCTCACCTACACTTCGCTTGAATCGGAGAGGTGGAGATGAAGAGAAGGAGGCTTATTTACGGTACGAACGCTCTGATTTCCGTTTTGAGCGTCTGCGGTATCCTCATCGTGCTGAATTACATTTTTTTCAAATCCGACATCCGGATCGATATGACCGAAGGTCGGCTCTACACGGTCTCAGAGCATACTGTCGGGGTGATCGAGAATATAAGCGGCGATGTCGAGATTCTTGCGTTTTTTAAAGATGTGGGGATGGACAGGAGCGAATTTCAGGACCTTATAAAGGAATATTCGAGAAGGTCCGGAAAGATAAAAATCAGGTATGTAAATCCGGACAAAGAGCCCGGTATCGCGAAGAAGTACGATATCAAGGAGTACGGCACCGTCGTGCTCGTGGACGGGGATCAGACGATTAAGCTGAGGCTCGCGGACCACATATCGGGAGGGATCCTCAAAAACGCGGAAGAGGAGATTACGAACGCCCTTTTCAAGCTAAACAGGGTAGTCCACAAAACGGTTTATTTCCTTACGGGACACGGGGAGCGGGACATGGGGGACGACCTTGAGCCGGAGGGCCTGGGGGTATTGAAGGGCGCTCTCAAAGACGAAGGCTATGATGTGAAGGAGTTCCTCTTTCTGAGGGGGGACCCGCTTCCTAAAAAAGACACGGTGCTTATGGTGGCGGCTCCGAAGCAGGCTTTATCCCTCAAGGAGATAAGCGATATCAAGGACTATCTCGACCATGGCGGGAAAGCGATATTTCTGATAGAGCCCAGATCAGGGGGAGAGCTCGCCTCCGTTTTAAAGAACTACGGCTTCGTCATAGCGAATGATATTATCGTCGATCCAAGCTCCAAGCTCGAAGGGGGAGGGGATATTGCTCCGATTGTCGCCCAGTACGCTCATCACGACATCACCGAAGGGTTCAGGTACGCGACTATATTCCCCTATTCAAGGAGCATCGAAGTTGCCGACCTGGACGGATTCGATTCGACCGTGCTCGCCCACACAGGTGAATACAGCTGGTCCGAAACCAATTTCGAGCTCTTCGACCAGGGCGTCGCGCAGCAGGAACCGGGCGAAAAGAAAGGCCCTCTCGGAGTAGCCGCAGTCGTCGAGGACGGGCACAATTCCAGAATAGCCGTATTCGGAAGTGTAGACTTCGTCTCGAATATATTTATCGACTTTTCCGGCAACAGGGACCTGTTTCTCAACACTGTCAACTGGGTCGCTGGCGATGAGAACCTGATTTCGATACGGCCGAGAGCGGCTAAAGAGGGGAAATTAACGATAACGAAAAAACAGACTAATATAATATTTTTCTTTACTGTAGTATTAATGCCGGCGGTAATCTTTTTTTCGGGTATGGGTATTTGGTGGAAGAGGAGAAGGCTTTGATGTTCATTCTCTTCCCGGATTTTGCGAGCCGCAGTTAATGAAGTAACTGAGCCTATAAATTGAGCAGCTATCTGAAAAGGTTTGCCGGCACCATAATCGCATTCGTCATATTCGTTCTTCTTCTCGCGTCTGTCCTGTTGTTCGACAGAGAAAAACATACTGAGCCTAAACTGGATAAAGTTTTCCCCGGTATAAATACTGAGGAGATCCGGTCTATCAGGGTGAAATCCGCCGGCAGAGAGTTCGTCCTCGAAAAAGGAGACGACGGCTGGTTCGTCGTAAGCGGTTCAGAAAAGCTCAAAGCCGATAAGGGCGCTGTGGACGACCTGATCAAGAATGTGAAGGAGATGGAGGTCGAGAAGGTGGTTTCGAGGGATTCCGCGAAACTGGACGACTACGGGATCGTCAAATCCGATACGGAGTTTTCGGTAAAGACTTCGGTAAAGACTAAGGATGACGAGTACCCTTTGATAATCGGGGATAAGACTCCCGTCGGCCCGGATGTATACGTTTACGACCTCGGCGAGGGGAGAGTCCTCATCGTTAAAGATAAGTACCTTGCGGGGTTCATGAATAAGAGCCCCGAAGACTTGAGAGATAAGACAATCCTGACGTTCGATAAGGAGAGCATCAACAGCATAACTTTCAAGGTCGGCGGCTTCTCTGCAGACCTCATGAAGGAGAACGGCAAGTGGGTCGAAGTGATAAATCTGGACCGCCATACGGCGGATCAGAAAAAGATACACGAGATTATCGATGCGTTTGCGGAAATGAAGGCGGACGGGTTTCCGGACGACGAGCCTCTGGATTTGAGTAAGTACGGCCTGGCCGAGCCCACTGCCGAAATCAAATTCTATATCGAAGGAAAAGGAGTTGCCGTATTATTCGGGAAAAGGAAGGACGAAGAAAACTATTACGTACAATTGAGTGATGGAGCCCCTGTTTATTCCGTCTCGAAAAATTATTTCAAGATTCTGCCTAAGAACAATGAAGAGCTCCTGAGTCGATGACCCTACCGGATATGAAATCACACCTCTGGATCCCGCCTTTATAAGCATGACTTCCCGATCGCAGGAATAACTGTGATTCCCGGTTTTAATTGAATTACCGTGCGGCGCGAGGGTGATAAACGTGCCTTATTTGTCCTTATTTTTGACATCGAGCTTTAGACCGAGCTCGAGGAGCTGGCCGGGTTCAACCGCAGACGGAGCCTCAGTAAGCGGGCATACTCCTTTTTGTGTCTTCGGGAACGCAATGACGTCTCTTATAGAATTCGCCCCTGTTATCAGCATTACTATCCTGTCGAGTCCTAGGGCTATACCTCCGTGGGGCGGTGCTCCGAATTCGAGAGCTTCGAGGAGGAACCCGAATTTCTCCTTCGCCTGCTCCGCGGTGAGCCCTATGGCGTGGAATATTTTCTCCTGAATGTCTTTCCTGTAGATCCTTATGCTCCCCCCGCCTATCTCGACACCGTTCAGAACCACATCGTATGCCCTCGACGCGACCTTGCCCGCCTCGTCGTCGAGGAGGTGTATGTCTTCCTCCCTGGGCGATGTGAACGGGTGGTGCATGGCGACATAGCGCTTCTCGTTGTGGTCGTAGTCGAGGAGCGGGAAGTCCTCCACCCAGAGGAAATCGAACCTCGCGTGGTCTATCATACCGAGCCTCTCCCCGAGCTCGAGTCTCAGGTGGGAAAGGACCATGTTTACTATGTAGGGCGAATCGGCTCCGAAAAAAACAATGTCGCCGTCTTCGAGGGCGAGCCTCTGCTGCAACTCCTCTTTTTCCTTGTCGCTCAGGAATTTTATGATCGGGGACTGCCATTCTCCTCCCGAAACACGGATCCAGGCGAGCCCCTTGGCTCCGAGCGATTTCGCGGTCTCCCCGAGGTCGTCTATTTCCTTTCTCGAAAGCTCGCCTGCTTTTCCCTTGAGCCTGAGCGCTTTTATGATCCCCCCCTTTTTAACCGCCCCGCTGAATACCTGAAAACCGGATTCCCTGAATATATTTGTCACGTCCTCGAGCTCGAGTCCGAACCTCGTATCCGGCTTGTCGGACCCGTATCTCAGCATCGCCTCTTCGTGCTTCATTCTTTTAAACGGCGTGGGGATATCCATCCCTTTTGCTTCTTTGAAAATCGATTTGAGAATGCCCTCGACCACCGTCATAATGTCGTCCTCGTTCACGTACGACATTTCGAGGTCAACCTGTGTAAATTCAGGCTGCCGGTCGGCCCTCAGGTCTTCGTCCCGGAAACAGCGCACTATCTGGTAGTACCTGTCGAGCCCCGAGATCATGAGGGTCTGCTTCAGGAGCTGAGGCGACTGCGGGAGGGCATAGAATTCCCCGGGATTGAGCCTGCTCGGGACGAGGAAGTCTCTCGCCCCTTCGGGTGTCGATCTCGTCAGATAAGGCGTCTCCACCTCGATAAACCCCTCCCCGTTGAGGTAGTTTCTCGTCGCCGAGACTACCTTGTGCCTTGTGATGATCTTATCCTTCATGTGCGGGCGTCTCAGGTCGAGGTACCTGTGTTTTAATCTGAGCAATTCATCGACCTTGATTTCGTTTTCGATAAGAAACGGCAGAGGCTTCGAAGTATTGAGGATTCTGAAATCAGCCGCTATGACCTCAATCTCTCCCGTCGGCAGATTCGGATTTATTGTTTCCGGGGAGCGGTTCGTAACTCTTCCCGAGACGGCGATGACCCATTCGTCGCGGAGCGCAGAGGCTTTTTCGTGTATTTCCCTGTTAGTCTGCGGGTTGAAAACCACCTGTACCATCCCCTCTCTGTCCCTCATATCGACGAAGATGACGCCGCCGTGGTCCCTGTTCGACTGGACCCAGCCCATGAGTATTACTTCCCTTCCGATATCTCCGGCCCGGAGGCTTCCGCAGTAGTCCGTCCTCTTCCAGTCCCCCATATGTTCGAGCATGAGAAAACTCCTTTAAAACTTATGTGCTGATAAAGACCAAAAATCTTAACCTTTGTTGAGGATTTGGCAAGACGGCGGGCCTGAGCCCCCGTTCCGGGAGAAGGTCCTGCTTATGAAGGCTCAATCGGGGTCTCTGGCTAAGATTGGTAATTATGTTTACAATTGTCGGGAGCAGCCTATGAATCAGGGGGCTTGGTATTAAAGATTTCCGGGACCCGACCAGAAGATGACGAAGAATCAGCACAATAATCCGACGCCTGTTTATGACTTCATCAGAACTAACCTTCCGCTGATATTAATTTTCTTGGTGGCTCTATTCCTCAGAATCTATAGCCTCGGCAAGGAGAGCATGTGGCTTGACGAGGTATACACGGTTGAAATGTCCCGTCTGGGCCCGATACAGATTGTAAAAGAGATTATACGCCAGAATGAAAATCACCCTCCCTTATATTACGTGCTTATGCATTACTGGGTAATGGTTTTTGGCGACAGAGAATTCGCTTCGAGGCTGTTGCCGGCTCTATCGGGATCGTTTTCAGTGCTTCTTATATATAAATTCGGGAAAGAGCTATTTAATAAGAATACCGGCTTGCTGGCTGCATTGATTATGTCCGTATCTGTTTTTCAAATCGAATATTCCCAGGAGGCCCGCACCTATTCGCTGATCGTTTTCCTGACGCTTCTAAGCAATTATTTCTTCCTGAGATTATTGAGCGTTCCTAAATTGAAATACGTATTGGGTTATATCCTGACGGGTGCTGTTCTCATATACGATCATTATTATTGGGTGTTTTATATTGCGGCTCAGAATATTTATGTGTTCACGAAGCTAAT
Source organism: uncultured bacterium (assembly GCA_963705505.1). Classification (GTDB taxonomy): domain Bacteria; phylum Desulfobacterota_D; class UBA1144; order Nemesobacterales; family UBA2774; genus 2-12-FULL-53-21. Next base: position 290,236 of record CAVPJU010000001.1, read on the forward strand.
TCTGGACCGGCGGCGGGAATGGCCCACATTTAAGCGATGGATAGTCTTGCAATTAATTCTTGCCGTCGTTTCGCTGCCGGAGCTTATGATGTTAAGGGGAGCGGACGCGGTGCACGAAGGGTACTGGCTTGCAAGACCTAACCTCTATACAATCAGAGGCACTGTTTTGCAATTCTCGGGTTCTATCCCGCTCTTGATTCTCTTTTTCGTTCTGTCTGTATATGCGGTGATAAGTGCCTTCGGGGCCAACTTTAAAGGAGGGCTCAAAGAGCCCGTAAGCCGTGCGAGCGGCATCTCTGAGGTATCGCCTTTTTCCAATAAAATAGACAGGCTCTACTTTTTAATCATTTTGCTGTTCACCCCGGTAATACTTCCTTTCATCGTCTCCCTGACTTTTAGCCCCGTCTATAATGTCCGCTATACGATAGGCGCCTCTTCGATCCTTTTTATACTGGTCGCGGCGGGAATCGATAATCTGAAATTTAAGAAACTTAAAGTCTTTGCCGTCGTTTTGATTGTTTGTCTCTCCCTCCTACAGGTTTATCGGTATTATGAATCTGTAGATAAGCATCAGTGGAGAGAGGCAGTTCATTATATAGAGGAAAAGGCATCCCCCGGAGATTTAGTTATGGTCTATCCCGATTTCGAGCTTAGGTCGCTGGAATATTATTTAAAGAGAAAGGATCTCAGGACAATGGCGCTGCCCGAAAAACCGAATCTCGATTTCGGTTTGAAAGGGGGGAAGATATGGGTTGTATCCTCATATCAGGGGGATCAATATAACGCGGTTAATGAGGGCATTCTGAAACAGCATAACGAGCTCCTGTCGGAAAAAGATTATAAGAAAATAAAGATATATCTTTTGACCGGGAAATCCGAATGAGGCCGGGAATCTCACGGATTCGGGTGAGCGCGCGCCTGATGCCCGGCATTATAAACTGATACATATCGAGTTAGCTGCGGTTCTGAAGACCTGACTTGATCGATAATGAGAATACGAATACCCTACGAACCGGCCTCCTCTCTCATAAGAAACAATCAGCTCTTATTATTTATATTCCTTCTAGGTATTTTCCTCCGGATTTACAGGCTCGGCGCTGAGAGCATATGGTTCGATGAGGCGGTCTCGGTGGCGGCCTCGAAGCTCGGGTTTCTCGAGCAAGTAAGATGGAACCTGACTGCGAGTGACAATAATCCGCCACTCTATTACGCTTTCCTTCGTGTCTGGGTTCTATTATTCGGCGACTCCGAATTCGCCGTAAGACTCCCCTCGGCTATTTTTGGATCGTTCAGCATATTGCTTATTTATACTGTCGGCAATCTGCTTTTTAATAAAAAAACCGGCATACTGGCCGCACTCATTCTGGCTTTTTCAGTATTTCATATCAGGTTCTCACAGGAAGCGAGGGCATACAGCATGGCTTCCCTTCTCACACTCCTTTCCTATTATTTCTTTTTAAAAATTTTGACCCGGCGAAATCGCATGGATTCAGCAGGCTATGTTATATCGAGCGTGCTCTTGATGTACGCTCACTACTACGGCCTGTTCATCGTTATGTCTCAAAGCATATACATGCTTCTGCTTTTTCTCATTCGAAGGCAATCAGGCGCGCCTGATTATAAGAATTGGATTAAGCTCCAGCTCTTATTGGGTTTATTATATATTCCCGGTCTCTACTTCCTGTACTGCCATTCGATAGGCATTAAGAAAGGGTTCTGGCTCTCTGCCCCGACATTAAAAGTGGTACTAGACTGCTTCGACTTATATACGGGCTCGACCGTTCTACTGGTTGTATTTTCACTTCTGTCTCTATATTCCGTGATCGTCGTCGGAGGCGTGAGTCTGAAGGGGCTTCCGGGAGGGATATTCGGACAGACGCCCGATAAGCCTTACCCGGGAGGGTTATCATATTCAAACGGAGTCGGTCTCCTTCTTCTCTGGTTGTTTATACCTATCGCTATCCCTTTTCTGATTTCACACATAACGACCCCGATATTCTTTTACAGATACACTATCGTGGGATCTCTGGGGTTTTATCTCCTGGCTGCAACAGGAACGGCCGAAACCAATGATAACAGGCTCATTATTCCCATAGCGGGATTGATACTGATTCTTTCCGCCATGAATGTTCTCGGATATTATCAACACGTCGATAAACCCGAGTGGAGGGATGGCGTGAGCTATATAGAATCGAGCGCGCGGCCCGGGGATGTTATAGTTACATATCCCGATTACGAGACAGCCGCCGCCGCTTATTACTCTAAACGGGCTGATTTAAAGCTCATACCGCTCACTGATGAGTTTCTCACTGAGCCGGGTAAAGACGATAGAGAATACTGGCTTGTTATGTGCGACCGGTGGAAGGACAATATCGGCAACACCAGGGGGCTCATCGAAGGCAAGCTCGGGGAAAAGTATGACGTGTTGAGCAAGAAAGACTATGAATATCTTTACATATATCGTCTTAAGCAAAAACAGGGGAAATAGGCAAGAGCGTAAATAAATTTTGATTCTACGGGGTGATCGGCTTCATGGCGAACGAAGATAAGTTTCGGTCGGGTTTCATAACGGTTATAGGCAGGCCCAACGTGGGCAAGTCAACATTGATCAACGCGGTTACAGGTCAGAAAATAGCGGCCGTATCGGACAAGCCCAATACCACGAGGAACAGGATTCTCGGTATCAGGACGCTACCGGATGCTCAGCTCGTATTCATAGATACTCCCGGAATACACAAGGCCCGGGGAAAGCTCGGCAAAGCGATGGTGCACACGGCAATGTCGGCGATCGAAGAGGCGGACGTGATTTTGATGATGATCGAGGTGAAGGACCCTTTCGGCAAAGGGGACAGCTTTATTATCGGGAATCTCCCGAAGCCCTCAATTTTGGTCATAAACAAGATCGATACGGTGAGGAAGGGCGAGATACTGGGCGTTATCGACGAATCGAGGCGGTTCGAGGGGAAGTTTCTCGAAGTGATCCCCGTATCCGCGATGAAAGCGGACGGGATCGACGACCTCCTGGCTACGATCGTAAGATACCTGCCCGAGGGCCCCAAATATTTCCCCGAAGACATGATAACGGACCAGCCCGAAAGGTTCCTGGCCGCCGAGTTCATAAGAGAAAAAATATTCCAGCTCACCAAACAGGAGATTCCCTATAAGACTGCGGTCGTGATCGAGGAATTTAAGGACGTCCCCGAGAAGAAGCTCGTCAGAATCTCGGCCGTCATATACGTCGAGAGGAGTAACCATAAGGGGATTATAATAGGAAAAAGGGGGGAGATGCTGAAGGAGATAGGGAGCCTTGCGCGGCAGGATATCGAAAGGGTCCTCGGGGCAAAGGTATTCCTCGAGCTATGGGTGAAGGTGAGCGAGAGGTGGACGGAGAGGGAGAATCTCATAAGAGATTTCGGGTACGGGACCTGAGACCGACGGATAGTTAGAGCCCCGGGAATATTGAACGAACTGCGAATATTGAGCCGCTAAAAAAACCGCGGGAAACCGGAGTCAGCGGGTCCGAGACGGCGCATACAGCGTATGAAGAAAGAACCGATCCTGAAGTTTTTTAAAGACAATTACCTCATAATACTGATTTTTCTTCTGGGCATCATCCCGAGGTTTTATAACCTCGGCAGGGAAAGTATCTGGTACGATGAAGCGGTTTCTGTAGCGGCTTCGAAGCTCGGGTTTATCGAACAGATAAAATGGGTCTTCACTAATACCGGAGAGACCAATCCGCCTTTTTATTATATGGTCCTCCATGCATGGATCCCTGTTTTCGGAGATTCCGAATCTATTTCCAGGATACCGTCTGCTTTTTTCGGTTCGTTATCTGTTTTGGCTATTTATGCATTCGGAAAACTGCTCTTTAATAAAAGAGCGGGACTCATTGCCGCGCTCATTCTGGCCGCTTCTGTTTTTCACATCAAATATGCTCAGGAGGCAAGGGGCTACACCCTTATGGTGTGCCTCATCCTCGTTTCTTATTATTCTCTCCTGAAACTAACGGCTGGAAGGAAAATGACGTATTCGGTCATTTATGTCGTTTCGAGCATGCTGCTGGTCTACACCCATTATTACGGACTGCTGATTCTTTTGGCCCAGAACATCTTTTGTTTCTCTCTCTTTCTGAAAAATAAAATGATAGGCAAGCTCGGTTTAGGCAGGTGGTTCAAACTCCAGGTAATAACGGGTCTATTGATACTGCCCGCCATCATACTCCTGGCAGTCATAACCCTTAAGATTCAAAAGGGGTTCTGGATACCGGAGCCTGATTCAGAGCAAATTTTTGAGTATTTCATCATATACGCCGGTTCGATCTATCTCCTGATTTTGTTTGCGGCTTTTTCGGTTTATTCCGCTATCAGCGTAAGAAAAACAAGAAATCCCAAGGGGCTCTCTAATTCTCCTAAAGATTATCCGGATGATCCCGGCTTATCGGAAGGGGGGAGATTGTATATGCTTCTTCTCCTGCTGATCGTGCCTATACTGATACCGTACCTGGTCTCACTCGTTTCATCCCCGGTACTGATATTCCGCTATACCATCGGAGCTTCGCTTGCCTTCTATTTGCTCGCCTCAAAGGGAATCAGCAATTTAAAGAATATATGGCTACTTCGCTCTGCCGCCGCTTTAATAATTGTTCTTTCCCTTTTTAATATAAATTTTTATTTCAGCCACGTCGGAAAGCATCAGTGGAGAGAAGTAATGAGCGAGATAGAAGCCCGCTCTGGATATGGGGATGTACTAGTGGTCTTCCCTCCCCGCGAAGAAATAACGGCGGAGTATTATTCTCACAGAAAAGATTTGAGAATTATTCCGATGAAGGATAAATTTCCGTCATTAGAGGATTTGGGTGACAAAAACGTATGGTTTGTCATTCACGCCCATCCTTTGAACAGAGAGCGTACGAGAGAGGGACTCGGCGGGCGGTACGATTTGATATCGGAAAAGCATTTCGTCAAACTCGACCTGTTCCAGTTCAGGAAGAAAGGAAATTAACGTTATGTACGTCCGCTCTATCGGTCTTTTTCTTTCTATTTGCCCTTGAAAACCGGCTTCCTCTTCTCGGCAAAGGACCTCTGTCCCTCTTTGTAGTCCTCGCTCTCCTGTACGGTCAGAGTCAGTTTTTTTAAGAGCTCTTCGTCTTCCGCGCTGATTTCCTGATTCCTCTGCCATATGTTTGCCATCTCCTTTAAAGCTTTCAGGGAGAGGGGGGCGTTTTCCGTTATTTCCTTGGCCATATCGGATGTGAATTTTTCAAGCTCTGAGGCGGGCACGACGAAGTTGACGAGTCCAATCCCCTCAGCCCTATGTGAGTCGATAGGTCTCCCGGTCAGGAACAGCTCTTTGGTATAGCCCGGCCCTATCAGGTTAAGGAACCTCTTGACGCCTCTATACGAATAAACGACCCCGAGTTTTGCGGGGGGCATTCCGAAAAGGCAGTTATCGACGGCGATTCTGATGTCGCATGTGGCGGCGATTTCGAGTCCCGCCCCGAAGGCGTGCCCGTTCATCATCGCAATCACGGGATAGGGAAAATTCTCTATTGCTTTCACCGCCTTAGGGAGGGGGTTGTCTCCCGCGTGGTTTCTTATCATGTCGTCTTTGCCGATCGAGCTGATGTCGTAGCCCGACGAAAAAGCCGTTTCTCCGGCCCCTCTTATGACGACACACCTGGTCTTATCTTCTTCCTTCAACCTCTCAAGGATCGACCTGAGATCGAGGAGCATCCCGGGGGAGAGGAGGTTCCTCTTTTCGGGCCTGTTGAATATTATCTTCGAAACCCCGCCCCCTTCCTCTACTATCAGCTCCTTTTTTTCAGGCATAACGGCCTCCGGGCTCAATAAACAGGATTAACAATCTAGTATCGACACGCGGTCCGCTTTGTCAAATTCCTGGGCGGGATTCAAAAGCGGGCTGGAGCAATTTGCAAATTTTGGTTATTATTAATAACTTATTAAGTCTAGGGGAGCTATAACATGCCATTATTCGAATATGAATGCGACAAGTGTATCGACAGGTATAACAAGGATATAGACGCTTTGGTCGCCAAGCTCAATAAGACCAATGCGGCAAAGATACAAAAAGAGAATCCGGGTTTTCTCTATATAGAAGTCAAGGACGGCGATAAGAGTAAATTGCTTTTCGCAATCGGGGATAAGAGCAAGAGCCGGAGTGTAAAAAGGTTCCGTTACACGCTCGATAAAAATAAAATACTTTACCTCGAGCTCAGGAATTTCAGGTTCAGCTCGCTCGTCTACGAAAAAGAGGAAGAGAAAGACCTGACCTGCCCGATTTGCGGGGCAAAAGGAGTCCGCAGGGTTTTTTCGACATTCAAGGCGATTTTCGACGACAAGAGCAAGAGGGCGCCCGGTCCGCGTGACGAGCTCAGATGGCATTTTGAGTATAAAGAGCAGAAAGACGAAGAAATGCGGAACAACTGGGTGGGCCAGGAGCACCTGAATCAGTATTTCAACAGATAAAATAAACAGAGAGAGGGAATTAAATGCCGCTTTACGAGTATGAATGCATTCCGTGCAGAAAAAACGTGGAAGACTCCTTAAAGGCGCTTCAGAAAGGGGTTACGAAGAAGGTGGTTTCGGATCTGGTAAAAAAGCATGACAACATAAACCATATCGGGGTGCTCGATCTTGAGAAGGAAGAGGTTTTAGCCGAGCATGGGAAGCGTGACAGGGACGCTGCGGATTTGAATTTTTATCTCAATGACGGCTCCACCCTTGTCTTGATTAACTTAAAAAGAAATTACCGCTTCTCCGAGCTCATATATGAGCCGGGGGATGAGAAAAAGCTCAAATGTCCCTACTGCGGGACAAAAAAAGTCGAAAAAGTCGTGTCGAGCTTCGCCTTTACGAGCGATCTTTCGACGAACATGCCTAAACCCGATTTGGGGAACCTACCCCCGTCGGTCAGGAACAGGACTTTCCTAGGCGAATATATAGAAGAAAAAGACAGGCCCAAGAAAAACCGCTGATGGCTTGTTGAATTTTGGTTAGAATCACTTTAGGTGATTATAGGGCCTCCCCTTTCAGTGAGAAATTACCCCCGCTCCGTCCGAAAAGGTATTTGACCTTTTTATCTCGGACAACAGTCCTGACGTAATGGATGGTTGGCGGAGCTATCGGGCGGAAATGCTTCCAAGTCTCTATCCCTAGGAACCGGTGTGGTTACTTATCGTTGTTTCGGTATGACTCCTTGGGTTTTCCGAACCTTCTGCCAAGCTCCTGATAGATATCTTCCGGGGTTATACCGAAATAAGATAGCGCTATAAGCGAGTGAAACCAGAGGTCGGCCGTTTCGTATATTATTTCCTGCCTGTCTCCGTTCTTGGCTCCGATTATAGTTTCTCCCGCCTCTTCGCCGACCTTTTTCAGGATTTTATCCAGACCTTTTTCGAATAGCCCGCTTACATAAGAACCCTCGCGGGGGTTTCTCTTCCTGTCCTCGATTACGCTGAAGACTTCTTCCGGTGTCTTCCCCCGGTTCTCGCTGCCGAATGACGGCGAGCTCTTTTCGCTTCCGTCGACGGAGGTAAAGAAGCAGCTTCTCCTGCCCGTGTGGCAGGCCACCCCCTTCTGTTCAACGAGTATGAGAACGGTGTCGTTGTCGCAGTCGAAAAAAATGTCCCTCACGTCCTGCACGTTTCCCGACTCCTCCCCCTTCAACCAGAGCTTCCTTCTCGATCTGCTCCAGAAATGAGTTCTTCTCGTCTCGATCGTCTTCTTCAGGGACTCGATATTCGCATACGCGAACATAAGCACCTGACCGTTCTCCGCATCCTGAACGATAACGGGAACGAGCCCGTTCTCATCGTACTTGATTTCTTCCAGGTTCATATAATTTCCTCCGACCCGTTAATTTTAACCAAATATCGCTTAAATTCCGAGGGTTAATGACAGGTGCGCTTTACATCCCCGTTTTGATTACTTATATTATATGCACTAATCAGATGTTTCATTCGGGGGGTAATTCCTTATGGCGCGAGTAACTATTGAAGATTGCCTTGAGAAGGTTGTAAACAGATTTGCGCTCTCGGTGGCTGCCATGAAAAGGGCGAAGCTGCTCGTCAAGGGTGCGGCCCCGCTTTCGGAAGAGACCGATAACAAGGACGTCGTGACGGCGCTCAGGGAAATTGCTGAAGAGAAAGTAAAGGTCATTTACCCAGTCGGTCAGGATGAATATTAACATCCTCCGATTTTAGCTCTATCCGCTTCGAATCCTAAACAGTAAGCTTCAGGCCCGCATTTTTTGCCGATCTGGAAAATGCGGCCGGGATTGTCCGTCTTACTCCCCCGCCGCTCGTTTTCATTCCCGTTTCCCCTCATTGATATTGCCGCCCACCCAATGATAGGATATGTTTTCAATCTCGGCATTGGAGAATATTCCCGAATAATCTCGTTGCCTTAAACGGAGAGCATGCTTCGGATGCGTGTAGGAATCGATACCGGGGGGACATTTACGGATTTCGTATTCTTTGACGGCGAGAAAATCCTTACCCATAAAATTCCCTCCACGCCCGGAGACCCTTCAGTCGCAATAATATCAGGACTTACTCACGTGCTCGGGGATGACCTGTCCGATGTGGAAATCGTTCATGGGACCACAGTCGCGACGAACGCACTCCTCGAGCGGAAAGGAGCGCGTATCGCCCTTGTTACAACCCGAGGGTTCGAGGATGTTATAGAGATAGGGAGGCAGAACAGGGGGGAGCTTTATAATATCTTCTGGGACGCTCCCCGTCCCCTTGTGGAAAAAGGGCTCAGGCTGGGGATCGGAGAGCGCACATCATTCAGAGGGGAAATCTTAAAAAAGATAGGGCGGGATGACCTCAGGAAATTACTCGCAAGGTTGAAAAGAATTAAACCCGAGGGCATAGCCGTTTCCTTTCTTCACTCTTATAGAAATCCTGAAAATGAAAATATCGCAGCATATCACTTAAGCATACTCGGGGTCCCGGTGTCTGTATCTTCAAGGATCCTTCCGGAGTTCAGGGAATACGAAAGGACCTCCACCATAGTCGCCAACGCATACCTTCTCCCCAAAGTGAAATCCTACATGAGCGCGCTTTCCGAAAGCCTGTCATCTAAGGGAGGTAAGGGCGAAAGGATTTCGATCATGCAGTCAAGCGGCGGGATTATTTCACCCGGGCAGGCGGGAGAAGAGCCGGTCAGGATCCTCCTTTCCGGGCCGGCGGGCGGAGTAGTGGGGGCTTTTAACGTATCCCGCCTGATCGGATACGGCAAGGTCATTACTTACGACATGGGCGGGACTTCGACCGATGTCGCACTCTGCGACGGCGGCCCTAAATTCACCACTGAGACGAGCATAGACGGTGTCCCGATTAAAATACCCATGATCGATGTGACGACCATAGGCGCCGGAGGAGGGTCTGTCGCATATATCGACTCTGGGGGTGCACTGAAGGTCGGTCCGCGGAGCGCAGGCGCCGACCCGGGCCCGGCATGTTATGGGAAAGGCATGGAGCCCGCCGTAACCGACGCCAACCTGGTGCTCGGCAGAATTAGTCCAACGCGGTTTCTGGGCGGGAGGATGAAAATCTACCCTGAAAAATCGGAAGCCTCTCTCAGGATACTTGCGGGGAAGTTAAAGCTTTCTCTACGGGAGCTTGCGGAAGGGATAATAAGCGTAGCGAACGCCAATATGGAAAGGGCTCTCCGCGTTATCTCCATCGGGAAGGGTTATGACCCCAGGGACTTCGCGCTTCTTTCATTCGGAGGGGCGGGGGGCCTCCATGCATGCGAGCTTGCAGACAGCATGGAGATAAAAACAGTCATTTTTCCGAGGGACCCGGGCGTTCTTTCGGCGCTCGGGATGCTGATGGCGGATATGTTTAAGGATTACGGCCTTACGTTGTTCCTGGGCGGGAAAGATGCGGAGGTCCCGTTGCTCGAGAAGAATTTCCGGGCGCTCGAAGAAAAATCGAAGGCCGACTTCGGCGGCTCTCGGATGAAATTTGAAAGGTTCCTCGATGTGCGGTACAAGAGGCAGGCGCATGAAATTATGATCCCTTATAGTAGGGATTTCGTCAGTGAATTTCATCTTACGCACAAGAAGATGTACGGATACATGAAGCCCGAGAGTGAAGTCGAAGTCGTAACGCTCCGGTTAAGGGCTCTTGCGGAGAAGAAAAACCTCGATCTCCCCATGCTGGAAAAGAGGAAATCCGCCGTTACTTCGATAAAAGAGAAAATTATTTATGGCGGAAAGGAGCTAAGCGTAATCGCATTCGAGCGGGAGAGTTTTTATCCGGGCTTTAAATTTTCAGGGCCTGCGCTCGTATTCGAAGACACGTCCACGCTCTTTATCGTCCCCGGCTACGGGTGCGAGGTGGATGCATGGGGGAATATTGTGGCACAAATATGATGCTTACGAAATATTTGATCAAATTTGCTAAAGCTGTAATACCCATTCAGTATCACGGTAAAGCTGCCGAGATATATCAGGACAGAGACAGCATCATGCGTGCGGCTCCCTTTATAGGGATAAAGTTCTTCTGTCCTTGTTGCGGTTGGTATTTGCGTAAATTTCTTCCGTTCGGCGTTAAATTACGGCCTAACGCCCTTTGTCCGAGATGCCATTCATTGGAGAGACATCGTTTATTATGGCTTTATCTTAAGGATAGTACGAATCTGTTTACGGATCATCTTAGGGTTCTGCATTTCGCACCGGAGCACCTTTTTAATAGAGCTTTCAAGTCATTGGACAACCTGGATTACACGACTGCTGATTTAGACCCGAATCGCGCAATGATAGAGATGGATATTACAAATATAACTTACGAAGACAATTCGTTTGATGTTATATTATGCAGCCATGTTTTAGAGCACGTCATGGATGACAAAAAAGCTATGAGTGAGCTGTTCAGGGTTTTAAGTCCGGGAGGATGGGCAATTTTACAGGTCCCGGTACTGCGTGAAAAAACATATGAAGATCCTGCCGTAGTGGCGCCTGAAGAACGGGAGCGTTTATTTGGTCAGCGGGACCATGTAAGAATATACGGTTTGGATTACCGTGATAGACTCGAAAGCGCCGGGTTCAATGTAAAAGTGGATGGATACGTGAGAAAATTGGGGAGTGCTAAAATCAGGAGATATGGTTTATCGAAGGGCGAAGATATATATTTCTGTACAAAACCTTGTTGAAGTCAATTGAGTGATATCCTTCCTGATACTGTTGATATGTGATTATAAACACAAAAGTCATTTATAGAGGGTATGATAGGCAATGAAAAAAATGGACAATATTATCATAGGTGCGGGCATGACCGGATTGGCGGCAGGCATGGTATCGGGCCTTCCTGTTTACGAGTCGGAGACCGTTCCGGGGGGAATCTGCTCGTCATATTATTTAACGCCGGGGAGCGGCGAGCGTCTTTATAAATCTCCCGAGGACGGCGAAGCGTACCGTTTCGAAATAGGCGGGGGACACTGGATATTCGGAGGCGATCCCGCGGTGCTCCATTTCATAAAGTCTCTCGGCCCCGTGAAGTCATATAACAGGAAATCATCCGTTTATTTCAGCAAGCTGGGTCTTTATGTCCCGTACCCGATACAGAATCACCTGAGCAGCCTCGGTAAGGACATCGCCGCAAAAGCTATAAGCGAGATAATAAACGCCCCTGATGGCACCCCTAAAACGATGGCCGACTGGTTGGAGATGAGCTTCGGCAAGACGCTTCTTGAGCTTTTCTTCGCGCCTTTTCACGAGCTTTACACGGCAGGGTTGTGGACGAGGATCGCTCCCCAGGATTCGTATAAATCCCCCGTAAACCTATCCGTTGCCCTCCAGGGCGCAATCGACAAAGCGCCTCCTCCGGTAGGGTATAACGTTACCTATGTTTATCCCAGGGAGGGTTTGAATACACTCGCGCAGAGGATGGCGAAGAAATGCGACGTTAACTATGGAAAGCGCGTAGCCAGAATAAGTGTTAAGAAAAAAGAGGTCTTTTTTTCAGACGGCTCGGGCGCTAAATTTGCAAATCTGATATCGACGCTCCCCCTCAACAAGGCTCTAGAGATGGCGGGCGTAAAAGTTGATGAAAAGCCCGCGAGCTACACCTCCGTCCTCGTTCTGAATATAGGTGCGACAAGGGGAAAGAAGTGTCCTGAGGACCACTGGCTCTATATACCGGACAGCGATTCTAAATTCCACAGGGTCGGGTTTTACAGCAACGTGGACGCCTCGTTCATGCCGAAATCCTCGCGGAAGGGCAATGAGCGCGTAAGCATCTATGTGGAAAAGGCTTATCAAAACGGCAAAAAACCGGGGGACAAGGAAATTCGCGCATACTCGGACTCCGTTGTCGGGGAGCTCAGGTCGTGGGGATTCATTTCTAAGGCCGAAACGGTGGACCCCACGTGGATAGATGTCGCATATACATGGTCTATGCCCGGGTCAAAGTGGAAGGAGCGCGCTCTCAACGAGCTTGAGAAAAACGGGATTTATCAGATAGGCCGTTACGGACGCTGGATATTTCAGGGCATTGCCGAGTCTATTAAGGATCATTAAGGACGGTTTCTTCATCGGCGGGGCGTTGAGAAAAGGATAAAATGCTTAATAATTAATAAAGATGGATCGAAAGCACGCTTATAATTAGATCGTTTCTTGGTAATATTGTAGTGATTTGAAAGTAAACTTGGGATAGATGAATAACCAACCGCAAGTAGCTATTGTTATTGTCAACTGGAACAAAAGAGATTGCTTATATAATCTCCTCAAATCTTTAGGGAATATGGCGGATGTGAACTGCGATATAATAGTGGTTGACAACGCCTCGACCGATGATTCTGTACAAATTCTGAAAAATTCGTTTCCAGATGTATTTCTCCTTGTCAATGAAGAGAATATTGGTGGGGCAGGGGGGTTCAATATAGGAATTAGGCATGCTCTTATGCTACGAAGGTATAAATATATTTGGTTATTGGATAATGACGCCGAAGTTAAAAGCAATACATTGACGGAATTGGTGGAAGTAATGGAGAACGACAACGATATCGGTATTGCGGGTTCTATGATAATTAATCCGGATAATAAGGATTTAATTGTGGAGCTCGGCTTGAACATTGATTGGAATACGGGGATCGTAAAGCCTTTTATGGAGAACTTCAGTTTATCGGATGTCGAAGACTGTGTATACAAAGTCGATTATGTTCCCGCATGTTCAGCCTTAATCAGAGCAGAAGCGCTAGGTAAAACAAATCTAATGGATGAGAGGTATTTTATATGGTGGGATGACACGGATTTAGGATTAAGCATACAAAAAATAGGATATAAAATTGTCGGGGTTACAAAATCAATTGTATATCATCCCACAGAAAAAGATTGGATTCTTATTAACTATTATAACAATAGGAATGCTTTGCTTGCCTTTTCGAAATTTGCGGAGTTAAAGGATAGAATTAAAATTTTTCACAGGATAGCGTCGTATTCTTCCAAGGGGGTATTATTTCATTACCTTACAAATAACAGATTTATGAGCAAACTTCTTTATTATTCTTTAGCGGATTTTTTTCTAAACAGATGGAAACAATACGGACATGAGTATGGTTCCGATTTAAAAGCGCTCGATCATAGCCAAAAACAGAAGTTAACCGTCGAAGATGGTACTAAAATCATTATTCTGCCAACCGGCAATTTAGCCAAGATAACGAAATGTGTTGATTTAATAAGAAATAGCGGTGCCAAATGTTCCATCGCGCTACTTATTCAAGAGTACAGAAAAAGTCTCTTCGAGGACTTAACTCTTGATGATTTTATTTTATACGATGATAAAAAGAGGCATATTGTTATTGAGCATATCAGGGTTTTTTCCCGGTTGTTGTTTAGAAATTTTGATATAGCTATAATGCCGAGCAAGGATACGGATTCGCCATTCGGGTATATTGCAAAAAAATATTATGTGTATGATGTTGAAAACAACGCGATTAATTTTAAAGGAAAGAGAATAGATCTATGGAAAGTGATTATTGCAACTATTTTCGGGGAGTTAATAGCTCTCCCTTTGACATTCTTTCTTCTGATTAAATCTCATAAATATAATAATGAAGAAAAATTCTCTGAATAAACCGCCTAAAGTAGCTATCGTAATTCCCGTATACAACCGCAGTAAAGATTTACAAGCTCTGTTAAATTCTGTTTTTGAACTCGACTTCATAAATTTTGATGTGATAGTTGTTGATAACGGTTCTATCGACGGTGTAGATAAGGTTGCGGAATTATACCCTCAAATACGGATATTGAGGAATGACAGGAATTACGGTGCTACGGTAGGATTCAATACCGGTCTTAAATACGCCGGTTCTACTGATTTGTATAAGTATGTCTGGATGCTTGATTCGGATTTGATTGTAGGAAGTGGGAGCTTGTCAGCTCTCATCAACGTAGTGGAGGCGGATCAAGGAGTAGGCATCGCGGGACCAAAAATTCTAAATAATGCGGATAGAAACTTAATTGTTGAGGTTGGTGCTAAAATAGATTTGGGGTCGGGACAAGTTTTCCCGTTGTTTTGCAATGAGCCGGATTTTGAAAGCAATGAGATATTTGAAGTGGACTATGTTGGCTCCGGAATTTCATTAATCAGGGTCGAGGCGTTTAAAAAGGTAGGGATTATGGATGAAAGGTATTTCTTTCTGTGGGACGATATGGATTACGGGCTTGCTATGAAGAGAAAGGGATATAGAGTGGTAGCTGTGCCGAAAGCAGTTGTTTACCACCCGCCGTTTACTGAGAAGAGGGGTGCTGCTGTTAATGCATATTACGGAATAAAGAGTCCTCTTTTAACGATTAGCAAATATTCGGATTCTGTATCCAGGCTAAAATGCGTTTACAGTATGCTTCGAACTGTATTAAAAGGTGCCGTCTATAGATATTTAAGCGGTTATGGAGATCTTGCAAAATTAAGCATATATGCACTCCGGGATTTCAATAATAATAAGTGGGGAGAATTCAACGGATTCAAGACTTATATTGGTAGTAAAGATACTGGTAAATTAATGCGGAAATGGAGTGTGAATCAAGACGTAAAAAAGGTAATAATCCTACCCTCAGGTTCGGATAAAGACATCGCACAAGTTATAGACTTTGTCAGGTCGGGGAGCCCTGAAGCAAAACTGGTACTGGTTATACAGAGTTATAGAAAACATTTATTTGAACAAATGAGAATCGATGAATTTCTAATATATGACGATAAGAGTAAGTATTTGTTATTTGAACATTTCTTGCTGTTTTCCAGACTGATGAAGACAAACGCAGATATCATAGTGAATACTTGTCCGGAGCGAGGCTCCCCTTTTACATACGCTAAGAGAAAAGTTATTGATTGGAACAAGGAGAGGAAATGTTTCTTTGAGAGCTCGGAGGATATTTATTCTCTTTGGAAGCTGCCTGTATCTGTTTTATTGGGGGAATTTCTTGCTTTGGTAGTTTGTCCGTCTATTTATTTTGCATCTTTCAAATATAAAGTAAAAGACTAAGCACTAACTACAAATAAGACTCGGCAATTTTTATCATCTTTTGCATTTTGTCGATTAGCATGTGGTCTTTCTTCATGCGGTCATACATCCTGTCAATCAACGTATGGTCTTTTTTTACACGGTCATGACCTGCGCGCGCAATCTCCTCTCGCTTCTCGCTATTTTCAAGATAATACTCGACTTTTCTTCTCAAGTCGTCTTTGCTTGTGAAGGTAACGACTTCTTTTCCGACCTCGAAGTATTTCCCGATATCCCTTTTATCGTCAACCATCTGAAGGGCGTTACAGGCGGGTATCTCGAAAAGCCTGTAGTTTCCTCCGCTCTCTTCGAAATCCCGGTGTATGTTGAGGACTATTTTCGATGACTTGAAGACCTTAATTAAACTTTCACCATAGGCGACTCCCCTGTGAAATTTTTTTAATGGAGTATCATAATCGCCGATATTCCAGCTCCAAATACCGAGGTTAAAGTCGGAGAGCGCTCCTAAGTACTCCTCCCGGTGCTCGTCGAATAACCCCACGAAGGAGACATCCACTGCGTTTTCTTTTCTGAATTCCTCATCAGGCTCTATGCTATCGTAATAATCGACGTCGCAGCCGAGAGGGACTGTACGGAGGTTGTGTATCCCCAAATACTGATTGTAATAGTCTATGTAGGTCGGGTCATAAATAAGGGTAAAGTCTGAGGAGCGTAATAGCTTATGTATCCCCGGGGATACCTAGAAGGATGAATCCCTAACCATGTTACGACGCGGGTGCCTCTACGTTTAATCCTCGTGATAATTAACGGCAGATAGTATGTATCGAGCGGGTGTATGAATAGTAGATCAGGGTTATAATCTTTAACCTCCTGATATAGTTGATTCATCAGCAGTGAATCGTGTGGGATGTCTGCAAGCCACTTCCGCCGTCTTCTGAACTCAAGAAATATATTTTCTACGAACTTCCACATAATAGGGTCATAGATACTTTCCGTCGTTTGGACTAGTCGAACGTCGTGACCTAGAGTTTTTGCCGCTTTTGCTAAACCTGTTGCATACTGGCTTATGAAAAAAGTGTATTTATGGAAAGTAACAGGTGCCGCAAATAGGATTTTCATTCTATATCGATTTTCTTAAGTCTTTTTCCTGTTAATACGGAGAATAGAGAATAAAATGTGTGAAATGCAAGATAAGCAAGTAATGAACAATAAAGTAAAATGAATTTTAGTTTTACGAAGCAGAATTTTAGTATGTTTTTTCTGATTTCTGATGCCGGACTGAATAATTCTTTCATAATTGTTTTTGTTTTAGTCCATAATCCTTCTTTGTTGATCCGGCCCAGATTCCTGATTCTTTCTCTTATTATTTTGAGTTGATTCTCAGACAAGCCGGATACGGGAAGCCTATTTTCAAGAAGGCTTTTAAATAGCTCTTCCAGGTTGTCCATTTCGATTTTACGGTCGTAATAGGTCTGCACGTGTCTTCTGGCGGCCTTCCCCATCTTGATCCTGAGCTCGGGATTTGCAACCAGCTCTTTTAATCGCTGGGCCATGGCCGGTATATCCTTTTCTGGGACTAAGAAACCGGTTTCACCATCGTTTACGATTTCCGGTATTCCGGTATGTATCGTTGAGACTATGGGAAGCCCTGTGGCTTCTGCCTCCAGGATCGAAACGGGTGAGCCCTCCCTGTCTCCGTTTTCCGCAGTTAATGAGGGGAGGAAAAAAATATCGGCCTCGGCGATTTCTTTTAAGACGATCGATTGGGGCTGTCCCCCCAATAACAGGACCTTGCCGTCGAGGTTCAGCTTACGTATAAGGTCGTTGACTTCATCTTTAAGGGGTCCGTCGCCTATCATTCTTAGCTCGATATCGGGAATTTCTCCGAGGACTCTATTAAATGCCTTTATAGCATAAGTCGCCCCCTTCTTCTCTACTAATCTCCCTATGAAGAGAATTTTTACTTTTCCGCTTGGTTTTCTTTCAATAAGACTGAATTTTGATGTATCTATCCCGTACCTTATTATCTCGATGTTGGCTCCAGTTTTCTCCCCCAAGAGTTTCGATAAATAATCTTTATTATAATTTGTTGTAGTAATTACCTTTGCGGCATTTCCAAATTTTTCTTTCAGGTCCTCGACGTCGGGATTTATATATATGTCGTATGCGTGTGCGGTAATGACGAACGGTATACCTGAAGCTCTTGAGATTTTTAAAGCCCAGGCCGCCGGATGCGCTGCAAAATGCGCGTGGATAATATCCGTGAAGATTAAGGAAGATATGAGTTTCTCGTCGAGTTCAAAACCGAGGTCTGACGGGTTTTTATATATGTAATGAGTTTTTTCTAAAAGCTTATATTTGTTTATATCCTCGTGGAAGGCTTCTTCAATTGGCTTGTTTATGGATATGACCTCGACGTCATGTCCCCTGTCGATTAAGTCCGTTATCTGCCCTAAGATAAATGTCTCCGAAAGTTTTGGAAAAAAGTTGACGATATATGCGACCTTCATCCGCCGAAAGCTCCTGAGTTAGTTAAGAGATCTATAGGCATGTTTATCTGTTTAATCCTGGTGCTTTTTTCCCCCTATAATTATATGTTCATCAGCTCCGTACTTTATATATGGTTCTAAACGGACTATAAATTTATATATGAGGAACTTTCTTCTTAAGTTGTTAGGAGTCATTACGGATGGATAAATTAATCTGGTGAGAAAATTAAAGTAGCCGCTGGTTTTTTCATTCGTTAGGTTGTGTGCATTGAGTAATGCTTCTATCCGGTTTATTGAATAACCAGGACGGACATGCCCCCAGCCTTTATTAATTTCCAGCGATTTTTCTCTGTCCAAAAGGGGGAAGGAAACCCCGTTTTCCTTAGGAGTAGTTAGAATAAACCTGCCGTCTTTTCTCAAGACTCTCGAAATTTCCTCGATCACTTTACTGTCATCGTCTATATGCTCTATAAGATCGAGGCAAAGAACGGCGTCTATTTTACCGTCTCCTACCGGAAGATTTAGAGCTGAGCCGTAGATAGCATTTAAGTTCTTTTGTTTTGCCTTAACCAGTCCCGACATATCCAAATCTATAAGTATTATATTAATGTTTGGATACATTTGAGTTAGTTTGTTCGAGGTGAATCCGTCGTAGGATCCGATATCGAGAACGATAGAATTATTCTTTATCTCAGATTTGAGAATTTTTTTTAATGCATGCCACCTTAGTAAAGTTCCTGGTCTCATTTAAAAATATTTTGTCTTAAGTTCTTTTCTGTTGGGGGTTTGATTAGCACAGCATAATTTTTTGGCTCCGGAGTGGGTCACTTCGTTTCTTTAAAAATGTCGCGGGGTCTTATGTATAGTCTACTATTGATTTGCAAGGCTTTTCAAATAAACGAACGGCATGAGGATTAAGGCGAGCAATTCCGCCGCCGAAGACGACACGAATAATTTCCAGTAAGCGGACAAGTCCTCTTTAGCTTTTGACAAAGCAATCTCGCTTGGGTCGTAAGGATAATATTTTTAACCGAATAAGAGAAGGGAAGCATCGAGTGGGTGGGGCTGATACAGAAGTCATAATTGTACTCGAGAATACTTTGTCGCCATAACTATTGCAACTTTCGGATTTTCACTCATCAGATTTCTAATTACCCGGCGTCGAATTCGATCCCTATTATAGCCTAAAGTCCGCTGTTTACGAATTAATTATCTCGCCGCTCTTTATCAATATTATTCTGTCGGTCAATTCTTCCATCCTTTGTTTATTGTGCGAGACGATGACTATTGTTTTTTTGTTTTTTATTAAGTCTTTTATCTTGTTTATGCACTTCACCTGGAATGATTCGTCACCCACTGCAAGTACCTCGTCTATCAATATTATGTCCGCGCTGCTGTGAATTGCAATCGAAAAGCCGAGCCTGGCATTCATTCCGTCTGAATATTTTTTGACCGGCATATCGATAAATTTTTCTTCTATATCCGAAAAATCTATAATGCTCTGGATCTTCTCTTTGATTTCTTTGATCGACATCCCGATTATCGTGCCGTTTGTGTATATATTTTCCCTCCCGGTCAGGTCGGGGTGGAACCCTGCGCCGACCGAGATCATGGGCGCTACTCTGCCCCCGACTCCGACTTCCCCCAGGTTAGGGTACGTGACGAACGCTATGAGCTTTAATATAGTCGTCTTCCCCGCCCCGTTCGGGCCGTAGAGACCCACGCACTCCCCCCTCTTAATGGAGATATTGATCCCCTTTAATGCCCAGAACTCCCCTTCCGAAAGCGTGTCTCTTTCGCTCCTTCTGAATATTTCCGAAATCTCCTCCCTGAGAGACTTGTGGAATAGGTCTCTCGTCGAGTATTTCTTCCACACATCCTTAAACTCTATGATTCCGTCAGATGACATCTGCAAAGTCCCGCTCGGTTTTTATAAAAAATTTGTAACAGAGGTAATAAAAGACAGCCACGATAATGCTCACGAAAATAAACTGCCACAATATTACTCCCCGCCCCTCGATGAGACATCTCCTCATGTTTTCTATTATGAAAGTCAGGGGATTGAAAAAAAGTATCAGCTTGAATTTCAGGCTCAGATCGTCGATGGAGTAGAGCACGGGCGATGCAAAGAAAAGGAGCTGTATCAGAAACCCCGTCGCTAGTTTAACATCCCTGTAATAAACGTTCAGGCTCGACAGGAGCAGCGACATCGACAGAGTAAAGAAAAATAATAACACGAGAAGGGGCAGCATCCAGAGTATGTGATACGTAATGTGGATGTGATAGATAATCAGCATGGGTATAAAGATCGCGGATGCGATTAAGTAGTCGAGAAACGCCATTACTATGCCGGACAAAGGGAGTATCTCCCTCGGGAAATATATCTTCGTGATGAGGAAATAATTTCCCGTGAGGCTTGTGAGAGAGAAATTCACGGATGTGGAGAAAAAGGCCCACGGCAGGAGCCCCGAGTAAAAAAATACGGCTTTGGGGTAGTCCGAAACCGTCGCCCTGATGAGGTACGTAAAGACGAACGTAAAGAGGAGCATCATGCTCAAGGGCTGAATTACGGCCCATAGAATGCCGATGAAGGATTGACGGTACCTGATATTGAATTCCCGCCATACATTGATATAAAAGAGGTCTTTATAGGGTAAGAGTCTTTTAATCATGGATTATCATATGCCTGCTTCGGGTCAGAAGGGTTTTAATTATACTCGATTTTCTTGCCGACTATCGAATACAGGATACCGAGCACAAAACCGAGGCTGAATTTCCCCTGCATCCTGTATTTCGTACTTAAGGGGAATATTAGCTTCGGAATGTACCTGGATCCGTTAAGCAGCAGCATGAGCCATATTACGAACGGGTATCTGTTTTTAAGCTTCGCGAAGGATGCTCCGACCGCAGCCGCCTTGTTCATGCTGCCTGAGATAAGAGGCGGATGCATATAAGCTGCCGCCTTGGAGTGCACGACCTTTTTGTCAGCCGCAGCCAGCCTTACGGCAAACTCGACGTCCTCCTGCCCTATCATGTCAGCATTAAAGCCCCTCAAATCCCTGAGCGTCTCCCTACTGTAAGCCATGCACCTGTTCGTGGGGAAGTAGGGGTCGTGAAAGCTGTACTTCCCTTCGATAAGGCAATAGCTCGCGCTCCCGTACGGAATTATCGCGTCTGCAGCCCCATCCTCGAACTCGCTCATCAATTTTGAAATGAATCCCCTGTCCATAATCACCGTGTCGTCATCGAGGAATAGAATGTATTTCCCTTTAGCCTTGCAGAGACCGAAATTCCTCGCATAACCCATAGCGCCGAAATTCTTGTCGAGTCCGAAATACCTGAGATTCATCGAGGGCTCGAATTCCCTGACTATTACTTTCCCCGCCTCCGTCCCCCCCCGGTCCTCGACCAGGATCACCTCGAATTTATCTTTGGCGTAATCCTGCTGCGCAAGGCTTGTCAGTATGCCCCGGAGGAGCTTAACCCTGCCGTAGAAGTTGATAACGCATGAAATGCCGCAGGAAGGATCGCCGTCCCCTATCTCGGCATCGCCTTTTAACGGGAAAGGGAATAATTTATAAGCAGCGGCTAATACTCTCGGCCTAATATCCATTAGATTGTTGAGGCATTTGAGGTTATAGATTAAATTAGTAGTTTTATCGATATAAATGTCAAGTGGTCTCAGGAGAATCATGGGCGCGGATGCGAGTATAGCGGTCGTAAAGGGCGACATTACGGAAATGGAGGTCGACGCGATCGTGAACGCCGCTAACACCCGACTCGTACTCGGCAGCGGTGTCGCGGGCGCGATAAGAAAAAAAGGGGGCCCTGCGATACAGGCTGAATGCGATGCTCTTGGCCCTATAGCGCTTGGAGAGGCTGCGGTCACCACGGGCGGAGCGCTCAAAGCCCGTTATGTCATACACGCAGCCGGTATACACCCGGGAGGGAGTGTCGGCAGGGATTCACTCGTTAACACAACAGTAAATAGTCTAATTAGGGCGGATGAGAGGCGGCTCAGAACGATTGCGTTTCCTGCAATAGGAACGGGTGTGGGCGGGTTTCCCATGGAGGAGTGCGCGGAGATAATGATCGAGGCGGTATCGGAATATCTTGAAATGGCAAATACCTCGGTCGAAAAGGTATTCTTTGTTCTATTCGACGACCCTGCGTACCGGGTTTTCGAAAAGGTGCTGAATGCAAGGTCGGCTGTAAAATAAAAATATGGAACTTCGGGCGCAAAACAATACTGTCAATGAATTAGAGGAGCTTTTAAGGTCCAGGAATCCCGTAAAGATAACGGAAGCCGGGGATTTTGTTCACGCGGCGGTAATGATGATACTGGGCGGGAATCCGGACAGCCTATCCATGCTCTTCATCAAAAGACCGGAGAGCGATATCGACGCTTTCTCGGGGCATATGGCGTTTCCCGGCGGAAAGATGAAGGAAGAGGATAAAGACAAGCTCGACACCGCCATACGCGAGACATACGAGGAGGTAGGCGTCGATCTCTATACGAGCGGCCGTGTAATCGGGGAGCTCGACGACATTAATCCGAATAACCCACGGGCGAATAACTATATAGTCACGCCGTACCTGTCCATGCTCAAGGAGGAGGTCTTGATAAGACCGAATCTCTATGAGGTTGAGGCCGCCGTCTGGGTCCCTATGAAACACTTAAAGGATGAACGAAACTTTAAAATACGGTTCAGGGAAAGGAATGGGAAATTGGTCGAAGACTACGTTTATAGCTTTGAGCAATACATAATATGGGGCATGACCGGCAGGATACTCCACCGGTTCCTTTCGTTCTCCTCGCATCTTTTCTGATTTCTGGATTTTCATACCCTCTAATGATAGAATTCAGACTTGGATATATAATGTAGACAGGGAGATAATAATGAGGGGAGTTAATAAGGTCATATTGATCGGCAACTTGGGCCGCGACCCGGAAATAAGATACACAACGAGCGGCCAGGCGGTGGCAAATTTTACAATAGCTACGACCGAAGGGCATACGAATAAGGATGGCGAAAAACAGGAATATACCGAATGGCACCGCATAGTTGCGTGGGGGAGATTGGCTGAGATTTGCGGGGAGTACTTGTCTAAGGGAAAGATGATTTATGTGGAAGGCTCCATAAGGACCCGTTCGTGGGAGGACAAAGAGGGCAAAACGAGATATACAACCGAAATAATAGCGAAAAACATGCAGATGCTGAGTCCGGTCGGCGGCAAGCCGGAGCCTTCTTCAGGGCACGATGACCGGGTGCCGGATGACTTCGAGATTGATGAAGATTCCTTCAGTTCGGATGACGATATCCCGTTTTAAAGTCGCGGTACCCGCCGGTTGAAGGAAGTGACCTTCCGTTTCTAATAATAACGCATACGAGCCCGGTATTAATGCCGGAATCTGAATAGATTATGATTAAAACTAATATTAAAAGGGTTGAAAAACCGTGGGGTTATGAATTATGGTGGGCCCATACCGACAAATACGTCGGGAAAATCCTCCATATTAACAAAGGCGAGAGCCTTAGTTATCAGTACCACGAGATAAAGGACGAATCGCTCTATCTATACAGCGGAAAAATGATGATGGATATCGAGGAAGATGGAGGAGAGAGGGAAACAGTAACGCTCTCTCCCGGGGGTTCCGTCAGAATAAGGCCGTATACGAAGCACAGGATGACTGCTCTTGAGGATTGCGATGTATTAGAGGTATCGACTCCCGAAATCGATGATATAGTTAGGATTGAAGACAGATACGGGAGGGTATGATAAATCGATATGAGCATTGCAGCAGTCGTTCTTGCCGCCGGTATCGGTAAGAGGATGAAATCGAGAGTCCCCAAAGTACTGCACCCGGTCCTGGGGAAGCCCATGCTGAGCTATGTTATAGACGCGGTAAGGGGCGTTTCACCGGCAAAAATAGTCGTGGTCCTGGGCCGCGGCAGGGATGACGTAAAAAAGTCGGTGGACTCGAAAGGCATTATCTTCGTCGAGCAGGGAGTGCAGCTCGGGACAGGTCATGCCGCGAACTGCGCCCGGAAAGAGCTCGGCGGTTTTAGAGGCGATATACTGGTTCTGAACGGCGACTTCCCGCTTATAACTTCACAGTCCCTTAAAAGCCTTGTAAAAAAGCACGAAAGCGAAAAAGCCGATATTTCAATTCTCACTGCCCGTCTTCAGGACCCATTCGGTTACGGAAGGGTGCTCAGGAATAATAAAGGCGAAATTGAGAGCATCGTCGAAGAGAGGGACGCTTCTCCCGAAGAAAGGAAAATTAATGAGATAAATTCCGGCACTTATTGCGTGAAATCTGGCTTTCTCTGGGAAGCTCTCAATGGTGTGGGCTCCGGAAATAAACAAAAGGAATACTACCTTACCGACATAATCGGAATAGCGAGAAAAAAATCACGGAAGATCTCAGGAGTGGTGGCCCGGGACAGCAATGAGGTCGTGGGTGTAAACGATAGGGCGCAGCTCTCCGAGGTCGAAGCTCTTCTCAGGAAAAGGATTAACGATACCCTCATGCGGGCAGGCGTGACATTGATCGATCCGGGTAAAACGTATATATCGCCCGACGCCAGGATCGGTACCGACACCGTGATATACCCGAATTCCTATATTTACGGTAAGACCGTTATTGGCCGGGGATGCTCGATAGGCCCCGGTGCGTGGATCGAAGACTCCGTGCTCGGAAACGGCGTTACAATAAAACTTTCTTCCTACATCTCGAAATCTCTCATAAGGGACGATGTTACTGTCGGTCCCTTCGCCCACATTCGCCCCGATGTGGAAATAATGGAGGGCGCAAAGATAGGGAATTTCGTCGAGATAAAAAAGTCCAGGATCGGCAGGGGATCAAAAGTTCCCCATTTGTCCTACATCGGAGACGCGGTCATCGGGAAGGATGTCAATATAGGAGCTGGGAGCATTACCTGCAACTACGACGGATACAAAAAGCACGAGACCGTCATCGCGGACGGGGTGTTTATAGGCAGCGACACGATGCTTGTAGCCCCGCTCAAGGTCGGCAAGGGCGCGACCACCGGTGCGGGCTCGACTATTACGAAAGACGTGCCGGAAGGCGCCCTCGCAATCGGCAGGGCCAGACAAACGGTAATTGAGAACTGGAATAGGAAACCAAGAGAGAGGAAAGTTAAGAAATAAATGTGCGGAATAGTCGGTTACGTCGGCAATCAGAAGAAAACCGTCAATGTGCTCATGGAGGGCCTGACGAGGCTTGAGTACCGGGGCTACGATTCGTCCGGGATTGCTCTCATGGAGGACGGACGCCCGAGGGTATTCAGGAGCACGGGGAAACTCGCCAATCTCAGGAAGAAACTGAGCAAATACTCGCTCGAGGGCCTGCTCGGTATAGGTCACACCAGATGGGCGACGCACGGCGTCGCGACCGAAAAGAACGCCCATCCCCATTCCTCGGGCGGCACATCGGTGGTTCACAACGGAATTATCGAGAATTATTCCGAGCTCAAGGAAGAGCTCATCAAGAAGGGGTACAAATTCAGTTCGGATACCGACACCGAGGTGCTGGCGCATTTGATAGAGGATTATTCGAACGGCGGTCTTTCCTTCGAAGAGGCGTTCAGGGCTGCTTTCAGGAGGGTCGAGGGATCGTACGCGGTGGCGGCCATATCCGAGAGAGACCCTGACAAGCTAATAGCTACGAGAAAGTTCTCGCCCCTCATAGTCGCAGTCGGGGATCACGAGAATTATCTGGCATCCGACGTGCCCGCGGTCCTGCCGTTCTGCAGGAACGTGATCTTTTTAGAGGACGGTGATGTGGCCATACTCGAGAGGGAGCGCGTGAGGGTAACGGACCTGGAGGGGGACCCTGTCGCGCGGAGAGTCCAGGAGATCAATTGGGACCCCGTTTCAGTCGAAAAATGCGGCTACCGTCATTATATGTTAAAAGAGATATACGAGCAGCCGCAGGCGGTGCTGGACACAATGCGCGGCAGGTTTTCGGAAGAGTCGGGCGAGGTATTTTTTGACGGTTTGGACGCCTCTCATTATCAAAAAATCAAGCGTATAATTGTTCTCGCATGCGGTACTTCTTACCACGCCTCGCTCATCGGCAAGTATATGATCGAAACTATCGCCAAGCTCCCCGTCCAGGTGGAGATAGCGTCCGAGTTCCGTTACAGGAACCCGATCATCGACAGCGACACCCTTGCCATCGCCGTATCCCAGTCGGGAGAGACGGCGGATACATCGGAAGCGCTCTCTGAGGCAAAATCGAAGGGGGCTATGACACTCGGCATAACGAACGTCTTGATGAGCAAGATAGCGAGGGATTCCGATAACGTGATCTACACGCATGCGGGACCGGAGATAGGCGTCGCCTCGACGAAGGCATTCACAACCCAGCTTATTGTATTTTTCTTCCTGTCTATCTTCCTCGGCAGAATTAAGAAGCGGCTGAGCAGGAAAGAGGCTCTCGGATTCCTGAAAGACGCGATAAGGATACCCCAGCTCATCCAGATGACGCTCGGGCTCGATGACGATATGAAAGAGCTGGCGAAGGATTTTTTCCAGTACAGGAATTTCCTCTATCTGGGCAGAGGAATAAGCCATCCCGTTGCGTACGAGGGCGCGTTGAAGCTGAAAGAGGTGTCATATATACACGCTGAAGGTTATGCCGCCGGCGAGATGAAGCACGGCCCGATAGCACTGATAGACGAAGACATGCCCGTCATATTGATAGCTCCCAACGACGGTATTACTTACAAGAAGATTCTGGGCAACCTGCAGGAAGTCAGAGCCCGTAGAGGTAAGGTGATTTTCCTCACCTCCGATACTTCGGCCGATGAACTCAGGGGCAATGTGGACCGGCTCATTGAATTCCCGGAGAGCAACTATCTCCTGAGTCCCATAATCTCCGTAATCCCTCTTCAGCTCCTTGCATACCATATAGCAGTATTGAAAGGGACCGATGTCGACCAGCCGAGGAACCTGGCGAAGGTCGTCACTGTCGAGTAACCCGATAATCGGTTAAACTGTACAGTCGAAAATCATATTTGCGGAAAGCCCTCTCTCCTGAGATTGATAGTTTATATCTCATTTTCAAACGCGATAATATCTGGTAAGTTTAGGGGCTTCTTGCGGTATTAAACCCTAAATCAAGAGGTTGACTACTAAATGAAAGTGCTCGTTGTCGGCAGCGGCGGCAGAGAACACGCCTTGTGCTGGAAAATAAGGCAGAGTCCTCTCGTGAAAACTCTTTACTGCGCTCCGGGTAATCCCGGGATCGCCAGGCAGGCCGAGTGCGTCGATATTAAGATTTCCGATATAGAGGGACTCCTCAGGTTTGCGAGGGCCGAAGAAATTGATCTCACAGTCGTAGGACCGGAGTTCCCGCTCTCTCTCGGTATCGCCGATAGATTTAACGAGGAGGGGCTCGCTATTTTCGGCCCGACGAGAGCCGCATCCGAGATCGAAACGAGCAAGGTGTTTTCAAAGAACCTGATGAAGAAGTACGGGATACCCACCGCTTTTTTCTCGACGTTCGATGATTTTAAGGAAGCGCTGGAATGGGTTAAGGAGGTAAAGCCTCCGCTGGTAATCAAGGCAGACGGTCTGGCCTCGGGGAAAGGCGTATTCATATGCCGGACGGAGGCGGAGGCCGCTGAAGTGCTGGATGATATAATGAGGCGTAAAATCTTCGGGGATTCTGGGGACAGGGTCGTCATAGAGGAGTTTCTTTCAGGCGAGGAGGCTTCATTTTTCGCCGTTTCAGACGGCAGGAACGTAATCCCTCTCGAATCGTGCCAGGACCATAAGGCCCTCCTCGACGGGGACCGGGGTCCCAATACGGGAGGTATGGGTGCTTACTCTCCGGCCCCCGTAATCACTCCCGACCTCACGGATGAGATTATGCGCAGGATCATAATACCAACGGTCAACGCGCTCAAAGAAGAAGGGAGAGAGTACAGGGGGGTACTCTACGCCGGGCTCATGGTCGAAGGCTCGGAGCCCAGGGTTCTGGAATATAACTGTAGATTTGGGGATTACCCGAAACGCAGCCCCTCATGATGAGGATGGATTCCGATGTAGTGCCGATCCTATCGGCTGTTGCCGGAAAAGGTCTTTCGGTAGAGACGATTAAGTGGAAGGACGAGGCCTCTGTCTGCGTGGTCCTCGCCTCGAAGGGATATCCGGGGGACTATAAAAAAGGGGCACTTATTATGGGGCTTGATAATGTGGACGATATGGACAACGTCGTTGCATTTCACTCGGGCACATCCGCGGATAACGGCAATGTAGTTACTGACGGGGGCAGAGTGCTCGGTATTACGGCCCTCGGACGGACCATACCGGATGCAATAAACCTTGCGTATAAGGCGGTTGGGAAGGTAGACTGTGACTCTCTATACTACAGGACGGATATAGGCAAGAAGGCGCTTCGGCATGTCCTGCTCGGGGAGCCTGTAAGCCGTTTAAAGAGCAAGGAGGTTTAGTTATGTCTGAAATATGGTATCTCGCTGTTGATACGGAATCGCTTGAGGGGATTGTGCCCGTGTACGAGCGGCCCCTCCGGGACTCTATCGAACTCCTCGAGCTCACTCCCGCGAAGTGGGAGTGCGGCCCGGATGAGACTCCCAAGCTCAAGACCGGAGATCCCGCTCGTGGACCAGAGCGGATACGTCTATGTGATGATGAGGGTGGCTGGCAGCGAGACAGAGACTTATGAGGATAAGAGGTGGAAGCCCGGATGGTATAAATCCTCCCTCACGATCGTCGGAGTTGAGAAAAATCTAAGGAAAAAAGCTAAATAATTTAGTCTTGTTGTCTTGACATAGGTCTTCTTTTCTGGATATATTACTTGGATTACCTTTTTATGGAGATAAGTATTCGTGCCTACTATTAGTCAGTTGGTAAAAGATGGAAGAAAAAGGGCTAAAAGAAAGAGTAAGCCCCGGCATTACAGAATTGCCCTCAGCGCAGAGGGGTGTGCGTAAGGGTTTATACCACTACCCCCAAAAAGCCTAATTCCGCGTTAAGAAAAGTCGCGCGAATCAGGTTGACAAACGGAATCGAGGTCACGGGTTATATACCGGGTGAAGGTCATACACTGCAGGAACACTCCGTAATACTGGTAAGAGGCGGAAGGGTAAAGGACCTGCCGGGTGTCAAATCTACCATATCGTAAGAGGTACTCTGGACTCGACGGGTGTGGCTAACAGAAGACAGAGCCGTTCGAAGTACGGGGCTAAAAAGCCCAAATAATCAAAGGGAATAATCAATATGCCTAGGAAGGGATCAGTTTCTAAGAGAAAAGTTTCCCGTCGATCCCAAGTTTGGTGATTTGACGGTCGCGAAGTTCATCAACTCTCTCATGCACGAGGGTAAGAAGAGCAAGGCGGAAATGATACTCGACGGTTCGCTGAAGCTCATTGCCGAAAAGACGGGGAAGGGATCCCCTCGAGGTTTTCAATACGGCAATGGACAACGTAAAGCCGGGGATCGAGGTCAGACCTCGCAGGGTCGGCGGCGCCACGTATCAGGTGCCGATGGAAGTGAGTTCCTTCAGGAAGCAGTCACTTGCCGTTAGATGGATTCTTTCCTCGGCAAGGAAAAGAGACGGGAAGTCCATGATCGACAAGCTGACGGGTGAATTGCTGGACGCTTCGGAAGGTCGCGGCGGCGCTATAAAAAAGAGGGAAGATACCCATAAGATGGCTGACGCCAACAGGGCGTTCGCCGATTACAGGTGGTAATCAACTGCGGAGGGGTAATTTTGGAAAGGGCAATACCTATTAATAGAGTTCGAAATATTGGGATCGTGGCACACATTGATGCCGGTAAGACTACTACGACCGAGCGTATTCTCTATTATACGGGGCTTACATATAAGATCGGCGAAGTTCATGAAGGCACAGCCACTATGGACTGGATGGAGCAGGAGAGGGAGAGGGGCATTACGATCACTTCCGCTACCACCACCTGTTTCTGGAAGGACCACAGGATAAATATCATCGACACGCCGGGCCATGTGGACTTCACTATAGAAGTCGAAAGATCGCTCAAGGTCCTTGACGGAGCGGTCGTCGTTTTCGACTCCGTCGGCGGTGTTGAGCCTCAGTCGGAGACGGTCTGGAAACAGGCTGACAGATACAGAGTGCCGAGGATGGCGTTTGTTAACAAGATGGATAAGATAGGGGTTGATTTCGCGAAGGTCGTAGCCCAGATAAAGGAAAGACTGAATGCGAATCCGGTTCCCCTTCATGCGCCTTACTTCGAAGGCGACACTTTCAAAGGAATAATAGACCTCATAAGAATGAAGCTTGCCCTCTGGGACGAGGAATCCCTGGGACTTCAATACGATTGGGCGGATATCCCCGGCGACATGCAGCAGACAGGAAGCGGAGGCCGGAAGAGATAAACTCATAGAATCGCTTGCCGATTTCGATGAAGCGATTATGGAAAAATACCTGAACGGGAGAGTTGCGTATCCCAAGAGGAGATAGAGGCTTCGATAAGAAAATCCACAATAGATTTGAAGATCGTGCCCGTAATACTGGGCTCGGCATTTAAAAATAAGGGCGTTCAGCTGCTTTTGGATTCGATAGTGAGCTATCTGCCCTCCCCCGTGGATGTCCCTCCGATAGAGGGTATAAACACCGATACGGGGTCAGGGAGAGGTTAGGTACCCGAAAGACGAAGAGCCCTTCTCGGCTCTTGCTTTTAAAATCATGACCGATCCGTTCGTAGGCCAGCTAACGTACCTGAGGGTGTATTCGGGAAAGCTGGTTTCGAGCAGCACCGTTTATAACTCCACTAAGGATAAAAGGGAGAAATAGGAAGGCTCGTCAGATGCATTCCAATAAAAGGGAAGATATAAAAGAGATAGGTGCGGGTGGTATTGCCGCCGCGGTAGGGCTCAAAGTGACGACGACGGGCGATACGTTATGCGATGAGGACAAGCCGATCCTTCTCGAGAGTCTCTACTTTGCAGAGCCCGTTATATCGATATCGATCGAGCCCAAGACCAAATCCGACCAGGAGAGGCTGGGCATATCCCTTAATAAAATCTCTCTCGAAGACCCCACATTTAAAGTTAAATATGACGATGAAACAGGCCAGACCATAATCTCCGGCATGGGCGAATTGCATCTCGAAATAATCGTTGACCGTCTGAGACGCGAGTTTAACGTCGACGCAAACGTAGGCAGGCCGCAGGTCGCGTACAGGGAAACAATCACGGAAGAAGTTCCGATGTCGAGGCGAAGTTTATAAGACAGACGGGCGGCAGGGGTCAGTACGGCCATGTGAAAATAAAAATGGAGCGCGGTGAGGAAGGGTCAGGCGTCACGTTCGTGGACGAAGTCAAAGGCGGCACGATACCCAGGGAATATATCCCGGCTGTGGAAAAAGGAATAAAAGAGGCATCCGAGACGGGAGTCGTAGCCGGTTATCCGGTCATAGACGT
>CAVPJU010000002.1:0-126548 GCA_963705505.1 uncultured bacterium
GCATATACCCCGGACACCTGTCACATTGTCACTTGGTCTAAACCGTACTTGATTTTTGTTATGTCTTATTTATTATCAGCATAATGAAGGAAATCTTTTATTATCTTGCTAGCATGGCCGGAATTATTAATCTGATCCTTATGCTACTGGAATATAAGAACAATAAAAACAGAGAAATCAGGGCAAGGACGGATCAAGTTATAAACGATTTTGGGAACAATATACATAAAGTTTATATAGATCTGTTTAACTCCGATCAGGGTCAACCATATACACGTGGGATAGTTACTACGAACACTTTAGCAAATAACCCATCATATATAAAGCTACTGAGTTATTTTGAGAACCTAGGTTTATTATGGAATAGAAATTATATTGATAAGAAGATGATACAAGAAAACTTATATGGTTATGTAGTAATTAGTTTTAATCTATTTCGAGTATATATAGAAGCTTCTAGAAACGATTACAGAAATCCGGGCTATTGCTATAATTGGGAAAGTATGGTTGAAGAATTAAATAGACGTGCACTTATACTAGGGTCCAGACATACATCTAGTAGGGTCTCCCTATAATCCTCCCCCCTCAAATTCCCGTCATGTGACAAGTGACGGTCGTGCAGGGTATATACCCAGAACATCTGTCACATTGTCACTTGGATATCCCGCCTGATCTCGTAACACCCTTTTTTGGGTTTGTATATCTTCCCCGCCTGTGCGAGCCTACCGAGCGCCCGGAAGACGGTCCTTTTGTCTATGTCCAGCACCCGCTGAACGGCTTCGACTATCTCCCCTGTGCGTAGAGGTCCGTTTGCGTCCGAGAGGAGAGAGGTAACGATGTCCTGCACGCGGTAAATCACGAACCCCGACTCCTCGCCGTTCCCCGGATCTTCACACGGCTCGAACCTGTCCTCCCCCGCCTTCCTTATGTAGAGCCTGGTGCCCGACTGCTGTATCCTGTTTTTCTCGACGGACATTCGGAGCATGTCGCCCGTGAGCACGTCCACGTTGACAACGACGTCCACCGCCCCCGCCATCGCCGACGCCCCTCTCCCCCTGTAAACCGCCTTCCCCTCGTCGCTCTTCGTCGAGTGGTGTATGAGCAGTATCGCGCACCCAGCTTCTTTCGCTACGCGCTTGAGCAGTCCCGCCATGTAGTTAGCCTCCGCGTTGTCATTCTCCTTCTCCATGGCGAGCGCCCTCGACTACGTATCGAGCACGACGAGGTCGTACCTCTCCTCCTTGCACAGAGAGAGGAACTCCCTGAAATCGTCCTTCAGGTCGAACCGGTCGAGGACGTGCAGGTCCCCGGGAAGCTCGCCGGATATGAGCTCTATCTTGTGCCTTATCAGAAAATCGGGGGTCTCGAGATCAATGTAGAGGGATTTCAGCCTCTTCGAGAACGGGACGTCGAGGAACGGCTGACCCATAGCCCCGAGGGCGCATAAGTTGTAGGCAAGCGTGCTCTTGCCCGCGCCCGGCTCGGAGTTGAGCTGGGTAATGCACTTCGGGTAGATCACGTCCGCCCATACGGCCGGGGGCGGCTGTATGTGCTTCATGTCGGGCGCAGCCACAGGCTTGAGACGCCTGACGCCGCCCGCTCTGTCCGTGTGATAGAGCTTGTCGATGATCTTATCTATCTCATCCGCATCCGTTCCCACTCGACCGCCCGCACGCCTTCCGTTAACCTTTCCCAAAGTTTCCGCATCCGTGGAGTCGTTCTTGACTATGCCGACGTAGTAGCCGAGATTCTCTTCGAGGACCGCGTTACCCGCTACATAAGTCAGGTAACTCGTCCCGCCCGCGTGATCGAGCTCGCCCGCGTCCTCGAGAGCTTGCCGGAGTGTGACGAGATCGACAGGTATGTCGGCTGCCTGCATATCCCCGATCATGTTGTATATCCATTGGTGCCGCTCGACGTAAAAATCCATATACTCCAATTTTTTACTGACCTCGTCATAGAGCCGGGGCTCGATTATTATCGCCCCGATTATCCCCTCCTCGTACTCTCTATGATGCGGTAACATTCCATCATCCATTCCATCCCCTCCGGTGTGTGTTTCTTCAATTTGTTTTCGCCCCTCACCAAACCCTCTCCACGGGGGATAAGGGGAATTTAAAATAAGCTAAGGGAAAAATCCTCCCAGACACCGTTTCTGAGCGAGGGAATTAAACCAATAAAAAAAGGAGAAAGTACGGGGCGGGGCGTAAATCCCTTGCCTCGTATTTTCTCCTTTACATTTTCGCGGCCCAGCAGACGCAGAACCGCCTATGAAATATAAATTATATTAAGTATATAACTTCCGCAAGGGGGTATTTTGCCGGGCGGAGGTTTTATCACTTAATAAGGCGCGAGCTCTATAAGTCGCGTATGGCTTTCTGACATTTCTCAACAACCTCAGCCGGAATCACATCCATGCCGTGTTCCTCTTTGGCATGCTTTGCCGCCTGCTTCATTATTTCCTCTGCCGTCTCTCCCTTTGCCTCGAAATCACAGTCCACTCCGACATCCCTGCAGCGAAGTACTTTCGTCATGATTTATCTCCTTTGTAAAGCGTGTTTTTTCCGTGGTTAGGAGTATATGACGAAAGAGGAGTGAACGTCAATCCTTTTTGGAGTATTGCGAGAAGAGGCTCGGGCACGATTAACCGAGCGTACTACCCGGACGGACGGAGCGGATACTCAGTTTATGATAAGACCAGGCCATTCGAAAATATGTCGGGAAATACGACAAAATTATTAAGAAAAGCACAGCTCAGATATTTATATGTAAGCAATCGGGCAGGATAGAATGGTTCTTCCATGGCAAGAAAGATGCATCTGAATACGTTTAGAGAGATATTTGGGGAGGTACTTTGATGAGGGGATTTGGAGAAAATAAATGAGAACAAAGTGGATATTACTAGCTGCGGTTCTAATGGCGTTAACAGGGCAAGGGTTATTCGGATGCTATGCAGGCCCGGGTTATTACGCGGGTCCGTATGACCCGTATTATAACGGCCCGTATGGACCGTATTATAATGGTGCGTATGATCCGTATTATAATGGCCCGTATGTATCCGGTGGAATCTACTATCAGTACGCATATCCTCCGGTGTATCCGACATATCCGGGATATGGGTTTGGGTCTTATGGATTTCCGTTACCGGGGTTTAACTTCTATTACAATAATTATCATGGCTGGAATAACTACTGGCACGGAAACAAGTATCAGCACGGTTATTATCATTATGGACATGGATCCGGCTATCACAATAAACCCGGCTATTATAATAGACCCGGCTATCATAGTACCCCAGGGTCTCATTATAAGGGTGGTGGGTACCATGGGGGTGGGCATAGATGAAAAGAAGGGAACAATTCGCTCGAAGTTCAACGAAGCCGCTGCCTGATCGTCCGGAGAGATGCGGCGCGCCCTCCCCTGTCAGATGTACTGATTTCGGACACCCTCAATAATCCATAGTAACCGGATTTGCTTTTAATCATTGAAAATAATTTCCGGCACTCCGTTTGCAATATTAATCTGAAGGCGAAGTTTTATTTTGAAAACGGAGGTCAAAATGAATGTCGCTCATCTGCATTTGATTCTCAATCACATACCGCTCATAGGCGTGGGGTTCGTGACCTTGCTTATGGTCATCGCACTCATAAGAAAGTCGGGCGAGCTCATTACCGTATCCCTCTTGCTCGCGGTCGTAGTCGCCCTCTCCGCAATCCCCGTTTACCTGACGGGGGAGCCCGCGGAAGAGACAGTCGAGGATATGCAGGGCGTATCCGAGCAGATAATCGATAAGCACGAGGAGGCAGCCGAGACCGCGTTCATATTCCTCGAGGTCGTGGGAGGGATAGCGCTGATAACTCTGATCGGCGGCAGGTTCAATAAAAAATTCGGGAACGCGCTGACAATTATAACGCTTGCGGGGCTCATCGCGGGAGGCGGGCTCGTCGCATGGACAGCCAACCTGGGCGGGAAGATACATCACCCCGAGGTAAGAGGGGACAAAACGGCTATGACCTTGCCGTCCGGAAATACCGGCGGAGACAAGGACGACTGAAGAGATCACAAAGAAAACGAACTACAGGGAGAGATCGGATGAAAGAAGGTCAGGCAATCAGTTTAAAACCGTATATTAGTTTTTCGGTGATTACGGCGTTAATGGTTGTATGGATACTCGCTGCCTGGAGCGGATTCCTTCTGGGGGTTGTCCCCGAAGCGCCGGGAGACAGCCATCATGTCTTACTGCTCGGGTATACGAGGGGAGAATGGAGCGTGATCCATTCCTGGCTCAGCGTGATCGCGGTTTTCATAACTGCGGTGGAGATAATAATTAGCCAGAAGTCCTTAAGGGACGCTATAAGATATTTAACCGAACCTCAGAGCAAAGAGGCTGTCGATTAACGCGCGGATTTGAGCGGAGTCGACAACGGCGGATTAAAAATTGACAGAAGGGTTCCGAATATGAGAAGCATACTGATTAAATTTACATTGATAGTTCTCGTTATCGCAGCGGCCGGGGTTTCACGCGCGGAAGACGATACGATGAAAAAGGCGCAGGGTCTTTTCAAACCCATACCCGCTCAGGCTCCCGGGAAAAAGGGAAACCCCGCGACCCCTGAGAAAATCGCGCTCGGGAAAATGCTATATTTCGATCCGAGGCTGTCGGCTTCGGACCTTATCAGCTGCAATACCTGTCATAACCTGGGCACGGGAGGCGTTGACCTCCAGGAAACTTCTATCGGACACGCCTGGCAGAAGGGACCGAGGAACGCGCCTACCGTGCTCAATTCCGTA
Source organism: uncultured bacterium (assembly GCA_963705505.1). Lineage (GTDB taxonomy): Bacteria > Desulfobacterota_D > UBA1144 > Nemesobacterales > UBA2774 > 2-12-FULL-53-21. Next base: position 4,792 of record CAVPJU010000002.1, read on the forward strand.
TTCAACATAGCGCAGTTCTGGGACGGGAGGGCGAAGGACCTCGCCGAGCAGGCGAAGGGGCCGATGCAGGCTACGGTGGAGATGAGCAATACGCCCGAGAGGGTCGTAATTACTCTCAAAAGCATGCCCGCATACGGGGAGTATTTTAAGAAGTCCTTCCCCGGTGATGATAACCCCGTCACTTTCGATAACGCAGTCAAGGCGATAGAGTCTTTCGAATCCACACTGCTCACGCCCGATTCCCCTTTCGACAGGTATCTTAAGGGGGACAGCCGGGCGCTCACTCAAAAACAGAAGGCAGGGCTTGCCCTGTTCATGGACAAGGGGTGCTCGGGCTGCCACAACGGCATCAACGTGGGCGGCGGGGGTTACTTCCCGTTCGGGCTCGTCGAGAAGCCCGCGGACGAAATAAGGCCTCCGGGAGACAAGGGCCGCTTTGCCGTAACCAAGACCAAGAGCGACGAATACGTGTTCAAGGTGCCCACACTCCGAAATATCACGCTCACAGCGCCCTATTTTCATTCGGGAAAGGTGTGGGACCTGAGAGAGGCCGTGGCAATAATGGGGTCAGCCCAGCTCGGCGTGAAGCTCACAGATAATGACATAGACAGTATTATGGAGTTCCTGGGCTCGCTCACGGGAGATCAGCCTCAAGTGGTTTACCCGGTACTGCCTCCGAGCGGCGGAGACACTCCCCGCCCGGTGCTCGACATACCCAAGACGAGCGGCAAGGGTAATTAAAACGAATATTTGAACCTCCTCCTGACGAACGGGGCGCTCAATTTGAGCGCCCCTTGCTGTATTTCCTCAAATACAGGGATAGAGGGAATTCCCCTATCGCTATAGCCTGAATTTTCTATATAATTCTCATATGCGGGACCAGTGAGGGATTGCCCCTAAAGCAAGCCCCGTAAGCCGATGTGCCGCATCCATATAAACGGGAGGCAAGACATGCACGAGCTTTTTAATTCCCCCGCTTTTCGGGAAGCGATGCTCCAGTTCGAGAGGGCGAGCAAGCTTATAGTGGACGACGACGGGCTGGAGGAGAGGTTCAGGCTCCCTCAGAGAACTTTAGTCGTGAGCTGCCCAGTGAGGATGGACGACGGCACTATAAAAGTATTCGGCGGGTACAGGGTGCAGCACAACCAGACCCTCGGGCCGTACAAGGGCGGGATACGCTACCACCCGGACGTGGACATGGGAGAGGTCGCGGCGCTGGCCATGAACATGACGTGGAAGTGCGGGCTCGCCGAGCTGCCGTTCGGGGGAGCAAAGGGGGGCGTCTCGGTCGACCCGAGGAAGCTCTCTCAGGGGGAACTGGAGAGGCTAACCAGGAGGTACACGGCGGAGATACTCCCTGTCATAGGGCCGAATAAGGACATTCCCGCGCCCGACCTGGGGACGAATCCTCAGGTGATGTCCTGGATTATGGACACGTACAGCATGTCACAGGGGTACACCGTGCCTTCCGTCGTCACGGGCAAGCCCGTCCTCATAGGCGGCTCTCTCGGGAGGGAGGAGGCGACGGGATACGGGGTCGCGTACGTAACGGAGGACGCGCTCAGGAAATTCAAACGGTACTCGGAAAAGGTGCGGGTAGTCATACAGGGGTTCGGGAACGTGGGGAGCTTCACTGCCTTGAAGCTGAGCGATATGGGGATCACCGTCATAGCGGTCAGCGACGTGTACGGGGGCATTTACAACCCGAACGGCCTCGCCGTGGACGCTCTCATGCGCGCCGTTAAGGAGAAAGGCTCCGTGACCGAGTACGCCGACGGGACGAAGGTCACGAACGACGAGCTGCTCACCCTCGAGTGCGACGTGCTCATCCCTGCGGCGCTGGGCAGGGCGATAACGAAGGACAACGCGCCCCGGCTCAGGTGCGGGATGCTGGTCGAGGGAGCGAACGGTCCCACGACGGCCGAGGCCGACGATATACTGAGGGAGAGGAACATACCCGTAATACCCGACATACTGGCGAACGCCGGCGGCCTCATCGTATCGTACTTCGAATGGGTGCAGGGGCTCCAGGAATATTACTGGTCGAGGGAGGCGGTCCACGACGAATTGAAGAAGCGTATGAAGTCCACGTTCATAAAGGTCTCGGAATATGCCGAGAAAGAGGACGTCCCCATGCGTCTTGCCGCGCTCATGCTGGGGATAAGCCGCGTATCACAGGCGAAGAAGCTCCGCGGGCTGTATCCGTGATGAGCGGCCGGGAAGGATCCAGTCCTACCTGCACCGGATAACTATGTTAAGCTCATTTGCTGGAAAATCTGCCCTGATGTTTTTGTACTAACCTGGCAGTTTATACATAAATTAGTCAGAATCTGAATATGGGAAATACGTCCGGAACCCTGAATATAGGAATAATCGGCTGCGGCGGCGTGACAGAAACCTTCCACCTGCCCTCTCTCAAATCAATAGGCAGCGTTCAAGTTCTCGCGCTCTCGGATGTCGATAGGAAGAAATTAGACAGGTTAGCCGAAACCTATGAAATCAGGGATCGATATGAAGATCCGTACGAGCTGATAAGCCGTCCGGGGATAGATGCCGTCGCCGTATGCGCTCCTTCCGAATATCACTTTGCGCTCGGGATGGCTGTGCTCAGTGCGGGCAAACATTTGTTCGTTGAGAAACCGGGCGCATTGTGCGCGGAAGAATGCGAGAAATTAATAAAAACAGCAGAGGAGTCTTCAGTCAAGGCATTTGTCGGTTTCAATCTCCGTTGGCATCGTAATGTGCGAAAGGCAAAAGAGGCCATAGAGAAAGGAAAGCTGGGGCCTGTAAAACTGGTACGAAGTGTAATAACCACGAACTATCCAATCCTTCCCGAATGGAGGAAAAGCCGGGGGCTTGGCGGCGGGGCCATATTGGATCTGGCAATTCATCATTTCGATTTGCTGAGGTACCTGTTTGGTTCGGAAGTGGAAGAAATCTACGCAAGGAGCAGCTCCGGGGATATTGAGGACGAAGCAGCTCTGGTTACAATAAAAATGTCTAACGGTATTTTGTCGTCCTCCCTGTTTTCGTTCCGGTCAAGTCACGGAAATGAAATTGAGATATACGGAGATTCCGGGAGTCTCAAGATATCGCTCTATGACGTCGACGGCTTTGAAATGAAACCAAATCCGGCTGCGCCGGGCGGATTAATCCGCTTAATCGGGAGACCCTTCCGTTTGGTCATGCAGACAGCCGGTAACGCAGAGGCGTTCAGGCATGGAGGAATTTTTAAAGAGTCTTACTATCGCGAATGGCAAAGCTTCGCAGATTGCGTGATCCATAATGAAGACATAGAATGCGGCCTGGAAGACGGAAGGCGCGCGCTAAAAATAGCCCTCTCGGCAATTGAATCGGTATCATCAGGAATGCCGGTAAAATTATCCGACGCACCCGGTGAGCCCGGATAAAGCGGCGGCTGATGATATTTTACAATTCTTTATTAGAATGAATATTATTAGAATGAATATTATTTGAAAAAAAATCCGGGGTTTATTCGGCTATGAATATATCTAGTAGTCCCGAAATGTCGGTCGTGATAGTCACTCCGGATACCTACGGGACGATAAGCAGAACAATTGAATGCCTGAAAGCGCAGACCGTAAAGGATAAGCTGGAACTAGTGATCGTTACGCTATCTGCGGATGATTTTGAAGTAAATCCGGAGGAGCTTGAAGTTTTTCACGGGTTTCAGGTTATCCGATCAGGTGAGTTAATTTCACTGGGACAGGCACTGGCTGCCGGAGTTAAGTCCGCATCTGCGCCGATAATTGTCTTTTCAGAGGATCATGCATTCCCGGACACTCTCTGGGCAGAAGCATTGATCGAATCGCATAAAAATAATTGGGCGGCAGTCGGACCTGTCATTTGTAATGCAAACCCGGTGAGCTCGATCGGATGGGCTGATATCCTGATAGGCTACTCACAGTGGCTCTATCCTAACGACGGGGGAGAGATGGATCATCTCCCCGGCCATAACTCCAGTTACAAACGCCGTATCCTGCTCGAATATGGAGAGGACCTGGCGAGGCTGCTCGAGGCCGAGAGCGTTCTTCATTGGGATCTGATTTCAAAGGGTTACAAGCTTTATTTAGAACCCGGGGCCAAGATATATCACTTAAATTTCGGCGTTTTGTCCACGTTCCTGAAGGTCCAGCTATATATGGGCCGAACGTTTGCCGCAGCCAGATGCCGATCATGGTCGAGGCTGAAACGAATATCCTTTGCATTCGGTTCGCTTTTAATCCCTTTTGTACGTTTTTATAGAATTGTAAGAAATTATTCCGGCTGCAGTGATCTTCTCAAAACAAAACCGCTGGTTTATCCGATATTGGCATCGGGCCTTTTGGTGAGCTCGATCGGAGAGATGATGGGTTATATTTCCGGTGCCGGTGATTCCGCACAAAAAGTATTTGAATATCATTTCCACAGGGACCTGCACGTGAAGAATGAGTTATAAAAAGCCTCAGGTGTATCCATATCCATTAAAGTTCATTTACCCTTTCCGCCTGCTCCTTAGTCCGAATGTCATGCGTAAGCCACGACTCAATGGTGAAGAAGCTCCGCGGGCTTTATCCGTGAGTGCTCCTCGAATGACGCCTCTCTTTGATTAAACGGCCCCGCACTATGACTTCCTGAACGGGCAGGTGCTTATCCCGAAAATCGAATGGAGGAGGCACCAGGACATGAACGCCGTGAGCCTTGAGTCGCTATTAATAAGTCCCTATCAGATTGTCGAATTTCATTTTAAGAATAGATGGGAGAGGGAGCAAAAATAGAAAGCAATAATTAACTTGGCGATTTATCATCCGAGTTCTATTTTTAGAATAATTGTTTGAGCTTATAAAAAAAGGAGCAATGATCCGAGATCACTGCTCCTTTGTCCTATAATATAGAATTTACTTTACCAGTTATCATTTACCATCTTTGTGACCGTCATGACCGTCATGATGATCGTCCTTGTTATGTAACTTTAAGAACAACAATTGGCCGCCCTCGACCAAGTCGCTATCGTTAATACGCGAACCAGCTAATTGATCTCTAATACCATGCGCCTGTACATCGAAGATGAGAAATATCCCATCATCATTTATATCAAAGAGCCTTGATACATCCAGAATACCTGAGGTCTCCCATGCGCCGACAACTCCCGCATCCAGATCGTCCGCATTAGTGGGAGGGACTATGGATGCATCGAGAACCACACTGCGGTCGATGTTTGCTATACGCTTGACCTTTCCGTTCTTCGGGTTGAGCTTTACGATTCCAGCCTCATTCGGATTTACAGCACCGGCTCCAAACAAGTCATCTACCGCCCTATCCTCTTGAATGTAAGCGAACCCGTCGTGGGCCCAATCCACGTTGTCGGGCGAGCGAAGCGCCTGCGTCGGGTCGGCGTCACCATCGTAAATGATGGTTAGAGTAGCTTTGAGATTTTTGAAGTTCGTATTAATGGTATAGACCGTACCGACTCTATCAGCACCGCCAAAATCACTGCTTCTTCCTGTAGAATTCTGAATAACTTCGTTACATCTTTTGGGATTAATGGACATATCCTCCGGCCTTGAGAATTGAAATGCGCCTGCATCTTCGGCCCGTGTCCAGAGTGTTCTCTGCGTTGGATAACCATATTCATCATAACCGGTCGAACCGTCTTCAGACGGACTGCCGGTCGGGCTGTTATCGATCTCAACCCATTCTCCCAATTGTGTGCCGGAAGTATTAAAGTCCGACGGATCCTTTATGTTGGGATTTTTGGGTACCCAAACATACAGTTTACCGTTACGTAATCCATTTTGACCCAAGAAGTCACCTTGTGGATCTTTCTCGCCAATATATAGATACAACGGTGCTGCTTCTTTTACACTATCTCCATCCGCATCAAAAGGTGATGTATCGTCAGCCAGGATGAAAGCCACCGTATTTTTAGAACCGGTACAGATCTCGGCATTATTTTCCCAAGCCCCGCGACCCATGGCAGGTACGTGCCATATGCTTGAGTCTTCAGGATCAAGCGCCCATTCGGCGCCGCCGACAGGATTAAAGGTGCCCCCGTCTTCTTCGCCGGTGAAGTAGATACGGTTCTTGAGCCCCTGACCGCGGCCGAACTGCTCACGCTCAGAGAGCCGGCTCGAGCAGAAGCGTGTAAAACCCTTGAAATTGTTCGAAAGGAAGCTGGTGTTGCTTGCGATGTTGCCGTTGGCATCATAAATTGTGTCGTATGCCAGGCCCCCATCGACTATTTCCATCGTATCCTTGTCGATGTCGAAGAATGAGACTCGCGCTCCCGTCATTTGGAATGTCCCACCTAATCCGTTATTCACGTCGTAAGCATAACCCTGGTCCTGCGGTATCTCATGATTTACCAAAACACGGACAGTGTCGTGATTCAACTTATACGCACCAATACCGTCCAGGATACCGACCGGCGTGTAACCGTTAATCGTTTCACCAATTGTCAGGATCTCATTAGCCTCCCAGTCGTCCTGACCATCTACCATCGGCTGCCCAATCGCCTGAGACGTCGATAATCCGATAAGTGACATCACAGCAATGGCAATGCCCAAAAAGGTGTTATTACTAATTAGTCCCTCACTCCTTAAAAATTTACCGATAATTGCTCGCGTAAAATCTTGCACAAATATTCTTGATAAAGTGTTTTTGCACTTCATGATTAAAACCTCCTCATAGATTTTATTTTAGATTTAAAAAATTTATCCCGGTGAAATTAATTCAGGATGAAAGAGAAGTTAAAGTTTGATTAATGACTCAAAGTGTCGATCACGCGAAGACCGGGCGAGCTTGACAAAAGAGGAGCAGCGCGAATCATCTAATCATCACAAAAACTTATTTATATAAAAGCTCATAACCAGCTAAACTATACAACTTCAGAATTTTATGGTGCATCCGTGAACGCTATCATTTCAGTAAAAAACTTAAGCAAAACCTATGCGTCCGGTTTTCAGGCGCTCAGGAATATAGATCTGGATATACGGAGGGGGGAGATCTTCGCGCTCCTGGGACCGAACGGCGCCGGAAAGACGACCCTCATCAGCATCATTTGCGGGATAGTCAATCCGGGCTCGGGCACGGTGTTGGCTGACGGCCACGATATAATCCGGGACTACCGTGCGGCAAGGTCCACGATCGGCCTCGTCCCCCAGGAGCTGACCACGGACGTGTTCGAAACGGTCAGGGACACGATGAAATTCAGCCGGGGGCTCTTCGGAAAGCCGCCTGATCCCGCCTATATCGAAAAGGTGCTCGGCGACCTTTCGCTAAGGGACAAGGCCGATACGAAGATACAGGCGCTCTCGGGAGGGATGAAACGCCGGGTGCTCATCGCCAAGGCCCTCTCGCACGAGCCGAAGATACTATTCCTCGACGAGCCTACGGCGGGGGTGGACGTCGAGCTCCGCCGCGATATGTGGGAGATGGTCAGGAGGCTCCGGGAAAACGGGGTGACCATAATCCTGACGACGCATTACATCGAGGAAGCCGAGCTGATAGCCGACCGTATAGGGATAATCAACAAGGGCGAGATCATTCTGGTCGAGGACAAGACCGCGCTCATGCAGAAGCTCGGCAAGAGACAGTTAAAGCTTTACCTCCAGAACCCAATAAGCTCCATTCCCTTCGAGCTCGACGGGCTCGACCTCGAGCTTTCCACGGACGGGAGCGAGCTCGTTTACACGTTCGACGTACACGGCGAGGAGACGGGGATAGCGTCGCTACTGAGGCGCCTGAACGAGCACGGGATTGATTACAGGGACATACATTCGAGCGAAAGCTCTCTTGAGGAAATTTTCGTCAGCCTCGTAACTGAAAAACAATGAACTTCTACGCGATACGATCGATATATATTTTCGAGCTGGCGCGCACATGGCGGACGCTGATGCAGAGCATAGCGTCTCCCATACTCTCGACCTCGCTCTACTTCGTGGTCTTCGGAGCGGCTATCGGGTCGAGGGTGGGGAATATTGAAGGTGTCAGCTACGGCGCGTTCATCGTCCCCGGCCTCGCCATGCTGACAATCATGAGCGAGAGCATCTCGAACGCCTCATTCGGCATATACCTGCCGAAATTCACGGGCACCATATACGAAGTCCTCTCGGCGCCTGTCTCCTACATCGAGGTCCTCATCGGGTACGTCGGCGCAGCCGCCACGAAATCCGTCATACTGGGCGCACTGATACTGGCTACGGCGCGCCTCTTCGTCCCCTATTCGATTTTGCACCCGTTCTGGATGGCGGGGTTCCTCCTGCTCACCGCCGTCTCTTTCTGCCTCTTCGGGTTCATAATCGGAATCTGGGCGGACAGCTTCCAGAAGCTCCAGACAGTGCCGCTGATGATAATCACGCCGCTTACGTTCCTGGGAGGGAGTTTTTATTCGATATACATGCTGCCGCCTGTATGGCAGAAGATCACGCTCCTTAACCCGGTCGTTTACCTCATAAGCGGATTCAGATGGAGCTTCTACGGCGTCTCGGACGTGAACGTGGAAGTCAGCCTGGGCATGACGCTCCTGTTTCTGGCCTTGTGCGTCGCGTTAGTGTGGTGGATCTTCAAGACGGGATACAAGCTCAAGAATTAGAAGATGTCCTTAATGCCGGCGACTCAGGATAAAGCTATCCGTAGTGATGGCGATTCTGTGTATGTCGACGAAAGACTCATTAATCGATTGAATATTAATGTACACCCCCATCCTACCCTTCCCCCCTCTAGGGGGAAGGAATTATAAGGAAGGACGGGTTGAGCATCAATACTCTTCCGGGTCCAACTTAAGCGCCTCGTTGAACCTGTTTATCATGTTGTAGAGCGCCGCGATCATCGTTATCTCGACGACCTGCGAATCGCTGTAGTGCTTCCTGAGCTCGCTATACACCGCGTCGGGGATATTGCCGGGGTTTACGGTCAGAGCTTCGGCATAATTGAGCGCCGCTTTCTCGGCGTCGCTTATATGAGCGCTCCCCGGATTATTCATCTCGTCGATCTCGCCCTTCGAGAAGCCCATCTTTGCGCTTATCTGCTCGTGAGCGTGGCAGCAGTATGCCGAGCGGTTGATCTTGGACACCCTGAGGATTATCCGCTCCTTTAACTTCGGGTCGAGCTCGTCCGGCTGCTGCACGGCGGCGACGAACGGGCCGATCGTGCCCAGAATGGACGGTTTGTGGGCGAGAGCCTTGTATATGTTAGTGACCTTCCCCCTCTTAAGGCGCATCCTTTCGAACGCTTCCTTCACTACGGGATTGTCCGTGCTCTCTTCCTCTATGTACTTTACCCTTGCCATGACGTTACCCCCCGGAATATCGTATATAAAAGATATTAGACCGGTGGGATTATTTGAGCAAGTAATAATATTCGGGATAACGAATTGGCATCCCCGAACCCCGTCTCACTCACAAAGTGATCGTAAAGTCCACAGCCAGCCTGACCTTTATAGCCGTATCGAGAAGATGATTTTAGATGTTTGCATAATTTAAAATCTATGTATTAGAACGATACGAATGCAGGAGGGATTGAAAATGAACATAAGAGATTCGCTGTGCTTATCCAGGAACGCGAAGGATGAGATAGCGAGGGACCTGATCGCGCTCGGCGGGCTGCCGTTTTATTTTCTCGTCCTCGTGAGATCGACCATAGGCGGCTATCTGTCGTTTCTTTCTCACGTCGCGGTCGCTCTACCCGTGCTCTACTTATTATCAAAAGCCGTTAAAGGCTCAAACCTCCATATAGCCAGGGGGTTTATCCTCGTCGTTTTCACGTCTATTTTCTATAACGCCCTCCCCTTCACGGTTTTTTCAATCCTGGTATGGTGCGGAATGATATATTGCCTGGTCTATCTGAAGACCGGCGCAAGGGATATATTGAAGGGGATAGCGATCGGTGTCGTGAGCGTGATGATAAGCTATTCGGTCACGCTTTTAATCGTCCCCCGTTGATTTGGAGTTCCAGCTCATACCCCGGCTGAGATTGAAACAGATCGATTAAAACTTCTCCGGTATCACTTCGGCGTCGGAGACGCGGGGAGGCTTGTAGCCCTTCTTCTTCTGAATGGGCGGCAGCTGCAGCTTCTTCTTCGGGATTTCCTTATACGGGATCATGCCGAGCAAGTGGCTTATGCAGTTTAACCTTGCGCGCTTCTTGTCGTCGGCCTGCACGATATACCAGGGGGATATCTCGGTGTCAGTGAACTTGAACATATCGTCCCTCGCCCGCGAATAGTCGTACCAGCGCTTCCTCGCCTCCATGTCCATAGGGCTTATCTTCCACTGCTTGAGCGGGTTGTCTATCCGCTCCTGAAACCTCTTCTCCTGCTCCTCCGGTGAAATCTCGAGCCAGTATTTAAAGAGCGTTATCCCCGAATGGATGATGGCGTTCTCGAAACCGGGGCACGTGCGAAAAAATTCCATATACTCTTCATCCGTGCAGAACCCCATGACCCTCTCGACACCGGCGCGGTTGTACCAGCTCCTGTCAAAGAGCACTATCTCTCCGGCGGAAGGCAGGTACGGCACATAGCGCTGGAAATACCACTCGGTCTTCTCTCTTTCAGTAGGCACGCCGAGAGCGACGACGCTGCATACGCGGTGGTTGAGAGGCTCGGTGATGCGTTTTATCATCCCGCCCTTCCCCGCCGCGTCCCGGCCCTCGAACAGGACTACTATCTTCTTCCCCTCGTGAGTCACCCAGTCCTGGAGCTTCACGAGCTCGGTCTCGAGCCTCAGGAGCTCATTATCGTATATCTCGTCGTCGATATCATGCGTCCCCCGGTGTTGCAGCTCCGCGTTTATCGGGGCCCCTTCGCCCGCATCCTCGTTTCTCTTTTTATTTCTCTTCTTGTTTCCCATTTTGATAAACTCCCGCTCATTTAAGATTGTGCTCTTAATTATAATCCGAATGTCTGATCGATATGAATGGGAATGGAATCCCTGACCGTATATTCCGAAACGGCCGGGTCGATCAGGGGCTCTCCGTGATAACGTTGAAATTACCCGCCCTTAATCACCCGAGGGTTTCCTCTATAACGGACGAGAGATCGAGGAGCGCCTTGCCGCAGTCCCCCGTGAATGACGAGCCGTGCATTATGGCGAGCGTCGACGGATTCAGAGATGCGAGCCTCCCGAAGATACCGTTCATCTGAGGGGTGTACGGTATGTAGTAGGCGAAGGGGCTTGACTGCATGTTGAGAAGCGATTCCTTCGCACGGCCGACGACATCGGACTGCGTGAGCGGCTCGACTTCGCCGAAGTGAGTAAAGAGGTCGGAGCAGAAGAGGGTTTTATCGGTCTCCTCGAAGAAGACCCCCGCGTCCCAGCCGTGCGGGAGGTGCGCCGTGGAGCAAAACCTGAAGCTCCGCTTCCCCGTCTTAAGCGTCTCGCCTTCGGTCATGCCCTTTGCCGGGCGTATCGCGAAGTCGTTCACGCTTACTAACGCCCCCAGCTGAGAGCAAACTGCCTCCGCCCGGGGCGCGCGCTCAAGCCACCTGTTGAGAGAGCCGCACTCGTCCGACTCGAAATGGCTGAAACCCACCCACCTGAGCTCCGAGGGTTTTATTATACTCGACACTCCGTCATGCAAATCATCAAACATGGAATTCAATCCCGAGTGAAAAAGCATGGGCTCATCGTCCTTGATGAGGAAGTGGTTGAACTGGAGGCCGATCTCCTTAAAGACTATGGAGATGCGGTACACCCCGTCCGCTATTTCGTCTATCTTCGTCATTTATTCCACTCCTTGAAACGGGCGTAATTAACCCGTTTACTTTTTATTAAAGGGGTATGTTAATTAAACTCCGGGAATAGAATAAATCACGGGAGGGATAATTTAAATAGACCTCGAGAATATTATGAGCTGGCGGAATCCGATCCGCACGATATCCCGGAACCTGAGCCGGGATACCGGCTTCCCGCCATTTATACCGGGTCGGTATTACCTTCTTCTGCCGCCACCGCCACCGCCGCCGTATCCGCCGCCGCCACCACCGTATCCGCCGCCACCGCCGCCGCCCGGCCTGCTCGGCTTGCCTGTGTTCTTACGCGCTTCGTTTACCTTGAGAGGGCGACCCTTAAACTCGTAACCGTCGAGCGCGTCCTTAGCCTTCTCGGCTTCCTGCTGTGTGCCCATTTCGGCGAACCCGAAACCCTTGTCGCCGATCACGCGGACATCAGACACGGTGCCGTATTTGGACAAAAGCTCGGTTATTTCCTCGACCGTCGTATTGTAGGTCAGGTTACCGATATAAAGTTTCTTACCTTGCATTCATGTCTCCTTTTAAATATCGTTTTGGTTCACTAAGCTTCACAGAGGCGGATGCAAGATATCCCTAAATGTTCCCCTACAATAACTCGTGACCCGACTATTATACACTATCAATAAACAGAAAAACACTCACTATACAGAAAAACACCGATGTGAATGTTCCGCATCCATACCGGCCTTCAACGAATAATTCCCCGGAAAAGGACCGCGCAATCATGCTCTGTGAATGAGCGGGGAATTTCCTCTTATCTTCAAACCAGCAGTCTTTCCGCTAAATCTTCCACCAAAGAATCGAAGCTTATCAGAGAGTGGGGGATTTCCTTCCATCCTGTAACCGTTAAAGTATTGCCATAGGAAAAAGCGGCGGACCCTGCCCGCCACCCTATAGTCAATTTCCTGGTCGTTTTGTCCTCACCGACCGTACGTATGGAGCATGACCTGTTGAACCTGTTGATTTGATTGAACCCGCGCTTGTTCACGAACGTGCTGATCTCCCAGCCGTTCTTCGAGGCTTTGCGCCCGACCTCGTTCACCGCCGGCTCGACCACGTCTTTCCATAGCTTGTTTACCCTGATGAACGCGGTCCGGTCGATCGTCAGACTATCCGCTTTGCGGATATAAGTGCTAACCGAATCGTTTACGAGTCTCTCGGTCTCTTTGAGTGTATTTCCGGTTATTCTAAGGCTCGGAAGATCGGGACATGCAGCGACGTAACCGATGTCTGTTTTTGTGAAGATCGTTAAATATCTACCGCATATTAGTTTGACTTTGATTGGAATAGTGTACCCTGCCCGGGACACGATAGCAAAAAATCGCCTAAAATACCCCGCCCGCTGCAAAAACGCGAGGGGGATAAGGACCGTCTTCAACTTTATTGTGTACTACATTCAGACAATATTTGTTTTTCATTTGTTTTTCCGGCCTGGAGCAAATAAATATTATCCAATATTGACGGGGCGGATGCGCGGAAAATTTAGAATGGCATATTGTTTGCTCTATTATATTCTCAAAGAGCGGATGCGGTCATCCGTAAAAAATTTCAGCGGGGAGGTAATTATATGAGTCTCGGACATATATGCAGGAAAGACGTCGTGACAGTGAAGCCCGGTACGACCGTGAGCGAAGTTGCCAGGATAATGGAGGACAAGAACATCGGCAGCGTCATTGTGAGCGGAGGCAGCGATTTCGGAATCGTGACGGACAGGGATATAGCGCTCAGAGTGGTGAACAGGTGTCTCGATCCGGCGAGGACGCCGGTCGAAGAAATCATGACGCAAAACCTCGTCCTCACGCTGAGGGAGGACATGGGACTCCTCGAAGCGCTGGAGCAGATAAGGAAGAGCGCAGTCAGGAGGTTCCCGGTATTGGACATGCAGGGGAACCTGACGGGTATCATAACACTCGACGATATAATAAAACTCCTCGGCAGGGAGATCGCCGACGTCGCGAGCGTTATCGACAACGAAGGGCCTATATTCTAGAGAAAAGTTGTTGTGAACCCGGGGCCGGGGGGCTATACTTTATTCCACTATGACGGATATAGATAAAGCAATGCTCGATCCGACGAGCGTCTTCAGGAAGCCGGAAGATGTATTAAAAGCCCGGGACCTCACGCGTGAGCAGAAGATAGAGATCCTCCGCAGATGGGAATACGACGCGAGGGAGCTTGAAGTCGCGTCAGACGAAAGCATGACAGGAAACAATTCCGATCTCCTGTACAGGGTGCTGAACGCGCTGAACGAGCTAGGATATGACCCGGACGCCGACAACGCGCCGCCCACGAAGCATGGCGGGGCCTGACGTCAGGCGATCTCGTACTCCCCGCCGATCACTCTTTTCCACATCCCCGGCATCTCCGCGAGCATGAGTAACGCCGTATCCTTAACGGACTTTATATCCGCCCCCTCCCCGCTCACTTTTATATCCAGGAACTGGGGCTCGTTTACGGGCTTCCCTATCTGTGAGACGAGGAAGGCGCATGCTTCCTCCGCAAAGCCCGAATCCACTATCCTCCTGCAAAGCTCCCCTGCGAAAAGGTTATATATCTTGCCCACGTGGCTCACGGGATTTTTACCCGCTGCCGCCTCGAGGGTCATCGGCCTGTAAGGGGTTATAAGACCGTTCACCCTGTTCCCCCTCCCCACCTGCCCGTCGTCCCCCTGCTCGGCGCTCGTCCCCGTGACCGTAATATATACGCTCCCGCTCTTGTAATCGTCGGCCGTATTTATACTCACCCGGGCGCCCTCCGCCCAATCCTGCCCGAGCATCGCGAGCCTGAGCGTTTCTATCTTGTCCGCGTAATCGCGTACCGATGTAACGTATCTGTCAATTACCGCGACCGCCGCCGTGAGGGTTATTTCCTCCCCTCTCCTTATCCCCATTATCTTCACGTCCTCCCCAATAAAGGGATAATCCCTTTTCGTGCCGGGGTCGTTCAGGTACCTCTCAGCCCGATAGACGGTGCTTTCGAGCCTGTCGAGCGGGTAAAAGCCCGCCCCGCAGGAGGTGTCGTTAGATAGAGGGACTTCCCCCCTGCCGAACCTCTCGAATAGCTCCACGAGGTCGCGGCTCCCGGGCCTTAGCTTCACGTTGACCGATACGTGCGCTTGCGGGTCGATGTGCCTGACGGTGCTTCCGATCACGCTCCTGGCTGCCTTAACTGAAATCTCGTCCACGGGGAGGATTCCCCCGTCTCTGGACTTTATCGCCCGCCCCGCCACTATAATCTCAATCGGCCTCTTCACACGCCCGCCTCCGAATGCGGGCTCGGCTTCCCCGCCGACGAGAAGGGCCTTGTCCACGTTGTGGTGCATTATGCAGCCGAACTCGGAGATGTAGTACTCGCATAGCGCTCTCGATATGCCCTCGGTAATATAGTCGCAGAGGGTGTCCGGGTGCCCCGAACCCTTCCTTTCCGCGGCCTCTACTTCGAGGTCTTTGGCGAGGGGCTTTCCAAGCGGGCCTACGACGATGTTGCGTTCCATACGCGAAGCTTACCTTCCGTTCCTTGGCACACCGGACGGGAAAAGAATATTACCATAAAAGATGCTGACCGCGTCCCGCAACCCGGTCCAAACCGCGGGTGTGGGATGTCGTATCAACGTACATCGGGTATTGCGGCCGACCGGATCACAATCAACAGCTAAACGTATGACTTATATGATCGCAGTGATCTCTCTGCCGTCAAAATCTCACCCCTGTGCCGATTATTTAAGCACTTCATAAGGCTCTCCCCTGAGCCGTCCGCTCTTTATCCCTGTGTTCTTTATTCAATTCCCGGCGCCGGGAACAAAATCCGTTGGCATCATAATTGCACTTGCAATCGATAGAGAGAAGGAAATTAATAGAGAGAGGGACATTCAGTTTTAAATTCAATCATTAAAGGAGCCGGGAATTGGAGCTGGCATTAGTACTCTTGTTGCTCTCTTCTTTCCTCATGATAGCGGGGGCCGTTAATTCGGCCGACGCGGAAAGCGTTTATAAACAAAGACGCCTCGACATGGTCGAGGAGCAGATCGCGCTCAGGGACGTATCTATGCCCGAAGTATTGAGAGCGATGAGGACAGTGCCCAGGCACAAATTCGTGCCGGACTATCTGACCGACATTGCCTACGCCGACGCACCGGTCCCGATAGGGATGGGGCAGACAATTTCACAGCCCTACATGGTGGCGCTCATGACAGAGCTTCTGAGCCCGGCGAAGGGCCGGAGGGTCCTCGAGGTAGGCACCGGGTCGGGCTACCAGGCAGCGGTCCTGGCGGAGATCGGATGCGAGGTTTACACGATAGAGATACTCGAGCCTCTGTCCCTGTTCGCGAGGAGCGTCATCAACGGCCTCGGGTATTCGAACGTCCACTTCAAGACGGGGGACGGCTACGCCGGATGGGAAGAATACGCCCCTTATGACGCCGTAATCGTGACGGCAGCGCCCCCCGAGATACCCGAGCCCCTCAAAAAACAGCTCAAGGAAGGCGGCAAGATGGTGATACCGGTGGAGGACGACGGCCAGGAGCTGCTTCTTCTCACGAAAAAGAAGGACGGCTTCGATGAGGAAAGGATCGTCCCGGTAAGGTTCGTTCCCATGACGGGCGAGGCGGAAAGGCACAGGAAATAGAGGGACGGCATGCCCCGGTTAACGGCCCCGTGCATAATTCCGTCATTCCGTACCCCATCATAAACGGGCAAACAGGAAATGTTTCCCGAAATGTGAAGCCTCGAAACCCCGAACCGCGATTTCCCGCTCGAGCCGGCACTTTAACACCTCCTTAACCCCATCCGAACACATTTCAAACAAATAGAAGTACGATTTGTAATAACGGTAAGGAGACCATCCATTGCAGAATAGCCGTATAATTCAAATTAAGCTCCACCCGGTCCGCGCTGAGCTGCCGGTTTCCGCAATTTTAGCCGGGGAGACGGAAATAAAGTTTATTTTTTCGGACAATATATTAGCGAATCAAAGGCATTATCAAATGCTTACCAAGCAAAACGCAACCGTTAATATTTTAAAAAAACTGCCCCTGCACATGGCACAGTCCGTCCTCGATTCTCTCACGGAGCACATAGCCGTGCTGGACTATAAGGGCGTCATAATCGCCGTGAACAAAGCCTGGAAAAAATTCCCGTCCGAAAACGAGGGCAGGACGCTTGACCGGGCTTCAGTCGGAGAAAATTATCTGAGAGCGTTCAAGGACGCTTACGGAACGGACAAAAGGTTCGTCCGCGCGAGCCGGGCGATCAGCGGGGTCCTGACCGGCGGCAGGGAGAAGCTCTCGATCGAGTACCAGTGCCGCCCGGAAGATCGGAAGCGGTGGTTCCGGCTTTCTGTTACTCCGCTCAAGACGGAAGGAGCCGTATCCGGAGCGGTCGTATCCCATGAGGACATAACGAGAAGGAAGGCCGCCGAGCTCGAAACCAGGAGGCTCGCGGTCACGGACCCGATGACGGGGATCCTGAACAGGAGGGCGGGGCTCGAGTTTATTCACAAGCAGATAAAGCTTTCGAGAAGGCACAAACGGAGCCTCACGGTCTGCTACATAGACCTCGACAACCTCAAATACGTTAACGACAACTTCGGCCACAGAGAGGGGGATAAAATCATACGCACCACGGTCAAGCTCATAAGGAGCGTCTTGAGAGAAACGGACGCGATGTGCAGGCTCGGAGGGGACGAGATACTGCTCGTGCTCCTGGACACATCGATCGGCGAGTGCATGCCCGTCATAGACAGGATCAGGGAACTGATAGAACGCAAGAACAATAAACCGCTCAAACAGTGGAGAATGGAATTCAGCTACGGCCTTGCCGAGTATGCGCCGGGCAGGAAATGCGGCGCAGAAGAGCTCGTGGATATAGCCGACAGGAATATGTACAAGATGAAGATGTCGAAGAAGTATAAGAAGGGGGTTAATTAGCCGTCCCGATGCCGGGTCAGAAACCCCCGGTATGGCTCCCGGCCAGAGGAATCCGAACCGCTTACCCTCCACCGGGCCGCGACCGCCCCGCAACCGGGTTTGGCTCCGGGAACGGATACGTGAGGAGGGGCGTATGTATGCCGGCGGGGAGGACCGGGTATTAGAATTCAGAGCATCGTCATCCGAAATGCCCGGGAAATCCGTATATATATTAAGCCGTAGATAGATGATCAAATAAATCAAGACGGATTCGGATCATGCTCAAAGGAACAGCAAACAAGAAATTAAACGGATTCAACAGCCCCGCCATGTTAAAGAAAGAGAAGAATAAGTCTATGGTCTCCGGTAAGGCCCCTTTTGATACAGTTCTGGGGGTCCTCGACTCGCTGCCCGAGCACATAGCCGTGCTCGACATCTCCGGGATGATAGTCGCCACAAACCGGTCTTGGAACAGTCACAGGGTAAAAGACGGAGGCGGCGCTGCGGAGAGACCCCGCCCGGGCACTAACTACCTGAGTATGCTCAAGAAAGACGCCGCGGTAAACGTCAGGTCGAAGCGCTTATGGAAAAATATCGTTTCCGTGCTGGAAAGCGAAAGGGACAGGTTCACTATGGAGTACCCGTCGCGCACTGGAAAGGACAAGGGATGGTTCCTCCTTTCCGTTACACCGCTTAAGTCGGGCGGCCATGTTACGGGGGCCGTGGTCTCTCATGCGGACATCACCAGGCGGAAGCTCGCGGAGCTCGAGACCAAGAGGTTCTCGGTCACGGACCCCATGACGGGGATCCTCAACAGGAAGGCAGGACTGGAGTCGGTGCACAGGCAGATGAAATTCTGCGAAAGGCACGGGTGCAGTTTTACGGTCTGCTACATAGACCTCGATAATCTCAAACAAGTAAACGACGGCTTCGGCCACAAGGAAGGGGACAGGGTCATTATAAGCTTCGTAAACATGCTGAGGAGCGCGCTCAGGGAATCGGACGTAATGTGCAGGCTCGGAGGGGACGAGATACTGCTGATTCTCCAGGAGACCTCTCTCGAGGGGAGCAAGTCCGTATTAAAAAGGATACAGGATTCGGTCGACAGTAAAAACGGGAGGAGCTCCAAGCCCTACAGGATAGAGTTCAGCTACGGGCTCGCCGAATACACGCTGGGAAGCAAGCTGACTGCCGAAGAGCTCGTGGACATCGCCGACAGGAATATGTACAGGATGAAGACCGCAAAAAAAGCGGAGAGAGGCGGCAACTACGGCAGGCGTTTATAATGCCAATCCCCACTTGTATCTCCCCTCAACAATGAGAAACTTATTAAAGAAACGGGATGAAAGTAAGCCGCCCCGGAAATGATTTATCGCCCGCTTCGGTTATATATGCAGTAATACCCAGCAATGACCTGATTTAATCATATCTCATCGAATATATTTACCTTTATAAGAATCTGACCAAATTTATACAATCGAGCGTATAATATATGCAGGGAGGAAATCTGTACCTACATCAATTGGGAGTACACATCTCTCCCTTTTTACCTGTTAAATCTATAAATAGGGGTCCCGGCTATCAGAACGGACATCCATCTCGATATCGAGTCTATAGAATCCTACTCTCAGAGAGAACAAACTCAGGAAGAGCTTGTCCATATTCTCGATAATATCCTCAACGAAATATACATATTTAACGCCGACACTCTCAATTTCCTGTACGTAAACAAACCCGCCAGAGAGAACCTGGGCTACACGATGGACGAGCTAAAGAGCCTCACGCCGCTTGACCTCAAGAGGGATTTTACGCCCGAGAATTTGAGCAAGCTCCTCGAACCGCTCCGTACAGGGGAAGAAGAAACAGTAGGGCTTTCCACATTCCACTACAGGAAGGACCGCTCATGCTACCCCGTGGAAGTGCAGCTCAGGACAGGGGTCTTCAATGCTTCGCCGGCTTATCTGGCGACAGCACTCGATGTTACGAACCGAAGCATAACACAGGAGCACCTGAGAAAAACGCTCGACGACCTGGCCAAGCTCAACCGTTACGAGGCTGTGATCAATATAGTCACTCAGGCCGTCCATAAATCGATAGACCTCCACACGGTCATCGAAAACTCCGTCGAGGCTCTCAGCAGGAACATGGACGCCGTCAACAACATCTGTATCTATCTCAGGGAAGGAAGCGAAGCTGTCATGCAGTCCCACAGGGGCTACCCCGACTGGTTCGTCGAAAGGGTCAAAAGAATCCCGTTCCCGAAAGGATTCACGTGGAAGACAATAATAGACGGAAAGATGATATATGTACCCGCCACTGAATACGACATCGTAATGGGGCCCGCCGGCTGGGAGCTCGGCACGAAGAGCTATTTATCCATACCCTTAAAATCACAGGACAAGACAGTCGGAACTATTAATATAAACTCGGACATTAAATATGCGTTCGGCTCCGATGAGCTGAGGGTGCTGGAGATAGTATCCCGTCAGATAGAGATAGCCATCAACAACGCGAGATACGCGGATTCTCTATTGCTCTCCGAAAAAGCTCTGGGGGAAAAGGTAAGACAGCTGTCCAAGAAAGAAAAATACGAAAAGATCATAAATACGGTTACCCGGAGCATCCACAGCACGGTGAACCTGAAAGACGTCATGGAAAACGCCGTTAAAACAATGGGGGAGAACATAGATAATGCCGACATGGTGCAGATCCACATGGTGGAGGGGGATTTCGCGGTATTGCAATCCTACCGAGGAGTCCCCGACTCGCTGATGAACGTAGTTCAAAGCATCCCCTACCCTAAGGGACTGACTTGGAAAACAATACTCGAAGGAAAGACCCTATTCGTTCCGGACACTGATTTTGACACCGCGATAGGACCCGCGGGAAAGGAAGCCGGGATAAAGAGCTACGTGGCTATGCCGATAAAGATAAGGGACGAGACAATCGGGAGCATAGGCATAAATTCGTTGAATAAAAACGTTTTCTTTGAAGACGAGCTCAATCTGCTCGAGATCATCAAAGAGCAAATGGAGACAGCAATCCTGAACGCAAAGCACGTGGAAGCGCTCACGATGTCCGAAGAGAGGTACCAGACACTCACGGAAGTCGCGCCGATAGGAATTTTCCGTTCGGATACCGAAGGCAAGGGAGTGTACGTGAACAACAAGCTCTGCGAGATCACGGGGATCACGAAGGCAGAGGCATACAGTGACGGCTGGATAGACAGACTCCACCCCGATGACCGCGACTACGTAGCTTCGAGATGGATCGAAGCGGTGAGGACCCGGCAGGAGTTCAAGGAGGAGTACCGTTTCATCAACCGGGAGGGGAACTCGGTATGGGTGATCGCGCAGGCCCGGGAGGAGCTGGGACCCCAGGGAGAGTTCAAGGGCTACGTGGGGACCCTCACAGACATCACCGACCGTAAGCTCTCCGAGGAGAAGATACGTTTTCAGGCTTCCCTCCTCGATCAGGTCCGGAACGCTGTCATAGCAACGGACCTCGAGGGTAAGATTCTTTACTGGAATAAATTTGCGGAGGATATCTACCAATGGACCGGGGATGAGGTGTCGGGCATGAACATATTCGATGCCATCATACCGAAAAGTTCCGAGGAATTAGCAAAGAGGATTATGAATTCGACAACCGAGTCCGGCCACTGGGAGGGGGAAGTCGTTCCGAAAAGAAAGGACGGAACGACGTTTCCGGCACATCTCGAATTATCAGTGATAAGGGACGAAAGGGGAAAAGTCATAGGAAGTGTGGGCGTGGTCGCCGATATCACCGAGAAGAAAATGTTCGAAGAAAGATTGCTGAGAGCTCAGAGGCTCGAGAGCATCGGCATTCTCGCAGGCGGAATAGCCCACGACCTCAACAATATCCTTCAGCCGATAATGATGTCGGTACATCTTCTCAAACCGGGAATCAGCGGTGAGAAATACGAGAGGATACTGAATGTGGTGGAATCGAGCGCCGAGAGGGGGGCAGACCTCATAAAACAGGTGCTTTCGTTCGCGCGGGGCATGGAGAACAGCAAGCAGGCTCTCAACATCAAATATCTGATTTCCGACGTGTTAAAAATTATGAAGGAGACCTTCCCGAAATCGATAGGGATAAAGACTTATACGGACGGCGACATCCGGAACATCATGGGGGACTTCACACAGCTCCACCAGGTGCTGCTCAACATATGCGTGAACGCGAGGGACGCTATGCCGGGGGGAGGAGAGCTCGTCATTTCGACAAGGAATATCAGGATGGATGGAAACAGGGCCAAGACATACTACGACATCAAGCCCGGAGAATGCGTGGAGATAGCTATATCGGATACCGGATCGGGGATACCGCCCGATGTCATGGACAAAATATTCGATCCGTTCTTCACGACGAAAGAGCAGGACAAGGGGACGGGGCTGGGGCTTTCGACCGCATACGGGATAGTCAAAGAGCACGGAGGCTGTATACACGTGGAAAGCCAGACCGGGAGGGGCACCAAATTCATGGTTTACCTGCCGGCGGTCCCCGTGAAAGCTCAGCAGGAATCGAGCACCTACGAAAACATAAACGTCGCGGCCGGAACAGGCGAGACAGTCCTCATTGTGGACGACGAGCCTGCAGTGCTCGATATAACAAGGGCTATGCTGGAGGAATTCGGATACAAGGTTCTGACTGCGAACAACGGACACGAAGCGCTGGATGTCATATCGGACAGAAAAAAAAGAATAGACGCCGCGATCGTGGATATGATGATGCCGGTGATCGGAGGCAAGACCGTTATCCGCTCGCTAAAGAAGAAGCGCCCTTCACTCAAAATCATAAGCGTGAGCGGATACCGGAAGGAGCACGAGCTTATAGACGTGGATGAGAATCTGCTGGACGCCTTCCTGAATAAACCCTTTAACGCCGAGACACTGCTCCGGACGCTGGTTACGGTGCTGCATAAGAAAAGTCGCTGAGAGGAACTCAATAAATCACGGCTGTAAGCCGCCCTTACATGCAGGATACAGGATTAAAAACAAAAGATGTGGATTCCCGATTAAAGCATTCGGGAATGACAAAGAAGAAAGATATCCTTTTCGAGAAGATCAGGGTGTGCAAGCTAGGCTTCGTTTGTTGGCCGGAGCAACAGAGTCACTGAGAAATCATAAAACACACTATGTGTGTGCTAGCCGGTGTTCTTGAGTCCGGCGGATATTCCGTTGATGCTGAGCTTGATGTTGTCGGTCAGCGCTGTCTTCTCCTCCGGAGTGAAGTCGCCCTTGTAGAGCCTCCTGAGTAAACCCACCTGAATGTAACTGAGAGAATCTATATAGGGATTCCTGAGCTCGATAGACTTCTGCAGGAACGGATTATTGTCGAGTATCCGCTTCTGGCGGGTAATTCTCAAAACAACCTCCGACGTGAGTTCGTATTCCTCCCTTATCCTTCCGAAAATCCTTTTGCCCACCTCCCTCGGACTCACGAGGAAGGAGTATTCGAGGGCTATCCACAAGTCGGCCCTGCTGAGAGTCATCTGAATATTGTCCATATGCGATTTGAAGAACCTCCATCCCTCGTACATCTCGTGAAGGAGCGCGAGGTTCTTCCGGGGATTCTTCCGAACGAATGAATCGAGGGCGGTGCCGACGGAATAAAAGCCCGTTATCAGGTGGCGGTTCTGGGTCCAGCTGAAGACCCATGGTATGGCGCGGAGGTCCTCTATATGCCTCGACTTTTTTCTCCTCGCAGGCCGCGAGCCCATGCCCATCTGCTGTATCACGGAAATAGGGGTCGATTGGGTGAAATAGGTGTAGAAATCGGGATCGTCGTAAACGAGCGCCCTCCAGGCGGTCCTGGCGTCGGAAGCTATTGCGTCCATCGCCCTCTCCCACTCGGGCTTTACGTGCTCGCCGCTAAGGCTCGTGAGGACGACCGAAGTGAGTACGAGCTCTAAATTATCCTCCGCTATCTCCGGGTGGGAGTAGTTGCTGTAAATGACCTCGCCCTGCTCGGTAATTTTGATCGCGCCTTCGACGGTGCCGGCGGGACGGGCGAGTATGGCCTGGTTGGTAGGGCCCCCTCCCCTGCTCACCGTTCCGCCCCTGCCGTGGAAGAACTTGTTCCGTATGCCGAACTCGTCCGACACCTTTTTGAGCGCTGTCTGGGCCTTGTGTATCTCCCATCCCGAGCACAGGATGCCGCCGTCCTTGCCGCTGTCCGAATACCCTATCATAATCTCGGATATGTCGCCCCTCGCCCTTATGTGCTCCCTGTAGACGGGGTTCGAGAAGAGCTTACGCATGATTTGAGGCGCGTGCCTGAAATCCTCTATCGTCTCGAAGAGGGGGACTATGTTGAGACGGCTCCTTATCTCTCCCATATCCGACTGGTATAGTCCGGCCTCCTTCGCGAGCAGCAGCACCTCGAGCACGTTTGCCGCGCTCTGAGTCATGCTGATGACGTATGTATCGATGCAATCGGGGCTTATCTCGGAGAGGCAGTCCCTTATTGTGCCGAAAGTCAGTAACAGCTCTTTTGTCTCTTCCGACAGCGGGAGCCAGTCCGGCACGAGGGGCCGCGGGTTTTTTATCTCCCCGGTGAGCCAGTCGAATTTTTCGTCCTCGCTCATATTTCCGTAAGATGGCAGTCCCAACCGCTCCGTTATTTCGGTCAATGCGCTTCGGTGGACCGCGCTGTTCTGCCGGATGTCGAGCTTCGCCATGTGGAATCCGAAGACCTCGACCTGCCTTATGAGCTTTTTGAGAATGGAGTCCGCGATATGACCGCCTTTATTCTCCCGGAGGCTCCTGTCTATAACGTAGAGGTCCCGCAGCAGCTCGTCCTTGTCCCTGTATGGGGGGATATCGTTCACACCGCCGCCGTCGATATTTTCGAGCGCGGCGCGGAGCCTTCTATCCATATATTCGAGCATTGCCCTGTAATACTCGTGAGGGTTATATATTCCATATTTTTCCGCGACGGATTTGGCTTCATTCGTTACGCAGGCAACGAGCTCGCTGCTCACGGGGACTATTTTTACGGAGGAGCTCAACTGTCTTTTCAGGCGCTCCATCTTTTCGATGTGCTTCTCAAGCGCGAGAGCCTTCTGTATTTTAAGGACTTCCCTCGTTATCCCGTGAGTGATGAAAGGGTTCCCGTCCCTGTCACCGCCGACCCAGGAGCCGAACCTCAGAAACGGCGGGACTTTTATATCGCGGACGCCGTAATTCTCCTCAATCTTCTTTTCGAATTTTTCATATATCCTGACGAGCGCCCTGAATATTATCTCCCTGAAGTAGTAGTGGATGTTCCTCGCCTCGTCGAGAGGCGTGATCTTGTACGGGGGCACCTCCTCCGTCTGCCAGAGCCCGTCGAGCTCGGCGTGTATCTCTTCCTCTATGCCCTTTTTCTCATCGGCACTCAATATGGGGCTGTCGAGCTCTCCCAGGAGCGATGATATGCGCCTGAATTTCTCTAAAACTATGTGGCGGTTGACTTCCGTCGGGTGGGCCGTGAGGACGAGCTCTATGGACATTCTATCGAGGAGGCTCTTAAATTCCTCATAGGACACGCCTTCAGACCTAAGTACCTGGAAAAGGTTCTCTATCGAGCCCTCGCTCGAATCCTTTACGTCCGAGATGTACTTGTATTCGCGCCGCCGCCTTATCCTGTGTATCTGCTCCGCGATGTTCACGAGCTTGAAATAGACGGTGAATGCGCGAGTGACCTTGTAGAGGTCCCTGTCGGAGAGGCTTCTGATCGTGGCGACCAGCTCGTCCTTCTGGCTCTTCTGATAGTGACGCCTCATCTCCTTCGTGAGCGCCCTTATCTTCTCCTCGATGCCGAATATCTCCTCCCCCTCCTGCTCCTTGATTACGAGCCCCAGTATATTCCCGAGGAAGCGGACATCGTTCCTTAAGGGTTTTTCCTTGTCGGTCCTTTTCAACTGGGTTCCGGGTTTTACTTTCATGTTAAGCGCCCCGAATATATTATCCGAGAGTGATTCCGGAATCTAATTTATTGACGAAATCTCCCGTGTCCTTTTCTTAGGAGGGCATGAAGCCGGAAAAGGGTCCAACACCCATTTCTATACAATTACCGAAACATTACATTTTTGTAATTATTGATGCTGATTATATAAGAAGATAGATTGCTTATGATTAATGAAGTAAAATCCTTCGAAGAGCAGGAAAACGGGTCCGGAATCGATGTGTTTATGCCGAATTCCGGGACCCGGCCCCGGACGAAAGAGGCTTTCGGTTATGCGAGACCGCTTCGATCAAAACCGAATCGATGAAAAATCTAATTCAATACAGCACCCCTGCGATGCCGAGGCTGAACGGGAAATATATTTCATTACTAACATTATTTATTTCACTCCTCTGCCATGCGTCGGAATCGCGGGGGCAGGAATTCGTGAGAGGGGGATTCAACCCGGACGACCCTCCCGAGGCCAATATCAAGCTCCTCCCTTACCTTTCTTTCGGCGCGCAGCTGGAGTTCGAGTATCAGTACCAGCGGAACGCCGACCTCGATACCGCGAATGACGAAGACCAGACCACAATAGAGCCCGCGCTCGTGCTGGCGCTCTCCTTCGATCCCAGCAAATACTTTCAAGCCTTTGTAGACATGAAGCTAGGCGGAGAATTCGAATACGAGGACGAGCGGACGAAAAAGGACCGGGCCACTCTGGAAGTCGAGCTTGCATATATCTTATTCAAGGAACTGTGGGACGACAGGCTCGCGTTTCAGATCGGGCGGCAGAGGTTCGAGGACGAGCGCCAGTGGCTCTACTCGTCTGAGCTCGACGGGGGAAGGGTGTTCCTGCTATTCGGCGGAATCGACGCTGAATTCTCCGTGACGCGGGGAGGCATCGTGGACGTGGATCTGCTCAACAGGGACGCGGGGGACAAGACGAATAATTACATCACGTACTGGACATATAATTTTTCGGAAGACACGAATATCGCCGCCTATTTTATTTTTCGTGACGACACGAAGGACGAAACCGAGAGCGCAATTACGTTCGGCGCCCACTCGGACGGGGACCTTACGGAGAGCCTCGGCTACTGGCTCGAGCTCGCATACGCGATAGGTACGAACGACGGAAGCGATATTAATGGGATAGGCTTCGACATCGGCTCCACGTACGTGATCTATCCCACACTTGAGCCGTCCGTTACGCTCGGCTACGCCTTCGGCGGGAAGAACTTCATGCAGACCGGGCTTCAGGGGAACGAGGGCGATTTCAACGGCGTCGCGGACTTCCTATACTACGGAGAGCTTTTCGCCCCGGAGCTTAACAATCTGTCTATTTTTACTGCCGGAGCGGGTATAAATCCGACGGAGGAAACCTCTTCTATCGACCTCGTCTATCACTACTATCTTCAGACGGAGTCAAGGCAGAGCCTCGTACATACGGGCATCGACGCAGACCCCGACGGCACGGACAAGAGCCTCGGAAGCGAGGCAGACCTCGTCCTCGGATACGAAGGCGGGGAGAACGGATTCGCAGCGGCTCTCGTGTTAGGTTATTTCATCCCCGGAAAGGCCTTTCCCCCCGATGCGGCGGACAGCTTTCTCGCGAACCTCACACTCGAGTACCGGTTTTAGATTAACGAGAGATACGAGAGATCATGGTTTATAATTTAGCTATTAACACGGTTAGAGGGAAAATTATCCATGCGCATATTAGTCGTGGAAGACGATAAGAAGATCGCGTCATTCATCATGAACGGACTCAGACAGGCAGGGTTCGCCGTGGACCATGCGGGTGACGGAGAGGAAGGCCTTCACCTGGCCCTCCACGAGTCATACGACGCTGCCGTCATCGACATAATGCTCCCTAAAATGGACGGTCTCGTCCTGATCGAAGAGATTCGCCGGAGCGGGGTAAATACCCCCGTGCTCATCCTGAGCGCCAAACGCAGCGTCGATGACAGGGTTAAGGGCCTCGAGACCGGCGGGGACGATTACCTGACCAAGCCGTTTGCATTCTCAGAGCTACTCGCGCGCGTCCAGGCGCTCATCAGGCGCTCGTCAGGCTCGACGGGGACCTCGTTCCTCAAGGTGAACGAGCTGTCGGTCGACCTCATTGCCCGGAGAGTCGTCCGCTCCGGAACGGAGATCGACCTTCAGCCCAAGGAATTTTCGCTGCTCGAATACTTCATGAGGAACCAGGACAGGGTGCTTTCCAAAACCCTCATACTCGAGCATGTCTACGATTACAACTTCGACCCTCAGACGAACGTCGTGGATGTGCTCGTCTGCAGGCTTCGGAATAAAGTCGACAGGGATTTTGAGAAAAAGATGATTCACACGATAAGGGGAGTCGGCTATGTTCTTAAAGAATCCTAGGCTCCTGCTTAAATCGAACAGCTTCAGACTCATAACGTGGTATACGGTAATATTCGTTCTGAGCTCGCTCGTAATCAATATTTACGCCTATACCGTCATCTCCTCCTTTATAGACGAGCAAGGCCGGAGGGAGATAAGGGAGGACCTGCGGGATCTGGCGGAAATCTATCAGGAGGACGGTCTCGAAGCATTCCGCAAGGAGGTATTCGAAGACCCCGATGACCCGTACCTTGTCCGCCTGACGGGGAGCGCGGGGAATACTATAGTTTTAAGGACCCCCAAAGACTGGCCGGAAGAGGAAAAAGGACAGCTCGAACACAGCACCGACCCGAAAGACGGAGAGTGGCGGATTCTGGGCGCAGGCGAAGAAGGGGAATCGGAAATAATTTCCTCGAGAATGCCCGACGGCTCTATCATTCAACTGGGACAGCCGATAGCCGAGCGGGAAGACCTTTTGAACAAGATACGCAGGGTCTATATAATCGCCATTCTCCCCATTATACTGCTCGCTTACCTGGGAGGACTATTCCTCGCCGACCGCGCGCTCAACCCTATCCGGCAGCTTATCAATACGCTCAATTCCATTGTTTCAAACGCCAAGGTAGACATGAGGGTGCCCGAAGACAGGACTGATAAGCTTAACGAGGAGCTTATCCTCCTCTTTAACACGATGCTCGACAAGATCGAGTCCCTCATAGACGGAATGAGGAACGTGCTCGATAACGTCGCCCATGATCTCCGTACGCCCATGACGAGGCTCCGGGGCACGGCTGAAATAGCGCTCCAGTCAGGCGAGGATACGGAGGCTCTCCGCGAGGCTCTCGGAGACTGCATAGAGGAATCGGACCGTATCCTCATAATGTTAAACACGCTCATGGATGTATCTGAAGCGGAAACAGGGGCGATGAAGCTCAATCTCGAAGAGATGAACGTCGCGCCGCTCATCGACGACGTCGTCGACCTGTACGGTTACGTAGCCGAGGATAAAGGAGTTACAGTCCATACGGGTTTTCCGGAGGAGCTTTATTTAAAGGCCGACCGCAGCCGTCTGCGTCAGGTCATGGCCAACCTGCTCGATAACGCGATCAAATACACGCCCGCAGGAGGCAGGATAGAGATCGAGGCGAGCAGGAGAGAAAAAGAGGTCGAGATCATCGTGAAAGATACGGGGATCGGAATCTCGGACGAAGAGCTCGATAACATCTGGGACCGTCTCTACAGGGGCGACAAGAGCCGTTCGGAAAGGGGACTCGGGCTCGGACTCAGCCTCGTCAAAGCTATCGTCGGAGCCCACAGAGGGCACGTCGAGGTCTCGAGCAAGCCCGGCTCAGGCTCCGTCTTTTCCGTGTATTTCCCCGTCTGAATTTAGGTGCCGGCTCATTAACGCTTCAAACCCGTAAACCATTCCGATTACTACTCGGGAGTGAACTTGCAAACCGTCTTCATCCCCCATCACCTGCTCCCGCCCCATTAGTCAGCAAATCGATCGGAAACTGATTTAATATATTACTAACTTGTAATCTCGCGGAAATGTACCTGCAACCTTCGCTGTCTATTCTGTCGATAATCGCATATTAAAGAGGAGATACCGACATGATCAAAAGAATAGGCTTATTGATTCTTACAGCGGCTCTTTCATTTCTGACCGTAGGCGGGTGCAGCAGCGGCGGCGGCGGAGGCGGTCCTTGTCCGGCAACCAATACAGGCATAGAAGTCTGCGACCCTGAAACCGGCGGTCCCTTCTCGCTCGTTATCGACAACGGGTTCTTCCCGGTCGTGGTAGGAAGCGAGACTGTGCTCGAAGGAGAGGACGACGAAGGCACGGTGGTCCGGGTGGAGACAACAGTACCCGGCGATACCGAGGTGGTTGCGGGAGTCACAACGCGCGTCCTCGTGGAGACGGAATTCCAGGACGACGTGCTCGCCGAGGTCTCGAGGAACTTTTTCGCTCAGGCGCCTGACGGCACTGTCTGCTACTTCGGGGAGGACGTCGACATATATGAAGGCGGACAGGTCGTTGCTCACGACGGCACCTGGCATGCGGGAGAGAACGGAAACCTCCCGGGCATAGTCATGCCCGCCGATCCTCAACCGGGAATGATCTTCCGGCAGGAGTTCGCCCCGGGCGTAGCCGAAGACGAGACTGAAATAACGGCCTTAGGAGAAACTATCGACGTTCCCGCGGGGATGTTCAGCGATACGCTCTCGGCAGAAGACTGCGACGCCCTCGACAAGACGACGGATCTAAAGGTCTACATAAACGGGATAGGACTCGCGATAGACGAGTTCGCGGAGCTGATTTCATTTTAGGAGAACGGAGGCGGTTCCTGTGCAACTCCATGATAACCGGCTCGTACCACGGGCTTCCGGGGACTCAACTTTCACTTGAGTGTCTTATCCTTGAGCTGAAGAGGCGGCTTCCACTGCCCTTCCGCGACGCCGGGAGCGCGGCGGCCCCACGTGTTGTCACGCTTGTCGGGAGCATCCGTGAAAAATCTTACGAGGAGCCTGTGAAGCATGTTCATCTTCGGGAGTATCCCGTGGAAACCCCCGACCTCGGTCAGGAGCTTGTCCCCTATCTCCCAGTAGCCGTAATCGCCGGGCGTCACGCAGACGAGGTTCTCCGGGGCGAGGAACTTGGGCACAGCGCCCTCGAACGGGACCGTGCCGTCGCCCGTGAGCCTGCACTGGGGGTCGGTGATGTTCGCGGGAAACCACTTGTTGTCCCTATCGGAGGAGCTGAAATCGAATTCGGGGAACCTGCCGTTCTTTACGATTTTCAGACGCACCCTTGTAATCGAGTCCACTCCCACGACGGCGAGCCATCTGTCGGTACTCAAACCGGCGTCCGATAACTTAAATGTATCGACCTTCTGCCTGTGAGTCTTCCCGAAGGTCAGCATATTGGAAAATATTTGCTCGGCGAGCGTCATCGGGTCTCTTTCAGGCAAGCCTTTCAAACGGATCCACTCCTTGATCGACTGGATAATGCTCGGCTGCCATGCCCCTACCTCAAATAACGAATCTGGCACGCCCTCGGGCACCTCGATGCCGTTTTTAAAACTGGGGACAAGATAATACAGCGCGGGTGTGACACGGGCGGATTCCCTCTCCCTCGAGCTCGGCGGGGACACTCCCAGATTTGCGGTACCGGTCGTCACCTTGATAACTGCTTCAAAAGAGCCCTGATAAGGCGTGGCGAGCGTGGCGACCTTGTGTACCGGCGCCTGCGTTCCCTTATTCTTGAGATAGCCCGCTATTATCAGTCCCCCCATCGAATGACCTACGAGGTTCACTTTCGGGTCGTTCTGATAGCCGGCTCTGTAGTAGTGCTTAAGCAGCTTAGTACGGTCGATCACCTCTTGTATGAACGAGTCGAACTCAGCCTGTATATCCTCGAGCCTCATCCTCCAGTCATACCCGAAGGGATAGACTGGCACGGGCTCGTCTTCTTTTGTCCGCAGGTTGAATCGAAGCTCTTCGATCAATTCCTTATATGCGATCTCATACAATTGATCGGATTTTAGGCGCGCGGGTTCCTGGGCTTCATAACGAAGGTCGTTCGGGTGGAGAGCCAGGCTCTCGTACTTCTTCGTCATGACCGTCCATACATACTCGGGGGGCAGCTGATAATCGTCTTTTAAATAGGTGGCGGTAATGCCGGGGACTACTATGACGGGGTACGGTAAAGGCATACGTAATCCTCCTTGCCGAGATTATATAAATTAAAGAAGACCGCACGGACCGGAAAAAATCGGAGCTTAATCGCTTACTATCCTGTAAATCGTCCAGCGCGCGGTGCCCGAGACTATGTACTGCTCGAACTCCTTGCCCCATTTCTTGTGCTGATTTCAGCTTGGCGAGCTTGGCCCAGGCCTCGTCGAGCTCCTTAAGCTCCTTTATCTTGATCTCCGTTTCTATCGTGGACTCGTACGCGCCGATCGACCCTGTGATCAGCCTCACCCTTTCGGGCTTCCACCCGGCCTGCGAGCCTACTTCCTCGAGCCACTTCTTCATCGAATTTATGGCCGACTGCTTATAGCCGAACTTCGCCTCCACCTGCCACCTTGCTATGAACATGATTTAAGCCTCCTATAACGGTTATTTCTGAATGGATTTGCGGATAATGCTAAATGATAGAACAGGGGACATGGGAAATCAACGGATTTTAACGGTAGAAGCGCAATAAAACTATGGCTGGAAAATCTTAAAACGAAACTCCCGCGGCTGTCGTTATGCGGAGCACGGCTTCCTGATTGAACAATTTTTTATAGGTCTCTTTTATCTGCTCTATAGACTCGTCCACCTCCGCGCTCGAACCGCCATCGTAAAGGAGTATAACTATCTTGGACCCCTCCTTTATCACCTCTCCCGTTTGCATCATCCACTGCCCGTCCGAGTCGATGATCGTAAGGCCTTCCTTGAAGCCGGGGGTCACGTATGTATCGACGAAGCTCTGCCATTCGGCTTCGGAGACGGTCCCGCCGTCCGGTTTTGATAGTCCGAATACGAGCAGAGTCTCCACATAGGGGGTCCCGTAGAAGGGCTGAACCGTTCCCCTCACACTCCCGGGCGCGTCGGTGCAGGAGGCGTGAGAGACCACCAAAATGACTAAAATTAAAAGAGCCGGGTTCCGCAAACCGCGCATCAGCCTTACGTCCTCCTCATTAACCGGTTTCCTCGTTCTTCAATAATACATACATATTCTTCCCGATGTACAGCTCATAGCTTCAGTCCTTTCAGAAACCTGCGCAACTCCTTCTTCGCCCCTCCGACGATCGGCTCGCCGTGGGCAAAGAGCAAGGAGTCGAAATCTATCTTTAAATGGGACGTGAATACTTTTCGCAATCCGCGTTTAACCCCTTCGGGGTCGTCACCCATCAGGTAATCCGGGACAAAACCAAGCTCATCGTCGTCCCTGATTATGGCGTCCCCGATCGAAATGATCCCCTTGCCGAGCGGAACGTAGAACGCCGTTTCCTCGGGGCAGAGCACCCCGACTTCGAGCGCCAGTACCCCTCCCGGAAGCTCGTCTCCATGCTCGAACCCTGTGACCTTCTTACCCCTTCTGAACGCATGCAAACCGTCCTTATGGCACCAGACCACGGCGCCGTAACGCTTGGCGAATCTCTTTGCTGTGCCGGTAATGGAGACGGTTGGTGAGGTAGATGTTTTCGGGGGGATTATGTTTCTTGAACCAGCCGATGCCTTCGGACGGAACCCTGGGGTCTATGAGGTACGCAGGGTCGGCAGCGGAAACGTAGTAGGAGTGGACGTCCTGTCCTATGCCTTCGTGGAAAGTGATCCAGTGAAAAACGCCGGGCAATATCTCCTGCACTGCTCACACCTCCGTGTTTCCGCGCGGAACACCCTTATACGGAACCTTCTGACCGAGTGAACGTATTTACAACGCCGGACCGAGTCAGTCCCCGTAGTCTCCGCTGATGACGCTCTTCAAGGTCTGGGTGAGAGTGCCTTTGACCGCGAAGTCCCAGTCCCCTTTATACTCGATGTCGTCAATCGCCCAGCCGGATTTCCCCTTCACGAGCATTACCCCGTCCTTCCACGTGAAAGTCTTGCCGTCGCCGGGGCTCGTGTTTTTGAATTCGACGGTGCACGTGCCCTTGGCGCCCTGCTCATCGCACTTTAGCACCTTGAAGGAGTCAGCACCCTCGAAGAGTGACGTGAATATATCCCCTTCGACGAGAGGGGGGACCTCCCCTTTCGTTTCTTCCTTGTATTTTATTTCGGTGTCTTCCGCGGATTTCAGCAGTGAAGCCAATTCGGGGGTTATATAAGGCTTATACTTTTCGAGCTCTTTAGCAGTCGGTATGCCCCTCGTTTTGAGCTTAGTGTAGGCGTTATAAAACCCGCTCACGGTAGTCTGCATATTCTCGCCCGCGAAGGAAACCGAGGTTACAGCCAGGGCGAATATAATGACCGAAATAATTTTTTTCATGACCTGAGATTCTCCTTTTCCGGCACGTCCTTTGAGACCGCATCAGTCCCGAGCCCGCCCTTTCCCCGACAAGACCCTCCGCGCACTCGATTGATTATAGACCGCATCGGGATTAACCCGCAATATTATATATGATTAACCGGCCGGAGTGGCGGAAATTTCGTAAAGATTAAAGACAAAGAGGTAAAAAGACGAGATCCTGAATCAAGCTCGCTATGACCAAATAAAGGAAATGACAAAGAATTATAAATCCTCCCTAACCCTCCTCTTACAAAGGAGGGAATTAAATATTATTTTTCCGCTTAGAAAAAGGGGGAAAGTGATTCCACTGCATACGGTCTCCGGAACCCCCTGTGTTATAGTAGTTACGTTCAATTTCCTTTTATAAAACTATACATGCCGCCCTGTGGTCAAACGGGGCGGAGCCGTTAAACAAAATTTTTCGGGAGGCGAATCATGCTGTCAAACCTTTTAAACCGTATATTCGATCCGGCGATTGCGGGGAAGCTCTACGAGTGGCTCATCACGTCCGGGCTAAGGATAGTGATAATTGCCCTTGGGGCGTACATATTCATGAGTATTATCAACGGTGTCATCGGGAGGCTCGATACGATCGTCGCGGGCCGGAGCACCGGGTTCGCGAGCGCGCCCGATACGGAAAAGCGGGTGAAGACCCTGACGTCGCTCTTAAGGAGCATCGTGTTCGTGCTCGTCTTCGGGGTCGCCGTAGTGATGGTGTTAAAAGAGCTGGGTATGGATGTCGCGCCCATCATAGCCGGCGCTGGCATACTTGGCCTGGCCGTGAGCTTCGGCGCCCAGAACCTCGTTCGGGACATAATAAGCGGCTTCTTCATGATAATGGAGGACCAGGTGCGTGTCGGAGATGCCACCGTGATCAACGGGAAAAGCGGCACCGTGGAGGAGATAAAATTCAGGACTATCGCCATAAGGGACCTGGACGGGACGCTCCACATCTTCCCGAACGGCTCCATAAACCAGCTCTCGAACCAGAGCAGAAACTGGTCGAAATACATCGTGGACGTGAGGGTCGCGTACAGGGAGAATATGGACTACGTCATTGAGGTGTTGAGGGGCATAGGGGACGGCCTCGCGAAGGATAAGGATTTCGCCTCGCTCATCCTCGAACCTCTTGAGGTCCTCGGCGTGGACAGCTTCGGGCCCTCCGAGGTCCTGGTCAGGTGCATGATAAAGACACTCCCCCAGAAGCAGTGGGCAGCCGGGAGGGAGCTCAGGAAAAGGATAGTAAATTCGTTCGGCGAGAAGGGTATAGAGATACCATTCCCCCACCTGAGCGTATATTACGGGGAGAGGAGCAGGCCCTTTGACGTGAGGCTCGAAGGGGGTGGAGGCGCGGGCGCTCCGGGCAATTGAGGGGTCGTACAGCTATTAACACTCGGTCATGTTCCGCTGAACGCCCGTTCAGGGCAATATTTAAATAAATGACAAATCTTGAAAAGATGTGTATAATACGATAAAATTTTGTCAACAATATATAATTTATATTTTCCCCTCGATAGAAGGACCGGATTTACGGAAGAAAGGACAGATGAAAAAGAAAACCCTTACAAAAAACGGCAACGGACACGCAAAGTTTGAAAGTCTTAAGCTCGCAGAATGTCTCGACTGTATGTGCTATGAGTTCCGCAAGACCTCGCGCTATGTAATCAACTTTTATGATATGGCGCTCAGGGACTCGGACCTCAAGAGCAACCAGTTCATAATTCTTGTAGCGGTGGCGTATCTCAAATCGCCGAACTTCAAGTCCCTCGCGGAATTCGTGGGCATCGACCAGAGCACGCTCGCACGCAACCTTGTAACCGTCGAAAAACAGAGGCTCGTCAGCGTAAAGGCCGGTAAAAACCGGAGAGAGAAGCTGATAACCCTTTCCAAAAAGGGCGAACAGAGAATCGCGAAGTCCTTCCCTCTCTGGAAGAAAGCCCAGGGACAGCTCGTAGGCGAGCTCGGAGCCGAGCGCTGGAAGCACATGCAGAAAGAGCTTTCAGACGTCGTATCCCTGACGAAAAACCTGAGCTGATTACCGATCCGACCCCGCACCCCGCAAGTCACCGAGAGCCCTGCATACCCGTAGAGCCCCCTCTTTCAACCCCGACCCTTTCCGATTATGCATATATTCGGAGAACGTATCCGCTTCATTGACAAATTTTAGAAACGGCACGATAATTGCGATTATATGTTTAAATCGACAACTTACCCTTAATTCCGTGACGTCCTTTTGACAGGGTAAGCCAGGTAACATATGAGCGTGGAGTTTTTTCATCTCTTACGTATCGGGGCATGAAGATCAATATGCCGAAGCCAATCGAATTACCCGACGGGAAGCTTCCTTACCGATAATATCCCCGCTGAATGAGACCCGACTGAATCACACCGGCCCGGAGCAGCTATATGGACAGCGACAGCAGAAAAACGATCACACCCGATTCAGACGAGCTAACGAAAAAGACCAAGAAAGAGCTCGTTAAGCAGATAGAGCTCCTTTACAAGCAAAATTCCGACCTCCAAACGGCGCTAGAGGAAAAGGAAATGTATTTCGAGAGCCTCGAGCACCTCGGCACTATTCTGGAAGAATCCGTTTTCGAGATATGCGTACTGGACAGGAAAACTCTCCGGTTCATACACGCGAACAAAAAAGCCAGGGAGAACCTCGGCTATTCGATGAAAGAGCTGTCGGGCCTGAGCGTATTCGACGTGAAAAAGGAAATCGACAAAGCCCAGTTCAATAAAATGATCGGGCCACTCAGAGAAGGCCAGACCGACAAGATCGAATACACCGCGTTCCATTTCAGGAGAGACGGGACTTCGTATCCGGTCGAGGTACATCTCCAGAACTCGACATTCAACATGACGCCTGTTTTCGTAGGTGTGATACTCAACATTTCCAGACGCACTCAAGCGGAAGACAGGCTTAAAGAGACGCTCGAACGGCTTTCCAAGATCCACCGGTACGAGACAGTCATAGGCATCGTTACGAGGACGGTGCATAATTCCGTAACCCTCAAAACCGTAATGGACAACGCCGTGCAGGCGTTGCATCAGAACATGGACCTCGCGAAGAACGTTTTGATACACCTGGTGGAAGGCTCAGAGGCGGTGCTCCACGCTCACAGGGGTCTACCCGAGTGGTTCGTTGCAAGGATGCGGAGGATACAGTTTCCGCGCGGAGCCACCTGGAGGACTATCATACAGGGAAAGACGGCATACGTGCCCGATACCGACGCGGACCAATACATGGGTCCGGCGGGGCTCGAGCTCGGCATCAAGAGCTACGTCTCCATACCGCTAAAAAACGACGGCAGGGTCGTGGGTGTAATCAATATCTGTACCGACGTTAAAAACGCCTTCCGGGCGGACGAGCTCAGGGTGCTCGACATAGTATCCAGGCAGATAGAGATCGCGATAAATAACGCGAGGTTCACCGAATCCCTGATAGCCTCGGAAAGGGCGCTCGAGGACAAGATCAGCATCCTGTCAAAGAAGGAAAGCTATGAAAAGATGATAAATACGATCGCCGCAAGGGTCCACAGCTCCGTCGATTTTGACGAGGTGCTCCGTCTGACCTCGAACGGTATGAGGCAGAACATCAAGAAAGCGGACTTCTTCGCGGTCTACCTCGTCGAGGGGAACGAGGCCGTTATGAAGACAGCCTACGGGCACGATGAAAGCTTTCTGAAGAAGGTGGAAAGAATCCCGTATCCCAAGGGGTTTACGTGGAGGACCATCATCGACGGGAAGACGCGTTTGATCCCCGATACGGACCAGGACGACGCTATCGGACCCGCAGCAAAGCAGACGGGCATAAGGAGTTATATATCGATGCCGATCAAGTCGGTAGGGAACACGATAGGGTGCATAACGCTCGCTTCCAAAAGCATAAACGCCTTCGCCCACGATGAAATTACCCTCCTCGAATCCATAGTGGAGCAGATAGCCATAGCGCTGCTCAACGCCAAATACGTCCGCGAGATAGAATCGAACGAGAGACGCCTGAAGGCGCTCGTCGGCTCGGTCGACGAGATAGTCTTCGAAATCGACGAGAGCGGCACGTACATGGGCGTCTGGACGGCGAACGAAGAGCTGCTCGTAAGGCCCAAGGAGGAGCTCCTCGGCAGGCGCATCTCCGACTTTTTCGACGGGGATTTAGCGCAATCATTCTCGGACGCGATCAACCGTGTGCTCAAGAACCGGAAGTCCGAGGTCATCGAATATAAATTGTTCATAATGGGCAGGGAAAGGTCCTTCAGGGCGCGAATAAACCCGATCATTACACCCGACAGCCAGCCGAACACGGTTTCAATGCTGGCGAGGGACATTACCGAGAGCAAGGCGCTCGAAACGCAGCTCCTCCGGTCGCAGAGACTCGAGAGCGTTGGAACCCTCGCAGGAGGGATAGCGCACGACCTCAACAATATCCTCCAGCCGATACTGATGTCCATACAGCTGTTAAAAAGCAGGATATCGGATGAAAAGTGCCGCAGCTGGCTTGACATACTCGACCAGAGCGCCCAGAGGGGGGCCGACCTGATAAAGCAGATACTGTCCTTCGCGAGGGGACTCGAAAGCAAAAAGCAGCCGTTCGACATCAAATACCTCGTCAACGAAGCGCAGAAAATGCTCAATGTAACATTCCCCAAATTCATCAACCTGCACACCGAGATCGAGGATAATATCCCGTCTGTATTCGGGGACTATACCCAGCTTAACCAGATGTTCATGAACCTCTGCGTAAACGCGCGGGACGCGATGCCCGAAGGGGGAGACCTCATAATCCGGATACGCCATATAGCGGCGGGGAAGGACAATATACCCGCATTCCTCAAGCCCGATTATCAGGAATACATAGTTATCGAGGTATCCGACACGGGTATCGGCATACCGCCCGAGAACCTGGACAAAATCTTCGACCCCTTTTTCACGACGAAGTCTTCCGACAAGGGGACGGGGCTCGGACTCTCGACGATCTACGGGATCGTGAAAGACCACGATGGCGTTATCAACGTCGAGAGCCAGGTCGGCAGGGGGACCAAATTCACGGTCTATCTGCCGGTAATGCAATCGACCGGAGCCGCCGACACGCTCGGCGAGCTTCACTCGAACGCGCACGCCGGGAACGGCGAGATGATCCTCGTGGTCGATGACGAGAGCATGATAACGGACATGGCGAGGACGATACTCGAGGAATACGACTACAAGGTGCTCGTCGCGAACAACGGCGAGGAAGCGACGAAGATATTCCTCCTCCACAAGGACGAGATCTACGCCGCGATAGTGGACATGATGATGCCCGTGATGGGCGGCAAGGCCACCATACGCATACTGAAAAAAGAGCGGCCCTCGCTCAAGGTCATAGCCACGAGCGGCTACCAGAGGGAGCACGAGCTAGTCGATCTCAAGGACGCCGAAGTGGACGCGTTCCTGCCTAAACCCTTTAACGCCGAGAAGCTGCTGCAGACGCTTAATGATGTTATTCATTGAAGAGTTCGCCGGGAAAGGTTCCAGACCGTCGAGCTGCCATATTTGATACACGGATAACGTCAGTTCTTTATATTGAAGAGAGCCAGGTACTCCTTCGACCTATTCCCTATCCCCCTCCCGGTTTCCTTCATATCCTGCTCAGTGATTCCGCTCACGGGTTTCATATTCCCGTCCACCCATAATACAAGGCGTCCGTTTTTGAATACGTATCCGGAGAACGGGCCCTTATAAAAATAGACTGCGCCGTCGAGATAGTAAACCGCTGTCTCCCACATCATCCTTCCGCTGCCGTCGGGCTCCGTGAATGTGAGCTTCACCGGCTTCCCGTCTTTCGTCCATAAAACGAGCTCCCTTTTCTCCCAGCCCTTCTTTTCGGGCCCGATAGTCTTATCCTGGTTTTTATACTCACCCGCGTTATTTTCGACGTATGTCATGTAGGCCGCGACGTTGTCGATATATATCTTGTCCATAGTGCCGCGCCATTCCTTGAGCGCAGCGCTCGATGCGGGGTCTTCTTTTTCGAACGTTCCGCTCAGGTAATCGTCGGCCTTTATCACGAGCGCCTCATCGGTAAGATTCTCGACCGTGTATTTGACCTCTACGGGCTCGGGGTACCTGTCGGTGTTGGTCGTGAGGACCAATTCCTTCCCCGCTACTTTCCAGTTGAGTCCGTTCATCGAGGCGATGCCCACCAATTCGAGAGTCCCGTCCTCGTGGAGATAGAATCCCTCCTTCCCCCCCTCGCCCGCCTGCCCGCCGCCTATCTGCCTCAGCCAGAGGCCGGATATTGCGGATGATGCTGCCGCGCTGCCCTCTCCGGCCAGAGCGTGACTGCACGCAGCGGAAACCATGAGAAGTATCAGGACGAATTTTGTAAATACGTGCATGTTCTTCATATCGTGAAACCCCGCAAACTCATTCTCGTCATCAGATTAGCATAAATAACATTATGCGGATTATCCATACGCGGATCCACAAGAAAAATTCCTGCTATCGGAATAAATCATATAGTACTATAATTACTTATATTCATTACATATCTTTAGGGAGGATAATGAAATGAGCGCAACGCCCGCAGCAAAGACTTACGATACATCGCCCATGAGCGTAGGGGAATGGGTCATCACGATGATACTCCTCGCCATACCGGTAGTCGGTCTCGTGATGCTCATATACTGGATAGTGAGCAGCACCGGGAATATAAACAGGAGGAATTACTGCCTGGCCTCTTTGATAATCGCTGCGATCATAATAGGAATCGGGATAATCATTGCCGTCTTCTTCGGAGGCATGGCGGCCATAATGTCCCATCACGGCACACAGATGTAGCACAAGAGTCGCCCTCCCGGAAACCGGGACTCCTCAATCGACGTTTGCAGGTTCCGTAGATCCACGGATCATGATCTTGTTCCGCTAATGGAACAGGCTAATACCGACGCTGCGCGGGCAGCCGACTCTTCACAGGTCTATGAAAAGCCCCCTCGCCTCCTCGGACGTGAGCTTGGAGACTGACGTAACCTTGTCGCTGAATAGCGAGAGCGTCTGCCAGGACTCCCTCTCCGTGAGGTCAATGAGGACTGAATAGACCTTAAAGCCGAGCCTCTCGCGCTCGCGTTTAAACCCTTCGAGCCACGCGTCTCCCACTCCCGCCTCCCCGTCCGTGATGAATACGATATCGCCGCGCCTGAACTTCGACCCCTTGAGAATTTCAAGGGCGCTGTCGAGCGGCTCCTCGAAATTAGTGCCTCCGCCGGGGAAATACTCCGCAAGCTCGAATATGTCCTTCTCCTTCATCCCCCATCCTCCCCTGCCCTCTCCGGGGCTCGACTCGAACACCCTCTGCGGAGCGCCGCCCGAGGAGAATACGACGACGCTGAATTTCCGCCTCTCCCTTTTAGCTATCTCCAGCAGCGTGAGGCAGACCCCCTTTGACCAGAGCTCCTTTTTCCCCTCCATCGACGAGCTGCCGTCGAGGCATATCACGATAGGCCCCCTGCCTTTCTCGTCCCTGAGCGAATACTGGAGGAGCCTGCCCTCGATGAGCCTCTTCTTAAAATCCACGCGCAGCCCGGGGCTGCTCAGCGACACCAGCTCCGAGGCGATAAGCCTCCCGATGTCGTTCCCCATGGATATATCGAAAACCTCGGCCCCCCTCCTCGACCACGACTTCCTCCTGCCGCGGAGCATCTCCTCCTTGAGGCTCCCCACGATGCGGGAGAGACGTCTCAGTTTTTCATTCGAATAGAGCTTGGAGGCGAGGTCGAGCTTTTCGCCCGCCGACCTCTCGCCGGGGGCTCCCATGGAAGCTCCCCAGGACGTGAGCTCGTCCTCCGCGTTCTCGACATTTTCCGACGTCTCTTTCATCGAAGACTTGACCATATTCTTGAGCTTCATGTCCATGTTCTCGTGCCCTTTCCTGAGCTCTCCCTCAAGCTTCTTGAGGGCCTTCTCCTCCCTCTCGAGTTCGGACTTTTTTTCTCGCCTGATTTTCTCAAACACATCGCCCCGCTCCTCTTCTTCGCCCGCGACCTCATCCCATGTCTCCGCCTCGTCCGCAAGCTCCTCCATATCGTCCTCGGCCCTGTCCGTCTCCCATTCCCTCATGAGCGGCTTCTCGCCGGGCCCGTCCCCGGACCTGAGCCAATCGAGCACCAAGCCCGCCATTTGAGCGGCGGCGAGGGAGGACCTGAACCCGTCGAGCACCGTCTCCTCGCGGAGCTGTCCGTAAAGGGGGTCACGGAGCACTCCCGCCAGGATCCTCCGCGGGAGTAAGGAGCTCCTCCTGACCCCGTCTTCGGGGAGGAAAACGACGTTGTGCTTGTAGAACGAGGCGAAGAGGTCGAGCACGAGCGGGCGGAAGCCCGGGAGAAGGGCCGAGCCCCTTTCCATGAGCTCCTTTAACTCCTCCGACACGTCCTCGAACTCGCCGAAGAGCTCCCTGTCGTAAGAGTCCGTCTCGATGTTCTGCCCTGAGAGCGCGCGTCTCATACAGGATTAAATTAACACGCGCGCCCCGGTGTATCAATTTTCATAAGCCGTGTTAAAATAGAAAACCTTCCCGTGACAGGCGTACGATTAAATACATATGAACCTCAATAGCGCTGAATTCAAAGCAGTTATAACAGTGGCCCTCATAATGGCCACGAGGATCCTCGGCATATTCCTGATACTCCCCGTCTTCAGCGTCTATGCGGAGAGGTATCCCGGCTCGGACATCGCCATGGCGGGGCTCGCTTTCGGCATATACGCGCTTGCCCAGAGCGTGCTCCAGCTCCCGTTCGGGTGGGTGAGCGACAGGATAGGCAGAAAACCCGTCCTGATAGTGGGCATACTGCTCTTTACCGCGGGCAGCGTATACTGCGGGATGGCGGATACGATAACGGGGCTCATAATCGCGCGTATCATACAGGGGAGCGGGGCCGTGAGCTCGGTCGCGATAG
Organism: uncultured bacterium; assembly: GCA_963705505.1. Classification (GTDB taxonomy): domain Bacteria; phylum Desulfobacterota_D; class UBA1144; order Nemesobacterales; family UBA2774; genus 2-12-FULL-53-21. Next base: position 47,697 of record CAVPJU010000002.1, read on the forward strand.
CCTCCCTCGGCGACATAACACGCCCGAGCGTGAGGGCACAGTCGTTCACGATAGTGGGCGTATCCATAGGCGTCGCGTTCCTCATGGCAATAGTCATCGGGCCGTATCTCGCGGCGAGGATAGGGTTCTCGAGCCTCTTTTACGTTCTCGCGGGACTGGGGGCGATATCACTCCTTATCACCGTCTTCTTTTTCCCCGCGATAGAAAAAGAAGAGCCGATCGGCGGCAAGACCGGGATATTGCGGATCGCGTTCATGCCCGAGATGAGGACCCTCTTCATATCGTCCCTCGTGGTGTCGCTCCTTGTAAACCTGTTCGTTTTCGTTTTCCCTCTCTCATGGAAGGCACTCGGGGTGAGCGACGCCGGGCTCTGGCGCGTATATCTCATATCCCTAATACCGACGGCCCTCTTCGTATTCCCCTACATACGGTGGGCGGAGAAGAGGGGCGGGCTCAGTATCGCCGCAAAAGCGGCGTGGGCCTGCATCGCGCTCGCATTCCTCGTCTACCCCGCGGGCGCAGGGTATTCGCTGGTCCTCTACGGCGCGGGCATGGCGTATTTCGCGGGACACACCATAATGCAGTCGCTCCTTCCGGCCTTCCTCACGCAGATGGTGGGGCAGGAGAAAAGGGGCTCCGCTACGGGCATATATAACCTCCTTTCCTTCTTCGGCTCGTCGGTCGGGGGGATGGCGTCTGGATACCTCTACCAGATTAACCCCGCCATGCCGCTCATAGCCGGCTTCGTAGTGATTATACTCTGGGGACTGCTGGGCCTCCCTTCTCCGCCTGAGATCGGGCACGACCGATGAGCACGCAAGTCGTCAATCCTCCGGTTACATTCGAGCTATTCCAAATCCCGGGCAATGGGGGCTCGGCGTATTCGTCGCTCTTACGGGCATAGCGGCTGTATGGGCGCTAAGAAGGCGGGCTCAGAGGGCGGAGGGGGATTTAAGATAATTCTCGCTATGTATTTAGGATTCTGCTAGAATTTGTAAACAAGACCGTTTACGGAGGAAAAAGATGTTGAATTATATAAAGATAACTTCAATAGTAGCTTTCCTTATCTTTCTTACCGCGGTTTCTTCAAAAGCGGCGATATTCGTACAAAACGTATTTTCGAACGTAAATACCAATCCGGTTCCGTTTACACAATCAGTTGTCGACACGCCCACGGGCGGTCCGGGTGACTTCGAAATAATCACGTGCGGAACATTTTCAGGCGGCGGAAACACTTTCCTCGCCCCCGGGCCCGACATATTCGATCCGGTTGACCTGGGGAGCTGCGGCAGCGGCTTCGGATGCATACAGGGAATCTGGTCGAGGTTCGTCGATACACAGGGCGCATCGGAAAATTTCTGTAACTGGACAAACCAGACAAACGTGTTCGGCGCGGGCAGCATAAGGTGGAGCGGTGTTGACCGGGATAATCCGATCGTTGACGTCGCGTGCAATACGGGTGAAAGTGAGGTCGCAACCGCGCCTTCCGCGGACGCCGAGGAGGGGTCGTACGTCGCGAGGGTATATACGCTGACTCCCTCACTCGATAACCTGGTCGGCGGAACCGCATTTATAAACGGGGAATTTACCGCAACCGCCGTTTTAGAATCCCTGGAGCTGGTAGTGCACGGGAAAACCGACCCTGCGGAGGGTGCCGGACCTACGGGCACATCCGATTATTCAATCGAGAGGTTCTCCTCCTGGAGGGCATGCACTATCGTGCTGAGGGCTGCTCCGACAAATATCCCGACGCTCTCCGAATGGGGGCTCGGCGTATTCGTCGCTCTTACGGGCATAGCGGCTGTATGGGCGCTAAGAAGGCGGGCTCAGAGGGCTTAGTACTTCGAGTTCAAAAAAATCCGTGGGCTTTGTTCGGGGCGTGAACGCCGGGGCGAAGCCCGCGTCTCTCTATCGGAAGCATTAAAAGTCCTTCTCTATGTTCGTATCGGGGTAAATCCGCGGTGATTCAAACCGTGCCTTTCGTCCTTATGGACTCGAGCACGGCGCGGACGTCGTAGAGGTCGTTTACGACTACGGCTTCGATCTCGGCGAGGACCTGAGAGTAACTGTTTCTCGCCCTTCCGCCCACCACGACGGGCAGACCCGGCAGATACCGTCTTAGTTTTCTCAGCTCCCGCGCAACCAGAGGGTCGCTTTCGGGATAGATCACGCTCAGGATGAGGGCCTTCGAATCATTATACGTCACTGTCCCCGCTATCTCCTCGGCAGGGAGGCTCGGCCCGAGATACGTCACATTCCACCCCTCGCTCGCCGCAGTTACTGCCGCAGAGAGCGCCCCGATCTCGTGCACCTGGTCAGAAGGGGTGGTCACGACAGCATGAGGAGCGCCGGGAAATGTCTTTTGTGAAGCAAGGAGGCTCCCGAGAAAAGTCCTCACGGCCTGCGTCGCTAAGTGCTCGTGGGATATCCTCAACTCCCCCTTCCGCCAGAGGTCGCCTATCTTCTCCATGGCCGGTATTACGACGTGGTCGAGGAGGGCGTTCCTCCCCGTCTCGGTCTCTATCGCCAGCATTATCTCTTCGAGGGCCTTACGGTCCATACGCTCGACCGACGAGATGATGCCGTCTATATAGTTATTGTAGTCCCTGACTATCGACAGATCGCCCGCCTTCAGAGGCTCGACGATCCTTCTCTGAGGGAGGTCTATCACATTCATCCTGTTGACTATGTCCTGAAGCTCTTCTCTCGAGTACCCGGCAATCTGGCTTATCGGGTATCCCGCCCCTGTCGCCTTCTGGAGCAAAGAGAGCCTCTCGATGTCACCCTCCCCGTAGTATCTCCTGTTGTTCGAATCCCTCCCGGGCGTAACCACTCCGTACCGCCTCTCCCACGCCCTTATCGCATGCGGGGTGAGACCCGTCATCCTCGAAGCCACCTTCATGGAAAACTTTCTCTTAACGTCCTCCCGGTTTTCGTGCATGGGTATAATCTTAAACCCGTGTCTAACATATGTCAAGGTCGAGCCATTATTTAACAGGAAACTTTCATTTACTTATATCACTCATTTAATAGTGCTATATAACTTCTTCGCATATTGCAATAAAAAAGTTTGAATCGAAATATTTATTCCCTTCGGCAGCGGTGCTCAAAGAAGACAATATTAAAACATATACTTGACATAGGCTAGACAACACATTATTATATTAGACAAATACTAGACAGTCATTCAACTTTAGTGATGGGGTTCAAACCCGGTCGGCGGCCATTGGAAAGGGGGGCAAAAGATTGGATATAGAGCATATGAGAGGAGCTGATTACGACGGGGATTCCCGGCTGAGAAGGCGGCTACTCGCCATAAATCGGGTAATTCAAGCGGCCGGACAGAGCGGACATACGCCGGGAAGTAAGAAATTCTATAAATTTGGGAACGGGGTGAATCCCGGCCCTTGTAAATTGAGTCTAAAGGTATATATAAGGAATATAGAGAGAAGCGGGGGGAAATGTGAACATGATGGATAATGAGTTCGACAGAACATTTTACGATTCCGGCGATTTCGACGAATCCGATTTTTTTAATACAGTCGGCACGGCGAGGACGCATGGGAGGGGTTCAGCATCTGAAGCCCTGGACAACGTCTACGAGGCTTTCAGAGGACGAGAGGACAGACAGCCGGTAAAGCCCGGAAAGAAATCGAGGGGCAAGGAAAAGAAATGGACGAGATACGAGGAAGAAAGGGTCCTCCAGGTCTATTTCAGAGACCTCCTTACGGAGCCGCTGCTGACGCCTGCGGACGAAAAGCAGCTCGGGGCAAAGATAAAGGAATGCGAAAGGAACGCGCGGAAGATACAGAAGGAGCTCGAGCGCCTGGCGAAACCCAGGCAGAAGGAACTGCCCGCGAGGGACAAGAACAGGCTCGACGTCACGAGGAAGTTATATTCGGATAAGGCGCAGGAGCTCAAATCGAAGTTTATAAGGTCCAATCTCAGGCTGGTCGTAAGCATAGCCAAGAGGCACCTCGGCAGGGGGCTTCCGCTGACGGACCTCGTTCAGGAGGGGAACCTCGGCCTCATAAGGGCTGTCGAGAAGTTCGATCACAGAAAGGGCTTCAAGTTCTCGACGTACGCCGCATGGTGGATACAGCAGGCCCTCACCAGAGCGATTGCCGAAAAGACGAGGACAATAAAGGTGCCGGTCTACGTGCTCGAGCAGTCGGGCAAGGTCTTCAGGGCGAAGTATGCTCTCGAGGAGGAGCTCGGAAGAAAACCGCTCCCCGAGGAGATCGCCGAAAAAGCCGGGCTTTCGAGGGAGGTAGTACAGGCGGTCATAGACGGGACCGACAGCGTGCTCTCGCTCGATAACCCCGTAACCGACGACAACGAAAAGACGTACGTGGACATGATGCCCGACGAGCGCGGGGGACAGGAATCCGCCGTTTCAGAAATCAGGGTCAGGAAACTCATCGACGAGTCCCTTTCGTCACTTACACCGAAGGAAGAGGTGGTAGTGAGGATGAGGTACGGCCTCGGCGAGGAAAAGATATACACGCTCGACGAGATCGGGAACAAGTTCGGAGTGACGCGCGAGAGGATAAGGCAGATAGAGAAGAGCGCGCTCGAAAAGATATCGAAGTCCGGGCTCGGCGAAACGTTGAAAGGATACCTCTAAAACCCGAAAGCCGGATTCGGCTTTAAATCCCAATTACAATGAAAACTAACGAAAAAGCCCGCGTGCTCCTCACCGGAGCCGCGGGCTGCATAGGCTGAAGGCTCCCACAGGACTCCGGGGCTCCCTCTGCCGGAAGTCCGTTTATCCCCTCCACGAACTCGTATTCGACGGAATGATAAGGGCTGTCGCCGGGGAAACGGAGTCGCTCCGGGAAAAAATTTCAGACGCGTAATTTTTAAGTGGAAACGGCGTTCGTTACGGAGTAGAATTGAATCAGGGCATCCCGCACCGCCGGGCTGACGTTTACGAGAGAGAATCCGGCACCCGCAGAGGGCGTGCGTCATTTAACCGATATTAATTTCAGGAGGCATGGGAAACGGCGGATGATACACGGCAGAACTATTTTCTGGTTCAAGCGGGACCTCAGGACGCACGACAACACCGGGCTCTATCACGCCGTAAGGGACAGCAGGGAAGTCATCCCTCTCTACATACTCGAGGACTCGATACTGTCGAAGTACCCGCAGGGGAGTAAACGCCTCGGATTCTTCTCGGACGCGCTCTCGAACCTCGACGGGGAGCTCAGGAGACTCGGCTCGTACCTGCTCGTTCTGAGAGGCAAAGCCGAAGAGATAATCCCCGCCCTCATAAACTCGCAGAGGGTCGAAGCCGTTTACACGAACAGGGCTTACGGCTTCTCGGGGGTCAAGCGGGATCTCGGCGTCGAGCACCAGTGCAGGTTCCACGACACCGTGTTCAAGAAATTCGACGACACGTTCCTCGTCCCGCCTCACGAGATCGACCAGAGAAAGGTGTTCACCCCGTTTTACAGCATCTGGCAGAGCAAGAGGAAGAGCGAGCCCCTTCCCGCGCCGCAGAAGATAACCTCCCCTCCCCTCTCGCCCGTATCCGTCGAGAGCCTGACGAGCGAACTCGGCAGCGGTGAGAACAAATACTGGCCGCCCGGATTCCCCGAGACGCGGTTGAGAGACTTCAACTTCGCCGATTACTCCCTCACCAGGGACTACCCCTATCTGGACGGCACTTCGAGGCTGTCCCCTTACCTCAGGTTCGGCATAGTATCCGTAAGGAAGGTCTACGAGGCCGCCGTCAACGCATGCCCGGAGTCCGACTCGTATATATCCGAGCTCGCATGGAGGGAATTCTGGTACCACATCATGCACAACTTCCCCGAGACGAGGGGACTCGAGTTCCAGGAAAAGAGGCGGAACATAAAATGGATAAACAGCGAGAAGTGGTACGACGCATGGCGCGAGGGACGCACAGGGTACCCGATCGTGGACGCCGGCATGAGACAGCTGAGGGAAGAGGGCTGGATGCACAACCGTGTGCGGATGATCGTCGCGTCTTTCCTCACGAAGGACCTGATGACGGACTGGAGGTGGGGAGACAGGCACTTCTTCGAGCATCTGGTGGATTACGACGAGACGGTTGATATAGGGAACTGGCAGTGGTCCGCTTCATGCGGGGCAGACCCCAAGCCGCTTCGGATATTCAACCCGATGCTGCAATCGCAGAACTACGACCCAGAATGCATATATATCAAGCGGTACATACCGGAGCTCTTTTCCATAGACCCCGAGAAAATACACAACCCCCTCACATACAAGCTCCCCTACCACAGGCCCATGGTGAACCACTACGAGATGAGGAACCTCGCCCACGAGGCTTACTCGGGGGGACGCATCGACGACGAGTACATTTCCCAGATCAAGAAGGACCAGGGTTTTCCGTGACAACAGCCCCCGCCGGGCGTCGCTCCCGCAGGCTGTGGTTTTTTTGAGCTATTGGCTACACTAACCTGAGGCGAGACATGGCTATAAGCGTGCTGATGGCATACGAGCCCCTGGAGAAGACGGGGGAGAAATACGGTTACTGGCGGAGCTATATATCCTTTTACGAGAGCTTCAAGGACGGCCCCGCGACCCCCAATTCGGCCTGGTACGGGAGCGAATACGACGCCTTCAGGGAATCCCTCTCAAAAGAGCTCGGCATAGAGAAGCGTCTGATAGAGGACTGCTTCTTCATGAAGGACGAGGACGGGAATTACTTCGTCACGCCCGTGGGCTCGAGCGCGAACCCCAATATATTCAGCGCCGAGAACTTCATCCCGCTCGAATGGTTCCTCATGTATGACGGGAGCGAAAAGAAATATTTCTTCACCCACACGGGCTTCGGCGCCATACGCCAGGACGCGGTCTACTACAACACGAAGGTAAGCGCGGCCCTCCGGAGGCTCGGGGAAGCCGTAAGCGACATGGACGCTTTTCTCGCCTCGACCCTATCCTCAGGCAGTCCGACTCTTACAGGCGTGCTGAACGACCTCAAATCAGGCGCTGAGAACCTGGCGCACTGGCTCTCGGGCTTCGACCCGGAGAGCTTCGTTATGCTCAACTACGGCGAGATATGCTCCCGCTTCGACCCCGATTCGATGAAGAACGAGGACTCCGTATCCGAGCTCAGGCTCGTGCTCACTCTCGCCCGCGAGGGCATCGCAGGTGATGCCGAAAAGGTGCTCGCCATGCTCCTCTCGAAATGGGAAGAGATAAACAGCTCCTTCACGCCCTCGGAAGAGAAGCGGCCGTCCACGCTCCAGTAAAAATTACGATCTGAGAGATTTATAGTAAATTTAGCAGCATAAACAAATTCATCACCCTGGTTCAGGACCGAGCATGAGAACCTTTCCGAGACCCATCATAGTGACGAGCATGTGCTTCGAGTTCGACGCCTGCAGATACAACGGTCAGACGATCCCCAATAATTTCGTCCAGGCTCTCGAGCCGTGGGTCGAATTCAGGCCCGTCTGCCCCGAGCTCGAGATAGGGCTCGGCGTCCCGCGCGACCTGATACTCGAAGTCCCTCGCGGCAGCGCGGAGGTATATCAGAAGGAGAAGTAGTATTGTCGGGATTATTATTAGATAATAACCTGAATGGACAAACAAAAGCACATCCACAGATGGATGTCGGGTACTTGGACATTTTCCTTTAAAGTACCAGACAGTCTCAACCTATTTTACTCGAAGGTGCCGAAGTGATCCGAGAATCTGCAAGACCCCACTCTATTTCGAGTCCACGGGCTCGATAATGAAATCGGGCGGAGTGAGGCCCACAATGCAATCGATATCAGGCGCGTTAGGCGTCGAGAAGAACGATCTGATTACGTCTTGAGCGCAGTCGGACTTTGGCACGACGAAATGACCGACACCGGGAATTACGATGAACACCGAATTCACGAGTGAATTGGCGACACCCTCAGCCAGAAGCGGCGAGGTGATAGCGTCGTAGCTGCCCGATATGACAAGCGTCGGGATGGGCTTGCCGCTAAGCGTGCGCTGCCTCTCAGGACCCTTCGGGACTTTCCAGACGTCGCAAATCTCCGTCATGAATGGAAATTGCGGCGGTTGGGCCAACACCGAGTCCGGAAACGTCGGAAACTGGATTCGCCCCTGCTTGACTATATTGTCAGGGGACTCGTAAGGTACCCACTCACTGCAGATAACTCCGTTTTGCAGACCAAAACTAAACTCGCCCTCGTGCGTGACACCCACTATGGCGTACAGCGCGAGAACGTCATGCGTCATTCCGCGATCCATCTGGTCAATCAACGCCGGCAGTATGGTAGGAAAGGCTTCCGACAAACCGACCGCAGTGATCTCAAACGCTCCGCCGTCGACCACGACATGCACAGGCTGAGCATCCGGCGATGGGGGCTGTCCGGGAAATGCCGGTATCACATCACCTTCAGCAGGATTTGATTCAAGTTGGTTCACCACTCGTGCGAAAGTATCGCCTATGTTCGAATAGCGATTGTGGCACGCGGGCTGGGCTTCACATTGACGGAAGATCTCATGTAGTCCTTCTCCAGCATTGGTCCAGAAGTCGCCCATAACGGTGTAAGGGGGTACGACGGAATCTATAGCCACGCTGCGAATGCCTTCGGGATGCTCACGCATGTAGGTTAGTGCCAGATCAGTACCGTAGGAGACGCCGTACACATTCCATTCCTTGATGCCGAGCGCTTTTCTGAGATCGGCGAAATCGGCTGCGTTCTGTATGGAATTGTAAGCGCCGAGATCCACTCCCTCAGCCATCAGGCGTTCGTAGCACTCGCGCGACGCATCGACTAACAGTGTGCCGCTCTCATCGCTATCATACCGCAAACCGACTGTACTCGCCCGGGCGCGATCTGACTCCGGACAAAGGAGAGCCGGATCAGTGAATAACGTCCCCCGCTGATCCATGATTATCAAATCGCGGTCGCGGTTAATTCCGGCAACTTCAACCAACAGGTCGGCAGACGGGAGAGCCGCACCGCCGGGGCCGCCGACCATATATACGATAGGGTCCGGCGCTGGGACTTCAGCTACAGCCGGTATGATTGCTACATTCAGGCGTATCGTCTTCCAATTGTTTTTGTCGCGGTCTTCCGGCACTACCAGCTGACCGCATTTTGCATTCTTGAGCGATGATTGCGGGGGATTTAATTGCGGACAGGGACCAGGCTCGAATCTCGCCTCCTGCAGGTTGTTAGATTTGTTACACCCGCCATAAACGAAAAATGCGATAGCCAGCACAAGTACGCATAGAATTGGAAACCGTGTCCGCCCATCACACATTTTCTTCCGAATTATCACGGAGCGAATACACTCCGCCAAACCGAATCTTGACGGATATCGAATCATCCGAAATTCTTCCTTCTCAAACCTATCATCGAGCGTCCTGTATTCACCCGATAATTAGTCAGATTTCGCTAATTGTATTATGGAATAATTTGTATGAGTACGGCATCCGATATACCATTTTATTTGTATAATAAACTGTATAATAAACTGATAAACTGATAGACTACTGACTAATTATACCTTTGATTTTATTAGGAAGTGTAATTTTTAGCAAGATCCTTGGAAAATCACTGCAATAGATATATATCATTGAATATTATCGCCCGCCGGACTCGACTGGGAGGAGCATGTGAGGATCGACCCCCGTTATTTCAGACCCGTGGATTCGAAGGGCATAGGGCGGACTCTACGAGGGCGAATAGCGAACACCGATGGGAGCCCCGGATAAGGCTCAGGGAGCTTTTAGGGATAAGTGTTGACTCGGACATGATGGCTCAACCACCGAAGCCGCCTGTGGAAGGGGAGAGCGTGCTCTTGGAGAGGTTCCCCGCGAGATAATGGAAAACCGGGTGAGCAAGCCATCGTCGAGAACCCGAAGGCCCTGTTTTCATGGTCCAGGTTGGTTGTCAAGATAGTTGCGTTCCCCGCCCACTTTTTTCTCTCACGTATCATTCCCAGAATTAAATGCTTAATCGATGGACAATTTATTCTCTTTTCTTGTATTAATTGTGTCTATAATTGTATGATTGAAGCTAATGGCGATACCGATGTATTTCTTACGAAGACAATTTCCGGAGATGTTTATGAAGGGGATACTAAGCATTTTTCTAATTATATTGCTTATTACGGCATGCGACGACAGCGGTAATGTGCATGATTGTTTCAGTGCGGATGATTTTCAGGGCGCGGATTGTCTAGCTGAAGCCATGCTAAATTCGTGCAGCAGCATAGGCTGCAGCTCCAGGGATGCGGAATTGACGCCGCCGCTCTCACCTATTTGCAAAAAAGTCAATTGTTCATCTTTCGATTGCAATGAAGTCTTGTACACAACCGATGGAGAGACTTTCACCGCACCGGGAACTATTACGAATCTGCACCTTGAGAATACAGGGGAGCTCGGAGGAGTCATAACTGTTGGGGGAAAGGAGCAGAAAATTGAATGCGCAGTAGACACCGGACCTGCGCCATCGACCGCAGTCATAGCCACTCCCATACATGATGCGCTCGCCGTACCCGGCGATGACGGAATGATCCATGTCGAATACGACCTGCTCTTTACCAACACATTTGCGTCTCCCGTAACGCTTAAGACTATCGACGTCACCGATATTTCGGGCACTCTTCTGATGCGCTTAGAAGGTGCACGGCTCTCAGCAGCGACTCAGAATGTGTTCGATCAAAAGGTCATTTCGGAGATACCGGCGTCGGGCTCTGCCGCAGTCGAGGTAGACCTGATTCTCAAACCAGGAACGGTTCCAGAACGATTATCCCACCGTATCGTTTATGACTTCTTGGACCAGGACCGGTCTGCGGCAGCCATCTCTTCGCGGGAATTCACTGGCCCCGAGCTTATGGTGGACCCACGCGAGCCGCAACAAATCATATCCCCGGTCTCGGGAACGGAATGGGCATCGTTTAACGGCTGCTGCACTCCGAACCGGCACCGCGATACGAGAATTGGGGCGGGCACGCGCATCGCCACGGCTGAAACATTCGATATAGACTGGCTCAAGCTGGAAAACGGTCGGTTGTTCAGCGGTGACGGTTCCGAGAACACGGATTACTTCTGCTTCGGCGCGCCGATCGTCTCGGCCACGGACGGCATTGTAGTCGACGCCCGCGACGGTGTGCCGGACAGCATTCCGAATATACCTCCGACTAACATACACACTCCTAGGGATTTCAGCGGCAACTTCGTCGTAGTTCGTGTACGACCGAAGGTTTATGCCATTTATGCGCATCTTGAATTAGGCTCGGTCACCGTCAAGATCGGGGATATCGTTAAGGCGGGAACGCTCTTAGGCAGACTCGGAAGCTCCGGGAATTCCACAGCGCCTCATCTGCATTTTGGGATAGTAGATCAGCAGGACCCGACTACGGCGAACAGCCTGCCGTTCGTGATAGACAACTTCGAACTTACCGGAATAATCACAGGAGACGAAAACAACCTGAATATTCAGCCGGTCTCCCGTTCGGTTACGGACGCATACCCGCTCGTTCTGGGTGTAGCGACATTCAAGTGAGACGAGTCGAAGCTAAAAAAATGCTTTCGAGGATGTTCGACGAAAACGAGTTCCTAAGTGTGACCTGCCCCCGTTAATAGGTCCATAGATTAAGTTAGATCTTCGAAAGAGATCCCCATATAAAGGAGCTCATCGGAATAGTTCGATCGGCCTTAACGCATACGTTTCAGTAGCTGTTCATATACGAAGTCACAGATATTAAATCACCTCAGTTTTATGCGAGTTTTATGCGGAAAATAAGCAAAAATAAGTAAACTAGCTGGTTTCAAAAACCTCAAAACCCTAATGTTTCGCTTTTATAATACGTCTAATAAAGTGTGTCAAGACTCAGTAACGAAACAATATTTTGATCGAAAATCTAACAAAATCTATAGGTTCTGAAATCGCTAAAACAAGTGATCAGTTTAATACTCAAGAGCCGCTCCCCATCGTGCGGAATAAAGGACGCGAAGGAATTCCCCGACGCGGAGAACGAGATAGCGACGGGCAAGGGCGCGGGAATCTTCGCCGAAAGGGTCATGTCAAAATTCCCCGGACTCGCGGTCGAGGACGAGGGGAGACTCAGGAACTTCAGGATAAGGGAGCACTTCCTGACCAAGCTCTACACGCTCGCGAGCTTCAGAGGAGTGAAAAAGGCGGGGAGCGCCAATGCCCTCGTGAACTTCCATACGGAGAACAAGTTTCTGCTCATGTCATACAGCGGGAAGGAGATGAGGGCATTAGGCAGAATAACCGCGAATGCGGAAGGGAAACGCCCGGAAATATTGATCGCCGAGTACGGCGAGGGTCTTCGGCATGCGCTCGCGTCCCCGCAGAGGAGGTCCTCAGGCATAAACGTCCTCATGCATGCGCTCGGATATTTCTCGGACAGGCTCACCGGGAGGGAGAAGGCCTATTTCCTCGACCTCCTGGAGGCGTACAGGAACGAGAGGATACCGCTCAGCGCCGTACTTGCCGTGCTTGAGTCCTGGGTGATCAAGTACGATGAGGATTACCTCGCGCGCCAGACCTTCTTCGAGCCTTATCCGAAGGAGCTGATGGAGATCTCAGACTCCGGCAAGGGGCGGGAGGTGTAAAGGGTGCATGCCAATGCTGAAGCGCAGATTTCATGCGGGTCTTTCGTCAGGCTCGGGATGAACGGACCGGGCTTCAATTGCTGAAGGGATCCGGAGGAGTAAGGCAGATATCGTATATGAGCGCGGATTCCGCGCCGCGCTTCGTGTATACTAAAAAATCTTCGAGAAATTTCTGAATAATATGTTAAAGTTTTAAATGAATCGAGGAAATATATGAGAAAGATCATATTCTTACTTCCCTTACTTGTGTTCGCATCCTGCGCGAAGCATCAGAGCGTCTACACCTCCGATTCTCACAAGGTGAGTAATCAGCATTCCTATGACGATAAGAAAGACGATATGGAAGCGTCAATCGTTACAGCCGGGAAAACAGAGCAGCACGTCAATTTCAATGCCCCTTTGAACAGCGTCTATAACGCCGCGCTCAAGAGCGTCGATTTCCTCAAATGGCCGATTGCCTTCTCGGACGAGGAGGAAGGCACGATACGCTTGAAGGAAGCCTACGTTTACAATAAGGACGGCAAGCTCTTCAGGTCGTACACATATCCGTCTAAATCCGACACCAGGAATTCGAATATAAACTATTATCTGGAAAGGGTCGCCAGATATACGGCCGGTACGGCCGATACCATCTTCACGCAGGAGAACCTTAAAATCACTTTAAAAAAGGTCTCGGACACAGCGACTGACCTGAAAATCGATTATACGATCAGACCCTACGCAATGGAGGGAGTCATCGGATACGAGGTCTTGTCGAACGGGTACATCGAGTCCCTCATTATAGAGAATATGAAGGAAGCCCTCGCGGGCAAAAAACCGATCGCGAGGAACTGAGAAATGAATACCCTCCTCGTAGCGCTGGGTATACTCGTTTGCTTCGGGGTGCTTTTCTGGCTCGACAGGTACTATAAGGACTCAGGGGATAAAAAGGACACGGAGCAGCTTAATCCTCCCGACTCCGGCGGGGATGATCCGGGATCCGATTCAGAAGCTGTATAACACACTGATACCTCGATTCTCACGGCTTGAACAGACCCATGTGAGTAATTATCTCGTCCATGTTCTTGTGGGCGGCTTCGTTCGCCCTTTTGGTGCCTTCCCTCAGTATGTCCCTCACGTCGTCGGGCCTCTTCTCGAATTCACGTCTCCGCTCCCTTATGGGCTCGATGAGACCGTTTATCGCTTTAGCCAGCTTCTTCTTCACCTCGACGTCCCCGACGTTTCCCGTCCTGTACCTCTGCTTTAAGTCTTCGACCTCTTCCTTATCGGTATTGAAAGCGTCGTGGTAGACGAATACGGGGTTGCCTTCCACGGTGCCGGGAATATCGGCGCGTATGCGCTTGGGGTCCGTGTACATGCTCCTCACGCGGGCCTCGACCTCCTTCGGCTCGTCCGAGAGGTAGATGCAGTTGTCGAGGCTCTTCGACATCTTCCTGTTGCCGTCCGTGCCGACGAGACGCGAAGTCTCGCTTACCACCGGCTCGGGCTCGGTGAAGAATTCGCCGTAGAGGAAATTGAACCTTCTTGCGAGCTCGCGTGTGAGCTCGACGTGGCTCAGCTGGTCCTCCCCCACCGGGACCTTCGTGGCCTTGAACATCAGTATGTCCGCAGCCATGAGGACGGGGTATCCGAGGAGACCGACCGAATAATTCTCACCGACGCCCATGTCCTGAACCTTTTCCTTGAGAGTGGGTATCCTCTCCGCGCGCGGGACGCCGCAGATCATGGCGAGTATCGCGTATAGCTCCGTGATGTAGGGTATCTGGGACTGTATATAGAATGTCGATTTATTCGGGTCCATGCCGACGGAGAGCCAGTCGATCACCATCTCGATCGTGTTGCGCTCGACCTCGCCTACTTTGTCGTAATGGGTCGTGAGCATGTGGAGGTCGGCTACGAGGAAGTAGCAGTCGTAGTCGTCCTGGAACTTTATGCGGTTCAGGAGCGAGCCTACGAGGTGGCCCAGGTGCAGGCGCCCGGTGGGCCTGTCCCCGGTCACCAGAATCGGTTTACCCTTTGACATGAATCCGATACTCCTTATGTTTTATCCGGCTGATTAAGGGCATTAATATACACAATTTGTGAATTAATTCCGATATAGTTCACAATATTTGAATTGTAATGAGTTTTAGATGGCAATCAGATTGAGTATTTCACATTTAATAAAAAGATTAGATCCTGAAGCGAGCCCGCCCTGAACTCGATTCAGGGTTCAGGATGACGGATAAGCTACCCCCACCCGCGCCCTCCCCCTCCCAGGGGGAGGGAATTAACGGAAAAGCCTGGATTTCTCAAGCACGTTCGAAATGACAACGATTTGACCCGTCGGCCCTTCGACACGCTCAGGACGAACGGGGCTTTGAAAGGAATGGATTCCCGATTTCTCGGGAATGACAGAATTGAAGCATACTATTGGGTGGCTTGCGCTGACTCGCTATGGCAAACATAATTATTATTGTTGACGAAAAAACCTAAACCCCGAATCTTCTCGATCGGGCATTCGAATAGAGAGCTTGATGAATTCGCCGCGATTCTCAAACACTACGGCATAGAAGCACTCGCGGACATAAGGAGCTATCCGCGCTCGAAGCGTAACCCGCAATTCGACACGGAGCAGCTCGAAAAGGAGCTTCCCTCACGGGGCATAGAGTATGTGTGGATAAGGGGACTCGGCGGGATGCGCGAGGGCGGCTACGAGGAATACATGAAGACCGCGGAATTCGAGGAGGGGCTGAACACTCTCAAGTCTTTAGCGAGGGAGAAAAAGACGGTATTCATGTGCGCCGAGCTTGACTGGAGGAGCTGCCACAGGAGCTTCGTCTCAGGGGCATTGCACAAGCTCAGGTGGGAGGTCGTACATATTTACGACGGGAACGAATCGGAGTCTCACTCGGGCCTATTTTGATTTCTCCGGCGTTTTCGACGGTCCGGGCGCGGGCTGCACGCCCTTTGCGTCTTTCGGATTATAGCCGCAGACGAATTCCTCTATGGTGGCGCTCACCGAATTTGCCGGTATTGGGCTTTTGTTGGTGCCGATGTTCTCCATGTACACCATCTTCCCGAGCGAGTCGTAGAACTTCGATGACTTATACGCATAAGTCTTCTCACCGCAGTTGATCGCGGAGGCTATCATGACTTCCCTGTAGACGAGCCCGTCCGTGTCCTTCTGGTCCTCCTTGAAAACGAGCCTGCTCCATGAATAAACCTCGCCCTCTATCGTGTTTATAGTCGAGGTGTCCACGTAAACGGCGAATTTTCTCTCGGCGTTTACGTCCGTCACCAGGAACCATGCATCGCTGTCGCGGGACGCAGGCGCCACATGTTCCGAGGGGGGAAGCGTAGGCAGCGCGCCGGGCTCCGCGGGAACGGGCGCGCCGTCAGAATCACGCTCGCTCACGTTCGCTGCGACCGAAGTCCCCGGGGTTACCGCGTCCGTATTAACGACGGGCTCCTCTATTTCCTTCCCGGCGCAGGAGAGAATAGGAGCCGTCATGCATAAAGCCAGGAATAATGCCGCGGGCTTCGTCCCTTTAATGAGGGAAGCGTACCGGCGATACATGAATAGAAGGGATTTTAGCAATCTGCGCGTCTTTTTCATCGGGGCAATCCTCGCCGCGTCGGGCTGCTGCTCAGCGGGGAATAGCGAAGCCGTAATCCGCTCCGCACAGGCATCATTCCCCGGCATATTTACGCTGTTTTAAATACGGATGGTCAATTCCCGGTGTCCTGGGTCTCCGTCACGGGCCGGCTGGTCAGCCCGGAGGTGGTCTTCCTCGTATCGGGCGACTGCATGGATTGGTATTTACTGTGTTTCCTCATCTGAATGAGGTTTTGCTGATACTTGGACAGCGATGCGCTGAGGGTTTTATAATTTTCCTTGCCGACGGTATCCCTGAGGGACACAAGACCGTCGATATACTGGTCCGCGACTTTTTTGCTTGCGGCGTTCACGTTTTCAATCTCCTTCTTCACCTGCGCCGGATCGAAAGAAGGGTCCTCGATCATTTTCAAAATACCCATTTGCGCCTGTCTGATATCGCTCTCTTGCTTGGACATGGGTATTACGTATTCCTTGCGAAGTCCCGATACCTTTTGCTTCTGATCATCCGTGATATCCATATTTATAGCCCCGCCGACCATATCGTTCAGCATCTTGCTGTACTTTCCGGTGGTGAAAGGGCTCGAGGGCACTGAAAGCATCTGGGGCTGGGGCTTGGTCTGATTTTTTATGTCCTGAGCGGCGGCGGCGAAGGAAAACCCCGCAGCAAGCGCTGAAATAATCAATGTAAAGGCTACTGCTCTCATTAAACTACCTCCGTTGTGGTGTATGGCGTTATAGTGTAACCAATGATTTAGCAATTTTCGTCAGAAATTTTAACGCCGGCCGATGCGGCATCACGTTAATTATGAATCATGCGCATATCAGTGAGACCGGCCCGGGAACCCGCAGCCGGCAGTCCGCATACCGCTGTGCCTTACAAAAACGTCGCGGTGAGTCTCGCGATCCTCTCGAACCTGCCTTCGCCGATAATAAATCTCGACAGATAGTATTCCGTCGGAGATACGGCGTCCCCGCCTCTTTTCTGGAACGCAACGGAGCAGTAAAGCTCCCTGCCGTCCGCACTCGCACCGTGAAGTGTGCTTATCCATGTTTTCTCGAGCTCGGACTCGACCCCCATACCCTCGCTCATGGTGAGCGCGTCCGCATGCCCTGTCCTGAGGTCGATGCGCTGTATGGAGTGCCATTCGTACCCGTCGAAGCCGCCGTTCCTCTTCTGCGCCCGCAGCACGTTCGTGAACACATGGGGGGACGAGGGGCAGAGCACCGGGTCTTCATAGCTAAGGGAACCGTCCGAGGGAGTTATCTTCAAATACCTGACATCCGAAACGCGGCGCGCCCAGAGGCTCTTCAGCCCGTAGCCGTTCCCGATGCTCCGGAAGAAATGAGCGAGCACTGTTTCCGAATGGGGGTCGTAGTAAAGCTGGAGGAAATTATTTTCCCCGGAGACACCGAGGTTATCCCAATTTATTATCATGGATCATCCTCATTACGAATTTTGGATTCAGAGATTCTCTGTCCCGGCCACGGATGCATCACGGGAGAATACTTGCATGTGCGCACAAGGGACAGAACATTATTAACAATAATATCGGTTTTGTAAAGTATTAATTAAGTAGCGCGTAATTCCGCGGTTTTTGTGAGGGGATAGGCATAAGGTGGAAAATATTCCCCCACCCAAACCCTCCCCCTGGAAAGGGGGAGGGAAACAATTGCACGCGGAGGAGTCACCGCCGACACACGGAGAGTATTGAGGGTACCGAGGAATTCCCCGACCAAATGAGAAGTCCGGTAGAAACCGAATATCAGCACACATTGTGTGTCAGGGCGTGAGCACGACCTTTATCGCGTTTTCCGCCTTGCCGTCCATAAGCTCATAGCCCCTGGGCGCGTCGGAAAGCGGGAGGTCGTGTGTGATTACGGCCGTCGGGTCGATCTTACCCGTCTCGATAAGCGGCATGAGCTTCCGAATGTAATTTTTTGCGGGACAGACCCCGCCTCTGAACGTAAGGTCTTTCAAATAAAAATTCAGCATCGGTATGGGCAGCTCCTGAAACATAAATCCGATGAACGAGATCGTTCCTCCCGGTCTCGCAATTTTAATCGCGTCGAGCACGGCATTGGTCGAACCGATGCACTCGAGAGCTACATCGACTCCTTCCCCGTGCGTGATCTCCAATATTTTTTCGACGGCGTTTTCTTTCTTGGAGTTCACAGCAACGTCGCAGCCCATCTTTTTTGCCTGATCGAGCCTGAAGTCGTGGTGCCCGACGGTAATTATACGGGAAGGCCCGAAGAGCCTGGCCGATGCTGTCGCGAGGAGCCCGAGCGGGCCGTCTCCGAACACGACGACCGTGTTACCGGGCTTTATGTTCCCCCATTCCGCGCAGAAATAAGCCGTAGAAAGTATGTCTCCCAGAAACAGGATCCTGTCGTCCGCAATGTCAGGCGAAACTTTTTCAAGAGTCGTGTCCGCAAACGGCACTCTCACATACTCAGCCTGGCCTCCCGAGAAACCGCCCAGCTGCTCGCCGAAGCCGAAGCACCCGCCCCCTCCGGTGCACGAGGTCGGGTAACCGTTCCTGCAGTTCACGCAGACGCCGCAGCTCACCCAGAAAGGGGCGACAACTTTATCCCCTTTTTTGAAATACTTCACCCCTTTCCCCGCGTCCTCCACGACTCCCATGAATTCGTGCCCGACTATGAAGCCGTCGTCGAGGGGTATGCTGCCCCTGTAGAAATGGAGATCGGAGCCGCATATCGCGCTTTTTGTTATTCTCAGGATCACATCGTTCGGGTCCTTCATTTTCGGATCGGGAACCGTCTCGACCCTTACATCTCTCGCACCGTGATAGACTGTGGCTTTCATTAGATACCCTCCCTTTTGTTCATCATGTTAACCAATACGATTGTATATACAAAGTATTTTTACCGATCCATACGGAGGACGACCCTGAATTTGGGCTTGCCGTTCATCATCTTTTCGAACGCCTCGTTTACCTTCTCGAGAGGATAAACCTCGACCACCGCCCTCACGCCGGCGAGCCTGCTGAACGCCAGAGTCTCCTCGAGTCTTTGGCGTGCCCCGAGTACCATCCGAGGATCGACTTCTTGCCCATCAACAGCATCGCGAGGTGTCCGAGCCCTCCCACACCGAGCACGGCGACGAGCTCGCCCGCCCTCGCACCCGAGTGCCAGCCAACTCCAACCCTCTGTCCCTCCTTCCAGCCGTCCACTCCCCGGCCCACTTTATCAATATGCCCTATAACCTCATGGCCCGGAACCCTGGGATAATCGATGCCATACGGCCATTCCCCGGTTTGTACCACATCATCGCTATGGCATATGCCGCAGGCCTCGACCTTTATTCTAACCTGACCTTCTCCCGGCTCCGGTATCTCCCTCTCGACTATTTCAAAATCCTTACCCGGCTCGGTTATTTGCGCAGCTCTCATTGTAGCCATGGGATTCACTCCTTCTATCGGGATATTTTTCTAAGGGTAATGGAGGTAACTTTCATGTCAACTACAAATACCCCTCCATCCAGCGCTTGAGCACCGAGAGGACGTATTCTTTTTCCTCATCCGTAAGAGCATGTCCCGCGGCGGGTATCCCGTGCCACTTCATGAGGCATTTTCTGCAGCAGGAAGCCGTCGCGTGCTGGGCGATGAATACGGGGTGGTTCCGCATCGGGGTCTGCTTCCCGTCATTGGGCGGGTCTGCGGGGGCGAGCCTCTCGTCTATGAACGCCCTCGCGTGCGTCATGACCGTGTCGATACCCTTTTCCCTGAGGTAGAGAAGCTCCTTACCGCGGAGCGCAAACCGCGAGCGGAAGGGAGACTTCTTCAGCTTCGCCAATAATTTATCTGGATCGCGCATGATCTATTTTCAGGAGAGATTGCCGCTCCTGCAAACGGGAGGAAAGATTATAAAATCCACCCTGACCAATTTTGTAAGCAACACTCACCGAACCCTCTCCTCGTTGTCGAGAGCTACGGCATCATGCTCGCCTGTCCGCTTCGCTCCCTACAAAGGAGGGAATTAAAAGAAAAGGACAGGCACCGAAACGTGGTAACGTCCCAATATTCTTACTAATCCATTTTCTCTACCCATTTGGTGCGCCAGTCCGGAGCCTCGAACGGCTCGCTCCAGTACGCGGTTTCCTTGGCGATCTTACCGTCACGGAACTCGAAAATGAAGACAGCCTTATAAACCGCGCCGCCGCCGTAGTCAAGGGACGCTTCCGCGACCACGAGATCGCCCTGGCTGATCATACGGCGGGGGGTAATGGTCGGCAGCGCCGGAAACGCGCCGTATATAGCCCGCCTGTTGTCAGCGCCTACGATCCGCTCGCTCGACTGCGGCCAGTCCATCACGGCGTCGTCGTGGAATAACTCGTCCATGACCTGCACTTTCTTGCCGTTGATACACTCTATCAAACGCTCGATGACCTTCTCGTTCTTCTTATTTTCCCCTGCCATAGCACACGCCTCCTGGTACTGTTCCCTCGGGGACCAGATATAAAGACTATAGTAGATTTGGAAAGAAAAAGTCAACGGGGATAAGGTTTGCGCATCTATCGTTAGACCCAATGCTGTTTTATAATAACCTTGCGGGAGACGATAGTTGCGAATGTCCCCCTGACAGCAGATGAACGACGACGGAATATTAACGAGACGCGCTTTTCTACTCTACCTCATACCGGTCCTCATCGGGGCGCTCGTGGGGGTATTCTTCCTCATCCCCGTAAACGCGCTCGTGTTCTTCTACGAGCACGGGCCGGGGGAGACATCGGCGCTTAAATACGCGACTGACGAGCTCATGCGGGCGCTTACGGGCGGCTTGCCCCTGAAGACCCTCTTTTACGCGTGCGTGGGCGCGTTCCTGGGATTGGTATCCGCCGTCTTCTACAGCTCCTTCTACAGGAGCGCGCTACAGATAAGGAAGCTCTCGGGAGAGCTCGAGAAGGACGTCCTCGCTCTCATCGCGCACGGCGAGGGGGAGTCGATAGAGTTCAAGGCCACGTTCAAATGGGACGTGAAGGAATCGAGGGCGAACCGCGCCGTGGAGGACGCCGCGCTCAAGTCTCTCGCCGGGTTCATGAACGCCGACGGGGGGACGCTGATAATAGGCGTGTCGGACACGGGGGAGGTAACGGGGCTCGGGCACGACTATGCAATACTCAGAAGGAAGGACAGGGACGGCTTCGCGCAGGAGGTCATGAATGCCGTATCGCAGAAGCTCGGCACCGACGCGTGCCGGTACGTGCATCTGGTGTTTCACTCGGTCGCGGGCAAGGACGTGTGCAGGATCATAACGAGCCCTTCGAGCAGGCCCGTTTACCTGAAAGAGGGAAACGACATGAAGTTTTACCTCCGCACGGGGATGAGCACCCGCGGGCTCAACATACCCGAGGCAGTCGAGTTCATCTCTGCGAGGTGGGGGAAATAAACGCCTCCCCGCATCCTGTGGGGGGACGTAAGCCATATCTAGCCCTTTCGAATTATTACAAAGATAATTACGCCGTGCTCAGCATATCGCAGTACTTGTCGAATGCCGAGAGCGTGCTTTCGAGCGTCTTTCTGTGATATCTCTGCAGATTCCTCATGTGCCTTTCGGTCTTCTTCTTTTTCATCTCGATGAATTCCCTGCTGAACTCGCCGATGTTCTGCATATGCTCAGAGATTGGGCTCAGGTGATGCTCGAAGGGTTTTATCATCGGATGAACCTCGAGCACGTTTTTCATGAAATCGAGACACCCGAGCTGAATCGCGAGCCATAGCTCGAACTGCATGTCCATGGCCTTCAAAGCTTCTTTCAAAAAGTTCTTGTTAATCTCCATCAATCCGAGATATTGTTCTTTTGCCGTCTCCGCCTGCTCCCTGACCTTCTCGCCGACGTCGACAACCTTGAGGCCGCTTTCTGTTCTTTTTCTCATGATGGCCCTCCTTAACACCTTTTTCTTAATATTATATATGCACGGAGCGTGCCGTAAACAGTGCGCTTATAAATTAAGTATTTTACGGGTCATTCCGTGTCCGCGTACCGCATCATGATTTTAAAACCGTGTAGGGTGTCAGATTATCTTACGAATATGGCGGAGGTAAATTCCGCTCTAACGAGACGACAAATGCCTGAACAATCCTACTCTTCCGGTTCCGTAAGACCGAGCGCGTCGAGGAGCCTCTTGCGTAGCTCGCATGCCTCGGGTGCGCGGCTCTGCGGGTACTTCTCACTGGGATATTTTTCTATCGCTTCTTCGAGCGACCTGAGTTTGTGATCGGACGCGTTCGATATCACGCTCATAAAGCTCGGGTGTATGTCCGCCTCGAGCTCCAGGTAATCGATGTAATGGTGTACGGGAGGGGTGCACATGACTGTCAGGGGACTGCAGAGGACGCCCTTCCCCCTTATGTCCGTGTGCTCGGCGAACGGGGACGGCTGGTGGAGGAACCATTCGACCTTGTCCTTGTGCTTCATGAACTCTTCCATGAACTCGTCAACGGTGTTTATCATGCGCGTGGGTATGTGCTGCCGATACTTATTATGCTCGCCGGGTGTTTAAATGCAAATGAGGGAGGAGCATGAATGGATTTTACCAGATGAGATTCTGAAACAAGTTCAGAATGACGGACTTTTTAAAGGATAGAAATGGTAAAAAAAGGGGGAAGAAAATTCAAAAAAGGGAAAAACCAGCTCTGACGGGGAGTTATGAACCAATCGAGGAGGACTGCAAAACAATTAAAGCACTCGATTAAAATACTTAAAATAAAGTCTTAACATTTATATGAAACCGGGTTATAATTAGAGCTAATTTTGAAGGAGGATGTACCATGACGCGCCTTATCCTTTCGGTTACTGCTATTCTCCTGATATCAGCGGGATACGCGAACGGGGCCCCGACCCCGATGCCGGAGGGATACGGCGTTGTCGTGGATGTGCACTGGCCCTCTCAGCCCGGCCAGAAGAGGTTTAACACCGGGAACGGCGATATAGTGACCGGCAGGTACGGCTGGTACAGCCCGCCCGGAAACGCCGGACCGTTCGCCGACCAGAACTACAACGTCCTTATCATCACCAAGCCTATAAGCAAGGTACGCACGTACATAGTATTCGAGGCGTCAAACGTTGACCCCGAGGTGCTGAAGAAGAAATTGGGCAGGCTCGAGGGCGAGATACGCGACGTCGGGACCAACGAGGGCGCGCTCAAGCCGGGGGACATGGTGCACATAACCACCCAGGACGTCAGCGGACTGATCAAGGTCACGCTCGCATTCACGCGCGGTGACGAGAATAAGCCCGTGGCCGAGTTCTCGTTCATAAACCACCTCGTGCATCCGCTGGACGACCCGGATAACCCCGCCTACCCATATTTACCCTACATTTCCGAGATCGAGTGACGGGCTCACCGCAGTCCCGGTCACCGCTCTGCGCCCATCCGGAACTATTGTAATTCTTTGTCAAAAAATATAAAATGTGAGTACTAAAGCGTGCCGTTTCCTACGGCCATCGATGGAGGATAGTATGAAAAAGCTTCTGAGTATCATTGCTCTGCTTGCAGTGTTTTATATCAGTCCCGCATTAACATCGGCGGTTGAAATCACAATATCCCCGAACGAGCCTAGCGTGGGAAACTGCTTCCCGTTCGGCGAGGGGGCTATTAACGAACCTAGCTGGCCGCCGTTCGCCGGATTTATTTACAAGAATATTCCACCCTTTTCACTCAAGGCCCGGGGACATACTCGCGTTTGACCTGGGAGAGGTCGCAAGCGCGGACGTCCAGCTCGATATAGAGCTTGCGGCGACTACGGTTAACGGGGGAGAAATCCCGGTATTGCCTTACACCAAAGTCGTCAGAAACACCCAGACTCCTCTCAACCCCAGGGGAGACGATATCATAGGGGATTTCGAGATGCAGTTTACGGTAGTGGAACCCTTCGACTTTCCGGGAGGGGGTCTGATAATCCGTTTCTCGAACCCGTCGGCGGATTATCAGCTTAACAACAGCTGCGACCAGGTGCTCGTAAGAGCGACTTCAGGCGATTCGAGCGGTTTTTTCGTAAGAAGGTTTTTCAGGGTCGGAGACGGCCTTCCTCCTTATGATGTCCTCGGAGACGATACGGAGCCATCGGATTTCATTGAGTCGATCGGCGGATTCAGGGTCATAACCGGCGTGAGGAACGTACCGACCCTCTCCGAATGGGGGATGATCGCGGCTGCCGCGGGACTTGGCCTCACGGGTATCCTGTTCGCGTCGAGGCGCCGGAGAGAAGCCGGACGAGTATAAATTTCGGGGCACAAAAAATAGAATTCAATTAGCCCGTACCCTCCGTCCGGAGGGTACGGGCTTTTTAAGAGGAGTGTTCCATCCCCGGTTGCCTCGTGCAGCTCCCCGGAATGAAGCTGATACATTCACTCAAAATAAAAATGCACCGCGGGACCCTGTTACAGATTCCTAGGACGTGGAATCCCGCGATGCGCTACACACACGATGTGTGTTCATATCCGGTTTCTTCCGGTTTCCTCAATATCGGACAAATCCTCAGAACTCACTTAGCTCCCGTTTGCCTGCGGATGCTATCCGTCTCAAAACGCCTTTTGCTGCTCCAGTATGTTGTCTGTAGGAAGGTCCTCGGCGGAGTAAACTATCTTCTCGACGTCAGGGGGCACTCCGAGCTCCGAGTAGCTGACTAACTTACCGCCCCTGAGCTCCGCCCTTATGTTAAAGCCGGTCGTAAGCTCTTTCTGCTGGGCTTTCGTTATCATAATCTCCTGCTCGATGCCTGTGCCGCTCTCGACCATTCTCATAGTACCGTCGCCGACAAGCGTGACCGTCCCCTCCACAGTACCTGAAGACCCCTGCATGAATCTGGGGACGTACTGGCGCCTCTCGTAATCGTTCGGGTCCTGCCGGGCGCCCGGCTCTTCCATCTGGGCCTCGTAGTCATTCTCCAAGGCATCCGTATCCCGCCCGTTATTGTATTGCGCCGCAGCGGGCTCGCTCCCGTATGCGCCCTGTGCGGAGTCTCCCCGGATCTCCCCGGCATTAGACATGACGCCGAGACCGGCCGCGGCAAGCAACATCCCCGACACCGTATAAGTCAAGATCCTTTTCATAATTCAACACCTCCCTGTGTGGCTTTGAAATGATCTCTTGCTGATTTATGTAAATGCAACGCGTGTGCCATAGCGGACGTGCAAATAATTGCGTGTGTGACTGGGTGGTTACGTGATATTCGTAATTAATCAGCCTCGCCGCCTGCGGGCTTTTGTATAGTTTCGGACGGTACGGGGTGTATGCGGAAATACAGGGGAATGAGGGAGAGCGACGGCGATCACCCGAGCCCTAAGATATGTATGTGCAAATATTTTATCCCCGAATAATTAAACAATGTCTCCCCTCTTCTTGACAACGAATATAGTCCGGTTATTATTTTGATAACGAACATCATTATCACATTCACTCTAGGGAGGAGGGAATAAATTGAAGGGGATCATCATTTACCTGAAGCCTCGGATAAAGCTCCTGATCTTCATCCCGGTCCTGCTCTCATGGGTCTTTCAGTCCTGCGGCGAAGTGCACGGGGAGTCGAGGGTAAACACGAACGACGTGCTGAGAGACCTCGCGTTCTTCGTAATACTCGACACTTATCAAGAGCTCGAGCAAAGGGGGCAGGATCTCCAGAGCGCAATCGAGGCCCTGGCCGAAAATATAACCCCCGAGAACGTCACCGGCGCGCGTGAGGCGTGGAGGGCCGCGAGGCAGCCCTGGGAATCGAGCGAGGGGTTCTTATACGGCCCTGTCGACACGGAAGGCATAGACCCGTCTATCGACAGCTGGCCCGTTGACACCACGGGCATAGAGGCCATACTCGCGAGCGATAACGACCTCACTCCCGAATTCGTATCCTTCCTCGACGGCACGCTCAAGGGCTACCACACTATGGAATACCTCCTCTTCACGAACGGCGGGGATCCGGCGCCGGCTGAGGAAGTCGCCGGGTATCTGGGCGCAAACCCGAAGGCCGTCCAGTTCCTTCACTCGCTCATCGTGGACTTCAACAGCCAGGTGACCAAGCTCGTCCTCCTGTGGACGCCGGGGGAGAGCGATTACGCGGACGAGCTCGCGAACGCGGGTCAGGGGAGCACGGTGTATCCCACTCTCAAGGCGGGGCTCTCGGAGGTGGTAAACGGCATACTGGGCATCGCGGAAGAGGTGGGCAACGAAAAGCTCAATGTCCCCTTCTCCGGACAGGACCCCGTCTTCGTCGAGTCGAGGTTCAGCTCCAATTCGATTACCGATTTCACGAACAACATAACCAGCATAGAGAAGATTTATTTCGGCCTTAACGGGGGGCTCGCTCTCGACGACATAGTCGGGGACATAGACCCTCCCGTGAACGACCACGTGCGGAACGCTATAAACGACGCTATAGACGCTATAAACGAGATACCCGAGCCGTTCAACGACTCGGTACTCGTCCCGGCGGACGCTCCTGTCATACAGAACGCCATAAACAAGGTCGGCGACCTGCTGCTCATATTACAGGAAGAGGTGTTTCCGATCATGTTCCCCGGCGGAGACAAGCCGCCCGTCGATCTGACATAACGACCCCGCCCGGCATCGAGATGGAATTCAAAGAAGGATGAGGTAAAAATGAGAAGGGTAAAAATTTCAGGGCTGATCGTGCCCTTTATTTTCGCAATTTTCTTAATCAGCTGCGACGGTGGCGGCACCGATGAAGGAAACGGAGGAGGAGGCGCTGACGAGCTTCTCCTCGGCGGAGACACTACCGTGTCCGACGCATCGAGCCAGGCCTTCACGTTCCCCGCTACAGGGCTTTCGGAAGCTGGAGTAAAGAAGCATATGGACGGAGACGCGGCGTTCGAAGCAATTTTTGTTACGTCACCCTCCCCCGTCAATCCGGGTTTGGGACCCATCTTTAACAACAACTCTTGTCAAAGCTGTCACTCCAACAACGGCCGAGGAAAACCGGACGATACACTAACCTCCCTACTCTTCAGGTTAAGCGTACCGGGCGAATCCGAGGTCGGGGGTCCCAACCCGGCGGCGGGGTTCGGCCTTCAGCTCCAAACGAGGGCGACCGTCGGCACAGAGAGCGAGGCGGGGGTAATAATCGAATACACGGAAATACCCGGAGAATATGGAGACGGCACGAAATATTCTTTGAGAAGCCCGACATACAAAATCGTTGACCCGTACATACCGCTGCCCGTGGGATACCTGCTGTCCCCGCGCATCGCGCCCCCGGTCTTCGGAATGGGGCTTCTGGAAGCCATACCGGAGGACGAGATACTGGCCAACGCCGACCCCGCCGACGAGGACGGGGACGGTATATCCGGGAGACCGAATATGGTGTGGAATTTGGAGACCGGCCAGACCGAGCTCGGAAGGTTCGGATGGAAGGCCAACACCCCGACGGCATTCCAGCAGGCGGGGGAAGCGTACAATCAGGACATGGGCATAACGAACCCGCTTGTCCCCAATGAAAGCTGCCTCGGCCAGACGCAGTGCGACGGCATAGACGACGGCCCGGAGATCGATTCCGATACCCTCGACAATGCCGCTTTCTACGTGGAGACGCTGGCGGTCCCGGCGAGGAGGGAATTCGATACCGAGTCCAGACACGGCGAAAAGCTGTTCGATCAGGCGGGCTGCTCCTCGTGCCATACCCCGGTTCACACGACCGGAACGCACCCGTCGAGGAGCGAGGCTGTGCTCAATAACCAGACCATATTCCCCTATACGGACCTCCTGCTCCACGACATGGGGGACGGGCTTGCCGACAGGAGACCGGATTTCCTCGCGAACGGGAGGGAATGGAGGACCTCGCCGCTCTGGGGGATAGGGCTCACGAAAACCACGAACGGCCACACGAACTTCCTCCACGACGGGAGGGCCAGGAGCCTCGAAGAGGCAATACTCTGGCACTCGGGCGAGGCCGAGAACGCAAAGGAGTTCTTCAGGAACCTGAGCCCTTCGGACAGGGAAGCGCTCATAGCGTTCCTGAACAACCTTTAGGCGGCGAAGGGCCCGGGATATAGGGGACCGTTCCGTGAATTTATCGGCATTATTAAATAAACGCAGTATCAGCGAAAGGCACGGGGGCGGAGGGATTATTAAAATTTCTTCTCTTTTTCACTCCGCTTATCCTCCGCTCCCTTGCTATAGAAAACCGATACGGGAGTGCCCGGCGGAGGGCGGAGCCTCTGCTCAGCTCGCTGAAGAAAGCCGGTTCCGCACTATAAATAAGAGCGGCAGCGATGCCAATTGCGCAGCCACCGAGAACACGACCATCCCGATGATCGGACCTCGTGTAGAGAAACCCCATCAGCGAGCTCCCTATGAACCACGCAAGCCCGAAGCCTGCGTTGAAGACACCATAAGCGGTCGCGCGGCGGTCTGCGGGCGTGATGTCGGATACGACCGCGCGGAAGATCGATTCCTGAGCGCCCATCCCTATACCCCATAACACCATCCCGGCGATCAGGAGCCCTACTCCCGAGAGGAACACGAGCGGGGCGCTCAAAGCCGTTACGCATACCGCGAAAAGGAGCACGATCACCCCCTTCCTGTCGTATAGACGGCCGAGTGCGAGCGCGCTCAGTGCGTCCACACCCATAGCGCCCGAATATATGAGGGGTATCCATTCGTCGGCCAGCATCCCTCCGGTCTTCATGTGGAACGCCGCCAGAGGAAAGTCGGCGAACCCCAGAGCGACAAACGCTGCGGAGGCGAGATAGAGCCAGAAGACAGGGCGGAGCTTCTCCGCCTGTCCGGGGTCAAAAGCGGGCTCGAGGGAACGGGGATTAGGGTACGTAACCCTCGCAACGACAAGGACGGATAATGCGAGTAACGCGGGAATCGCCAATACGGCAAAGCCGTAACGGTAACTGCCCTTCCAGGCCAGCACCGCGGCAACGATCATGGGGCCGATTATCGCCCCTATCTGGTCCATCGCTTCGTGGACGCCGAAGCCCCAGCCCCGTCCCATCTCGTGCGCGGCATGGGAAAGCATGGCGTCGCGTGCGGGGTTTCTGACCGCCTTCCCGAACCGCTCGGTCATAATGAGCGCCGCTGCGGCTGGCCAGTTGTGGGTCAGCGCGAGCGCAGGGACCGCCAGGAGATTGATGACGTATCCGGCGATCGTAATCGGCCAGTAGCGGTGTGTCCGGTCGCTCAGGATTCCGGAGACGATCCTGAACCCGTATCCGATGAATTCGCCCAAACCCGCGACCACGCCCACCGTAAAGGCGCTTGCCCCGAGGACCGCCAGATAAGGCCCGGTGATACTCCGTGCGGCTTCGTAGGTCATGTCGCCGAAAAGGCTTACGGCGCCCAGGAGAAGGACGAACCTCAAGGCATGGTTTTTCTCTCCCTTCATCGGAGCGCACCTGCGGTGTACGGGGAAATTCGGCAAGGAAACGATATGTATTTCCGGGGAGTTAGAAGACTATAACGAGGGGTAATGACCGGCAGCCGCGGTAACGCATCGAGCGTGCCCGCCGGATATAGGGTACGACGGGAAGAGTCGGCATAGTTAAAGATTATGTATGGTTTCCTCAGCACCGTGCGGGGAATCCCCTGAAAAACTCAATCCTTTTTCTTTTTAGAGGGCTTTTCCTTTGCCGGCGCTTCCTTTTTCTCGACATTATCCACTACCATACCGCTCTCGAGCACGTACACGATGCGGTTTATAATGTGGTGGACATTTCGATACTTGTCCTCGAGCTGACACTGGGCAAGCTCAAGCCAGTCTACAAGTATGCGCGTCATGGGGATATTCTGCTGCACGGACCTCGTCCTGAGCAGCTCTTCAAGATCGTCGATGCCCATGCCGAAGAGCTCGAATTCCTTCTCCCTTTCGGTGAGTTCGGCCATATTAAGTCTCCTTCGTCTGTATTTATGCTATAGCCCGAGAGTCCCGTATAAACCGTGCGCCACACATTCCCGCGATTCAGGACCGGCTTTCGGGCAAAGCCCGATTTATATTACATAACGATAGGCATATTAACAATTGCCTGACCGGCCCCGTGAGAATATACTATAGGGTATGAAAAGAGCCATTTATTTTAGCCGCGTTACTCTTTGTGACTCTCTCCCGGGGGATCGCTCTCGGGGAAGAGTATCTTCCGAATTCGATGTCGACGCACCCCGAGTGGTATATCAAGATACCGCACTGGTCGGTTTACGCGACGTGGAGCGCAGTCGCGATAATACACGGCGTGACCATAGAGAACACTTCCGACATCCCGTACAAGGACATAAGGGTGAGGGTCACGTACACGACGAACACAGCCGGGGGCGCGGGCAACGTGGTAAGCCAGGAAGAGGGCGTTCTCCCGGTTACGGTCCCGCCCAGGAGCAAGGACACATACTTGAAGGCAGGCTACCCGTTCGGCGCGGGCTCCCAGTTCATGAACCCGGTCTCGATACAGGTCCTGGGGGCGACCCCGGTCCTCGACTGAGAAATTCCGGCGATCCGGCAAAAAATTTTCATCTACGAAAAAATTTCCGCCCTCCTGAAAAAATATTTATTAGCTCAGCACGGCCGGGTCAGGCGGTTCCGTATCCTGAAACCCCGCAATAACCGTGATGTATCCCCACCGCCCGCTTGAGCCGGGCATCCGTCTAAACTTCACAACAGGCTGCGGATAAAGGATTATTCAGACCCGACTGCGCCTCCATGTGCCGGAGCGTGTCGCGTTCTCGCCTGAATACCTTCCCGCCGCTGACATACGTGTAAGCGATTTTTTACGATTAAAAAAAAAGATGCAAAAAAAATTAAACTTTGCTATAATCTTTATGAACCGGTTGTTACAACCTGAGCCCCGTCAACTGAAGACGCGGGTCCTCTTGGCAGGGACCTTAAATCTTCCGGGGCTCTTTTGGAATATTACTTTAATTACTTATACGATGGGTTGGGGTTTTAGCTTTAAATTCTCAAGGGCAAGGATGTAGGAGTTAGAAGGATAGGTTTATCCCGGTAGTTCTCTATCTCAAATCGGGTATGCGGCTGATCATGCGCAGGCGCGAGCGGCAAGCGGAATTGTAATGCGCCATTGTATGCGTGCAGCGTCCGACCTTGTAATTATTCGCCGATAATCATTCATCTGTGGGAGACGGAGTTTTGGCGGGGACTCCCCTAAGCTCGAGCTCGGCTTGATTAGAGGCGACGCCCGAAGAATTCGTGATACCCCTTATCGCGCCCGAGAGTGTTCCCGCCTGAAAGTAATTATTCACGTCTATCAGCGCCGCACCGAGCGTATATGGATTATTGCCCTGCGTGCCGTATGTCATTCTCTGCCTTATGAGGACCAGCCTTTCGAGGCGGAGCGAATCCATTGTGGATACCAACGCGGGTACCGCTTCCTCGTAGAAATTGTCCTTGTCGACGGAAGACTCCGGGCCCGTGAGTCCGCCCGATATCGCGAGCAGTATATCCTTCGCCCTCTTGGCCGGGTTAATCGCGTCAGCGGCGTCGAGACCGAGCACCGCGATATCCGTCACCAGATTAGTATTCGGCTTCGCGCCTCCGCGCACGTCGTTCCTGAATTTGCTGTAGTAGTAATCTATTACGTAAATACGACCGTTTATGACCTCGTCCCTGAACGCCTTTTGCTGCTCGGGGTTGCCGGCGAGCGCGTTATAACTGTCTATAACCCCCGCGACGTAATACTTCTTTTCCATCTCCAGCACCTCGCCGTTTATGACTTCCGGGCGGGAGTCGCTGTCCACTCCGCTGCCCGCGAGGTGCGTGCCGGAAGTGGCCCCCGCGCACGCGGATAGAAAAAGCGCCGATAGGACGAGCGCCCGGACGTAACAGAGACGAAATAACTTCGTCGAAAACTTTTGCCCTCTCATAAATAATTCTCCTTTCACCTGCAATATTATACCGTTTTCCCGTACCCGCTTCAGCAGGAATTTTCAGCCGTGCAGTGGGGGCGGCGCTCACTCCCCGCCATACCGCCGCGGGAATGCGCGCGGAAATTGATATTATTGACACCGTAGCCAAACGGCTATAGATATTAATCAAATAAACAGCTTGCCGGATTCGGCGGACATCGGTGCTTAACCATTCCGGAGTTACCTCGTGAGAGATCATCTTTATGGTTGTGGTCCCGTTATATTGCGCTGCGTCCGGATACCCGGAGCAAGACGGGATTATGATTCCCAATCAAAATAAGACCATACGCCTCATCCCGGGATGTTTTATCCTCGTAATCCTGGTTCTTACGTCGCTCCGGGCACAGCCTGTGTACTCCGCTGAGCCAGTTCCGCCCGTCGGGCAAATTCCGGCAGTCATTCACGTGGGGGTGATTCCCCTCGAGCCCTTCGTCATCATAAATAATGGCAAACTGAAGGGGATCTCAATAGAGCTTTGGGAGGAGATTGCCAAGACCCGGGGATGGAAGTATGAATATACCTTCCTGCCCGCAACGGGTTATCTGGATTTCGTGCCCGAGCTCGAGGGAAATAAGTTCGACGTCGTGATCGGACCGGTCGTGATCACATACCAGCGTTTGAGCGATGTTTCATTTACTATTCCATATTATATATCCACCTCGAACGTGATCACCAGGAACGAACCGACTACATTCCCCTTATTATTCATTCATTTAATCGAAAGTTCCTTCAAACGTCCGCTCATTATTTTATTTTTGACGATTTTCATCTGCAGTTTCCTGATCTGGCATAAAGAACGGCACAATTTCCCGGATGCTTTTCCTCAGTCGATACACAAAGGGATACGATATTCGATCTGGTACGGCTTTCATACCATGTTCTCTAACGATATATTCTTCGAGATCAAGGACACATACGCGCGCATCCTCACGATCATCATGCTGGTATGCAGCCTCGCCACAGGTTCGATCCTGGCGGCGACGCTCACGAGCGCCCTTACACTGTCCCACACGGGACGGAAAACCGATATCGACGAGCTCGAGGACTTGAAAGGCCAGACCGTCGCGATAATAGGCGGTTCGGACGTAGAGGACTATCTTCAGAACCTCGATTTCAGTGTCGTCGAAAAGAGCTCACTCGAAGAAGCGCTCGAAGCCCTGAATAATGAGGATGTCGTCGCCGTCATCGCCGATAGATTGACGGTAAAGAGTTATTTACGGCATAAAAATATGAGCGATGTACACGTTTCCGACATGGTAATCAGGAGTAATATTCTCTCCTTCGCCCTGCAGAAAGGCTCCCCGCTGCGCGACCTTATGAATAAATCAATCGTCGGTCTGGAAAATTCGAACTGGATATACAGGATGTGCCTCCACTATCTCGACAGGCGCGACGCGGCCTTCTGCACGCTTTAGGACAATTACCTCTCCGTAGTATTTTTTTCGGCTCCCTCTTTCCTTTTATGAAGGTTTTGTATTATAATTGAATTGGGTTATTCCGGATAAAATATTTCGCGTTAATGTATTCCGCCGTCTCAGGCATAAATGGGTCTTGCCTGGCGGCTCGATAAAGTCCACAGCAGGTCGGAAGAAAGATGGTCAACCAGTGGGGGACAATTGGAATACCTTCCGAGAACCGTTTTCTCGGTCTCTACTACGAGCCTGAAAGCCGTCAGTTCTTAGCCCATTTCTATAAGCACCTCGGGGACGGGTTCGGACTCAAGAGCATATACGCAAGGCACATAACGGACGATACGTACAGGAGGATCACCCCCGAGACGGATGAGCTCTCGTATGAAGACGTCATACTCTGCCCGCGTGTTTCCAGAATCTACGTGAACGTCTTCCGCGTGCACAAGAAAGGCGCAAAAATCACAGGGTACGAATGGCATTCGATACAGGAGATAGACACGGACACGGGCGGGATAACGACAGTCCTCACCCCGCACGACCTCCCGGTCGAGCCGCCTTATTCGAAGGCATGGATCAGCAGATTGAGAAACGTCAAGAGCGAGAGCCGGAAGCCCGAGAGGATTACTGAAACCCCGGAGGGAGATTACGTCAGCGAGCCGGGGACTCACGCCGTTTACGGGTCGGGAGGAAAAGAACTCCTCTGCACAGTGTCGTTCAGGAAAAGAAAAAGCGGGCACGACGAGCCGGTCGAAGACTACCTCTGCAAAGTCTCCCCCGGCACAGGCGAGTATAAAAAAATAACGAAGCTCATAAACGCCGCGAAAGAGATTATCAAGCCTGAGAGTGCGGCGAGCGAAAACCTCGTGCTCGAAGGGCGTTAGAGCCGTACCAATCTTCGAAAGCCCCGCAGACCTCCGAAAATTTCCCAACCTTTTTACGATGATTGATTAGTCTTGAGTGAGCAGGCCGGCAAACTCCTCGCGCGTGCCGCTGAATACGTTGAGGTCGACGAACCCGTCTATACCCCAGACCCTCCCCTTGTCCGCGTACTGCCAGAAGCTCCACTGCCTGCCGTCGGCGAGGCCGGGACTCGAATATATGTCCCGTATCCATATCAGGTAGCCGGGAAGCCCCCCGGCGATAAAGTCCGTGTAAGACTGCTTAGTCGTGTATATGAGCGGACGCCTGCCGTATCTGCGCTCGACGAGGTCCGAGAACTCTCCGATCTCCCTGAGCACCTCTTCTTTCGAGGGGCGCGCGCTGCAGTTGCCCCCGTATTCGAGGTCTATCACCGGAGGCAGAAGCCCCGCTGAAACAGGGACGGTATCGATATAATTCATCGCCTGCTCCTTTCCGGACTTACAGAACGTGAAGTAGTGATAAGCCCCCCTCGTAAGCCCGAGCTCCCCTGCCCTCTTCCAGTACTCGGTAAATTTCGTGTCCTTGTGGTTCCCGCCCTCCGTCGCCTTGATGAATACGAAGTCGAGGTCGGCGCGCTTCAATATCCCCCAGTCGATCGAATCCTGGTGGTGTGATATGTCGATGCCGCGCACCGGGTATTTTTTCGAGCTCGGATAATTGAAGCGTATGTAACCCTCCTCGAAGAAGATCACCGCTCCGGCCGCGAGGAATATGATAGTTCCCGATATCGCTATAATGCGGTTCATAATGGAGGTGTTTACCCGGATAATATTATACTGTCCCGAGCCCGATTATCACTTTCTATATATATGAAGCCGAATTAAGAGAGCCCGCACGCGCAAAGTCCGGTATCTTATTCAGCTTATGGCGTTGAAGCTCGATGACGTAGTGCCTTTCGGGAGGTCGTTTGACGAGTACAGGCGGATATTCGCACTCACGGACGAAGACCTTGATAAAAAGATAATCAGCGTCGCCGACGGCCCGGCCGGGTTCAACGCGGAGATGAAGAGGCGGGGACATACGGTCACGTCGGTCGATCCGGTTTACGAATTCCCGGGACGGGAGATAGAGAGACGTTTTCACGAGGTCGTCGATAACATCATCGACCAGGTGAGAGCCACGCCCGGGGACTGGACGTGGACTTATCACAAGTCGCCGGAAGGACTGAGAAAGAACCGCGAGCGGGCGCTCGAAACATTCCTCGCCGACTACGACTCAGGGAAAGCCGAGGGCAGATACGTCGTCGGCAGTCTCCCGCGCCTCCCCTACCCTGACCGTAGCTTCGACCTGGCCCTCTGCTCGCATTTTCTTTTCCTATACTCGGCGCAGCTTGGATACGAGTTCCACAGGGACTCGGTCCTGGAGATGATGCGAGTGGCCGGGGAAGCGAGGATATTCCCGATCGTCGATCTATCGCCCGCGCTCTCGATTCACGTGGAGCCGCTCACGAAGGAGCTGCGATCCCGCGGCTTTACCGTGGAATTTCGTAAAGTGGATTACGAGGTCCAGCGCGGGGGGAACGAGATGATGCGGGTGTGGAGGGGGTAGAGGAGCCAAAAAGATGAGATTGCCGCGCGGAGTTTATCCTGAGCGAAGTCGAAGGGCTCGCAATGACAGAAAAAATAAATCGCGGCTGGTTTTCCCCAGGCTTGACCCGGGAACTCGCTTCTACAGTTATATTTTAAGACTGGATTCCCGATATATAGACTTGCGGGAATCTGCCCAATTCAAGCGTTAAAAAAATCCGCGGCCGAGTTCATGAACCTACGGGGGGTTAGTCGAAATGACGTTCTTATCCGGCCAGCGCTTTCTCAATACGGCGGTCAGGGATTAGCCACATAGCAGCAACCAAGACGTACAGAGCACAGGCAAACCACGAATTCACAAAGGAAAGTGATATTGCCACAGCGTAGAGCACAAGAGATACCTTTCCCTTGAAGTCCCGGCCAACCGCTGTCGCTAAAGTGGAATCCACGCCCTGGTAGATTATAAGAGTGCGGGTGAGGATAACATAAGCGAACCCGGTTAATAACAGGTCCATCCCATAAAGCGCAACCGGCCAGGTACCGAAGTGGTTTTCACCCATCCATCCGGTAGCGAAAGGGATCAGCGACAACCAGAATAACAGGTTCATATTAGCCCACAGAATACTGCCATTAATCTGCCGGACTGCCTGTAACAGATGATGGTGATTGTTCCAGTATATCCCGATGTAAATAAAACTAAGCACATAACTCAGGAATTTCGGTATCAGCGGGCGCAGCGCACCCAAACCGGCCTCATGCGGTATCTTCAATTCCAGCACCATGATGGTGATAATTATAGCAATGACACCATCGCTAAATGCTTCTAATCTTCCTTTACTCATTTGCAATCTCTACATTAAATAAATGTGTTAACCGCCGGGCTGTATATTACATGGCGCTGGTTTAACCTGATGATTTCACTGATTAATACAATATAGTCTCACTATACGAGAAGCGTTAGCGACTCTTGCGCAGGGCGCGTCTTTTGGGACCTCCGCTAACGTCCGGAACTTCTTCGCCGAGGGCTGTGGCCAAATCGATTTGATGGTCCTGCTCCTGAATCAGGATCTGGCGAATTTGTTCCGCCATCGCGTATTCCCCCAGCGTTTCACATTGCCGGATGCGATCGCGGTAATTGCGAATGGTTTCGTTTTCATTCTCGAGATCGTACCGGAGCATGTCTTTCGGATTTTTCGATGTGCGTACCGGCTTGGGAGTGACCACCGGCATTTTGCCGAGATAATCGATCTGCCGCGAAAGGATCAGGGCATGATCGAGCTCCTGCTTGGCGTGGATTTCGAGCTGGGCGGCGATGTTCATGTATTGGGCACCGCTGAGCACCTGGGAATAGACTACGTAGGCGATGATGGCTTGATATTCGCGGGAAAGGTCTTCGTTCAACAGCTCCGCGAGGCGGTCGCGGGAAATTTCGTTTTCGTTCGCGGCGGATTTGGGCTTAGCCATTTGATTCCTCCTTTGAATTGAAAGACAGATTATGAATCTCTAACGGCACCACGATCCCCTTGTCAGACGGCGAGTGTCATGTTCGGATGTCCGTGTGGGGAAACTCCCAGTCATGACCGGAGAAAAGGCGCGACACAGATCATCCTCTCCTCTTATACACTAATTTTTACGTTGCTATTCTCGCACAAAAAGGAGGTTTATGTCAAGGCGTCGAGCGGGCGAGCCAGTCATCGAAATGCGTCGGGCCGATGCGCGGGTTGTCGCCCGGGGTGAGGGATCGATCGTTTACCTCCAGGCCGTAGTAGCGCGCATGGGGGTCCGTAACCACATGACGCTCGTCCCGGTTTGCGCTCAGGTATCGTCTGACGAGCTCGTCGAGACGGATTTTTTCGGGACCGGCCACCTCGACCATGCCGTTCACCGGCGCCCCGAGCGTTACGTCGGCGAGCGCCGCGGCGACGTCATCCGAGACGATGGGCTGCATAAGGGCGGACGGCAACCTGACCGTTTGCCCGTCGGTTGCCTCTTGGGCGATGCCGCCCACGAATTCGAAGAACTGTGTTGAGCGGAGGATGGTATAGGGAATCCCGGAAGCTTTGATCAGTTCTTCCTGGGCCATCTTCGCCCGGAAGTACCCGCTCGCTTGAAGACGGTCGGTGCCCACGACCGACAACGCGACGTGATGCCCCACGCCGGCGGCTGCTTCCGCGGTAAGCTGGTTACGGGTTGACGTCACGAAAAACTCCATAACCGCCTTGTCCTCCCACGAAGGAGAGTTCGTCACATCAACGACAATCTGAGCGCCTGAAAGCGCTTCAGCCAGTCCCTCGCCGGTGATGGTGTTGACGCCCGAGGCGGGCGATGCCGCCACTACCTCTTGGCCAAGCTGACGAAGCTTGTTCACGAGCTTTGATCCGATGAGCCCGGTGCCCCCGATAACCACAATTTTCATGATTTGTCTCCTTGAATTTTTAATCTTGCCCGCGCGATGAGGCCTCGGTATTTTCGCCGTTAGGCCATTCCGGCCGTCACTTGACCGGCATTAGTATCGGCGCGCCTTTGTCCTTGACCAATACGACCAACAGTTTTGCTGGCTTGCTCGCGCTTGCGTTCCGGCCCACGACATGGACATCGTCGGGCCCCTCGTAAAACGTCTGTCCCGGCGTCAGCGTCACTTCTTTTCCTCCTTTCACCTGCATTATAACTGTGCCTTCCAGCACGTAGATAAACCCGTACGCATTGTGCCGGTGCACAGGATCTGACCAGCCCGGCGGATACTCCACTGTAATCATTGAGACTTCCTTGCCTGGAAAGTCCGTCAGGTCTTTCGACATGAGCGGAACGACGTCAGCCTCCTGAGCCGTCACCGCGCTCGTCATTAGGAAAAGCAGAAGCAATGAGATTGTCGTCCTTTTCATCGTTGATTTTTTATACATTTTGCACCTCCGACTGCAGTTTTGGCACAAAGGGCAGACCGCTTACGTACGTCACGATCTGCCGTGCGGTCCCGAACTCAGGCCGCTTTAGAGCTGTTCTTAGCCGTCCCTATAAACTCCAGCAGATCTGTGTTGACCTGATCCTGGTGTGTGGCCGTCAGGCCGTGCGGAGCGCCCGGATATACAAGGATCTTTGCTCCCTTGATAAGTTTGGCTGATTTCTCCGCATGATTCTTGACGGGGACGATCTGGTCGTCATCTCCGTGCATCACCAAGGTCGGGATATCGAACTTCTTGAGATCTTCCGTGAGGTCGGTCTCGGAGAACGCTTTAATGCTTTCGTAGGCGTTTATTTGGCCGCACTGCATGCTCCAGAGCCAGAATTGTTCGAGTATCCCCTGGGACACCTTGACACCTTTGTTGGCGCCATAGAACGATATGGCTAAATCCTTGTAAAACTGTGAGCGGTCAGCGGCGAGCCCTGCCCGGAGCCCGTCAAACACCTCGATGGGCAGAGCCTTCGGGATTGGCTGCGGTCTTGAGCATAAGCGGCGGAATGGCAGAGACGAGGACGGCCTTGGCTACCCGCTTCGTCCCGTGACGACCTATGTAACGCGAGACCTCTCCGCCTCCCGTTGAGTGGCCTACAAGTACCGCCTCCTTGAGATCGAGCGCTTCGATGACGGCAGCGAGATCGTCGGCATAGCCGTTCATGTCGTTTCCTGAAGAGGTCTGGCTGGACCGGCCATGACCACGCCGGTCGAGCGCGATCGCGCGATAACCGTTACGCACCAAAAAGTGCATCTGACCGTCCCATGCGTCCGTGCTCAACGGCCAGCCGTGGCTGAAAACTACGGGCTGTCCCTTACCCCAGTCTTTGTAATATATATCTATGTCTGCACCGTTTTCCTTACCAACGTTAATATATGGCATTTTTACTTTCCCCTTTTATTTTATGTTGTTCTATGAATACTTTATGTTTACTACTATGTGCTGATTATTAACGAGAGGTGCAACTAAAATAAGGAGGGAGTTTGTCTGCTAACTCCCTCCTCCTTAAAAATTAATCTACGTAGAGAACCCAACCTCCCGGTGTTTGCTCAACTCTACCCGTAATCTTTACATCCGTATGGTTAGGGTTCATCTGAATCTTCATTAATCCTTCTTGCAAACCCTGGAGATAATAGACCTTGCCTTCCTTCGTAATTAACATGTGTGGATGCGGCGGCTCATTTTTACAAGGTCCATTAGCAATTACGGGATTAACGGTTCCCTTCTGATAATCGGGTATTAAGCAAATGACACTACCCTCTACTGTTACTGTCTCGTCCTTTGCAAAGCTAGAACTGACTAGTGAAACTGAGAACAAAATGACCAACGTTAATGATAAAACAACAGGGATATTTCTACTCATTTGTGTCACCTCCTTTTATTAATTTGATTTTCTTCATACCAATTTAGATCAATATTTATGAGAAAGGGCCTATGCGGTCTCGCCTTTTAATAGTGAGGCTAGGCGAAACTGAATTTGGCGCATGGGGCGGGCGGTGCGCGTTGTGTGCACCGCTCACTCACTCAAACTACCGCAATGATTTAAACGCCGCGCGGAGATCTTTAACGATGTATTCCGGCTGCTCCCACGCCGCAAAGTGCCCGCCCTTGTCGTGCTTGTTGTAATAGATGAGTTTGGGATATGCCCGCTCTGCCCAACTCCGCGGGGCTGGATAGAGCTCGTCAGGAAAGACGCTCACGGCAACCGGGATGGAGACGCCTTTGGCATTGAAATACCCAAGTTTGCCCCAATTCTCCCAATAGAGACGGGCGCCAGAAAGCGCCGTGTTCGTCAACCAGGTGATCGTGATGTTGTCGAGGATGTCGTCGCGCGTAAGGCCCTCGGCTTGTCCTCGAAAGACACGTGCGATCAGCTCGTAGCTGCGCGCGTCGTGATCAAGGAAATAAGCCGCCAAGCCGACGGGTGAATCCGCGATCCCGTACAACGTCTGCGGTCGCAGACCCATCTGGAACCCGTAGGCGATTCCCTTTTGATAGACGAACTGCAGACGCTCGTAAGCGAGTTTCTCGTCGGCTGAGAGACCCGACGGCGCCGGCGCGCCGGAAAAGGCCGCCCCGTCAATATCGGCTGGAAAGATGCCGGGCATGTTGGTGTGGATGCCGAGCAATTCCGGGGCAGCTTGCACGCCCATCTCATCGGTGACCACCGCACCCCAATCGCCGCCCTGCGCCACGAATTTCGTGTATCCAAGTCGCTTCATCAGCACGACCCAGGCACGCGCGATGTGGGCAACATCCCACCCGGTGGTGGTCGGTTTGCCTGAGTATCCGTAGCCCGGCATAGACGGAACCACCACATGGAAAGCGTCCGATGCGCTCCCGCCATGCGCCGTGGGATTGGCAAGCGGATCGATAATCTTCATCTGCTCGACGATCGAGCCGGGCCATCCGTGCGTGACGATAATCGGTAACGCGTTTTCATGTTTCGAGCGAACGTGAATGAAATGAATGTCGAGCCCATCGATCTCGGTGATGAATTGCGGCAGGGCCTTCAGCTTCGCCTCACACTTGCGCCAATCGTAGTCTGTCGCCCAATAGCGTGCGAGGGCCTGAGTCGTCGCGAGCTGCACGCCTTGGGATGCATCAGCGACCGTTTCCCGTTCAGGCCACTTTGTCGCTTTAATGCGCCTGCGCAATTCGGTCAGTTCGGCTTCCGGAACATTCACATGAAAAGGACGAATTGCATCCTTGTCGGCCGCCTGCTTGCTGACTTGTTGTGTAGCACTGGTTTGGGTCATGGTATTCTCCTTTTGAGTAGTTTTATGCGAGGCCGAGCGAACTAAACACGCCAAAGCCGAAGGCTTGGGTCATTTCGGTCATAACGTATTGCATTTTTTCTCGCTCCTTCTATTTAGATTTGCTACTCACTTAATATGATGAATATTTATTCGAAAAGGATAGATATTATTTTCTCCATTCGTAGAAATAATCTGAAAGTCTAATCCTTAAAAAAAGTCTTGCCCTGCGAATCCTGAATTTAATTGTATTAACTGAAAGTCCCAATATCTTTGCCACTTCTGGATTTGTAAGGCCTTCCACGTCCCTCAAGTGGAGGACAACCCTGTAGGAAGCCTGGAGCTCGTTCAACGCCTGCTCTATCTTTTCTATTAACTCTCGTTTGGAAAAAGAGACATCGGAGTTATGATTCCAGTCTCCAAGGTCTAATCCATTAGACACTCCGTCTTCGATATTGGAGATATACTCCTCAAAGCTAAGGACGTTTCTGTGTTTTTTCTCAGCCCTAAGATAAGCGAAGCTTGCATTCGCAGTGACACTGTAGAGCCATGTCGAGAAATTACTTTCTCCATTGAACGTCTCCAGCTTTTCAACGAGTTTTAAAAACACCTCCTGCATGACGTCTTCTGCTCCTTTCGTGTCACGTGTAATCCTGAGCGCAGTCCTGTATATCATATCTCCGTACCTGTCTACGATTTCGTTGAAAGCGCCTTCATCGTGAGTTTTGACGAAATGACCGGCAATTTCCTTATCGTTAAGATGTTTATAACCCGGCTCCGCATTATTTCTCTTCGGGTTTTTTCCTGCGAGCGGTATGGTCCGGGCTTGATTTTCCGCCGTGTATGAGGCCTCCGGTCTTTCCCGCACTGTGAGCTTTTCTTCTGCCGGATTCATATGTTTCATTTTTTTCTCCTCATATATTTCGACTGCAATTTATTGCCTGCACATCATCTGCTATTTCTAATAGTGCAAAGGTTGTGCCAAAAAGTAGAGATCACTTAAGCCGCAAGCTAAGTGGCTAAATTACACTCTGTTTAAGTAATAATTTTTTCGTTCATTCCCTTTCGCCCGGCCGAGACGTGTTAGGAAATATCCTCACAGTCAGGAAATGTAACGAAAAGGATTGAAATATTTTTTCGGATCACTCGACCGAATTTCAGCCTAATAGATAGTGTACTAACGGGGATAACTTTCGTAATAACCGGGGTTGACACGTGGCTGACCCATACTCTATTTGCCAACACATCGTAGGTTCTCTACATGCTCCCGCTTTTCAACCCCACGACGATTACAGGCCTCAATCTCGAATAGTTTTTAATGCCTTCACGCGGTTGCACCAGAATCAAGACAGTCTTGTTTGGGGCAGGAAATGAATAAGTATCAAAGAGAGCAAGGCAGAAGCGGTAATGCCGGATCATGAAACACGAATATTCCGGGGCCTGTTAGACCATATTCCGGATGGAATCTTTTTAATAGACCCCCAAACTGATGGATTAATTGAAGTTAGCAAAAGCGCGTGTGAACGACTTGGGTACGCCTATGATGAACTTGTTACCATGACCGTATTTGATATTGCCAAGGATTGGACACACGAGAAGAAAAAAGAAATTTGGATGAAATGCAGCCGGGGAGATACTTTTCACCTCGAAACGGTCAAAAGACGCAAGGATAGTACAGTTATTCCGGTTGTGATACGATTCGGTTTACTCGAATACGGCGGACGGCAGGTTCTGCTCGCTACGGTTCGGGATGTCGCTGAGCTTCAAGCGGATGAAAGAGGCCTATGAAGCAGTCAAATATAAAAACGAGCTGATTTTGAACGCCGCAGGCGAAGGACTCGCCAGTGCCGACCTCGAAGGGAACCTTACATTTGTAAATCCCGCCGGGGCAAAAATGCTCGGCTGGGGAATCAAGGAACTGATCTCAAAATCCGGACACGATACTATTCACCACACGAAACCTGACGGCAGCCCCTATCCGCTCGAAGAATGCCCCATTTACGCAGCTTTCCAGGACGGGATTGTCCGTTACGCGGATAATGAAGTATTCTGGAGAAAAGACGGCTCGCATTTCCCGGTTGAATACACAAGCACTCCGATTCGGGAAGATGGCAAGCTGGTGGGAACGGCGCTGGTT
This sequence comes from uncultured bacterium, assembly GCA_963705505.1. Classification (GTDB taxonomy): domain Bacteria; phylum Desulfobacterota_D; class UBA1144; order Nemesobacterales; family UBA2774; genus 2-12-FULL-53-21. Next base: position 91,476 of record CAVPJU010000002.1, read on the forward strand.
TTCAGGGATATTACCGAGCGAAAATCAGTTGAGAAAACACTCAGAGTAACCCTTGATCAGTTGTCCAAAATGAACCGGTACGAGTCGATAATAAGCGCCGTGACCAGAATTGTCCACAAGTCGATCGACCTCCAGGAAGTCCTGGAAAACGCCGTCGAAGCATTGAGTAAAAACATAGATAAAGTGAAGCACGTTTCGATTTACCTGGTTGAAGGCGGAGAGGCGGTAATGAGGTCGTACAGGGGCTACCCCGATTGGTTTGTGGAACGTGTAAGAAGGATCCCCTATCCTAAAGGTTTTATATGGAAGATGATAACCGGCGGGAAGCCTGTATATTGCGCGGACGTGGATCAGGACACTGCTATCGGCCCATCCGCCAGGGAAGCCGGAATAAAGAGCTATGTGTCCATGCCTATTTATTTCGAGGGTAAAAGTGTGGGTACTGTGAATATATCTTCCCTTCATAAAAATACCTTCAATAATGAAGAGATACAGTTACTTGAGATTGTTGCGCAGCAAGTAGGAACGGCGATTAACAATGCACAGCAGGCAGAGGCGCTGCGAAATGCCCTGAGAGAAGTGGAGCAATTGACGAACAGGCTTCAGGCGGAAAACATTTATCTTCAGGAAGAGATTAAAACCGAATACAATTTTGAAGAAATTATAGGCCATAGCGCAGCGTTAGAGAAGGTAAAACGCAAGGTGGAACATGTGGCTCCAACAGAAGCCTCGGTCTTGATTCAGGGCGAGACAGGGACAGGCAAGGAGCTAGTAGCTCGTGCTATTCACAATTTCAGTCTGCGTAAAAATCGGCCGCTGGTTAAAGTCAACTGTCCTGCCCTGCCTGCAGGGCTTATCGAAAGCGAATTGTTCGGCCATGAGAAGGGAGCTTTTACTGGCGCCGTCTCTCACAAGGTCGGCCGCTTCGAGCTGGCCAACGGTGGAACAATCTTTCTGGATGAGATTGGGGACCTGCCCCTGGAGCTGCAGGCCAAGCTCCTCAGGGTCCTCCAGGAAGGAGAATTCGAGCGGGTAGGCGGCTCACGTTCCATCGAGGTCGATGTCAGGGTTATAGCTGCTACGAACCGGGACCTCAGGCAAGCCGTGGAAGAAGGCAAATTCCGTCCAGACTTCTATTACCGGCTGAATGTCTTCCCGATACTAATTCCGCCGCTTCGGGAGCGAAAGGAGGACATACCGGTGCTTGTCAGACATTTCGCGATAAAATACGGCACAAAACTGGGGAAGAAGATTGAGACAATCTCTCAAGAAATGATGGATGTACTGCTGGCTTATCCATTGCCTGGAAATGTAAGAGAATTAGAGAATATAATCGAGAGGGCAGTCATCGTCGCGCATAACTCCATCATTCAGTTTGATGAGTCTCTCGAGGTGCGACTCGATGCCGATTTAGATACTCAAATCTCAGGCACGCTCGAGGATGTAGAACGGGCTCACATCCTTCGCGTACTTGAAAAGACCAACTGGGTTATTCACGGTAAAAGAGGTGCCGCCTTGGTATTGGGTATGAATCCACACACCCTCCGCTCTCGGATGAAGAAGCTCGGAATAAGCAGGCCGGGCAACGATAGCTAACTATTAGGGATCGAATCGTGAGGCTGGAAACCGCTCTTACTGACATATTTTAAGACTGGATTCCCGATTCTAAAACTTGTTTCGTCTGATCGCCAGAGTTAATTAACAGGATGCTATGTAAGCAAAGGCGTCCGATTGCTCTCTTGTTCGCAATCGTGGTCGGGAATGACAACATTCACCATTAGCCAGAGCCTATGAATAGTTATAATATATTCATTTCTGACGGTGCATAAAATGACCATAGACGAATACATGGCGGCAGTCCCCCACGGGAGGCGCGGGAGGATGGAAGGTATCATCGGGAGGATCAGGGCGTGGTTCCCCGAAGCGCGCATCTCCATGAGGTACAAAATGCCCACTTTCGAGATCGGGAACAACTGGGTCGCTGTAGGAAACCAGAAGTACTACGTCTCCCTCTACACCTGCTCGGAGGAGCACATCGCCCCTTACGTCGAGAAACATCCCGGCACAAGGTGCGGAAAGGACTGCATTAATTTCAGGGACCGGGACGAGATCGATTTTGAGGATTTGAAGGAAGTCATTACTCACGCGCTGAGCGGGAGAAAGGAGCAAGGAAATTGAGGGAAATGAACAAGGTAATGTCGCTGTGTTAGATTTTTCAAATCCACCCTGACCTTATTTTGGATATAGCAACATTGAGCCTGAAGTTAATTTCCTTCAGTGCTATTCAGGATAGGGCGTCCGAATGCTTACTCGCTCGCATTCGTTCTTTACGAAAGGGGGGAATTGAATGAATCTCGGCTTCTGCAAAGGATCATCGTATAGTGAACCTCAGAATAGAAATCTGGTCGAAGGATAATATGGAATGGTCGTTCGAAGGGGACGGCTCGGATGCCCAGTATCAGCAGACCGGACTCAAACTGCGCTCACTGTTCCCTGAAGAGGAAGAGCTCAACCTCGTGCTCGACCCGGATAACGTGAGGACTGTCCCGCTCAAAGACGCGGTCGAGGAGATAAAATCTCTCGGCGGCAAACAAAACCTGATGCTTTGCGACAAAAATTATGAGAAAATGATGATGTTCATATACAGCCGTTGAGGAGCGTCATGAGGAAAGTAAAATGCGGGATGATCTGCCTCTTTTTTATCCTTGCGCTTACCGGTCTGTCGCTTGCAGCCGGGGAGAAGGAGGGCGCAAAGCAGAACCCCCAGACAAAGACATACAAGAGCAAGCACGGCTTCTCGATAGATTATCCCGATGACTGGAGGCTCGAGACCTACATGGAGGATTACGAGAGCCTCAGGGCCGCGGAAAAGGACGCCGGGAACTATTTCTCCATAATGAGCTATCAGGAAGACGACCCGCGCATAAAGAGCTACCATTACTTCCCCGCGGACACGCTCAAGATAGAGGCGTGGGTGTTCCCGAATTATGGCGGCACGCTCGCCGAGATGATCACGCAGACCAAGGGCATCACAAAGATCGACAACTTCACGATAGGCGGGAAGAAGGCTAAAAAAGTGTGGCAGAGAGTCGCCGAAGGAGTTGACGAAGGGGACGAAATCTACTCCATATATTTCGTCGATGCGGGGAAGAAGGCGATCTTCACATGCTACCCGATATACACGAGCCTCACTGGGCAATTCGAGGAGATAGTCGGGAGCTTCAGGTTCGATCAGGACACACCGAAGCCTAAATAGGGCTCCACCCACGGTCAGAATTCAACCCCAACCTCAGCGTGAATTTATTGCTATAGCGTATGCCCTACTCGAACAACTCGGGGAGCGGCTTGCCCGTGGTGCCGTTCGGGAAAGGTATCCCGATCAGGGCTGAAATAGTGGGCGCGATGTCCGTTATATCGACCGGCCTCATAGACTCCCCGTGCTTGATATTCCACCCGCAGAAAATAAGCGGGACGTGAGTGTCGTAGCTGTATGGCCCTCCGTGCGTAGTACCCTTCTTCCCGTACGTTCACTTGAGAACTCGATCCACGAAGGCTCCATAATCACGGCCAGGTCGCCCTGATCTCTTCGTGTTATAGCCGTTCTCTACAAGACGCCTCGCCCCTACAGTGAAATCGGCGCCGTCCAGCTCGGAAGCCGTAACGACGTCGGCGACTCCGTCTATTGTCATCAGATAAGCCGCAGCCTCCCTCTCGACGTCTTCGAGACTGAGCTTGAGCTTCCGGGTAATCAGGTCGCGGTCCAGAGTAAACCTGCTGGTTGCTGTAGCTGAGGACGAGCTTATCGTCCCCCGCCCCGAAGACAGTCCCCAATTGCTTGTTGAGTCTGTCCCTCACCTCGTCATCGTCTATGAAATACCCGGCGGGGACTCCGATGTCCTGCAGATAAAGGGGGACATCGACGACCCCGTGGTCGGCTGTGAGGAATACGAGATAGTTGTCCTGACCCACGAGCTCATCGAGAGCCTTCAAGAGATCTCCTATGTCCTGATCGAGTCTCAGGTAAGTGTCCTCCACCTCGATTGACCTCGGCCCGTAGTAATGCCCTATTATATCGGTTGACGAGAAGCTCACAGCCAGGAAATCCGTAACGCTGTCCCTCCCCAGACCCTCGCCCTTGATCGCCGCTATAGCGAAATCCTTCGTGATCGAGTTTCCGAAAGGCGTTACCTTGATGAGCCTCCCGTACTGCCCTTTTATCTCTTCCTTGTTTTCGGCCAGCACGTCTTTAAAAACATAGGGGAAAACGGGTTTCCTGTACTCGCCCGTCTTTTCGTCTTTTCCCCTCATCGATTTCTCGTAGACGTTGTCGTCAGGCAGGCTCTCGCCATACTCGGAAAGTTGTTTAAGAGTCTTCCATTCCCCGTCTATGCCGGGCTTGCTCAAATATTTCTCGGCGGGATATTCTTTGTTGAAATCTCTCACCCACCCGGGGAGCCCGGGCCTGGCACCGTCCTTACTATCGCGGTAATAATAGGAGCTGGTGATCCACTCTCCGGTCTCGTCGTCGAGCCAGTATGCGGCATTCCCCAGATGTCCCGCGGGCATGATTGCCGCCCTGTCCTTGAGCGATATGCCGATCACCTTCGATTGCATGTTCGTCGACAATCTCAGCTCATCGGTGATTGTGGTCGTCAATAAATTTTTAGGCGACATCTCTCCCGCGTTCTTGTCCGTTTCCGCGCCGCTCCCCACGAGATAAACCGAGCTGTCGCGCGCGCAGTAGATTTCGTCATTCACAGGCGCCCTTACGAACCAGTCGTTTCCGATTATGCCGTGGACCGAGGGTGTAGTGCCCGTATATATCGAAGCGTGGCCGGGGCATGTCGTAGTGGGCACGTAATTGAACCAGGCGTCCCTGAAGCTGTAGCCGTTGTTTACGAGTCTCTTGAAACCCTCGTCTCCGTATTTATCCCAGTACCTGTCGAGAAAATCATAGGCCATCTGGTCGACTACGATCCCCACTATGAGCCTCGGATCGGTGTCCGCGTCTTTTTCCGGCTGCGGAGCGGGAGAAGGCACGGGGGCGGGCTTCGGAGCGGAAGCGGTTTCTTTCCGGGCCTCGTTATTTTTCGGCTTCTCGCACGAATACGCGAGAAAGACAGTAAGCAGAATTACAAGCAGATGGATTACCCGTGCTTTCCTGAAATAATTCATATCGATGCTCCCGTCGAATTTCCGTCTAGAATTTTACGCTATCGATGTTAAAGCCGTATTAAGCGCCCGACCGCGCCCTTTATCTCTTCCAATTCAAAATACGTTTGCGTGGATTTATGACGTCGCCCCTGGCGCACGCACATTAATAGTATATAAGGTCTGTTTAAATAATTCTTTTGGCATTATAATTTCGATTAACACCCGCATAAGGAGGAACAGATGAAAGCTAAAAAACTGCTTTTTATACTCGCACTGGCGCTCGCAGCCGGGTGCGTCCCGCAAAGTCAATACAACCAGGAAGTCCAGCAGAACCAGCAGCTCAGTTACCTGAACGATACATACCAGCAGCTTAACCAGGCGCTCGAGTCCGAGGTCGCCGCGAACCAGGTACAGATTCAGCAGCTCCAGGACGAGCTGCAGGTAACATTGGTGAACGAGATCCTCTTCCCCGAAGGCGGATGGGAATTAAGCAGCCAGGGACGTCAGGAGCTTAGCAAGATAGTCCCCGCCCTCCAGCAGGTACCGGGCAAGTATATCGTCATCCAGGGCTTCACGGATAACCTCCCGATACTCGAGCCGCTCGCGGGACGCTTCCCGACGAACTGGGACCTCGCCGCAGGACGCGCGATCTCCGTTGTCCGTTATCTCGCCGAGCAGGGATTAGACCCGAACCAGCTTTCGGCCGTGTCGTTCGGGCAGTACCACCCTGTCGCGGATAACAGCACGCCCGCAGGGACGCGCCCAGAACCGCCGCATAAATATAAATATTCAGGACGAGATGCCTTAGGACGAGTGTCCGGATTGGTGAAATCGTCTTTTTTTAATTCCCTCCTTCGGAAGAGGCCGTGCTCCGGCTGGCTCCGCCCTGACGAGAGCGTTATGGAGGATTTTGCTTTTTTCTTTGTCCGCCTACGATATATTAAATATAAATCCCCCTGAATCCCCCTTTACAAAGGGGGAAAATAAAACTACTCAACCCCCTTGCACTTAATTTCGGCATTCTCTCAGGCCGATAGGCTATATATAACCCTCACTGGAAAAATTAACCGAGTCGTTTATATTTCAGTCCTTAATGGGGTTCCCCCGGCCTGCCGGGTCATTCACAAAGAGATAAAGGTAGAATTCGCACATTGTCTGGAAGGAGACTGCTCGCTTTCGTCCTCGCCTTCGGGGTTATCATTTCGGGGCTGTATGTGTTCCGCTATTTCCGCGGGACTCACACGGCGTACTGCCCACTGTCCCATAAATTCAGCGACACCGCCGACTGCATAATACTCCACGTGTCAAACGGCAGAATACTCATACGCCACAGGGACAGCTTCACGAAGGAAAGCTACTTCGAGATAATCGAGAACGGCCGCTCGCACAAATTCGAGATACCCGATTACAGCGTGGACGGCAGCGCGCGCAAAAAGTTCCGCGTCAGGCTCATCGATAAAGAGGACAGCGCGGTGACCATAAACGGCGTCCGGTTCGACCTCCTACCTATCATGAACGCGGGCAGGTGAGCCGGCGCATCACAAATACGGTAATGACTAGAAGCACACGGGCGAGTTCGAGCTTGTGCAGAAATCGCATACCGCGCTCTCGGTCCTCACGCCGGGGATGTTGAAGAAGAGCGAGAGCTTGTCGATCTGAAACGGGTCTATCGCCTCGAGCGACCCGGCGAGCTCACCTTTCACAAGCCCGCCCACGCCCTGGGATGTATCGTAGAGAGTGATCGTACCGCAGTCAGTAAATTCGGCGAGGAACCTGTTTGTCGTATTGAGAAATACGAAAAGCGTACCGGGATCCGTCGATCCGTCCACGTTGACGAAGCTCCAGGATATCGAGAATACATCACCCGTCACGTTCCCTACGCAGTTGTAGCATGACAGCCCGTCCTGCTGCCCGATAGAGAGTATGTTCTCCGACGCGCAGGGCGTGTCCTCGAGATTGACGCCGAAACAGCCGTTGATATTATCATCACAGGATATAATGCATATACCGGATATAATAATAAATATGAGCGGTAATATCGCCTTCATGCGGAAAACGCCCTCTTCGATAAATTATATCTAAAAATTACGGAGGGGGTTATACGTAAACGGAGCCGCGGAAAAACAGGAAGGGCGCCGAGTTCGGAAGCTCAGGTTTTGCTGTTATCATGTTAAGCGGGGAACGGATATTTTCGGGTTCACCGCGGGGCAATATGAGAAAAGGGCGCGGATTAACGGCTTTACTCTCCATTACCTTCATACTCGCGGCAGCGGGGTGCGGGGATTCCGCCCGGCTGAGATCGGAGATCACGGGGACATGGACGAGGACGGTGCTGAGCGAAGGCGGCGCGTTCGAGGGGTCTCTCGCATTCGCTCCGGACGGCTCGCTTAAGTTCTCTTTCAGCGGCGATGTAAAAGGTTATGAGAGGTCCGAAGGCAGGTACAGACTCTCGGGGCGCGATATAATATTCGAGGACAACTCCTGCAGGGGTGCGGGGACGTACAGGTTCCGCCTGAAGGAGGGGTCGCTTTCCTTCATCCCGCTCAACGACGGCTGCCTCAGGAGAAAGGCTCTCCTCACAGGGGAATGGAGCAGACCTGTCGGCTGATGGCCGCCGGACGCCTTAACTTGAATTATGAGATGTAACTCTCTGCCGCGATTGCAACTTTCCATTAAGATGAACTAACCCGACGGCACGAAAACAGGTGCGTAAGGCACTCATCCTGAAGAGTGCCCGCCCCGGAAACATCTTCTAATCCGGATTATCGATAGGCTCCAATAATGTTATTTAATCTAGTTTGCCAATCAGTTTCGTATATATGTAATAAAGGTTGCGTACACCGTGCGGTCGGATAAACTTTAGAACGCATATACGTATTTATATATATAAACAATCATAAATATAGATAAGGCGGAGTAAGGGCTCATGAAGTTCGCGGATAAGACTGTTATCGTTACGGGCGGGGGCACGGGGATAGGAAAGGAGACCGCCCTCCTCTTTGCCGAGGAAGGGGCCAACGTCCTGATAACGGGCCGCAGAGAGGATAAACTTTTAGAGACGGACGCGGAGGCCAGGAAGTACGGGCTCGACATGGATTACATGGCGGCGGACGTATCCAAGGAGAGCCACTGCAGCGCGGTCGTCGATTACGCGATCGAGAAATTCGGTCAGCTGGACGTGCTCTTCAATAATGCCGGAGTCCTCTACCCCGGGATGACCCATGAAACGCCGACGGATATCTGGGACAAGACGTTCGACACAAACGTCAGGGGGACGTGGCTCATGAGCAAATTCGCTATCCCCCGCATGCTCGAGCGGAGGAAGGGGTGGATAGTGAATAACGCCTCCATCGTCGGGATGAAGGGGTTCCCGGCACTTGCAGCCTATACCTCCTCCAAGGGCGCGGTCGTTCAGCTCACGAGGAGCATGGCGCTCGAGTATGCGGACAAAGGGATAAAGGTAAACGCCGTGTGCCCGGGGACGACGGTCACACCTCTTCTCACGGAAGGGTATCTGAAGCGTATCCCGGATGAAGCGGAAGGGCTCGAGTTCATGAAATCGCTTCACCCGATGGGACGGCTTGCCAGCGCCCGCGAAGTCGCCCACGCGGTGCTTTTCCTCTGCGACGAGAACTCGGGCTTTATCACCGGGCACATGCTGACTGTGGACGGCGGATGGAGCGCAAAATAGCCGAGTCCCGATAACTCCGCACACTAAAACTGGCTGCTCTCCTCATTTATACTCCTGATCTTCCCGCACACAAAAAAATAAATCCCTGCATCCGATCCGGAAGTTTCTGAATCTAACCGTATATGACAAAAACTCAAAGGAGACTCACGCTATGAAGATCGCAGACAAAACCGCGCTCATCACCGGAGGCGGTACAGGTATAGGAAAAGAGACCGCCCTTCTCTTTGCACGCGAAGGGGCAAACGTAATCATCACGGGGAGGAGAGAGGCCAAATTAAAGGAAACGCAGCAAGAAGCTCAAAAAAAGGGACTGAAGATAGACTATATCGTAAGCGACGTATCGAATGAGGGGGATTGCAAGGCTTCTGTTGATTTCGCAATCGGGAAATACGGAAGGATAGACATACTGTTCAACAACGCAGGCGTCCTTTTTCCCGGCACCACTCACGAGACAGACACGGAGACGTGGGAAAAAATCTTCGATACGAACGTCAAGGGGACTTATTTCATGTCCAAATACGTCATCCCGCACATGCTCAGGCAGGGTAAGGGCTCGATCGTGAATAATTCCTCCGTAGGCGGACTGAACGGGTTTCCGGGGCTCGCCGCTTACACCGCGTCCAAGGGCGCGGTGTCTCTGCTCACAAAGACAATGGCTTTAGAGTACGCGGACAAGGGAATAAAGGTGAACGCCATATGCCCGGGAACGATTGAAACGCCGATGGTCGTGGATGAATTTCTGGGCAAGGTCGAGGACAGAGCGGCAGCGGAGCAATTTCTGCTGTCCCTTCATCCGATAGGGAGGTTCGGCAAACCCGAGGAGGTCGCACATACGGTCCTCTTTCTATGCGACGATAACGTGGGCTTCATGACGGGGAACATGATCTCTATAGACGGCGGGTGGAACGCTAAATAGCCCGACCGATACTACGGACGAAAAAGAATCGGTTAATAAACCATAAATCGGGTACTATTTGAAAAAAGGCTTTAGAGGAAGTGCAAGATGAAGCTTGACGAATTCGTATATAAGCTGTGCACGGAGGGAAAGAACTTCGCGGCGGTCTCCACGCTCATGCCCGACGGGTCGCCTCAGGTAAGCATCGTCTGGGTGGATGCGGACGAGGAGTATATATACATCAATACCGCGGAGGGACGTTTGAAACCCCGGAACATGCGGCGGGACAAACGCGTGGCTATCGCGATATTCGACGCCGGTAACCCCTACAGGCAGGCGCATGGTGAGAGGGATAGCCGAAGAAGACAGGAAGAAGGACGCCGAAGAGCACGCGGACAGGATGGCTATGAAGTACCTGGGCCTCGACAAATATCCATACCGCGCTCCCGGGGAAAAGAGGGTCATATTCAGGATAAAGCCCGAGAAGATACACAAGCTCACGTGAGAGAGTAACGGAAGGTAAATATCGAGGGATGCAGGTTTCCTGCCCGCACCGCAGATTAAATAAATAACTTCCCTGAATTCGCCGTTTGCCCCGCTTATGCCGCTAAAACTATTTTATATTGTTGAGCCGCCGTTAAATCACTGCCGTGAGCGACAGGAATAAAGCCGAGAGTGAGAACAGGAGCGCGGTAAGGATAATACCGACGTTGGCATACACTATATCACTCTTCGAGATACCCGCCCTTTTCGCCTTATAAGCCCTCAGGATAATAGTCGGACAGAGCAGGAACATATTTAACAGCATCGGTACGGTCAGCCACCAGGAATTCTTGAAGAGAGCCGAGATCAGGCTATCCGCCCCCGAGTGATTGATATCGGCCGCACGGGCCGCGAACAGCATAGCCGTCCCCACAAAACCGAGCCATGCTCCGCTGAACGAAGTCCCCGCCAGTAGCGATCCGTAATTCTCAGCCGCCCGGATACCGGTAAGCCTGCTCCTCATGCTGCCGTAGTAAAAGTAAATGAGAAATCCGATATTCAGCCACGCAGCGAACCTGAGCCAGGAAGTGGGAGGCAGATAATATATTAGCCCGAGACATCCCAGTCCGCCGAGTATCGGAAGGACGATACCTCCGGGGACGCGGAATGCACGTTTCATCTCAGGGTGTTTATACCGAAGCACTATAATTCCCGCCGAAACCAATATGAAAGCGAATAGCGTGCCGATATTCGTCAGATCCACCATCTCGTCAAGGCTCGTGAACAGCGCGGCCGTACCCACGGCGGCGCCCGTGACAATAGTCGAGAACCAGGGTGTTCTGAAATTATTGTGAACCCCGGCAAACGCGCGCGGGAGTAGCCCGTCCCTCGCCATCGAGAAAAGGATGCGCGGCTGTCCCAGCTGGAATACGAATAGAACGGCGAGGTGTGCGATTACGGAGCCGAGCGCCACGACGAATATGGCGAGGCCCTTTATGTTCGCGTACTGGAGAGCGAGTGTAAGAGGCTCAGCCTGCTCCGTGGAGAGCCTATGAACGAGGTCCCGGTATGGAATCATACCCGTAAACACCGCCGCGACGATTATATAGAAAACGGTGCAGACCGCGAGGGATGCGAGGATCCCTATCGGGAGGTCTCTCTGCGGTCTTTTCGTTTCCTCGGCGACTGTGGATACCGCGTCGAATCCGATGTATGCGAAGAATATCACCGCCGCGCCCGAGGCGACTCCGATGAAGCCGTTCGGCATGAACGGCTTCCAGTTATCGACCTTCATGTACCTGATACCGATAAAAATAAAGAGGGCGAGAACGGCGAGCTTCACTACCACCATACCCGTTGCGAACCAGGCGCTTTCGCGGATTCCGATGAGTAGAATCACCGTTATCGCGGCGACGATGAGGAATGCGAGCAGATTGAAAACGACCGGCATACCGAAGATATGCGGGGCGCTTTCCATCAGTCCGGGTATCTTGCGGGCGGTTTCAAAATCCACGGATATCCAGTCCGGAATGACGATCCCCGCCTCTCTCAAAAATGTTTTCAGGTAGTTGGCACAGCTTATAGCTACGGCGACGTTACCTACGGCGTATTCAATTATCAGGTCCCAGCCTATGATCCACGCGACGAGCTCTCCGAGCGTGGCGTAAGAATATGTGTACGCCGAGCCCGATATAGGGACTAACGAGGCGAACTCCGCATAGCAGAGGGCGACGAACACACAGACCACGCCCGCGAGTCCGAATGAAAGCATGAGACCGGGACCCGCGCCGAGCCTGTGCATATCACCCGCCGCCGCTGTGCCGATCGTCGCGAATATGCCGGCGCCGATAATCGCGCCGATTCCGAGCATCGTGATCTGGAGAGGGCCGAGCGCCCTTCTGAGTGAATACTCGGAAGGCCGGGATTCATCCAGGATTGCATCTATACTCTTCGTAGAAAATATCCCGCGCATTCCGAGTCCAAGGGGGCCTTGCCTGAGTTAAAACTATATTAGCCCTATTGCTGAGGCTGCTTTTGTGAGAATTTCGCGAGTATAACGTCCGCTATCCCCTGATAATTCTTTCCGATACTGTGTCCGCCGCTGCGCACTATAACATGGGCGAAGCCCGGAGGGAGGCTCTCGCAGATTTCGTCACTGTCACTTTTGCCGTATATACATTCTATATCCTTTCCTTTTAACTTTTCGATCTCAGGTCTTACCGGGAGCGCCTTATCCCCCTGGGAGCCGCCTATCCAGTTCGTCAGGTGGAACTCGAGATCCACGTCATGACCGGGGCCCATGAGGACGATCGAATACACCCTGGAGTAGAGGTTTTCGGGCAGCCGGCTGATCATGAAGGGCGCCACATCAGCCCCCATCGAATATCCGATAACGACGACATTCTTCTTGTTCCAGCGGTTGAGATAATAGGAGAGTATCTTCCCGAGGTCCTGCGAGATGCCCTCCGGAGTGCGGCGTTTCCAGAAGTAGTGAAGGGAATTTATACCGACCACAGGGATTCCATTTCGAGCAAGCATAGTGCTGATCCCTTTCTCGGTAGTACCCCATCCGCCGTCGCCCGAAATCAAAACCGCCATCGCGTCCTTCCCGGGAAAGCCCGCGGGGACCTCGACAAGGGGCAGGCCCTCGAGTTCCTTTATATCCACCTCGTCCAGATTCGTATCGGGTTTCGCGCTCAGGGAACTGAAAGCCTCCTTAAACTGCGGCATCCAGTTTTTGGGGACCGAGTACCCGTGGCCGACTTTAGGGAGCATTACGAGAGTACTGTTTGTAACCTGCTTTACATAAGTCTCGGTCGCTCCGGGATCGCAGACCTGATCGATCGTCCCCTGAAAAGCGGTCCAGGGAACCTCAAGCGTCCTCGAAGCAAGGAAGATAACTCCCTTGCCCTTCGGACCCGGCTGCCATTCAAGCCCGTTTCCTTTGCACAACGGCTTGGTCACAAGAAGGTCGGGACAGAAGCCGAGGCTTATGCCGCCCTTGAACGTATTGGACGGGGCCTGCACCAGCGCCGCGTACACAAGCGTTGCGCCCGAAGAATAGCCGACCAGAATGGGAGTGATATAGCGCGGGAGGTTGAGCTTTTCCTGTGCGAACTTGCTCAGCTCCTCGAAATCTCCCGGCGGATATGAGCACTTGCTTTTAGATCCCTCCAGCTCCTTCAGATAATGGGTTATATCCACGCCGATTACGAGAGCATCGAGAGAGGAGAGCTCCCTCGCCATATCCACTACGCCGAGGTTCCAGCCGCCGTCCCCGGAAACGAAAATTACGACACTTTTGGGTGAGGGTGTATTGTAATAAAGAGTTACCTCGCCGAACGGCCCGAACCTGGCTTTTTCCTCAGTCGCGGACGCATAATTCGCAACCGATAGCGCGAACAAGATAACGAGAACCAGGACCGTTTTCATATAACCATTCCACGAGGGGGCATCGGCTCATTGCGACAATTTTGCTGCACCGGCCTTATCAGATATCCTCTTGTATCTTATAAACCGCAAAAAACGTATTTTGTTATGCGCCGTCCTAAACTTTAATACAATCCTGTACCCGTCATGGATTCTCAGGGGTCCTTGTATCCGGAGCCGCCGCCTAAATCTTCATCCTCGCGAGCACCCCGTTTATCTCGCCCTTTATACGCGCGAGCGGTACCCCCGTATTTAAAAACGCAATAAGCCCGAGCCCGAGGAGTGGTATCGAAAGGATCACGAAGACCGCGACCGAAAAGCCTGCCGCGACCGTCTTATCGACGCCGAAAAGGGCGAGCCCCACGACCGTGAAGAACTGGTACGTCCCGACGTTTCCGGGGGCGTTCGGGAGTGCCGTTCCGATATGGACGATGAGGAAGACAACGGCGCCCGTAGTAAACGGGAGACCGATGTTGAACGCATCCATGACGAGCCAGAAAGCGATTATTTCGAAGAAGATCACGAAGAAGGAAATGACGAAGGACGCGTAGAAATAACGGGTGAGCCCGATTTCCTTCATTTCAAGCGCCAGCCGGTCGATGAAATTTTTCGCGATACGAAGCGGCTTCCATAAGGAGGGGTATTTGAGCAGGTAGAGATTGCCCTCTCCCTCGTCCTCGAGCTTCTTCTCCTCCCTCAATACGAGATAGAGGAAGAGCCCGGTTCCGAGAAGCACCATCGCTCCCAGGACCTTCTCGGACTCTATAAGGCGCGCGGGAAGGGGGGCAATAAACGCGGAGAGGCCGATTAATACCGCAAGCCACACGCTGTCAAAAAGACGCTCGACTGCTATTGAAGGAAAAATAGAGAAGAAGTCCCTCGACAACCAGCGGGATACGAGATAGCCCCTGACCAGCTCCCCGATGCGGAGCGGGAGAATTTCATTTGTGAAGAGCCCCGCGTATATTGCCTGAGTCGTCCGCAGTAAGGTTATATTCCCCTTTCCGAGGAGTAAAAGCCGCCAGCGCACGCCCTGAATGACGTAGCCCAGAATATCGATAACCATGGCAAGGACCGCCCATAGCCAGTGAACTCCCGAAAAGGTGCGGTAAAACTCACCCAGATGGATGTCATGAAAGACCCAGATGAGGCACGCGAGCGCGATGATATAACCGAGAAGAGGCTTCACGAACCTGGAAGCCCTCTTTTGCGGCGCAACGGGGCCGGTTTTTAACAGAGGGTCGTAATTTTCTATTCGAACCACACCTTTTGACCATTCAGCTCAGTTAAATTACCGATAGCGATAGCCAATTTCGGCAGGTCAAGCGGATTTTTGTAGATAGTATATCGAGGCTCCCAGTAACTCGCAAATTTTGATTTATGCAGCCTCAGGCCGGCGAAGCTGAAAAGGAAATTCATACGTTTCGAGAAATAATAAATAGTTTTCTCCTCTATCGAGGCTTCGTCGTTTTCCCTAAAGCCCGACATGGGCGCCATGCCGAGATTGAACCGCTCGTATCCCTTGTTCTTGAGGGACTCCAGCAGCTTCACTATTAGGTAGTCGATTATACCGTTAGGAGCCTCTTCGCGCCTCCTCATGAGATCGACGGTGGCTTCACCCGCCCTGAACGACGGAATTATATTTACGAACGAGAGTATCCTGCCCTGTGCGTCCACCGCGGCGAGGACGGCGGTCGATTTAATATAATTGGGGTCGAACATGCCGAGTGTAAACCCGCGCTCCCTTCGCCCCGGTATCTTGAGCCATTCATCGGATACCTCCTTCAATTCGAGGATAGTCTTATCGTCAACGGGCGGCTCAAATGTCTTTATCCCGATTCCCGATTTCTCCATCTTATTCATCGTATTGCGGAGGTCTTTCATCCTGCTGCCCGATATTGAAAATTTATTGAGATCAACAATCGCATCGTCCCCTATCTTGAGCTTCCTGAACCCGAGCTTCTTGAAGATCGGCAGGAAATGGGGCAACGCCTGATGGAAGGCTACGCGCCAGTCGTTCTCGCGGCAGAATTCCATGAAATTCCTTATCGTCTCCTCGATTTCCTCTTCGGGCCCCACGGGGTCGGCGAGCGCCACGGCGAAATTGGACCCCACTCCGTAGGCGATAAACGAGTTCTTCGAAGGGGAGAAAAAGAATGCCTTGTCCGCCCATAGCTTGAAATAATCCTGCGAGTCGCACCCGTATTTCTCCGCTATTCCCTTCGCGATGAGCCGCTCCCGAGGAAGTGTCCTGTACCTGTAGATCACGGGCATGAAGATGGAAAGGACGGAGTATGCAATGGCCATAATGGAAATTAGAGAAAGAGAATCCAGAAACCACATCGCATAGCGGGTCCGGGGTATGAGTTCCGGATCGCCGATCAGGGCGAGGTGCTGGAATGTTCTGTGCACCGAATCCGCGAGCGTAAAATTAATCCCGAAGTCCTTCGTGTCCAGAAACCAGAACCCTACAACGCCGTATGTGAAGGCGGCCAATACGGCCAGCAGCAGGCGTATCCCCCACGAGCCCGGACCCGGGATGCCGCTGTTAACTGTGAAGCTTGAGCGTGCCGAGATCAGGAGGACTATAAGAACCAGAGACAAAGTCGCTTCTTCATAATCGAGACCCTTCGTCAGATGAAAGATCACGGAAAAAGACAGAAGGAGAAGCACTATATGATAAGCCCTTCTTTTGCGTTTAAATATGTTGATTGAGGAAACGACAAGCGTAAACCCTATTATCAGCGTGAGAAACCTGGAAACATGAAGGAAGGCGATCGGGAAGATTTCATGCAGCGCATTGAGGCGGTTAGGCAGACCGGGACCAATGAGGGAGAAAAGGTTCAGGAACCCGCTCCCCAGTGTCGCAAGGGAAACGATCAATACGAGTACGGATTTCGTATTGATATGAGTAAACAGTCTCTTTCCCCACATAAAGAAAAAAAGTATACATGCGCTTTTCGAAAATGACGGCTCTATTTATCCGGCGGCGCGCTTTACCTCTATTAATACTAATTTCCCTCGATAAAAGATTCATAATTTGAGGGTATTATAATAGCGGCAAGGGTAGAAGCCGGAATAGAAATTGACGACCGGCCGGGAAGATTTAAAAAATTCTAATGAGTACGCCTGAAGAACATCGGCATCACCCCTTCGTCCCCGCTCGCAAAATTCTTTTCTTTATCGAACCTATAAATTGCCCGGAGCGGCGGACAAGCTCGAATCCGGAATACATGACCAGATGCCATGCGCTCTCCATGCCGAAGACGTGCTCGAGGAATTTCGGAAACCCGATAGCCCTCGCGAATAGATTTTTACCGCTGTTCTCGCTCGAATAGGACCGCCAGAGGAAACGGAGCTCTAAAACGCCGTCGAGTACGCCCGGGGGCCTCGTCCTCACGCCGTATTCGAAATACCCCGCCTTCGATACGGGTATCCCGTCGAGTCTACGAATGACGGGCTCGGGAACGGGGGTGTTTAAAAACGGATTCAGGTACCTGAGGGCATCTCTCACGGGGAGGACCTTGCCGTGCATCTGCGCCGCGCTTATGAACCTCTCCCAGTCTATCCCCTCCCCTTCTCTGTTCAATATGGCGGCAGCGTCCGCAACCCAGCGTATGGGCGGGACGGTGTTCCACGCGACGCCGTGCGCGCATACCTGAAGAAGCTGGTCTGCGGGATCGAGAGCGAGCGCCGGCACTCCTTCAACGCCTATATCCCGCGCGCCTTTCCAGAATTCCGCATCCGCATCCGGCTGGTTATACCCGTGGAGAAGGTGCCAGTGGAGGTCGATCGTGAATTCTCCGGGATTAGTGAAGTCCTGACCATGCCTGACAGAAAAATATTCCTCCGAGAAATCCTCGACCGTCCTTTCCCGGGGTGTCCATCCGAGCCGGGAGAGGAGCTTCATATCGGAAAAACCCTTGAGCGGGGTTACGGACGGGCGCCATCCGAGCCCGGTGATGATGCCGATAGCTTCGCGGACCCTCCGTGTCGGGACGAGGATGTCCGCGTCCATCATCGGACGGAGGCCGGAGTCCCCATAATAAATAAGGGCGAGCGCCGCGCCCTTAAGCAGTATCGCCGGCATGCCCCTTCTGTTCAGCTCAGCCAGCAGTCTGGAGACCCTCCCGTAGAGCGTCCCGTTGTTCTCGCGTGTCTTGATATAGACCCACCTGAATATATTCATGAGCGGATCATCGACGCCGTTCGATTTCAGATTCGCGTAGAGCAGGGGAAAGAGCCTGTAAGAGCCGGGGTCCACACAGTCTATATCAGCCGAGGACTTCCATTCCCGGAAAGCACTGACGGCTTCATCGCCTTTAAGTATAGAAGCTCTTAGCAGAAACTCCTGCTCGGGCGTGGGCCAGCATCCTCCGTGTCCTTTCCCTTTTATCATGAGGAGACTTCACCGCGAAAAGCAGTATTTATAATACCAGAGATAATTATCTTCACTGCGCTGGTATTGGACAAGCTCACGCGAACGTGCGTGACAGGCATGAAGACAAAGGTATTAACAACTGCCTAAGTTGTAGGAAGTGAGAGCACAACATGTATGGGGAGAATATGACTGGGACGACCCAAAGCTAATTGGTTCGTCCCGGATTCAATTCAAAAAGATATCAAAAGGATTGTTGCCTAAACCCCTATTACGGTATATTACTGCTCTGCGCGTTCGCTGTCGTAAGGTTCAACTTCTGGTTGAGCATCATCACGGATATTACTGTCGGGATGATGAACGCGCCCTTTGTAACCTTCTCGAGGAACTCGCGCCGTTCGGGGTTAACATCATCTAAGAATTTCTTATTGCTCATGAACCATCCTCCATTCATTCGATACATAGCAATATATCATATTACAAGCAGACATACAAGCAATATATGTATAATTCTGGACAAGTTAGGCTCCTTTATGCCTTTCTGTTAATTACGGCGCTTTAAAGGGAGCGCATGAATTCCAGTACTCTTTGCTGTGAGCTCTCGTTAGTCCATTTATTCTCGATCCATCTGCTTCCCTGCATGGCGCGTATAAGAAAGCTCCCGTAATTCTGATAAACGTCCCATATAGCATCCTCGATGTCCTGCACGCTCACCCTGTCCCACTGCCCGTAGACACCCCCCTCGTAATCCGCATCTTCCTTTCCATTTACAGGTATAGCCTTGCAGAATCCGGACTCGATGAGCTCACGGTGGACCGGGATATCGGACAAAATAGTCGGGATGCCCAGATACAGGCTCTCCCGCGGGGTGAAGGACCACCCTTCCCCATTCGATGGAAACACGTAACAGGAAAGCCCACTATACCACCTGGATATTTGATCCTCAGTCAAAAAACCCTCCGTCCATTCCACGAACGGCGTGCTTTCAATCAGCCCGAGAAACGGTGTATACATCCAGCCGAACAGGGTCGCCACATGGACCGCAAGTCTGAGTCCCGGAATCTTTCCAATGAGGTTAACGCAAGCCTGGTAGAGCTTGAATAAATTTTTTCTCTTGTTAGGCACGCCGAGAAAACCTATACGGAATATATCCGCCTTTGGCTTTTGCCTATACGCCCTATTATGCCTCGTAAACCCCTGCTGAATGACTTCGATAGGGATTCGTACGCCGGACGCGATGAACACGTCCTTCATATGATCGTGAGGAACTATACAATAATCGTAATGCTCGTTCAGGGCCTCAAACCAGAAAGCCGGAATCTTCGTTGTTTCGAATGTCGTATAAACGACGTTGACATTCTCTTTCGAAAGCCGGTTCGTATAAAAAGACGGCATGCCGCTCACCAGCACCTTTTTGCCCTTGAGGCTCCTAGTATCATCTATTACGACCCCGATCCGGCTCATCCGCTCGAAGACCGTCGTTAGTCCGTCGAACGGAGCTACCTCGAATGTCCTGAGTATATATATATCGTCCGGTATACGGATCACAGCGATCTCTTTGTCGATCCCTGTTAATAATTTTTCGACATCCGCTTCACTGGCCTTCTCTTTAAAGGGCTTCGTGCCAAGGTGCTCAAACCTCCACGATCCCTCGTGATGATGCCTGCCGTAGTTCCCGAAATGGCAAGAAACGGCTCCTGTAACCGGACATGTGCGGTCGAGGTTGGGAAGGAACACTACGTCCCTGAACTTATCCCGGCAGTCGTGATATACGATCGTCACGAGACCGGGGCCTGTCGATTCGAGGACATCGTTATCCGTAACTATTGCACGGCGCGACTCCTCCGCCATCTTTCTCAGTATATGAAGCAGGAACGGATGCCCGGGCTCACTTCCGAACATGTAGTTCGCCACGCGCAGCCGGTCCCTATGGCCGAGCCTCTCTGCATCCTCCTCAGTAAGAGTCGACTCTTCGCCGAACACGCAGCGGAACTCGCATAGGTCATCGATGGGGCTCAGACATTCGATATCCATATCCACATAAAATCCTCCGAACGCATAAACAGCGACGATCCGGAAAATATCCGTTTTCTGAACGGTCAATGCCCTGTCATATATCGGCAGAAACATCGGGAAGAACCTCGAAACCGTGTCCCTGCAGGCTTCATCATCATAAAATTTATATTCCCAGCCCGGATGGAGGGCGATGAGATTTTCCCGGTATCGTCCGTACTTCCAGGGAACATCCTCGCTCTTATAAGTCTGGTGGATTATTTTTGGGATGGCCATCGTCGTCAGCGGTTTTTCCGGGGTGTCACTCCTCAATTCCGTCGAGCATACGGGACGCCTCTTCCCCGGTGTGTTTACCGTCGAGGATATCCTTTATTAGCGCGCTCGATTCGTCGGATAACATTTTTGAAGCGGACAATATTCTTTCCCAGTGTTCTTTCGTCCAGACATTATTCCCGTGATACACGTAAATATATAACTTCGGCATGATTATCGGGAATACCAGGCTCCTCCTGAAAAGCTCCGTCACGAGAGGGGTGTCTTCTCCCCTGTCCCTCGCTTCGTATCTCAAGCCCTCCCCGATGAGAGATTTTTTGCATAGCAGGCTCCCCTCCCACGGCCTCCGGGTGGATACGTATGCCTTTTTCCCGATATCGTCGAAGATGAGCCAGTGCATCATAATGCTCGCCTGCATGCCGCTCTTTTTTATCACGTCCATCTGGAACGAGAGCCTCTCGCGGTGGGAGAAGTCGTCGTCGTCCCACTGGCAGAAGTATTCCCCGCCGCACACTTGCACGGCCAGGTTCCGGAGCGCTCCCAGGATGAGCCGGGGGGACGAGGGCGATTCGATCTTAACTATATTATCGTCATTCACTCCTGCGAGGAATTCCGCGGTATTAATGTCGCCGCTCTCGTAAACGACGACGAGCTCCCTCCGCGGGTAAGTCTGGTCCTTGAACGAGCGTATAGCCCTTTCGAGGAGCCTGGTCCGGGAACGGGTGACACATAGGCACGATATGAGAGGGTTGTCGTTCATGTCATTCCCGGGATTTTTTGATGAGGGAGTTGAGGAATTTGCGCTTCGTTTGGTATTCGAGATTATCTGGGTCGCACCCCGATGCGAGCGAATAATATCTTTCGCTCTCCAGATATTTACCCAGCTTGTAATAACAGGTAGCCAGGGGTTCAAAAGAGAACTCGCCGAATATGCGGGAATCGTAGGCGAGCCTCCCCGGCTCGAGGTCCTCGATTGAAACCGATATGAGTGATGCGAACAATGGCACCGCTTCCGCGAATTTCCCTTCATGCATAAAAAGCATCCCGCGCATCCAGGTTATGAGATAATTATCGGGAAAAAATTCATCGGCCTCGCGCAGTAACGCGGTGGGGTCCTCCCCTTTCTCGTACTTCATGCGGATGAGGTCGTAATAAGGCTGAATTTCGACAATGTCGCGTGATTTTCTACCGCGGACGATCTCTACCGCCTTCATCCACGATTCCTCCGCACCCCGTGAGTCGCCTAGTGCCTTAAGCACGACGCCCAGGTGCCATCTTAGATACACCCTCTCCGGGTCGTTCTCTATCTGTTTTTTCAGCATCAGCAGGTTACGGCCGTGTTTCCATCCGACGTCCCCGTCATAACCTAGATGGTCTATGGTGAGCGAGGATGAGCCGATCTCAAGACCCTCGTCAGCGGCGAGTGCCTTAATCGACTCGATCATGGATTCATGTATGACTCCATGGAATCTGATCCTCGGAGTGTTACGGAAAATCCTGTATTCCTTATACGCGGTGTAGCCGGTGACGGGATGGAACAACACAGTATACGCGATCTTGCCCGGATCGGATAACATTCGTCTTACGTTCTCTTTGGAGACGGGCCTCAGCCTCTCGTCGGCGTCGATGTAGAGTATCCAGTCGCCCCGGGAATGTCCAAGAGCTTCATTCCTAGCAGCGGAGAAATCGTTATTCCACCGGTAATCGAATACCATAGCGCCGAACCCGGCGGCGATTTCCCTGGTCCGGTCGGTGGAGCCTGTGTCGACTATAACGATCTCGTCGACGACATCCCTGATCGAGCTCAGGCACCCTTCGAGGAATCGCTCTTCGTTACGCACTATCATGGAAGCGGATAAAATTATTTCATCCATAATCCGACCGATATGAAGATTCCCTCCGCAAGCTGAAAATCCTCCCGCCTCTATCCGGTACAGACAAGAGACATCTTCTCCCTCATGGAATCGGCCGCAGCCGAGAGGTCCCCGATGCTCAGCAAATAGCAATCAGCATTGTCTATGACCCTGCAGAGACCGCCAATCTTCAGATGGTCCCGTGACTCAGAAAGGAATGACATGGGCATTAACCTGTTCGCCATCTCAATTTTGGTGCATTCCTCTATTCGAGACTCCCCTCCGTGGTTGGGCTCGAGGAAAAATATAACATCGGCCTTCCGGTTCTCGATCTTCCACTCGTAGCCGGCGTCGAGTGGTGAGAACGAGTATATTTTACCTTTTCCGTAGAGGCTTATGAAAGGGACTTCCCCGATCATAGATTCAATATCCGGAAGAAGTCCTATACTCCCGTCCTTGAGGTGAAACCGCCTGGGGAAAGGCATTGTCCCGCTGTCGTCTATGAGGACCAGCTCGTCACCGCTTACCCCGAAACCCTCCGACAGCAGGTGCGTCATCAGCGTGCTTTTACCGGCACCTTTGTCACCCACAGCAAGGAACCGGTATCCGTTATAATCTCCGCATCCGGCGTGTATGCGTATAGTGTTGGCGACCCCACCCAGCGCTACCGAGTTTACAAAGCCCAGGAGGTTGTAGATAAGGTTATCGTAATCTGGCGGGGAATGTTTGAACTCCCCGTTTTCGAGGATCATGTACCTCCCGTCCTCGAGAGATATGTCGTAGACCGTCTCAGTCTCAGCGGGGAAATCCTGCTCGGCGCCGTGGGATATAAAGTCGATGCCTCTGAAGACGGATTCGTCTTCGGTCCTCACCGTAAAAAGAGAACGGAGTAGACGGAAATTCTTGGTGTGGATTATTTAACCAGCCCTTCCTGAATTAGTGTATTGAGACAGTCGGCAACTTCTTTGTCAGGGGGCTCCGGAAGACTATAAGCCTCCTTTACGATAGCCACTATGTCGGCGGCGCTGTTCTTACCCGTGCACGCTTCGAGGACCAGCACGGCGGTTTTATTCAGGTAGTGCACCTTGTCCTTCTCGCTCTGGTATATGACATAGCCGTCTTCGACCTCGTTGATCTCGATGCCGGCCGAAATCTTCGGAAATTCGTTCATAGTGGTAAGCCCCGCTGCAATTGGAATATTATAAAACTGAGCACTAAGTATCCCGAATTGCAGACCAGGTTTCAAGACCGCGGGAAAAGGTTATCGGCCAAGAGATATCAGTAGCGATTGGCAGATGGAAGGCAAAAAAAACCCGGAGCTTCGGGTGGGACGCTCCGGGGTATTTAACTGAGTTGATTAATTCTACCGGATGAAAATAACTTATGACTGAGTGGGGGTGTCGCCCGAGCCCGTAGGCTGGTCGGATGAGGTGTCTTTATCCTTTCCGCCGCAGGCGAGTGCATTAGATGTAACGAGAACTGCTCCGCCCAACGCGATCCCCAGTGTGATTGCCAGTGTGAATAATATCTTTTTCATATTGCCTTACCTCCTGCTTTTTTGTATGTAAAAGTTTAGCCTAAGGTGTGAAATATTGCCAGTATTTTTTAGGCGAACGGCCTGAGCTTATCGTCTATTCACCCACGCGGTTTCCTCGCCCACGCGCTTATCCAGGTGTTCGACATCCCCAACCCGTCCGTTGACCCGCTCGCGATCGCTTCCCCGATAAGTCTCATCTTGAGAGTATCGATGCCGACTTCATCCGCAGTCGCCACACCTAGCTTTTCCATAGTCGGCACGAGGCTCCTTATAGTGCTCACGAACCAGTCAATGCCGGGAGAGTTCGCCCCACCTATGAACGCGTCGAGGTGCATAGTGGGCTCGGGCAGCCCTGCTTTCTTATAAACGGGCAGGAGCTTGAACCCCATCTGCATCTCTGTCCCCGACTTTTCCATCGTGGCGTAGAGCCAGTCCCAGAGCTTCATGAATAATGGTAACGGAGGTATAGCGACAGGGCGTATAGTGAAGTCCACCTCCTGAAACGCGACCACGCCGCCTGGCTTGACGTGGCGCAGCAGCACCTTCAGGACTTCCTCAGGCTTGGGCACGTACATCAGCACGGCGCGTCCGACAAGGGCGTCGAATACCCCCTCGGGCTCGGCTGCGCTTATATCCCCTCCGACGAACCTTATATTTTTATATCCCCCTTCCTCGGCTCGTTTTTTTGCGGTCTTGAGAATCTCGGGGTTCCTCTCTATACTGACTACCTCCCCTTCCGGTCCCACCATCTCGGCGAGAAGAAGCGCGACGTCTCCGGCCCCTGTGCCGAGCTCGAGCACCTTCATACCCCTCTCGATCCCCGCAAGCTCGAATATCCTCCGGGTCGTCTGCATTATTATCCGCGACTGCTCCTGAAGCCGCTTCTTTTCATTCTCTGTATCGCTCAATGCGTATTCTTTTTTAAGGTCTGTATCTGCCATGTTATTTTCTCCTGCAGTTAGTATAACTGTCTCGCGACTGACCCTATAAAATAAATATTCTCCCTGTGGTGGAAAAATTCTCTGCGTCTTTTTCCCATATTCCACGTCTATATTGGTAGAATATCAATAAAGGAGGCCCTAGATGGCTGAGCAGGAACAGAAAACAGTAAAATGCGAGTGCGGGGAATGCAGGTGCGGGGACAAGACGTGCGAAAAATGCGTATGCGAATGCACCTGTACGAGCTGCGAGTGCTGCTGAAATGAGCAATAAGGTGAGAGCGGGCGCGCATTTAACCGTTATACGTTGTGATATAAATGTGCGTCCGGGCAATAATAAGATGGAAACAAACCGGGAAAGTGAACAGATCTGGGAGGAATTCGCCGGAAGGATAAGGTCCCACCTCCTGAAAAAGCTCAGACGGAGGGACGATGTGGAGGACCTCATGCAGGAGATATTCATAAAAATCCACTCCGGCCTGGGGCACCTCAGAGAAAGCGGAAAGCTGTCATCCTGGATATACAGGATAGCAGAGAACACGCTCAACGACTATTACAGAAAGAGCCGCGGAACGGATATCGGGTACGATGAAAATAAACCTGTCGCCGGGGATACAAATGAAGAAAATCCGCTCGCCGGAATTGAGGGATGCATTGAAGCATTCATCGCGAGATTGCCCGAAAAATACCGTAAGCCTCTCGTGATGAGCGATGTGGAGGGATTGAAGCAGAAGGAAATTGCGGAGAGTATGGACATCTCCTACTCCGGTTTGAAATCTCGTGTGCAGAGGGGGCGGGAGATGATAAAGGATATGTTCATAGAGTGCTGCAGGCTTTCCGTCGGCAGGGACGGCAGGCTCACGGGCGAGGTCGGGAAAATGGACGACTGTACCCTGTGCGGCCCTAATTAGATTGTCATTTCGAATCAAATCACAAGCATCTTTCTTTAATTGCCTCCTTAGGAAAAGGAGGGTAAGGGGGATTTGCTTTAATTCCGTCATTTCTCTTTTCATCTCCGCCTCCTGCAGCATGAGCAGCAGCCCATAAGTCTTTACAGTTGTATATGCATTCCGTATTATTGTAATGGAACGTAATAATCTGCCGATCGATGCCAATGCCCGATATTAAAAAATGGAAGAAGAGCCTCAGGCTCGATTTCGAATACGAAAATTACAACATCATACTTGTATCCCAGACACGCATCGAGATCATTTCCCCGCCCTCGGATCCGATAGATCAAGCCAACGATTACAACGGCTACTACGTCAAATTAACCGATCAAGAGAAGAACGTTTTCTACGTTCAAAGAATGCAGAATCCTTTCCGCACGGAAACCGAGGCGTACGGTGACGATGCAGCAAGCCCGATCATATACGACCGGCTCAAAAACCCCGACCTGACGTTCTCGATTCTTATCCCCGATCCCGGTACCGTTTTTACCCTCGAAATCATAAACAATCCTCTCCAGCCGGAGTTGTTTTTTAAAACAGCAAGGCAGTCGTTTACTTTTACGATCGATCCCGCGGAAGTAATCCTGCCGCCGATAGCGATAGCTGCGAGAGTTGAGAACGGGGTAATCCTGGGGAAGGAGAAGATCGTCGACCACGGGAATGACAATGAATGCTGGAACCTGTCGATTCTTGCAGAAGGCTACAAGGAGAATGAAATACCTAAATTCATCTCCGATGCGAATAAATTCATAAACGAATTTAAAAATTTCTCGCCGTTCAATGAGTTCTGGCAGAAAACAAATGTATATATTTTAAAAGTCGCATCCACGGACAGCGGCGCTGATCTGCCCGCTCAATGCCAGGAGGGGAATCCCCCGGTCGATGTACGTACTTATTTCAACGCCAGCTTCTGCGGCGCGGCCGGTAATAAGAGGCTTCTGGTCGTGGATCAGAGAACTGCGAAAAAGGTTTGGGACATGTGGATACCGCAGGCGCATATTGCGTTTGCCATGGTCAACAGCGGGATTTATGGCGGGTCGGGAGGAAATGTCCCGGTTTTTTCGACTAACTCACTCTCCTCCCTCATCGGTATTCATGAGCTGGGGCATAGTTTGTTTAAGCTCGCAGACGAATATGAAACCGCTTATATTAACGATAATCCGGACAATTATGCTAACTTAACCAGCAAAACCCAGCCGTCTGAAATAAAATGGGCAGACTTAATAATACCCTCTACGCCTATCCCGACCTCGAGAAATCAATGTTCAGGCGGAAACCCTTTTTCCCACCCCGTCCCGGACGGCACCGTCGGGCTTTTTGAGGGAGGACTTTACAAGACTTGTAATGTATTCAGACCGGAAAAGGACTGTCTGATGCGAACCTTGACGAAACGGAGATTCTGCGCCGTGTGCAGCAGAGTAATCCGTAATAAGCTTTCGGAATTATTGCGCGTGGACGAGCCTTTCGTTTAGTACGGCATCCGTGCCCGCTAGTATCTCAAGTCGTCATTGCGAGCCGCAGGCGAAGCAATCTCGTTTGTCTTTCATCCTTCATCCTGAGCATTGAGCCTGTCCTGAGCGTAGTCGAAAGATCGAAGGATGCCTTACTTACTTCCCTCCCCCCTAAAGGGGTGAGGGTTGGGTGGGGGTGTCATTTCGACCAAGGGGAGAAATCAATCATTTAAGCCGTCATCTTCTATAAGGTGAGAAAAATATTGTGCAGCGTTGGCAACTTCAATATTTTCTTTATCATTCTTATTCTTATTCTTATTCAATTTTTTCCTCAGTTTCCCCTATCTTCTCAGAATTAATTCCTTTCTCATCATCGGCATCGGATACTAAAAACTGAGAAGCAATCTTGGAATCATAAGTAATTATAGATTGATTGTATGAATAGTCATCGACGACAAAATATCCGCCATCAGTAACTTTGTAAATACTAGATTTATACATGAGCGGCTTCCTCCTCGTAGAAAAATCTTCTAAGCTTTTGATTTTGCTCTTCATTGCTTTGATTTAATCCTTCAACTTCTGCTTCCGTCAATTCGGAATAACCAGCAGGTGTAATTTTGCTAATAAATACTCGACCCCCAACTTTTGGGTCTTGAGTAGATGTTTCTGTGATCAAATAAGCAGCTAATGCACAAAGATTTTCAACTTTCATTCTTCTATTATAGAATCTATGCAAAAGATAAATTGCATATTGAGGCACACCCGTAAGCATATATCCATTCGAACATAACTGTATCGCAAAATCTATTTGGCTACTTAACAAATATATTTTTGGCAACAAATTCCCATCTATATTCTTGGAACGTACTGATAACTCTTTCTACAGATTTAGTTAGCGTGTCAGCCAATTTCGATACTTCTTTTTCGACCTTATCATTCCCCGTTATTTCGATTTTAAGTGGAATTGTGAGGCTGTTAATCTCCGCCATGTTTACTCCTTACTACAAAACTGATTATTATTCCAAACATATTGCCATTATTTAATTTATACTTTATGTTATATTGATTATGAGCAAGTTGCTTTTAACATTGTCAATGTTGATGTTTCTATCATCTTGCACTTGCACTCCCAATCCCACAGAAAAACAAAAAGAGTTCGCCAAAAAACTCCTTGAAACTCCAGGTATTCTTCATACCGAGTGGCATACTAATTTATCGCTTTGGATTCAAATCGCACTCAATTCTCTAGGTCCGAACCCGAAATTGCAGGCACAGTTACTCGCTGATCAAATCGTTGCTGCTGGTTATAAATACACTGAACAAGATATTTGTGCTAATATATATTTTGGTGATTTCAATCAATTAGCTAGTTCCTGTAATTAAAAATACAGTCAACAATTTATGAAACTATTACCTCCAATCTTATCCATATTTATGTTTCTAATATCATGTGCTACTAATCCAACGGAAAAACAAAAAGCATTCGCGATTTCACTTAAAGATAAACCGGGAATCGTTGATGCAACTTGGCATGATTCTTGGAATCTTTACGTCGCAGTTGATCTTGATGCTCTAGGATCAAACCCGAAATTAAAAGCACAAGATGTTGCTGACCAGATTGCAGACAAAGGGCTAAAGGATACTCAACAAACCATATGTGTTACTATTTATTTTGGCAATCATAATAGATTAGCCGATTCTTGTAGAAAGTTGTAACACTCCCCACTATGACCATTGCTAAATTTATTCTTTGTATTTAATCGCCTATGAAGAAAATACTCCTCTACTTATCCATATTCGTACTTCTAATCTCATGTGCTAATAATCCAACAGAAAAGCAACTAACTTTTTCAAAAAAGCTGCTCAGTACGCCTGGAATAACACATACAGAATGGGGAAATACTTTGACTTTATGGGTAAAAGTGAACCCCGATTCCCTTGGCTTAAACGCGAAACCAAAGGCACAAGAACTCGCTAATAAAATCGCTTCAGCCGGAGTGAGAGAAACACAACAAAATATTTGTGTAGTTATTTATTTTGCGAGCTATAAGGAAATAGCCAGCTCCTGTATAAATTTTTAGCTCTCTCATCATTCGATTTGCGAAATCTCTAAGGTTTGTTACTAAACTTTTCAGTAAATTTCATTGGCTGCTAATCCGACTGATAAAGCACCTCGCAGAAAAACTCTTTTTGTCATTCCCGACTCCGATCGGGAATTCATACCTTATATATACGACACCTCACACCGCCAGCCTGTATTGCCACTCATCTCTCTCTATCGTCTCCCCAATCGAATCGTTTATATTCCCCGATACTATATTGAACGCGTCGACGAAGGCATTGAAGGATGCCAGCAGCTCCTCACCCACCTTCGCCCGCTCCTCCCGGCTCCCCGCTTTCTTGAATTTCTCGAACTCCGCATCGAGGAATTCACCGGCCTTGCCGGGCAATACCCCCAGGCTCTCAAAAGCCCCCTGGAAGAAGTCCCTTATCGCGAATAGGAATTTAGCCTGCAGTTCCGCATTGACGAACGCCTCGAATTTCTTCTTAATCTCCTTGCCCTTCGCGTCAAACTCCAAAAGCCTCTCGCCCTTCACCACTGTCTCGGTATCTACCTTGGTATTGAGCAGGGCTTCGTTTAGCTGCGCCGCCATCTCGGAGGGGAGCTTGAATATGATTGCCTGTACGGCTTCGATGGTCTCTTTGATCTTCTTCTGAATAATATCCTTTATCGCGTCGTCCCCGCCTACCCCCAGCCCGGCGCCCCGTTTAACCGAAATCTGTGCGATGGAATCTTTAAAGAAGTCCGCGTCGAGGAACTCGGCAACCTGAGTCGCCCTCCTCCCGGTTTCGGTTTTTATGGAATCGAAGTCTATATCCAGCCGCGGCGTCTTTTTGAATAGACCGGAAATGAGCGGAATTGCGAATGAAATAACCGAAGCTATAGCCCCTATCACGGGTAAAGCGCTTGAGAGGAAACTTCCTATCCCTGCGAGTGCACCACCCTCGGCAAATAACCCCTTAACACTATCAATTATGCTCGACACTCCCGGTATCTTAGAGAGCCCTTTCCCGATTGTTTTAAATCCTTTTCCTATATCGAAGATTCCTCCTAACGAACCAAAAAATCCTTTTCCGCCGCCATTCCCGCCGCCTCCCGAGCCGTTCTCTCCCCTGAGCACTGCGTCGAGCACTACACGTATGGGATTCGATATGATAGCGGCCGCAAACTGAGCAAACGTATTCAGCATTGCGTCGAGAGTCGAATCCCAAAGGTCGGACGGACTCGTCTAAATTCCCCTTCAATCCCCTGAATATCAAATCGGCGAATGTGTTATTAATTTCAGAGGCTATATCAGCCGCAAATACCCCGACTCGTCTAGCGATTTCTGTGCGGTCTCGCTCGTCTCTTTAAATGTCTCGCCTACATCTTTAATATCCTCCTTAACCTCTACGAAAGGCACCTTGACTCCAGGAAAAATTTCTCTGAAAGTTATTTTCGGTAAGGTATCGTTTATTTCTTGTATTTTTTGTATAACTGCTTGTAATTCTTCCTCCGTCCATTTCTTAGTTGCTTCCCCCGCCTGATTGACATTTTCGCTATAATTACTCAAGCTTTGCGCATTAGTTACTAATGATTTGTCAACAAGGCTTGTTTCACCCCGAAGCGAACGCAATATGGATTCCAGTAAACTAACATCTTCACCAGTCTTATTGGACTGATCCCCGGTCTCATCTAGCTCCTTCCTTATCTTTTTAAACTCCTCTACAGCCCCACGTGTAAAATTAGCTAAGGGTTTTGCAGTTTGTGCTGCCAAGAAATTCAATCGGGCGACTGAATTGAATTGCATTTATTATATTCTCTCCCGAGAATGCAGTCTTTAGTGATTCTTTAGCATTACTGGCCTGTTCCTCTACAAAATTTCCTACGTTGCTTGCTTGTTCTTTAACAAAATTACTGGCAGTTTCTAACTGATTAGAGGTAAAACTGGTTAACTCTCCCAACCGCTCACTTAAAAAATTATTAAGATCACCGGACTTTTCTTTTAGGAACCCGCTTACTACATCTGCAGCATTCGTAATGGTATCCCCCGCCGCATCTATCTTTTCACCTACGAAATCTCTAGCATTACTTAATTTTTCCTTAATAAAATCAGCGGCATCGAACACTTCAGGAAAATTTTCTTTAAGAAAAGCTAAAAAGTTATTCCATAGCTGCTTTAGACCCTCAATCATTTTGTCAAAGATCTTTAATACTGATTCGGCGAGACTTAATACAAATTCATCGAGTCTGGTATTGTCCTTGATAAACTGGATTCCATTTGACCAGAGAGTCTTAATGGTTTCTATAGCGGTATTAAATTTTTCACTTACATTTTCTTTTATAAGATCAAAAACCTGCAGCAATGAAATAATTTTCTCTGATACAGTCTCTTTTATCCCCTCCCAGGCTGAGGCCGCACTTTCCTTTAATCCTTCCCATAAATTGCTGACTCTCTGAGATGTACCTTCGATGGATTGAACGACGGAGTCTACAGCATTACTAACACTTTCCTTAACGTTTTCCCATACTTCTTGCGTTTTCTCTTAACTAAATCCCAGTTTTGTATTAACAGTACGACGGCAGCAACCACCAAAGCTATTACGGCTGCAATAGTCGCAATCTCTAACCCCGACACTGCGAACACAGCTCCGACAGCTTTTGCGACCCCGGCCAATGCGCCGAATGCTAGAACCAACGGCAGCACTACCGCTCCGATGGCTGCCATAGTTGTTAGAAATTTTGTTAACTTGGGGTGCTCCTCTCCGAAATTATCAATTGCCCGGGTAAGTAAAATGATAAAAGCTGTTAAATCTTTCAAGAAATCTATATTGGTATTTACTACTTCTTGTTTGAAGCCATCAATCGCTTTCTTTAAAGTACTTAAAGTACCTGTTTGATCTTTGAGAGCATCGAATGAGATTCCGAAAAGTGAAATTTCATCCTTGGTATCTCGTACTTTCATAGCTAACAGTTCCAATTCCCTGCTAATTCCCCTAAAAGTACTGTCAATTATTTTTCCAGTAGTTTCAATCGTAGATGCTAGCTTGCCGATTTGTGAATTTAAAGTTTCTAAAGCTTTCCCTTCTACCTTTATATTTAATGAGATTTCAGTGAGTTCCGCCATTATCTACCTCGTCCTTAATAAATACAAAAGATAAATTGCACATCCTTGCATTAAAACTGAAACGCGTTTATAATCACGACTTATGAAAAGAGTGCCATATCTACTAACTATTTTTTTATTACTCTTTTCTTGTAATTTCTCAAAACGCGAACCTAGCGTCAAACAAAAAGAATTTGCGAAAAAACTTCTTCAAACTCCAGGAATACTCAAGGTCGATTGGTACACAACTAGCATTCTTGATGTAACTGTAGATTTAGATAGAATGGGTATGCATCCTAAGCTAAAAGCGAAAGAACTTGCTGATCAAATTGGATCAGCCGGATACAGATATACTGGTGAAGCCCTATGCGTTAATATCTTTTACCCCAATCTCAATAAGCTAGCGAGTTCTTGTACTTTTTAGCAAATCTCATGATAACAAGATATTTTTATCTTCTAACCATTTGTCTACTGCTCTTTTCTTGTGATTTTTCGAAACTCGAAAATACCGATAAGCAGAAGGAATTCGCACAAACACTTAAAAAAACGCCGGGTATTTTAGATGCGGAGTGGTCAACTTTCCATATTATTTATGTTACCGTCGATCTCAGTACCTTGGGTCTAAATCCAAAGCTAAAAGCACAAGAGCTTGCTGATCAAATTTCTGCGGCTGGTTTCAAGTACACCAATGAAGATATATGTGTAAATATTGTTTACGCGAACCGCAATAAATTAGCCAGCTCTTGCATGTTTTAATAGTACATTCAATCAAAATATTTCTTTGTCTGTTAGCTTTTTGTGTCTTGTTCTTATTCTTGTGATACTAAACCAGTAGAACCCAATGATAAACAAAAAGAATTTTCTCAAAAACTTCTTGAAGCTCCGGAGATTCTGGAAGCTGAATCGTATAACTCAACATCAATTGAGGTTACAGATGATTTAGGGAAGTTAGATATAAACCCCGAACTAAAGGCTAAACAGTTAGCCAACCAGATTGCCTCAGCGGGTTATAGCAATACAGGCAAAGGTCTATGTGTATCAATCTACTATCCGAATAGAACAAACTAGCCGGTACCTGCGTAAACTATAGACTGGGCAAGCTTGTGATTCATCCATTTGCTCAGTAATACTCATTTTGAGTATTTTTCGCGTTTGTTTGGTCATTAGGCATAACTACGCCGCCAATCTGCTCTCAAATTCCTCCCCTTGAATCGTCTGCCCTATCGCGTCATTCACGTTGCCCGATACTATATTGAACGCGTCGACGAATGCATTGAACTGGTCTAAGAGCGCCTTTCCTATCTCCGCCCTGGCCTCTGGCGAGCCGGCTTTTTGAAATGCCGCGAATTGCTCATCTATCACAGCCTGTGCTTTTCGGGTAAAGCTCCAATGCAACAAAAGCCTCCTGAAAGAAACTTCTAATTGATTCTAAAAATCTTCCCTGTAAATCTCCCTGTAGGAATTTTTCTAGTTTATCTTGAATATTCTTCGCGCCCTTTGCATCGAATCCCAATAAATTTGAACGCCCTATTTTTGATTCCATATCGACAGCGGTATTTAGTAAAGCATCATTTAAGATAGCTGCCATATCAGCGGGCAATTTATTTATTATGTCTTGAATGCTTTGAATCGTATCCGCTATAGCTTTTTGTATTGCATCTTTTAATTTGTCCCTTTCCTTCCCGCTAAACGCCCCGCCGCCGCCATGAGAGGATAGAGTTTTAAATATCTCATCGCTGAATAATTCAGGGTCTAAAAATTCTTTTACTAAAGCAGCCCTCTCGCCTATGTCGGTCTTTATAGATTCGAATTTGAATGCGAAATGAGGGGTCTTCTTGAGCAAGGGGAGAATAAGCGTTACAACCAATGCCGCGGCTGCTAAGGCCGCGCCTATGATTGTTATTGCAGCACCTGCGGTTGCGAGTAATCCCGGTGTAGCTGCGGTCTCGGCAAGTGAAGCACCCACAGAACCACCTGCTGCAAAAGAGCCAGTACCTGATCGGGCTGCCCCTCCTCCAGCAGCCGTTGTAAATGCAGCAGATGAACTTAAACCAAGTCCCGCACCTAGAGTAGCAAACGCCCCGCCGCTCCCGAATAATCCCGCTATATTCGTACCCGCACCTATGGCTTGCTGTCCCGCTTGTACTGGGTTTCCTCCGCCTTGCTGCTCCCCTTTCAATCCAAATAGCCCACCTATGGATAGAACTATCTGCCTCGTCGCTATAGCGCTTACCAGGTCGAGGAAAGACCTCAGTATCGCTTCGAACGCCTGCTTCGCAAGGTCCTTCAGGTCATCAAATTTCCCCGTGAGCACGTTGAAGAACAGGTCCGAAAAATTTTGACTCATCTGGCTGAGCGTGTCGGCGAAGAAGTCCGCCATAGCTCGCTGTTACTCTGTACGTTCTCTACAAAATCCTTGAACCCCTGCGTTATTCCCTCAAAGAACCCCGCCGAGCTCTGCACCTGATCGATTGTATTCCCAAACTCCTCCGCACTTGCGCCCGCACTGTCAAATGCAACGGACCCGTCCTCAAGAGACTGATTTACCTGCTCCTGTGTCACCCCGAATACTTTGTTCAAATCGTACATTCCCAAGGCTAATACCGTACGTGTTAAATGTCCCCTCCGCCTGTTCCACCTGCCCGCTGGCGGTCTCTATCCGATCTGCCAATTCATCTGTCTGTCCAGTCAGAGGATCTATACCTTTTTCCCTCAGACTTACCACACTCGCCATTACGCCATTTACTGCATCAGACATATCCCCCTGACCAAGGGTAAAGGCAGAAACCTCTCCACCAGCCATCGCAAGTGCATTATTAAGCGGCGGGAACAATTTAGTCTGATCATCAATTGCCTTATTTGTCCGTTCAAATTCTTCTCT
>CAVPJU010000003.1:0-357003 GCA_963705505.1 uncultured bacterium
GGCAATTATTGAAAAAACCTACTAACTGTATTACCAGAATTTCCCGTAAAGCTTTTCCGCATTATTCCAGAAAATATCCTCTTTTAATTGTTCCGAGATCTCCGCGCCCTCGATCTTCCAGTACTCAGACGCAAAGTCGCTCCACGGGATGTCGGAGCCGAAAAGAAAGCGGTCTCCGCCGATCCCTCTCTCCTCTATCTCCTTAAGCAGCCATGCCGATCCGAATCCGACCGCCCATGAAGAATCGGTATAGACCTTATAACCTTCTTTTACCAGGTCAAAGAATCTGGGCACGAACTTTATATGACCGCTGACACCGCCGCCCATGTGTACGACATGGATCTTGACCCGCTTGCCGTATTGCTTAATCAGAGCGAGGGCATTATCAATATCCGAACCCCCTCCCGGACTCGTGTGGATATGAAACGGCATATCGTTGTCCGCAGCTGCATCCAGTATCGTATTCCATAGCGCGGCTGATTCCGGGTCCCACTGCGCCGGGTCGAACGTCCCGCCCAGAAGGCAGGTTGTCTTTAATCCCACTAACCCCTTCTCGCCTATTAATTTAAGCGCTTCGGTTGTGCGTTCTTTGTCTTTAGGCAGAGCTGAAACCCAAATGAGCCCAAGCAGGCGGTCGGTCGACTGGACGCTCTCCCCGACGAGCGGGTTTAGCGTAAACGGCTGAGCCGAATCGGGATAGCCGTAGTTGGACATTACAAGAGCACGGCCCACACCGTGGTTGTCCATTCCTTTCAGATACTCAGCGGTCGTTTGATAGTCCGTAGTCGGTTTCACCGCCTGGGGCAGTCCGTAATACGCATATCCCGGTACCGGCCCTATGTGCGAGTGATTATCGAAAACCTTTTTTCTCTTTACTATACTCATATTTACGCCCTCCTTGGGTGTAATATCCTTTTGTAAAAGGTAAAAGCATTTGTTCTCAATGTGTTTGCATACTCTCCCCTACCCGTTTACGCATCGATTTCTCTATAGAGGTAGCGGATTCGCCCTTTTCCAAACGGCTTTTCACTTCTTTAAAATCGTCACCGTAATCCGCGGATGACTCGCGGGCCGCCTTATTCATAGTGCCAGCCAGCTCCTTCGAATCATCCTCTTTTGAAATATTTTGTGCAGTTTTAGCTACTTGGGGGCCGGCCGGCCTTTCTTTAATTACCGAGACGCTTGAAAGGATTCTTTCCAGCTTTTTAGACCCGCATTCAGGACAAATAGCGGCCTCATTTCGGGCATCGGAAAAACTTAAGAAGAATATGCTGACATCTTTTTTACATTCGGGACAGTGGTATTCATAGATAGGCATTCGGATTTCCTATAGTTTATATTTTATATATTCTAGGAAATATTACCCTGATAGTCAACATTAATTTTGAATACGGTGCGAACGACTGATCCCATTATAAATAACGATCCGCAGTCATTATGTTTTTTGCTGCCCGACCGAATGCGCCCCTGAATATGAATAATGTTTCTTAGCCGATTAATCCCTGTTTTCCGATGCAGAAAGACCGCGAAAAATCGCTTGACTTCGTTTACTAAAGTTGATAAAATATCAAGTATAGTAGACGGTCCCCAGTGAAGGTCTGTTGGAAAAGTTGATTTTTAAAATTGCCGAAGATGAGAAGGAACTGGATGATTATTTTCGTCTGCGCCACGATGTATTCGTCAAAGAGCAGAAGATTTTTAGCGAAACAGATATCGACAAATATGACACCGATCCTTTTCATAAGGTCATACATATAGTCTCGGTAAAGGTTCCGGACCGTGAGGTAGTAGGCGCAGTCAGGTGTTATAGAAAAGAGGGTGATACCTGGGTTGGCGGTCGTCTGAGTGTCGCACCCGGCTATCGTCACGGACGTGTCGGCGCAGGACTTGTAAAATTTGCGGTACAGACTATGAAATCGGGTGAATGCAAAAAATTTCTGGCCTATGTTCAGCCTCAAAATGTGAGATTTTTCATAAGGTTAGGCTGGACGCCGATAGGCGAGCCTGAAGTGTATCACGG
This sequence comes from uncultured bacterium, assembly GCA_963705505.1. Lineage (GTDB taxonomy): Bacteria > Desulfobacterota_D > UBA1144 > Nemesobacterales > UBA2774 > 2-12-FULL-53-21. The sequence continues at coordinate 2,021 of CAVPJU010000003.1, forward strand.
CTTCCCTCACCAATTGATGGAAGCTGATCTGGATTCCGACTGAGGGGAGATTATGCAGGAGTTAATTCAAAGCCTACAGTCCTCCGCAAGATTATTTCAGAAACAGGCGATAAGAGACGTCTGGAACTATTTCCCGAAAAATTGCCAGATAGACGGAAACGAAATATTACTAGGCGATGATGCGGCAGCTATAAAATCCGAAGACGGTTACCTGCTCCTCGCGGCCGAGGGGGTATATCAGCCCCTCTTAGAATCCGATCCGTATCTCGCGGGACGTACATCCGTTCTCACCAACGTAAATGACATCTATGCCATGGGCGGACGCCCGGTAGCCATCATAGACGTTCTTTTTTCCAGTGACTCGGAAAACGCAAACGAGGCTCTCCGCGGCATCAGAGACAATGCCGCACGCTATAACGTGCCCGTGGTCGGAGGACACATATCCCAGGATGCAGAATGCCCGTCACTCTCCGTGTTTATACTCGGCAAAGCAAAAAAGCTGCTCACCAGCTTCAGCGCTCATGCGGGAGACGATCTGGTCTTTATATGTAATCTAAAAGGGAGATTCATTTCGGGATTCAACTTCTGGGATTCCTCAAGCATGCTCGAAGGCAGTGAAGCAATAAAGCAATTAGAGGCGATTTCCGAGACCGCCGAGGACGGGACAGCCGATACCGCCAAGGACGTAAGCATGGCGGGTCTTATCGGTTCCATCCTTATGCTTCTAGAAAGCTCCGGTAAGGGAGCGGTAATCAACATAGACACCATACCCAGGCCATTTGAGGTTCCTTTAAGCGAATGGCTGCTCACGTTCCTTAGTTTCGGATTCATCCTGTCACTCAGGCCCGATAAAACATCCATAGTTAAAGACAAATTCCACAAAATGAACCTCTCATGCGAGCGTATAGGAACGGTAACGACGGAGAAAAATGTTTTTTTTATCAATAACGAATCTGATAAAGAGCTCTTTTGGGATTTCAATAAAAAAACATTAATAGGTCTTAATGGAACTATCTCGACACAGGTGGGTAATGAATAAAGAGAAAAACCAGATTGATCACATAGTTTCCAAGCTGGGAGAGAAAATAAAGGCGCTTCGAACTGAAAAAAATATGTCTCTGAAAGACCTTTCGGGAAGGTCGGGCATATCCGCAGCGGCAATTCATAAGATAGAGTCAAACGGCATCATACCAACCATCACTACAATGATGAAAATCTCGGACGCACTCGGGAAGAAGGTCAGCCATTTCATCGAGGAAGAACTTGAGGACAAAGACGTCGTTTTGGTACCTTCCAGCAAGAGAGAGCCGATACTGACGTTTAAAAAAGGACTCGATTTAAAAGCTATATCGGCAAAAAAGTACGGAGACTTTATTATGACCGCTGCGTATGCGGTGGTCGGTATAGGGGCATCGAGCGGCAGAGAAGCCATGAAGCACGCAGGCGAAGAATTAGTCTACTGCCTGACAGGCAAGGTTGAATTCAAAGTTCTGGATAAATCTTATGTTCTCGGTCCGGGAGACAGCCTCCATTTCAGGACGCATCTGAATCATAAGTGGAAGAATTTAGGCGATACGCAGGCGAAATTGCTATGGATACTCGCAGTGCCGCCCTCTTGAAACGATCAGAGAAGAGAGCCAGTGGCCGGAGCTAAATTGAAAGGACATAGAGTCAAATATATAGCTGAGCTTATTAATGAAGCAAACGCTCTGGCCATAGAGAGAATATTATCCGCGGAACCTGTTCTTGCCGGTGTCGATACCGCGCTCAACGTAATCCCCGGCATGACCCCAAATACAATACTTCATTCGGGACCTCCGATCGATTGGGAATCCATGTGTGATCCCATGAAAAGAGCGGTAAGGGGAGCTTTAATATTTGAAAATCTCGCGCGGGACGAAAGTGAAGCGGAAAAGCTGATGAGATCAAAAAAAATAAAGCTATCGCCGAATCATCATCACGACTCGGTAGGCCCCATGACGGGAATCATTTCCCCTTCGATGCCTGTAATTATCACGAAGAATTTGACCGGCGGTAAACGAGCGTACTCCACATTTAATGAGGGCGGGGGCAAAGTCCTTTGGTTCGGAGCGGTCGAGGAAGAAACGATCAAAAGGCTCAGGTTCATAAGAGATAATTTCGCTCCGGTAATGAAAGAAGTAATCGCGAATACCGGCGGTATTCCGATCTGGAGTATCCTGGCTCAGGGTATTCAGATGGGGGATGAATGTCATAACCGCCATGCCGCTTCGACGAACCTGTTTTTGAAAACCATAACCGAGCCTCTTTTTTCTCTTCAGCTGCCACGAGAACAATCTATACAGGCCTACAGGTTTATTGCCGGAAACAGCCACTTCTTCCTGAATATCACGATGACGGCCTGCAAGCTGGCCATGGATGCCGCAAGAGATATAGAAAATTCCACATTAGTTACGGCGATGTCCAGAAACGGCACGGAATTCGGAGTTAGGGTGAGCGGCCTCGGTGACAGCTGGTTTACAGCTCCCGCCCCATACCTGCTCGACGCGCTTTACAATCCGGGCTACGGCGCCCGGGACGGCGCCCCCGACATAGGCGACAGCTCCATTATCGAAACAATGGGACTCGGCGGATTCGCCATCGCGGCGGCTCCTTCCATGGCTTCATTTGCGGGAGGAGGATTCCAGGAATCCGTAAACATAACTAAAGAGATGGGGCAAATCACATCGGCGAAAAATTCCAAGTTCGGCATACCGTCTCTGGACTTTGAAGGAACCCCTACGGGAATAGATATAAGGAAAGTTGTCGAGACCGGAATCCTGCCCAGCATAAACAGCGCGGTTGTGCACAAGAGCTCGGGCGCCGGGCAGATCGGAGCAGGAATCGTGCACGCGCCTTACGAGTGTTTTACGAATGCGCTAAGGGCTTTCGGAGAAAATTACCATCTGGCCGCTTAGTAAGAGGAGATTGCAAAGCGTTCGATCAAGATAAGGGTTTAAAGCTAATGGCAACTGTAAACACGGTTAAAAAAAATCATTATCAGGATTCAATGAAGCTCATGCAGATCAGCCAGAAGCTTTCTGCCATTCCCGGCGTAAAAAAGGCCTCGGCAATCATGGCGACCGAAGCGAATTTAGGCATGCTCAAAGAAGCCGGGTTAATTGAAGAGATTCCGGAATCGGCTACGGCTAATGATCTGATTGTCGCAGTCCAGGCCGACTCCGAGGAAATAGGCAAGGACGCAATGAAGCGGCTGGATTCGCTGCTCACGCCGGAGGAGCCCGGCTCCGGATCAAAGAAACGGTACAAAAACCTGGATTCCGCTTACGGTGCCATACCGGGAGCTAATCTTGCTGTCGTTTCCGTACCCGGAATGTTCGCCAAGCTCGAAGTCGCGAAAGCCATCGAGAAAGGGCTGCATACATTTCTATTCAGCGACAATCTGACGATTGAGGAAGAAATAGAGCTGAAGGAACGGGCGAGGGAAAAGGGATTATTGGTAATGGGGCCGGGGTGCGGCACAGCCGTAGTAAATGGCGTAGGGCTCGGATTCTCAAACGTTTTAAACCGCGGCCCGATAGGAGTAGTCGCAGCATCCGGAACTGGTCTTCAGGAAGTTACCTGTCTCATCAATAATTCGGGATCGGGCATATCACACGCAATCGGAGTCGGCGGCAGAGATTTATCGGAAGAAGTAGGCGGCATAATGACACTCGAAGCGCTGGGCCTGCTTGAAAAGGACGATAATACAGAACTGCTCGTTCTCATATCGAAACCTCCTTCAACGAATGTAGCGGAGAAAATTCTGAATACGATCAATCGCTCGAAGAAGCCCGCGGTAATTTGTTTTCTGGGCAGTGAAATAAAGGAGGGAAACGGGAGATTGCTCTTCGCTTCCACGCTTGAAGCCGCGGCTCTCGGCGCATTAAGGTTAGCCCAAAGGAACGGTAAACAGTCGGGTATAAACGTCAACTGGAAAAAAGAGGCGGATAAACACATTAAATCCCTGGGTCCCGGGCAGCGATATCTTCGCGGATTATTCTCGGGCGGCACCCTCTGCTACGAGGCTCAGCAGGTTCTTAAGCCGATTCTGGGCAATATCTATTCGAACGCTCCGCTTAACAAAGATTACAAGCTTAAGGATTCTCATCGGAGCGAGCGCCATACGTGCCTGGATTTGGGGGAAGAAGAGTACACCGTGGGACGCCCGCACCCGATGATAGACGCATATTTGAGGAGCGAGAGGCTGATATACGAGGCAGCCAGGTCCGATGTGGCCGTGATACTGTTTGACATAGTCCTGGGATATGTTGCGAGTCCGGATCCGGCGGGCGACCTTTTACCCGCCATAAAAGAGGCAAAAAAAGCGGCAATGAAAAAAGGGCGCAAGCTCGCATTTGTCTCTCACGTCTGCGGTACGGAGAAAGATCCGCAGGGTCTCAACGAACAGGAAGAAAAGCTGAGGGCGGAAGGAGTTATGGTGCTTCCTACAAACGCCCTTGCCTCAAGAGCCGCGGGATGGATCGCGGCCAGGGGTAAGATAGAAATTGGAATCTAAGGGAGAGAGAAACATGAAAGCGGCAGTTGTGGCGTTCGGAGGAAATGCTCTTATGGGTCATACAGGCAAGAGCACGTATACCGAGCAGATACTTAAAACGGATGAGATGTGCAGGAAGATCATTGCACTATTCGATATGGGTTACAAGATTGTAATTACACATGGGAACGGTCCGCAGGTGGGAAATTTTTTAATGCAGCAGGAATCTCTGTCCTCAACAATCCCGCCCATGCCTCTAGACGTATGCAACGCCATGACCCAGGGGCAGATCGGTTACATGATAGAGCAAAGGCTGAAAAACATTTTCATTCAAAAGCAGATCAACCGATCCGTTGTGGCATTCATCACACAGGTCGTGGTTTCGGAGAACGACCCCGCATTTAAGAATCCTACAAAATTTATAGGCCCTTTTTTCAGCAAAGAGGAAATGAAGGTGCTTCAAAAAAGAGAGGGCTGGGTGATGAAAGAAGACTCCGGAAGGGGATACAGGCGTATAGTCCCCTCGCCCAGACCGATTGATATAGTCGAAAAAAACGAGATAACAAAGATGGCCAGCAATAATTATGTGGTTATTGCGTGCGGCGGCGGGGGCATCCCGGTAATACGGGATAAAAGGGGTGTGCTTAAGGGGGTGGCCGCGGTTATCGACAAGGATTTCGCCGCACAGAGACTTGCGAGCCTCATTAACGCGGAAATTCTCCTGTTAATTACACCCGTAGACAAAGTTGCCATCCATTACGGGACACCCAAGGAGAAAAGCCTCTCGAAAATGACTCTGGAAGAGGCCGAGCACTACTTTGCCGAGGGACATTTCCCCCCGGGCAGCATGGGACCAAAGATTGAAGCTGCAATAAATTTTCTGCGTTCAGGCGGAAAGAAAACAATAATAACTTCGCTCGAGAGCATTGAAGAGGCGCTCAATGGCGAAGGGGGGACGGAAATAGTTCACTGAGCTGTTGTAAAAAAGCACTGATGAGATAAGCACGGATGAGCGGTCTTTGATAATACGGGTTCGGGAGTGAATATAAGATTGAATTTACTTGTTATATATAATATCATGAGGACAGATGGGTTTCCCGGAACGGGACTACGAAACCGGGGTAATAGATACGTTCTTTTCACCATTCGAAGTAGAAAAGAAAATCCCGGCGGTATCGGAAATGTACAAAAATTTCCAACGATAACAAGAATATCCGGCCATTAATTTGTCCGGGTCCTGAAAACCAAATAAACTACAGGAGGTAAGTAATCATGGCAGTAGATAGAGTTAAAGCGGATAGGCCCACTAAGGGAAAGGCATTGGTCAATTACGAGGAAAAGCTTTACCCCGACCATAAAGCCAAAGAGGGTGAAAAGGCTCTTTTCCTGATACACTCGGTTCCTTATGAAGGTTCAGTTGCGGGCATCAACATGCTCACAGCTATCAGAACCAAGAAAAAAGGGTACGACACGACCGTTCTTTTCTACGGTCCTGCTTCAGGAATACCCGTATACAGGGGATGGCCGAATGTAGGAGACGACGGCTACGGAGCGGGAATCCAGCTGTATCCTAATCTTGTTAACAGGATGCTCAGCGAGGGAATTAAAGTACTGGCTTGCCGCTTTTCCGCAGCGGCGCTGCTCGGACAGAATGAATCGAACTTTCTCGAAGGAGTAATACCGATTCATCCGACCGACATACTGGATATCGTGATCGAGCATCACAGAGCCGGCGCTATGATGTTTAGCACCTGGACTGTCTGATACTCTTTATATCTCTTAATAAAGAGTAAGAGCGATCCGGGGCATTAATACGGCAGTACGAAAGTTTGTCTGATAGATAAGCTGTGGGAAGATTGTTGTGTAAATAAAATGCTAGTGCCAGGGGGCTAAAATGGACCCGAGAACCCTAAAGGTAGAATTGCAGAGTCTAGGTCTAAGAATTCCCGATACAAAAGGCATACGGAGCGGCGGAGCCGGACCCACCGGAGGTATCCATCTGAAGATACTTCCCGACAATGAGGCAAATATTCCCGTTGTCGGGGATTTCGTCGATTCCTCTCCTTATTACCTCGATCAGATAAACAATGAGTACTGGATATTCAAAGACGGCGTTGCGCTCGTTCAGGTAGAGCTCATGGGCAGCGCAAAATTTCACGGGCACATAACGTCCGCCGGAATACCCATGCAAAAGATCGGGCTCCTTCATTGTCCGACTACATTTGCCACGACGCTGCTTCAAACCTGTGACTTTTGGCAGGACGACAGAAGGTGTAAGTTCTGCGGTATAGAGATTACACTCAAAGACAGAAGCACGGTCGGGTTTAAAAACGCCAAAAGCCTGGTCGAGACCATCAAGCTCGCAAAGGAACTGGACGGGATCACTAATATAGTCTTTACCTCGGGCGTCTCACCCGACGAGGAGAAAGCTTTAAGCAAATACGCCGAGATATGCTCCGAGGTAAAACAGGCGACGGGGATACCGATCCAGCTGCAGATAATTCCCCCTGAAGACCTCTCCTGGCTCAGGCGCTTAAAAGATTCTGGCGTTGATTCATTGGGTGTCCATATCGAAACCTTCGACCCCGAGGTTTTTGAAAAAATAACCCCGGGCAAAGCGAGGATCGGGCTTCATAAGTATATCGAGACATGGAAGGAAGCGGTGAATGTCTTTGGAAGGTGGCAGGTAAGCACATACGTACTCGTAGGTCTCGGTGAAACGCTCGAATCGGTAATAGATGGTACGGCGCTATGCGCCGAAATCGGAGTATATCCCTTCATAGTTCCTTTCAGACCGGTGGCGGGAACTCCGATGGAGCACGTAAAGCCGCCGAGTCCGGAAGTAATGGAGTACGTATATACGGAGGCCGCTGAGATACTCGCAAAGTATGACAGGGCTTCTAAAAGCAGCCTTGCCGGCTGCGTGAGCTGCGGTGAATGCTCGGCGCTTCCTGATTTTGAGAGGGCCGCAGCCAAAAATGTGAAGTTCAAAAAGTTAATTAAGCCCATAAGAGTTAGTTAACCGGCTTTCGTGTTGTGAGTATGTGCAGCAAGATCGACAATAAACTTAAAGGTAAAATAAATGGCTCAAGATAATTTACGAATCGTGATTATAGGCGGAGGCGCCGGAGGAATTTCGTCAGCGTCAACGGCAAAGTCTCTGGCACCCGGTGCCTCAGTCACACTCTTTACAGAGTTCGAGGACGTTGCTTACAGTCCCTGCGGCATCCCTTTCGTCCACGGACGGGAAATCCCTGATTTCAAGAATCTGTTCCTCCAAACGTCGGAACACTATGCCAGTATAGGGATCGATCTCCGGCTTCAGACAAAGGTTACGGGTATCGACCTTCAAAATCGGACTGTGAGCGTCGGCTCCGAGACGTTCGGGTGGGACCGCTTAATAATTGCCACGGGATTTGAATACGACGTACCCGATATCCCGGGTATCGAAATGGAGGGGATTCATTACGTCAAGAACATAAGACGCGCCATGGAGTTTGATAAGGTCCTCGACACGATTAAAAAAATAGTAGTAGTGTCCGCAACCCCGCTCGGCATAGAGATGACCGGAAACCTGGCACACAGAGGGCTTGAGACCCACCTGGTCGAAGAAGGGGCCTGGCTCATGTCGGAGGTCGCGGATCCGGACATTATGGAGCCTGTTAAAGAATCCCTCGAAGAGCTGGGAGCGAAGCTTCATTTCGGAACCAAGGTCCTCGAGTTTAAGGGTTCTAACGGAAAAGTTAATAGAGTGGTCACCACTTCGGGGGAAATCGAGTGCGACGTAGTTGTTGTCGCGGCCCCTAAGAAGCCGAACAATCACCTCTCCCGCGCCGCCGGTATAGAAATCGGGGCGACGGGCGGAATAATAGTTGACGACCACATGCGTACATCCGCAAAAGACGTATTTGCCGCGGGCGACTGTACGGAAGTGATACACGGCGTCACGGACATTCCTATACAGGGACTCTCCGGGAGCCACGCGTACTCTCAGGGGCGAGTCGCGGCCGCTAACGCAGCCGGCGATGACCGTTCGTACGATCCTGTATATATCCCCTGGGGCATGGTGGGCGGCAAGGTTCAGATCGGCGGAGTATCCTTCGGAGAAACATTGCACAAAGCCCTGGGAATTCCGCATATCGTAGCCTTCGCCGTGGGAATCTCGAGAGCGAGATACTACCCGGGAGTAAGCAGGATTAGGGTAAAGCTCATTGCCGACCCCGATACGCACCGTGTAATGGGCGCTCAGATGTCGGGCGGTGAAGGGATTAAAGAAAGAGCGGACTTCCTCGCTTTCGTTATAAAGCGCGGCGTAAAGCTTGAAGAACTGGCGTGGATGGAGAACGTTTATTCACCTCCTATAGGAGCGCTGATGGAACCGATCGCTTTAGCGGCACAGGCGGGCCTGGCAAAACGAAATTAACTCGAGGCTCGTATCGAATTAATCCGGGCGCCGGGTTCATAGAACGAGCGGATTGTGGAGAATAGACTATGGCTTTTGGACATTGGCTGAGAGAAAACGCGGAGAAATACCTGCTTGAAGCCGCCAACGACCGAATGATATCACAATACCCCGAGGCCTGTGCAAAGCCTTACCGCGAAGGGGGAATCATTCCTTTTTTCTGGAGAAATATTTTTGTTCCGATTTATCTGATAATTCCCTGGAGTGTCCGGAGAAAAATTATTCTCTACACCTCATACCCCGGAGGCAAGCGTCCGCATTGGAAAAAATATAATTGAATGACCCCAATCCGCTCTATTCGGAAGATGCTAAGCATTGAAAGCTTATATCAATCGGTGAGAACTATTAGATAATTTTTATTTCATAACATCCTGCCAAACGAATATGGAAGAAAAAAAACACTCCGCCGCATTAGAAGCGGAGGCGATGGGATACAGAGTATTAAACACGCTAAAAGACTCGAAGGGTAAAACAGTAGTGCAAAGTGTTTTTGAACATGCGATTTATATTACAGGCGGCGGCAACACGCTTATCAAAGTAATAGATAATAAAGAGTACATAAGCCCAACTTCAATAGTGATTGATAAACCCGAACGCCTGAGCTTCAAGTCATTTAACATCAAAGAAGGAACAGAAATAATAATAAGTGAAAGCGAATTAAGCACTCGGGAAAACGGGTTTTCCATCAATCTGTCGAACGCTTCCACCTGGTATCCGCCGAAGTTCTCGGAGCTGACCGCACGCTTGAGCCTTGAAGAAATAAACTTAAACCTGAGAGTACTGCACGACGTCATTTACACATGCCCCTCGAGGGAGGGGCTCGTCCCGCTTCTTGAAAATATCGAGCTCTACGGGCCTATGGAAGTGTTCCTGAAGGAGCAGAGGCCTACGGTCTCGGAGAAGGCGAGACCATACATCGAAAGGCTTATGTGGGGACTTTTCTCAGGCGACCTCGAATCCATAACCGGGAACGCAGAATCAATTCTCGGACTTGGGCCGGGGCTCACACCCTCGTGTGACGATTTTCTGGCCGGCCTTATATTGAGCTTGCAGCTGGGCTCACGGATACTTAACAAAAATGATACAGCCGTGCTCGGCTTTTATAACAAGGCTTCGGAAGAGATACTTAGAATAGCGAAGAGCAAAACCACTATCTACAGCGTTAGCTTCCTGAACGAAGCCGCGCACGGAGAGGGTCCCTCCGCAATTATAGATTTAATATGCAGCGTTTTCACGCAAAGCCCCGACCATGTTGCGAAAGCATCAAGGACACTGATCGGGATGGGAGAGACGTCAGGGGCGGATATATCCATCGGTATTTGTTACGGACTCAGATTTTTAATCTCGAGAATCGAACTCAGGGAACTACATGAGACCGCTTAATATTGCGCTACTCACATACTCGACAAAGCCGCGAGGCGGGGTCACGCACACCATAAATCTGGCTGAGGGCTTGGCACGCTTAAACCACAAGGTACACGTTTACGCCCTATCTTCCGGTAACGGTTTTTCGGGGAAGGTAAATGTCCCTTACACCCTCATCCCCTGCCCCGGAAAAAATTATGAAAGCATAGACGATAAAATAAAAGACTACATCGGAATCTATACCTCCTACCTGGCCGGAGCGGATCTGGATCACGATATCCTCCACGCGGAGGATTGCATCTCGGCAAATGCTCTTCTCAATCTTCGTGACGCGGGTCTGATTGAATTCTATGTCCGAACGGTTCACCACATAGATGATTTTACATCGGACTCACTCATCGAATGCCAGGCGAAGAGCATAGTGAAACCCGACTATGTCATCTCGGTAAGCAAGCTCTGGGACACTGAGCTTCGCACCGAATACTCCCTTAATTCCACGGTCATCAATAACGGAGTCGACTTTAAAACATACAGTACCGGCCGCGGTACAAAAATAAAGGAGAAAGCCAAAGAAAGATTTGCAGTCAGAGGCAGTAACGTGATGTTAAGCATAGGGGGTATCGAGCCCCGCAAAAACAGCATAACTGCGCTTAAAGCATTTAATATCGTAAGAGCATATCTCCAAGCGAAGGGAGAGAAATTGGTATGGCTGATCGGAGGCGGGGAGACTCTATTCGACTACAGAGCTTATCGTGAAGAGTTTTTTGCCGAACTGGGCAAACTCGGCTTAGAGCCGGATAAAGACATTTTCGTACTGGGCAGGATTCCGGGAGACGAAATGCCTCTTCTTTACAGCGCAGCCGACGTATTTGTATTCCCTTCGATAAAGGAGGGATGGGGACTGGTTTTGCTCGAGGCAATGGCAGCCGGGGTTCCCGTCATTTCATCAAACATAGAACCCATGACGGAATTTCTCGAGGACGGAGAGAATTCAGTGCTTATTTCTCCCAACGATTACAAGGCGCTGGCTCACCAGATTGCGAGAGTTCTGGAGAGTTCCGAGCTAAGGTCGCGGCTTATAAATAACGGAGAAAAAACCGCGCAAATGTACAGCTGGGAGAGCGCAGCGCTCAATCATATCGAATGCTATAACAGGATTTTAAGGGAGCGAAATAATTGATTAGAATATCCGGCGGAAGGGATCTATGTTAGAGGTCGAAGCTGTCTGGAAGAAAAGATATCAGGTTGAGGTCACAGCACGGCAGTTCCGGGTCGAAAATGACGAGCCTCCTAAGTTTGGCGGTGACGATATGGGAATGATGCCTACCGAGCTCTTTCTCAGCTCAATAGCTACATGCTTCTGCCTTGCGCTCGTTTATGCGGCAAAGAACAAGAAAATCAAACTCGACGACGTCAGTGTCAAGGTTTTCGGAGATAAGGACATAAAAAACTTCATCTTTAACAGAATTATTGTGAGAGTAATAACTTCTCTCCCTCAGCATAATTTAGATGAAATCATGCCCCTTGCAAAAAAGTACTGTTTTGTAAGCAACACGGTTGTAAAGTCCTGTCCGATTGAATACGAGACAGTTAAGGCCGAGACCTGAAAATATTACATCAACCGAGAACACGGGAGATATATTTAGTGTTGAAATTCATTATAAAAAAGAATTATTTTCAGGACGCGCTCCGGCTCATGAGGATATCGAAGAGCATCGCGGACAAGGAAGACGTGAAGAAGGCAGTTGCAGTAATGGCGACGGACAAAGCCAAGTTCGCGCTTAAGGATGCGGGGCTCCTGACCGAAGAGATAGACCGGGCAAACGGATCCGATCTCGTAATGGTGGTTGAAGCCCGGTCAGAAGAAGCGGCTGATCAGGCGCTCTCCGAGATGGAGGAATCGGTTTCATCCTCAGTATCCAGGAGCGCTCAGAATGCTCCGAGCATAGTCGATCAGGAGATACGGGCGATAAACATCGGCCTTGATATTTTCAAAGACGCGCTTGAAGCCCAGGGCGTAAAAGTGGTCCAGGTCGATTGGGAAGTCCCTGCAAAAGGTGACGAAAAAATTTTGAATATCTTAAAAAAGATGTACTGAGATCATAAAAAACACTGAAATTAAAGAATATGAGCATACGCAACCCGGATAAATTAAAAAAAGTTCTTTCAGACCCTAAACGACTTGCAAAAGCATTCAGCAGGCATACGTACGGAATGCTCGCCTGGGTGGACCTGTTCGGAGGGAAATTGAAATTTATCGAGGACCTCGATACCAAACTCGTCGCTGCACGAATTATCGCCGACAACGCCAAGCATGCGAAGCTCTTTCGCGACAGGGCAAGAGAGCTGGGAGAGAAGCCCGAGACCTATGCCCCTCCCGAAATAGGGCAGAGGATATACGACATTCTTGAGTCCTATAACGACCCGTTCGACGAGTTCGCCTATGCGTGGGGTTCTCTAATACACTTTTCTTCTTTGCTCGATTTGTACCACGGTGTAGCGGACCCGAAAAGCCAGAAGGTAATCGAAGAAGTCCGAAACGACGTGAGAGCACATCTTGGTTACCTTGAGAAATATTTTGAGCTGAACTCCGGCACTCCTGAAAAACAAAGGCGCGCCGAAGAAGTCAAAATGGTGGCCGATAAAATTTACGCCGACAGAGAGGACGAGGAGATAAAATGGTATGCGGCGTGATGAAAATCCGGGTTTTGAGGAGCTCCGGGAGCCCCTGCCCTGGTACCGGCCTAAAAAATACTACTATTATCTCATATCTCTTTTGTTGAGGACGATCGGCCAGCTATCCGACGGGATAAGAATCGGTTTCAGGCACGGTTTCGATTCGGGAATGATTATGAATTATATATATGAAGATAAGCCGCAAGGAATATCTTACATCGGTAAAGCTCTGGACGCAGCGTTTCTTGACCAGACCACCTGTAAAGCCTTCCGGGCGGTGAAACAGATCCAGAAGGATATAATCTCCAGCTACCTCGAGGAGAGAAGCGGTAAGGAGACATTTATCGTCGATATGGCTTCCGGCAAGGCCGATTATATATACGATGTGCTCAAAGAAAGAAAATCAAAGATAAAGGTTCTGCTGCGGGACGTCAGCGAAAGCGCCATCCGCGAGAGCAAGGCAGCGGCCGGACTCTTAGGTCTGAAAGAGAGTGTGAGTTATGAAGTCGGAGATGCCCTCGACCCGGAGAGCCTGAGGCGGATTTCCCCGCGTCCGGACCTCGTAATCGAAGCCGGACTCTACGGGATTATTCACGAAGACGGATTGATAAAGAAACATTTGCATGAGTTAAAAGACATCGTGAACCCCGGAGCGCTCCTCTTTAACGTACAGACCCGGAACGAGCAAATCGAGCTAATTGCAAGAACATTGATAAACCAGGATGGAGAACGGTGCGTATGGCACCTACGCCCCAAAGAGCTCGTGATAGGATGGGCATTGGAAGCCGGGTTCAAAGATCCTGAAGTAACCATGGATCCCTACGGGATCTACGCCGTTGTGCTGATGAGGAACTAAATTCGGGCACGCACGGACTATCCGCTATGATGAGAAACGAATGAAAAAAGAAAGATTTGTGCTCGGCTGGGAAGCCAGCCGTGACAGTTCCGCTTTTCCGAACAATCTGCTGTCCGACAGGGTTAAATCGGTCATCGAGAGCCCTCACGGTATGTGGAATTACATGACATACCGCGACGCGATAAATATACTGGGTCTCGATTCGGCAGATTTATACTCCGAAGGGAGGATAGATCTGGATAAAAGCAAATGGGCCGACTTCGGATGGATGACCTGTTATGCGGGACCTCCCCGAAGCGCTGTCGAAGCGATGCGCAATCACACGGACGAATCCAATATCAACCCCTACTCTCCTGACTTGATCAACCCTCTGCGAGATGCCGCCGCGAATATAAAGTTCGGACGTGCCAGGAGCGCCGGGTTCGAGGTTATGGGCGTGGAAGGCAGCCAGGCGGCCATATCCTACGTGCTTCAAACGGTAATCAACCCCGGAGACGAGGTCATAATCACCGATCCGGGCTACTTCCACTTCGAATCATCGATTCTGATGGCGAGCGGCAGGCCGGTCAGAATCCCCCTCAATTCCGAAAACGGGTATAGATTAAACCCCGGTCAGGTAGCGGAGCATATAACTCCAAAAACAAAGACAATTATAGTCTGTGATCCTCTCAATCCTTTCGGCACCGTACAGACAAGAGAGGAGCTGATTGCGATTATAGAATTGGCGAGGGATCACGGAATCGTCATAATCAACGACATTACACACGACACCCATCAGATCGATCCCGACTCACGGCACTGTCCTATGAGTTCTCTCTACAGGGATACAAACACTGATAATGTCGTTTCCACATTCAGCATTTCACACGGATACGGGATGGCCGGGGTCAGAATAGGTTTTCTCGCAGGCCATTCAGAGCTAATCAGGGCTTGTCTGATAACGAAAACTTCGTTGACGAGGCTCAATACGAATCTGATCGCTCAGTATGGAGCTTTAGCCGCTATTCAGGACAACGAGTATGTAACAAAATCAACCGAGATTATCAGGCGCAATTTCAAAATCATTAAGGATATAGTCAGCGGTACTGAAGGTGTGTCCATTCCCGTGGAACCTAAATACGGATTCTCCATGGTAATAGACGTTTCCGGAACCGGAGCGACGGCGCAGGAGCTGACCGTTGCACTCTTCAAGCGCAACATAGCCGTTTATCCCGGTGACGGGCTCGGAGACGTCGGAGCGACGAGCTTCATCAGACTCAATATTTCAAGGCCCGACCTCTGGGCGTTCGAGCACTTTAAAAAATCGCTTCCCGATGCGATATCCGAGGCCAAAAGCGGCGTTTACAGGAAGAGTCTGATTCGTTTCTTCGAACAGAAGAAAACAGGGAGAGCCGGGAAGATTTTGAAAGAACTCAAGGGCGGCCTATGAATGCGGCAAACGATATCTTAAGTCTTATCGGGAATACCCCTCTCGTGAAGCTGAATAATTTGACAGAGGGAATAAGAAGCGATATTTATGCGAAACTGGAGTTTTACAATCCGAGCGGAAGCGTCAAAGACAGAGTAGCCATATATATAGTAGAAGATGCCGAACGCAGAGGTATTCTTAAACCCGGGGACACAATCGTCGAAGCCACATCCGGAAATATGGGAGTCGCATTCGCCCTTGTCGGCGCCGTTAAAAATTACAAATGCATATTTACACTCCCCGAATCTATAAGCAAGGAGAAAATACAGGCTATTAAGCTTTATGGAGCCGACATAGTCCTCACTCCTAAAGGGCTTCCCCCCCAGGATGAAAGAAGCTGTTATAAGGTAGCTCAGAAAATAGCGCGGGAGAAGGGCGCATTTTACGTTAATCAATACTTTAACCAGTTGAATCCCGAAGCTCATTATAAGTCAACCGGCCCCGAGATCTGGCGTGATACGGAAGGGAAAGTTAGCGCGGTATTATGCGGAATAGGAACGGGAGGGACGATAACAGGCGTGGGCAAGTACTTAAAAGAGAAGAAAAAGAGCGTGAAAATAATAGGGGTTGAGCCCGTGGGCTCGGTATTTAAAACCTACCTCGAAAAGGGGATTCTAACGGCGGCTTCCGATTTCGATATCGAAGGAATCGGCAAGAATTTCATACCGGGAGCACTTGACTTCGACTACGTGGATGAAGTGATCCAGGTACTTGACGAAGATGCGCTCAATGCCGTCCATAAGCTTGTAAAAAAAGAAGGCATCCTGGCCGGAGGATCGAGTGGCGCAGCCATAGCAGCCGCAATCAGATATGCAAACGAATCGGATGAAAATGAGAATATTGTTGTAATCCTTCCCGACTCGGGACTTAAGTATCTATCTAAATTGACTGGGTTTGCTTAATCCGTGTATTTTTTTTGCTCAAACCGCCGATTATACTCCCTGGGTAGAGTCCCGATTATGAACAACAGGGCCTAAGTTATTCGGAGATTCCTCATGAACGGGGTTTATGAATATAACATTCACAATCTTGCTCAAAAATACGGTTCCCCTCTATTTATAGCTTCGGCAGATGTAATAAAAAAAAACCTAAACACTTTCCGAAAAGCATTCTCCGACAAATACCCTAAAGTGGAGATCGCTTACTCATATAAGGTCAATAACCTCCCCGGCATTCTCGATATTATCCACAGCGACGGCACTTGGGCTGAAGTAGCATCGGGTTTCGAATACGAGCTTGCAAGAAAGCTCGGCGTTCCGGGAAGCTCAATTGTATTTAACGGCCCTTATAAGAGAAAAGAAGAGCTTGAATCGGCCCTCGATGAAGGAGCATTAATCAACGTCGATAACTATGACGAGCTCAAAACGCTCGAAGGTATCGCTTCCGGAGGCGAGAAACCACTTAACATAGGAATTAGAATCAATACGGATGTCGGGATTGATCAGCTCCCGGACAGATTCGGTTTTAACCTCGAGTCCGGCGAAGCGGCCGATGTTGTGAGGGAATGTACGGCGAATAAGCTGCTCAGGGTCACCGGGCTTCACATACACCTTACCAGTTATATCATCAAGCCCGGCGGCGAAGAAACCACGCCTGCTAAAAACATCAAGCTGATCTGGCCAAAGGGGCCAGAAGCCTACGGGAGAGCGGCTGAAAATATGGTCCGCCTAGCTAATGATATACGCGAGCGGTATGGAAGCAAGATAGAATACATCGACATGGGAGGCGGATTCCCTACGGTCGATTTACTCTCGCCTTATGTGGAAGCCATAGTCAGACCGATTTTGAACGGATTTAAACAAAGCGAATTGCCTGTGCTGATTCTGGAGCCCGGGCGGGCAATTGTAAGTAACGCGGTTAATCTAATCTCGACAGTTGTCGCAGTAAAAGAGATTCCGAACGGTAAAAGGGCCGTAGTAATCGACAGCGGCATTAACCTTCTTCCCACCTCCTTCTGGAAATATCAGGACATAGAATGTGTAGCGGAGCCAAAAGGCGAATTAAAGGAAACAACAGTTTACGGCCCGCTCTGTCTTCAGACAGACATTATATCCAAGGCGAATCTTCCCGAACTCCGGTTGGGTGACAAGCTCATTATTAAAAACATCGGGGCATATAATATCCCTCAGTCAAGCACTTTCATATTCCCCCGCCCGCCCGTCATTCTCATAAAAGAGGGGAAAGCAAGAGTTATAAGAAAAGCCGATACCGTGGAAGACACGTTATTACTTTAAATACGGGTCCGATTTTTATATCCCGGTATTTGAAAAATTGTTCGGATCAAATTATCCAGCCGCTTTTCTCCTGCATCATGTTGCGCTCAGCCCGGGGCAACTAATAAAACGATCTATCGAAAGATCGTCCGCTACGTAACATGAGGAAATATCAATCCCCTTCCCTTACTAGACTTAACTCAGAACTTTAAAACCAATAAAGGGGATAAGGGAAGGGGCTGTTCTTATAATATCGGGGAGAGAAGGCTTAAAGCATCTCTCCCCGATGCCGTATTTTCTATTTAAAAAACTGATCTATGAAGATCATCAATCTGCCCTGTACAGTCCACGGTGTAGAATCGTAATTTACATTATCCGGGGCTATATCGTTTGCACCCAGCTCGTTGAGAGCCTGCTGCGTGAGCAAGTCATCCAAGCTGCTGCCCGGGAATACTACGCCGCCGATAAGGTCCAGGTTAACACCGGGGTACATATGCCACGTGAGCGTGCCTTCAACCTCCGTAGCCATGTATGTGCCCAAGTTAAGACCGGTATAGTCGGCGCCGCCTATCCCTGCAGCGGACGGGTTATGCGTTTCTTCGTTGAAAGCTACGAGCACCTGAGGAGTAAAGGAGACCTCGTCGATCAGCTTAACCGTACCCCAAGCCCTGGCGTAGTACGCGTTGAATACGCTGCTCTCTACCTGGTAGATGTTAGGTATGATGTTTTTGAAGAGAAAGTCGTCCAGATTGTAGGCAGGGTTAAAGAATATCGCGCCGCCGTTAATACCGCTCGATGCTCCGTTATCGCCCTTCGCCCATCCGAACTCAGCCGCGACCACTTTCACCGGCCAGCTCGGATAAACTTCTGCCCGGGCAGCCAGACGATGTTTGATGAATCGATATCGATACTGCCGCCGCCGAGAGAAGCCGGTAAATCGATTTTACCCCAAGATCCCTGAAGCTCGCCAACCAGTCTAAAAAGGTCAGTTTTATAATCGATCAAACCGGAATAAAGGGTTAAACGGCTAAGGTCTATACCTGATGTTGCTGCTCCGGCGTCCGGCGGGACTCCTCCGTCCACACCACTAGCTCGGAATACTTCCTATGTTGTTCTGATGGATATAGGGGAAGATAAGGCCGCCCAAAGTGAAGTTGCCGCCCATCATGTTCGGATTGTTAAAAATAAGAGCCGCTGCGGCTACGTCGTATCCGTTGCCCTGCCCGGTCACTATGCTGTTACCCCCGGTGAATATGTCCGAAACCAATACGAAGGTAATAGACGAAGACCCGGCAGAGAATGATTTAAGATAAAGGAACTGGTCAAGTATTGTGCCTAAGTCCGAATAAGGATCCCAGCCGCCGTTCAGGAGAATTCCGAGACCCCAGTCAAAAGGCTGACGGCCAATCCTGACGAACCCGAGGTTATGCGGCAGAACTATATCCGCATGTAACATCCTGACATCAAAAAATCCGGGGTCGTCTATAGCCCTTGGACCGGTCAGGATAGCGCCTCTGAACCTGTCACTGAAAGATATGGGGGCCGAACTCAACAGCGAATGAAGGTGCGGCCATACAAAGAGCCAATAAAAATACAACAAGCCATTTGGCTTTACTCATCTTCCTTTCTCCTTAGGTTTATTTTTTACATTCTGAATTCCAGCCGCTCCGTTTTTATGAAAACAAGATGTTCCAATCGTAAATAACCGCCTATAATCATTAACGATTCGACGAAATACACTCACCCCTGTCATATGTCAGAAAACCGTACAAGTAAGTCTGAATTCGTCTTCGGTAAAACTGTTCAAAATCAAACATTGTCGGCAACCTCGCAGGTAAAAAATATTTCATCCTCGCAACATACCGGCGGGCATCAACCGACTAATCGGTTTGCCGTTTAGGAGCATGATGGTACAAAGCTATTTATTTGTTTTTAGCAGTTATTCGGACAAACTCGAACATCGCTAAAATTGGCGGAGGGCGGTCGATTACGCGCTCGCTTGCAATCGTCGCCTGCTCGGACTTGCCGGAGATGCAATTCTTACAAGCACTTGCGAGTCGTTTCTCTTAAGGCGGCTATGGTTTCAGCCCGTTTGACTTAATATTATCGGGATTTTTATTTTTGGTAATTATGCCATCGTATGCAGCTTCGGCATAAGCTTTGTACCCTGTTTCAACCGGATGACCATCGTCCGTTGACGAATATACGTTCCCCGAACCGTATAGCTCCCGAAGCACATAAGGCTTGGCGTCTACGTACTTGATACCCAGTCCCTCGAAGAAGCGCGAGAACTTATCGACCAGTTTATTTTCATTGTCGACCAATTCGGGATAATCGGGCGGGAGCTTGTAACCTTTTTCCATTAAATAATCAAAAAATGCTCTCTCTTTCGAAGGTATGAACACGACACCGAAATCGATGCCATTTAAATCCGCTCTTCTCTTGAAATCTTCGACGATATCCTTGGTTATCTCGAATCCCAGGGAAATGCGCCGCCGTTTCAGGTCCATTTTCTTTTTATGGGAAGTGACCGATCTGTATTTTATAAGGGTGGAGTTCTTTTCGTCTCTGATAACGACAGAATCCCATAGATCGGTAGCCTCGTATGCCCTCTTGATGAATGTAGCAGCCATCCAATACGTATTGAGCCCTGATAAAAATTCCTTAAAGCCGTTAAATGACCCGGAAGAATCGAAACAGACCTCATCGTTATAACCGTGTTCTCTCGCCCATCCATGCCAATAGTCCGATATGTCGATCAATTTGCATACATCGTCCAAATCATTAGGCACATATAACGCCAAGATGATGTGTTTTGGCTTCAATTTGAGAGCTTTATCATACAGATAATAATATTGCAGGCTCCCATATCCCCCGACACCAAGATTGTATACAGTCATATCGCTCATGTCTCCAAGCTGGCGGGGCCACGATTTTTCCGAGACAACATTAACGCCGTATGTGTGCGAATCACCGAGCGCAACTATATCGGCCTGTTCGATAGAGTCGGGATTTCTGAATCCATTTTCATCAATATCCTTCAAGGCCGGATCCATTACTCGACCTAATTTGTCATCTTCAATCTGATTTTCAAGCGGTGAATAAATAAAAACAGGGGCGATCAATCGCAGTCCGAGTTCTATCAGGATTAGCGAAACCAGGACAGAAGATGTGATAAGGATTATTTTCTTGATACCGCGCGAAAGATTCATTTATGTGATATATATGCTGTCTATAAATAATTTTATCGAAACTTGATTATGTCATCCTCAATCTTCTTATTATCAACCGGTAGCGAGGATAGAACCGAGATTCTACCATTTTACCGGAAGTACGCCGAATTCTCTTTAGGCCACTCATTAAATTCGTCTCGCTCCCGCTTCGATTAAAGATAGTATGCCCGATCGCAGATTTGGAGAGCCGCCCGCCGGGCAAGAAAAGAGAAGAATAAAAAGCCCGCTTGACAGAATTAAAACCTCGTTTAAAATTTAGGTTAGTCTAAATTAATAATTTTGAGATACTAAATGATTAGCCCGACTATCGAGGATTATCTGAAGGCAATTTACAAGCTCCAGAAGCGGCAGGAAAGAGTCACCACTTCCGCCATTGCCGAGAAGCTCGGTGTATCGGACGCCACGGTCACGTCCATGATTAAGAAGCTCGCCAAAGAAAAGTTTCTTAAGCACATCTCGTACCACGGCGTCGTTCTTACGGACAAAGGCGAGAAAATAGCGATCGGAGTCATACGAAAGCACCGTCTCGTGGAGCTCTTCTTAAAAGAGGTCCTCGGCCTCGAATGGGACAAGGTTCACGTCGAAGCTGAAAAGCTCGAGCATGTCATATCGGATGAAATTTTAAAGAGGATGGATCACGTCCTCGGATACCCGACAATAGACCCTCATGGAGACCCGATACCCACAGGAGAGGGAAAGATGGAAAGTGTCGAGAGAAACCAATGCCTGGCCGATACGGAAGTCGGGGATGCAGTCGTGATCAGCCGGGTAAGCGACGATGATCCTGAAAAGCTCCGCTTTATGGCCGAGCTTGGTTTATTCCCGAAGGTAGTGCTGCATGTAACGGACAAATCCCCGTTCGAGGGCGACATCTCCATAAAAATAGGCAAATCCTATCACCGTCTGCCGAGAGATGTGGCCAAAAACATTTATGTTACTCAAACAGGAAAAGCATGAAACCAGGGGATAAGGAGAAAATTCGGTGACAAGGCTTCGTTCCGCTTCCGATAAGCAGAACTCTTTAGCGGAAGTTTATGAATCGGTGCATGTACCTAAATTCGGTTCATGGTGGCGTCGCTGGCTCATATTCAGCGGACCGGCACTCCTGGTCTCAATCGGGTACATGGACCCGGGCAACTGGGCTACCGACCTCGCCGGGGGAAGCCGTTACAACTATCAGCTAATCTGGGTCCTGCTGATGTCAAACTTAATGGCAATCCTTCTCCAGAGCCTGTGTGCACGCCTAGGCATCGTCGCCCGCCGCGATCTGGCTCAGGTAAACCGTGAAGAATACCCTACGTTCGTCAATATCCCGCTCTACCTCCTCGCAGAGATCGCCATCATCGCGTGCGACCTTGCGGAAGTCCTGGGCTCCGCAATCGCACTCAATCTGCTCTTCGGACTGCCGCTCCTGTACGGCGTGCTGCTCACCGCTCTCGACGTATTGGTGCTCCTGATGCTGTCCCGGTTCGGCATCCGGAAGCTCGAAGCCGTAATTTTATCTTTGGTAACGACCATAAGCGTGTGTCTTCTTATCGAGATAGTGCTGGCGAAGCCCGAGTGGGGAGGGATTGTACGCGGGTTTGCTCCTTCCCTGCCTAATAAAGACGCTCTGTATATTGCGATTGGTATTCTGGGCGCAACGGTTATGCCGCATAACCTTTACCTGCATTCATCTCTCGTACAGTCACGACGGATCGGAGACGACCGTAAAAGCATAAAACAGGCGATCCGCTGGAACACGATAGACTCCGCTTTCGCCCTCAATATCGCCTTCTTCGTAAACGCTGCCATTCTTATCATGGCGGCTGCGGTCTTCTATAAAAGCGGGCACTATGAAGTGGCGGAGATCAAGGACGCGCACCGTCTTCTGGAGCCTCTGCTCGGGGTGTCAATTGCACCAATCGCTTTCGCCGTCGCTCTACTCGCTTCGGGGCAAAGCTCCACAATTACCGGGACCTTCGCCGGTCAGGTCGTCATGGAAGGGTATCTCAATCTCCGGATTCGTCCCTGGCTCAGACGGTTAATCACTCGGCTTTTGGCAGTCCTGCCGGCCGCCCTGACGGTATGGTATTTCGGCGACAACTCCACGGGGTCCCTCCTCGTGCTCAGTCAGGTGATGCTATCGTTACAGCTTCCTTTCGCCATTATCCCGCTCATCCATTTCGTATCCGATAAGCGCCGTATGGGTGAGTTCGCCTCTCCCCGCTGGCTAAGTTCACTTGCCTGGATTGCGGCGGCTGTTATCGTCTCACTCAATGTGAAGCTGGTCATGGATGAAATTCACGGCTGGCTCAGCGGCGCCGGAGACCGTGCCTGGACGATTGGGCTCACCGTCGTACCTGTAAGCATTGCAGTCGGAATCCTCCTCATATATATAACTCTCCGTCCCTGGATACGGAAATTCAGGATGCAGTGGGTGGGGGTGCACGGTCCTGCAGCAGCTCCCGATATCGAGCTTCCGACGATAGAACCCTACAGGCGCGTGGGGGTGGCCATCGATTTCTCCAGCGGAAGTATGAGACTCCTCGCGGAAGCGCAGCGCATGGCGCACAACGGCGGCACGAAGATATTTCTATTGCACGTGGTGGAAAGCCCCGCAGCGCTGGTCATGGGGCAGGAGGCCGCCGATCAGGAGACACTGAGCGACCAGGGGCGGCTTGAGGAGCTCACACGGAAACTACGAAACATGGGATTTGATGCGGAATGGCGGTTAGGGACCGGGAACCCGGCTGCGGAGCTGGCGCGGATAATCAATGACCTCGACATCGATCTCGTGATCCTCGGCGGTCATGGTCATTCCGGCATCTCCGACATCATTCACGGTACGACGGTGGACAGTCTTCGCCACCAGATCCGCGCAAGCATCCTTGTTGTGCCGCTAAAGCAGGACTGATTTGCAATGGCAGCGCGGCGACATTACTCGGAGCCGCCGCCCGAAATCGCAGCCGGAGCTAACGCTGTAGACGATCGGATAGAGGAGCAGCCGGGAAATAGCAGAAACACAATCGTCGGCTCGGGGACGCGGTTAAAGAAAGCTATATGTTATTTACGATAACAGGTTTTAAAAATTCAAACACGCGCGCCCTGAACTTATCGACTTTAAAGGGTTTGGTTATAAATTCGTTTCCCGTCTCCTTAAGGAAGTCTATAGTTTCGCTGCTCGGGTCGCCCGTTATAAAAATAACCTTTTTCGCAAGACCGGGATTCAATGCCTTGACCTCGTTATAGAAAGCGATTCCGCTCATCTTGGGCATTTTGATATCGCACACTATCAGCTCGTACCTGTTTGATGCGATCTTCTCAAGCGCTTCTTCTCCGTTCCGGGCCGAATCAATTACTATATTCTCACCCTCGAGGACACCTTTTATGAGATCGATAACTATATCTTCGTCCTCCACAATCAATATACTCTTCCCTTGATACCTGCTGGGACTGTCGGAGGGTTCTTCTTCCTTATCGTTCCCCTGGGATTTCGCGCGTGCGAGCACCGGCAGCTCGATTACGAATGCGATCCCCCCTCCCTCCGGACTTGCAGCGTGAATCCCGCCTCCGTGCTCGTTAATGATTCCGTATGCAACGGCGAGTCCGAGCCCGGTCCCTTTCCCCGGCTCCTTCGTCGTGAAAAAGGGATCGAAAATCTTCCCTACGACTTCTTTCGGGATTCCCGGTCCGTCGTCCGTAAAAGATATTTCTATAACGCTGTCGTTCCTGGCCCTAGTCGTCACTCTCAGCTGTCCCCGGTCCCTGTATCCGCTGATCGCCTGCTCGGCATTGAGTATGATATTCGTAAACACCTGCTGAATCTGGTTGGGATCGACCATCGTTTTCGGAATCCCTCTGTCGAGGTCCGTAACCACCTCTATGTTCTCGAGCTTGAGCTGGTACTCCCTGAACTCTAAAGACTGCTCCACAAGGCTGTTTACGTCCTCATACGTCCTGAGCGGCCTGTACTTCCGTGAGAACGAGAGCAGCTTCTCTATAACCCTCGCCACCCTCTGCGCCGAGGTATTTATGATTTCGAGCGACCTCTTCTCCTTCTCGTCGAGATCGGGCCGCATTAGGAGCCTCTGCGAATAACCCATTATAGGGGTGAGCGGGTTGTTTATCTCATGCGCTATGCTCGATACGAGCTGCCCGAGAGACGCGAGCTTCTCCGACTGTACCAGCTTCTCCTGAGCGGACTTGATCTCTTCGAGCATCTTCGCCTTCGCTATGGCAATGGCGATCTGATCGCCCATAGCCGAAAGCAGGTGCACTTCATTCTCGCTGAACCTTCGCTCCTCATAGCTTAGAAACCATATAACGCCTATCACATCATTTCCCATAAAGATAGGTATCCCGAGCAGGCTGTGGTGTCCGAGCTCCCTCCCCGCCTGACCGATATCCCCGTCCTTCTGCGCGTCTTCTATATTTACTATTGCCCCGCTGTTGATCACCTTCCAGGTCAATCCCCTGGGATATGGCACTTTTCCGGCTCTGTTAATATAAAATTCGGGGAAGTTCCTCCATGCCTGGATTACCGCCTCTTTCTTCTCCTTATCCACGAGATATATCATGGCCATGTCCACGTGCTCCATATTCGTGATCATGTCGAGTGCGACATTATAAACTTCCCGGAGGTCGAGGAACCTGTGCACCGCTTTCATCAGTGTATTCAGGGCCAGAAGCTCCTCTTCGGCTCTCTTGCGCTCGGTAATGTTGCGTGTGATGATTACCCCGCGTATTTCTCCGTTAGCCGCAATATAAGGCTTCCCCATGCATTCGAGCCACTGATACTCGCCGGCCTTGTTCAGGCCTCTGAAAGTAGCCTTCTCGGTGGAGAGATTCGATACGGCGCGTTTAAACACCGACACGACGTTAGGCAAGTCCTCGGGATGCATGAAATCGAACGCGGTCTTCCCGAGGAGCTCCGACTGCATATAACCGGCAAGTTCCGTGCAGGCCGGATTGACGTAGAGTATCCTTCCCTCGGAGTCCACCTCGTATATAAGATCGTAGCTGTTCTCCACGATTGTCCGGTATTTTTTCTCACTCTCTATGAGTGCCTCTTCCGCCTGCCGTATCCTCGTTATATCGCGGAACACCACCACCACACCCCTGAATTCCGTCCGTTCGTATCGTACAGGGGCAAAGCTTGCGGAGATGAAGCGAGTCGAGCCTTCCCGTGTGAGGAGGACAGTGTCCCTAGGGAGTCCGAGCTTCTCTCCCGTTTCGAGAACCTCTTTAGCCGGCGCGATGAGACTTTCGCGGTTACCGTTTTTATAAAGACGGAGGACTTCCTCGAGCTGCTTCCCCACTGCTTCTTCACTGCTCCAGCCTGTCAGCTCCCCGGCTTTCGTGTTAGTCAGGATTATTTTCCGGTCTCCGTCGGCAATTATGACGCCGTCGCCGATACTGCGGAAGATTAAAGAGAGCTCCTCGTCCGATTCCTCGTATCCTGAGACCTTGCGACGAAGCTCCGCCAGTTCGCTGATGAGCTGCTTCTTTGTCTTGGCTTCGTCTCTCATTAATTGCCCTCCGACGTTCAGTCGAACAAACATATTCTTGTGCTTTGCGGACCTGCCCGCGCAGGGAGCAGAATGTTTCTGAAATTATTGGGTCTCTCCGGGACTCACAGGCATTCTTGCCGCCGGACTAAGCGATAAATACATATAGCGGGCATAGTTAGATATCAGCTCCCGGTTATCCTTGCGCACGGGTGTCTCGTCTTAATTATTAGTGCACTTACTCGGTTGTGTAAATAGAGATTAAAAATTTGAACGAAAGCAAAAAGAACGGGGACACGCCCGAACCATATATGAATTTCATGTTAAACTTATAATTAATAGATGACACCGGACGGATATTGATATATCCTTCTATAAAAATAATAAATTTTGATTATATATTACGGGTAAAGGAGAGCGCCAGATGGCGACCAAAAAGGAAGCAGCCCCTAAAAAGACTGCAAGCAAAAAGGTAGCGACCCCCAAGACCGCGAGCAAGAAATCCACATCGGCTAAGGAATCCGTGCGGGACAAAATCGCCAGAGTTGCATACGAGCTTTACGAGAAAAGCGGATACGTTCACGGACGGGACGCCGAACACTGGTTCGAAGCCGAGATAATTG
Organism: uncultured bacterium; assembly: GCA_963705505.1. Lineage (GTDB taxonomy): Bacteria > Desulfobacterota_D > UBA1144 > Nemesobacterales > UBA2774 > 2-12-FULL-53-21. The sequence goes on from CAVPJU010000003.1 coordinate 28,922, forward strand.
TATTGGGCAAGAAGAAGAATAAGTAAAACTCACATCGATTCCCAAGGGTCACGGGTCTTCGGTTTCACCGGTTTTTCCAATTCATAAATCTCATCACAGGCGAACGCATCGGTCCGCAGCGGAAGCATCCGCCGTCTAAACAGGCAACGGCTGGGACACCGCACGGCTCATGCCGCTCCATAGGCCGAACTGCATACAGTGGTATCACGATTAATAACCCGACTTATATTCTTTCCATAAAAGATGCTATGATTACTTTGCCCGATTAACCGACTCCACTTCCTGACATGCGGAGTGATAATAAATAATCGGGTATTCATCAGTAGCTGTCGGCGCTGTAAAATAATACACACAGTGCGTGATGTCCGCGCGTATCCGGGCACACGGGAAATGACGACACGAAAATAAGAGAGGAGGATATAAGGGCTTAGACATCCGGACGTCCCTGAGACCGGGCGCCGGTCGAACCCCGGCAGACGCCGAGCCCCTATCACCATGAGTACAGGAATCAAACTCACGGCAGAAGAGAAGAGACTGAGAGAGGACCAGGAGAAAAAGGCGTACTGGAAGAAGTGGGGACCCTACTTGAGCGAAAGGCAGTGGGGGACCGTAAGGGAGGACTACAGCCCCGGGGGCACGGCGTGGGAATACCTGCCCCACGACCACGCCCGCTCGCGCGCATACAGGTGGGGGGAGGACGGTATCGCAGGCATCTCCGACAACCACCAGAGGCTCTGTTTCGCGATCGCCCTCTGGAACGGGCACGACCCGATACTGAAGGAGAGGCTCTTCGGGCTCACGGGCGACGAAGGCAACCACGGCGAGGACGTCAAGGAATATTACTATTATCTCGATAACACCCCGTCCCACGCTTACATGAAGTGCCTCTACAAATACCCTCACAGGGCTTACCCGTATGACGAACTCGTCGAGGTGAATAAAAAGAGGAGCCGTGACGACCCCGAGTACGAGCTCATAGATACGGGCGTGTTCGACGAAGACCGGTACTTCGACGTGTTCGTCGAGTACGCGAAGAAGTCCCCCGAAGATATCCTCATTCTCATTACCGTTGCAAACAGAGGGCCCGCTGAAGCCGTGCTCCACCTCCTCCCCACGCTCTGGTTCAGGAACACATGGTCATGGAAGGGAGGGGAAAAACCCTCTCTCCGGTACGCGGAGTCGGAAGAAAAATTAAAGGTGATAGAAGCCTCGCACCCCGCGTTCGGCAAGATGTGGTTCTACTGCGACAATCCGGGAGGGCTGCTCTTCACGGAAAACGAAACGAATTTCGAGAGGGTTTTCGGCTCGCCGAACGAATGCCCCTATGTAAAAGACGGCATCAACGACTGCATAGTCGGGGGCAGGGAGAGCGCCGTCAACAGCAAATGCACGGGGACAAAGGTGTCCGCCCATTACACCCTTACTATACCGCCGGGAAAATCCCAGACGGTTAAGCTCAGGCTTTCGGACACGATAAACCTGATTGACCCCTTCGGAAAACTCTACGATACCGTCTTCGCGAAACGGAAGAAGGAAGCGGACGAGTTTTACAGGAGGGTCTGCCCGTACACGCTGCCGGAGGACCTCGGGAGCATACAGAGACAGGCGTTCGCCGGGATGCTCTGGACGAAGCAGTTCTATTACTACGTAGTCGAAGACTGGCTTAACGGAGACCCGCTCGACCCCCCTCCTCCAGAGTCGAGGAAGCAGGGAAGGAACCACAACTGGATACACCTCTACAACGAAGACATTCTCTCCATGCCCGACAAGTGGGAATACCCCTGGTTCGCCGCATGGGACCTCGCCTTTCATACCGTAACGTTTTCGCTCATCGACCCCGATTTCGCCAAGCGCCAGCTCATGCTCCTCACGAGGGAATGGTATATGCACCCGAACGGCCAGATACCCGCTTACGAGTGGGCGTTCAGCGACGTGAACCCCCCCGTCCACGCGTGGGCCGCATGGAGGGTATACAACATCGAGCACAAGATGTTCGGGAGGAAAGACATCCATTTCCTGGAAAGGGTGTTTCAAAAACTCCTCCTCAACTTCACGTGGTGGGTCAACAGAAAGGACGCGGAGGGAAAGAACGTGTTCGAGGGAGGGTTCCTCGGACTCGACAACATAGGGGTCTTCGACAGGAACGCGAAGCTCCCCTCGGGAGTGATACTCGAGCAGGCTGACGGCACGAGCTGGATGGGGATGTATTGCCTCAATATGCTTGCTATAGCGATCGAGCTCGCGAAGCACAATGCGAGCTATGAAGACATAGCAAGCAAGTTCTTCGAGCACTTCCTCTACATCGCTAGGGCGATAAACCTCCCCGAAAGGGGACACGACGGTCTCTGGGACGACGAAGACCAGTTCTACTACGACGTGCTCCACCTCCCCAACGGAAACCACCTCCCCTTGAAGGTGCGCTCCATGGTGGGCCTCATACCGCTCTACGCGATAGAGACGATCGAGCCCGATGTGCTCGTGAAGCTCAAGGGGTTCAGGCAGAGAATGGAGTGGTTTATAGAGAACAGGCCGGACCTCGGGGAGAACGTCGCGTCCATGGAAGAAAAGGGTGTGGGCGAGAGAAGACTGCTTTCTATCGTCGATCAGGACAAGCTGAGACAGATACTGAGAAAGATGCTCGACGAGAATGAGTTCCTGAGCCCCTACGGCATACGCGCTCTCTCGAAATACCACAGGGACAGCCCTTATGAGTTCCGCGTCGCCGAATACGACTACACAGTGGCGTACGAGCCCGCGGAATCGACGAGCGGACTCTTCGGAGGGAACTCCAACTGGAGGGGGCCAATATGGTTCCCCGTGAACTTCCTCCTGATCGAGTCGCTGCAGAAATTCCACTACTACCTGGGGGACAGCTACAAGGTCGAATGCCCGACCGGGTCGGGGAAGTATATGACCCTCTGGGAGGTGGCTAAGGAGATATCCCACAGGCTCGTCAGGATATTCAAGAAGGACGAGTCCGGAAGGAGGGCCGTTTACGGGGGCACAGAGAAATTCCAGACGGATCCGTACTGGAGCAGCTACATAAATTTCTACGAGTACTTTCACGGGGACAACGGCGCGGGCATAGGCGCGAGCCATCAGACGGGCTGGACCGGAATCGTAGGCAAGCTCATCCGTCAGTCGGGGGAATACGGCACAATAGACGAAATATAATTCTTAAATATATTTAGCTTGACAAATTAAGACTCATCCTTTATATTAATAATGAAAGTTAAGTAACGCACTTAAAATCATCCTCCATCCTCCTTTAAAGAAGAGAGGGAACACTTCCGAAAATGAGTGTTCCCTCTTTTTCTTTAGTTATGCGTCTCGGATTCAGGCAAGTACCCGCCACGGATTGAAAAATCCAAAGAACCGCTTATAATTCTGTTCTGCGTCGATCAGACGCTATTTCAGTGAAATCCAGAATATGCACTCGATAAAAACACGATGAACCACGTACTCATAATCCTCTTCTATAAATTTACCGACATAGCCGACCCCGAGGGGTTCGCGGCAGGGCAGAGGGAGTTCTGCGAAAAAGAGGGGCTCCTGGGGAAGATACTCGTCGCCAGAGAGGGGATAAACGGCTCTTTTTCCGGATCACGGGAGCAGATAGAGGGCTATAAAATGTTCCTTACCGCCATACCGGGGTTCTCCGACATTACGTTCAAGGAAGAGAGCGCATCCGCGCACCCGTTCAAGAAGCTCATTATACGTGTCAAGAAAGAGATAATACGCATGGAGCAGGACCTCGACATGAGCAGGAGGGGCAAGTATATAACCCCTGAAGAGCTCATCGCGCTCTATGAGAGCGGCGAGGACTTCATAGTACTCGACACGAGGAACAGATATGAATCGGAGGTAGGGAGGTTCAGGAACGCCGTAACCCCCGACATAGATTCGTTCCGCGAATTCCCCGAAGCGCTTCAGAAACTGAGCGACAAAAAGAACAGGAAAATCGTGACCTACTGTACGGGCGGGATAAGGTGCGAGAAGGCCACCGCATACATGATAAGCCGCGGGTTCACGGACGTCTACCAGCTGAAGGACGGCATAATCAACTTCTGTCAGCAGTACCCGAATACGTTCTGGGAAGGGAAGTGCTTCGTATTCGACGAGCGGCTCGTCTCCGACATCGAAGCGGAGGGTGAAATTATTTCCCGCTGTATAGCGTGCGGGGAGAGCTCGGACCGCTATCAGAACTGCAGAAACCCCTTGTGCGACGATCTGGTTATACTGTGCGGGAGATGCAGCGAAGAGCTTGGAGGCTGCTGTTCACGGGAATGCTCGAATGACTACGAATCCTATATACTGAGGAAATCCCGCGAGAGGCAGGGGTACAAATCGAGAGCGGGCTGATACGATTTATCAGTCCTTGATATTCTTCGCCTTGAGAAGAAGAAGCAGCACGAAAGCCAGAAGGAACAGCGCATATAAAACGGGGGCAAGAAGCTCCATATCCGTTTAAATTACTCCCTCCTGTTTCAGATTTAAAAACCTCGGGGACCCTTCGTGTCGTCTCCGGGCCCCCGTCGGAACCTTATTTCTTATCCCTACTATTTATCTTTTTTCTTTCCCTTGGGTTTGGATTTCTTCGCGATAAAGTTCTTGAGCTCCGTCAGGTCAGACGCGAGGAGTTCCTTTACCCTCTCGCCGTTGACTCGGGCGACGATGATGTGCCCTATCTCCGTGTTGACCTCCTCGTATATCCCTATGGCCTTCATACCCTGGGCCTGCTTCTGGTTATCCTCAGTCGGGCTCACATAGTGTATGGATCCGGCCTTATATCTGTGGATAAGGAACAGATGGAGCAAAGCCATGAGCCTTTTCTGCCGGAACTTCTTGTCGAAAGTGTTCTGGTCCCTGATGGACACGAAGTTGTTTCCCCAGCGGTCGTGAATCGTTGCGAAAATCACGTCCGCCACCTTGTTTCCGACCTCATCGGCTACCGAAAGCTCCAGGAGCTCCGATCCTGCCGTATGCGGCCTCAGCTTTACGCCCAGGCGTCCCGGTATGCCGTAGTGCTCGGACCAGAGCTCGAGCCAGTCCTCGAGTATCCTCGGCGGGACCTCCGTTTCGACCAGGTGCTGGACCTGTGTCGAGCCCTTGCCCATTGCGACCGTCGTCGCCGTACGGCCCGAAGAAGCGGCGAGCGCGCCGTCGAGACGCGGCCCTCCGACCAATGTCTGGGGCGTCCTGTAAGGGGAGTCGAGCAGCCTGAACTTCCTCTGGAGCCTCGCAAGGGCTAACATTCCGTCCTGCTTCAGCGCCGTCGCGAACTCCTCCGCGGCGAGCCCGTCTATCTGGTGTCCGCCGTAGGTGATAAAGTCGAATACGTAGCCGAGCTTCCCTATCTCTTTGGGGAAGTTCCTCATCTCTTCCTCGCTCATACCCGTCGTATCCCAGTTGAAGGAAGGAGACAGGTTGTAGGCGAGCATCTTGTCCGGGAACTCCGCGTGTATTGCCTCCGCGAATTCCCTCGCCTCTTCGTAGTTTGCAGTTTTAGTTTCCATCCATATCAGGTCGGCGTAAGGAGCGACGGCGAGCGATTTAGCGATGGCGTACTCTATTCCGCCCTTCACCTGATAATAGCCCTCGGGAGTCCTCGAAAGCTCGCAGTCCCATGGGGCTTCGATCCCCATCTGTTTCGCCCTGTCCCTCGCGTGCTGGTAGGAGGCGTGCTTCGCGAATTCGAACCACTCCTCTATAGTCATCCCGAGGCTCCTGCCCTCTTCTATGGCGAACTCCATCTGCTCGGCGACCGCCTGGTCATAGGTCATAAGACCGGACTCCACTTCCCAGGTCTCGACGAACTTGCTGGCTGCGTTCTCGAGCGGCTTCGTGATACTCCTTTCCTTCCCTTCCTTGAGCGCCTGAATGCTCTTGTCTATTATGGGCGTGAGGCCTACCTTGTCGAACCAGGCATAAGCCTCCTCGTATTCGTCGTCCGATATTTTGTAGAGCATGAAGCCGTTCACATCGGTAATGCCCTTGTCATAGAATCTTTTCAGGATTGCGAGATAACAGTTCTTATATCCGGGGAGGTTCGTATTCGTAGCCCCGAGTATGAACGGCTGATCGCGCTCGTCGCCTCGTCCGTCGAGCAGATTGGCTGCTTCGGCGTCAGTCCTCGCGACGATGATTCCGGGGACCTTCATTATGTCGAGCTGGAACCGGGCGGCGTTTAACCTCTTTATCTGCTCGTCTACCGGAACGAGCGCCTTTCCGCCCTGATGGCCGCATTTTTTTGTGCCGGGCTTCTGGTCCTCAATGTGATACCCGGTCACGCCCGCTTCGACGAACCTCTTGATAAGGTTCCTTACGTGGGCGTCTCCGCCGTGGCCCGTATCGGCGTCAGCTATTATGAACGGCCTGTAATCGACCTTCGGCGTGGCCTTCCTCTCCTTCTCCGACATCCTCGACCTCATGAACTTCTGGTTCCGGTCGGCCGTGAGCAGGGCGCGGACAAGCCCCGCGGCTTCATCGGGCACCTGGCTCAGCGGATAGCTTGCGAGGTCGGGTCCCGGGTCCTCGGAGAACGAGCCCTTTGCGGAAGTCGCCCAGCCGCCGAGGTATACCCCTTCGATGCCGATTCGCTTCATCGCCACGATCTGTCCCGGCGAGTAGGGGCCGAATGTCGTTATCTGCTCGCCCCTGGCGAATAGCTCTCTCAGCCTGTTGTAGAATTCCTCGGAGTATTTTCTTGCAACCGAATGGTCCGTCTCCATCGTCCCCGCCTGCTGAACGACCTGACGGGCGGAGTAAAGACGCCTGATGCCCTTGAACCTCGGCTTCGCGAACCAGTCCTTCATTTCCCTGACTTCCCTCTCGAACGAATCGAGCTCGTCTTCGAGCGATGTGTCGAGGCGCGTGTCGGGCAGGAAGTCCAGGTTCTCCGTGATCCTGGTTCCGTCTTTCTTGAACGCGTCCATATACTGCTTTATCCTGATCTTTGCCGTTGATAGGTCGTGGTTGTTAAGGTTTATATTGAGCAGGTCTATGTACCAGGGCGTCTTTATGTTGTCGAGCACGTAAGTTTCCACTATCTCCCTCGCTATGGGGAGCGTAGTGGGCTTCGAGTCATCGTGGACGTCCTTGTCCTTTGCGGCGAGCAGCTTGTCGTATTCCTCGGCGAGGAGCCTTTCAAATAGATCGGACGTAAATATATCGCCCGCCTTGACCTCGGTCTCCTTATCGTCTTCCGTTAACACCGCCCCCTTGTCCACCCATTCCCAGAGGATGCTGAGGCGTATTTCGCCCGTGGCCATATCCTCCATCAAATATAGTATGTCGTCGTTGCCGAAGAAATCGGCTGGCTTCAAAGCCGCCGCCTGAAATCCCTGTCCGAATGCGTTCCCGTACTGAAGCGCGACCGACATGAGGTTCCTGGCCCCCCTTATAGTCCTGGGCGCGGGCTCGAGGAGTGTGAGACCTTCGGCGTCCTCATCCGTGTACGTGAGCGGCGGGAATTTTCTGCCCATCTGGTTTTCCTCTCCCGCTTCTTCCCATACCGGCCTTATTATGTGCACCATCTTCCAGTGCGCGACCCACTTTCCGCTTGCTCCCTCCTGCTGCTCCCTCTTCGCCCCCTCGACCGCCTTCTTCATGCCCTCTTTAACGCCCTTATCGGAGCCGACCGGGATGTTGGGCTCCATGCCGCCCTGCCATAGGGCGTAGTTGTGGTTGACGCTGGGAGTGTTGACAGCCCTCCTCACCCGGTCCTCGTAATTCCTCATATATCCGTATGTCATCGTTATCGATTCTATATTCGGGTTTATGAACGACTGGTCCCATGCCATGGCGTCCGATACGCTGTTTATGTAATCCCATCTGCCTGTATTGAATCCCGCGAAATGCCTGCCGAGCGCGGCGCGTATCTCCATAAGCTGGAATGTAGCCTCCAGCTGCTCGACGAGTACATATACCTTTATCGTGCCGAGAGGCAGGGTCAGGTGGTCCTCGAGCGCCGAAAGAAGCTCGTTCCAGAACGCGGCCTCCTCAGCCGTCTGTATCTTGGGCAGGTAGAGCACGACCGAAGAGCCGGTCTTATCGAGCTCCTGATAGTTGTTTACGACATAAAGAACGGTGTCCACGATCGAAGCCGAAAGCATAAGACCGTTCTCGTCCCTTATGTGCCTGTCGTCCAGGTGAAGCCCCCTCGCGCGGAATATCTTTGTCGTGAACTCGAGCTGCTTTCTCCAGTCGAGAATTATTTCGTGTCCGAAAAACCCTTTCGCCCATTCGTTCATCTCCCGCGAGACCTGCTCCGCGACGTTCATGAATATGGGGTCTTTCCTTATAGCGAGTTTCAGGTTCCGCTGGTTCTCAAGCGACATCGTGTTTATCTGCCCGAGAGCGTCCTCGCCGTCGAACATCCAGCCGTCCGCCCCGGAGAGGAGCGCGTATGCCACATTCCTTATACTCTTATCAATTGAAGTGTTCGGCTTCGACGCGGGGCCCGTCCCCTGTATCCACTGCCTCTGGAGATCGTGCGGGATATCGGATCCTACGAATTTACCGTCCCGTGCGTCCTGCACCTTTATATTAGTTCTCGGTATGAAATCATTGGGGTTGAGGAACCTTATTCTTTCCCTGTTGCGGAAGCGCTGCGCCCTCCTGGAGTACCTTTTTTCCATCAGCATTTTCTGGTCTTTGTTGAATACCGAAAGCGCTTTCAGGGCCTCTAACACCTGAGGTGTATATACGTCTGAAAACTCGCTTTCGAGGTTATTCCTTATCTGAAGAGTCCTCGGACCCGAAATAACCCTGAACGGCTGTTTTGAAATATCATGAACGGTGCTCATGTGGCTCCTTCTCCTTACTTGGCGTTATTGCTTGCAAAATTTTAAAAAAGGGAACAATCATTATAATGCAACCGACCTACAAATCAAATAAAAACTCAATATCCTGCCGTATTCCTTAACAATTTTAATATACGGAAGTATTTCTGCAATAGAGCGGCACACGGTCTAATTGTGCGAATGCACAATACATGCTCAGGTCATATGTTATAGTACCCTGCCCCTTATAAAAACATTTTACCCGTTTTTATGCCCTTGTGAATTGCCCGGCGATAATTTTTCAAAACCTTTAAATAACAAGGTGTGTCCGGTTAATTTTACTGTTGTTTTATATAAAATGATTTTATTCCGCTTTAATTAAATCCAGGAGTTATAACTATATAGGACATTTATGAGCTCGCTAAGATACGCGCAGGCCGGGGACCTCGCGCTCGCGACGGTGATAGAGCTAATCCTCGTGCCCGTCTTCTACGCGATATTCGTGCTTGACCTCAAGATTATAAAATGGGGAAATAATAGCTAGATCGTGTGTGCGGCATTCGACCCTTCGACAGGCTCAGGGCGAACGGGTTTAAAAGATGAGACCCTAAAACGGGTTCAAGGCGACTAATCTTAATGAATGAAAGGTTACACCCCCATCCTAACCTTCCCCCTTTCTAAGGGGAAAGGAAAGAATAATTGTCGTAGGAGACACACAGTAATTATGGGAACAGACTATTTGTGTGAGCGCAGATTCTGCACCATAGATTGTGTGCACCTGATTCAGAAGAAGCTTTCTATTATTTGAGCTCGTTCAGCTCTTTGGTTATGTTGCCCACTACGGCGCGGGCGTCGCCGAATACCATTATGGTCTTATCGTTAAAATAGAGCTCGTTCTCGATCCCCGCAAATCCCGGGTTCATGCTGCGCTTTATGACCATTATCTGCTTGGCCTTATCAACGTCGAGAATCGGCATTCCGTAAATGGGGCTCGCCGCGTCATGGCGCGCCGCCGGGTTCGTCACGTCGTTTGCGCCTATAACTAGCGCCACGTCCGCTTCCGGAAATTCGGGATTTATGTCGTCCATATCGAAAAGCACGTCGTAGGGCACGTTCGCTTCGGCAAGGAGCACGTTCATGTGCCCGGGCATCCTCCCCGCTACGGGATGTATCGCGTATTTGACGTCGGTGCCGCGCTCCTTGAGGATATCGGCCATCTCTCTTACCCCGTGCTGAGCCTGCGCGGCCGCCATTCCGTATCCGGGGACGATTATGACCGATTTCGCCTTCGCGAATATCTCCGCGGCCTCTTTCGGCGTGCCGGAGCGGACGGTTTTAGCGCCTGCCTCTTCGGCAGGTACTGCGGCCCCGTCAGACGGCGTTATCTTTCCGAATGCGCCGAACAGCACGTTTGTGAAAGACCGGTTCATCGCCCTGCACATGATAATTGACAGTATGAAGCCCGAGGCGCCGTCGATCGCTCCGCCGATGATCAGGATTTTATTGTTAAGCGCGAAACCCAGAAGCGCCGCTGAAATACCGGCGTACGAGTTCAATATCGATATGACAGTCGGCATGTCCGCGGCTCCTATGGGCAGGATCAGCATCACGCCGAACGTGAGGGCGAGGACAAGGCCGAGGTAGAAAAGGAAGCCGGTCGTGGGCACGAATACAAGGTAGATGACGATTAAGGCAATAACCCCGAGGAGGGATACGTTAAAAATGTTCTGGCCTTTATACGTCCAGGGCGCTCCCGGCAGGATGCCCTGTAATTTTCCGAAGGCCATCATGCTTCCGGTGAACGTCAGGCTCCCGAGCATGACCTCCGAGCCTATGGAAGTCATTCTCACCGTATTGAGGTCCTGGCCGTGGTAATATTCCGCGATCCCGACCAGGGCCGCAGCGAGAGCTCCGAACGCATGCGATAACGCGGTTCGTTCGGGCATCTTCGTCATCGGAGTCCATGCCGCGATACCTATACCGGCTATAGAGCCTATGATAAGGCCGACGACGATCCACTCGTAGCTTATTATTTCACTCTGTATGAGGGTCCCGATAATGGCCATGGTCATTCCGAGGGCGGCGAGTTTCTGGCCGCGCCTGGCCGTTTCGGGCGAGTTCAGACCCTTGAGTCCGAGGATGAACAGTATGGCTGATATGAGATATATTAGGTTAGTAAAAATATGGCTCGTCATTTCTGGCTCTTGTCATCACCTTTTTTAAACATTTTCAGCATACGCTCCGTGATCAAAAATCCGCCGACTACGTTACACATCGCACAGGCAACGGCGACGGTTCCGAGTACGGTAACGACCGTGCCGTGCTTACTTCCCGCAATGAGGATCGCCGCGACTACGGAGATTGCGGATATGGCATTGGTAGCCGACATGAGCGGGGTATGGAGGAGCGGGGGCACACGCGATATAACGATAAATCCTAAAAATGCTGCAAGAATGAATATATACAATCCCGCGACTAATAGTGCTGAATCCATGAGACGGTATCTCCTTTCTTTATTTCACGGCTTCTTTTATGGCCGGATGCACGATCTGTCCCCCGTGAGTTATCAGCGAACCCTTAATTATATCGTCCGCGAGGTCGATATTAGCGGACTTCCCGTCAGGCGATATCAGGTTTAAAAACGCGAGTATATTCCTCGCGTAGAGCACGCTCGCGTGGACAGGCATGTTGCTCGGAATATTGTAGAAGCCTATTATCGTTACGCCGTGTTTCACTGCTTCCTTACCGGGCTCGGAAAGCGCGCAGTTACCCCCCTGCTCCACCGCCATGTCCACGATGACTGAGCCGGGCTTCATCTCTTTAACCATCTCTTCCGTGATAAGTATCGGGGCGCGTTTTCCGGGGATGAGCGCCGTTGTGATAATGACGTCCGCGTCCTTGGAATGCTTGCGGATCAGCTCCTGCTCGTTTTTATAAAACTCGGGCGACAGCTCTTTCGCGTAACCCCCCACGTCCTCCGCCTGCTCATGAGGGACCTCGAGGGATACGAATTCAGCGCCCAGGCTCTTTACCTGCTCTCCCGCCGCCGGCCTTACGTCAAACGCGGTCACGACTGCTCCCAAACGCTTGGCGGTAGCGATCGCCTGAAGCCCTGCAACGCCCGCTCCTATGATGATTACCCTCGCAGGGTGTATCGTTCCCGCAGCCGTGGAGAGCATAGGAAAAAACCTGCCGCACGCGTTTGCCGCCATCAGGACGACTTTATAACCGGCGACGGTGCTCATGGTGGAGAGTGCGTCCATGCGCTGAGCGCGCGTTATCCTCGGGACCATTTCCATGGATAAGGAGCTGATATTGTGCTCGGCGAGCTTCTTTACGACATCAGGGCTCGAAAAAGGCTGTAGAAAAGATATGACGACGGCCCCGGGTTTCATATGGCCTATCTCGTCGGTCGTTGGCTTATTCACCTTGAGGAGCACATCGGCATCCGAGAGCACCGCGTCCCTGCCGGGGGCGATCTTCGCTCCGGATTCCTCTAATTCTCGGTCGCTGATGAAAGCCGCCTCACCAGCTCCCGCCTCGATTACCACCTCCATTCCCGCCTTCGTCATCTTGCCGACGGTCTCGGGGACGGCGGCGATCCGGCGCTCACCTTCCAATGACTCTTTAATTACTCCGACTCGCACTAGTATCTCCACTCAGGATAAAAATCAGCGGCTTCAAATTACCTAACCTTCAATCCGCCGTCAATACCTGATATATATAATATAATCAGACACCAGATCCAAGCCCTATTTCTACGTTCCAAAAACCCAATGCTTTATGATTCTATTAGTATTTTCCAATCAGTCAAGTTTAGGAGTCCTATATGATTAAAATTAAATCTTGAGGGTCCCGGCGAGACGTATTACGAATCACGCGAAACCGCGCAGGGCCGGAGCCGCGAAGCGGTCATTCGTCTTTTCCGTCCCTCTTCTTTCCGGAGGCGGGGAATAGCCAGCCGAGCGATACGAGGTTGAGGAAGGTTTCGAGGAAACCGGCTCCGGCGTTGTCGTCCCCACCGCGGTCGTCCTCGAACTCGGCGTTACGGATCACGCTCTGTATGAGCTCCTTCGCGTCCTCGTATATGTCTTCGGGGACCATAATCGTCTTCGCGTTTAACGAGCTCATATATGCGCCCGTATACATCGACCCGAAGTGCTCGTTCTGGACATAATAAGGCATATCCGAGGCCTCGAACATGCTTTTCAGGAACACGAGCTCCGACTCATCAGAAGGCGTATATAGTTTTTTCATTTTAATACTATGAGCGCGTATTCCGCTGAAGCCCCGAATCCATCCGCAGACGAAAACCCGGACTGTGCCGGAAACGCCGGTCAATAGCGAATAATGTACCCGAATTCTCGATACTATATAAAAGCATAAACCCGGCGGGAGCGGAAAATCCCGCACATTTAATTAAACCCGGTCTCTAAAAATGATATAATTAACTCCAATATTCGTCTATTCCCGGGAGAAAGCCGAAATGCAGACACTTGAATCGATACTGAGCGAGCACTACTGCTTTAAGGGGCTCGACAAGAAGTACCTGGATATGATCGTGAAGAAGGCGTACGACGCCAGCTTCAAGGAAGGGGATTTCATATTCCACGAGAACGATAAGGCGGACAAGCTCTACATAATCCAGGAGGGCATAGTAGCCCTCGAAACGAGACTCGCGCCCGACAGGGACCCATTAACGATTCAAATGATCGGAGAGGGCGACGTGCTCGGGTGGGCCTGGCTGTTTCCGCCCTATTTGTGCCATTTCGACGCCAAGACCGTCGCGCCCACGCGGGCGGTCGTGCTCGACGGCACTTTTATCCGCACAAAATGCGAGGAGGACCACGACCTGGGCTACGAGCTTTTAAAAAGGTTCGCTTATATAATCCAGCAGAGGCTCCAGGCGGTGAGGCTCCAGAATCCCAACATGTACGTCGTGAAACCCAAATCCTGAAAAGCATCCGTAGGGGGAATAACGACAGGCAGCGGTAAGGGAGATAAGCTCTAAACCCGCCCGCGGGTCTTATTGATCCCGAAGCTCCTTCGCCTTGAGACTCCTTACCGCGAGCTTGAGCGTGTTGAACCCCAGGTGCGCGCAGTTTGGCCTCGTGGTTACGAGCCTTTTGCCGAGTATATCGGTTATGACGTCGGGCGGCATCGCCTCTATCTCGGAGAGGGTCTTCCCCACCGCCTTCTCGAGCATGATGGATGTACCAGCCTGACTCACCATACACCCTTCGCCCTCGAAGCTCACGCGGCGCACTACTCCCTCCGCGTCCGCATCCATGTATATGGTTACGATGTCCCCGCAGCCGGGGTTCCCGCCCTTCTGAACGACTCCCGCATTATCGATCGGGCCGTGGTTCCTCGGGTTCTTGTAGTGCTCGAGGATGAGCTCCATTAATTCATCGTGGTCCATGCTTTCTCTGTGCATCGAAGATTTATTGCCGGCAAGCGGGCCTGACGGACGGCCCATCCCGCCTAGTGGACGGTAACAGCCTCTTTCACCGCGCTCCTGATGCGGTTATACACCGCGGAGAGACCGAACATGCGCCTCGTGCCCAGCTTCCTGTCGAGACTCAGGCTGTGTATAAGGTTCTCGGGAGCCGATTCCAGTTCCTCGGGCGGGACGCCGCTGAACGCGTCCACGAGGAGCGAGACGAAACCCCTCACCGTCGGGGACTCCCTGGGCACGTCCGCATAGATCCTCACCTTCCCGTCCTTAATGTCGACGAAGATAAAAACAGGGGTCTCGCATTCGGGCACGCGGTTATATCCCGCGTCCCTGGCGTCCCTGTATTCCACGGGCAGCGGAGGCAGAGACTCCGAGTAATCGAGGAGCATGGAGAGCGTCTCCTGATAATCGGCTTCCTGAAACTGCCCTATTATTTCTTCGATCCTAGTCATGATTTCAGAATAATAATCCCGTCAGCTATAAAAAAAGGGATGCATCGTTAATAGCCGAGCATCCCCTTGATTCTAATTATAATAGTACCTAGGAACTCACGGTTTCTCGATAGGAGCCTTTACGAGGTTCCCCCACTCGGTCCATGAGCCGTCGTAGTTCCTCACCTTATCGAACCCGAGGAGGTAAATGAGAACGAACCATGTATGGGAAGACCTCTCTCCAATTCTGCAGTATGCGATAACGTCGTCTCCCTTCCTGAGCCCCTTGTCGTCTATGTATATGGACTTGAGGTCGTCCGCGGATTTGAAAGTGCCGTCTTCCTTCACTGCGGTCGCCCACGGCACGTTCTTCGCCCCGGGGATGTGACCGCCTCTTAGCGCCCCTTCCTGCGGGTACGCCTCCATGTGGAGGAGCTCTCCCGTGAACTCCTTAGGGGAGCGCACGTCTATGAGCGGGTTCTTCGAGCTCATATGCTTCGTAACGTCGTCCCTGAAGGCGCGTATGGACTCATCTGTTCCCGAAACCTTGTAATTCGCCTTCGCGTATTTCGGGACTTCTTTCGTAAACGGCCTGCCCTCTTCGACCCACTTCTGCCTGCCGCCATTCATGATGAGGGCCTTTTTATGACCGAAGAGCTTGAATACCCAGAACGCGTAGCAGGCCCACCAGTTATTCTTGTCTCCGTAGAAGACGACCGTAGTATCGTTCGAGATACCCTTATCGGACAAGAGCTTCTCGAATTTCCCCTTATCCACATAGTCCCTGATGACCTGGTCCTGAAGGTCCGTCTGCCAGTCTATCTTGACAGCGCCTTCGATATGACCCACGTCGTATAATAGTACGTCCTCGTCTGACTCCACTATCCTTACATTCGGATCTTTAATGTGCTCCGATACCCAACCTGTGCTGACCAATACCTCCGGATGTGCGTATTCTGCCATCTCTATTCTCCTTCTTACTTAATTTTTTATGATTTAGATACGGATGAGAATTAAATCGATTCCCCCTTCTATCTATTTTATTGGTTGACGAAGATTTATTCAAGTCAGACGCCTCTTTTTAACATGCCATGTTCATTAGAATTTTGGCTGCGGGATATTCGATCGCCCGCGGCTTAATTAAAATACTCCCCTATAGCGAGCCCGAAAATCCACGCAGCCGTGTTTCGGTCCAGCTTCACAGCTCCGCTCCGTATCAGCAATCTGAATGAAAGCTCGCAGCATCTTGTCGTTTGCATCCCGGTATGCCCGCGATACCCGAATGGCAAACGCCGTGCCATGAATCGGGTTATTTAATGTTCATGGGCAGTTATGCATTCATGTGGTCAGCTTCGCGGACGATTCGCATACATCTCCGTGTTATTTCCGAACCACCTGTATAAAACTTATACTGCAAACGCCAAATCCGATTCCGATGCCGCGCCGTTATCGTTATGGCTTCCGCCCTGAATGCCTTGCGCTCATTTCAAGGCATTAATGCCCGTGAGGTCATGCACACCGGGCAGGAAAAAAGGGTGTTCTTTCATTCGCTGTTTTGTGCTATTATGTAATAAGATGGGCATTTAATAATTTAAACCGCGGTAAAAAAATTTAATAAGGGGGTGAGCATCCATGTTAGAAGAATTAAAAGTGCGTGACTTGATCGGCGCGAGAGACAGGGTCTTTTTTGTGGATGCTGAAGACACGGCAGACGTCGCTGCGCTAAAACTCCGGAATTTCAAGGTGAGGACCACGGGTGTAATGAAGGCGGGCCAGATCGTCGGCGTCGTGGGGCATTCGGATTTCGCTACCAAGATAGTGGCGCTCGGCAAGAAGCCCTCCGAGGTCAGGATCGCGGAAGTCATGAGCGACGTCTTTCATACAGTCACTCTCGACACCTCTTTTTACGAATGCCTCGACCTCATGAACGAGCACACGATCTCTCACCTCTTCATACTCGACCCCGACGGCGAATACTACGGCATGCTCGCGTGGAGCGACCTGCAGCGGATACTCGTAAAAGAGCTCAAGTACCAGCTCAAGGTAGCCCAGGAATACGCGTTCGGTCCCCATGTAGTAATCTCGAGATAATGCGATATGATCTTCACGCAGCCGGGCTCGATCGATAAAAGCCGACTAAAGCGGAGAATGAATGACTGTAGAAAAAAACACCGAGGAAATAAGGGAGAAGGCGGAAGCCGTAGAGAGGGAAGTACGGGCCAAGGAAGCTGAAACCGCCCGGAAAGTGCGGGAAGCGGGCAAACACACGCAAAAAAAAGGACTGATGCAAAGAAGGGAGAGCTTCGCCCAGTCGAGCGTACCCAACTCCCACAGGGGCTACAGCGGCAAGCCGCCCCGTGTCATGATGGTCATAATAGTGACAATGTTCATCGTCAGCTTCATACTGGCCGCAATCACCGGCTGATTGATTTTCCCGATCAAAACAATCTTTCCCCTTGACCGAATGCCTTAATCAGGAACCAATATCTTTATTCCTTCCCGTTTATATAAAAACCTGAATCCCCTTTTACGAAAGGGGAAAATCCCACTCGACTTCCGCCGGCGGAAGAAACAACAGAACCCCGTGCCCGGAATTGAAGACCGCCCTCCCCTACAGCCGCACACTCTAGTTCATGCCGTCTGCAATCTCACCCACGAGCGCTACAAGGTGATGGCCGGGCTGGGGAGCGGGCGGGTTATCGTGAGCGAAAGCCAGCAGCTCGCCGTTTTCCTTTATAAGGAATAGCGGCATCGCCTTATCGCCGTAGTGAGTCCTGAACGCATCGTAATTAAACTCCGCGGTGAGGTGCGTCTTCTTTATCACGGCGCCCGAGCCGAACTTTATCGAAATATTCTCGTACGTCGCCTCGGGGCCGAACAGGAACCTCCCCGATAATTCCGAAACAGCATCATCGTCCGACGCGGGTTTGCGGCCCGATTGCCTGGTGAGCTGATAGACCTGCGAGCGGCCGAAGGACTCGATGAAGCTCAGCGCCGCAAGCGAATTCACCTCGTCGTTCGAAGTGACGGCGAGGAGCTTCCCTATTCCCTCGCAGTCAATGTGCTCGGAAACGTTATCGAGAATTATATTTTTATAATACGCCTTGAGACCGTCCTGGTGCGCCGAGGAAATATTCGTCCAGTTGGAATCGACGAGAGACACCTTGAAGCCGTTATCATGAAGGCACTTCGCTATCGCCCTCGCCCACGAATGGGCGCCGATGAATAACACTCCCTGAGGATTGGGCTTCGCGATGCCGAGCCTCCTTGCCAGAGTGGGCGCTGTCAAACCGTAAATGAGCACTGTCGCGGTGATAACGAGGAACGTGATACTGACCAGATGATCCGCTTGCGGAAACCCGTCCTGCGTGAGCCTCAGACCGAATACCGAAGCCACGGAAGCCGCCACGATGCCGCGGGGCGCCATCCACGAGAGAAACAGCTTCTCATTAAACTTTAAACCGCTCCTGCGGGTTGACAGGAAAACGCAGAGCGGCCTCGCGATAAAAAACAAGACCCCCAGGAACAGCGCGCTCTTCCAATTAAGCACGTATTTCAGGTCATTGAGAGTGAGCCTCGAAGCCAGGATAATGAAGAGGCTCGAAATGAAGAGCACGCGCAGGGTCTCCTTGAATTCCATAATGCGCTTTATGCTTACCGTCTTCTGGTTCGCGAGGACGATGCCCATTATCGTGACAGTGATGAATCCGGACTCACTCTGCATATAGTCCGATGCCGTGAATGCGGCGATGAGGATCATGAGCGTGACGGGGCTCTGAAGGTAGTCGGGCACCCAGTACCTCTTCAATATATGGATCAATATCCGCGCGCCGGCTATGCCGATGAAACCGCCGACGGCAAATGTCTTGAGGACGCTCCAGCCGACCCGTTCCGTTGCCTCTATGACCCCGCCCGCGATTATAGCGTGGAATACAAGCACGGCGAGGAGCGCTCCTATCGGGTCGATGACTATCCCTTCCCATTTCATTATGGAGCCTATTTTTCCCGAAGCCCTTATTTCACGCAGAAGCGGCATGATTACAGTCGGCCCTGTGACGACGAGAATAGCGCCGAGCAGGGCGGCGATGCGATGGTCGAGCCCGAAGAGGAAATAAGCCGCTACTGCGGCGACCGCCCATGTGACGCAAACCCCGATAGTCACGAGGCTCACGACCACACCCCTGATCTCCCGGAGCTCCGAGAATTTGAGGTTCATCCCGCCTTCGAACAATATCACTGCAACGAAGACCGAGACCACGGGCAGGAGCGTGTCGCCGAATATCTTGTCGGGGTCGATAAAACCCGTGACCGGGCCGGCTATGAAACCCGACGCGAGGAGGAGCAGTATGGCAGGCACGCCTAACCGCCAGGAAACCCAGTAGGCCCCTACGCCGAGCACTATTATTACCGCGAACCCGAGTAAAAAACCTTCATCCATACGGAATCCCCGGGGCTACCACGCGTATTTATCCTGCGCTATCATGAGAAATATCCCCTGACCTGCTGTGAAGGAAGAGCTCGACAGGTCTTACCTAATTTTAAGAAAGTTTTAGTATTTACGCCAGTGGTAATTTCACGACGAGGGCAAAGAGCTGCACGGCCGGTAAATTACCTTCCGGTGATTACGGTTTATAATTCCGGGCCCGTCAGGAATACTAAATAGGGCTTGATATGACAAACAAGGGAGAGTCAGGACACCATGTCGTTATACTCGGAGGCGGTTTCGGCGGACTTTATGCCGCAAAGGCGCTCTCGCGCGCGGGCATAAAGGTAACCCTCATAGACAAGAGGAACTTCCACCTCTTCCAGCCGCTCCTCTATCAGGTGGCCGCAGGCTGGCTCTCCCCGGGCGAGATAGCCTCGCCGCTGCGCATGGTGCTCAACAGGTTTAAAAACACCTGCGTATTCCAGGCCTTAGTGACCGACATATTGCCCGATAAAAAGGAGGTCGTGCTCAAAGACGGGAAGATCGGATACGATACGCTTATTGTCGCGACCGGGTCGAGCCACCATTATTTCGGACACGAGGAGTGGGCTAAGACCGCGCCCGGGCTTAAGACAGTCGAAGACGCTCTCGAGATGAGGAGAAAGATACTCCTCTCGTTCGAGGCCGCCGAGCGGGAGCCCGACCCCGCTATTCAAAAAGAGTGGATGACTTTCCTCATCGTCGGTGCAGGCCCCACCGGCGTAGAGCTTGCCGGGACTATCGGGGAGCTCACACGCACGACGCTCAAGAACGACTTCAGGAATATCGATACCGGGCAGGCGGAGATCATACTCGTCGAAGGCCGGGACCACGTCCTCCCCGCCTACCCCGCCCAACTATCGGAGAAGGCGGAGAAAGCGCTCGGCAAATTGGGTGTCAAGATAAGGCTCGACACCATGGTCACGGAGATAAAGGGGAATAAAGTGATAATAAGCAGGAACGGCGCCCGGGAGGAGATACAGTCGAGGACCATACTCTGGACAGCGGGAGTAAAGGCGTCCCCTCTCGGCAGAGTGCTCCATGAAAGAGCCGGAGCGGCGCTCGATAACGGCGGGAGGGTCATCGTCGGGCCCGATCTCACCGTCCCCGGTCACCCGGACATATTCGTCATAGGGGACCTCGCCAACTTCCCTCACCAGGGCGGAGAGCCGCTGCCCGGAGTCGCCCCGGTCGCGATGCAGGAAGGGAGATACGTCGCGGAGCTGATCGTAAACAGGCTCGCCGGGAAAGAAACGGAGCCGTTTAAGTACGTGAATAAGGGGAACCTCGCGGTCATAGGGAGGAACGCCGCCGTAGCCGACCTCCCGTGGATGAGGCTCTCCGGCTTCCCGGCGTGGCTGATTTGGGCATTCGTCCACATAAGCTACCTCATCGAATTCGACAACAAGGTGCTCGTACTCTTCCAGTGGGCGTGGAATTACTTCACGAGGAAAAGGGGAGTGAGGCTGATTACGGGCGAGAACCCGTCCTCGCTCATCGAGAATAAAAACGGGAAGGCCACTCAGTGACCGGATTTATAAGAGGGTTGAGCCGAGCTCAGAATTCTCTCCTTCCGAACCCGAACTTCCTCTCCATGTACACGACGCCCCTCAGCGTGGCGAGGGCGATGACGGTAACCCCGATGGCCAATAGAATTTTCGAGAGAGCGACGCATATACCGACAGCCGCGACGAAGAGAAGTGCGGCTGCCGTAGTGAGGCCCTTTACCTTGTCCTCAGAGCCACGCCTGATGATTGTGCCGGCCCCGAGAAAGCTCACGCCCGTAATTATCGCCCCTATGATTCGGAGCGGGTCCGAGCCCAGAGCTACATCACTTAAACCGAATTGCGGCACCATAAGCTTGCCCAACGACACTAACAGGGCGGCAGAGCCCGCGACGAGCATGTGTGTCCTCAATCCGGCGGGCTTATCCGCAAGCTCGCGGTCAAGGCCCACGGCAGCTCCCAGCAGCATCGATATGACTACGTAGAGCAGTATTTTTAGCTGAACGGGATTGAAGTCAAATAATCCGGTTATCTCCATATTTATGCGCCATGCAACACGGCAGGAATAAAAAAGCCGGTGATGTTACTCTCTGTCCAGAAGCTTTCCCGCCAGAACCCCCAGCAGGAAAGCGACCAATACGCTCACGAAAGGCTTCTCCGCGATCCTCCGCTCCGCTTTCCCGATCTTGTCCCCGCCTATCCTGCGGGCCGTATCGAGCCCTCCGCCAAGCTCATCATAAAGCCTCGACGCCTCCCGTCCGAGCTTCTTATTCCCGGAGGCGTACGCTTTCCGACTCACCTTGAGGAGTCTGTCCGTTATATTGGAGAATTCCGCACGGAGTTTGGCGACGTCTTCTCTCAGCACATCGATATTCTCTTTTATGCGGCCGTTATGTTCCATTATTTTCTCCCTCTTACTAATCAGTATGGAACTTCGAGTCATGAGTGTCAAGAAAAATTAAGTGAGGCAGGGGGATTAAGGGGCGGAGGGTTAAAGGCTGCGAAATGCAGGGCTTGCAGAGGAGTAACGAAGATATCGTAGATGTGTGTAGAGTCTTCGCCCTTCGACAGGCTCCCGACTTCGCTAAAGCTACGCCGGACAAGCAGGACGAACGGACCGGACTTCGGTTGCTGGCTGAGGCAATGGAGCAAGGTAGAAACCGTAAAAGGACACTATGTGTCTGTGTTTGACTTTAGCCAAGATTATCTGTACTTTATTGATTGAGGAGCGTATATGATAGGCGGACTTGGCATTTGGGAATTATTAATAATACTTGTGATTCTCCTGTTGATTTTCGGGCCCAGCAGGCTCGGGGATCTCGGGTCTTCACTCGGGAAGGGGATAAGGGGTTTCAGGAAATCCATGAAGGACGATGAAATAGACGTCACTCCCAAAAAGGAAGACTCGAAACAGATAAACGACCCTGACCTAGAGACCACGGGCACACCTTCCGAAAGCAAAAAGAACGTACAATAATCCCACTAGACTAACGGATTAATAAAGTTGTATAATTATTAACTGCCGTAGCTCTTCGTGGCGGTAGACTGCGGCATGATCCGTCTGAACCCGGCACTCCGGGAACGGATATCAAAATATACAAATAACGATTAAGTTTCGTTCTGTTTACGGCGGGATTATGCAATCAGATTGTCCTATTGATAAGCCGAAGCCAGACCAGAGAGATCTGTATATATACAATCTTCTCGAATTGGTCTGTATTTCGCTGATAATCCTGACCGGACCCGTAATCGCGACCCACCCGGTGCTGATTTTTATCGAAATTTCGAGTATATGGCTAGTGCTGTGGGTGGTCTGGACACACAGGGTAAGTAAATTCTATATATCCACGGACCTGCCGTCCAGGACCAGGTTCGTAGCCAAAGGGCCTTACTATTTGGTAAGGTACCCGATGTACACCGCTCTCCTCCTCATAACCCTCGTCCTTATACTCGATCATTTTGAAACCTACAGGCTCGCGCTCTGGTTTATACTGCTCGTGGTGTTCCTGATGGATATAAGGTTCGAGGAGAAGGTTTTTTCTTCCTATTTCAGCGACTATTCGCTCTACAGGGACAGCACCTACCGTCTCGTGCCTTATGTGTATTGATGGGCGACGGAAGGTCGGTAGAAACCGTACATGAGCGCAGATTCTGCGCCCGTTCATCCCGAGGAATTAGCCTGTCCTGAGCTTGTCGCTCGTCCCGGCGAAGTCCCGGGCCGGAGCCGGGAAGGGTCGAAGGATAGATGATAGGATGTGGTGTTAAGCCCACTCCCCCATGGACTTCCTTTCGAAGGGGCACCTGCCGAGCTTTACGTGCTCCTCGAACTCATGGCGGAATTTCTTCACTATAGACTCGACGGGCATCGCGCATCCGTCGGCGAGAGCGCAGATCGTCGTCCCCCTCATCTGAAAACACGCGTCGAGAAGCGTGTCTATGTGCTCCATCCTCCCCTTCCCCTCTTCTATCGTCGTGAGCATCTTCTCTAACCACCACGTACCTTCCCTGCACTGTACGCACTGGCCGCAGGACTCGTCCCTGTAGAAGTGCGCGAGGTTCTGAGCGACCCTGACCATGCAGGTGGAATCGTCCATCACCGTCACGCCCGCAGTGCCGAGCATCGAGCCGACAGCCGCGAGGGAATCGAAGTCCATCGTCATATCGAGCTCGTCAGCGGTAAGGACGGAAGCGGAAGAGCCTCCCGGAGAGACCGCTTTCACGCTCCTGCCTTTGGGTATGCCTTCGCCGTACTCATTGATAAGCTCGCGCAGCGTAATACCGAGAGGCAGCTCGTAGAGTCCGGGCTTGTTGATGTTGCCGCAGAGGCCGTAGATCTTGGTGCCCGTGTTCTTGGGTATGCCTATCGAAGAAAACCATTCGGCGCCCCTGTTGATAATGTGCGGGACGCATGCGAGCGTCTCGACGTTGTTTATGATGGTCGGGCATCCGAAGAGGCCTATCTGCGCGGGGAACGGAGGCTTGGGCCTCGGCTCGCCGTTCTTTCCCTCTATGGATTCGAGGAGTCCCGTCTCCTCGCCGCAAATATATGCGCCCGCGCCCCTGAAGAGCACGACGTCGAGGTCAAAGCCCGAGTTGAGTATGTTCTTCCCGAGATACCCCTTGTCGTACGCCTCCCTGATCGCACCCTCTACGATCTTCGCGCCGTAGGGCATCTCTCCCCTGATGTATATGTAGGACTTGTGCGAATTGATCGTGTAGCAGCCGATTATAATCCCTTCCAGCATCTGGTGAGGGTCCTGCTCCAGTATTTCCCTGTCCTTGAAGCTGCCGGGCTCGCTCTCGTCCGCGTTGCAGCAGAGATAAATAGGCTTTTTGGAATCCCTCTGTATGAAGCCCCACTTCACCCCGGTCGGGAACCCTGCCCCTCCCCGTCCCCTGAGCCCCGCTTTCTTTATCTCCTCCACTATCTCCCCGGGCTGCATCTTGAGCGCCTTCGGGAGCGCCGTGTAGCCTCCGCGGGAGATGTAGGAGCTGATCGTATGTGAATCCGGCACATCGACGTACGTGCGTATTATTCTCAATTCGGGCATGAGTTACCCCTGTGTAAATTTCTGATCCTGAGTAATTTACACGGGATTTTTTAACCTTGCCAAATTTTATGGAGCGCAATAAACGAGAATCTGCATACCCTCAGCCCAGCAGCGTATCCACCGTATGACGGGCGAAGGCCATTGAGCACGTAAACGCTGGGGATATCGCGTTCAATATATGGAGCGAATCGCCTTCCTTTATTATTACGAAGTCGGTTACGAGTTTTTTCGCCGGCCAATCGACGAGCTGGGGGCGTATGCCGCACTTTGGAGTATCTTCTACATCGCTTATGCTTATCTCAGGCAGAAGCCCCCTCGCCTCTTTCAGCAATGTCTCGGCGGAATACTTTCTGATCTCCGTCAGCGCAGCCGCTCTGAACCCCTCGTTCGTGAAAAACATCACGCCGTCCCTGTAGAGTATCGAAAGAGATTCGAGAGAGAGGTCATCGAGAAACCCGTATTCCTCCCTGCCGAGAACAGGGATCGCCGTAGGACCAATGTACACGTCGTCATGGGCGCTCCTCGTGAAATGCACTCCGAGGAATGGGTTCCTCAAGTCGGGTACGGGATAAATGTTCCCCCTGACGAGGTAGGACTTTTCCTTTTTCAGTTTCTTATACGTGCCCTTGAACGGCAGCACCCTGTAATTACCGCCTATCCCGAACGCAGCCGCCACCCTGTCGGCAAAAGTCCCCGCCGCGTTGACGAGATTACCGAAGGCGATATTCCCCGCACTTGTGACAGCAGTGCGCGAACCTTGGAGTCCGAGGAAAGATGTCCCGAAGAGGAACTTAACGCAGCCCCCTTCTTCGAGCTCTCTTTTGATTTCGTTAAGTATTTGGACGGGGTCTATGACTGCGGTGTCGGGGGAATATAGGGCTTTTTCTCTCGGCGCGGCGTACGGCTCGATCTCGAGCAGCTCCTTTCTGTCGATGAGGAAAGACCTCGCCCCGCATGAATCGGCACGGCGCTTAAGCTCATCGAGCGCGTCTTCCTTCTCGCCGCTGTCGGGCACTATCACCTTCCCGCTTTCTTTGAGCGTGAGCCCCCTTTCGCGGCAGTATTCCTTCATCAGCCGGTTGCCCTCGACGCAGAACCTGGCTTTGTTCGTCCCCGGCGAGTAATAGATCCCCGCGTGGAGCACTCCGCTATTCCTGCCGCTCGCGTGAGCGCCGAGCCCCGGCTCCTTCTCTATTACGAGAATATCGTCAGCCCCGCGCCTGACGAGCTCCCGCGCCGTAGCGAGGCCCGTTATCCCCGCGCCGACGATGAGAATATTGCAGCTCTCTACCTTATGCGCGCTCATACTCGGTTTCTTCCCTACTCCGCATCATGCCTAATAATAATGTCATTGCGAGGGAGCGTATGTGGCGACCGCGGCAATCTCATAAAAGGCGAGATCGCCACGTAGCTTCGCTACTCGCGATGACAGAAAAAAGAGGTGCCCCGCTTAGTCTTTCTTCCTCTTCCGCCCGCTCACAGATTTCAACAACCATCCGACGATTGTGTCCACGGTGAAGGAGGGGTTTTCCATGCAGTCGTGCTTGGCCCCGGGGATGAACGATAGTTCAGCTTTTTTGTTCCCCGATTTTTTCAGTATGCCGAGAAGCTCCTGAACTTCCTCCGCCGCGACGACGTCGTCCCTCTCCCCGTGTATGAACAGCACCGGGACCTTCACGCCCGGAATTATCTCGTTCGTCTTCGCGTTGAGCGCCTCGGGGCTCCTCATGTACCACCACGTCCTGTAAGTGAACATCTCAGCGTCAGACGGGTTGAACGAAGGCCCCCACGCCCTGTACACGATGAATATCCTGTCGTTCTTAGTCTCCGAAGGGTCGTGGCTGAGCACCTTTTTCGCTATATCGTATATGTGCTCGTAGGAGGGGATGCTATTCCACTTATCGAGCCTCCGCTTGTGGGAGAGCGGCAGGGACGAGGAGCACCCTTCGAGAATAAGCCCTTTCACGTTCTTATGCGCCCCGCGAACGGCGTAATATACGGTGATATTCGCCCCGAGGCTCCAGCCGAGGACATAGATTTTTTTAAAGCCTTCACCGACGAGGGCATCGACCGCGGCTTCTATGTCGAGGACCGAGTCGTCGAATATGCCTCCCCCGAATATCTGGCCCGTGAACGCGAGTCTTGTATTTATAGACAGCGAGCTAATACCCCGCTCGACGAGCGCGTTCGGGAGGAGTCTCGGAGTCCCCCTCGCGAGGAAATGCCCGAGCACCCCGTGGACGAGGAGCACTATGGGAGAGTTATAGAGGTCTTTTTCCTTTTTGAATTCGCCCGACACGAGGACCGCGTTTATAAGAAAACCGTCCGCGGCGTTAAAGGTGAGTAGTCTTCTTTGTCTCGGAACCATTTTGCGGCATCCCCGCTAGCTTTTGAATCTCTTGTCGAGCCACCTGACGATGATCTCCCCGAGCTCTTCTTCTTTGCCCTCGAACGTGTGCCCCGCGTTTACGTAGAAAGCGGAGACGTCCTGGTTTCCCGCCTGTATCGCGATGTCGGCGAGCCTGTGCGTCTCCTCGGGCTTTACGACGTCGTCATACCAGCCCTGTATCAGGAGGAGCGGCAGCTTTATCCTCTCCATCTTGAGATACGCTTTGGCGGTGTCGGCCTCGGGCCCGGCGAGGAACCACCACGTCTTATACGTGTAGATCTCGGTGTGCCAGGGGAGGTAGGTGTTCCCCCGGCCTTTATAAATCAGGATCGTGCGGTCGTGCTGTGAATTATAAGGGTCGGGCTTCAGTATCTCCTTCGACTCTTCATATACCTCGTCGTAGGATGGCTCGCTCCTCCACCTGTTCCAGCGCTTCCTTATGGACTCGGGCATCGAATAGGGAGTGGCGAGCGACATGACTCCTTTCAGGTGCGGGTACCGCTCGGGGTCGTTCCTGAGATACGCGTACCTGAGCACTATGCACGTGCCGAGGCTGTAGCCGGAAATTATGATTTTTTTATACCCCATGCCGACCAGGTAATCGACGGCGCTGTCTATCTGCGGCATCACGTCGTCTATTATCCCGTAGCCGAAGAAGAGGCCGAAGTTAGCCATGCGTGTGTTTATGGCGAGGGAGGAATAGCCGCCCTCGGCGAGTATCGGAGGGAGGAATCGCTGGCTCCCGTCGAGGAAATTCCCGAGGAAGCCGTGGACATGGACAATCGCCGTGTCCTTTTCCGGAAGACGGTCGTCCCTGACAGTGCTGTGGTAGTAGAGGGCGTCTATCTTGCCGTCGCCCGAGGGTATGGACACAAGCTCCTGCTCCATGTATTTCATATCAGTATCCGCACACACAATGTTCGCTTATACATGATTTCCGCATTAATCTTCTGCCTAGCCGATAAGAGCGTCATGTGCCTGTGCCGTTCTTATTCTGTGCATTTCCGAATATCATATAGAAAAGCATTGTTTAAAATCCACCCTAACCCTCCTTTACGAAAGGAGGGAAATAAAAGACGAGAAAAATTATCTCTATTTTAGCAGAGATTTCGGTTCGGAGAATAGCTGAGGAAATAATTGAGGAAGTAGTTAGTCACGGACGGAATTCAAACAGGCTCGGAAAAATAACTGCCGGGCTCGCTTATCACCCTGTCGGCGAAGTGCTTGGCCTCTTCCCAGGTGGACGACTTCCCGAGCTCAAGCACCCTTTTCGATAAAACGCCCTGCGCGAAAAGGGTCTTCGTCTTCGGGTCCCAGATTATCTGCCAGTTGTCCTGGCCGGCCCCCCTCACCCAGCCGAAGGGAAATGTTCCGACTTCGCCCAATTATGAATACTCCGGTACTGAGGATTAGCACCCGGTCTCGGGTGCGCAAGAGTAAATTATTACCAATCCGGCTTTTGTCAAGCCGAGGGTTAATGTATCTCCCTCACGACTTCCCTCGTACCCATGGGGTTCGTGAAGACGACCTGCGTGAAGCCGCAATCCTTCATCCTCTCCATTGCCGTCCTGCCGTCAGACACGGTAAGCAGGAACGGCGCGATGAACGACTTCTGAAAAGGGCAGTTGAGGCATGTGAAAACTATGACCTCGTTCAAGTCCCCCCTCGATGAAATCCGGATAGTGGGATAGTCCTTCTGGTACTGCGCGCTCCAGTCGTTTATGCAGACAAGCCTGTTCGGGTCCGGGAATACTTTCGGCACTTCGACGACGATCGCCTCGGACCCCCTCATCCCCTTGAATACCGCCTGTGTGAAGCCGCATTCATGGAGCCTCATCATCCCTGTTTCCCCCCTGTACTCGGTCTCGAGGAACGGCTTTACAAAATGCTCGTCGAGGCTGCAGTCGGGACAGTGAAATACCGCGATCTCGTTATAGTGCCCCCTCGTAGTCACTTCGATATCCGCCTTCTGCCCCTTATAAAGCTTCGTCCACTGCTCGGCGCAGTAAAGACGCTGAGGCTCGGGCTCGATATCAGCCTCTTCAACTTTCTCCGCCTCTCCCATGGTCTCGACCGGAGCGTTCTCAGCGCGATGAGAATGCTTGGCGGTACCGGCCGCGTGGGATTTCGTGATGCCGTAACCGCATAGGAACACCGCTATTAATGTAAAACTCAAGAGACTATGGATATGCCTCATTCCAGTCATCCTCCTCTGTTCCACTTATTTTACAGCATTTCGAGGATATATGGAATACCTTATAGTAATACATTAATTTCGCCCTAAAACCTACGGGGGATAAAGGAGGAATACTATTTTGTCCGGCATGTCCCGCTTAAGCTAAAATGTACGGAGCCGGGCACTCAATCAATCCCCGAACGGAGCCCCTCGAGGTCCCTGTGTATCTCCCTCGCCTCCGACCTGAACTCGTCGAGGCCCGAGAGCATCCGAGCGTCACAACCCGCCCGTTTCCTTTTGAAAATCGGGGAATGGATGAGACAAACGCCGAGTCCGAGCCACGCTCCCCAAAAGACCCACGCAACGAAAACCGACCCGGAGTATATCAATATAAGTAAGCCTATATATTTGCCCGACAGTATCACTAACGGGAAAATGATTACTCCCTTCAGCGTCGAAATAATAGCCGATAACAGACCGCCCGACCGCCCGCCTGAACCCGAGAGCCCGCCTCCGAGGCTCGCCCCGGCGAGTATCCCCGCAAGCAGGGGGAACATCGGCGAGATCAGCAGATATATGAACCCCGATATGAATCCCGTGAATGCCGCCCTCGTTAGCGATACCCCGCTCCCGCTGTAAATCGCGGACACGGCGGCGACGCCGGTCAGGAGCGCAGGATAGAAAAACATATGACCGAGAGGCAGGTTATTGAGCAGAGTGTATCCCAGTAAGAATGTTATCACTCCCCATGCGCCTGAGAGGAGTACCGGGACTGTGAGTGATTTGAATCGGGCGTTCATTTTTATCTCCTTTCAAACGGGGAGCGGTCATTCTCACCGCCCCCATGGATTCTCTTCTCTACTTCTGAGCTTCCCTCGCGTTTGCCTTCTGTTCTTTTATGAGCTTCTTTCCGTCGTCGGATGCAGGAGCAGGCGCTGCGGGGGACGACATGTTCGTGAGCGCATCTCTAAGCTCCGCTTCCTGCTCCGCGGTCTTCGCGTTCCCGTAGGGGCTCCTGTTGAGGTTCGCGACGCTTTCGTAGGCCCTCTTTATTTTGGAAACAGCGCTCTCCCTGTCTCCCTCCTCGTACGCCGTGGTCGCCTGGTAGTATTCCCCTGAGGCGTCGACAGATACCCACCTCGCGGTAACGTCCTTGTTCTCGTTCTGAGCGACCTTGTCCTTATCTTCCGTCACCCGGTAAGAGAGCATCGTGTTAAGCCCCGAGGCTTTGTTCTCCCTGAGCAGGTCGGTGAATTCGAGGGACGCAGTGCCGAGGTCTTTCATTCCGGCCGCCTCTGCGGGGACCTTGAATTTCACGAGTATGTCCCTCTCCTGACCGCCGAAGAAATCACCGAGCTTGATCTCGACCTTTCCGCCAGCCGTCTTCGTGTACGTGTAACCGTACACCTCATCGACTGCGACGCCCGGAGCGAGAGCGAGCTTTATGACGGGGTCCTTCGCGACCGTGGCTGCGATCTGTCCGAACTCCTTTTGAAAAATGCCCGTAAGCTGCGTGGGTGATTCTATGAAGTAGTAATTCCCCGCTCCGTACTCGGCGAGGTTCATCATGAGGTTCTCGTCGTAATCGACTCCGAGACCCATCGTCGTGATGTGTATGCCCTTCTCGGACGCCCGGCTCGCAACCCTGCCGAGCTCGCCCAGGTCCGTGATACCGACGTTCGCGAGCCCGTCGGAAAGGAGTATGACGCGGTTTACGTATCCCCCGCGCTCTATAGAATCCAGCTGCTCTATGCCCGCCGTGAGTCCGCCCGAGAGGTTGGTAGATTCAGTAGGATAGAGCGAATCGACGACCGTTATCGCTCCGTCCTTATTCTTTAAGAACTGTATCGGGTACAGGAGCTCGACCTCCGTCGAATATGCCACGACCGCGAGCCTGTCCTCTTTATTGAGCCCGGCGATTATCTGCTTCGCCGCCTCCTTCGCGTACTCGATCTTCCCCTTATCACTCATCGAGCCGCTGCGGTCTATAACGAGGACGAGGTTAACGGGTGTCCTCTGCTGGAGTTGGCCCTCCTTGCCCTTTATCCTCATGTTGAGCATCAATTCCCGGTCCGAGCCTTTCTCGACGAACGGGTGGCTCAGCCTGAGGTCCCACGTGACCGTATCGGTATTTGAAGTCGTCACCGTTTTCTTGTCCTCCTCGTTTGGTTTTGGTATAGTCGGGAAGGCCGAGATATATTTCCCTCCCGCGAGTATTGCAAATACGATCAGGAAAATCCCGATTATGAGCTTATTCTTATCCTTATTCATTTCTTACCGCCTCCCTTGTTTATATTCTTTTTAAGCATCTCGACTTCTTCCGCGATGAGCTTCTCCTCCCTCTCCCACGCCTCTTTTTCCTTTTCCCGCGCCATGCTGAAGGACTCGCTCTCCTCTTCCACACGCTCCTCGATCTTCCTGAAAACGCTGAAAGGCTCATCCGTGAGGGATTCGGGGCATCCGGTGATGTCCTCTTTCCCGGCGGGCGCCCCCTTTGCGAGGCTTATTTCCCTGAGCAGGAGAGTCCGCTTCGTCTTCGCCGCCTGCACGCGGTTCTCAAGCCCGGCGTACCGCTCTTCATAGTCCCTCAGCTTCGACCTGTCTTTCGTGAGGTTTATGCCGAGCCTCCTCTCCTTCTCTTCGAGAATCCTCCTCTTCCTCACGGCTTCTCTCGCGTTCTCGTCCATCCCCTTGCCGACGTAATCCTCCGCCCTCTCCTGCCAGTATCCGATCTGCTCGCGGGTTCTCTTCGAGAGCTTCGCCTGCTCGTCTATCCTGAACCTGAGCGCGCCTATCTTGACCCTCGCTTTCTCGAGCCCCTCCTCCATCTCCTCCACGGCCTGGTTCAATATCTTCTCCGGGTCCTCCGCCCTCGACACCCAGTCGTTAAACTGAGACTTCACTATCACTCCGACTCTCTTCTTGAATCCCATGACTTCTCTCCTTACTGCGGATTTAAGGATTATTACGAACGGGGGGGAGGAAAGTTTTACACACCTAGTGTGTTTCTACGATTGCTGCGTTATTCCTCTGCTTCTTATTAATTCCCTCCCCTTTGAAGGGGGAGGGTTCGGGTGGGGGTGTCATTGCGAGCGTAGCGAAATGGAGCGCGGCAATCTCAAAGAAACAGAGAGATCGCCACGGCCACTCACGTGGCCTCGCGAAGACAGAAACAATTTGTCATTTCGACCGGAGGGAGAAATGACAGGGAAGGCACTGTCAGTTAGTAAGGAGAGATTTAAGACCGCAAAGATTCTCAGTTCACCGGACCCGGCGTGGGGTTCGCACTCCCGAGCCTCTCGACCGACTTCTGCTTGAGCTCCATTATCCTGCTGTTGGCAAAGGAGGTCTCGGCGGGCGAGACCTGCTGGAGCTGATTGTAATTCATGAGGGCCTTATCGAGCTTCCCCTCCTTCTCGTAGCACTCGGCAAGCGAGCGGTAGGACTGCGCGCGCACGTATCGAGGCGGCTCGGGATCGGATTTCAACAAATCCTCGTTCGTCTTTATGGAGGACTCGCAGTCCCCCTCCGTCTGCTGCTTGAGAGCGAGGCTCAGTTGACCGCTATAGTCCTTCACATTCTCGACCGATGCCGCTTCTGATTGCGAGGATGCGGGCACCTCTTCAGGAGCGGATTTTTTCGCTGCGGTATCGAGGAGCGCCGATTCTTTATTGTCTGCGTCCCGCTCCCTGTCACCCGTCAGGCCCGCTTCATTCCCGGCGGCGGAGTACATTTCCTTAGACGGCGGAGGCGGCGCTGCAGGAGCCGGGCTTAGCTGGTTTTCATGAGCCTCCCTCTCGCGCAATGCGAGTGAAGACTCCGCTGATTCGGAATATCGGGTCGATTCCCTTTTCAATTCAGGGACAGCCTGCCCCCTCGTCTCCATGTGGCTTCCGGGCTCTTTCACCTTGCTCGCCATGACGTCCCTCGAAATCGTATCCGTGTACGGTCTCTCACCGTGGCCGTAATAGAACCAGACCATGAGCGCGATAGTAGCGGAGAGTGCGGGTATGAGGATCGGCGAATAGGGCCACCTCTTCCAGAACGGGCGCCTGTCCCCGGCGACCTTTTCCCTCGCGGCTCTGGACAACCTGGCCATGACTTCGGGCGAAGGCTCGGGCAGAGCGGCATCCTCCGTCACGGCCCTCCTTATCTCGGCGTATTCCTCGTATTCCCTCATGCACGCTTCACAGCCCCGGAGGTGCTCCATTACGGCGTCCCTCTCTTCAGGGCTAAGCTCGCCGTGTATAAGCTCGACCAATATCTCGCTGCATCTATCGCAATTCATCTTTTCCCTTTACACCCCTCTCGCTTTCTGCCTGTCCTCAAAATATCCCGACTCCGCGAAGACCTGCCTCAGCCCCTTGTACGCGTATCTGAGACGGCTCTTTACGGTGCCGAGCGGCGATTCCGTGACCATCGCGATCTCCTCGAGCGATAGCCCCTCGACTTCTCTCAGTAAAAATACTTCCCTGAACTCCTCTTTCAACCCCTTGACCCCGATATCGATGAGGGCCTTCACTTCGAGATCGAACGCCTTCTCTTCCTGGTCCCTCTCCTCGCTCCGCACTATCTCGAGGACGACCGCCCCGCCCTCCTCGCCGCCTGAGAGCGGCGCGTCTAACGAGCTGTGCCTCCTGTAGCTCTCGGTCCGGAGATAATCTATGCAGTGGTTCCGCGCTATGCTGTAAAGCCACGTCGAGAACTTCTGAGACGGGTCGTACCTTTTTCTCCGCTCTATCACCTTCAAAAATATCTCCTGGAGCAGGTCCTCCGCCTGGGTCTTCTGCACCCCGGTCATCTTCATAATGAACCTGAGCACACCGGCTCCGTGCCGGCTGAGGAGAGTGTCGAAGCTCCCCTCGTCGCCCATCTGAAATTTCCGCATAGCCTCTTCGTCCGATAATCCGCTTCTCAGCTCTATTCCAAACACCTGGCGTCCGTCCGGGACCGCATGCTTTATAGGTTAATTATACGATGGAAAAGGGAGAAAGTTTTAAAGCCTGCCGTTAGATTCGAATTACAACACAGGGAAGCTCGTAAAGGAATAGTGGAGTACCGAGAAAAAGAAAAGGGCAGCCGGACGGCTGCCCCTCTCGAATTGATGGTTTATCTAAGATGTGGAACTGCAGGCTAGGAATGTGATGCCCGGCGTCTGCGGAGCGCAATCAAAGCCAGGATTCCGAACGTCCCCGCAGTAAGTATCATCCCCCATTCGGAGAGCGTCGGCACATCAACCTGAAGCAGGCCGCCGTCTATGAACACATTGTCCAGCTGACAGAACGCGGGACCCGAAAAATTCTCGGGAACAATCCAGTCGAAGCTTATCCTGACTCTTTGACCGGCAAACCCGCTGACATCCACCGTGGCCGTTTGATTTCCCCCCGTATCGGGTAATGCAGTAGTCCCCGCTACCGCTGTAAGAATAAGGTCGGTTTGAAGCGGAGCGCCTCCGCGTGCCGGCTCTATATTTACTTCAAAAGTCCTGTTTAGAGTAGCTCCGAAATTGAGCAAGTCCCAGCCGCACTGGTATTCGAACGACAACGTGGTCGCTCCCGGCGCTAGTCCTACATCCTGAGCTAAGCTTATTGTTCCGGGTCCGTTCCCGTCGAAACCTGTCAACGCCGCAAAAACTCCCTGCGGAGGGTCGCTTGTGAATAAACCGAAATCCGGGGATATCCCCGCTACGCCTACCTGGAGGGGGAAAAAG
The DNA here is from genome assembly GCA_963705505.1 of uncultured bacterium. Classification (GTDB taxonomy): domain Bacteria; phylum Desulfobacterota_D; class UBA1144; order Nemesobacterales; family UBA2774; genus 2-12-FULL-53-21. The sequence goes on from CAVPJU010000003.1 coordinate 63,390, forward strand.
GGATCGGACAGATCCTGCGTGACCCAGCCAGCTAAAAGTTGCCTCTTTCGAATCCGCAATTTATGACGGGGTTCGGTAAGGCCTCGCAATTAAATCCGTCGACTGCGTAAGCGCTTTCCGCGGGCCTGAAAAATATTAAAACAGAGAAGATCGAAAGAATTAAAACCGATTTAAGAACAGCGGAGCCAAAAACCGCAATCACGCGACTCTGCAATAAGCCGCTCACTTTAACTTTATCCATCATCCTTCCTCCCTGGGATTATATATATTCATGCATAATTCTATTTCTTTATCCATTTTACTATAAATTCATATGCAATAGAAGGAGGAATATTCAAGCAACATGACGGGGCGGTATTATGTTGAATTCCAGCCGCCATACTCGGCGAAGAAGGACGAAGTGAAGATCAGGCTTTTCTTTAATGTGTGAGCCGAAGCGCATGTGACAAGTGACAGTCGTGCAGGGTATATAGTTCTGCGAAGGGAGGGTAAGTCGATATTATCTTGTTTTTCACACACAGCATCATCGAAGAATTGAATTAACTCAATAGTTTAATTATTCTATAACCGGAAATTCTACCAATGAATAATTTTTTTGATAAAGCAACATACACCGAAGACGATATCAATGATTTGATTAATAACCAGATTGAGGAGGCAATAGATTTAGAATTTAAAGAAGCTGGTGCATTAAATAATACTGACTCAAATAAAAACGAAATCTCTAAAGATGTCGCTTCTTTTGCAAATTCGGCAGGTGGAATAATTGTATATGGTATTAGTGAAACAGAGCATAAGGCAACTTCAACATCATTGATTGACGGTAATAGAATCACAAAAGAGTGGCTTGAACAAGTAATTCATTCAAACATAAAACAAAAGATAGACAATATAGAAATATTTCCTGTCAGATTTGATAATGATATCGCTCGGTCCGTGTATATCGTAAAGATACCGCAAAGCAATTCTAGTCCTCACATGTCTCGTGACAACAAATACTATAGAAGATATAACTTCCAATCAGTTCCAATGGAAGAATATGAAGTCAGAAATCTTTATTACATGACTCATAGAACAGAACTTGAAATTGTAGAGGTTGCTATAGCAGGTTACGGAAGCACGGGAACTCTAAAAAGTGGTTTACACATTATAACTTTTAACCTGCAAATGAAGGTATATAATTCGGGTAAATCCATTGAGAACAATTATAAAATTAAACTCCATATACCTAATATAATCCTTGCTGCCCGCGAACCGAAAATGACTAAATATTCACTTGAACATCAAACTGAAAAATATTCACTCATATCTTTTCCTAATTGTTCACCGCTATTTCCCGAAGAGCCTGCGTATTCGGAAACCTCCAGTGTTGTAATTTCAAAAAAAACCTTACGATAATCCAGAGAATTTTAAACTGAAGTCGTTATTATATTACTCCAATGGCATTAAAGAATATTTATATGACCTGAGAGAACTCCTAATCATAGAGGATAACCTCATCTGTAAAGAAATGTTTGTGGGTGATTGAATTATTCTCTTTAGGTTTTACGATCTGTTTCGTATGTGACTTGCCCCGTAATCCCCCGCATGTGACAAGTGACAGTCGTGCAGGGTATATACCCCGGACATCTGTCACTTTGTCACTTGGTGCCATCCCTATACCCTGCATCGGCGGCGGATTGCGCAAACTCTACTTTCTTTTCCCTTCCTTTTGTAATCATTGTTAGATATTATTTAGACGTATTTCAATATACCTCGCGCGTCTCTGTAGGGGTGACGGAGGCAGTGAGTGAGGGTAATAATCTGCGGGTCTCCGCAGTGGACTTATGACGAAATAGTAAAGGACGAGGTGGTCCGTCTGCGCCGGGAGTCGAGATTGTCCGGCAGGAAGCTCCTTATCATTCACGGCGCGACCGTCCCGAAACCGTTGCGCATGAGTATTGCAGAAACTCGGCATCGATACCATGGTACAGAATGCCGTCTGGGTAATGGGGCAGAACTGCTATTTCGCGGAGAACCGAGATCATGAGGAAGCTTTAATCCACAAATGGCCCTTGTGGGGAACACTACCATGCTTACCTTGAACAATTAGATTCTGCACGCGGCTTGCTCTTGGCCGCCCGATGATCGATTACAAGAGCATGACTTGAGAGATGTTTATGAAGGTAGGATACTGGTCCAGAGGCTAGTTCAGTTTTAAAAGTCATAAATCTGGCGGAGTTCAAATTACGCAAAATCATAAGAGATGTACCAGAGAAGGAAAAAGAAGTTCAAGATGCTTTTGAGAATCTTCTCATAGGTGCAGATATACCTTATTCTAAGGAGGCGGAAAGCATTGAATACTCTACTAAAAATTCCTCAACTATCACAAACCCGACCTGGTCATCTGCTTCGCCCTGTCGTTCAAGGAGAGCGCTGTCGCCGCCGATATGATAAAGAGAGCGGAGGTGAAGGGGATCAAGACCAAGGCGATAGACTACGTGAGCATCGTGAAACGCAACAGCGACGATATCCCGATAAGGCCGGTGTGAAGCCATAGGTGATGACCCGAAGGGAAGGAAATGTAATCCCCCTGCGGATTCCAATCATAAAACCACACTACGTGTGCCCATTAGAAAAATATCCCCCTTATGGCATAATTATTTCTCCCTAAACAAAGCACACAAGGAGGAGTTTTTATGGCCAGTAAAAATACGAGAACAGAATACGATTCGATGGGGGAGATGGAAGTCCCCTCAAGCGCATATTACGGCGCCCAGACGGCGAGGGCGATAGAGAATTTCCCCATCAGCGGCATACGCAAGCACGCCCTGCTCGTGAAGGCGATGGGGATGATAAAGCTCGCCGGCGCGGAGGCCAACATGGAGCTCGGTCTCCTGAGCAAGAAGACAGGCAGCGCGATAGTGAGGGCGGCAAAGGAGGTCATCGACGGGAAGCTCGACGACCACTTCATCCTCGACGTTTTCCAGACGGGGTCCGGCACGTCCACCAACATGAACACGAACGAAGTGATAGCCAACCGCGCGAACGAAATAATCGGGGGCAGGAAAGGAGACAAGTCGGGTATCCATCCGAACGACCACGTTAACATGGGACAGTCGAGTAACGACGTTTACCCGACGGCGATACACGTCTCGGCGATCCTCGCGATAAACGAGATACTCATGCCCGCGCTCAAGAACCTCGAGAAGGCGCTTTCAGCAAAGGCGCGCGAGTTCAACAAGATAGTCAAGATCGGACGCACGCACCTCCAGGACGCTACCCCCATCAGGCTCGGCCAGGAGTTCAGCGGCTACGCGAGCATGATAACGCACGGCATCAGGAGAGTGGAGCACGCGAGGGAAGAGCTGTCAGAGCTCGCGATAGGCGGCACCGCTGTCGGCACCGGGATCAACACGCATCCGAAATTCGCCGGGCTCGTCGTGAAGAGGCTCAGCAAAATGACGGGGACGAAGCTGAGGGAGGCGGAGAACCATTTCGAGGCCCAGGGATCCAAGGACGCCGTAGTCGAGGCGAGCGGGTCTCTCAAGACCCTCGCCGTGAGCCTCATGAAGATAGCGAACGATATAAGGTGGCTCGGGAGCGGCCCGCGCTGCGGGATAGGGGAGATAATGATTCCTGCCGTCCAGCCGGGCTCGTCGATCATGCCGGGGAAGGTGAACCCCGTCATACCCGAAGCCGTGTGCCAGGTGGCGGCGCAGGTCATAGGGAACGACCTCACGATTACCATAGGCGGACAGTTCGGGAACTTCGAGCTAAACGTCATGATGCCGGTGAAGGGGCACAACCTTCTCCAGTCCATAGAGCTCCTGGGCAAGGTCTCTCAGGTATTCACCGACAAGTGCGTGAAGGGTATAAAGGCCGACAGGAAGCGCTGCGAGGAGATGATAGAGAAGAGCCTCGCCATGTGCACGAGCCTGGCGCCCGTCATCGGATACGATAGCGCCGCCAAGATAGCGAAGGAGGCCTACGAGACGGGCAAGACCGTGAGGCAGGTCGCTCTCGAGAAGAAGGTGCTCCCGGCTGAGAAGCTGAAGCAGCTCCTCGACCCCTGGTCTATGACGGAGCCCGGGACAAAGAAGTAGATCCGGGATTGGGAGAAACATCGGGGAAATCCTTCCTGCAGCGACCAATAATTTCCCTCTCCCTTGAGGGACAGTTGTAAGTGAGCGTGCAACTGGTCACGCCAGGACGAAGGCATTGAAACCACTTAACTTCGGTATAATGCTGCCTAAACCAAATTAGGGTTGTGGTGAGGTGTCATTTCGACCGGAGGGAGAAATCTGTTTTCAAATAGTAAAGAATAAAAGATAGATTTCTCATGTACATTCGAAATGACAAGGTAGGCAAGGTATATATCTCCCCGCCCATTTCAGACAGGGGAATTGCAGGAGGCAAATCATGAACGTAAAAGAGCTATTCGACCTCACGGGTAAGACGGCCGTAGTCACGGGGGGCTACACGGGCATAGGCAGGCAGATGGCTCTTGCGCTTGCTGAAGCAGGCGCTGACGTGGTCATATGCGCGAGGAACCTCGAGGGCTGCGTAGCTGCAGCGGAAGAGATAAGCAGGTACGCGGGAGTAAAGACCCTACCCCTCAAGTGCGACGTCTCCGACGAAGCCGATGTTAAGAAGATGGTCGGGGATACGATCAAGAAATTCGGGACGATAGACATACTCGTCAACAACGCGGGCATCGCCATGGGCGGGCTCCCTCAGGACACGGCAATCGAAGACTGGGAAAAAGTCCTCAAGATAAACCTCACCGGCACGTTCCTCTGCTGCAGGGAAGCCGGGAAGGAGATGATAAAAGCGAACAGCGGGAAGATAATCAACATATCCTCCGTAATGGGCTACCAGACGACGTCCCTCGTGAGCGCCCCCGCCTACGTCGCCTCGAAGGGCGCCGTTGTCACGCTGACGAAGGACCTCGCGGTGAGGTGGATACAGCATAACATCAACGTAAACGCGATCGCCCCCGGATGGTTCCCGACCAACATGACCGAGCCCGTGATAAGCCCCGAGCTCATGAACAAAGGGGACGAGCTGCTCGAGTCCATACCGGCGGGAAGGTTCGGGGGAGAGGACGACCTCAAGGGCGCGACCGTGCTGCTCGCGTCGAGGGCGTCCGACTACATCACCGGAGAGGTGATCGTGGTAGACGGCGGCACACTTTCGAGATACTGAGACGCGGAATCCGTGCTGATGTACGATCCATTCGTCAATCCTCTGCCTCGCCTGCACTCTCATTACGAGCCCTTCGACATCGCTCAGGACAGGCTTGGCGCGATTCTTTATACCGTCATTGCGAAGAAGCGACTGCGGCAATCTCATCTTTTTCCCGCTATTCCCGCCTTAAAAGAAAAGAAGCATCAAAAGAGCCTGCCCTCACCGTAGGCGTGAAAGATCGACTTCATGTGCTCGTCCACCCTCGCGCAAAGGAGCTGAAGCAGGAGGCATTCGAGGGACGATATAAGAAGGAGTATGAGAGCAGCGTAAAAGAACGCTTCGTTATAACCTATCATAAACGTATATATGACGAATATGTATCCTGCCAGTCCCGACGCCTTCGTCAGGTAAAGATGGAGGTTGGCTATCCTCCTGAACTTTATCCACCCGACGGCGAAGGAAAGGGCTTCGACGACGATCCAGGCGGATAGGAGGAGCTTATGCCCGGTAAAGATTTCGGGCTTCAGCAGTAAAACGGAGGCCACGATCGATATTTCAATAAGAGTATCGGCGATCGAATCGAGCCTGCTCCCGTAAGCCGTGACGAGACTCCATTTGCGGGCGATAAATCCGTCGAGCGCGTCCGTGAGACCCGCAGCGATGAGCGCTGCGCCGACGTAGAACGGCTGGTTCAATAGAGCGAGCGCCCAGATGACCGGAACAAGGAGGAGCCTGAGCACACTCAACACATTCGGTATCGATTGATGGGAGATGGTTTTCATCGAGGACCATCCGGGAGAGATCAGCACCTTTGAGACTCCGCAGCATTTTGCCGTCTCGTTGAGAATTCTAACCGATAACGGCCCGCGGGAATATCGCGCGGCCGCCCCTCAAAGTGCTTCGAATACAGGAAGCGGAGACGCGCCTTTAGAGAGAGCGCAGCGAATGTTCAGTAGAGATACCGGCCTTCACGGACCCGGAGCCTGCCCCCGCCTAAATTACTTAAATAATTGGGCCATGCCTGCATTATTAGCACATGCGTCTCTTAACATTACCTTAATATACGTATCCCGCCAGAATGAAACGATTATTAATTTGTGCATTTGCGAATAAAACCCTTGACATCATCCCGATCCTGTTTATATTGTTCATAGAAAAAACTTATCAGGAGGTTATACCATGTCCGAATCAACAAAGAAGGCGGCTTCGAAAGTTAAGGAATTTGCGGAGCCTGTAAAGGAGTTTTCAGGTTTAGTAAAAGAGAATTACCTGAACGGGTTGGAATTCACGTTCTCGCTCTTCGAGCAGAATCTGAAAGCCCTCACCACTCAGGCAGATCATATGTTCGATCTCGAAAAGGAGTTCGTAACAAACGTAAGCGGCTTCTATAAGGAATTCCCGAAGGACCTGCCGTTCGTAAAAGAACTGCCGTATGACGGGAGCGTTAAAAAGATTTCCGAGCAGCTTGACCGCTATATTACATACCGTAAAGAGCAGCTCCAGACCGCTAAGAACATGTCCGAAAAATTCGCGAAGGACGCTCGCGCTATGGCTCAGGAAAATATCGAAAGGACGTTCTCCCTCTTCGGCGAATACTTCAACCTCTTCAACGCCTAATACGGTACCGGGACTCTTACAATCTGAACTCAATTTCAGGCGATGATGGAATTCCAGGTGTGTGAAGGTTTCATGCACCTGGAATGTTTTCCCTTCCCGCCGGATCCGCGGGGCCGGTCGGCCTGCAATTTATACCTGTCTAGTCCCTGTCTCAGGCCGTATAAAATCAGTCACCGGAAATTAGCGGTGCCTCCCAAAATCAATTATAATGTAGCCATTGACCGCACTACCGGTTTAAATAATATTCCCGGGGGTAATAAAGTGATCCGCCTTCTGCTCATAGTGCTGACCGTTATACTGATCCTCCCTGTGATCGGCTGCAACACATTCAAGACGGGGAAGGACATCGCTATCGACAATCCGATGAGTGAATCCAAAAAGAAGCAATCGTTAAACGACGCGAGGCAGGAAGTTGAAAAGTCGAGATACCTCCTCGACCAGTGCCTCCGGGCCAATTCGGGCGACCAGACGAGGTGCCAGAGCCAAAAGGACACTTACGATAAGGACGTTGCGGATTACGTCTCGCTGCAGACCGATTGATGAGAACGGCCCGGGCGGTGTCCCATGGAAGGCACGATAGAAGTAATTTGAGAAAGGGGGAATTTACTAAGCTCGTTCTCCTCGTCCCCACCCACACTGTCATTTCGACCAACGGGAGAAATCTCATCATTTTGTCATTCCCGAAAATCGGGAATCCGGTATTTCGTCATTAAAATAAATTGCAGGAGCGGCTTACAGCCGCGATCCGTTTTACATTAAACCCCCCCCTAACGGGTTTAAGACTCCCCTTGTTAGCAATGAATCTGTAGTGAGGACGGATAGGGAGGGATTAAAACCTTATCTGGAAGTCGAACATGTAGCTCCACTCGTCGATGCTCTTGTCGGCGCCGTAAAGCGGGAACTGCACGTTAAAGCCCGGGCTGTATTTCCTGCCGAACCTTATACCCGAGGACGCGAAGAGGTCGGTCTTCTCGAACGTGTCCGCGGTGAGGCACGAATAGCCGTTAAATTCGGCGAAGAGGACGGGGGACGCGATCACGGGGAAGTTGATGCCGGCGGACGCGCTGTAGTCCACCCTGAACTCGAAATTCTGCCCCTCGAGCTCGCTCGCATTGAGCACCCAGTCCGTCGCGGCCATCGCCTGTATATTGAATATGCCCCTCCACGCCGCAGCGGTTACATAAGGCGTTACCGTCCAGGCCTTCTGGAGGTTTATCGGAAAATTCCTTCTGAATAGCGTGAGCGTCGAGAGCCTGTCTATATTGTCCTTATATGAAGTCGGGAGTATGAGCTGGAGACCTCCCGGAGACGACAGAGTTATGGGTCTTGAAAAGGAGGAACTTGCCCCCGGCCAGCAGGTTGGCTAATTCGAATCCGTCCTTAACTGCCTCCTTGTTCACGTCCACCGCGTTCACTCCGGACTGAGAGAGCTTGACGTACACCCCCCAGAGCTGGTTCGATGAAGGGATGTCCGCCCTGATCGAATAGAATACGAATTGTCCGGTGATGTCATTTTTCATATTGACTATCTCGAGGTCGGCCCTGAACCTGCCTAAAGGCAGGGGCTCTTCCATGAAAAAGGGATAGGCGAGGTCTATGGCTTCGTCCTTATTGGGAGTGAATTCTATGGGGCCGCTTACAGACATGAAGGTCTTCGTGAACGGGTTGTATAAACCGATCTGCCTGTCGTAGACGAAATTCCTCATGGGGTTGAGGATGTGACCGAGTATCTTCGCCGGCACGAAGTTGGTGGAGACGAGCCAGTTGGACGACTCCTCGAGCACGATGCCGAGCGCCGTGCCGACGACAGGGGTCGAAATGAGGTCCTGGAGCGACGGGGTCTCGACCGTCCCCTCGACCGTGTATTCGAATAGGGTGCTCTGTACAACGGCTCCGAGCGCGGACACCAGGACGCTGTGCCCCATCGCCCTGTAGAACAGGTAATCCTGGGAGCCTATGACCGGGTGAGTCACCCAATTAGTGAAGAACGAATCGCCGTCGTCCCATTCCGGCCACTGTGATATATTGTCCCACCATTTGGAGAAGGACGCAGAGAATATCCTGCTGTTCTTGTTCCTTACGTAAAAGAACCTGGCGGCCCATTGACCTGCGTACAAGATCGCCGTATCGCGGAGAAAGGCCTTAACACCGAGATGTTCCTCATACGACCCGCCGAAACCATACTTCTCGGGCTTGATTTTCTCCTCATCCTTGGTCTGGTTCTCGTATCCGGAATCCACGCTGCCTGAGGCTGCGTAATCGAAAAGGTCTTTTACCTCGACGTTTTCCTGCGCGCCCGCCTGCGCCGCAATGACGACGATCAAAATAATAAAGATATGCCCGTACACAATCCTCACTCTCACTCCCTCGTCCTGCGGTCCGGCTCGAATCCGATAAAATTGAAGAGATAAAATACCCTAAAAATTATATATTCTAAATAGTTATTTGAGGCCGAGTAATTTTTTCGCCCTTTCCTCCCAGGTATAGCCCTTTACGTCGGAATAGGCTCTCTCCGAGATTCGTTTGGCGAGGCTCGGGTCCCCGAGGATTTTTTGTATGCCCTCGAAGAGCGCCTGAGCGCTGTCGGGCTTAACGAGGACCGCATTCACCCCGTCTTCCAGTATCTCGCAGACGGATGGTATGGACGTGGCCAGGATCGGACGGCCTGAGGCCATGTACTCGAATAATTTTATCGGGGATGTGAAATCCTGCGCTTTCGTCCCCCCCCTGATCGTCATCCGGGACGTATAGGGCATGACCAGGAGGTCCGATGCAGCGAGATAAAGCGGCACGGTGTGGTGAGAGACGTAGCTCGTAAGCCTGAAATTCACGGCGTTTTTTTCCTTGGCGAGCTTCCTGTACCTGACGACATCGCTCTCGAGACCCCCCACGATAAGGAAAAGGACGTCGTCCAGGCGTGACGCGATGTCTATTAAATACTCGATCCCCCTCCCCTCGTAAATGTTCCCCGTGTAACACACTATCTTCTTTTCCGCGGGCAGTCCGAGGTCAGCCCGAGCTTTCTCAAACGCCGGAAGCGACTTGTAGCGCTCGAGGTCCACACCGTTATGCGCGATCACGAGCTTCTCCGGGGGAAGCCCTTCCTTGAGATATATGTCCCCGAGCCCCCGGGAATTGACCGAGAAACGCAAGAGGCTCTGAGAGTCCTTAAACGACTTGAACAGCACGCGTGCGCCCGTCACCAGGGGGTGGTGAGCGTCGTACACCGTGGGGATGCCGAAAACATTTATCGCGAGCCAGGCGAACACGATGTTCCTCGTCACGGCGACATCGAACTCGCTCCGCTTCGTCCTCGCATACACCGCGCTGAGCGCGCCGTGCACTATATTCCTCACGGACGAGTTGCCGAAGTAGGGGAACGAAACGATCCTGAAATTCGACTCCACGCCGTAATACTGATATATCTCGCCGGGGCTCCTGTATGCGGGGATTATGAGCCGGGTGCTGATGCCTAACCGTCCCATCGCCTGGCACATTTTCATTATATGTATGGCGCTTGCGCCCTTTGAAAAGAGCTCGGGGCTCCCTATGTAGACAACTCTCGAAGGCAATCCGCTCTGCATCATCAACACCGGCTCGAATCAGGAAAGTTCACCGGAATATTATATGTTCAATTTTAATATTGACCAGTTTCGTTTGACCGGGAGCCGGGGTATTTTGCCCCGAATTAGAAATAGACGTGCGTGTTGGATATAATTAGCGTGTATTTGCTTTATGTAATAAGAGACTGACCGTCCGGATCAACACAAAAAACATATATCCAATCTCAAGGAAGCATAATGGAAGTACGATCGATAAGGGGATTCCACGACATCCTGCCCGAGGAAATCAGAAGGTGGCATTATATAGAGGAAAAGGCCAAAACCGTCTTCGAGCTCTACGGGTTTTCCGAGATCAGGATACCCGTCATCGAATTCACTGAAATCTTCTCAAGGAGCCTGGGCACGACTACGGATATCGTGGAGAAGGAGATGTACACGTTTGAGGACAGGGACGGCTCGTCGCTGACGCTCAGGCCCGAAGGCACTGCGGGCGTCGTCAGAGCGTTCATAGAGAACTCGATGTGGGCGAAATCCCCCGTCACGAAGCTCTACTACGGGGGCATGATGTTCAGACACGAAAGGCCGCAAAAGGGGCGCTACAGGGGGTTTTATCAGATAGGCGCGGAAATCTTCGGACCCGAAGAGCCGTCTTCGGATGCGGAGCTCATAGCGATGGTCTGGAGGCTATTCGAGGAGATCGGAATAACGGAGTATTTAAAACTCGAGTTAAGCTCGCTCGGGGACAAAAACTGCAGGCCGCAGTACAAGGAAAAACTCACCGCGTATTTCACCCCTCAAAGGGGTGAGCTCTGCGAGGACTGCAGGAGGAGGCTCGAGACGAATCCCCTCAGAATACTCGACTGCAAGGAGAAGGGGTGCAGGGAGATCGCCGAGCGCGCCCCCAAGATGATAGACAACCTCTGCGCAGACTGCACCCGGCATTTCGACGAGGTAAAGGAAAATCTGGAGAGCGTCGGCGTCCCATTCGTCATCAACCCCAAGATAGTCAGGGGGCTTGACTACTATACGCGGACGGTTTTCGAAATAACCACCGAAGAGCTCGGGTCGCAGAACGCGGTCGCCGCAGGCGGGAGGTACGACGGGCTCGTCGAGGAGCTGGGAGGGCCCCTGGTACGCCGGCAGTCGGGTTTGCCATGGGCCTGGAGAGGCTCGTGCTGCTTCACGAGAAGGCTTTCCCCGACGGGTTCGGCAAGGAAGTCAGGGTGTTCATCGCACACCTGGGCGAAGAAGCCAGGAAAAAGGCGTTTATGCTCGCGTCCGAGCTCAGGAAAAAAGGCGTCCCCACGGAGACCGAGTACGGCGTCAAGAGCCTCAAAAGCCAGCTCAAGCGCGCCGACAAATCGGGGGCCAGGTATACGTTTATATTAGGCGAAGACGAGCTTAACCGGGGCGTCGTAAAGGTGAGGTATATGGATACGAGCACCGAGGAAGAGATGGAAACCGGCCGCGCGCTGAAGCTCGTCACCGAACGATAATGCAGGGACGGGAGTCCCTTAAGCAGCTATATCGTCACCCGCTCACTTTGCTTTCCAGTAAAGCGAGTTCACTTCGAGGTAGTCCTTGATGAACATATCGGCGAGCTCGGAAACGTTCCCCTCGACGCATTCCTTAAGCTCAGCAGTATTGCATGACAGGAGCTTCCCCACAGACCACGTGGAGGCAGCGGTCGTGATATTCTGCCCGAGCTTCTTCCCGAAAAGCACCACGGTCTGGCATAGCTCGAGGTCGAGGTAAATGGCGTAGTGATCGCCGCTCGCAGCTTTGCTGGCGACGACTTTAACGAGGAGGTAAGCGCCTCCGAAGACGGTGAACCACTTCCTGTCCTCGAGCACCTTTATATTCGCCTTGTCGAGCTTCTGTACTATTAACCCCTTTATGTCCCCTTCCTTAACCCCGTCCTCTCTCGCGAAGTCCGATACCTCGTCCACTATTACGGCGACGCCGGATATGTCGGCGAGCGTTTCCTTGCCCGCGGCCAAAGCCGATACGCCCGGGAGAAGCACGCTAAGAAACAAAATGACTGTCGGAGCGATTCTCAATCCGTTTATAAATATATTCAGTCCGGCGATGAATTAAAAGCGTGATATTCAGAGGATGGCGGGACCGTATAAGGGGCGAATATGCACGGTAAGGAAGCCCGGGCTCAGGAGACGTCGCCTGATACCTTCTTTCCGCAGAATTCACAGAGGAGCTCGAGATTGGTTTTCACTATTTCGTGGGGACCGGGATAGGATTTTTTTGTAAACACCTTCAAGGCTTCCTGATAGGCTTCGGCAGCCTTGTCGCTATTCCGCGAGCGGTCTTCCTCCTCGGCGAGGGTCGTATACGCGCCGCCTATATTATTCTCCGTGGTCGCGTACTGGATGGGGAATTTATCGACCGTGTAGACGATGAGGGCCGTCTCATAGGCGTTGATCGCCCTCTTGCAGTTCTTTGCCCTCTCCTCGACTTCGGAAAGCATCCTGTACACGACTCCCAGGTTATTCTGCGTCGCCGCGAACTGCAGCGGGTAGCTCTGGATCGTCCTCACCTTGAGCGCCTTTTCGAACGTCTTCACGGCCATCTTGCAGTTGGCCTCTTTTTCCTCGACGTCCGCAAGCGTCATGTAGGCAGTACCGAGGTTATTCTTCGTGGAGCCGAACTGGACGGGGTGCTCCTTTTCGTTGTATACCCTGAACGCCTCCCTGTAGGAATTCACGGCCCTCTTGCAGTTCTTCCCCTTCTCCTCGACCTCGGCGAGAGTCCTGTAAACTATGCCAAGGTTGTTCTGTGTCGCGGCGTACTCGAGCGGGTATTCCTTGAGGTTATACACTTTGAGCACGCGCTCGAAAGATCTTACGCCCTTCTTCAAATACTCCGCCGCTTCCCCTGTCTCGGCCAGACGCTTATACAGGGTCCCGAGGCTGCTCAGTATGGACGCGTATTCCACGGGCATCCGCTCGCACGTATAGTATTTGAGCGCCTCCTCAAACGACTCCGCCGCGGCTTTGAAGCTCTCGGGGTCGCCTGAATTTTCAGAAATGCTCTCAAAGGCGGCCGCGATATTCTTCCGGATGAGCCCGTAGTCCTGCGGCGAGTTTTCAAAAGTAATAACGGCCAGCGCCTTTTCGTATGCGTCTATCGCCTTTCCGTAATACTCCGTCTGCCCCTTCTTGCGGGCAATATTGCCGTAGGCTATGCCCATGTACTTATTTATTTCGGCGAAATCAAACGGAGAGGTCTCGCGGCCATATCCGCCGAGCGCTTTCGTGAACGCATCCACCGCCAGGAAATTATCGTCGGCGCGCTCCTCGACCTCGGCGAGGACACCGTAAGCGAACCCTATATGCTTCTCTATCCGGCAGTGCTTGGACAGGTGCTGCGCGGGATCGAAAACACCGAGCGCTTCGGTGTATGCGCCGATCGCCTTTTTATACTCCCCCGGATGACCTTTTATCTCCGCAAGCGCGCGGTATATGTTGCCCGTGCTCTCCTTAATCGCGCCGAACTCGAGTGGGGATTTTTCCTTCGTGAGCACACGTAAAGCCTCGTTATACGCACCGATAGCCCGTTCATAGCTCTTGACGTCACCCGATTTCTCGGCAATATGCGTGCATGAAGACGCGATGCCGCTTTGTGTCGCCGCATACTCCTCGGGGGACTCTTCAAACGAATAGAATTTGAGAGCGTCTTCGTAAGATTTCAACGCCTTTCTGAAATTATTCTGAACCCCGCTGGTCATCCCCAGCTCCTCATACGCTCTGCCGAGACCCAGCTTCAGTGATGCGTACAGGAGAGGCGATTCCCCGGACGAGTCATGCTTTAAGCTCTCTTCGTAGTACTCCACAGCCTCTTCGGGGTTATCGAATTCGACTTCCCGGGAGAGGGTTATAATATCCGCCTCTTCACCGGGCGCGCTCCCGCACTCTTCTGTCTGCGCCGGCTCCGACCCGGTTTCGTATTCGTCATGCTTTACGATTTTCAGCAGAGGGCGCTCTCTATCTTTTTCGGGCTCTTCAACTGCGGACTGAAATTCATTAGCTTCGTCTGTTTCAGCGGTCCCGGCCTCATCATTCCCGGACATTAAGCCCCGCACGTTCCCGAGGCTTTCCATAACCTCTCCATATTCACGGGGAAACTCATCAGGGGTAAAAACCCTGAGCGCCTCCTCAAACGCGTGAACGGCGCTCTCCATGCTCCCTGGTTCATCCGGAGCCGCGAGGATTTCCGAATAGAGCTTCCCGATCTCGCTCTGGATCCCGGCGTATTCGGACGGATGATCGGAAATATTAAAAATCCCGAGCGCGTGCTTATACGCTTCGACCGCCTTCCCCGCGTTGATAAGCGGCTCTTCAACCCTGCTCAGAGCGGCGTAAGCGGAGCCCAGCCGCTTCCGTATGACCGCGTGCTCGAGCGGGAAAAGCCCTGCAGTATGGTAGTTGAGCGCTTCCTGATAACATCCTATCTTTTTATTGATGTCCCACGCCTCTACATCTCCGAGCTCACTTAAGAGCCCCCCCAGAAGCCCGTATAGCTCCTTCCGCTTATCCGCGCACGGTTCATCGGTGAAGAAGGAGAGGGCTTCCTTATAAGAATCTACGGCAAGCTCAATATTGACCGCCCTCTCGTCCGTTATGCTCCCGTAAAAATCGCCGATCCTCCTGTGGGCTTCCGCGTACTCGGCCGGGAAATCGAGCGGGTCATAGAGACTGAGTAGCCCTCTATAGCTCACGGCCGCTCCCTCGCGGTCTCCCGAGCTCTCGAGCGATTCGGCAAGCGCCGTATACAATGCACCGAGAGAGCGGGTGATATCCATATATTCCTCCTCCCTCTCACGGCCGCAGCACTCCAGCGCTTCGGAATAAGCGACTATAGCCTTCCTCAGGTCATCGACACCGCCTCTTTCTCTGTAGAGCCTTTCGAATACTTCTCCAAGCTTTCTACCATTAGCCGAGTGCTCCCTTCGGGCGATTTCCTCGGGATAGTGCATGAGCGCCTCGTCGTAGTATTCGATCGCCTTTTCCGGATCGTTCGATTCAGCCTGCATATCGCCGAGCGCCTTGAGCACATCCCCGATTCTGATGTTAACTATTCTCGAATCCTCTGCGGCGCTTTCGCGAGTGTAGATGCTTAATGATTCCTCATAAGCATTCAACGCTTCCTCGTAGACAGCCCTGTCGCCGTTAGCGCGGGCGAGCGACTCGTAAGCATCGCCGAGCCTCATTTTCATAAGCGCATACTCGGCCGGTGAATTCTCAAGCAGTCCGCAGGAAAGAGATTCCAGAAAAGACTCCACTGCCTGCCTCCCGTACTCACGCTCCCCAGTCAGGGAGAAGAGAGCGCCGAGCGCGACCCCGAGGTTATTGCGGACTGCGGCAAACTCGCGGGGGTACCTGTCGGCCCTGAAGAACCCGAGGACCTCTTTATAGATACCTGCGGCTCTCTCAATATTATCCTTCTCATCCTGTGAAAACGAATAGCGTATGAGCGTGTCGGCAAGCTTCTTTCCCATTATGGCCGCGAGTAATCCGGGTTTTTCCCGCCCGAGTATCCTTTCGTAGACCCCGGCGCACTTCCCTGAATACCGACGCAGAACGTCGGTGTCGTCCTCCGATTCCAGGAGTCCCGAATAGAGGGACGCGAGACAGCTGAGGATCCGTGAAGGGACCTGCCTGCCCGTCTTCGATTCCCATGCGTCGAGCTCTTCGTATAATTCGTCAACGTCGGCGAAGCCGAAATCGTTCCGCGATGTGCAGTATCCGGACACCCTGAGCGCGGCATTCCGCAAGCTGCCGGCGTCTTCCGGACGCGGAATCTCGACGGTATTGAGACAATCGTTGATATAGCTCTCCATGATCCCGGGGAGAGCTTGCTCTAATCTTTTCATTATCGGATTTTCGGGGGATTCGCCGTGCTCGACACCGGCTGGGGGTCCGAGGTCTATGCTTTCCTGCAAATGACCGTTCAGAACTTTTTCGTAGTAAAAGCGTGCCGAATCCAACACACGCCCGGTTTCCGGCTCAAAGGAAGTTTTGGAATCTCCGTTCCGGTTTATCTCCCCGTCCGCTCCGTTTGACGAGCATTTTCTTCCGAGAGTGAGGATAATTTTTCCACCGCCCCTCAGAAACCCGAATTCATAAAACTCGTCAGGGCCCAGTCCGTCGAGTATAAGGACACCGAGCAGACATTCCCTGGCAAGCTCTTCGAAACGATCGATGTATTGTCCGTTCAGAAAGGCGTAATCGGAGAGTAAATTGACCTGAATACCTTTTTGGAGGAGATAATTCCTGAGGGGGTCGAGAATATCGCGGATGTCGCCGGCATTGCTCCCTGACCCGTGCAGAACGACGCACGTGAGCTCACTCCCGGCACTGATAAGCCCGCAGATTTTCCTTGTTCCCGTTAACCCGGACTGAGTCCTGCCTGACATATCCCGTTATCCCCTCTGGAGCTCCCGGAAACTTACGCGCTTTAATAAATCCATTCGACAAAAAGCGCCGCTTCCGGATTACATCTGCAAACAGTCTGAGGGAGGGAATCCTGAAGACACAGTGCCGGCTAAGACACATTTAAGGAGCGAACTTAAGGCATGTCCCGACTTCGGCAGCCCAGCCGCCGTCATGCTCGATCTGAGAGCATTAAGGCCTGTGACTTTGCGTCCCACCCTTTCGAATGGTTTGCCTTTTCGGTCATGGAAATCTATGACCCCAACTTAATAAAAGTTATATCTTATTCGGGTCCGTGTCAATGTAATTTCAATAATAATTACGGACATAAAGATGGAGAAGAGCCCCTTTTCAGGTAAAATTCCGCCCTCTCGGTTGAATTTTATTTTGAATGCTGTGTTTTATCCGAATCCGGACTACCCGATCCGACCCGCCCCAGGTTTTTATTCTATTTTTTTGAAGCACTGGCCGCAAAATTTCGTCCCCTCGTATATCTCCGCCCCGCAGTCGCAAAAAGCCACGACCCTCGGTTTGGCAAGGGCCATGACGCTCCCGAGGGCCTTGCTGGCGTTTACATGCACAAGCCTCAGCCGCTCCTCCCACTCTTCGATCTCGGCCTCGATATTATCTATTTCACCGCACCTCGCCCCTATGGTCTCTTCGACGACTTTCCCCGTATGCTTGAACGTCCTGTAAACGGTGCTCCCCATATCGAATAGAGCCTCCCTCTTCCTGCGGCCAAGCTGCCTCAGGGTGTTTTTGATTCTAATCGCGTCGTATGCCTCTTTCGACCTTATATTTATTATCCTGAGGCCTTTATTTACCCCGTCTTTAAATATTGTTAGAATGTCCCGGGTGTCCGGATTATCCGACATTGTCTCGCTCCTCTCGTTTAATCAATAAAACCGTCCCGTCGGGCAGGCTCTCAAAATGATACTCGATTAAGTCAAAAGGAGAAACGGATAATTCATTGCGAAGCTCAAAAAAGAACCCGGACATTCTCGATTGTCCCCTGCCCCGAGGAAAAATGATTGACTGGGGGAAGAGATAGGATAATCTTTTATAAGTCTTTTTCGGTTATGTCTTTTAGAGGAGTGTAAGAAATATCGTCTTTCTACTCGCACCACGCTGCTGACCCTCCTGAAAAGCCCGGAAGTCAGGCTGCCCTGCCCGAAAATATTAACAGATAAATCCTAGGGGGAATTTCGATGAAATCGTTATACCGGAATTGCTATGGCAAAGAAAACTGGACATATGATATGAACCCGAAAACGTCCCGCATCCGTCTCGCGCTGCTGATTATCCTGTCGATATCGGCGGTATGTGTTTCCATGCCGTTCGCATCGGTATCCGGGGAAAACCCCGCGAAGCCGGAAGAAACTGTCGTCGTGCTTGAGGAATGGCAGGTAAAAGGGCTCACCGGAGCCTTGCAAGACCCGAATCCCGCGGTCGTGCAAAAGGCGATAGGGGAGCTTGCCAAAACCAAGAAAAGGAGCGATATCCCCGAGCTCCCCGGGCTGCTGAAGGATAAGGATATTCAGGTCCGTAAAGCCGCATTGATGGCTGCCGGGGGGATGGGGGCATCTTCAAAAGACCTCCTTCCTCAGATCGTTGAGAATCTGGGCGACAGTAACGATAGCATCCGCTACAACGCGGTGGCGGCCCTCAGTAAAATCGGCGGCTTGAATTCGAAACAGACCCAGTCGGTGATTCCGCTCCTGGGCGACAAGGACAAATTGGTAAGCCTCGCGGCCGTCGAGGTGATCGCAAGTAATTCGAAGGCATCCGCTCAGCAGATACAGGCGGTAGTGCGTCTCCTGAATAATAAAAACCCCGACACGCGCTCGGCTGCGGCAGCCGTGCTCGGCAAAATGGGGCCTGCGGGCTCGCGGCAGAGCGCCAAAATTGCAAGACTCCTCAAGGATGAGGACGAAGAGGTCAGGATAAGCGCAGTACGCGCTCTCGGGGCGTTCGGGGAATCCTCAAAACCCTACGCGAAGGAAATCGCCGGCTTATTAAGAGACAGGAGCGGGTACATAAGGCTCAGTGTTCTACAATCGCTCGGAAATATCGGCGACATACCGAAAGAGTCACGGTCCCTCGTAGTCGCGTTATTAAAGGACAGGGACAGGAGAGTCAACGACGAAGCTGCAAGAACTATAGGCAAGATCGGTAAAGGGAAAAGCGATACAGTGGACGCAGTCGTGTATCTGCTGAAAGACCTGAACACAAATGTGAGAATGAACGCGCTTAACGCACTGGGCGAGCTCGGAACCAGCGCCCAGGATAAAGCGCCCCGGGTAGCGGAGCTTCTTAACGACCCGGACCCTTTCGTACGCATGTCGGCAATTAATGCTTTGGCTAAAATGGGGGAGCGCGGGAAAGCAGAGGCCCCTAAGATCGAGGAGCACGTCAGGGATCAAGACACGAGAGTCAGCTACAACGCGATCAGAGCGTTGAGCAAAATGGGGAAACAGGGGGAAAATTACACCGAAGTATTCATGGAGCTGCTCAAGTCCAATGATAAAGTAATCAGGTCCAACGCTGCCCTGGAAATTGCATCTGCGGGAGAGCTTACGAAACCCCAGTTGGAGCAAATCGTGGGGATGCTGAAAAACAGGGAAATAAAATTCCGCAGTACCGGGACATTCATTCTCGGCAAGATGGGAGAAAAGGCGGGGGACGCGGTGCCTTCCATTGCCGAGCTTCTGAAGGACCCGAACCCTGTGATAAGGTCTACGGCGCTCGATGCGCTGGGGAAGATAGGGCAGGCCTCAAGCGGCCAGGCACCCCAGATCGCTTCCATGCTGAACGACCCCGACGAGGACGTCCGCGCCAATGCCGCATGGGCTCTCGGACAAATCGGCCCCTCGGCCGAACCCGAGATTCCCGGGATTGCGAAACTATTGAAGGACAAATCGGTCAAGGTGCGGATCAATGCGGTGGACGCCTTGCTCAGTCTGGGTGAGCCGGCCCGGAATTATAATTCCGATATAGCCGCCCTTCTTAACGATGAGGACGAGAAAGTCAGGACTATTACGGCGATTGCGCTCGGGAGGATGGGCCCTCGAGCGGCGGACCAGGCTCCGAAGCTCGGTGAATTCATAAAAACCCGGAACGACGGCAAGCGGGAGAACAGGAATAGCGTCAATGCAGGCCTCGAAGCACTGGGAAACATGGGGAACGCGGCGAGCGGACAAGCCGGAGTGGTCGTAGAAACCCTCAACAGCGAGAAACAGATAATCCGTGTTACGGCAAGGGAAGCGCTCTGGAAAATGAGCCCCCTCGATAATAAGGCGGTGCTGGGAATACTCGCCGCCACATACAATAATCCGTCCGGCACCGACGATCTCAGACTGCTCGCACACTACGCCGGCGGAGGGGACGAGACAACCGAAATGCTTATAAAATGGGTAGGCGCCAATGCGGAAAAAGCACCCGCCTCTATGGACAGAAAGGAGAGTGCGGAAGTGCTTAACCTTTATCTCGACAATTGGGAATACACCGGGGGGAACGTGAAAATGCGTGAGGATTTCGTTAACCGCATTTCGGGAGCGGTGGAAGCCGGGGAATGGACAAGGGAAGACCTCCCACTGTTGAAAAAGGCCGAGGAAACCCTGAAGTCCGGCAAATACGAAAACCAGGCTAACGCGATAAATGAGAAGATAGGAAAGGTGGAGGGATAGAGTCGGCAGTATTGCCCGGTGCCCGGTACGAAAGAGGGCATGCAAAACAAGCGTTTTTTTCAGGTATGATTCCCACCTTAACGAATGACGCGTTATTTCGTCGAACCCGAAAACTCCGATAACGCCGATGTAACCTCAAGACCTTAGGGAAAGAAGAGAGACTTTATGTTCGGGAAAAAGATATTCTACGGCTGGTACATCGTCGCGGCTTCCCTGGTAATTATCATACTCGACGGTCTCCTCCTCTACTCCTTCGGCGTATTCCTGCCATATCTCAACAAAGACTTCGGACTCACGACCGCAGCAGGCTCATCGCTCTTCTCTTTCAGGTCTCTCGTCCAGGCGCCTTGCTTCATACTCGCCGGGAGGCTCATAGACAAATTCGACCCCAGGGCCGTAATCTTCGGCGGCGGGGCGATCGCCGCGGCCGGAATGATCTTCTCCGGGCTCGCGGTAACCACGTGGCAGCTTTACATCTCCTACGGATTTTTCGTCGGGTTGGGGGACGCGGTCTTATACATAACCTGCGTAGCTCTCGTGAGCAGATGGTTCGTAAAGAAACGGGCCCTCGCCATAGGGATCATAACGACGGGCGTCCCGCTCAGCGGGCTCATAACCAACCCCCTCACGGCATGGCTGATACACTCGTTCGGCGTCAGAAATGCCCTCTTTTCGTTAGGCGGCCTCATGATTACGGTGCTGATGGCGGCTTTCGTATTGAGGTCGCGCCCCGAAGATAAGAACCTCAAGCCCTACGGGGAGGAAAACGGCGGACACGAAGAAATAGCCCGGGACAATAACACCGGCCTAAAGACTGATAAAAGGGACTGGACCGCGCTCGAAGCAATTTCAACACCGAACTACTGGCTCATGTACTCCGTGTACTTCCTCGGTTTCACTACGTTCCTGATTATCGTGACTCAGTACTACAACTTCGAGATCGATCTCCACGTCCCCGCACTGGCCGCAGCGGGACCCCCTGCCGCCATAGGTCTCGGCAGCATAATCGGAAGGACGATTCTCTCCTCCATACTCGCGGAGTCTCTCGAATACAGGAAAGTCATCCTGATATGCTTCTTAGCTCAGGGGAGCTCCATAATCCTCCTCCTCGTCTTCGACCATATCTGGGCGTTTTACCTCTTCGGGTTTCTTTTCGGATTCTTCTACAGCGCATGGGTGCCGATCTTCCCCACTCTTCTCGGGAAGTTTTTCGGACTGGGCGCCCTGGGCACGATATACGGGATATTCGGCACGTCCTACTCTATAGCCGCGATCGGCGGCCCCCTGCTTGCGGGATATGTCCATGACGTTACAGGAACCTATATGTACCCGTTCCTCTTCACCATACTCTGCTGCTACCTCGCGGCTGCGGGCGCCTTTTTCATAAAGACACCCGTCCGCAAACCTGCCTGATCCCGCAATTACAAAACCGGCCGGCGATTTTCTTTTAAGGCAAAAAACGGGTTCTATATAATCTGCCGGAATCAATTTGTCCCGGAAGAAATAAAATCTGGAGACGTTTAATTGAGCAACGATACGGCGAGGCTCATAAGGTCCGAAGGCGAAAGCTTACTCAGGGGGCTCTACGGGGAGCTGTTCATGAACCTTGCGGGCAGAAGGACAGAAGCCCGCACAGCGGACATTTACAACGCCCACAGAGAGCTCCTCGAGCCCGAGCTCTTCATATCCCACAAAGGGGCCGCGCGTATAGAACAAAACCCGGGCGGCATGCTCATATCCTCGTTTCTGGCCGGTGCTTTCCTCGGGGGAAAGTGCTCGGGACTCACCGACAGGATACTGACCCTCGAGGCGGGTGAAGAATTCCGGGCGGGCGGCAGGAAAATTACAATTCGATCTATGAAGGCAGAGATACTGTCCGAGCCGAAAAAACAAAAAAGGGTTGAAATCGGGAGCGGGAGCGGTGAAATATTAAACAGGCTCAACCCGCTCTACAGTCAAAAACTCGAGAAACTCACCGAATGCTCCGAGGCGCTCGGCTTCAGGAACTACGGAGAGCTAATAGACGCGACCGCAGGTCTCGGTATCTCGCGCCTTAAAGAGGAGGCGGGAAAGTTTCTCAAGGATACCGACTACATCGCGGGCGATATACTGAAGTGGTTTTTTATGAAAAAAATGGAATTGAATCCGAGAGACGCCTCTCTCGGCGATATGATTCACTTATTGAACTCAGCCGAGCTGAGGGGATATTTTCCGAAAGTCGATCCTGCGGTTTTCTCGAGAACCGTTCTCGATGGGATGTCTCTCTCTCCGGCTCACGAAACCAAATTCGACACGGAGAAAAGGAGAGGGAAAGCGACGGACGCTTTCTCAATTCCCGTGAACCCTCCGTTTGAGGCCGCCATATCCATATACCCCGCAGGCGGTATTCAGGATTACGAATCGTTACTGGGATGCCTCGGACACTCATTATGCTTCCTATTTACGGAACCCGGCGACGACTTCGAATTCTTATTCCTTAGAGACGAAACTCTCACCGATACATTCTCCCGGCTATTCGCGAATATGCTCTATGAACCGAAATGGCTGAGGAAGCATTTAAAAATCGATACGGACGGGGATTTCCTCAATTTTCTCTATCTTAGACGGCTCATGTCGGCAAGGCTCGACGCGGCGCGTGCGCTCTATGCAGGGGAGCTCTTCGGCGGCGGGGAGACGCGCGAGATGCCCGATTTGTTCTCTCAGATTATGGGAGACGCCGTGAAATGCAGCGTAAGCGGCAAAAGCTATCTCGCGGAATCCCTGTCTCCGGTCTGCTCGCCTTTCCGGTTTAAGGCCGAGCTTGCAGTGCCCGGGCTCCGTCATTTCATGATGGAATCGTTCGACGAGGAGTGGTGGAGGACGAAGGCGGCGGGGGATTTCATGAGAGGCATCTGGTCCGGCGGCGGCAGGATAACAGCCGACTCGCTTTTGACGAAATCAGGCTGTAAAGAGTCCGATTCGAAAATGCTAGTTCGGAATTTCGAAGATCCGCTCCGGTAAGTCCGTTCCGTGGACGAAATCGACCGTCTGATCAAGGGACAGACGCGTCGATTTTTTTCCGGAGCTCTATCATGGGCTGCTGGCTTACCCTGATTGCGCCCGATAGGCTGCGGTCGAGGTCGGCGATCAGGTATATGACCGCCGAGAAAGTAAGGGCCAGGAGAATACTTATAATAAAGCTCCTGCCGCCCGTGATTCCGAACTCATACCCTACAGCGCCCATAGCGAGAACGGTTACAAAAATCAGTGCATACCAGATGACGGCGGGAATGTGGTACATAAGTGCTACGGTTACTCTCTTCGTATGAAAATCTATTACCTCGTTGAGCGATTCTATGAAACTTGACGTGATCTCCTGGTTCGGGGTCTTCGCCACCGCCTCCACCGCCCGGGACCATAGCTTATCCTGGATCTCCTCCGATTCAATTAACAACTCCTGGAGCCTCCCCGGTTCCGATAACCATGCCGCTCGGATATCCACGTAATCACGGAAAAGCTTTCTAATTTCCGTACGGTAGGGTTCGACTAAAAAATCTGTACGGAGAAATGACGTCCCTATCGCGTTCACCTCATCGAGAAGCAGCTGCTTTCTGGTATCGAAACGTGAAGCCGATATTCCGAATGTGAAAGCCAGCATGAATGCGAGCAGTCCTAGGGTGGCGCCGACGATAGAACCTATAGGCCCCACTTCCTTGTCAGCAGAATGCCTCCTGTTATAGCAGCCTATCCTGTAGCCAAGGAAGACCGACAGAATAACGAGCAAAAATGAGCCTGTGAATACTCCCCATAGAGGAATTTCAGGCACTAGCGTATTAATATCCATTTAATAGCCTCCCAGGACGCTCCGGGTCTCACGGGTTCAATATCACCTTTCCGAACTGGCTCCTGTCCTCGAGCATCTTCTGCGCCAGGGCCGCTTCCGAAAGCGGGAATTTCTTGTCTATCACCGGACTGAGCCTGCCGAGCGACACGAGGTTGATGACGTTGATGAGATTACTCCTCGGCGCATTGAACACCGTAACACCCAGCACGGACAAATCCCTCACGATTACGGGCCCGAAGTTAAATGTCGTCTGTCCTCCCCCGACTACGCCGATAAGGAGAAGCCTGCCCTTCATCTTAAGCGACTTGAGGTTGTTCTCCCAGACAGAAGCGCCTATCTGGTCGAAAATCAGGTCGACTCCCTTATTGTCCGTTATTTTCTTCACCTCTTCCGAGAAGTCTGCGGTATTGTAGTTAATCGTTGCGTCAGCTCCGAGCTTCCGCACCTTTTCGAGCTTTTCATCGCTTCCCGCGGTCGCGATAACGAACGCGCCCCCTTCCTTCGCAATCTGAACCGCGGCGCTCCCGGTGCCGCTCCCGGCCGCATGCACGAGCACCGTCTCGCCCTTCTGCATATTACCCCTCTCGAAGAGTCCGTACCATGCAGTCACGTAGCAGATGGGGAGCGCCGAGGCGTCGTCATAAGATACTTCGTCCGGTATCGGGACGGCGTTTGCGGCCGGGACCTTTACGTACTCCGCGAACCCCCCGTAGAAATTGACTCCCACAACCACAGGCCCTTTCGGGGTCTTCACGGTCGGGTCTATGACGACGCGGGTCCCGGGAGTTATATCCTTTACGTTTTTGCCCGCCTTCTCCACATCGCCCGCCACATCGACACCCCCGATATGAGGGAGATCCACAGGCCTGGGCGATTTCCCCGACCTCAGCCGCAGGTCCAGATGGTTGAGCGACGCGGCCCTCACGCGCACGAGGACCTCGTCATCCCCTATCTCGGGCTCGGGCACGTCTTCATACTTCAGCACATCCACCTCTCCAAACTCGTGGTAACGGATCGCTTTCATCTTCGGGCTCCTTTGTATGCTTGTATTTTAGCGTTCAACCGTTTCATTTTACTACATGCATGGAAAAAATGTAGTATGAGGGAGTGAGCCGGGTTTCGAACTTTAATTGAACATATCGGTATATTGGGGTAGCCTTTCCTGTATGACTCGGCTGCCGCGGCAGCAGGGAGGGTTAATAAACAGGCGTATGTTCGGAATCGGAACGAGTGAAATATTAATAATTCTCCTCATTGCGCTCCTCGTCCTCGGGCCTAACGAGATACCTAAGATCGCAAGGACGCTCGGCAGAGGGATGCGTGAGATCGAGAGAGCGAAGAATGAATTAAGAGATTCGATAAAGTTCGACATCGACGAGAAAGAAACCCCTGAAACGGCAACTGACGAAAAAGATAAGAGCACGGCAGAAAAGACCGACGAAAAAAGCGTATTTGACAACCCCACCAGTAATTCGCGTATCTGATCAGAAAGCCTGGCCTATGCTTATAAAGAACTGAACCCTCCTTATCCCCGGCTCGGGATTGAGAGCGTATCCGACGTCGAACCTGACGGGCCCTATTATCGTATCGTACCTGAGCCCCACGCCGGGAGCATACTTGATATCGCCCAGCGGGAAGCTCCACTCATCGGCGAATACGTTTCCGTAATCGAAAAAAACTACGCCGCCGAAATCACCGTAAATCGGATATCTAACCTCGAAACTGCCCACGAGGAGCGAATTGCCGCCCAGGGGGTCTTTCCCCTCGCTCAGGGGGCCCAGCTTCTGGAATGGGAATCCCCTCATGCTCGTACTGCCTCCGGCGAAGAACCTCTTGAATATCGGAATGTCGAATGTGCCCGTAGACCCGAACGGCTGTATGACGCCGACAGTGATCTTCTTCGCGAAAACCATCCTGTATAGTCTTTTATACCCCCTTAGCTCGAGTGTTCCCTTCAAGTAGTTCACGTCCGAGAGCATTGCCCTGAACGAGGATTCGAGGCCGGTCGAGACGACGAACCCCCGCGTAGGGTTCAGAATATTATCGGTCGTGTCCATCTCGAGACCCGTGTTGAAGAAAGTGAGAAAGAAATTTTCCCTGCTCTTCTCCTCGGGCGACCTCCTCGCGCTCTTCTGCACCCTCGAGAACTGTACGTTGAAAGAGCCGAACGTCGAGTAGTATTGCGCGAAATCCTTCTGAATCTGGGCTGTGGTAAGGAAGCTCTCACCCTCGAAGCTCGGGACATCGTCCCTCTGGAAATTGAGCGCCCCCGTTAGACTCGAATCCTTACCGACGATATAGGGCTGTATGACGCTCGTCTCCACCCTCTGCGTGATAAACGAGAATTTCCCCGCGACTTCGAGCCTCCTGCCTCCGCCGAAAAAATTCCGCTGTGTCCAGATCACCTGTCCCCTCAGCTTATCCTCCGTGCCGTAACCCACGCCGAACTTCACGGATCCCTGCTTCCTTTCCTTAACGGCAATTTTCATGTCGGCGATATGCTGATTCTCGTTATAGACGGGGTCGATGACGACGGATCTGAAAAGCCCGAGCTGGAATATATTGGCCTGCGTCTCGTTGACCTTGGTCAGTGAATAAACCTCTCCAGGCTTGAATGTCGCTTCTCTTGAAATTATATAACTCTCGACCTTCTCGTTCCCCTCCACGGTGACGGTCCCGAATCTGTATAAGGGACCCGGCTTGATCACGAAGGTCGCTTTGGCCCATTTTTCCTTTCTGTTGACCAGGGCTTCGCCTTCGATAGCCGCCTTCGGGTAGCCCTTGTCCGAGAGTATCTGAGTTATCGCGCCCTTTGTCTGCTGGTATCCGTTCGGGGAGAAGTTCTTGTCCACCTTTAGGGGGACGGCTTTCTCGATCTCTTTTTTTATATCCTCGCTGAGGTCCCCTTCATATTCGAGGCTGAGCTCGGTAAGCTTGATAGGCTCTCCTTCCTTTATATTGATCGTTATCCGGACCCTGGTGTTATCTTTATTGAATTTAAGCTCGTAGGACGCTTCGGCATCGTAGTAACCCTGGTTTGCATAAAGCCTCTTTATCCTGATCATGTCGTCCTTCAGCACTTCCTCGTTGAACTCCGGTTTCTTGACCCAGAATTTGATGGAGGGGAACTCGGTCCCGATGCTCTGCTCGATCTCCTGCTTCGTGAGCGCTTTTGCTCCGTTTATTCTGATCTTGGAAATACGGATGACGGGCTCGGCGGGCTCTTCGGCCTGGGCGCCTTTCGCTTCTTTTTCTTTCTCCTGACAAAAAGCGATGACCGGGTTGCGGATAAATGAAGAGTACAGGAGCAGGAATGAAAAAGACAAAAAAATATATTTTTTCATTTAGAGGACAAAAAATAACGCTTTCCGTTGAAGTCAAGAAAAAGCCAAAATCCTATTATGCCGAGCTTCGATGAATATGCAAGAGAATACCACAAATTACATCCGTATATATCTGAAAATATCTACGTATTATCAGGATTAATTCGTATCGGGTGTTGACAAGGAAGCCGGGTAGTAATTATAATCCCTGAAGGCTGATATCATCGGCTGCATTAATTCCCTCACGCCGATTACTCGCAGCCTGTCACTCGTCATGGAAAACCTCGGAGGCCTCTTTAACCCTAGTTCACCCGAAATGGAGGCTATGGCCGATTTAACGTACTACACGATCGGCATTTCCGTCGTAATATTCGGCATCATCGCAATAGCAGTCACGTACATAATAATCAGGTACAGGAAAAAACCGGGCGACGACCAGGAGCCGTACCAGGATTTCGGGAATCTCAAGGTCGAGGTAATCTGGACAGCGATACCGGTCGCTATGGTGGCCTTGCTTTTTTTGCTCACGTGCTCAACGATGCTGACCGTTGACCCTCCCCGGAGGGGCAAGGAGCCCGACCTCATAATCATCGGACACCAGTGGTGGTGGGAAATACGTTACCCTGCGTCAGGGGTTCTGACCGCAAACGAAGTCCATATACCCGCCGGGAAGCGCCTCTTCGCCCGTCTCGAATCGATAGACGTCATACACGATTTCTGGGTCCCCGAGCTCGGGAGGAAAATAGACCTCGTCCCCGGACACCCGAACTACATGTGGATAGTGGCCGGTGAGCCCGGGGTTTATCCGGGCGCGTGCGCGGAGTTCTGCGGGGACCAGCACGCCAACATGCGCATCCGCGTCGTCGCGGAGACCGAAGAAGACTTTAATAAATGGCAGAAAGAGCAGCTGGCCGTGCCTCGTACGCCCTCGGCCGGGATTTCGGGAAAGGGGGCGACACTCTTTCAGACGATGGCCTGTATGAACTGTCACACCATACGGGGAACGGCTGCCGCCGCGAGGGTGGGACCTGACCTCACTCATCTCACCGACCGTGAGACGATAGGCGCCGGAGTGCTCACCAACACGCCCGAGAACCTTGCGAAATGGCTTTCCAACCCTCAGAAATACAAACCGGGGTCGCTGATGCCCAACATGAAGCTCTCCGATTCCGAATTAAAATCCATTGTCGCGTATCTGGAGGCGCTCAATGAGCAGTAGAATCCCTCTGGTCCCGGAGAACACGGCGCCACTCCCTTCCCTCAAGGAAAACAACGGGCTTCTCAGCTGGGTCGCGTCCGTCGACCACAAGCAGATAGGGCTGATGTATCTGATCATCACGCTCGTCTACTTCCTTATCGGCGGAATCGAAGCGCTCCTTATACGCATACAGCTCGCTCGACCAGTCAACGACTTCCTGACTCCCGAGGTTTACAACCAGCTTTTCACCATGCACGGAACGACCATGATTTTCTTCGTAGTCATGCCGTTTCTGATCGGCGTGGGTGTCTATCTCCTGCCGCTCATGATAGGGGCCCGGGACATGGCTTTCCCCCGCCTGAACGCTCTCAGCTTCTGGCTCTTCTTCTTCGGCGGCATTCTTCTTTACTACAGCTTCTTCACACAGAGCGGCGCTCCCGATGTCGGCTGGTTCGCCTACGCGCCGCTTAGCGAAAAGCCGTTCTCTCTGAATAAGGGGCCTACATACTGGGCGCTCGGACTCCTCGCCTCGGGCATAGGCTCGGTCTCCTCGGGGCTGAACAACGTAGTCACCATCCTGACGATGAGAACTCCGGGGATGACGATGCGGAGGATACCTCTTTTCGTATGGATGATGCTCGTCACTTCCCTGCTCCTCGTCTTCGTAATCCCGATCATCACGGCGGCGTTCGCCATGATGCTTCTCGACAGTCTCTTGGGCGCTTCTTTTTTCACGCCCGCCCACGGAGGCTCCGCCATACTGTGGCAGCATTTTTTCTGGGGCTTCGGGCACCCGGAAGTTTATATACTCGTCCTTCCGGCTTTCGGAATAATCTCGGAAGTCATCCCGGTCTTCTCACGGAAACCGATCTACGGCTATGAATTCGTAGCCGGAGCGACCGTGGCGATAGGTCTTCTGAGCCTGGGCGTTTGGGCTCACCACATGTTCGCGGTGGGTCTCGGAAACGTCGCAAACGCGTATTTCTCCCTCGCGAGCATGCTGATAGCAATACCCACGGGCGTCAAGGTGCTGAACTGGGTCGCCACGATGTGGGGGGGTAAGATAAATTTTGCGACCCCTATGCTTTTCGCGACCGCATTCATACTGGAATTCGTTATCGGCGGGCTGTCCGGAGTGGCAATCGCTTCCGTACCTATAGACTGGGTAGTCACGGACAGCTACTTCATTGTGGCGCATTTCCATTATACGATCTTCGGGGGGTCGCTCTTTGCGATCTTCGCCGGAGTCTATTACTGGTTCCCGAAGTTCACCGGGAGGATGCTCTCGGAAACCCTTGGCAAATGGCACTTCTGGCTGACGGTCATCGGATTCAACATGACGTTCTTCGTACAGCATTTCCTGGGCGTAATGGGAATGCCGAGGCGTACATATACATATTACGACATGCCCTACTGGGGGTCGATGAACCTTTTATCCACGATAGGTGCGATGATCATAGCCTTATCCGTAATAGTATTCGTCTGGAATATAATCTTCAGCTTAAGGAACGGCAAAGAGGCGGGTGATAACCCCTGGAACGCCTGGACGCTCGAATGGGCGACGACTTCGCCCCCCGCAGTTCATAATTTCGAGCTCGTCCCCCCGGTCAGGAGCGCTCGGCCTCTCTGGGACCTGGCTCACCCGGACATGCCCGACGAACCGGATGCGAAAATTGTCTAGGAGATACCTCGATGTCGCGTAACAGGATGCTGGTAGGTTTTTTCATTTCTTCGGAATCGATATTCTTTCTGATGCTGATTCTCGCATACGTGAATTTCCACGGCTCCGTCACCGACGGACCCACGGCGGTAAACAGCCTGAACCCCGTCGTTACGGGCATATTCAGCTTATTCCTCTTCGCGAGCAGCTTCACCATATGGCTTGCGGGCAAAAGCCTCAGGAACAAAAACCACCGCATGCTCAAAGTCTGGATACTGGCGACTATTATTCTCGGGGCCGTCTTTATCTTCGGCCAGGGCCTCGAATGGAAGGGCCTCATAGACAAGAACATAACCATAAGCCGGAACGTATTCGGCACCACGTTCTTCACCCTCACGGGGTTCCACGGTTTCCACGTTTGCGTGGGTCTCCTCATGCTTTCGATACTCCTCGGGCTTGCGCTCTCGGGGGATTTCAAGGGGGGCAAATCCGACGCGGTCGAATGCATCTCGATGTACTGGCACTTTGTCGACGGCGTATGGATAGTAGTCTTTTCGGTCATTTACCTGTGGGCATTTTTATGAACGGGTTTTTATCAAATAATTGGGAGAGAGGAGCATGAACATATCGCACTTTCTAGGCACCGCATGGTCGTTTGAGCCCTGGGTCTTCATTTTCGCCCTCGCGCTGCTCGGGGTCTACGCAGTCCTTCCGGGGTCGCGTCTCGACGGCAAGTTCCTGCTTTTCGCATCCGGTGTAATGCTTATAGTCCTGACGCTCGTATCCCCTCTCGACTATCTCGGACGCAATTACCTTTTCAGCGCACACATGGTGGAGCACATACTGCTGCTCCTCGTCATACCGCTCATGCTGCTTTCGGGGATTCCGGAGCGTGCCGCGGAAAGAGCATTCATGGTCCCGCTCGCGGGCGGGATAATTAAATTCCTGGGCAGCCCCGTACCGGCGTGGCTCCTGGGCGTGGGCTCGATGTGGGTCTGGCACATGCCGTCCCTCCACGAGACCGTTATGCGCAGCGAAAGCCTTTACATAGCTCAGCAAATAAGCTTCGTGCTTACGGGCGTAATATTCTGGTGGCCGGTTTTCGCCCCCGTCAGGGCGGCGAGACTGTCCCCGCTCTCATCCACACTCTACCTGGCCTCAGCATGTCTCGGCTGCACCGTACTCGGCATGCTAATCACCTTTGCGGGAGCGGGCCTCTATCCGTCATATGTAAACCCGGCCGATTCCGCGGGGATTCTCTCTTATTTAAGAAACGACCTGTGCATCACCCCGGGAGTCGACCAGCAGATAGGCGGCCTCACGATGTGGGTCCCCGGGTGCCTCATATACCTCACCGCCAGCCTGGTGACAATCGCAAGGTGGTACGCCTCGCCCGAATCAGACCCGGTTACCGCTCCCGCCGGGGATAGTGTTATTGCGAAGGCAGGCTCGTACGAAAGGAATTAAGCCGTGAAGACGAAAATAAAATATATGAAATCAGCGGAGGAAGCATGAGCACCGGAAGCGAGTTTCAGGCCCCGAAAAGTACGCAGGCTGCCGCTTTTCAGACAACGTCTGCCCGGACTTTCGATTTCCAGGCAATGGAGGCGGAGGCGCTAAAGAAGGGCATACCTCCCGGCTGGCACAGGCCTCTTCCGGAAAAGCTGCCGAGGCCCGGATACTGGCCAGCCATCATGGCTCTCGGTATTACCTTCATGCTCTGGGGGCTTGCCGTCGGGTTCAACGAAGTCGTCAGCACTATATTAATACTTTTTTTTATCGGGCTCGTGCTGTTCGTAGTGGCGCTTTCAGGATGGATAGGAGACCTAAGAGATGAGCGAAAAGACGAAAACGAGTGAGTGCACAAGAAGGCAATTCTTTGCGCACGTGAGCATAGCGCTCGGGAGCATAGCCGCGGTGCTCGTGGGAATACCGATAGTAGGCTCGATACTCGCCCCGATAATCAAGAAGCAGAAACCGGAGTGGAGAGCCGTGGGCGCGCTTGAGAGCTTTAAGATCGGAGAGACGGTCAAGGTCAACTACGTCGACGCGTCCCCACTCCCCTGGGCGGGCGTAACGGCGGAATCAGCCGCATGGCTGAGGAGGGACGGAGAGGAG
This sequence comes from uncultured bacterium, assembly GCA_963705505.1. Taxonomy (GTDB): domain Bacteria; phylum Desulfobacterota_D; class UBA1144; order Nemesobacterales; family UBA2774; genus 2-12-FULL-53-21. Next base: position 95,993 of record CAVPJU010000003.1, read on the forward strand.
CATTTCACGGCGTTTTCCGTAAACTGCGCGCACCTGGGATGTCCCGTCAGGTGGATAGCAGGCGCCAAGCTCTTCATGTGCCCCTGTCACGGCGGGGTTTATTACGAAGACGGCTCAGTCGCTGCGGGACCTCCGCCGAGGGGCCTGTATCAATACCCGGTAAGGGTAAACAAGGGACAGGTGGAACTACTCGCAAGCCCTATACCGATCACGACCGCATGATTATTTTATCGATCGCAACGAGAATAAACTTGAAGACGGAGTACTGCAGATGAATTTCCTGAGACGCGCATGGCTCTGGTTTGATGACCGCACAGGTCTCGCGGACGCCCTGGGGCCGATAGCCAGACACGCCGTCCCCCCGAATACCGCCACGTGGTTCTACGTCTTCGGGAGCGCAACGCTCTTTGCCTTCATTCTCCAGGTGGCAACGGGCGTAACACTCGCATTCATATACGTCCCCTCATCGGGCGAGGCATACCAGAGTCTCCAGTTCATAACTCATCAGACGACTTTCGGCAGAATAGTGAGGGGCATGCATAACTGGGGGGCGTCCGCGATGATACTCCTGGTCGGCATACACATGATACAGGTCTATCTGACCGCCGCATACAAGTTCCCGCGGGAAATGAACTGGATATCGGGAGTCGTGCTCCTTGCCCTTACCATAGTCATGGGTTTTACGGGGCAGGTGATAAGGTGGGACCAGACGGCCGTGTGGTCCACGATAGTCGCAGCAGAGCAGGCAGGCCGTGTCCCTCTCGTAGGAGACTGGCTCGCCGACTTTATAATCGGAGGCAATACCCTGGGCGGAACGACGCTGAGCCGAATGTTCGCCTACCATGTATTTCTTATCCCGGCGCTGCTTTTCGTCTTTATAGGCTTTCACCTTTACCTCGTCATCAAAAACGGGATATCGGAGTTCCCGAGGGCGGGCGATCCGGTAGACCCCGCGACCTACAGGGAGAAATACGAAGCAATGGTCAGGAGCCGGGGCATTCCGTTCTGGCCCGATGCCGCATGGAAGGACATGGTATTCGGCTTCATAGTTATTTGTACCATACTTGTTATCGCCGTAGTAATAGGGCCTCCCGACCTGGGCCCCCCTCCTAACCCCTCGGATATCCATGCGCTTCCGGTGCCCGACTGGTACTTCATATTCTATTTCGCATTCCTGGCGCTCATGCCGCCTGCGCTGGAAACGTATCTCATGGTGTTCGGCCCGCTCCTGGTCGGACTCCTCCTCTTCTGCCTCCCGTTCATCTCGAACAGGGGGGAGAGAAGCCCGCTCCGCCGCCCGTGGGCGGTCGCCATCGTAGCGCTTGTCATCGCGACGATATCGGGCCTGTGGGCAATCGGTATCACGTCCCCGTGGTCGCCCCACTTCGACGCGGAGCCGATTACGGCGGAAATAATAGGCGCCGACAGCGGACCGCTCTACAGCGGCGGGATGGATTTCAACGACAAAGGGTGCCTCTACTGCCACAGCATTTCGGGTCACGGCGGACAAAGGGGGCCCGACCTCACCTATGTCGGGGACAGGTTAAACGCAAACGAGCTGACGTGGCGGATTATGAACGGCGGGCTCAATATGCCCGGCTTCGGGGGAACGATCACGAATAAGGAGCTCAGCGACCTGGTAGAATTTCTGGCTTCCAGGAAAAAGGAAAAATAGTCAGCGCTTGTCTCCGGTCGGAGCCTGGCGGGGCCTCATAAGGAATTTAAGCTGCACTATGTCCTTCGGAAGGAATATGTCGAGGAACCAGTCTATAGCGACCCTTATCTTCCTGTCCCATCCGGGAAGCTTCCCGAGATAAATACAGCGCCAGAGCGCCCATGCGAAAAATCCCGAGAATTTAAGCCCCTTGATCTCAGCGACCGCGGACCTGTGGCCGAGCGGAGCCAGCATACCCTGTGTCTTGTACACGAAGGGTCTCCTGTCGCCCTCCTTCCTGTTTATCGCAGCTGCAATATTATGGGCGGTCTGCTTCCCTTCGCGGGTCGCATGCTGAGCCGTCGGCGGATAAGGCTTTCCCGAATGCGGGTCGGGAATTACAGCGCAGTCCCCCATGGCCCAGACTCCGGGGTATCCGGGGACTTCCATATACTCGCTAACCTCCACCCTCCCCTTTTTGTCCGCGCACGGGAGAGAGGCAATAACAGGCTGGGGAGATGTGCCGGCTGCCCATATGGCGGTATGCGTTTCGATCTTTCCTCCGTCAGCCGTCTCCACGGAATCCGGGGTGACTTTCGATATCCTCGTATTCAGACGGAATTCCATGCCCCGTTTCTTGAGGAGGGCCGTACCGTAATCGGCGAGCCCCTCGCTCATTTCGTGCATGATCCTGTCACCGGGATCGATGACGATCACTTTGACCTCGTCGGATTTGACGTTCTTATAAAACCTCCTGCTGGCATCGACGTAATCGTTGAGCTCGGCTGCGACTTCTATGCCGGTATAGCCCCCGCCCACGACAGCGAATGTGAGGAGCCTTCTCCTCACATCGTGCTCCTGCTCGAGGTCCGCCATCTCGAACATATCGATCACGTGACTCCGGAGCACCATCGCATCGGAGAGGTTTTTGAGCGGGAACGAGTACTCCTCAGCCCCTTCGACCCCGTGAAACCCGGTTATTGATCCCAGAGCCAGCACGAGGTAGTCGTATCCGAGCATGAATTTTTCGTCGGTGTCCGGGCGGTAGAACGAGACCGTTTTTTTGTCGAGGTCGATAGAGTCCGCTATGAGCTCTTTGAATGTGGCTTTACTCAGACACTCCCTGAGCGGAATGACGACGTGCTTGGCCTCGATACTGCTCGATACGACCTCGGCCAGCATCGAGGTGAAAATAAGATAGTTATCCTGACTCGCGAGGGTTATCTCCACGTCGTCTCTGTGTTTGAAAATTTTTTCGAGGCTTTGGGCGACCTCAAGACCTGCAAATCCGCCGCCCAGAATAAGTACGCGGTTAGTAACGGTATCGGGCATCCGACTCAGTCCTCCTCATTGGTTCATGCGATCGGCAGACGGCAGGACTACTCCGCCCGCAAGAAATGTAGTAATCATTGTCGCATGAACAACGGCTATGTGTCAACAAAATGCCGGGACTGCCCGCTCGTTCCCGGGAGGATAACGGCATAAATCTCATCCGGGCCGATTTTCCGGTATCAGAAAATTACATCGTGGAGTTTGGTGCTGTTTATTAGTTGGATTTTTCCTTTTGCATCTCCTTTTCAACTCTGAGCGCGGCATAAATTGTAGTATCGCCCCTCTTCACGAGGAAAAGCATCGTACCGCCGGGCTTGCCCTGGGAAATTGCCGACGTGTAATCCTTAAGACTCGTTATATGGTTCTTGTCGATCTCGAGGATCACGTCGCCCGGCCTTAACCCCGCGTCCTCCGCTGCGCTGCCCTCCGCTACGTCTGCAATTATCACACCCTTATCGACTTCGAGGTTGAACCTCTTGACGATCTGGGGGTTAAGCTCTTTCACGCTGAGACCGAGCTGCTCTTCCACTTTTTCCTGTACTTCCGCCGGGACTTCCTCTTCCGGAAACTCGGTGAGCTTTACGGTTACGTCTTTCGTCTTCCCGTCGTGTATCAGTGTCATGGCCACCTCAGTGCCCGGCTCTGTCACGGCCGCCATGGTCGTGAGGTCCGTCACTTCGTCAACCTTTTTGCCCTCGTATTCGATTATGACATCGCCCCGCGATATACCGGCTTTCTCTGCCGGGCTTCCGGGAGTAACGTCGCTTACGAGCACCCCTTCCCCTTCTTTCAGATTCAGGCCGGAAGCGATCTCAGGGGTGAGTTTCTGTACATAAACTCCGAGCCATCCCCGCACCACTTTACCCCCCGCTTTGAGCTGATCTATCACGAACTGGGCCATGGTTATAGGTATCGCAAACCCGATCCCCTGCCCTTGAGCCACTATAGCGGTGTTCACTCCCACGACCTCACCGTTCAGATTAAAAAGAGGCCCGCCGCTGTTGCCGGGGTTGAGCGATGCGTCCGTCTGTATAAAATCATCGTAAGCGCCGAGCCCCAGTGACCTGCCCTTGGCGCTGACAATGCCCGCCGTAACCGTGTACCCAAGCCCGAACGGGTTCCCGATGGCCAGCACCCAGTCGCCTATCCTGAGCTCGTCCGAATTGCCGAAGCTCACCGCGTGGAGCTTCCCCGAGGGCTGGAATTTCACTACCGCGATATCGGTCTTAGGGTCCTTGCCCACGACCTTAGCCTCGTATTTGTCCCCGTTTTCCAGTATTACGCTTATGTCGTCAGCCTTTTCCACCACATGATAGTTCGTTACTACATAGCCGTCTTCGCTGATTATAAAACCGGAGCCGAGACCCTGGCGCTTGTATTCTTGCTGCGGAGCGCCTTCGAAGAACTTCTTGAAGAACTCCTCAAAGGGGTCGTTCTCACCGAAAGGTGACCTCGGCATCCTTTCCTGAAAGCTCCTCGGCTTAACGACGCTCGTCGTGCTGATGTTGACGACGGAGGGTTTGAGCTTCTCTACGAGATCGGCAAAGGAGGGAAACTCGTGCGTCCTTATATCCCTCACAGTGCCAGTGCTAGTGCCAGTACCATTACCGGTCCCTGTATCGGCTCTTTCTTTTTGAGGGGGTGCAACCTTTTCGGATTGCTCATTCTTTGCCGGGCCCTTGTGCTGGACCTTCGGGCCCTCCGGCTTTTCACACCCTATATTTATGACGGCAACTAAGAATGGGATTATAAATAGTAATGCTGACGACCGCTTCATAAACGCCTCCTGGACTCTCTCAACTGATAGAAATAATATAGCCAGCAAAAACCCATAGGCAAGGAAAATAATTCGACCCGCCGGCGAATCTCTCTTATCGGGAGGAAATCGGCTCCCCTGGATATGTGAATGTCAGGTCCGATAACGAGTGCCGGCGAACCGCAATTTTATTCTAATATCCGTGAGGTATTATGAAACTGGAAGGACCAAAACCTCGTATATACAAACGTGACCGGATACGAGCTCTCGCCAAGTTTGAAAAACGTCGTGTGAACATACGGATGCTCCAATCGGGCTTAAGCCTCGTAATATGCTTTAAGCAGGGGGCGGGTTACGGAATACAAGAGAGAAATAATGGGCAGAAAAGAGGCTGTACGTAAATCGGTCGCTGATAATGGTGAGACGAGCTCCGGAGCCGGGCGAATTCCCCCCGACTACCAATCGCTCACAGACGAGAAGCTCGCGAGCCTCTATGCGAACGGGAGAGACGGAGAGGCATTTAACAGGATCGCCGCAAAATACAGTGATATAGTCCTCGGGTTCGCGTTAAAGATGATGAGAGACCCCCATGACGCAGAAGAAGTGAGACAGGACGTCTTCATGTCGCTTTTGGAAAATATGGGGAGTTTCAAAGGGAATTCCAGGTTTTCTACATGGCTCTATAAAATCACCTTGAATACCTGTTACATGAAGCTTAATAAAAGAAGGAGAATGACCCGGAACGAGGTGCCGATCGATACCCTTGACATGGCCGCGGACGCGGCTGCGGCAAGACTTTGCGGGGAGAAAAGACCGGACGAATTAGCCATATACAGGGAAATAATGGAATCGATCGGGGACGCCGTCCGAGAATTACCCAAGAGGAACAGGATCGTATTCACGCTGCGGGACATAAAGGGTTTTTCCAATGCGGAGACCGGGGAGATGCTCGGGATGTCGGAATCCGCAGTTAAATCGCGGATATTGAGGTCGAGGCTCTTCATACGGGAAAGGGTTTCAGCCCGCTTCCGTGAGAGGAATGTTCGCTGTATCCGGGGACACCGCTTACCGGATACCTCCCGGAACCGTCCGAACGCAGCATAAATAAAAGCAGATACGGTGAGCGGATGATCTTTGCAGCCTGACTTCGTCCCGAGAATCGATTAACGAAAGCTTTAATGATTAAACTCAGAAAAATATAAATAAAAGCGGACGGATATTAGAGATGAACTTCGGATCCAGACCATCGATTGACAAGACCCCCGGATTAAATACAATGGTTGCAAGGCCGAAAAATTTTTCACATATGGACAAAAGTTCAGTCCCAAGCGCGGACCAGATATTAATAGATCGCATCAAGGACGGTGACAAATCCGCCTTCAGGGATATTTATGCACGTTTTTCCCAGGTCGTCTTTAACCTTGCGTTCAGGATGCTGAGGAGCAGGGAAGAGGCGGAAGAAGTCGTACAGGAAATATTCCTTCAGCTATGGAACAAGGCAGAGTCGTACGATCCCGAAAGGGGAGCCGTATCGACATGGATAATCAACATAGCCCGGAGCAGATCGATCGATAAGCTCAGGACTTTGGGGTTCAGAGAGCAAACTACGGAATTAAATGAAGAGAGAGTGAACTCAAAATCCGATTTCTCTCGTATAATAGAGGACAGGGAGGAAAGGAAAAAGATTATTCAGCAGGCCCTCGACTCTCTTCCCGATAACCAGAGAATCGCCATAGAAATGGTTTTCTTCGAAGGACTAACGCACATGGAAACGGCGGAAAGGCTGAAGGAACCCGTAGGCACGATTAAGACCCGGATCAGGCTGGGAGTAGCGAAGCTGAAGGAGAAGATTTCACCTTATATCGAGGATTTGATTTAGATGGCTCATAAACCGGAGTACGAAGACCAGATAGCGCTTTACTCGCTCGGCCTCCTCGAGGGTGAGGAGCTGAGAGAGATAGAGGACCATATCGCGGAAGGGTGCGTTATATGCACGGGTTTGCTTAAAGACAGCGATACGGTTTTTACGAGCTTACCGTTCTGCCTCGATGACGAACCCCTATCGAAAGACGTGGAGAAAATAATATTCGAGGGTCTTGCGGACAGGAAACCGCAGCGGGAAAGAACGCCCCTCTTTAATTTCTGGAAGAATTTAAGCCCGGTCTGGCTTAACCTCGGTACCGCCGTCTCGCTCGCGCTTATAATTTTCCTCGTCGTCTCCAACATATCCCTCAGGAACAGGCTCCAGCTCCAGGAAACGAACCTGAGCGAGCTTGAGGCAAAGCTCGTCAAGGATAAGGAAATGATGGCGTACGTTACCAATCCGAACGTGGACCTTGTTAACCTCGGCAGCAAGATGCCGGATATGGATGCATCGGGAAAACTGCTTTGGGACAAGGACACCGACAAGGGGCTCTTCCTCGTGTCGAACATACCAGTCCCCGACAAAGGGAAAACGTATCAGCTCTGGGCGATCGAGGACGGAAAGCCGGTAAGCATGGGCGTATTCGATGTGGACAAAGAAGGGAAATGCATGATGGAAATAAAATTGATGCCCGAGCCGGCCCGGCCCATGCAGTTCGCGGTGACACTCGAGCCCGCGGGCGGGATGCCCCAGCCGACGGGCGAAATGTACCTCTACGGCTCACTATGATAATTCCTTTACCGCACGGACACGCGGTCCGCTTGAAATCCTGACAGCAGAATCATTCAGTAAATTTCGACTGCGCCGGGAATATAAGAATCCATAGACGGCTCATAAGCGTATATCCCTTATATATTTTCTGGGCATCTATAAAACAAATGAAAACGAATACCGGATTTGGAATGATTTTCGAATTAAGCCTTCCCGCGGTTTGCTTGCTATTTTTTATCGCTTTTGTCATTAATGCATCGGCAGAGACGTTTGACCGGTCTCAGCAATTATACGCTGATGTGCTTTCTCGCCATGTGAAAGACGGCCTCGTCGATTACAGCAGCCTCAAATCGAATCCCGGCGGCTTGAATAAATACCTCGGACAAACGGCGCTCGTAAGCAGGAAGGAATTCGATAGCTGGACGAGGGACGAACAGCTCGCATTCCTCATAAATCTCTACAACGCCCGGACTATCCGGTTGATAATAGATAATTACCCCGTTAAAAGTATCAGGGACATAGGAAGCGGCGCGAAAGGGCCGTGGGAAGAACCGATAGTACCTCTCTTCGGCGAAATCATTACGCTGAACACTCTTGAAAACAGCATGATACGAAAAAATTATAACGACCCCAGGATACACTTTGCACTCGTCTGCGCGGCTAAAGGATGCCCTCCCCTGCTCGGCGAACCTTACACCGCCGAGAATTTAAATAATCAGCTCGAGGCCCAAACGCAAAAGTTCCTCGCCGATTCGGCAAAGAATTCCATCGACTTAAAAAATAAAATCATACGCCTTTCCCCCATTTTCAACTGGTATATGTCCGACTTTTCGAGAACAGCAGGGTCGGTACAAAACTTCATAAAACTTTATTACTTAAACATTCCCATAGAAGAATTTAAAATAGAATATACGGACTATGACTGGTCGTTGAACGATTTATCCGGGGGAGGGAAATCGATGCCTCACGCGGAATTATACGTAAGACCACAGAAGAATTGCTGAAGCGCTTATACGAAAGCTCGACCGGAGGACTATATGTTCGGACTTATCAAAAAATACACGAGGTGGCTCCATACCCAGTGGCCTGCGGGTATAGTCGAGAAACTGCCGGAAGTAGGAGAAGACTATTCCACAAATGTCCCGGGGCTCTACATAGCGGGAGACCTCACGGGCATACCGCTCCTCAAATTCTCTTCCGATTCCGGAGCAAGGGCCGTGATGAATATACTCCGGGACGAGAATTTCAGACAGAGACGCCAGGATTTGAAAGGACCGGACATACTCGACCTCGTCATAGTGGGAGCAGGCGTATCGGGCATGGCGGCGGCGTTAGAGGCGAAAAAGAACGGTCTCCGGTTCGAGATACTCGAAGCAACCGAACCGTTTTCGACGATTATAAATTTCCCCAGAGGGAAGCCCATATATACATACCCTACGGATATGGTCCCCGCGGGAGAATTGCAGTTCACTAAAGACGTGAAAGAGCCCCTGGTCGAAGAGATAAAAGAAGAGACGCTGGGAAGGGGCATACAGCCGAAAATTCAGAGGGTAGAGAAAGTCGTTAACAGAGGCGGTTATATCGAGGTCGTTATCCCGGACGGTGTAAACCTTAAAGCGCTCCGCGCAATTGTTGGGATAGGACGCTCCGGCAGTTTCAGGATGCTGGGCGTGCCCGGTGAGGATAAGGACAAGGTTTTTAACAGGCTCCACGACCCAAAAGACTTCGAGGGTAAGAATGTGCTCGTAGTGGGCGGGGGAGACAGCGCGCTTGAGACGTCGATAGCGATTGCAAGGGCGGGCGGAAACGTCACGCACTCATACAGGAACGAGGAATTCTCACGCCCCAAGCCCGAGAACGTGGAAAACCTCAAAATGCTGATGGCCGACCCCATGGCGGACGTATCTGTCGAGACGCCCTCTTCCGAGCGTGTCACAACGAGCACGGGCGGGTTCATGCCGGGAGAGCATAAGCCCGGAAAGATAGAGCTCTTGATGAAGAGCCGCGTCAAGAATATAGGGGACAGCGAAGTTACGCTCATCGACCGGGACGGGAAAGAAATAACAATACCGAATGACGCCGTGTTTACCATGATCGGACGGGAAGCTCCTCTCGATTTTTTCAGGAGGAGCGGCGTAAAAATAAAAGGCGAATTGGGAGCGAAGGGAATCTCGCTCATGATGCTCTTTATCCTCTTCTGCGTTTTCGTTTACAACTGGAAAGCCGGTGGCTCCCTCACCATGCTCTTCGAGGAGAATAAGTGGTTCCCGTTCAACCTGCCTGCCTTGTTCGGCAGCCTCGGCGGATCTTTCGCGCAGTCGGCAAAGGACCCCTCTACGTTTATCGGCACTATGGCGATTACACTCACGGAGCCCGGGTTTTACTATTCGCTCGCTTATTGTGTGCTCGTAATAATATTCGGCATTCTGCGCATAAGGAGACGAAAGACCCCTTACATCACAGTGCAGACGCTTTCACTCATACTCGTTCAGGTTATACCGTTATTCTTACTGCCGTATATACTCCTGCCTTACCTGGGACACAACGGCCTCTTCGACACGGGGTTTATGAAATCGGTCGGTGACGCGCTGTTCCCCGTTGCCAATTATGAGCACGGACGCGAGTACTGGAGGGCGTTCGGCTTCATCCTCGCGTGGCCTCTGTTCATATGGAACGTATTCAGCTACGAGCCCCTCTGGGCATGGCTCATAATCAGCCTCATCCAGACATTCGTGCTCATCCCCCTGATTATCTACTTCTGGGGCAAGGGAGCATACTGCGGATGGATATGCTCGTGCGGCGCCATGGCGGAGACGCTCGGGGATACTCAGCGCCACAAGATGCCGCACGGGGCCAAATGGAACCGGCTCAACATGGTGGGACAGGTCATACTCGCAATAGCGTTTATTATCCTTTTCGCGCGCCTTTTGAGCTGGGCGATGCCGAACACGGGGTTCGGACAGTCGGTCAGTAAATTTTACGAAAACGCGCTCTACGGATGGCACCCATTCGGAATTCAGATCAACTACAGATGGGTAGTCGATCTCTTCCTCGCGGGAGTCGTCGGGTACGGGCTTTATTTCTGGTACAGCGGGAGGGTCTGGTGCAGGTTCATGTGCCCGCTCGCAGCACTCATGCACATCTACGCGAGGTTCAGCCGCTTCAGAATAATTGCGGACAAAAAGAAGTGCATATCCTGTAACGTCTGCACGTCGGTCTGCCACCAGGGGATAGACATAATGAACTTCGCCAACAAGGGCCTCCCGATGAGCGACCCCGAGTGCGTGAGGTGCAGCGCGTGCGTCCAGTCGTGCCCCACGGGAGTGCTGAGGTTCGGGCAGATCGACCGGAAGAGCGGAAAGGTAATTAAAATAGACGGCCTCGCCGCCTCTCCCGTTCTGATGAGAGAGGGAAAGTGAACGATTATAATTCAATCGAGTCGCTAAACCTCGAATTGCCGGATTAATAAATTCCGGGACGAGACGTGTCGAGCTTCGCTTTTAAAACTAAATCGTCCCCGCGCCCGTTCACATCGGGTGACGCGGCGGGTAGTATAAAAATATCCAGGCTAATATAATTTTATGACTCCCAGAATCTTCGTGATCATCCCCGCATTGAACGAGGAGAAGCTCCATCGGAAAGGTAGTCGCCGATATTCCGCGGGACCTCGTGAGCGAAATTCTGGTTATAGACAACGGCTCGGTAGACAGAACCGCAGAGAACGCGGCCAGGTCAGGCGCGACGGCGCTCAAAGAAGACAGGCGAGGGTATGGCTACGCATGCATGAAGGGTGTGGATTACGCGCTCAAAAAGCCCGTCAGCGAGCGCCCCGATATTGTCGTATTTCTCGACGGTGATTACTCGGACCACCCGGAGGAGACGGGGACGCTCGTGAAGCCTATTATCGAGGACGGCTTTGATATGGTGATCGGCTCCCGGACCCGGGGCGCACGCGAACGAGGGGCGCTCCTGCCCCAGGCGCTATTCGGGAACGCGCTCGCGACGACATTGATAAAATGGTTTTACGGTATCGAATTCACGGACCTGGGCCCGTTCCGCGCAATAAAATTCGACAAATTAATCGGCCTCGGGATGTCGGACATGACATTCGGATGGACAGTCGAAATGCAGATCAAGGCGGCGAAAAAAGGACTCAGATGCACGGAAGTACCGGTAAGATACAGGAGGCGCATTGGGGTTTCAAAGGTGACGGGCACATTGAGCGGCGCCCTCAAAGCAGGATACGGAATACTCCTGACCATATTCAAACACTTAAGAGACTGAAACAGACCGACATCGCAATTTCAACCCCCGGGCTTCTCTCCCCATAGCCCCGAAATTATCAGTATAAGAAATCGACGACGCTTCCTATACGGAGCCAGAGCCTGGCGAGCGGGTTTAAAATAATACTTTCCCCGGTGAACACGGCGACGCTTACGGACCCCCCTATTCTCAGCTTATATTTATTATGGTCGATATTTGTTATCCTGAGCCGCACGGGGAAACGTTGTGCGAGCTTTACCCAGTTCTCCGGGTCCTCGACTACGGGAAGAGTGCCCGTCGGGAAGCCCTGCCCCGCGCTCACTCCCCAATCGGTACTGTCCACTACGGCTTTGAATACCTTTCCCGGATACAACGCTACGCTTACCTCGGCTTCCTGCCCCGCCCTGATCTGCCCCACGCTGTTCTCCCTGAAATTCGCGACGACCCACCACTGATCGTCGTCGACGAAGGTCAATACCGGGTCGCCCACTTTTATATAAGACCCCACGACGAGCTGGAGATTTGAGATATAACCGTCCGTAGGGGCGTAAAAGGTCGTCTGGGAGAGGTTATACTCGGCAAGCGCCAGGTTGGCTTCCACCTCTTTGATTATCGCGTAATCCCCGTCGATCTTATATTCGAGCGCCTGCTTTGCCTTCTCGTAATCGGCTTTCGACTGATTGAGCGCCGCCTTCTTTGAATTCACCTGCTCCGTCGCCTGATCGAATTCGAGCTTGGCTATATAATTTTTCTCCACGAGGGGCAGGAGGTCGTTATAGCGCTTAGTCGCATATGCAAAATCAGCCTGGGACTGTTTTACGACCTGCTCCGCGGCGTCTATATTGCTTTTGAGCTCGTCGATATTCTGCCTCGTCTGAACGAGCTTCGCCCTCAGCTGCTGCGCCTGGTATTCGTAAGGCCTCGGGTCGAGGCTGAATAGTTTATCACCCTTATCGACATGCTCGTTATTTTTTACGTACACCTTCACGACCTGTCCGTCCACCTGAGGGGCCACCTGCAGCACATAAGCCTGTATATACGCGTCACCCGTGTAAGGGGTATACCTGTCCATGAGGACGTAGTAGATGATGAGTAGAACGATAAGGGAAATTATAAAAAGAACCCAGAATTTCACCGAGTAGGTTAGTTTATCGAGCTCGAATCTGGATTTAAGATCTTTGAGGCTCATCGAATAGAGATACCGGAAACCGCATCCTCAAACAGAACTTAATGAGTTGCCGGCGCTGTTCATATCTGCGTTTTGTGTATGGAGCATAAAGAACCCGGGGGCGGACTCACCATCCCCAGGGACCGCCGGCCCATCCCCAGAGCCCGGGACCGAATTCAGCCTGCTCCGCCAACATAGCCGCCTCTTCTTCCTCGTTGACCATATTGGATTCGTATACCATCCTCTCGTAGCGGTCATAAGCAGCCTGGTCCCCGGTCCATACGCATTTGCAGTCATAGGGATCGGCGTACCAGTAAAGGGGTTTATTGTCCCTGACGCTGAACTGCACCTTTTTCGGGGTAAGAGAATTCAGCATGTTCAACTTTTCAGGTGTGTCCGCAGGGATCATTACAAACCCCGCTGCACTCAGCAGTTCCTCTGCACTCTTGGCCTGCTCGCCCTGTATCGCAGCGCAGCCGGTCAAAAAGGTTACGGCCACTAATGCCCATAAAATTACTCTTACGTGTATCATGAATACCCTCCTTAGACGCAATCCGCCCGATAGGTATAAAGCGATCATTGCCCGCCATTAAACCGGACAAGTTAAACCTAACACCTAAATTATAAAAATTAAATAGTTGACGTTATTTGGAATTCGTTCTGCGGTTATCCCACTTCAGGGCGTTTTCGAGTGTGAGACCCTGCACAATGATCGAGAATACGACGACTGCATAGTTCATAAAAACAATCGGGTCCCTCTCCGGCGAGCCTGCAAGGTCGAGGACGAGGAGCACAGCGTTCAGCGAAATCGGCAGCCTGAACGAGCTCGACGGACCTCATGTTGCCGGACCCCGGATAGCCGAGAATAATTATCAGAACGTAGGAGACGAGCGACGCGCCGTTATACAATGCGGGCGGGGGATTGTCCGGAAACCTCGTACCCGGCAACACGTCTAGGCACTGGATGTTCCGAGCTTGACGCCCGAAGGCGCTTCCGATTCGTTTATCCTGTTAATGCAAACAGTGATCTTCTGGAGAGAATTCAACACAGCATCGACGCTCGCGGCAACAAGGACATCTTTTTCAATATCCTCAAGCGCAAACTGTTTCCAGAAGCCCGTCTCGCGAAACGCCTGCCTGTGATCTTGTATTTGCTGCGATAACTGTGCGATGGAAGGAGCCAGGACGTCCCTCGTATAGAACTGTTGTGAAGCCTCCTCAAAGAAATTGCGAATCGTCCTGTAATCGGGAGCCATATGCTCGAGGTATTTATTCAAGAGCTCGTTATCGATCTCCGTGTACATCGTCTTTTTCAGGGTCTCAAGCTCGGCGTAAATTACTTCGAGCGATTCAATTATCTCTACGAAGTCCTCGGCATGGAGCTTCTCGTCGCTGATTACATACTGGGCGTCGAACAGGAGGGAAGTGCTCGTAGGCATGGCTGCGGCAAGCGGGTTGACGAGAGATTCGATTTTATCTTTCACTTTCTGTTTTTCTTTCTCGTCGAGTATGAGAAGCTGCTCAAATATCGCCCCGCTTATACGAAGTGCGGAGGATATCTTCTTCTTGAGCTCGCGATACGGACTCACGGGCCAGATATTATGAAGTACGAGCAGGCCTATCGCTGAAGCCATGAGCAGGGCGAAAAATCTCATTATAGCCAGGTTGAGATTAATCTGGGGACCCATAGTTGTAAAAAACACATAGGGGAGCATGAGACCCGCCTGGAGACCCGAGAAAGCTATTTTCTGACTCCCGCTCGCGACATACGCGGAAACAAAAGTACCGAGTGCGTAAATCAGGATCAGCAGTAAGAAATGAGGGATCAGAGTGACTATATATAATCCGGCTGTACCGTAGAGAAGTCCCGCCACAACGCCTATTATCGCAAGCTTCCCACGGAGGTGCGCCTGCCCGGTATTTGGTATCGAGCCGAACAGCACGCCGTAGAAAGAGGCCTGATAACCGCCGGGCAGTTTGAAAATAAGCTCACCCAGAAGAAGGAGCATGATGACAATAACGGTCTTCATGGATTGATGCGCCTCTTCTTTCGTGATGTAAGGCAGCCCGGCGGACTTTATTCTCTCGACCCCGGGAGATCTGGTCACTCTCTCCCGGGCGAGTTTATCGTATCCGCGGTTGTAAATAACATTCCAAATCTGAAACGCTTTCCGCAGCAGAGTCGCAGTATCTTCAAGAAGCGGAAGCATCGCCCCGAGAGCAAGGAGGTCCTCGTAGTAGTCCTGGTCTTTACCCTCGACCGAATGCATGTTTTCATAGAGTCCTTTCAAATTCGCAATCTTAGTATCCGGCTCGCCCGCATAAGGCGCTGCGGAGCGGTTTTTCTCTATTGCGTCCGCGAGCCTTCCGAACCCCTCAGAGAGCAATGCAAAGAAATCGTTCAAGCTCTCAGAAACAACCTTGTCCTCGAGGCATCTGTGCTCTTCTCTCATAAATCCCCCAAGCACGTCGAGCTTGATGTACATGCTCTTTGCGTACGCCACGAGCATCAGATAAGGCTCCGCATGGAACTCCTCACCCCTTGCTTCACGCTCCGTCCGCCTCACGAGATTAACAAGGTTATTAAAGATATCCACGGAGGCGGAGTCGAATTTTTGGACCTGTACTCCGCGCCCTTCAGCCCTCATATAGCTCCTGAAGCGGTTTGAATAGTCCTTATATACGGCCGAAAGGGTAAGATAAAGCGCCTCCTTACTCCTGTGAGGCCATATAATTTCATCGACGAGCCATGAAACCGTAACGGCGATGAAAAGCTGAACGATGTAGTTTTGTACGGCGGCTGTAGTTTCAGAGACGGTGCCGAATATCGCGACAAACATGGTCATTGCCGCGAGTATCGCGCTCAGCACGGAGGCAATTAAATATTTCCCTATGAACGTGATACAAAAAAATATCCATACCGCTGAGCAGTATCAGATAAAGAGGTTGTGAGTCGAGGAAATAGTAAACGATAAACAGCGAATAAATCCCGCTTAATATACTGCCGATCAGGGATTGGACGCCGACCTCGAAAGTCTTCCCGTGGAACCCCGACATGATCATATAAAGGATCACCGGAGAGAGGAAGCCCGAAGAGAGGTGAAAATAATTACAGATAAGAACTGCGATTACGCTGCCCAGAGTTATTTTAAGGGCAATTTTGAAACGGAATATAACGAGATAATCTTTGAGGTTCATCGTATGTCTGTTCGTTCGGCGGGAAGATATATCTCGTTCATCGGGCCCGATATACCTGTCTCAGATTATCACACGCGGAGTCGGACCATGTCAAACCGTTGACAAAACCTTCATAGTGATGAGATAATGGCTTCAGTATAAGGCTATATTGACCGATATTACAACAACCCGGAAATAACTTATGGCAATACCCGATACTATGGTTGGCGGCGCACTTATCCTGTGGTACGTACTCACGGGAGCGTCCCTCGTCTTCCTAATTTACGACCTCGAGACGAATACCCCGTCAATGGGGGTAATGAAGCTCGCGTGGATCCTCATAGTCCTCTACACTGGGCCGCTCGGTCTTTTCATATACATGCTTTCATGCCGCCAGCCTCTGCCGGGGACGCACGACGAGTTCATCGCTCCTCACTGGAAGCAGTCCGTGGGCTCTCTCATGCACTGTGTCGCGGGGGACGCGACCGGCATTATCCTCGGCGCGATCTTCACATTCCATCTCGGGCTTCCGAACGGTATCGACCTCGTTATCGAGTATGCCGCCGCCTTCGTCATGGGGCTCCTCATATTCCAGGCGCTGTTCATGAAATCCATGGCGGGAGGGAATTATTTCGAGGCCGTAAAAAAGACGTTCTTCGCGGAAACAGTGTCGATGAATTTTGTAATGGTCGGCATGATCCCCGTAATGGCGATAATGAGGATGAAGATACAGGGAGGAGACGACCCCAAGGGACTCATGTTCTGGGGCATATCGTCCCTCGCTACGATCGCAGGCGCAATCGCCGCATATCCAGTGAACTCATGGCTGGTCGGGAGCGGCCTCAAGCACGGAATGATGACTGCTGTGTCGAGCGAGCCCGCGATGCCGGGCATGCCCGGCATGTCGGACCGCGAGCAGCATAAGCAGCCTCAGGTTTCGTTCATGAAAAAATTCGGCGTGCTTCTGATTTCTGTAGGCTTTCTGTTAGCGGCCGTCTGGATAACGTCAAGAATTGTCGAGCTCGGTATCTGAGAGGCCGTCATAAAAAACCCGCCGGAATGTTTATACAATTTCCGGCGGGCTCTTTCATTTTATCATTCGCTTGAAATCACTTCAATAACGCTTAAGGCGTATCGTTGTCCGAGAGTATCGTACGGTCTCCCGTCGCCGGATCCACTCTAAGTACGGCTTCGAGCGTTCCGTCCACTACGAGGAGGTCGCCGCTTTCTTCGACGGCGATATCGGATGGCGATTCGAACTCCGGTCCGGTTCCGACTCCGCTTCCGGAAATGATCGTCCTGTCTCCGGTGTCGGGATCGATGCTCAGGACATCATTCGTAGAAAAGTCGACCACCAGAAGGCTGCCGTCGGTTCCCTCCGTAATGCCTGTCGGGTCGACCATATCGGGCCCGCTGCCTGTATCGGCATCGGAAATAATCGTCCTATTCCCTGTAACGTCATCGATAAGAATTACGGCATCCAATGTAAAATCCACAACTGCGAAATCGAGGTTGTCCAGGACGACAATTCCCACCGGGTCGATAAGATCCGGACCCGAGCCCACACCGGCACCCGACACTATAGTACGCTCTCCGGTCAGATTATTAACTGCGAATATCGCGGGCACATTCTGATCTACAACGATAGAGACGACGCCGTTGAAAACGTCCACATCCACGGGCGCTATAAAGTCAGGACCGGACCCTACACCGTCCCCCGAGACCGTGAAGCGGTCTCCCGTCACGGGATCGACTTCAAGAACAGATTGAAGGCCGAAGTCCACAATAAGGATACTCCCGTCGTCCATTACAGCGATCCCGTCGGGGTCTATGTACTCGGGTCCCGCGCCCACATTATTGCTGGAAACGATCGTACGGTCCCCTGTCCCGGCATTAACGCCAAGCACCGCATCCGATCCCGCATCGGAAACGACGGCATTGCCGTCGGGCCTGAGCGCAATACCCACAGGGCGATCGAAATCAGTCCCCGTATCGGCAAAGGCCCTCGAAACCACTTTCCTGTTCCCGTTAACCGGATTTATTTTTAGAATAGCTCTTGTAGGCGGATCGGCCACGAAAATCTGACCTTTGCCGTTAATTGCCAAACCCCTCGGGTCTTCGAGGTTAAGACCCGTACCCCTATTCTCATCGGAAACGATCGTCCGGTCCCCGGAAACCTCGTCGACGCTCAATAGAGCATTGAGCTCGGCATCAACGACGAAAATACTCCCCGTCTTGACATTGAGCGGAGCTATAAAGTCGGGGCCGTCGCCCGTGCCCGGGCCCGATACCGTCACCCGGTCACCCGTGTCGGGATCGACACTCAGAATAGATTCCGTCCCGAAATCGGCAACAAGGATGCTGCCGTCCTCAGCAACGGCTATGCCTATGGGAGAACCGAACTCCGGGCCTGAGCCCGTCGTATTATCGGCTAAAATCGTCCGGCTGCCGGTTACGGGATTCACTCTGATCACGCCGGGAAGAGAAAAATCGGCAACGACAAGGCTACCGTCGTCTTCGACGGCAATCCCGATGGGGAGCGCGAAATCGGGCCCGGTCCCCGTACTCGAGCTCGAAACGATCGTCCTGTTCCCGTTAACCGGGTTAATCCTCAGAATCGCACCCGTATCCGACACGCCCGCATCCGTGACGACCAGGTTCCCCGAAGCCTCGACCGCAATCTCGAGCGGTATCACGAGCTGAGGGCCTGCGCCGTTCTCAGCGTTAGAGACAATTTCCCTGTTCCCGTTTCCGGGGTTTACGCGGTATACGGCTACAGTGCCCGAATCGACGACGACAAGGTCGCCGTCTCCTTCAATGGCGACAGCCTGCGGGTCCCTGAACCCCGGCCCGCTCCCGACCGTATCAGGGGTATTACCCCCGCCGCCCCCGCTGCATCCCCCTATGCTTCCCAATATAACAAACGTAAAAAGTGCTGCAGTAATTAATATGCTTCTCATTCCTGACCTCCCAAGATTTGTTTGAATGAATGCACGTCAGGCGGAGGGTTCGTAGTCCCGGGCGGTGTAACGTCCGGGGCCTCCGGCTCCGCGACACGCCCTCCGGCGAGTATAAAGCTGAAATCGGTCCCCGCCTCCTGCGCTGCACCGTGACAGCCCATACATCCGCCCATGTTAAAGGTGCTCTGCAGATTCCCCTCGTTATCGAAACTAAGCACATTCTGGTAGGTGAGTCTGTCCGGATCGAAGTTGTTGAAGTTAGGGGGCAGATTTGTAGGCGGTCCCCCGTCAGCCGGCATATCGAAGTAGATGCGTCCGCCGAAATTCTGGAGAGAATAATCCGTTTCAATCACAATGTTGTTCGTATAATAGACAGCGTCACCGAAGTTGCTGTCGGGGTCGGTATCGTTCACGCGCGTAATATCGAAAGGCACCCATTGCACGTTCGTAAGCCTGTAATTGAGCCATACGGAAGGTTCGATGCCGTTTGAAACACCGTATTCCGCGATGACATCGTGCGCCAGTCTGTTGATTTCAACCACTGTCGGGGGGATCGTATGGTCGCGCTCATTCACGCATATATCGCCGCCTGAGGGCAACCCGCCGTTTGCGGCAATTTCGTGATAATAGAGCCTGTCGCCTATATTTTCACAGTATTGATCCCCCACTATGTCGAGCATAGGAGGGTTTCCGTCCGTATAGGTGAGGGCAGGCGTGGTCTTGGCGGGAGCGGGATTGATTATTTCGCCGTTCTCATTTTCCACAGGCGCTCCGTCCGGCGTGAGGAGGTTATCCGTCTGCTCGAATGTAGCGTATATCCACCACGGGGCGGAGGGGGTCTTATGTATTATATGGAGTCCTATGAGCCCCCATACAGCTTCCCTGTAGCACGCCTGGTTCGGGTCCTGGCTGTCCTGCTCGTAATACCTGACCCTGGTCTGGTAAAACCTGCCGCTGTCTTTCTCAGCCGGGGTCAACTCGCGGAAAGCCGCCTTTACCTCGATCGTGCCCGGAGGGAAACTGATTACAGGACCCTGAAGCTGCGACGGGTCTCCGTTGCCGTTTGCAACCTGCTGAAAATTCTGCGCCAGGTCCCAGTAAGGCTCATCCGACGGCGCGGGTGTGTGGCTGAATAAGGACGTAACCGGATCGACGACATAGACGTACTCCCCGAGGTTGCCCTTCGCAAGGAAGCGGACAAGCTTGGGGTCGTCGTTAGACGCCGAATTGTCCGGAGCCGATCCGGCGAACATGCTGGCAAGACCGATTTGAGAAATCTCATCCAGATTTACCCAGGCGGGCTCCGCCGCAGGGGTTTGTCCTTCACACGGCTCTACTTCCCCGTCAGCATATACATATTTCGGAGGGACATCGTTATACCCGAAGCTCTGTGCGGGATCGTTTACAAAACCGTGAGGGTTGCCCTTTCCGGGATATATCTCCACTTTCCCCCTGTATGTCTGCCACACCAATGGTCCGGTAAAATTCGGGTCGCCGAACAACTCGTTCTCATCGGGGGTATCCCGCGTCCCCCCGAGCGCAGGCCAGCTGAGGGCAATGAACTCCTGCCATGCGAAAATGGAGGAACTCCTCAGATCGGCATTGGGAGCACCGCCTTTGATGTCGGAGGGAACCTCGGAAATAATCCGGATGACAGATTCACTCTGATTACTATTGTCGCAACCGCCTAAGCTCCCGAAAACAATGAATATAATTACAGCGCAAAATAGAATCATCTTTCCCGAAATGTTCATCTTTCACTCCTTTAAAGATTTTATGAATTTTTTATGCTCATATACATAGATTTATGAGGAAGTATAGTGACGTTTTTTTCTCGGAACCAAATTATTTTTAGAGCCTATAATCTTAAGATTCGGCAATTTCCATCCGTTTATCCCGACTCGTGTACCGGGCGCAGGCTCGAGAAAAGAGGTTCCCCATCCGGTTCCGTAAACATTGTTACGGCATGAACAGATGATAGAATTACGCTCATGGTCAGCGTTCAGGTTATCGACGAATTAAAATCGGAATATTCGCGCAGGAAAGATTCGATCAAGACGCAGCTCGACGAGTTTAAGAAAACCCGCGAGGATGCCGACGACAGGAGGATATTCGAGGAGCTCGCCTTCTGCATCCTGACGTCCGCGGTGGGGCCGAGGGTCGGACTCAAGTCTCTCGAAGCGATTAAAGATATTCTTCTCGACAGCGGCGAGGAGGGGATCGAAGGGAGACTCAAAGGGAATCCACAAGTACCCCGAAAAAGCATATTACATAGTCCACACGCGGGACTATCTCAGAAACGAATACGGTCTTAAGCTCCGGGACCTCGTCGACTCGTTTAAAGACCCGGAGGAAAGGAGAGACTTTTTCGCTCTGAATAAAAATATCAAGGGCCTCGGATTCACTCAGGCGAGCCACTTTCTGAGAAACATAGGCTTCACCGGATATGCGATACTCGATAAAAACGTGGTCAGATCGCTTTATGACCTGGGAGTTCTAGACTCGCCGAAGCCGCCTACGACAAAAAAGAAATACATTGAGATAGAGAATAGAATGAAATCATTAGCCGGCGAGCTCGGAATGGATGTGGAAGAGCTGGACATGCTCCTCTGGAGTATGAAGACAGGGAGAATCCCGGTTTGACTACGGGACTATTCATCCAGGGAGCGAATCATTTAAGGCCCGAGCTCAATGAATACCTCAGCGTACTCCATTATGCTGACCCCTGAAGTCTCATCGAACACGGCTCTATACCTGTTGAGCCCCGCCATCCCCTCTGTGTAGTTCTTGTACTCGGTCTGGCTCCTGTGGGCGTCTATCGCGGCTGACTTTATATGCATATGAAGCGATATGTCTTCTATCCTGTCGTAGGCAGGGAAAGGGGTCCAGACCTCGTAGCACCAGATTTTAAAGGAAGGGGAAAGAACGCCCGAAGGCAGGGCCCTCACCGTCTCAAGCGCTATGGAGGACACAGCCCTGTGAGTCGGGTGTTTGTCGATTTCGGGATGAGGCATATAGATTTCATCGGGCTTGAACCTCTTCAAAGCTCCGCTCAGCTCGGATTTATATTGTTTCCGATTCTCCTCGCTATTCACATCCGTAAGCCTCAAAAGTATAAGGTATTCGACACCCAGGATGCCGACCGCTTCCCTGACCTCGGACTCCCTCAGCTCCGCGACTTCATCCTCGCTGAGACCGTAAATGCTCGTACTCCTCCTGCCGTCCGTGACGACAAGAGACACGAGGTTCACTCCGCTGTCGGCGAGCTTGGCAGCAGTACCGCCCATGCCTATTTCCAGATCGTCGGGGTGGGGGGATATTACAATGACGTTCCTTTCCGGCATGGTCTTAGTATTCCTTGACAATTCCCTCTTATCAATCACCATTAATTTAACTGAAAGGAGATTTAAGGAAATGGAATACGAACCGGTTATAGGGCTTGAGGTTCACGCCCAGCTCGAGACTAAATCAAAAATATTTTCACCTGCTTCCACGGAATTCGGCGCCCCGCCCAACTCTCAGGTGAACCCCATATGCCTCGGAATGCCGGGCGTCCTCCCTGTTCTCAACAGGAAAGCGCTCGAGTACGCCCTCAAAGCCGCTCTCGCCCTTAACTGCGAGATACACGCCCGCTCCCGTTTCGCCCGGAAGAACTACTTTTACCCCGACCTCCCGAAGGGCTATCAAATCTCGCAGTACGAAGAGCCGTTTTCGACGATGGGATGGCTCGAGATCGGCGGAAACGGGTCTGCAAAAAAGATAAGGATAACAAGGATACACATGGAAGAGGACGCCGGGAAGCTGATACACGAGAACACCGGAAGCTCGAGCTACGTCGATCTCAACCGCGCAGGGGTCCCGCTCATTGAAATCGTAAGCGAGCCCGAGATATCGAGCGCCGAAGAAGCAGTGCTCTATCTTAAGAAGCTCCGCTCCATCCTGAGATATATAGGTGTTTGCGACGGCAACATGGAGGAAGGGAGCCTGAGGTGCGACGCGAACGTGTCCGTCCGCCCGAAGGGGAGTAAAACGCTCGGCACGAAAGTCGAGATAAAAAACGTCAATTCGTTCAAGTTCATACATAAAGCCATAGAATACGAGATAAGGAGGCAGGTTTCGGTCGTCGAGAGCGGCGGAAAGGTAGTACAGGAAACGAGACTCTTCGACGCGAACAAGGGAGTCACGTTCTCGATGAGGACGAAGGAGGAAGCGCACGACTACAGGTATTTCCCCGACCCCGATTTGCTCCCGGTCGTCATTGAGAAGGAAATGATCGAAGAGCTGAGGGCGTCACTCCCCGAATTGCCGGATCAAAGACTCAAAAGATTTACCGAAGAGTACGGGCTCCCGCAATACGATGCGGTCGTGCTTACCGCGTCAAAGGAGATCGCGGACTACTTCGAAGAATGCCTCAAGGATTACAACAACCCCAAGGCCGTGAGCAACTGGATAATGACAGAGGTGATGAGGGAGATGAAGGACGAGGAAGATTCCGGGGAGATCCCTGTCAGTCCCCGGAATCTCTCCGAGCTTCTCCGGCTGATCGATGACGGGACAATAAGCGGGAAGATCGCCAAGGATGTCTTTCTCGACATGGTTTCGACCGGCAAGACAGCAAAGGAGATCGTCGAGGAAAAGGGTATAAAGCAGATATCCGACAGGGGCGAGCTCGAAACTATAATAGCCGGGATATTGAAGAACCACCCCGGAGAAATCTCCAGATATAAGGCCGGGGACGAGAAGCTTATCTCGTTTTTCGTCGGCAAGGTCATGAAGGCGACTCAGGGGAAGGCAAACCCCAAGGTCGTGAACGAGATATTGATGGGAGAGCTCTCGAAATAAAGCGCTCCGGCTGATTCAGAATTAGGTACCGCGATTTTCTTTAAGAGACTCAGACTTTATATTTACTGAGCTCGAACATGAGATGCTTCAGATATTCCGAACCCGAACCTGCGACCTGCTTTTTGATGTTTTTCCATTCATCGATGGGAATTTTTACAAACACGCCGATAACTGCCGGATCGAACTGGGAGCCCGAAGCCTCGGCTATCATCTGCACGGCATCCTCGAACGGAAGCGCCTTTCTGTACGTCCTTCTGGAGGTCATCGCGTCAAGGGCGTCCACCACTGAGAATACCCTCGAGCCGAGCGGTATCTCATCTCCGGAAAGCCCGGTCGGATACCCCTGACCGTCATACCTCTCATGATGCGTGTGCACTATCCTCGCCGATTCCTCGAGGAAGTCTATTTTCTTGAGGAGATCGTAACCGAATTGCGCGTGCTTCCTCATCAATTCCCACTCTTCGTCCGTAAGCTTGTCCGGTTTGAGGAGAATATTGTCAGGGACCCCGATCTTCCCGATATCGTGGAGGAGAGCGCCCTTTGCTATTACCGATAACTCCTCGTCGCTCAGCTTCATGTGTTTTCCGAGATTAATGGCGTATTCGGTAACCCTGTAGGAGTGATAGCCCGTTTCGTGCTCCCTCAGGTCGAGTGCGAGTATCATGGCTTCGAGCGTTCCGGAATATAGACTCACGAGCTCCTGTGTTTGCTCCTCGACCCTCTTCTCGAGGTTCTTCTGATAATCCTTGTTCGCTTTTATGAGATACGCCCTTTCGAGGGCACGCTTTATGACCGCGTCGACATCGATCACGTTGAACGGCTTGAAAACGTAATCGTATGCGCCCTCTTTCAAAGCCGCCCTTACGTTTTCTATATCCCGTGACGCGGACACCATTATAATAGAGAGGTCGGGCGAGTGCACTTTCAGCTTTTTCAGGGTCTCTATGCCGTTGAGCACCGGCATTTGAATGTCGAGGAGAACAACGTCGTAGTCGTTCATGCGGTAGAACTTCTCGAGGCACTCAAGACCGTTCCTGGCGACGTCGCATTTATATCCCAGATCCTGGAGAGCTTCCACGAAAAGACTCCTTATAGCGTCCTCATCGTCCACTATAAGAATCTTCTTTTTGGCCGATCTCCCCGCATCCTGTGATATTTTTGTGGCCATTCCCATAATAACACTAATTGATACAGCCAGTGTCCCCTATTATCAAGCATTTTTTAATGCCGTATTTCGCCCTTTTCCGCGATTTGAGATGCAACAGAAGCACTGCCGAAACCCGTCGCCCGGATGGGTGTGCTTTCATTCCCCTTATACTATAAATATACTGTAAAAAGTTTGACACGTGCATTTTTAGTATGTATTTTCCAACCGAATTTATGAAAAAAGCGACTCTGGTAATCGAGGACGGTACTGTTTTCGAGGGTTTCAGCTTCGGCGCCGAAGGTGAAGCTTACGGGGAGGTCGTATTCAATACCTCCATAACCGGCTATCAGGAGATACTTACCGATCCCTCTTACAACGGTCAGATAGTAACCATGACCTACCCGGAGATAGGGAACTACGGAGTCAACCCGGAGGACGTTGAATCGAGGAAGCCTTTCTTAAAGGGCTTCGTCGTTAAAGAATATTGGAGGGAGCCGTCCAACTGGCGCTCCCGCGGCAGTCTCGGCACCTATCTCTCGGATAACGGGGTCGTAGGGATCGAAGGTGTGGACACAAGGTCCCTGACGAAGCTCATACGCTCCAAGGGGGCCCAGAAGGCCGTCATCTCGACTACGGACGCCGACCCCGACAGCTTATTGAAGAAGGTGCGCGCTTCTCAGGGGATAGTGGGGATCGACCTCGTGACGGAAGTGAGCTGCGATAACCCTTACACGTGGAGTGACGGAACAGGGGCCTGGAGACCGGACTCCGAAAAACTCCCGGGGGACGAGAACCGTTTCAGGGTTGTCGCCTACGACTACGGGCTCAAATACAATATCCTGCGAAAGCTCGTCGACCACGGATGCGATGTCTCGATCGTTCCTTCGAGAACGGCCCCCCACGAGATACTCTCCATGGAACCGGACGGAATATTCCTCTCGAACGGACCCGGCGATCCCGCCGCGGTAGCCTACGCCGTGGAGAGCGTGAGGACTCTCATAGGAAAGAAGCCCATATTCGGCATCTGCCTCGGGCACCAGATATTGGGACTTGCGCTCGGCGGAAAGACGTACAAGCTGAAATTCGGACACAGGGGGGCCAATCAGCCCGTAAAGAACCTGAGAACGGGGAAGGTCGAGATCACTTCCCAGAACCACGGGTTCGCCGTCGATGCTGATAGTCTCGGAAGCGATGTGGAAGTGACTCATATCAACCTCAACGACAATACGGTAGAAGGGCTGAGACACAGGGAGCATCCGGTTTTTTCCGTTCAGTACCATCCGGAGGCATCGCCCGGCCCGCACGACTCGTCCTATCTGTTTCGGGAATTTATAAAATTAATGGAAGAAAACGGCTGAAAAACACCGTCCTTCGACAGGCTCCCGACTTCGCTAAAGCTCGCCGGACAAGCAGGACGAACGGGTTAAAAGATGAGACCCTGAAACGAGTTCAGGGTGACGAATTAATTTTGAAGGTGACACCCCCACCCTTAACCCTCCCCCCTCAAGGGGGAGGGAAATTGTTGTAATCCTTCGACAGGCTCCCGACTTCGCTAAAGCTACGCCGGACAAGCAGGACGAACGGGTTGGGTTACGCTACTGGTTTGGGCAACGGAGGCGGGTAGGATCGTAGAAATACACTATGTGTGTGCGGATGCAGGTTCTTGCGCCCTTTATTCAGGCCGCCCTTTGCTCAAGAACGTCCCGGGCAAGCTTCTCGGCCTTATCTATTCCGTCTACCGACTCACCGGAAATTATCTTCAGGGCTTCCTCCCCGATCTCGAGAGTGACATCGAAGTTCTTCCTCTTATTTTTCTCGAACTCGGCCAGCGGGGAAATTACGTTGTCTATAAACCTCACGAAAGCGCTCATCGTCCTCCTCCTGACCTTGCCGTATCCCTTTACCATGGCCGCGCTCTTTGCGACGAGACATCCGAGCCTGTAATCGAGCGATGTATAGTATCTTATGGAGTCCCTGTATTTCTTTATCAATGCGTGCTCTTTCTTATACCGGTAAGAGTGGGGCCTCATGAATTTCATCTTGGTTAAAAACCAGAGCCTGACGAATCCTGAAAAAGACGTAGTCGTCGGGGTCTGTCCGAAAGTGAGCGGCTTTTTTCTCGGCCAAATCTTTTTAAAAATTCCCGATTCGGTGAAACGTACCGCCGGGGCCACAAGAAAATACGGCAGGAGGCCGTATAGCTCTTCGGCATCGGGCTTCAGGTAATCGATAACCTTGAAAACCTGATCGTCCCTTAACCTCATCTCCTCCTTTATCCTCTTGAACCTGTCCGATTTTATCTTGAGGTCGGCGACGCGTATCCCGTCTTCAAAGCTCATGAGCAATGCCAGGTTCTTTGCGAAAGACTCGGTGAGCTTGAACCCTCCTCCCTTCGATTTCTCGTCTATTTCATAAACAGCCCTGACGTCTTCGATATATGCATCCGCATATCGAGCGTTCTGGTATTCAAGGAGCCTGAATACCGACTCCGCCAGAATCTCCCTCAGATTGGGCGGGAACCCGGTCTCGAGCTTGGAAACCCTCCCCAGGTATTCCTCCCTGTCGTACTCCTCGAGCTTATCCGCCCTCTCCTGTACGAAGCTCTCCCACACGACTGCGGGCTTTTTGAGCTCGGGAAGCTTTTGAGCAGTCACGTATTCGTATCCGACTTCGAACGCTCTTATACTCGTCTTTACCGAGACACCAACCTTCTCGACCGATTCAACGAACGATTCCTTCCTGAGCGGCAACACGCCCGAAGCGGAAACCGCTCCGAGGAGGATCGCGTTCACCGCAAGCTCGTCCATGCCGTTTTTCTTTGACAGCTCGAGGGCGTCGAGCCCTATGAACCTCGATGAGAACGAGGAAGCCAGCTTTCTCAGGTTCTCCTCCGAATATATGCCGCTCCCTATCGGCATCTTCTCGAGCGTCGAATATATCCTGTGAGTGCTCGTAACTATGGTCGTCTTGTCCGACCCGTAGCCCAGCTGAAGCGCCCTGCCGAGCTCGAGGAATTCCTGTGAGATAATAACGTCAACCTCGCCGGGGACCGGAAATTGCGCGAATATAATCTGCCTGTTACCGGAGTCAGTCCTGGGGTGCGCCTCCAGGTAGTAAACCGTCGATCCTCCCCGCTGTGAGAGGCCCGGAAGGCTTATACCCTGGACGTCGTAGTCCTCGAGGAAAAAAGCCTGTACCAGCCATTCTGTAAGCACCCCCCCGCCCTGTCCGCCGACAGCAGGGATGAATATTTTTATTAAATCGCTCTTATTCTGCATCATAAATCATGAAACGCTGTTTTCGAGACATAGTACAACAAATTCTATACCTTAAAAAGATAATGAAAAAACTTAAAAGTTCGTATTATGAGAGAAGCGAGAGGATAAATGGTCATATTCGGCATCCCTCCAAATCGGAACTTCTCATTAAGGAACCGGCACGCGGAGCGGCCTGTCTAACCGGACCAGCCGTTACGTGAAATAAGATGAAGCAAAGACCTGTTTATCCTTGCTCCGACCCGGTCCAGCATCGATGGGTTATCGATGATCTCGACTTTGTAAAACGACGGGCACAGCACCGCAGCATGCGCTATCTCGCCGCAGAGTCCGCATCCCACACATGAATGCTCTATGTGCGCCACGGGGTCGTCGCGGAGTATCGTGGGGCTGTCCTTAAGCGTCAGCGACGGGCATCCGTTAAACCTCATGCATGAGTGGTCGCCTGTGCATACCTCGGGGTCGACCCCGAGTTTTGTCTGCACCATGCGCTTTCCGTCTTTAATATTCTTTTTTAGAACGATCTTTTCTTTTCTGGTCTTTTCAAGCTGGCACTCTCCCCTCGAAATAATCACTCTCAGCCCCTCGTCCTCTTCATAGGCTTCACTCAGCACTTCAAGGGATTCCTTCAGATCATAAGGGTTCACCGTTTTGATCCACCTGACCCCTGCACCCCTGAGCGCCTTCTCTATGTCCATACCGACGCCTTCCTGCCTCATATTCTTGCCGGAGGCGGGGTTCTCGTGGTGCCCCGTCATGGAGGTCCAGAAGTTCTCGAGGATTATCAGGACGGCGTTCTGGTTGTTATACACAGCGTTCGCGATACTGGTCGTGAGACCGCTGTGCCAGAAAGTCCCGTCACCCATGAAAGATATGACCCTCTTGTTCGCCATCCTCGACAGCGCGCCCGCGGAAGCAAGCCCTATGCCCATGCCCGTGATCGAGTTGCTGAGGTCAAACGGAGGGAGCCCGCTCATCGAATAACATCCTATATCGGAGGCGTAATATGACCTCCCGTAATCCTCCTCGAGTATCTTGATCGCTGTGAAGATCGGCCTCTCGGGACACCCGGTACAGAAGACCGGGTTCCTCTTGGTAACGGGCTGCTTTAAAAAGTTCTGAGCCCTTTCCTTGTGCTTCTCGGTGAATTCGCTCCTTTCCTTTATCCTCTCCTTCTCGTAACTTGAGAACGTATTCTTAAGGAGGAACTGCCCTACGCCCTTTGCGATGTGGTCAGGGGTATATTCCCCCGCCTGGGGGAGTATGTCCTTTCCGAATATATCGAGACCGAGCTTGGCCCGCTGAGCGATAGCCCGTATATGTTCTTCTATGAGATTAGGCATTCCCTCTTCGACTATAAGCACGGCTTTCTTATCGCGGAGGAAGAGTATTATCTCCTCGGGCACGAGCGGGTTCGTAACGTTCAAGTTCAGTATCGGCACCCTGCACTCCCCGTAGAGGCTCGCCTCGCCCAAGTTGTAGAGGCATCTCATGAGCGAGTTATATATCATCCCGTGCGTGATTATCCCCATGCTGCTCTCGGTGCCTTCGAAGAACTCGTTCAGCTTCCTCTCGAGTATGAACCTCCTCGCAGCGGGTATCCTCTCGTGATATTTCTTCTTCTCGTGGTCGAAAGTGAAAGGAGGCAGGGGAATCTTGTCGAGATCGGTAATGAGGTCGTCAAGACGGTTATTCATGCTAATCCTGGGGTCCTTGTTGTCCCGGCAGGTCATCTTGTTCATGATGTGGGCGACACGCGTGGACAATAAGAACATAACGGGCATGTTCGAATGCTCCGAAAGCTCGAACCCGGCCTCGATCATATTAGCGACGTGCTCGAGGTCACCCCTCGGATCTATCACTGCCATCGTTGACTTAAGCGCGAAAGGGAGAGCCCTTTCGGCGACGCACGTGCTGTCGCAGCCGTAATCCTCCCCTACTATTATCAGCGCCCCCCCGGTCACGCCCGAGGACGATATATGGGAAAGCGCGTCAGAAGCGACGTTCGTACCGACGATCTTCCAGTTTACAGAACCGCGTATCGGATAGCTTATGGACGCGGAAAGGAGGGAAGCGGCCGAGGCTTCGTTGCCGGAACAGTCGAAGTATATTCCCTTTTTTTTGAGAACCGGTTCGTATGCGTCGGAGATGACATCGATGAGTCTGGCCGTAGGCGAGCCGGGATAGCCTCCCAGATAACTCACGCCCGACTGGAGAAAAGCCTTTAGTATTGCAAGCGGCGTATCCCCGAAAAGCGTCTTCCCTTCCCCGTAATTCAATTGCTCGAGCAGTTCTTTCGAGTAACCCATAACAACTCCCGCTCCGAAGCCATTTTAACAACCCGGACGTTATACTTTACCAGAAACGAGGCGGATATACCAGCGAAAAAGACCCGTTCAGGCACCGTTTACTTGCCAAGTTCCGGTATCTCCAAACTCTCTCTAATCTCAAGGAAATAATCCCTGAGAGCCTCCTCCTGCTCCCATGTGACGAGATGAAAGGGCCTCTTCATCTTCACCACTTCAAGCGCGGTACCGGGGTCGATATTCATATGGTGCATCAGAAAGCAGGCGATCATGAGGTTCGTCCTTCCCATGCCGGCATAGCAATGAACCGCGACCCGCTTATTGTCGGCGATCTGAATCTTCACGAATTCGACGAATTCCGAAAAGTCTTCGAACTGAGGAGCCTTGAAATCCTTTATAGGTATATGCTTTACAATAAAGCCGCTGTAATCCCTGAAATACTCCTTCTCTTCCAGGCTGACGATTACCTCTATCCCCTCCCCTCTCAGGAACTCCAGGTCGTCTTCGTGGGCATAAAACAGTCCCGGCCTTTCCATACCCGCAAGCATCCCCTCTATGACCCACGAGAACCTTTCCGGCACGGTCAGACCCTCCCCTTTTTAAGCTCGGCGACATATATGTCGGCCCGTCTCGTGGGCTCCGGTATCCTGTATCCCCTCGCGCATTCAAGCGCAATTTCCCTTGCCGAGTCCGAGTCTATCTTATGGCCCAGGGAAACGAAAACAGGATTTTTCCCGTCCCTCGTCCGGAGAACCGAGCCTATTACATCCTCTTCCTTGGATAGCAGAGGCGTCCACGAGCCCCTTTTCTCCCCCGGCTCGTCATATTTACCGTAAAGCCTCTTTTTGGCGATTCCCATCGAGGGAACGTCAAGCAATACGCCGACGTGGCATGCGATGCCGAACCCCCGCGGGTGTGCTATACCCTGCCCGTCTATTATGAGGAGGTCGGGCTTTTGTCTCAGTTTTTTAAAAGTCTCTATTATCGCGGGCCCTTCTCTGAATGCGAGTAAGCCCGGTATGTAAGGGAATTTCTCATCACTCACGGAATAAACACGCTCGATTTCGGCGAGGCCGGGGTATGAAAACATGATTATTCCGCAAATGAGCTTATTCTCGTTCTTGAGCACGGAGATGTCGGCCCCCGCAACCGTCTTCAGCTCCCCGAACTCCCTCTTGCTAATGACCCTTTTACTTAGTTCCTTCTGTATATCGAAGGCGCGGGCGACTGACGGCTTATCCCCCCCGATGAGCCCTTCGAGAAAGGCTATCTCAGTGGTATCCATATACATCCCTTATGACCCTCTTGAACCTCGGGGCATAAATCAGCTCGAAAGCGAGCTCTTTTCCCGGAAAGAGCCTGAGCGCAAAATTCCTGACCTTCTCAAAATGCTCGAGGGCTTCCTCCCTCGTCAGGTCGGTCTGATACATGAGGGATATGGTCAAATCGACCATGAACCTGAGCAGCCTGAGCTTCCTGTTCTCCTCGGCTATTTCTTCCGGTGTGGGAATTTGTTTTTCCATATTTAATCCCGCCTGCTGACACTCCGATCAACAATATCGATTGTAAAAGTATACATGAAGCTTAAATGCGGTTTAACTTATATTGATGAATTCCATATAGGAGTTTATTTGTCCGCAACAATAAAATTCGGTAGAATCAAACGGAATCTTTTTCGGCAGGGAGGATATGTGAAATGAAGCTCAAAATGGCGTTCGTCATGGACCCGGTGGGGACCATAAATACTGAGAAGGACACGACATACGTCCTGATGCTCGAAGCTCAGGCGAGGGGACACGAAGTCCGGTACCTCGAGCATAAAGACATCTTCGTGAAAGATACGAGGGTGTACGGCAACGCAGCTGAAATCAAACTAAAGAGGGGAACGGATCATTACAAGCTCGGCCCGGTAGAAACTATTAGTCTGGATACATTCGATGCCGTGTGGATGAGAAAAGACCCCCCCTTCAACCAGGACTACATCTATGCGACCTACATTTTGAGCCTCATAGACCAGAATAGAACGAAAGTGATAAACAACCCCCGCGGTATCAGGGAGTCCAATGAAAAGCTCTACACGCTATATTTCCCCGAATTGATACCGAGCTCGATAGTAACCAAGGACATACCGCAGCTCAATAAATTCCTCGCAGAGGTGGGGGGGGAAATAGTGGTGAAACCGCTCGACGGGCACGGCGGAGAGGGGGTCTTTTACGTGCGGGAGGGGGACAGGAACTCTAACGTAATACTGGAGACCGTCACGAATTCGGGAAGACAGTTCGTGCTCGCGCAGAAGTTCATAAAAGAGGTGAGCGAGGGGGATAAGAGGATAATAATATTAAACGGTGAACCCCTCGGCGCGGTACTGAGGGTGCCGAAGCCCGGAGGGGAATTCAGGTGCAATTTCCATTCCGGAGGGAGCCCCGCGAAATCAGAGCTTACGGACAGGGACCTGAAAATTTGTAGGGCGCTGTCGCTGAGACTCAAGAAGGACGGTCTCTATTTCGTCGGCATCGACGTCATAGGCGGATACATAACGGAGATAAATACGACGAGCCCCACGGGGGTTCAGGAGATCAACAGACTCAACGGAGTGAAGCTCGAAGAGGAAATCATAGATTTCGCAGAGGAGCTCTGCTCGTTTTGAGGTCTGAATAATTTCTCGTAAAACATCTGTCAGTGCGGAGAAACCGGGAGCAGCGAATGAAAATCACAAGGGATGACGTAATCAAGGTCGCAGAGCTGGCGAGGCTCGAATTCAAAGAGGAGGAGCTCGGAAAATTCACTGAGCAGCTCGGCAATATTCTTACATACATCGGGAAGTTAAACGAGCTCGATACCAAAGATGTCGAACCCACCTCCCACGTGCTCGATCTCGCCACACCGCTCAGGGAAGACGCGGTCGAGGACTGGCTCACAGTGGGCGAGGTCCTGGAGAATGCGCCCCGGGAGGAAGACGGGTTCTTCGTCGTCCCCCAGGTGATCGAGGATTAAGGAGAATTTCGAATGGAACTCCCGTTTTTATCGATAGGGGAAGCCTCGCGGCTTATAAAGAAAAAGGAGATTTCCCCTGAAGAGCTCACAGAGTCGGTCCTCGATAGGATTACAAAGCTCGACGGGGAGCTCAATTCCTATATCACTGTGATGGGGGAAAAAGCCCTGGAATCGGCCAGAAAAGCCGGGGAGGAAATTTCCTCGGGCAGCTACCGCGGCCCCCTGCACGGTATCCCGTTAGGCTTAAAGGACATATTCGTTATGAAGGGCGTCCCCGCTACATGCGGTTCGAAAATGTTGGAGAACTTCTTCCCGCCCTACGACGCCACGGTAACTAAAAAGCTTCTCGACGCAGGGGCGGTTATAGTCGGCAAGAACAATATGGACGAGTTCGCAATGGGCTCATCGACGGAAACCTCCTACTTCGGTCCTGCAAAGAATCCCTGGGACACGGCAAGGGTGCCCGGCGGCTCAAGCGGAGGTTCAGCGGCTGCGACAGCGGCATCCCTCTGCCTCGGTTCCGTAGGCACGGATACCGGAGGCTCGATAAGACAGCCCGCCTCATTCTGCGGCGTCGTCGGGATGAAGCCCACATACGGGCGCGTGAGCAGGTTCGGAATGATAGCGTTCGCATCTTCCCTCGACCAGGCGGGCCCTATAACAAAAACAGTCGAGGATGCCGCCCTGATCCTGAATGCGATCTCGGGTCACGACCGGAGGGACTCTACATGCGTGAATGCTCCGGTGCCCGACTATACGCAGAGTCTTAAAGACAGTATAAAGGGGATGAAAATCGGAGTGCCCAGGGAATATTTCATTCCCGGTATGGACAGAGAGGTCGAAGAGGCCGCGAAAAAGGCGATCGCTCTCGTCGAAGACCTGGGGGGCGATGTAATCGAGATATCCCTGCCACATACGGAATACGCGGTCCTGACCTACTATATCATCGCGCCCTCGGAGGCGAGCTCGAACCTCGCCCGCTACGACGGCGTGAAATACGGATACCGGACGGCTGATGCAGAAACGCTCAGGGACATGTACTTCAAGACGAGGGCGGAAGGGTTCGGGAACGAAGTAAAGAGGAGGATAATGCTCGGCACTTACGCTCTTTCGGCAGGCTACTATGACGCCTATTATCTGAAGGCTCAGAGAGTGAGGACGCTCATAAAAAGGGATTTCGAAGAGGCGTTCAAGAAGGTCGATGTGATTATGGCGCCCACGGCGCCCGAGGTGGCTTTCAGGTTCGGAGAAAAAACCGGTGACCCGATAAAGATGTATCTGTCAGACGTCCTTACCATACCCTGCAACATAGCCGGGCTTCCTGGGATATCCATCCCCTGCGGATTCTCCTCAAACGGACTGCCCATAGGGATTCAGGTCCTCGGGAAACCTTTCGACGAAGAAGCTGTAATCCATGTGGCACACGCATACGAGCAGCACTCCAAATGGTACCAAAAGAGACCCCCGATTTAAGGTTCGTTATGAATCTCGTATAAATTTATTTATATATAGCTGCGCGGTTAAGCGGAATGAAAGAACGAGGAGAATGAAATGGCTGAGAAGAAAAAGGTATGCATGATTTGCGGAAAACCGTCTGAATCCTCTATCTGTGATGAGTGCAAGGCGAAGATTCAGGGAGAGGCGGCCGGCGAGAAGCAGAAAGTAGAGAAGCAGGTCAGGGTCGGCTCTGAAGTGGAGAAGGACAGGTTAGTGAAAAAGCATTTAAAAGAAAAAAAGTAAAAGACTATTCCGTACTTATTTTATCCCTGCCCCCAGATATCGAGCGCCCTCTTGTACGTCTTACTCTTAGAATAGCCCGAACCCTCGGAAACTTTTTTTACCGCGTCTTTAAGACTGAGCCCGCTTTTCTTATAGGCGCCGAGCATCTTGTCAATGTTCTCCGAATCGACTCCCCCTGCTTTCGGCCGGAGCTCCCTCTACTACGAGTGTCACCTCGCCCTTTATCTCGCTCCGCTTACCGAGAGTTTCCAGAACCCCTGAAATCTTCCCCCGCAGTGTCTCTTCATAGAGCTTCGTTATCTCGCGGCTGAACGAAATGTTCCTGTCCCCGAACACTTCAAGCATCACGCGGAGGGTCTTCATAACCCTGTTTGGCGATTCATAGAATACGAGCGTCTCGGGATAACTTTTTATAGTCCCGAGATAATCAGTCAACCGCTTCTTCGTCCGCGGGAGGAACCCGAAGAACGCGAAGCTCGACGTGGGAAGCCCCGAGACGCAGAGCGCAGACACGACTGCCGAGGGGCCCGGAACGGGGAGCACGTCGATACCGTGTTCGGATGCGAGTTTGACGAGCCTGTATCCGGGGTCTGAAATGCCGGGGGTGCCGGCGTCGGAAACCATTGCTATGCTCTTTCCCCCTTCGAGCAGCGAGAGGAGCTCTTTTGACTTTTCAATCTCATTGTGTTCGTGGTATCCGATGAGTGGCTTATCGATCGCGTAGCGGGAAAGGAGCTTCCTCGTCGTTCTCGTGTCTTCGCACGCTATCAGGTCGGCTTCTTTAAGTATTCTGATTGCCCTGAGTGTGATATCTTCGAGGTTCCCTATAGGGGTTGAAACGATGTAAAGCTTTCCGCTCATCTGGTCTGAGAATAAATCAATACCGGTACTTCAATAATTACATTATAGCCTTAAACCGTATCGACCCTTTATCGGCCTGTGAAACAAATTACCGCCGATTCCGACATGACTAATCCACGTTGCATCTCTTATTCGACTCGTAGTTTATGCACTTATCCTGGTCTTTTCCGCCGTCAATGCTGTCAGTGCCCATTCCCCCGTCGAGGAAGTCCTCGCCATCGTTGCCTTCAAGATAATCATTACCGTCGCCGCCATAAACGACATCGTTGCCTTTTCCGCCTCTGATATCGTCATTCCCGGCGTCTCCGTAGAGGATATCATCGTCCGCACCACCCGTAATGGTATCATTACCGTCGCCGCCACAAATAACGTCATCGCCGTCAAGCCCTTTGATCTGGTCATTGCCCCCGAGACCTACAATCACATCCGGGCCAAGTGACCCGTTCAGAGTATCGTCTCCGTTTGTGCCCACGATAGTCGGCGTTTTCCCCTGGCAGGTGGGCGGAGGCTGCTGAGCCTGATTCGTTGGTGCAGCGTATGAATTGAACACAAACAGTGTTATAGCTAATAAACCGGAAATGCTCATTATTATCCTTTTCATGTCACCCCTCGCTAAGACTGTTTATCTAATTCCAATTAAACTCCCAGAGGGGAGAAAAGTCAAGCAAGAACGTCTAGTTATGATGAAGATTAAATCTTGCCGGATATTGGATCGTATATATGAATAATATGGCGGAGGGCGAGGGATTCGAACCCCCAAGTCCTTTCGGACGCCGGTTTTCAAGACCTAATTAGCATACATTCCTAACTTTCCGGAATCGCTCGAATATTTCTAATCCCCATTCAACAAACGATTTCCATCTATTCCATATGGTCTATTGATTCCGTGTGGTACAAATAATTATGGATGGTTCTTAGAAAATGCTTAGAAAGGATTTGTATCACAGACCAGATAACTTCGAATCATCTCGATACTTACACCAACCACATTCCGAACTATGAGGAGGTGGTTCCGGTAAGTCCAGGATGTCCGGAACATCTCCAAGAAATTTTTTGAAGGCAATGTCATCACGCTTAACTTCCGTCCACGACACATTTCCAGATCGGTCTGCTATGTCTCCTGCTGAATATATAGCCGCTATAGTTTCACGCATTTTATGAGTCCAGTTGAACTGTGTCAATTTAGAATATGAGGAAGCCTTTCGTGAAGACCGGAGCCCGACCGATTTCAGGGTTAAGTCAGCATACACCGACAAATATTCACTCAATAATCATGAAACAAGCATTATAATTATTCAGCGAAATTTATACCCCAGACGAGGCGGATCATGAGTAAGAAATATGTATCGGTAATATCAGGATTTATCCTTGCGCTTGGACTCTGCGCAATCATAAGCTTTCAGAACAGCTCTGCAATGGCCGAGAGCGGCAACAGGAAGGAAGATTACACACCGGAGCAGGTGAAAACCCTCAAGAACTGGACTTATTCTCTCGCCCTTGATGCCGCCACCTGGGGTAGTCCGGCTGTCATTATGTACAACTTGCGGGCCCTCGATGCTTTCGGGTCGAGGCCCAAGGCTGCGCCAAACTCAATCTGGCGCATGGAAGACATCTCTACCCCCGAACTTTCGGTCGAGGCGGGTTACGTAACACCCAACGTCAATGTGATATATGGCTTTGGCTTCCTCGATCTCGAGCAGGAGCCGATCATACTGACCGCCCCCGATTCCCACGGACGTTACTATATGGTGGAAATCGTGGACATGTATACCAACGCATTCGCATACGTGGGAGGAACGGTTACGGGTTACAAGGGGGGTAAATTTGCTCTAGTCGGCCCGGGTTTCAAGGGCAAACTCCCGGACGATGTCAAAATTATCAATTGCCCCACCCGCTGGGTGCTGATCCAACCGCGGGTGCGTGTTTTCGACAAGGCCGATCTGCCGGCGGCGAGAGAAGTCCTGCAAGATATTAAAGTGGAGGGGCTGGCCAAGCACACAGACCAACCCGCGCCCCCTGCGCCCGAGTATCACTATCTAATCCCAAAGGTGACGGACTCCAAACAACCTGCCAGCGCCATGAATTACGAGGACCCCCTCCAGTTCTGGGAAATCCTCTCGGCAGTGATAAACGAGAATCCGCCACCTGCGGATCAGGTGACGGCTCTGCTGCCGTACTATAGGTCTCTAGGTATAGAGCTCGGCAAGAGCTGGGACAGATCAAAGCTCAATCCAACTGTGGTCGATGCAATGAGGCAGGCAGCCGCCGACATCGGACCAATGTTGAGCAACCTGCCCACCGAGCGAATTGCGAACGGCTGGTTCATGCCGCCTCCGACCATCGGCAACTCGCAGACGGATTACAAGACACGTGCTGTCGTCGCTCGAGTCGGTCTTACGGCCAACGTACCGAGTGAAGCGATCTACTACCTGAGCACGGTGGACAGCAGCGGCAACCAGTTCGACGGCACCAAACAATACACGATTACATTTCAGAAAACGCCGCCCTTCATTGCACCGGGTTTCTGGTCGCTTACGATGTACGATGCCACAAACAATTACACTGTACCAAATCCTATAAACCGTTATTTTCTGGGGAGCGATACCGGAATGAAAACGAATAAGGACGGGTCGCTCACAATATACATTCAACAGAAGAGCCCTGGCACGGATAAGGAATCAAATTGGCTGCCCGCACCCCCCAAGCCGTTTTATCTCATCCTCCGTTCCTATGCGCCGGCACCCGCTATGATTGAATCCTTATCAGGGGGTAAGGGGTATATACCCCCTCCGGTAGTGGAAACGAAATAGGAGCCGAATCAAGCAGCGATATAATGTAATGAATCTGTTATTGTCACTCCGCTCGTATCGACAAACTAAAAGAATTTTATACCTGATTGTTCACTCCGCCCATATTGTCAATGTGGTCTAATCTATGGCGGAGGGCGAGGGATTCGAACCCCCAAGTCCTTGCGGACGCCGGTTTTCAAGTCCTATTCAGTGTGTATTCATAACTTTCCGGAGTCACTGAAATATTTGTAAACACACTTAAAAAAACGATTTCCATCTATTACATCTGGTTCAATTGGTTCTATATGGTGACAAGAATTATGGATGGTTCTTAGAAAATGCTTAGAAAGGCAAATTCAGCAATATATTGATATGCCTGCAAACTAATCGCAATAAACTACAATTATTAGATAATTATGGCGGTGTCTGTTTGAAAATATCCGAACCGAAATCGCTGGGCTCGGCGGGCGGAATTCCCCCCAGACCCCCCTTCCGCCCGCCTCGCCTACCCGACGAATAGGCGGGAAGCGGAAGCGAAAAGGGCGATTTCAAGTTTTTCGCGGGCGAAGCCCGCAAGGAAAATCATAAATGATTTTCCTCTTTGGTGGTATATTCTTTTGTGAAAATTTTTGATTCAAAAATTGAAAAAGAAAAAGGCTCCGTGCGAAACTTCCGCAAGGGGCCCGGGTGCGAGACACGTTGGACTCGCTTACTCTTGCCTGACTATGTCGACCGAGATCTCCACCGCCGGAATCGTTCCTCTGTTTTCAAGCCAGTGTGTGGTGTTCCTATCCTCGGGCCAGCCCACTCCCGGCCCATAGTCAGTAGCGACGCCATTTCGATGGTCAGTGATCGTTCCTTGCAGTATATAGACGGTGCCTGGTCTGTCTTTATGGTCGTGAATCGGGCCGAAGACGCCTCCAGGTTCGATGGTCACCATACGCATTCGAAGTTGGCGCCCTGCCATGCCCTCGATCTCGGGGCCAAGGTCAACCGTTGCAAGTAACTTCACCGTAACACCTTTCGTCTCAGGTGCCACCTGTTCGTTGTTCATCGTGTCCTCCTCTTTGTAACTTCCAGGGCCTAACATAGAATTACGTTACAATCTTACTAGATGACAACAAATTTCTTAAATTTCTTCTAGAAAAGCCCGCTTTTGGCCTTACCTGAATTCAAAACGGCTTGAATTTTTGGCGAAAAACGGCTGGCGAGCCCGCGTAGCAGGCGAGCCGACAAACGCATTTCCTAACTGGCGGAGGGCGAGGGA
Organism: uncultured bacterium; assembly: GCA_963705505.1. Lineage (GTDB taxonomy): Bacteria > Desulfobacterota_D > UBA1144 > Nemesobacterales > UBA2774 > 2-12-FULL-53-21. The sequence goes on from CAVPJU010000003.1 coordinate 136,159, forward strand.
TTCGAACCCCCAAGTCCTTGCGGACGCCGGTTTTCAAGACCGGTGCATTAGCCGTTCTGCCAGCCCTCCGGGGCTCATCGTTATCAGGTACTTACGGGATTTACGGCTATTCTCATAAATGGTTTTTCTAGTAAATTTCTAGTCGGACTTGGAGAATTGTACTTTATCCCTTCTAGCCATGCAAGGAGAGTGGGTCATGGCCGGTTTATCGAAGAAGGGCAAAGTTTATTACGCGATATTTAACATCGGTGGTGGGGCTTGACATGGTTTAGCCACCTATACGATAATCTGTAATTAGAATCATGAAAAAGTTGTGTTTGTTGATAATTGTAAATATTGGAGTGTTCTGCACTTTAATTGTTGTCATTGAGATTTCTGGTCAAATAGCCTACTATCTCCGTCACGGAAAATTTATTTTCCAGACATCAGATTATAACAGTGAAGATTATCAAGATCATCTCCAAGCATTCGAGCTACACCCCTATCTCGTAGGAAGGCTCAAGAAAAATATTACTATCAATAGTGTCGAAAACAGCGCGAAGATAAAAACCACGAACCGCCATACCCGGTGGACCGGCGCTCCCGAAGACGATAGAAATCTTATAAGAGTTGCCGTACTCGGTGGGTCCACTGCTTTCGGCACGGGAGTGACCGATCGCGTGCATTTTGCGACCCTGCATAGCAGGCACAATGAGCGCTTCACCTTTTGTGCTTTCCATCCGATATTTGCCCTCGAGTAAATAGTTAACCCATTGTATGCGTGAATGTTCTCTATTACTATTCTCTGACAAAGAGGAGGCTCTTGTCAATATCCCTTCCGGCCGCGCAAGGAAAGTATATGATGGGTCCAGCGTGGCTGAGTCAAGCCATTGCAGCAGATCCTGTATACAAGCGCGATTTAGCTATTCCGAGTTGAACAAAATCTGTCGAAAGAAATTTGCGCCGCGGGCAATATTACGACCCCTGAGCGTACCGGGCCATACCAGTGATATCGATTACAACCACAGGCTCGTTCCCGACCACCCACGCGTCATGCCCGGGCGGTACGTACGACACGTCGCCCGGCCCGAATTCTTCCTCCGAGCCGTCATCCATTTTGACCCTCAAGCGCCCGGAAACGTGATATTGGGTGTGAGGGGCCTCGCAGCTTTTCGTCTTGGCGATCGGCTTTATACTCTCAGACCACTTCCATCCCGGCTCTAGGGTGGCCCGGCCAAAAGATATGCCGGCCAGTGAAACCAGCTCGAGTCTCCCATTCGGGAACGACCGTAATTCATCCGGAACGTCCAGGTTTTTCTTTTCCATTTTAGCCATGTTCGGTCATCTCCTTTAATCTAAATATAGCATTTGTTATATGTATATTTCAGATTTTCTCATAAACAATAAAATTTTGCAATAGAAGCCTGCAGTTAATCAGGGATGACGGATTTTTTGTCAATGAAGGATAAGGCTGTATAGGAGCCGGGAGCCGCATTGTGACTTCAATAACTCAATCCGCACGGTTTACAAATGTACATATAACTACGTTCTATAGGTCTTTAAAAAACCAATAAACCCCCCATATATAAGCGATATAAAAGGTAAAGGGTCACGCATCGAGAGAACGGCGAACGATTTTACGCCGTAGAGAGATTTAAGCCACCCCCCTAAAGACAGCCTGCCCATTCTGTAATAGGCCCAGGCGGAAAGAATGTCCTGATGAAGGGAAATCCATTTTACGCCTGCATACCGCTGCCCGTCGTACGAAGGTAAAGGTAGTCCCGACGCATCGCAGTACATCGTATATAGTATGGGCACGCCGGCAGCTTCGACGAGACCTATCCTCGTAACAGGACGTCCTATGTTGGGCTCGATTATGAAATATCTGCCGCTCGAATTGTCCAGTTTAAATTCGATCGAGCCTATCCCTCTGAACTTGATCCTGCCGAGCACCTCCGCCGTCGTATTCAATACCAGATCATTCCTGCATTCTTCGGCCAGGCACGCGTCCCCATCGTCTATAAACCATTGTCTCAGCTTACGCGACGTGAACGTAACCGATTGATTATAATCCTTATCGTGATAAAAAATGCACGAATACAGGTCGGAATCACTGCCATTAATCCATTCCTGGACTATTACATTCTCTCCCGCTCCAGAGCATGTCTCGAACACATCTGAGAGCTCCTGAGGGCTCTTAACTTTAATCACTTTATTTTTAAAATATCTGAACCAGTTTGGGGTCCTCACGACGGGCTTGACTATATAAGGGAACTTGGCCTTGTTTAGTATCTCGTCCAAGTCCGATTTGTTCGAGGGAAAGAAGGTAGCGGGGATCGGAAGGCCGTTATCGAACGCATACCTGTAAAAATTTTGCTTGTTCATATAGAGGTCCAGAACATCCGCGTCGGGGATTACGAAGTTATAGAATTCCCCGAGTCTCTCCCTGTTGTCCGATACAATGCGCACACTTTCGTCGCTGCACAGGAAGAGCACGGGCTTTCCCCGCAATTTTCGGGCTAAGCTCAATAACGTATCTAAAAGTTTCGCGTCTGAAGTGTCGGCAAAGAGAATTTCCTCACATGAATTGGTCTTGCAGCAGTAATGCCCTGGATCATCGGCGATACCGACGACCGGTACTTTATAGCGCGACAATACCCTTGCTGTATCCAATCCAGTTATGGAATCGAGTTTTATGACGACTGCAGGCGGCCTAATCAATGGTCTCCTGATGAATGCTAAAGAATTTTGATAAGAGGATATTATATACGGCTCTGAATTAAAGACGAATACGGAACACTAAATCGAAATCGGCTCATTTAAACCCGTGGATTGCATAGAATTTTAAGGAAGCTCCCAGAGGTCCTCGTCCGGGAGCGTGATAGGTTCTACGGCTTTGTTATGAAGTTTCCGGATTGGCTATTTTAAAAAATTCTTGACATCGAGCAAAATGAATTCGTTATCATCGTTCTTCCCCAGAGTCCGTCCGGACGAATATCCGAAATTGTTATCGTTGGAAACGACTATATGCGTCGGATCGTATATATCGACGCCTTCGACCGTTTCAAAAGGGAACGTGAATACAGGCCGCTTAGCTTCGAGCCGCGAGACACCGTTGGGGTCTTTTATATCGAGTAAGTCGATATAAGCCACCTTCTTAACGAATCCGTCCTTGTCTAAATCGCCCATGTCGATCTTATAAATCCGCTTGAATTTCGCGGGATCATCGAAACAATTTCCCGCTGCCGCTTCCTTTTTATTACCATCACAGGCGAATCCAGCATCGCCCTCACCGGGATCCCTCTCTATGACAAGCCCCATAGTCTCGTTTATGAGATTAAAATCAGTTACGGAATGACTCTTATCTTCAAGAGCGTATTTATATGACTTCCCCGTAAAACCGCCTTTCTCAATATCGAACTCGAAAATCCGGACGTAGTATTTCCCGTCACGGTTCTCAAACGATTTGGTCTCTTCGATCCACAACGGCGCTTCTACTATCGGGTACAGGTATCTCCCGTCGGGTGAAACAGCTATGCTCTCAAAACCGCGGGACTTCTTCACATCGAATGTCACAACGCCGGGAACCGGAAGAGACTGGAACGTGTAGTGATCGGGAGACCTGAGTATTTTGCCGCCGACATCGAATTCCCAGAATCCGGTCAGCTTTCCGTCCGGATCAGTGCGAATAATGTAGGGCCCGAACTCATCTCCTATGTACACCGAATCCCCGACCACCTGTATGGACTCGGGATCGATGTCAGCCCCCGTCAGATAACGCTTCTTGGTCGCCTCATCGGTAATGCGGAAAGGCAGAATCCGGTCGGGGTCATGTAAAAAGACCGTTTGTAAAACCTTTACCTTACCCTTATCCCAGTCGAACTTAATACGATGGAACATGAGCATCGCGTCGGGCGAGTTTTTGGCGGTGCCGATAACCGTTATCGGTAATTAAAACCGCGGTGCCGTCTTTTAACATCTTTATGCCGGAAAAACCCTGTAAGGGCTGCCCTTCGATAGGCAGAATAAATATCCTTTACACGGGGCTTATTACGATCCTTCCCCGATATCGATCCCACCTCGTCCCTCCGTTTCGCATCGGGATGAGTGTATTTGCCCGTAACCTGCAAATGCTCCGGAGCATCACCGGGGAGGCTTAAAACAGACATGGCGGGAATGATTGCGTGGGCGGAGAGGACGGCTTCGACTTTCTCCTGCTCCCGATGCTAAAGGAGAGAAATAAAGGGTGACTGTTAATAGAATCAACGCAGAGATAAATGTCCGGTTTCTCACTCCCGGTAAAAATACTTTAATTGCGGATTTGTTTCCAGATGCCGCCTGAATATTGAAATTGGCTCAATTAGATTGATTAGAACGCGTCAGGATTCACGAAACCGACCTTCAGAGCAGCTTCGCGAGGTCTTCGTCCGAGAGCTCGATGGGCTCGACGGCCTCGTTGATGTTCTTTCTGAAATTGGAGAGGCTCTCTCCGAGGAGATAGCATGTGAGGAGGGACCTTATGTGCTTGTGCATTATTACGAGAACCTTTTCACCGGGATACCTGAGAGCGATCTCCCGGATCGTCTTCCTGATGCGCGTCTGGACTTCCTCGAGGGTTTCAGGTCCGTTCGGTATCGGTATGCTCGTAATCCCGTCTATGAACCATTCCCTGAACCTGGTGGACGGGTCGCTCAGAAGGTCTTCGTATTTCTGTCCGTTCCAGTCCCCGTGATCCAGCTCCCGTAAACCCTGGTGAACGTCGAGCGGTATTTTCAGATTGTCCGCATAGTACTGCGAGGTCTGCCGGGCGCGCTTGAGGGGACTCGAAACTATCCTGTCGAATTCGTACTTTTCCACTATGGGAAGGGTGTCCTTTGCCTCGGCCCACCCGACGTCGCAAAGCGGCAGATCGGTGGTTCCAATGAGTCTCCCTTCGAGGTTCCAGTCAGTTTTACAATGACGGCCAAGATATATCTTTGCGGTATTCAACGGTTCGCTCATCTGATTTTACGGGTTGTCGGGGTTATGAATTAAAGCGCCATTCGACGCAAGCAAGGCATCAATATACCGAAGGAAACATTTTTTACAATACGGTGTTAATTAATCGAGCCCACCCTCTTCTCCACCGTTTCGTTTTCCTCATCGGCTATCAGGGTGCTTTTCTTTAAATGCGGGAGGTATTTCCCTCCGAGCGTAATATGCCCCTCCTCCACGCCTTCAGTGAGCCTCTTTACGAGATAGTCCCTGTTGAGCCCGAGTATGTTCACTCCGTGATCCGATTCCACGAGGCAGAGCATCTTGATGCTATCCCCGTTCCTGTTCGCGAGCTCATATATCGCCGAGTAGTTAAGCAAAGCTGCCTCGACCGTGCCGCATGGCAGCGACGGGTTCCTTGCCCCCGCGAAATACTCGCTCTGTCCGAACCAGGCAGGGTCCGGGTATCCGTGGAAGTGGAGAATTGGCAGCCCTTCCTTTATCAGCTGCGGCGTGTACAGCGCGGCCGCCATCGCCTGAGCCAGTATCACATAGGTATCGAAAGACGGCCTTATGTCCCTCCTGTGAAGGTCGACCCCCCTCGGGGTTTCGAGATTGAGCTTCCCTTTTATGAGACCTATCCTGACGACGTCAGTGTTGGGGTCAAGATTGGTCTTATTGCTTCCGGAGCGCGACGTTACTATCCAGAGGTCGGGCACCTGCTGGTAGGCCTCCTTCCCCCTAAGAAGCGTTTTAACATACCACCTGCCTTCTTCGTTCTCTCTCACCGTATCGTCATTCAGGCTTTCGACTTTCGAGAACCTGTCCCATTCCTCTTTCGTTACCGTTACGGGACCTTCGTACCTGGGCGCTTCGGCTATGGCGATGAATCCGTAAGAAACTCCCGTCCTGCCTTCGAGTATCTTCTCGACGACGTCCCTGTGGGATAGCCTCGTAATTTTTTCGCTGAACTTGGACCCCTGAGGGAAAAGAGACGTCGACTCCACGAGCTTCCCGAGGTCGGACAGCTGCCTGGGGAAAACGGAGTGGGACGGTTCGTATTCCCCCTTCTTGAACCTCGTAAGCACGGGGGGCTTTATAGGGGCGTAAATCTTGGGGATTAAGGAATTCAGCACGAATTCGTCAAGCTCATCGTTCCGGTATATAGAATCCGAGAGATTCATGTTGACGAGCGAAAACCTGTCGGGCGCTATACCCATAACGATTTCGGACATTGTGGTGATAAGGTTATTAAGCCCGATCGCTATCTTTCTGTCGTAGGTCGTGTTCCCGTCGGCAAACTCGGGCTCAAGGGGCATGAGGGTGATTATCTGAGTATTGAATGGGTCCTGAACGTACCTTGCGGTAAAGTCGTCAGCCCAGCCGCTTATTTTTAGTATTTCCATCACCGATCTTTCGGGCTTCCGCGCGCGGACGTAGATCCTTTCAGCGAGACTGCTCAATATATTTCTGGTAAGAGAGTATTCCCTTTTGACATCGACCACGGCATGGATGCTGCTCTTTACCTTCCTCGTCCGCAATATCCTCGAAATAATCCCCGGAGGGACTTCGGCAGCCTCGTCCCAGGGTATCACCTGGACTCCGTTCTCTCTCAGTTCTTGCTCGAGCTTTTCCCTGAAGCGTATTACTATATGGTTGCCGAAATCTTTCGGTAAAGGCCTGAATGTAACCCTTACCCTTTTTGCCATTTCGGAGGGCATCCTGGGATTGACCAGCTCTTTCTGAGGGGGCATACCGGTCAGGCTTATAATAGTGCTGAGCTCAAGATCAGCTAATTTATGATTATCCATTTTCTCTCCTGCTTCCGATACTTCCCATTCCCGAGGTGCTCTTGACCGTGCTCGCTTACTCAAATTCCATATTTATCAGACACTCGTGCATTCAAATCATGTAAATGAAAACGTATCTTTTAATTTTTTTAGTGAACCGAAGTTAACAGCTTATCATTATAGACTATGGATCGCAGTTACTCAACAAAGGGCTCGGTCATGGTTAAGTATAGACGATAATAATTATTAAACAATTTCCGCGGGACGGGCAAAGGCTGCTCCTCAGATAGACGCCTGACCCTCCTCGCGGTCAAGTACTTCCTCCATCTGAGCCCTCACAATCCTCATGAGCTCCTCCCTTCCCTCCCTGCCCGGAGGCAGATGCCCGACGTCGATCGGAGGGAGTATCCTGATTTTCATGGTGCCCGGCTTGAGCACCTTCGAGCCTTTGGACATGATGCTCAGTCCGCCCGTTATCACCATCGGTACTACCGGTACTCCGGCAAGCATGGCGATGAAGAATCCGCCCTTCTGGAAGGGCAGCAGCTTGCCCTCTTTGCCCCTCGTGCCCTCGGGGGCGATCAGTACCGACGGCCCCGACCGTATTTTGCTCACGATCTTTTTGACTTCTTTCGTATCCCTCTCGGAGCCGTCCCTCGCGACGAAATAGTGACCGGCGATCCTGGCGACCCAGCCGATGAACGGCATATTCCCGACTTCCTTCTTCATTACGGCCTTCCAGTCTATGGGAAGTGCGGCCATATATGCGAATATATCGAATACGCTCTGGTGGTTATACATTATTATGGAAGGCTCTTCCGGGATATTCTCGAGGCCTTTCACGTCGAGCTTCACTCCGGCTGTGTACAGTATCGAGCGTGCCCACGGCCTCACGGCGTATTTAACCGCCGCCGACGGCGAAAACACAGCCAGTATGACACCGTAAATCCCGAAAAACACCGTATAAATTACAAACGCAATCCAGCAGAGAATAGTTCTGAACATAAAATTGAAAATGGATTCTAGTCCGGTATCCCTCTCTAAAAAGATTCATACGACGGCAGGGCCCTGTCAAGAACCGCCGTCGGGGAAAAAGAGCAAGACTCAGCTCACATCAAAATAAATAAGCATCCGCCTCGTTATTTCAAGGTAAATCTCTATAATCCTTCTGCCGACATTATCCTGAGCGCACCGGGTGCGACCTCGATCCTGTGCGTGCCGGGGTCGATGTAAAAAGGCTCCCCGTCCATGTGAGCGGGCTCCGGGCGCTCGAGAGTTATTTCCATCCGCGGCCCTGTTCGCAGCTCCACCTCCGCGAGGCCCGAATGGGTCCCCTTGAGCACTTTCGGAATTTTGATGAGCCTCTGTAAAGGCGGCATATCCTTTATGATGTGGAAATCCAAAAGCCCGTCGTCCACTTTAGCCCCCGGGGCGAGTTTGAACTTCCCGCCCTGATATACGCCGTTCGATGCCCCCGTCAGAAGAAGCGTGCCTGAGTATTTCCAGCCCCCTATCGCAATCTCGGTCCGGAACCCCTTGAAGGAAAAGGCTTCCTGAACCGCCCCCAGTAAATAGCCCAACTGTCCGCGGAACCGCTTGAGCTTCTTGAACCGGTGGGATACGGCCCCGTCAAGCCCGATACCGAGCCCGTTGATAAAATAGATGTCCCCCAGTTTACCCACGTCCACCGAGCGCTCACGCCCCGAAAAAACGGTTTCTACCGCCTGGGCGGTTTCGAGCGGAATACCGGCTGATTTGGGGAAGTCGTTGCCGCTCCCCGACGGAATCGTCCCGAAAATCAGGGGCGACCCCATGATACCGTTCACGACCTCGTGAGAAGTCCCGTCCCCCCCGACCGCGACGATATGAGTAAAGCCGCCGGAGAGGGCGTCCCTTGCGAAAGCCTCCGCATCACCCTGTCCTGACGTGAATCTGCACTCAAACGCAACGTCCCGGTTCTCGAGCAGGGGTATTATCGAGTCGAACAAGCCGGCCGTCCTGCCCTGTCCCGCAGCCGGATTGACAATGAACAAATATTTTGCGTCTTTCAAATTCTGGCCTTTCAAGTAAAATCTAAGAAGCATAAAACATAGCATTTTTCAACATCGTTTACAAAGCAAACCGTCGAGATACTTGAAATAGGCTATATTATATGTTAATAAAGTTCGTTTTATCCAAATAAAAATCGGTATAAATCAGGAGGCATTTTAATGGTAGAAGAAATCCAGCCTACCGAACAGGTGAATGAGGTCATAAGCATGAAACAGCTTCTCGAAGCGGGGGTTCATTTCGGCCACCAGATAAGCCACTGGAACCCGAAAATGAAGGAATATATTTTCGGGAGCAGGAACGGCATACACATCATCGATCTTCAGCAGACCGTGGGTCTCTTCAAAAAGTCCTACAACTTCGTGAGAGATGTTGTTGCTAACGGCGGGGAAGTACTGTTCGTAGGGACCAAGAAGCAGGCGCAGGGCATAATAGCGGAGGAGACCACGCGCTCCGGCATGCCTTACGTAAACACCCGCTGGCTCGGGGGCACGCTTACAAACTTTCACACCATCAGATCACGCGTTGACTACCTGCTCGAACTAAAGAAGCTCGAAGAGGAAGGGCAGATGGAGCGGCTGCCCAAGAAAGAAGCCAAGGGATTAAAGAGGGAGATCCAGAAGCTCGAACTGCTGCTGGGCGGCATAGTGAATATGAAGAGGATCCCGAATATATTGTATATCGTCGATACGAGAAAAGAACATATAGCGGTTCACGAGGCGAGGAGGCTCGGCATTCCGATCGTCGCCGTAGTGGATACCAATTCCGACCCTGCTGACGCCGATTTCGTAATCCCCAGCAACGACGACGCCATCAGGGCTATAAAACTTTTCACGTCCAGGATCGCGGACGCATGCGTTGAGGGAAAGCACGCCTACGAACAGAAGCTCCAGGCGGGAGAAGTCGTCAGAAAGCGGGACGAAGGCCAGGTCATAGTCGAAAGGAAGGTCTTCGTGTTCAAGGAATTCGGAGAAGAACCCGAAAAAGAGGTAACGACGTCCGTTGCGGTATCGGAAAGCAGTACGGGCGTGGAGACGCCTCACCACGGAGAGCCGGAAAAGAAAGATAAGCCGGCCGCCAAACCTAAAGCGCCGACGCCGACAAAGAGCGCTGAAGAAGAGGAAGATACCTATACCTACACTCATACCGATAAAGTCGAATAATTTGCGGTTCGATCCGAATGAGGGACATCACGGAAGAAACACAGGAGGAATTGTTACGAAATGGCAGATATTACGGCGCAGATGGTAAAGGAAATAAGAGACAGAACCGGCGCACCTTTTATCGATTGCAAAAAGGCTCTCGAAGAAGTTGCCGGGGACTTCGATAAGGCAATCGAGATACTCAAAATAAAAGGTGTTGCGAAAGCGGCGAAAAAAGTCGGAAGAGAAACACCGGAAGGAACGATCACCTCATATATACATGCGGGCGGAAAGATCGGGGTGCTTGTAGAAATCAACTGCGAGACCGATTTTGTTGCGAGGAATGAGGAATTTCAGGCATTCGCAAAAGAGGTTGCCATGCAGATCGCTGCAGGAAACCCGAGGTATATAAGCCGGGAGTCCATTCCCGAAGAGGTGCTTTCGAAGGAAAAAGAAATTATGAAAGCCCAGGTAATAGAATCGGGCAAGCCCGCAAACATCGCGGATAAAATCGCCGAAGGCAAAATAGAAAAATTTTACGAGGAGGTCTGCCTGGTCGACCAGGTATACATAAGGGACTCCAAGGTAAAGATCAGCGACCTGCTGCAGGCGCTCATAGCGAAGATCGGAGAAAATATAAAGATAAGAAGATTTGTACGGTTTCAGTTAGGAGAACCCCTGGATTAACAAAAGAAAAAAAATGAATTCTCCGAAAACCAAATCCAAACCTAAATACAACAGAATTCTTTTAAAGCTCAGCGGGGAAGCGCTTCAGGGACCCGAAGGGTACGGAATGAGCTCGAAGGCGCTCGATACGATCTCCGATGAAATAGTCGAAGTTCACGGCCTCGGGATTGAAATTGCCCTCGTCATCGGCGGTGGGAATATTTTCAGGGGCGTGGCAGGTTCGGAAACGGGTATCGACCGGTCAACAGGCGACTATATGGGCATGCTGGCAACGGTTATAAACGCGCTTGCGCTTCAGAATTCGATCGAGAAGAGGGGACTGAGTACTAGGGTACAATCCGCGCTCGAAATCAAACAGGTGGCCGAGCCCTATATAAGAAGACGCGCTATCAGACACCTCGAAAAGGGCAGAGTCGTTATTTTCGCCGCCGGCACGGGGAACCCGTTCTTCACGACGGATACCGCAGCGACACTGAGGGCCCTGGAGATCGGAGCCGATCTCATACTCAAGGCGACAAAAGTCGACGGGGTTTACGATAAGGACCCCCTCAAACATAAAGACGCCGTCAAATTCAAGGAATTGAGCTATATGGAAGTCCTTCAAAAAGAGCTCAAGATCATGGATGCGACCGCCATATCCTTATGTATGCAGGGCAATATACCCATAATCGTTTTCAATTTATTCGAAAGTGATAACATAAAGAGGGCGATCCTGGGAGAGGATATAGGGACAAAAGTCAGGAGTGATAAAAATGAGTGAAACTGCCGGCGTAGAGGAGATTATTAAAGAAACCGAAGACAGGATGAACAAATCGGTGCACGTGTTCGATACGGAGCTTGCGAAAATCAGAACCGGAAGGGCTTCAACTGCTCTTGTCGAACATATATCCGTAGATTATTACGGCACGCCGACTCCGATAAACCAGCTGGCCACAATATCCACGCCCGAAGCCAGGACGATCTTGATTCAGCCCTGGGATATCAACGCTATCACGAATATAGAAAGAGCAATCATGAAATCCGAACTGGGCATAAACCCCTCAAACGACGGGAAAGTCATTAGAATAGCCATACCGGTGCTGACCGAGGAACGGAGGAAAGACCTCGTGAAGCATGTAAGCAAACTCGCCGAGGAATACAGGGTCTCTGTGAGACAGATAAGAAAGGACATGAACGCCAAACTAAAGGATGCGGAGAAGGAAAAACATGTCCCTGAGGATGCAGCAAAAAAGAATCTTAATAAAATACAAGAGCTTACGGATAAGTTTATCCAGAAAATAAACGAACGCCTGGAAAAAAAGGAAAAAGAAATACTCGAAGTCTAGCTAGAACCTTTACCCGTGCCGTTTCAATCAGACCTTTACCGATTCATATCCGGCTTTAAAACCAAAAAGTCTCTAAATCACAAGCAATTGTAGGTTTTGGGGAATTACTCTATAATTACGGTAGAGAATAAAGGGAATATGGACGGGCGATGAGAGACCAGCTTTCAAATGTTTTTTCTTATATGTTTATGGCATCAATCTTTGTATCTGTTGTCTCCCTATTTGCTGTTTTAATCATTTTTCTGAGGTCCTTCATAATGGAAATAGGAGAGATGGAGAAACAGACCGGATACGCCTTTTTATATATTTTCATAATATGTATAATCTTAGCTCCGGTTTTTCTATTCTTATCCAACAGGTTGGAGAAATACAAAAGGCGGATGGACGGGGTTTGAGCGTATCAATTTTTCTATAATTAAGGGAAGCAAACACATACCGGTTACGAAGTACATACAGGGATTTAAACCGATATGCAATAAGCTGTGATTAGAGTCGCTCGGGTTCTATTTGCAGCATCAACCCCGAAAGTACTGGATGATGGGTTCATGGATCAAATTCTTATAATCACGCGAAATACCGCGAACCGGTGTTATACCCGCCGATATGCGGCATCAGTGAATCCGTTCGGGTTTTATCATGAATAATAAAAGAAGACCGAAAATTCTTGTAGGGTCCGACGAGAGGCTGTTTTCAGACCTCAGCAAAATTCTCAGCAGACAGAATAGTCAAACTGATTTGGCCTCGAGTGCCGAGGAATTTATAGGAAAACTGAGAGACAAGCCCTATGACGTAGCTGTAATCGACACAACCGCTATCGACTTCTCGATCCCGGAGTTAATTACGCGCGTCAAATCGATTTCTCATAACACCGAGTTAATAATGATCACGGAGCCGGGCCGGGATTCCGATCCCCTATCGGATAATCCTCTCGATAACCTGGTGTACGGTTATATTGAAACGCCGGCCAGCGCTAAATACGTAGCGACCCTCGCGCTTAAGGCGCTTGAGAAACAGAGACTCCTTAAACCGGCAGCGGGTCAGAGCAAAGTCAGCCTGAACAGCGTGATCGAAACGGCCAGGAGCGGCCACAAGGATGATGAAAATTTTCTCCTGGCCACTTCCGTGAACAGCCTGAATTCGGCAGTCACAATTACGGACATGCGCCGGAATATTATTTACATCAACCAGGCTCACACGAGAACGTTCGGATACAAACCCGAGGAACTCATAGGAAAGAAGAGCGATGTGCTGTACCCGCTTGACGACCCCTCCGGGGTCAGCAGCAAGATTTATGAAGCGCTCGTAATGGTGGGATGGGAAGGTGAAAGGCTCGCCTTAAGGAAGAACGGGAACGCGTTTCCGGTGTACGAAAAAACTTCCGCCATCAAGGAGAAGGACGGGACTCAACTGGGCATCGTCTCGATAATCGACGACATCACGGCCAGAAGAAGGCTCCAGCAGGCTTTGAAAGAATCCGAGGAGCGGTACAGGAGTTTTGTGGAAACGGCAAAGAGCGCAATCATAGCCGTGGACGGAGACGGTAAAGTTATCCTTTTCAACCCCGCTGCGGAAAAAATATTCGGATACCCGAAAGACGAGATTATCGGGAAAGAGTTCAGCTGCCTGTTCCCCGAAAGGTATAAAGACATCACCGGGGTGGAGCTCAGCAAGGGCGGCTGGAACGGGTTTTCAGGTCTCATAGAATCGACGTCCGAGCTCACGGGACTCCACAAGAACGGTGATGAATTCCCCGTGGACGCATCTTTCTCCACGTGCAGGGTCGAAGGGAGATCCATCCTGACCGCGATAATATTCGACATCACCGAAAGGAAGAATTTACAGGAGCAGCTGCTGCAATCGGCAAAGCTCGCAGCCGTGGGAGAGCTGATATCGGGCATTACTCACGAGGTTAATAACCCGCTTGCCGTCGTTATCGGCTATTCCGAAATGCTCCTTGCCGAGTCCGATCTCAGCAACGAATCGAGGGAAGCCATAAAAGCCATACACGGCGAATCTGAGAGGGCTAAAAAGGTAATACAAAACATGCTCTCCTTCGCACGCAAGCACAGTCCCGTAAAGGAAGTAATACAGGTGAATGACATCCTGGAAAAAACACTGGGCCTGACGGATTACGAGCTTAGAAAAAATTCCGTAAAAGTCGTCAAAGACCTCGATCCCAACCTCCCCGAGACAGTAGGCGACCCGAATCAGCTGCAGCAGGTTTTCCTCAACCTGATAATCAATTCACAGCAGGCAATGATGGAAATGAAGGACAACAGGCTGCTCACGATAAGAAGCAGGGTCAGGGAGACCGGAGACCCGGACAAGGCCGGGACCGGAAGCGTCATCCAAATCGCTTTTGAAGATAACGGCCCGGGCATCCCTGAAAAAATAATAAAGAAGATATTCGACCCCTTCTACACGACAAAGCCCAAGGGAAAGGGCACGGGGCTCGGGCTCTCCGTATCTTTCGGCATCATAAAGGAACACGGCGGGGATATCTACGCCAGACCGAACGAGGGAAATGGAGCCACGTTCTTCGTCGAACTTCCGGCCTGATCTCAATTCCCTTGTGCCACTCCAAGTAATATATACTCGGCAGATTGTTAGAGCCCGGGAGCAATTCTGTCCACGCCGCCCATGTAGGGCACGAGCTCTCTCGGTACGGTCACGGTGCCGTCGGGTTCCTGAAAATTCTCGAGTATCGCTATAACGGTCCTTCCCACGGCAAGGCCCGATCCGTTTAACGTATGTACGAGCCTCGGTTTGCCTCCGCCCGAAGGACGGTACCTGATGGAGGCCCTCCTGGCCTGAAAATCCTCGAAGTTGCTGCAGGACGAAATCTCCCTGTAGGTCTTCTCGCTCGGCACCCACACCTCTATGTCGTAAGTCTTTGCCGAAGAAAACCCCGTATCCCCCGTGCATAGAACGACGACCCTGTAAGGGAGCCCCAGGAGCTCCAGTATCCTCGTCGCGTTCCCGGTAAGGGATTCGAGCTCTTCGTACGAGCTTCCGGGCTCGGCGAATTTCACGAGCTCCACTTTATTGAACTGGTGCTGTCTGATTATTCCACGTACGTCCTTTCCATAGGAACCGGCTTCGCTCCTGAAGCACGGGGTATAGGCCGCGTATTTTATCGGCAGCTCGTCCCCATTCAGTATCTCGTCCCTGTGGATGTTCGTTACGGGGACTTCCGCGGTGGGCACCAGGTAATAATCCGTTCCCTCCACCTTGAATAAATCCTCGGCGAATTTCGGGAGGTTCCCGGTCCCGATAAAACTTGCGCTGTTGGCCATGAACGGCGGAAGCACTTCCCTGTACCCGTGCTCTTTCGTATGCACATCGAGCATAAAATTAATGAGCGCCCTTTCGAGCCTGGCCCCGAGACCCTTATAGAGTGCGAACCTCGCCCCTGTGATCTTGGCGGCCCTGTCGAGGTCTATGATGTCCAGACTCCTGCCGAGCTCGACATGGTCCCTGGGCTCAAAACCGAATACCTTCGGCTCGCCCCACCTTCTTATCTCCACGTTATCCGCGGAACTCCTGCCGACAGGGACGGATTCATGGGGTATGTTCGGGACGCCGAGGAGAAAATCCCTGAGCTCGTCATCGGCCCTTGACCTCTCGCTTCCGAGCTCCTTAATTTTATCGGACAAGACCTTAAGCTCGGCCTGGAGCTTGTCCGCGTCCCCGTGCTCCCCCTCCCTCTTAAGCTCCCCCACCCTTTTCGAGCCAACGTTCCTTTCATGCTCGAGCTCTTCTACCTCTTTTATTATCTTCCGCCTTTCCTGATCGAGGGCCTTGAATCTCCCGGAATCAAAAGGAGCGCCGCGCTCCTTCATCTTAGCCGCGACTTTTTCAAGGTTTTCTTCCACGTATTTAGAATCGAGCATAATCTCCTGACCCCGTATTAAACGAGTTGTCACCGGTTAATTAGCGTTCCCGGCCATACACACTACGAGCCTCGCTGCGCATCCTGCTCCGCCGGGTCTCGTCACGATTTCCTTATTGTTTTTGACTGCAAAAAGCAGCATGTAACTCTTTATGATAGAAGGAAAATTTGTTTCATATATCGAACACTATTTCGGCCATAAATCTATCATTCACCTTTTGTATTTTCAAATTGTGGTATGTGGCCGCCTTTATATCGAGCTCAAGCTCGTGCCTTTCCGGGTCGATTTTTTCTCCCCTGAGCCTCCCCTTAAGCTTTTTCCCCTCCGTTAATTCGAGCGCGACATCGCTGAATACCATCTTACGGACCTGATGGAGGTAGAGTATCTCCCCGAGCATTTTTACGAGGATTTCCTCCCCTGTTTCCCCCTCTACTTCGAATTCAACGTCGCCTTCGGGCTTTACAGCTTCTACCCCGGTTATAAGAGCCATCATGGCGAGAGCGGCGTTTCTTAATAAATCCACGAAACTCTTCCCGTAAACCCTTACCCTGATGTCGGCTGTATGTTCCAGAATCTCGTAGCTCATTATAAACTATTTTAACACGGTTTAACGGGCTGCCCCGAGCCCGTTTGCAATAGGAACCCGGAAGCGGTTACTATATTATATAATCGTTATTATATAACCAGACCCGGTCTATCGGAGGAGAATATGGGAAAGCTGAACAAAGATTTCGAACTCACCTACATGGGGCATTCGACCTTTAAGCTCAAAACCCCCGGCGGCAAGATCGTGCTCATAGACCCGTGGGTGCAAAATAACCCGGCCTGCCCGGACGGGTTGAAGAAAATAAGCGAACTCGACATCATGGCGGTTACGCACGGCCACTTCGACCATATAGGCGACGCTGTGTCCATAGGAACGCAGCACCAGCCGAAGGTAGTGGGGATATACGAGATCTGCATATGGCTTAATTCCAAGGGTTTAAAAAATATAATGCCTATGAACAAAGGGGGCACTCAGTCGGTTGACGGAATCAAGTTCACGATGGTCCACGCCGACCACAGCTGCGGTATCCAGGAGGAGGACGGGTCCATAATCTACGGCGGGGAAGCCGTAGGATACATAATAGAGCTCGAAAACGGTTTCAGGTTCTACCATTCCGGGGATACGGCTGTCTTTAGCGATATGAAATTGATCGCAGAGATCTATAAGCCCGAGCTCGTGATGATCCCGATAGGAGACCTCTTCATCATGTCTCCCCTCGAAGCGGCACATGCGTGCAGGTTCCTCGCGGCAAAATACGTTATACCAATGCACTACGGGACCTTTCCCGCACTTACGGGGACACCGGCTGATCTAAAAGCGCTTACGCGGGATATCAAGGGTATGGAGATCATTGCGCTCAAACCCGGAGAGACGCTGAGTTAGGATTATAAAAGGGGTCGTTGAATTATCGGAACTTAATTGATTGATTTAATGGGGAGGGGTTATGTACAGAATTTTCCACTTTATTTTCTTCGTATTTCTCATTCCGGTCTTCATCGCGTCATGCGATTCGTCAAGTACGGGAGACAGCGGGGGCGGGGGCGGCGGGGGTGGGAACGTAACGTTCGGGCTTGAAGAGGCGTTCCCCGGTGTAACATTTGACAGGCCGGTGGATTTTCAGAACGCAGGAGACGGGACGAACCGCGTGTTCGTAGTCGAGCAGAAAGGGGTTATCAAGGTAGTGGGCCCCCTGTTAGCAGTTAGCGGTACAAGCGCCTCCCGGGAAAGCGTTATCAGGCAGGAGGACGTAAACGAGTTCCTCAATATTCAGGACAGGGTGCTATTCGACGAAGGAGAGCGCGGACTGCTCGGTCTCGCCTTTGACCCCGATTTTCAAAACAACGGATTTTTCTATGTAAATTACACGGCCGATAACCCCAACAGAACCGTGATATCACGTTTCAGGGTAAAAGAGGAAAACCCCAACCAGGCAGACCCTGGCAGCGAGCTTATAATATTGGAATTCGACCAGCCCGGCGACCACCACAAGGGCGGCCAGATCGCTTTCGGACCGGATGACGGATTCTTGTACATCGCCGTGGGAGACGGGGGTGCTTCAAGCTTCACTGCCCAGGACCTGACCGACTTACTAGGCTCGATATTGCGGATTGACGTAAACAACCCTGAGGACGGAATGAATTACGGAATTCCGCCCGGTAACCCCTTTGCCGGGAACAGCTCCGGATTCAGGGAGGAGATTTTCGCCTACGGTTTCCGCAATCCCTGGAGGTTCGCCTTTGACGATTCGAACGGAAGGCTCTTCGCAGGCGACGTCGGCGAGGGAAGAATAGAAGAGATCGACGTAGTGGAGAATGGGAAAAATTACGGATGGAATATAATGGAAGGGAGCCTGTGCATAACGCCGCCTTCAGGGTGCGACACGTCCGGGCTCGAGCTTCCGATTCATGAATACGGGAGGGACGAGGGGGGAACAATTATAGCGGGCCCCGTTTACAGAGGCTCGATATCGGAGCTCTTCGGGAAGTTCATTTACGGAGACTTCCTATCGGGCACCATCTGGGCTCTAAGCTATAACGGCTCGAGCGTAACCGAGAATAAGGTAATAGTGGATACGGACGATCTCCCGATAACAGCGTTCGGCCGCGACGAAGGCGGAGAAGCTTACGTGTGTACTCTCGACGGTATAATCTATCGCCTGGTTAAAGCATCCGGTTAAAGAATATAGAGCGGACAGGGCGACCTCACACCAAAACCAATGAGGCCTCCCCCCCGGAAAGGAGCTCAGATTTATTGACAGTATTTTAATTATTTAATTGTCGTACGTTCCCGCCGTCTTCATTCGCGTATCCGCCTGAAATACTGCTCATGGCCGCCTAGGTTGCTTAAAATATTGAGAATATTAAGAGAAGTCCCGTTCAGCACAAAATTGACAACAGCCCTCAAATGTGCTAATAATAATGGCTTGCCTTTTAAACAGGGGAGTTTTGTCTTCTGAACGGCTATGTTTGAGGGAATATCTGAAAAATTAAACGCCACTTTAAAGAAAGTAAGGGGCTATGGAAAGCTAAGCGAAAGCAATATTCAGGACGCTCTGAGGGAAGTCCGCCTGAGCCTCCTCGAAGCGGATGTGAACTTCAAGGTGGTAAGGGAATTTATCGAATCGGTAAAAAACCGCTCGCTCGGCCAGGAAGTTATGGGGAGCCTCTCGCCGGGCCAGCAGTTTGTAAAAATCGTCCACGAGGAGCTGATCAAGGTCCTCGGGGATGAGAGCTCCGAGCTCGACCTCAAGTCATCCCCTCCCGTCGCAATAATGCTCGTAGGGCTGCAGGGTTCGGGAAAAACCACCTCTGCTTCCAAGCTGGCCAAGCACCTTAAAGAGAAAACAAGAAGAAACCCCTATCTCGTTCCGGCCGACGTATACAGACCCGCTGCTATAGACCAGCTGAAGGTGCTCGCAAAACAGGTGGGTGCCGGTATATACGATACAAAACCGGGCACGGGGCCATTGGAAATCTGCAAAAACGCAATGGAAGAAGCGCGGCTCGGCGGATACGACACCGTAATTATCGACACCGCCGGAAGGCTTCACATAGACGAAGAGCTCATGGAAGAGCTCAAAACAATAAAAGCGGAATTGAACCCGCATCAGGTGCTGCTCGTCGCGGATGCGATGACGGGTCAGGATGCGGTAAACGTTTCATCGAGTTTCAACGACGCGCTCGATATCGACGGAGTCATCCTTACGAAGATGGACGGTGACGCCAGGGGCGGAGCTGCGCTGTCGATCAAGTCGGTAACGGGAAAGCCCATTAAATTTTTCGGCACCGGCGAGAAACTCGAAGCGCTCGAGGTATTTCACCCGGACAGGATCGCGTCCCGGATTCTCGGAATGGGGGATATGCTCACCCTGATCGAAAAAGCGCAGACTGCATTCGAAGGGAAAAAAGCGGAAGAGATGGCGAGAAAGCTTTTGAAAAAGGAGTTTTCGCTCGTCGATTTCAGGGAGGCCATGCTCGCTATGCGCAAGCTCGGCTCTCTTGACAGCATGACCCAGATGATCCCGGGCATGAAGCAAATCGCAAATAACCCCCGGGCCCTGGAAACGGCCGAGAAAGAAATAAAAAAAACTATCGCCATAATCGACTCGATGACCGAAAAAGAAAGAATCGATCATACATTGCTCAACAGCAGCAGGCGGAAGCGAATAGCAGGCGGAAGCGGTACGAGGGTCGAAGACATCAACCGGATGATAAAAAATTACATGCAGATGAAAAATATGATGAAGAATATGGGCAAAATGGGCAAAATTGCAAAAAGAATGATGAAATTTATGTAAAAGACTTAATATTTTGAGTAAAGTTTATTAAAATAGATGTATACAAGGAGGTATTTGTATTTTGGTTAAGATCAGGCTAATGAGGATTGGGTCAAAGAAAAACCCCTTTTACAGAATTGTGGCTACGGATTCGCGCTCGCCCCGTAACGGCAGATTTCTCGAGATTTTAGGTTATTACGACCCGAGGAAGAAACCCCATCAGTTAGAGGTCGATTCGGAGAGGGTCAAGGACTGGATCAGCAAAGGGGCTCAGACTACCGAGAGGGTAGGGAAATTGATATCTGCTTTGAACTAGGTTGGAGGCGGAAACGATATCGAGATAGAAATTACTTGATGGGCGTCGTCATAGAATACAGGGGAGGTATATGTTATGGAAAAGCTTACGGAGCTCGTGACTTTCATCGCTAAATCACTGGTTGATAATCCCGAAAAGGTCGAAGTTCGTGAAGTCTCCGGTGAACAGACGGCTGTTCTTGAATTAAAAGTCGCACAAGAGGACCTGGGGAAAATTATAGGGAAACAGGGAAAAACAGCAAAAGCGATCAGGACGATCCTGGGTGCTGCCGCTGCCAAAATGAGAAGAAGGGCAGTTCTTGAAATCCTAGAATAATTTTTACCCGTCAGTCAATATGGGGCTTATCAGTTACGGGAAGATCACGAGGGCCCACGGTTTAGCCGGAGGGGTAAGATTCGTACCGTTCAGCCGCCGGTCTGAAAGCCTCAATGCGCTCGAAAGAATCTTCATAGAGACGGCCCGGGGGCAAGATCCCGAAGGGTTTACTGTAAAGGAGTGCAGGCTCGACAAGGGCTCGGCAATCATAAAGCTCGAAGGGATCGATACAATCGACGAAGCTGCAAAGCTTATAGGACGCAATGTCTATATCGACAGGTCGGAGCTGCCCGAGCTGGAAGAAGACGAATTTTACTGGTTCGAGCTGATAGGGCTCGAAACCTATACCGAAGACGGTAAATATGTAGGAAGGGTCGAAAGCTTGATAGACAGGGCGCTCCAGAGCGTCCTCGTTGTAAAAAAAGACGATAAAGAAATACTCATTCCCCTTTCCGAGCCTATAATTAAGGAAATAAAACTTAAGGAATCGAAAATAATAATCTCTCCGATAGAGGGACTGCTCGACCAGGATTAACCGCACAAAACGACCGCCCGAGCTATAGACCATGAAATTCGATATATTGACCATCTTCCCGGAATTCTTCGAATCCCCTTTCTCCTTCGGAATTTTCAAGAAGGCGATCGAGAGGAATATCGTGGAAATAAACACCCACGACATTAGGGACTACACCGGGGACAAACACAGGACTGTGGACGATGCGCCCTACGGCGGCGGGGGCGGTATGCTCATGAAGCCCGAGCCTATAGGGGGAGCGGTCAAAAAAATCAAGAGGGCGGATTTAAGATCACTCGTAATCCTGACAACGCCGGGGGGCGAAATATTCTCCGACGAGACAGCGAGGGAGATGGCAACGTACGATCAGCTCGTAATCATCTGCGGAAGGTACGAGGGAATAGACGAGAGGGTCAGGGAAATTCATGTGGACAAGGAGATATCGATTGGTGATTACGTGCTCTCGGGAGGGGAATACGCCGCCGCCGTCATCCTGGACAGCGTCGCGAGGTTCATTCCGGGATTCCTGGGAAACGAACTATCCACCCGAAAGGGACTCGTTCAATGAATGGCTCCTGGAGTACCCCCAATACACGAGACCCGAAGTCTATGAGGGCAGTAGAATCCCCGACGTCCTCCTTTCCGGCAACCATAAGGAGATCGGGGAATGGAGGCGTAAAGAGAGCATTAAGAGGACTTATTTAAGGAGACCCGAGATGCTCGACAGGGCACGCCTTACAATTGAGGACTTAAGTACGGTGAAAGAGTTAAAAAAGGTGAATCGTCCAATTTTTAAAGCCTATATTGCATTAGTGCATTATCCCGTATACAATAATCGGCTCACGATTATAACCACGGCGTTCACGAATCTGGACGTCCACGATATTTCACGGGCTGGCACGACATACGGTATCGAGAAGTTTTACCTTGTTCAGCCCAACGGTGAGCAGCAGAAGCTTGCAGAGCGCGTGATCAGGCACTGGACCGAGGGAGAGGGGACGGCGGTTAACAAGTCGAGGTCCCAGGCGCTTGAATTCGTTGAAATTAAAGATTCTCTCGGGGATGCAATCAATGATATCGAGAGGATCGAGGGGCGCAGACCCAAGATAGTGGTTACCGATGCGCGGCCCCGTGGCAATATGATCGGTTACGGCGAATTGAGGGATATGATGTTCAGCGATAAACAAGACCCGTTTCTTTTGATTTTCGGAACGGGCTGGGGTCTTGCCGAGGAAATAATGGAAACCGCCGACTACACCCTGAAACCCGTGAGCGGCTATACGGATTACAACCATCTTTCCGTGAGATCCGCTGCGGCTATCATACTAGACAGATTATTTTCTTGTACAATATGAAATGGGAGAAGTAAGATGAATTTTGTAATTGAAATCGAAAAATCCATGATGAGATCCGACCTTCCGGAGTTCCGCTCGGGCGACACGGTAGCCGTGCACTATAAAATCAAAGAGGGCGACAGGGAAAGGATACAGGTGTTCGAAGGCGTCGTCATAGCAAAGAAGAATGGAGGGGTGCGCGAGACCTTCATAGTAAGAAAGGTCTCATACGGAGTCGGAGTAGAAAGGATATTCCCCCTTCATTCACCGCTCATCGACAAGATAGAAGTGAAAAGGAAAGGTAAAGTAAGGAAAGCCAAGCTCTACTACCTGAGAGGGCGCTCGAAGAAAGCGAGCAGGATCAAGGAAAGGTCGAGATACGAGCAGATCCTCCCGTCAAACGGACAATCACAGTTACCTGCCGAGACCGACGTCGAGATCGAAGCGGACGCCGGGGGCACGGAAGACAACACCACGGCTCAGTAACAACAAGAATTATTTCTACTTCCTATCGATGTCTTTTGATCCGCCGGACAGTGCTCCGGCGTTCAAATCCAGCCGGAGTCAGGTCGGAACTCCGCAGATTTACTATTACTCCAGGTCTTTATACTTGACCACGATATCGTCTTTGAAGTCGAGAACGAAGCAAGTGTGCCAGTACCCTTCTTCATCGAAGCATTCAAAAGACCATTTCTCCCCATTTTTACCGTTCTCTTTTTTAGACGGCTCTCCCATGGCCCGACGCGCTTCGTCTTTGGTCATCCCCAGCGCAGGGTAATTATTTTTTATTCCCCACCTTATTTTCTTTAACGCCTTCTCGTCCCTAACGACGACCTCTGTTTTCTTGTCGGTCACACTGACTTCATCGCTGACCTTACCGCCGCCGTTTTTGTCATCTATGTCGACGTTTTCGGAAACGCTCTCGGAATCACAGCTCCAGACGAGCACGCCGTCGGCAATGGCCGTCGGCTTGTCGGGCATTTTCTCACTCACTTCACCGATAGTCTCCTTTATGTACACACCTGCCTTCTCATCGCTTGCGTTAATATATTCTACCGTCCTGTTCTCACACTGGCCCGGCCTCCAGCTCTGCATGACGGAAGCTACCCCGAACGCTCTCTCACTCAGACGCTCTGTAAGGAGCTTCCCGGAGCCTTCATTTCCGGAATCCTTTACGGCCCTTATGTTGCCGACAAGAAGAACGACAGGGGTGTCGCCGATCATCTGTACGACCTCCTTCTCCATCCAGGCGTCCCTCGATACCGGCACGGAGCCGGGCGCGTCGACGGCATGGACCGAGAGGCACTTTCCGGCTTTGATCTGCCCGCTGAAATCGGTCAGCATCTGCCTGTAAGCGTCGCTCTCCACTATGTCGTTGATCTGAATTTGAGAAACGGGGACCTCTCCCTTCATGGCGCTGTCGAGAACCGACTGCTGGTCTGAGGAAATCTCGAGCCCCACTTTAAGACACCCTCCCCCGTTCAGATATTCGGTTACTGTCTTCGAAAAAAACTTCTCCGATTCGGGCTGCCCGTAGGATTCCCCGATGACGAGCACCTGCTTGCTGCCGAGCAGGAACGGGAGCGAGGTCTTATCCTGCTGCGCAGACGAAGCGCCCGTGAATCCGACGTACAATAATCCCGCAAATAACAAACCATAAAACACACGCATAATGTCACCCGCTTTTACGTTTTTCATCGATCATAACAAGTTTTTCGCTGCCGATAAAGTGCCAATATCGCTAAGTATATAACCAAAAGAGACCGAAACATAAAAGGATACGGTGCCGCCCCTCCATTCTCCTTTTATCGACAGTTCCGAATTCCCCGCCTGAATGTAAGCCGCCCGGAAGATAGAAATCAGGGTTTAAACAGACCGGAAATTTTAGTGATGGTACCGGATACATGTTAAGAAATTATTAAGAGAAAACCTACACGCCCCGCCACACAGGGTCTCGCTTTTCTAAAAACGCGTCTATCCCCTCTTCCGCGTCCCGCGCCATCATATTTTCGACCATCACGCGGCTGCAGTACTCGTAAGCGCTGCGAAGGTCCTTATCCGCCTGCTCGTAGAACGCCTTTTTGCCGATCTTAAGCGTAAGGGGGGATTTCGATGAAATTCTCTCCGCCAGCCCGTCAGCAGCGCTGTCGAGCTCGGGAGAAGGCACGACCCGGTTTATGAGCCCGATTTCGTATGCCCGGCGCGCGGAAATGAAATCCCCGGTTAGCAGCATTTCCATCGCGTGCTTTCTCGAGACATTACGCGAGAGAGCCACCATGGGAGTCGAGCAGAAAAGGCCTATATTTACTCCGGGAGTCGAGAACCTCGCGTTCTCGTCGGCGACCGCGAGATCGCACGTCGCGACGAGCTGACACCCGGCGGCGCTGGCCGCACCGTGGACTTTCGCGATCACGGGCTTTGGACAGTTAACTATAGAGAGCATCATACGCGAGCATGCCTCAAAGGTCTTCTCGTAAAAATCCCTTCCGGGGTTTCTCCTCATCTCTTTAAGGTCGTGCCCCGCACAAAACCCCTTGCCCGCGCCCGACAAAATTACGACCCTGACATTTTCATCGAGGGCTATGGACTCGAACTCCGAGGTCAGCGCCTCCATACATGCAAGCGAGAGGGAGTTATAAGAGCCGGGCCTGTTCAGGACCAGCCCCGAAACAGCTCCGTTATCGTTTCTGATTACGAGTTCTTCCGAGCTTTTCTCTGCCAAAGGCATATAGTGCTTTCTCCGGTGGGGGTCGATCTTTATTTTAGTATATATGGAAAAAACGGGTGAGTTCAAATAGCAAGGTAATAATGTGAAGTTGATTTCAGGAAAGATTCTGCTTATACCGGTCAGTCGAGTCTTACCCGGTCGGTCAGTACGGTTACCTTATCGTCCCTTACCTCGGCGATCCCGCCTTCGACGATCATCTTTTTCTCATGAGAGCCTTTCTTATACCTGAGCTCCCCTTCGGCAAGGATCGTAATAAAGGGCACGTGCCCGGGCAGAACTCCGAATTCACCGACCTCGCCGGGTGCAACCACCTCGTCCACTCTTTCGTCCACGACGAGCTTCATCGGTGTTATTACTTGCAGAAGAATGTCCGCCAATTTTATATCTCCTCGAAATCCGCTACTCTTTAAAAAACACCTTTACCGTGATTACACGGAGGCGAGCCTGCCCGCCCCCGGTTCCGGATTCTATTTTTAAGAAACGATCTGTTTCGCTTTCTCCTTCACTTCCTCGAGGTTGCCGACCATGTAGAACGCCTGCTCGGGGATATCGTCCATGTTGCCGTCGATGACTTCTTTGAACGCCTCGATCGTCTCCTTAATGGGCACGTATTTACCCGGTGTTCCGGTGAACTGCTCGGCGACGTGGAATGGCTGGGAGAGGAACCTCTGGACTTTTCTCGCCCTTGCGACGACAAGTTTGTCCTCTTCCGAGAGCTCGTCCATACCGAGGATCGCGATAATCTCCTGAAGCTGCTTATAGCGCTGGAGGACCTCCTGAACGCGGCGTGCCACCTGATAGTGTTCCTGACCTACGATAAGCGGGTCGAGGATCCGGGATGTTGAATCGAGCGGGTCGACGGCCGGGTAGATTCCGAGCTCCGTCAGCTGACGCGAGAGAACGATCGTACCGTCCAGGTGCGCAAACGTAGTTGCAGGAGCGGGGTCAGTGAGGTCGTCCGCCGGGACGTAAATTGCCTGTACGGAAGTGATCGACCCTTTGACTGTCGAGGTGATCCTCTCCTGAAGCTCTCCCAGGTCAGTCGCGAGTGTCGGCTGATAACCGACCGCTGAAGGGATTCGCCCGAGGAGAGCCGACACCTCTGAGCCCGCCTGTGTGAACCTGAATATATTATCGATAAAAAGGAGAACGTCCTGTCCCTGCTCGTCGCGGAAGTACTCCGCCAGTGTCAGCGCCGTGAGAGCGACTCTCGCTCTTGCGCCCGGGGGCTCGTTCATCTGCCCGAAGACGAGTCCCGTATTCGCCAATACTCCCGACTCCCTCATCTCCACCCAGAAGTCGTTCCCTTCACGGGTCCTCTCTCCTACTCCGCCGAATACGGAGACGCCGCCGTATTCCTTCGCGACGTTATGGATTAATTCCAGAAGCAGCACGGTCTTGCCGACACCCGCACCGCCGAATAGACCGATCTTGCCGCCCCTTAGAAAGGGCGCGATCAGGTCGATGACTTTAATTCCGGTTACGAATAATTCGAGTTTCGTGCTCTGCTCGACGAATTCGGGGGCTTCCCGGTGTATAGGCCAGCGCATTGCTGTTTTTACGGGCCCCATTTCATCTATCGGCTCGCCGATTACGTTAAGAATCCTGCCGAGCGCCTCTTTGCCGACAGGCACCGTTATGCCCTCGCCCGTGTTCATGGCGTCCTCGCCCCTCCTGATGCCTTCGGTCGAGTCCATGGCGATGCAGCGGACGCGGTTGCCGCCCAGCTGCTGCGCGACTTCAACTACCAGGTTCCATTTTTCACTATTAAGAAGCGGGTTTGTAAGCTTAAGCGCCGTATAAATGGGAGGGAGTCCGCCCTCCTTGAATTCGACGTCTATTACAGGCCCCATGACCTGTATTACCTTGCCCATGCTGTTACCGCTCGTTGATTCCATTTTAATCTGCGCCTCCTTTCCTTAAAGCCTCTGTACCGTTGACGATGTCCATAAGCTCTGTTGTAATCATTGACTGTCTTGTCTTGTTGGCTAAAAGGGTTAATTTTTTTATAACGTCGTCCGCGTTGCTCGTGGCGTTCTCCATGGCAGTCATTCTCGATGCGTGCTCGCTCGTGAGCGATTCCTCGATCGCCCGCTCCACACGGACCCTGACGTAATTAGTAAGCAATTCTTTTAATACCGCTTTTCTCGTCGGCTCGTAAAGATAATCTATCGGCGTGGAATCTTCGTTTGTCTCGGTGTAAGGCTCGATTGGCAGTATCCTTTCGTACACCATCACCTGAGTCAGAGCCGACTTGAAATAATTGTAGACCAGGATTATTTCATCCGTCTCGTTTTTTATATATTCGGAGACCAGTTCGGCGGCCACCTTTTCGGCGATATCATTGTAATTCCTCTCGTTAATTCCGGTGTAGTTTTGCACACCCGTAATTTTGCTCCTGGAGAAGTGGTCTCTGCCTCTCCTTCCGAGGAAGGTGAACTTGATTTCCTCGTATTTCCTGCCGTCGGTCACGAGATAGGTTTCGAGCTTCCTTATGAGGTTGCTGTTAAAGCTCCCGCAGAGCCCCCTGTCTGAGGTCATGAACACCATATGGAGCCTCTTCATCTCCTCGGGCTTCCTGAGGAGCGGATGCCATTCCGGATCGCACCTCCGTGCGAGGCTCTTCGTAATCTCAAGATACGCGTCCGAATAGGGCCTGAACGACAAAAGCAGCTCCTGCGCACGTCTCAGTTTCACTGCCGATATAAGCTTCATGGCGCTCATAATTCTCCGGGTGCCTTTCACGCTTTTTATCTTCGATCTGATCTGTCTTAAACTCGCCATTTTATTTGGTCTCGATTGTCAGGTTATTGGAAATCTATTTAAAATCCCCGAGCTGGTTCTTGAGATCGTCGAGGGCGCTTATAAGTTTTCCCCTGATCTCATCCGTAAGTTCTTTTTTAGTTCTTATGTCCTTAAGCAGCTCCGAATACTTCGATTCGAAGAATGAATTAAGCTCTTTTTCGTACTTTTTAACCGATTCCACGGGATAGTCGTCAAGGTATCCGTTGCTAACCGCAAATATAATCAATATCTGCTTCTCGACCGCCACAGGCTCATACTGGCCCTGCTTTAGCGCCTCCACGAGCCGGCTTCCGCGGGCGAGCTGCGCCTGTGTAGCCTTATCGAGGTCAGACGCAAACTGCGAGAACGCCTCAACTTCTCTATACTGTGCGAGCTCGAGTCTGAGCGTACCGGCGACCTTCTTCATCGCCTTCACCTGAGCGGAGCCCCCTACCCTGGATACGGAAAGACCGACGTTGATAGCCGGCCTTACGCCCGAATAGAAGAGGTCGCTCTCGAGATATATCTGACCGTCCGTTATCGAGATAACGTTGGTCGGAATGTATGCGGAAACGTCTCCCGCCTGTGTCTCGATTATCGGCAGAGCGGTCAATGACCCGCCGCCGTCTTCCTTCCTCATCTTCGCAGCGCGCTCTAGCAGCCTGGAATGGAGGTAGAAAACGTCTCCCGGATAAGCTTCACGTCCCGGCGGACGCCTCAGGAGGAGCGAGAGCTGGCGGTATGCCCATGCGTGCTTCGTGAGGTCATCGTAGATAATGAGCGCGTGCCTTCCGGAATCGCGGAAATACTCGCCGAATGCGCAGCCCGCGTAAGGGGCTATGAACTGGAACGGAGCGGGGTCGCTCGCGTTCGCGGCGACGACGGTCGTATATTCCATCGCTCCGTGCTCTCTCAGCTTGTCAACGACCTGGGCTACCGTCGACTGCTTCTGCCCTATCGCTACATAAATACAGTAAACGTCTTCACTCTTCTGGTTTATTATCGTATCGACTGCAATTGCGGTCTTTCCTATCTGTCGGTCGCCGAGAATGAGCTCTCTCTGCCCCCTTCCGATCGGTATCATCGCGTCTATAGCCTTGATACCCGTCTGGAGCGGCTCGTGGACCGACTGCCTGTAAACTACGCCCGGAGCTTTGATCTCTATCGGCCTCATATCGGAGGTCTTGATCTCCCCTTTTCCGTCAATCGGCTGACCCAGGGAGTTGACAACCCTCCCCTTCATATTGTCGCCCACAGGGACCTCGGCTACCCTGCCTGTCCGCTTTACGAGGTCGCCTTCCTGGACGTTCTTGTCCTCTCCGAAAAGGGCTATACCGACGTTATCTTCTTCGAGGTTAAGGACCAGTCCCATTACTCCGCTCGCAAACTCCACAAGCTCTCCCGCCATGGCCTGGTCGAGCCCGTATGCGCGCGCGATTCCGTCCCCTACGGATATAACGGTACCCACTTCGGAAGTTTCGATCTTGGTCTCATAACCTTT
The DNA here is from genome assembly GCA_963705505.1 of uncultured bacterium. GTDB lineage: Bacteria > Desulfobacterota_D > UBA1144 > Nemesobacterales > UBA2774 > 2-12-FULL-53-21. The sequence continues at coordinate 165,812 of CAVPJU010000003.1, forward strand.
GATCCGGTTTCTTAGTATTTCGCCAATTTCCTCGACTTTTAACTCCTGCATATCTCTTCGCTCCTTATTAAATTAGGGGGTTTCAGGACCGCGTGAGGACGTTTCTCACTCTCTCAAGCTGGGTCTTTATACTACCATCGAACACTTTATCTTCAACCTTTGTAATTATTCCGCCGATTATTCCCGGATCGACCTTTGACGTAACCTCGATGTCCTGTCCGATCGCCTTGGTCAATGCGCTTTTTATCCTCGCGAGATCGGATTCCGAAGGCTCCGTCGCCATAATGACTTCCGCCCTCAGTCTGCCCGAGGCTTTCCTCAGCTTCTGAACGACCGTCTGCTCGGATTTTACGAGCGATTTAACCTTATCGAGCTCGATCGCGAGCGTCAGGAAATTGACGGTCAGCTTATCGTAGCCCTTCCTCGCCCCGATATCGTCCACGATCCCCTTCCTTTCCTGAAAATCGAAAGTCGAGCTCCAGAGTATGTTCCTCACCTCTTCCGTACCGGAGAGTAATTTAAAAAAATCCTCGAGGTCCGAAGTCACACGGTCGAGCTTTCCTTCTTCCCTCGCGCTCTCTATGAGCGCCTCCGTAAGGTCTCTCAGTGTTGCGATTGATGCCATTTTTCTTCCTCTATATTTTTGGTGAATTCCTCGACGAACCTTTCCTTATCGGAATCGCCCAGGCTCCGCCTGATTATCGTTTCCGCGTTCCCGAGCGCCAGGTTTACGACTTCAGACTGAATCTCGCGCTTGGCGCGTTCCGTCTGGAGCGCTATCGTCTCCCTCGCCTCCTTTCTTATAATCTCGGAAGCCGATTCGGCCTGCTTCAAGAGCTCGCTCCTCTCGGACTCTCCCTGCTTACGGAGCGTATCTTTCAGGGAATTAATCTCCGTCTCGATCGCCTGAAGCTTCCTGGCAAATTCCTCGTACTTGGACTTCGCCTCCCCGATCGTCTTCTGAGCCACATCGATCTCGTGCCCGATCGTGCCGCGTCTTTCCACGAGGAAATTCTTTATCGGGGTCTTAAGGAAATACACGAGCACGCCTAGGAGAATTATCAGGTTGACGGTGTGCTCCATTACGAACCGCCAGTTAAACGCCTCGGGCTCCGAGGCGGCTGTGAGGAGAAGATTGATTATTCCGTATTCCGTCATACACCGGCCTCCCTGCCCAAGATCCTGGACGCAATTTCCTTCGACAGCATCTGAACGTCGCCCTTAAGCTTCTCTTTTATCACTTCCGACTCCGACTCCAGCTTCTTTTTCGCTTCGTCCAGGAGTCCCGCTGTCTCCTCCCTGGTTTTCGAAATAATTCCGCTTGCGGCGGCCTCGGCCTCGCGGACTATTTTATTCCGCTCCTCCTGGGCCTGAGCCCTGGCGTCATTAAGCTTCGCTTCGTATTCGAGAATTATCTCCTTAACCTTCTCTTCGAGCTCTTTGGCTTCCCCGATCGCCCCTTTCGTGAGCTTCTCGCGCCTGTCGATAAGCTCCATGAAGGGTTTGAAAACGAGCGTGTTCAGAATGAATATTGCGGCGATAAATATTACTATCTGGATGATTACGGTTTTGTTAACGCTCAGCAGGTCTTCGGCTGCGAAGGCTTGAGACGCGGATATGAGCAGTAACATCAAAGAGACCGCAGAGACAAATTTCTTTTGTTTCATGATTCCGATATCTCCTTTACGTGTGTGTGGCGCAGGCTACACCGTCTTCGTATCTCCCGCAAAAGCGATTTTGAGGAGAGGGGGAGCAATAAAAGCAGTCAGCATTACCATAACCGTTCCAGCAGAAAAAAGCTCCGAATTGAATACGCAGCGACCAAGACCTGTTTGCGAGGAAATATGCCCTGCTTTTCCCCGGGGAATCGCCCCGGACCCGCCGGCGGCTTTATTTACGCCATACTGAACTGAAACCCCGCCGTTAACAAATTTACCCACTGCAGCGGCAATGAAAAGTACCCCTGAAGCTATCAGTACGGGGATAATTTTAATGACAACGGGATTTAACACGCCTGAATCCGCCGCCCTACCCATAATCGAGAGTATGTATATGAGTGCGAATGCAAAAAAGAACTTTTCTATGGTGTTATGGTTTCCTTCTAAACTCATTTATGGGCTTAATTCCTTAAGGGCAGAAAATTAAAAAAACGAAAGTATTTAACATGAAATCATAGGAGTGTCAAACAATTTAACCGCACATACACAATCCGGCAGAGAATCAGCTCTCACTTTACCGTTGTCCGAAACTTATTAATATCCCCGCAGGGGACAATGAGGATGAGAAAACGCGGACCGTACGAAAAGTCCGTGCCCCCCGGCTTAAGCTATACCCTTTTCCTTATTAAATTTATCGAGCTCTATATCGTACTCGGTATAAATCCCGAGGGAATGGAGGAATTCATTTGCCTCTTCCAGGCTCTTTGCCTTGGATACGGAGCGTGAAAGGCCCGACAGCTTTTCATAGAGCACGCCGGCAGAGAAGTAATATGTGACAGTGGATGACATGGAGAGGCTCACCTGTCTCCTCCCGCTCCTTATGCTCGTATCGGAGAACTCCCCCTTTGCATAGAGCGTCGGCATACGGCTTGCCTCGGTAGGAACTACGGAGATCAGTTTTTCGAGGAGTCCTAGCGCCTCTTTCGTAATCCCCCAGCTGCCGAGGAGCGCCCCTTCCCTCGCAAGTATGGCCATCGACCTCTCGAGCTCCTCATGAGTGAGCTCCCCGTCGCTCCCGAACCCGAAGAGTCCCATCACGGTCGGAATCCTCTTTTCAATAATTGCGAACGCAGCGGTCATTATGGAGTCGGCGAGGGGGCTCATAAGGCCGGGCTCGTTCCCGAGCGCGAGCAAATCCCCTCCGACGTCTATGCCGACTATCAAATCCGCGCCCAGTTCATGCGCAGCATGGAGTATCCCTTCCGCGACGGCCTCGGGGCCCGGGTGTATGTCCACCAAAAGCGTTTCGACCCCCAGAACCTCGGCGACGCCCGATTCGGCGAACCTTACTCCGGTGCTTGTGACGGTGTCCTTATTGGCGAACCAGACGACTTCGTTCAGCTTACGGGCGTTTCTTACCTCGTCGAACTTCCGGGGGCCGGGCATGGGGTCGATGACGGACCTCTCCCAGGAGAGACCGCCGAAAACGCATTCGACGCCGAACATTCCCAGCAGGTCGGCAGTGGGTATAGTACCTACGATGTCCCCGCCGCCGCCGATGCCGATGAGTATGGCTTTATTCGATTTCGAGATTATATGTTTAAGTGACAGGTTCCCTGACAAGCTCCCGCTCCAATTTCATTTATATCGGAATCCGCGCAATATAATCTACTGAAAGATGGGCAACTTTCAATCAATTTGTGTTGTAAGGGAATCAGACCGCGGGTGCCTATGAGGGATTTACGACCCGGGCTCTTCGAGAAGTATAAAAAGGACGTTGTCGCTGAAAGCGGGGGATTTGGTCAGCCCCAGGTTCGGCCTTCGCACAGGCCATTAATACCGCAAAAGATGTAAATAGGACCGAAAACAGCTTTTTCATGGCCTCCCCCACCTTGATCCCGCTTAATTTCTGATACGCCTGTTAGCTTCAGACGAAATATGAATGAAATTGGATTTATATATTTGGCCGGATATAGCAGAGCCTTCCGACTCTGCTCGTTGGCTCTCGGATTATGTATTCAGGCTGATAGATTCATGTTTCGATAAACTTGGGATTGGATCGAGGCCGGAAACTGAAATTATTTTAGACAGAGCTCCGCCCTCTAAAAAGATTTCGTTCAACTTCCGTTGCTATGATATTTTTATTCGGCGAACCGGATACCGAGCCTGACCTGCGTTATCGCCTGGTTGACAAGCTCTAAAGCCTGAACCCTGTGCCCGCCCTTATCGGGGGACGATACTTCCAGGTTGATCCGAGCCGCATGCAGATTACCGAGCGCCTGCTCCATGTTCGGCTGATAACCGGGCTGGGCATTCGCTTCCCTGAACATATTGAATGTCCCCATAAGGACCGCGGCAAAGAGAACGCCCGCTAAAAACGGCAGTGAAACTTTTATTATCCTCGACATGACGACTCTCCTTATTGAAATGGAATTTATAGAAATAATAAAGCAGTTGATTAATTACCGCAAGTCGAATTCACTGACCGGAGACTGCACAAACATTACCGCTTGACCTTGTACCCCGCCTTCTCTCTGTCCCAGGTATCTTTGGTGATCCCCATCTCACGCAGCTTATTCTTCTGAACCCTTTCCGTCCCCGTTTTGGGCAGTGTAGCTTCAAACCTCACGAATCTCGGGAGCATGAAGTGAGGCATCCTGGGCTCGAGATATTCCATGAGACCGTGCGGCTCGACTTTCTTGCCCTTCTTGAGGACAACGAAGATCATGACCTCGTCCTCGGCGTACCTCCCGCCCTCCGCCTTAATGCCTATTACACCGCACTCCTCGACTTCGGGGTGGGAGCTCACTATCTTCTCGACCTCGAACGAGCTTATATTCTCGCCCCTCCTCCTGATATAGTCCTTCACCCTGTCCACGAAATATATATACCCTTCCTTGTCCATCATTCCCGCGTCCCCCGTATGGAACCAGAAGTTCCTGAAATCCTGAACGGTTTTCTCGGGCATCTTGTTGTAGAAGTGGAGCATTATATTGGGTGTTCTAGGGCGGACTATAATCTCGCCCACGTGACCCCTCGGGACCTCCTCGTCCGTCTCCGGGTCAGAGATCTTGATCTCATACCCGGGCGCTTCCTTGCCGCACGAGCCCACCCTGAAAGGCTCGCCGGGCCTCATCCACGTGCACTGCCCGATCTCCGTAAGCCCGTACCCTTCCATGAACCTGATATTAAAGCGCTCCATGAATTTCTCTATTATGTCGTGAGGCGCCGGGGAGCCCAGAACGAGCTTTGCCCTGTGCTCCTTCTCCTCGGGCACCGGGGGGGTATTCCACATGAAATAGGCCATAGTACCGACTATGTTGAATTTGGTCACTCCGTGGTCCTTGATCCATTTCCAGAACTGGCTCGCCGAGTACTTCTCCTCGACGACCACCTTCGCCCCCTTTATGAGCGCGGGGTATACCGACATCACCATCGCGTTCGAATGATATAGCGGCAGACAGGTAAAGCAGACGTCTTTGGGTCCCACATCCATGATCTCGGCGTAGTTCCTAGCGCTCGAGTAATCGGCAGCGCAGGGCCTCACCACCCCTTTTGACCTGCCGGTCGTCCCCGATGTGTACATGAGACGGGCGTAATCCATGAAGGTAACTTCGACACCGGGGTCCGTGCTCTTCCGGGAAGTTATGAACCCGGCATATGAGATCATGCTCTTAAAATTGAACCCGTGTTTCTCGAATTTATCGCTGCCGCTCCTCGTCCATACTATCACATGCTCGAGCTGGGGCAGGTACTTCGCGATGGGAGGCATTCTGTCGAGATATTCCTCCGCTATGAACAGGACCTTTGAATCGGAGCTGTCCAGTATGTACTGGAGGAAGTCCATTTTATACGCTGTATTTATGGGGACCATGACGGCGCCGATGGTCAATATGCCGAACCACGTGATTACGTAGTCATCCGAATTAGGCATATAGACCGCAACTTTCTCACCTTTCTCTATGCCGAGATTGAGGAGCCCGTTTCCGATCTTGTTTGCATACCGGCTTGTTTTAAAAAAGCTCCAGGGCTTCCTGTAACCGAACTGGAGAAAGGGTTTTTTACCCAGCTTCTTTGCCTGCGCTTTGAGAATCTTGGGAAGCACCCAGTTGCTTTTATCCTGACCCACATACCACTCCACATCGAACTTCCCGTTCTCCCTCTTGTACGTAATCGTGTGCATCAGGTCGCGGCCTTTTTTCCGCTTGAGTTTTGCTGCCATTTTTATGTCCCCTCTCGAGTGCTCTCGAATAATTGATCGCACAAAATTTTAACAGAAACCGATATAAAAAGCCCGCTTATCGATTTCATTTTCTACTTTATTTTTTTATGGGGAAAAGTCAAGCTTGTGGAGGCCCTCGCTCGATAACAGTCGACGCCTGAGAAATAATCCGGCGTCGCCGGGCAATCCAGGGTGTTCTCAGAATTCTCTATGAATCCGCACTGTCGGATCCGGACTCCGTCTCTTCGCCTGCGGGCTTCTTTTTCCCGAACATCCACGCCACCAGGATACCGAGCTCATAAAATACCAGTATGGGGATGAACATCATCATCATCGACAGGGCGTCGGTCGTCGGGGTCAGGACCGCGGCTGCGACGGCGCTCACCAGGATCGCGTACTTCCTTTGTTTTCTCAGCCATGCGCTGGTCACGATACCGATCTTGGCTAATACAAAGATCACGAGCGGGAACTCGAATATAAGACCGAAGCCCAGAATCAGAGCCATAAAGAATGAAAGGGCTTCACTGATAGACGGGAACGCCTTTACGTACTCGGACGAATATTCTTTGAGAAGAAATTCGAAAGCCGGAGGGGCCGCGACGTAATAGCAGAACGATGCGCCGAAGATGAAGAACAATGTCCCGAAGAAAATGAACGGAATGGCTATCTGCTTTTCATGCTTGTAAAGTCCCGGGGCAACGAATTTCCAGGCCTGATACAGGATAAACGGCACGGCGGCAAACAGCGCCGCAAAAAAAGAAACTTTAAGATAAGTCATGAACCCCTCTGCGGGCATCGTAAATATAAGGGAACTGCCCTTGGGGAGGTTCGTTATTATAGGGCGCATCAGGAATTCAAAAAGCCGACCGGAAAAGGCGTAAGCCGGTATAAAGCAGACGAGAACGGCAAGGAGCGACCAGAGTATCCTGCGCCTCAATTCCCCCAGGTGCTCGAGGAACGGCATTTTGGATTCATTCATAGATGGGGCAAAAGCTTAACTCAATAGCGTATGGTTCTCAAACAAGAGCGTTTGAATAATATGCCAATGCGGTCTTAAGTTGCCGGAATAATAAAGCCGGGCGCGAGGGTTTGGAGGCGGGATTGTGAAGAGTCCGTGAAATTGACAACAAATCATAGCTCGCATATATTGTTATCCCGTTAAATTTTATCCCTTTTCAGCTCTTGGAGGACAAATTGAAAGTATTGGTTACAGACGGTATGTCCAAGGAAGGACTCACTATCCTGGAATCCGCGGAAGGACTCGACCTGGACATCAGGAAGAGCACACCTAAGGAAGAATTGGCAGGAATCATTGGCGGTTACGATGCGATAATAATAAGAAGCGCAACTAAGCTCACGGCAGACCTCATTGAGGCCGGAAAAAACCTGAGGGTTATAGGCAGAGCGGGCATAGGCGTCGACAACGTGGACGTGGAGGCCGCGACGAAGAAAGGCATAGTCGTGATGAACACCCCCGAGGCAAACGCCATCACGACCGCCGAGCACACTATCACACTGATGCTTTCTCTTGCTAGGCAGATACCACAGGCGCATGCGTCCATCAAGACCGGGAAATGGGAAAGGAGCAAATTCAAGGGGATCGAAATCTACGGCAAAACGCTCGGATGCATAGGGCTCGGCAACATAGGCAAGCTCGTCGCCGAGAGGGCGCTTGGGCTAAAGATGAACGTGATTGCCTATGACCCGTTCCTCTCGAAGGAAGCGGCCGAGAAGATAGGCGTCGAGCTCGTCTCCCTCGATGAGCTGCTCAAAAGCTCGGACATCATAACGATACACACCCCTCTCACACCCGAAACCAAAGACCTGATAAACAAAGACACGCTGGAAAAGACAAAAAAAAGATTGGTCCTTATAAACTGCGCGCGCGGGGGAGTGATAAACGAAAAAGACATCGCCGAGGCTATAAAATCCGGCAGGGTTGCGGGCGCTGCGTTCGACGTATTTGTAAACGAGCCGCCCGAAGAGGGGAATCCGCTGCTCGATCTCGATGAAAACGTCGTGTTCACCCCTCACTTGGGCGCTTCAACAGAAGAGGCCCAGACAAAAGTTGGGGTCGCTATCGCCGAGCAAATAGTCGATTTCCTCAAAAACGGAGTCGTTAAAAACGCGGTAAACATGCCTTCCGTAAGCCTGGATGTGCTCAAAACGATGAAGCCCTACCTTAACCTCGCGGAAAAGCTGGGGAGCCTCCAGGGACAGATATGCAAAGGCGGGGTAAAGGAACTGCACATGGAGTATGACGGCGAGGTGTCAGAGCTCGATACCGCCCCCATAACGGTTGCGGCGCTTAAGGGGTTCCTCACGCCCATGATGGACGTGGTTGTGAGCTACGTAAACGCCCCGGTAATCGCCCAGGAAAGGGGTATAAAGGTCATAGAATCGAAATCCTCGCAAGCCAAAGACTACAGGAGCCTGATATCCATCAAGGTTAAGACGGAAGAAGGCGAGAGTCATGTGTCGGGAACGATATTCGGAAAAGAAGAGCCTAGATTCGTAAGGATAAACGGTGTTACAATAGACGTAGTGCCGAAGGGCTATCTCCTCGTGAGCGAGAACAACGACAGACCGGGCTTTATAGGGGCTATGTGCTCCATACTCGGGGATAACGGCGTCAATATCGGCCTCCTCCACCTGGGAAGGGAAGCGATAGGCGGGAGGGCGATAGTTTTTACCAACGTCGACTCGCCGGTCCCGGCTAAGGTGATCGAAAAAATATCGAGTCTTCCGGATATCATTTCCGTGACGCAGGTTAAGCTTTAGATGATAAACCGTCTCAGTCTCCCACAGGGCGTAAAAGACTACACGCCCGAAAAAGCAGAAGAACTCAGAAGAATAGAAGAAGGGCTGCTCGAAGAGTTCAGCAGATGGGGTTATAGAAAGATTATAACGCCGCTCTTCGAATACCTGGAGCCCTTATCCGTCGGACTCGGAGACGAGCTCAAAAGCAAGGTCATGAAGTTCGTTGACCCCTCTTCGGGAGAAGTGGTCGCATTGCGGCCTGACATTACACCGCAGGTGGGCAGGATCGTCGCCACTCAAATGAAGGACCACACAGCCCCCTTGAGGCTCTGCTATAACGGCAGGGTAGTTAGGTTTGAGGAAAAGGGAAGCGGAAAGGAGAGGGAAATATTCCAGGTGGGATGCGAGCTCGTGGGTCTCCAGTCGCCCGAAGCCGATGCGGAGATAATAGCGCTCGGCATCAAGTCCCTCGGGAAATCGGGGATCAAGAACCTGGTTCTGGACATCGGCCACACGGGAATCCTAAGACACCTCCTGGCGAAGACAGGCGAGCTCAGAGAAAACATCGAATCGGCTCTTAAAAAAAAAGACCAGGAAGAGTTATCGAGAGCCATCGCTAAGTCGCGGGCGCCAAAAAACGTAAAGGACACGATCTTAACGCTCCCCGAGCTCTTCGGCGGAAGAGACGTACTGCCCGAAGCAAAAAAAATCAAATCGATTAGAAAATATGTAAACGAGCTCGAGAACGTGCTGAGCGTCATCGACGATTATCAGTCCGAGTGCGATATAAACATAGACCTCGCCGAAATTAGGGGTTTTAATTACTACACGGGCGTGACATTCGAGATCCTCTCCCGCGACATACCGGCTCCCCTTGTCAGGGGAGGACGGTACGATGAGCTGATGGGGAAATACGGGTACGACTCGCCCGCGACGGGATTTGCCGTCGATGTCGAAACCCTCCTGAGCACGTCCAAGAAAGACCAGGAAAGCAACCAGATACATTTCGTCGTTATCCCCAAGAAATCGGCCCTGAGACGCGAGGCCATACGCCTTGCGGAATGGCTGAGATCGAGCGGGTTCAAAGTGGTCCTGGACCTCAATCTCGACCCGAAGCAGAGAGAGCTCAGGATTAAAGAAAACCGCGCTTCGAATTTCTACGGAGTGATACTGCTGGAGACCCCGAGGAAGCTCAAGCTGATCGAGTCGAGAAGAGGGGCCTGCAAAGAATTCTCAAACCTCGAGGAACTCCTCAAAGGGGGTATCTGAGCATGCCCAACATAGTAGTCATCGGCGCTCAATGGGGGGACGAGGGCAAGGGAAGGATCGTCGATCTCATCTCCGAAAACGTCCATATCATAGCCCGCTATCAGGGCGGCAACAACGCCGGTCATACTATAGTAATCGGGGACGAGAAGATCGTGCTCCATCACCTTCCCTCGGGCATCCTCAGGGAGGGGAAAGTATCGGTCATAGGAAACGGAGTCGTTATCGACCCCAAAGTGCTTATTCAGGAGTTGAAGGGACTCAGGTCCGCCGGGTACAGGGCTGATTCCGGGAACCTGAAAATAAGCGACAGGGCGCATGTAATAATGCCCTACCACAGAGAAATAGACATTGCGCGCGAATCCTCGTCGCACGGCGACGGAAAGATAGGGACCACGGGAAGGGGGATCGGTCCCGTGTACGAAGATAAGGCGGCAAGAAGGGGGATAAAGTTTTCGGACCTGATTGATCCCGATTCCCTGAGAGAACGGCTCTCAAACGTGCTCGACGAGAGGAACATGTACCTCGAGCGTGTTCTCGGAAGAAAACCCCTTAACTTCGATGATATATATGTAGAATACAAAGGGTACGGAAGTGAGCTCAAGAGTTTCGCCTGCGACGTATCCACCCTCCTCAACAAATCCATTGCCGAGGGAAACAGCGTCCTGTTCGAGGGAGCTCAGGGAGCCCTCCTCGACATCGACCTCGGCACATACCCCTTCGTTACGTCTTCGAGCGCGAGCTCGGGCGGAGCCTGCACGGGCACTGGAGTGAGCCCGACGCTGATAGACATAGTCCTCGGAATTGCAAAAGCCTATACCACGAGGGTCGGCGAAGGACCCTTCCCGTCGGAAATCCCGGGAGAACTCGGCGAAAAGCTGAGGGAAGCCGGGGGCGAATACGGAGCCACCACGGGGAGATCCAGAAGGTGCGGGTGGTTTGACTGCGTTGCATTAAAATATGCGGCGATGACGAACGGAATTTCACGTCTGGCAATAACGAAGCTCGATGTGCTGTCGGGCTTCGACAAGATAAAGATTTGTGTAGGGTACCGCTACGGCGGCGAGATCCTCTCCGGGTTCCCCTCGAATATAAATGTTTTAAAAAACTGTGAACCGGTTTACGAGGAAATGGACGGCTGGAAGGAAAATATATCAGCTGCGAGAGATTTCGAAGACCTCCCGCTCCAGGCCAGAAACTATATTGAAAAAATAGAAGAGCTGACCGGTGTTACTATTTACGCCGTGTCCCTGGGCGCGTCGAGAGAAAAAATACTTTTTCTTACGGACCTTTTCAATAACACCCGAAACTAATCGAACTCGAATTCCCTGATCCAGTAAGTCAGATTCGGACTCCAGCTTTCCAAGCGCACGGCATCGATCCTGTTATAGAAAAAATCGCCCTGAGCTTGAAATTCTTTTCTGAAGAGACCGACCACCCTTATGTATTCGCCTTCGGTTACGGGCGCCTTGCCATTGATATATACATCTATGCCGACACCCATTCTGTCGGCCAGCGTGAACGAAGTATAAGTCTGCTCTTCGCCATTCGCGTTCACTCCCATCGACTCTACTCTCGGACGCCATATCTTTCCGATTACTATCACTCCGGACATATCGTAGGCGTCCGGGCTTGCAAGTATTGATGCGATAGTGACGCTCTGAGCCGGGAGCGCCGTATCGGGGTCCCGCCACTCACGGGAACACGCGGCGAAAACCGAAATTACTACTGCCAGCAAGAAGACGTATCCGAATTTTCCCATATAGAATGCCTCCGGTCAGATTGCCGATCAGTTAAGAATTATAACACAATCCTCACGAATGTTTCTCGTACGCTTCGATAATTTTCCTTACCAGCGGGTGCCTTACGACATCGTTTTTAGAGAAGTACACGAAGGAAATCCCCTCTATCTTTTTCATCAGCAACTCGGCCTCGAGAAGGCCCGATCTCTCGCTTGCCGCAAGGTCCACCTGAGTGGTATCACCGGTAATAACCGCCTTTGAGCTGTAGCCGAGCCTCGTTAGGAACATCTTCATCTGCATAGACGTGGTGTTCTGAGCCTCGTCCAGTATTATGAAAGCGTCATTCAGGGTCCTCCCCCTCATGAACGCGAGAGGGGCTACCTCTATCGCACCCTTCTCCAGGAGACGCGAGGCCTTTTCATAATCCATCATATCGTAAAGCGCATCCAGGAGCGGCCTCAAATAAGGATCGACCTTTTGTGACAGGTCGCCCGGAAGGAATCCGAGTTTCTCCCCTGCTTCGACCGCAGGCCTCGTGAGCACTATCCTGTTGACTTCTTTATTCACGAAGGCGGATACGGCCATTGCCATCGCAAGATAAGTTTTTCCGGTTCCGGCAGGGCCGATACCGAATACGATATCGTGTCTCCTTATCGCCTCTATATATACCTTTTGCGCAATGCTCTTGGGCGCGATAATCCTTTTCCTGGTCGACACGCACACTGTGTCCAGGAACACGTCCTCAAGCCGTATTTTCCCCTCATCCACAATCCTTGTCGCAAGCTCGATATCGGCAGGATCGAGCGTATAACCTTTTTCCAGGAGACCGTATATCTCCTTCAAAAACCTGTGCGCCGTCTCGACTCCGGCCGTCTCCCCTTCGAGGTTCAGCTTGCCGCCTCTGGAATGGATCTTTATCCCGTAATGGTTTTCAATTTCCTTCAGGTTGTCGTTATTTTCCCCGTAAAGCTCCTTGACGAGGTTATTGTCGCCGAATTCCAGTTCCCTTATATTCCCGTTCTCGATCCTTATAGTTTCCTGCATAGTTATATAGCCATCCTCCTCCCGGATGTCCGCCGGGATTTATAGATACTAAATTTTAGCTTTACCGAGTAAATTTTATAGCCGGGGAAAAATGACATATAGAATTCATCGTCCGGACAAACAACCGGACAGAGATGGTATATCGAGCGTAACCGTGTGGGTTCCTTTATATATTTTTCCCAACTTTTGAATGCGTTATTACCGGGAATCTTATAATTTTTTATAGATAATTAGTATAACAGAACACGAGTCAAATCCAAACCCGAAGGTTTATTAAATCGCGCCGCAGTCTTAGTGGTTTATACATCATCGATATGTGAGGGATCGGGATACTTGAATTCATATTGGAGGAGCCTTTTCAGCTTATCGCTCCTAACCAACTTATAACCCGTTCTGCCGCCCTCATTGAACAGAGGGGGCTCCAACCCAAGCTTTTCCGCCTGAGCTGTATAGTATTCTTTTCTAACCGGGTGCTCGTCGGCGCATGCATTTAGTGTCTCCCCCCATACGTCGAGCTCGATGATTCTATGTATAATCCGTATGCAGTCGTCCCTGTGTATCAGGTTTACAGGCGCTCCCCCTCCGGTAATACCCCTTTTCCCGGCCAGGAACCTGCCCGGCATACGGTCATAGCCTATGAGTCCCCCGAATCTGATTACCGTGGTTTCGAATTCGGTGCAATCCCGGAGCTTTTTCTCCACAGCCAAAAGCGCCGCACCCGACGGTTTTTCCGGCAGAGCCTGTTCGTCCTCAAACACATCACGGTCAAGATCGGGATAAACGGACGTCGAGCTTACGAAGAGGACTCGTTTAATGCGGGAGAGTTTGATTCGGGCAATCAGCGAGCCGATCTGAGCCTGATGATATTCGACGATGTCCTCTCTCCTCTCCGGGGGGAAGTCGATAACGAGGATATCGCATTTAAAAAAATCCTCGACGTTTTCACCGCTGAGGTGAGGACCGAGGACTAAATAGAAGGGCTTTATACCGTGGGACTCGATGACCCCAAGCTCGCCCGGCGTCCTCGTCGACCCCTTTAACTCATACCCTCTCCCTCTGAGGTAATCTGCCAGAGGGAGCCCGAGCCATCCGCACCCCAATACGCTTATCGTCTTCATATAGTCTCGAGGACAGACCGGATCAAGTCTCCGATAAAGTCTCCGGTCCAATGAACTCGGTCGAGTTTAATTCGTAAGCCTATCCAGGGCTTCATGGTACTTTTCGGACGATTTTTTGACCACGTCCGGAGGAAGCGACGGAGCCGGGGGGTTCTTATCCCAATCGAGCGACTCCAGATAATCCCTCACGAACTGCTTATCGAAACTCTTCTGCGAGCCGCCGGGTTTATATTCGTCCCTGGGCCAGAACCTGGATGAATCGGGAGTGAGGGCCTCGTCTATGAGGACGAGCTCGCCCGTTTCTTCATCGATCCCGAACTCGAACTTCGTGTCGGCGATTATTATCCCTTTTTTCTCCGCAATGTCCCTCGCTCTCGAATAGAGCGCTATGCTCACGTCCCTTACCCTCTCCGCGAGAACCCGGCCGACCAGCTCGGACGCTCGCTCGAACGTGATATTCTCGTCGTGAGCGCCTTCTTCGGCCTTTGTCGACGGGGTGAAAATCGGGGTTTCGAGCTTCGAGGATTCTACAAGCCCCGCGGGGAGCGGTATGCCGCACACGGACTTACTCTTCTGATATTCTTTCCAGCCTGAGCCCGTTATATACCCCCTCACGATGCATTCGACCGGAAGTGGCCTGGTTTTCTTGACAAGCATGCTCCTCCCCTCGAGCACATTGCGGTACTTCCGGAACTCCTCCGGGTAATCGTCCACATCGGTAGAGATGAGGTGGTTCGGCACTATATCCTTTGTCCGGTCGAACCAGTATCTCGATATCAGGTTGAGCACCTTCCCCTTGCCCGGTATCCCCTCCGGAAGGACAACGTCGAATGCCGAAATGCGGTCTGAAGCCACAATCAGCAATTTATCGCCGAGATCGTAAATGTCCCTCACCTTCCCTCTTCTCGGAGGCTTTACTCCCTCGAAATTAGTCTGCATTACGATACCGTCTTTTGTCATCGCAGGCTCCCCCTATTAGATGGATGGCAATTCAGCAAAGGAGAATTCTAGTAAAGAAAAAAAGAGATGTCAAAGCGGTAGTATCGTCATCGGAGCGGGCAGAACCGTATTCGCTTTTAAGCCGCGGTTTTAGCCCCCGCGGGATATGAGTGAGCCCGTGATTTCATTCCGCAGCAGCTCCTTTATGCGCCGCTCCACCCCGGGGAACCTGCCCTTGAGCTCTCCCTCGATCATGAGTACGGCGTCAAGCTCCGTGCCTGTAAGAGTCTCGTCGAGGACCCTGAACGCGCGAGCCCGAACGTCCGGATAACCGGGTGCATTCCCGCCCTCCCAGAGGGTTTCCGATAGCTCCTTAAGGAAATCGGCATAAAAACCGAGTATCGAGTTTATTTTCTTCCGTCTTTCGAAAACGCTTTCCATGACCGGTCATTTAGCCCCGCCAGCCGCCTTCCCCCTTTCTCTCGAAGCGTCGAGAATGTCTTTGAGAAACCACATAATGAGAAGGGGAAGATAATAAAAAAGCATTATGTATAAAGCGGTCACGGGATTGCGGTACAACACCCATACACCTGCGAAATCGAGAAGAGAGACTAGAAGCAGCACAACGTATGCCCTCTTATAGGGGTCCGAAACCAGCCTTCTCAGAATGAGCTGTGCGCCCCTTGAAAGGAGCGTCACATTTATAAATGCCCCTGCCAGACGCCAGATCATCGGTGTATGCATGCTTCCGGGGATATCTCCTTAAAGTGCGCTGTCTAACATTAAACTTGAAATTCCGACCCGAATCATTATTTTCATTATATCACCCCTCTGGAGAGGCGTGGAGTTTTGAACCCCTCTCCGGAGGAGCGGATTTAACGGAAATTTAACGGTTTTTTTATCGGGAGACAAGAAAATGAACACACTTAAAAGCCTGATACTGCTCGTCGCGCTTTCCGCAATTCTGATGTGGATAGGCGGAGCTATAGGAGGGAAGCAGGGTCTGATAATCGCTTTCGGATTCGCGATGGTAATGAACTTCGCCAGCTACTGGTGGAGCGACAAGATCGTCCTTTCCCTTTACGGGGCCAAAGAGGTTAAATACGAGGACGCTCCCCAGCTTTACGGCGATATTCAGGAGCTCGCGCAGAGAGCGGGGCTCCCCATGCCGAGGGTATATATCACGCCCCAGGAGCAGCCGAACGCCTTCGCGACCGGCAGGAACCCCGAACACGCCGCTGTGGCGGTTACGCAGGGCATTTTGAGGCTCCTCAGCCGCGAAGAATTGAAGGGAGTGCTTGCCCACGAGCTCACGCACGTTAAGCGCAGGGACATACTGATCGGGTCGATTGCCGCGACCATAGCGACAGCCATCACGTACCTCGCATACATGGCACAGTTCGCAGCCATCTTCGGGGGCGGCGGAGGCGGGGGGGACAGGGACAGGGGCGGAAACCCAATCGGGTTGCTGGTCATGGCCATAGTGGCCCCTTTAGCGGCCACCATAATCAGGCTCGCGATCTCCAGGACGAGGGAATACGGCGCGGATGAGGGCGGAGCCGAGATTTGCGGGAACCCGATATACCTTGCCAACGCTTTGAGAAAGCTCGGAGCGGCTTCCGACAGGATACCTCTCAGGGTGAGCGAGCAGGTCGCCGACAGCACTTCCCATATGCTTATCGCGAGCCCTCTTTCGGGCGGGGGACTGTCTTCTCTATTCAGCACCCATCCGCCTATGGAAGAGAGGATAAGAAGGCTCGAGGCTATGGCTGCAGGAATTTCCGTATAACGGAGTTTTCCGGACCGCGGTTACGATCCGGGATGTCTGTGTATATCAGTGAAGTTTCATTCCATCCCGTTATTCTCGAGATGCGCGGAAACGTTCTCCCACCTGTCGTATAATTTCTTTAATTCCTCGTTCAGCCGGCTGAATTCCGCAGATGCCTCGGCAGAGCGCTTGTTGTCCCTGAAATTATCAGGGTCTGCGAGGAAGGCCTCCACCTCGGACATCTTCTCTTCGGTATGACGTATTCTTTGCTCTAACTCCGAAAGTGCGGATTGAAGCTGCCTGCCCGTAAGCTCGTCCCAGTTCTCCATGTTCTCAATGCCGCGATCTCTCAACTCCCTGTAAAGACGGTTACGCTTCTCGGCTTCGAGCCTTTTGGCTTCATTAATTTCAGCAGTTTTATTTTCGGTCTCATTAATTTTGCCGGGTTTTCCGTTATTACCCGCTGTGACGCTCCCGGGCGTATCAGTCACGGACGTCTCTCTCAGACCCTGATGGTATCTGAACTCCGAATACGTGCCCGGGTAAGTAACGATCCCGCCCCTTTCCGCATACCAGATCTTATTCGCCACGCGGTCGAGAAAATGCCTGTCGTGGCTCACTACCAGAAAAGTCCCCTTATATTGCCTGAGCGCTTCGATAAGCACATTTCGAGACTGTATATCGAGGTGGTTCGTGGGCTCGTCGAGAACGAGGAAGTTCCTGGGAGCGAGCAGCGTTTTGGCGAGCGCAACGCGGCTCTTCTCGCCCCCTGACAATACGGCCACTTTTTTATAGACGTCCCCTTCTGAAAACAGGAATGCGCCTAAAAGAGACCTTATCTCCGTTTCATGACTCCCGCCCGATGACGACTCGAGCTCCTCGATTATCGTCTTTGAAGGGTCGAGAGATTCCGCGAGGTGCTGCGCAAAGAACGTGACGGAGACGTTATATCCTTCCTTCCTCTCCCCATCGAAAGGCTCCATGCCGATTATCATCCTTGCGAGGGTGCTCTTCCCGGCCCCGTTTTTTCCGATGAGCGCGATCTTATCCCCCCTCGACACCGTGAGCGGACCCGCGTCCCTGAATACCGAAATCTCCCCACCGTCCTCGTCTCCGTACGATTTGGAGAACCGGGAGAGCTCGAGCACAGATTTTCCCGAGCGGCCGGGCTCCGGGAACTTAAAATGCATGACGGCGTCGTCCGAGGGGGGAGCCGGAATCCTCTCGAGCTTCTCAAGCGCCTTTATACGGCTCTGAACCTGCTTTGCCTTCGTGTTCTTATACCTGAACCTCTCTATGAAGCGCTCGGTTTCCCTTATTTTCCTCTGCTGGTTCTCGTATGCCGATCTATGCGTGTCGAGGCGGGACTTTCTCTCTATTAAATAAGAGGAATAATTGCCGGAATACTCCGTTATACGCCCCATGTGCAGCTCAGCTATCGTATCGGCCATCCGGTCGAGGAAATACTGGTCGTGGGATACGAGTATGACCGTCCCCTTGAATTCCTGAAGGTAATTCTCGAGCCAGTCTATGCTTTCTATATCGAGATGGTTGGTGGGCTCATCGAGAAGGAGCACGTCGGGCTTCACCAATAGAAGCTTCGCGAGCGCTACCCTCATCCTCCATCCCCCCGAGAATGTGCCGAGCGGCTTATTCAGGTCTCCCGGCTCAAACCCGAGCCCCAAAAGAAGCTTCTCCGTTTCATACCGGACAGTATGGAAGCCCCTGGCATTGAGTTCGTTCTGAATCGCGTCAAGCCTGAGGAGGAGCCTCTTGCTCCCGTCCGGGACCCGGTCGCTCGTGCGGCCGAGCTCCTCTCTGACAGATTCCATCTCACGCTCGAGCGCCTGAATCTCGGCGAATGCGGTGAGACCTTCCTCGACGACCGTCCTCTCCGGGACCGAGTCGCCGACCTCCTGCGGAAGGTAGCCCACTACCGTATCCGGAGGGAATATCACCGTTCCCGAATCCGCTTCGGTGAGACCGGCGATAACGTTAAGCAGGGTCGTTTTCCCCACGCCGTTGGGCCCGAAGAGGCCAATCCTCTTGCCGTCCTTTATATTCCAGCTGAGGTTTTTGAATATCTCTCTTGACCCATACGAGAGGGAAATATCGTCGAGCTGTATCATAATGATTTAATTCGGGGAATTGTGAGAAGCCTTTGATTATTTATTTTTTTGTAAATTCGAGTTTGGTCTTGATATAATCGAAATCGGTCTCGGGGACCAGAGTAAGCTTTCTCCTGTCGTCGCTGAATTCGTAGGAGAAAGTCACTTCGCTCCCGCTGTCGAATTTTAAAACGAGTGTATGATCGTCGTAGCTGTATTCTCCTTTGAGGTTGACCGAAATCGTGCTGCCCGCGACGAATTTGAACGAGCGGTCGCTTTCGAACTCGAGCTCGAACATCCCCGCCTTCCACTTGCCCTGAAAGGGATTGAAGAGACCCTTCATTACATCGCACCCCGTAAGCGTGAGTGCGAGCAGAGAAAATAAAGCTACGAATCTTAGAAGCCCCCGCATTTTCCTGTATTCTCCAGCTGCTCTACAAGCTATCAGTTTAACTGACCGGCAGCAACCCTAACATAAACAACGTCATATAAGATATACCAAGGGATATCAGCACTGCAAATGTAAATACATATTTATTGAGAAGGGACAAGTAATTACCGTTTCGCCAGAGGAAAACGACACCCGACAGACTCACTGCGCCGAGCGATATGCCTGCGTAGAAAAGAATGAGAAGATGGAACATCGCCATCTGGACCGGATAGAGGCCTACCATGGCGCTTGCGGGGAATACAGCCGACAATATAAGCGCGGACACGAGTATGAAAATAGTTTTCCTGACCCTGAAAGGCATACTCTCTCTCATTTTCCTCGATCCGCCTCGGAGAGACACCGTATAGACAATAAGACTGAGAATAATTTGAGACCCGAGGAAGACCGGAAAAAGCGTCAGATTGAAGAAGGGGTGCTCGTACTTGAATAAGGCTCCGAAGAAAATATAAAATAAGCATGCGGTAAGCGTGGAAATCAATATGAAATATAAGCCCTTCAGCATAGTCGAGCCGGCCCCGGATAATAGGGATAAGAATAATGCGGAAATACGTTTCTCAAAGAAATATTTTTGATGACTTTCAGAGCAAGCTTGCTTTTTCCGCAGGGGCAAATATCTTTAGCT
Source organism: uncultured bacterium (assembly GCA_963705505.1). Taxonomy (GTDB): domain Bacteria; phylum Desulfobacterota_D; class UBA1144; order Nemesobacterales; family UBA2774; genus 2-12-FULL-53-21. The sequence goes on from CAVPJU010000003.1 coordinate 185,510, forward strand.
TAACCAAGGCTCGGGCTTAATTCCGAATGTATGAACCGTAAAAGACCCCTGATCGGCATAACAACAGACATCAAGGACGGGAATTTCGTTATCGAGGATACGTACGCGCGCGCCGTAGCGAAAGCAGGGGGAATCCCCGTGCTCATACCGTCTATACCAGCGGACCCGGAGCTGTTGCAAGAAACCGCAGCCCGGATAGACGGTCTTCTGCTCCCGGGCTCGAGGGACATGGACCCCAAATTTTACCACGAGGAGCCCCATCCGAAACTGCGTCCTATGAGCATCGAGAGGACCAAGACAGAGCTCTCGGTACTCAAAGAAGCCGAAGAGAGAGAAATCCCCGTTCTCGGTATATGCGGCGGAATGCAGCTCCTGAACGTGTTCTTCGGCGGGTCACTCTACCAGGACATCTCCTCACTCCTCCCCGGCGCATTGGCGCATGAAAAAGGAGCCGTTCACGATGTAGTGCTTGAGGATGAAACGCTCCTGCGCGCGATTCTCGGGACGAGGGAATTTCCCGTAAAAAGCTATCACCATCAATCGGTGAAGGATATCGGGATTGGGCTAAAGGTATCGGCGCTGGCGCCCGACGGGGTCGTGGAGGGGATAGAGCCCGAAGGCGCGCGATACTTATTGGGCATACAGTGGCACCCGGAGCGCGAGGACACGGAGTTTTCCGACCGTATATTCAGATCGTTTATCGAAGAATGCGGCCTGAGAAAAGCGGGCAGATAAGTAGAAAATTGATAATAGCTATTTCGGCCCGCTCTGCTTAAGGAGCGTCAGGAACTCGGCAAGAGTCCCGGGAGCGTCCGCAGAAGAGCCTACGATGAACCCGGCTATCGCGGCCGTGAGGCCCGACTCGAGCGGATACCTGTTAATGAAGTCCAACGGGTCGGATGCGATGCCCGTCTGCCTGGGCTCGGGTTTGAATTTCACTCCTCCGCCACCCTTGATATAGCCCGTAACGAGCCCGGCAATCAACACAAGCATGAAAGCAACTGTTATTGCGGCGGCCCCGCTTATGAGCGCAGCCATGTAAGGGTTAAAAAAAGTGCTCAGATAGAGGTATAGGGACCACACGATGAAACCTAATCCTAAAACGGCTATCACGGACGCTATGCAGAAGACGATGAATAAAACCAGTATCCTGAGGAGCATCGACCGCACCGCGCCATAGTCGGGTTTGAACGAGCTTAAAAGCAGATTTATTATGTCCTTCAATTCGCCCGGACCTACCTGTGGTCAAAAAGTTTTCCAAGAACAAGACCGATCAAAAAGGCGATAAGGAGACTCATAAAGGGCTTTTCCTGAATCTTGTGCTCCACGGTATCGACCGTTTCCCTGCCTTTATCGCGTGCCGACTGAAGATCGAACTTTAGCTCCTCGATCACTCTTTCCTTAGCCGTGTCCGTCTCGTTCTTCCCTCTTTCGAGTAGCGACTTCGCAATCTGTGACAGATCGGCTCTCAGCCTCGTGACGTCTTCCCGTAACGTTTCCAAATCTTCCCCCAATTTTTCCTGACCCATGACAATCACCTTCCACGTTTTGATTTATTAATAATATTAACATCTTTCAGCGCAAAATTAAACTAATTTTTTCGCACGGGCGGGTTTTTTTAAGAGGGAGCAATACGGAATTTTGAAACTATTGCAAGCAGTTAAACCTAAGGTGCGCCGTCATATCCTGAGAGCCGGGCGATCTGTTCGAGGGGCATTGTACCCTCATAATACTTTCCGTTAATCTCCCACGTCGGATAATTCTCTATCCCTTTGGCGAAACAAAGCGAAGGATTCGCGTTTGGCCCCTTGGGATGGCATTCGACATAAGTTACGTATTTAAAAGCATCTCCGAAGAGTTTTTTCTGTAAACTACAGTGCGGGCATTTGAACGAGCCGTACATCACGGCACCGTGCTCACTCAAATACCTTGCAAGACCCAGCTGATACTGATTTGCAGGTTCCGAACTGCCGGACAGGAGGTCTCGCGTTTCGCCGAACTTTTCAGCCTGCACCATTGCGGCGCCCAGGACGACAGCCGCGGCAACGGCCAGGCTCAGCATCAAAGTAATAGCCGGGGACAATTTCGGGTTATACTCGGATTTGGCCGCAAGAAGAGCTATAAAAATTATGGTCATCAATACGGCGGAGAAGATGCAGTACATGCACATAGCTTTTATAACGAACAATTCGAGGTATGTGAGGTATGCCGAGAATATGAATCCGGCCAGGGCAAATATATATAGCAATAGCCACTTCGTGCGTTTCGCGACGGATATTACGGTCAGAATGAAGATAACCGAGTAGCCGACAACGCCGATTGCGGCAACGGGAATGCCCAGGACCGTGGAGAAAGCGCTCTGCCTGACAGTATCGCAATCGGAGCCCGACGCACAAAATGCAGCCTGTGTCTGTGTAAAATATAGAAAGGCAAGGTACAGGGAAAGAAGGACACCTATCGCCGAGAGCGTCAAAACTACTGGTTTTAAGTAATTGCCTTTTGTTTTTTTACCCGAACTCATAATAAAACCGGAAATTCCTCCTAAATTATAACCAGCGGGCCGAAATTTTCACCCTAAAAAAACCGGACGACCGAGCGATCTAAAATGATACCCCGAGGGTCAGTTCTCGTAAAATTTATTTCCGCCGACCGCAACGTTTTTAAGAACCGGAGGAGGCGTATAACGTGTGCCGTACCTCACGCTCAGGTTATGAAGCTTCTTTAATACTTCACCGGCGCCGATCGAATCCACATACCTGAACGGACCCCCTTTGTGTGTCGGAAAGCCGAGACCGAGAAGCGCGCCCACATCCCCTTCCTTCGCGCTCCCTATGACCTCGTCCTGAAGGCAGAGCATCGCTTCATTCACCATCGCGAGTACGAGCCGGTCCTGAATGTATTCCTGTGAGACGCTTTCAGAATCCTCTTCTTCGAGCGCCAGCAACTTGCCGAGCGACCTGTCCAATCTTTTTTCATCTCTCCCGTATCTGTAAAACCCCCGGCCGCTCCTCAACCCTGTCCTCCCGTCCTCTATCATACGGTCGAGTATGGAGAGCGGCTTCATCCTCTCCGCCGACTGCTTGTATGTGACCTGAGAGCCCTTCTGAACAAGATCAATCCCTATTTCGTCCATCGCGCCGAGCGGCCCTTCGGGGAATCCGAACTGCATCATCGCGTCCTCAATACCCTGAGCGCCGATCCCCTCGCTCAGAAGATGAAGGGCCTCGTTAAAATAAGCGAGCTGTATGCGGGTCGTATAAAACCCCGCTTTATTTTTGACTACGAGCGGGATCTTCCCGATGCTCTTCCCGAACTCGACCACTTCGGCGACCGTTTCCTGAGAGGTGCTCTCGGCGACGGCGATCTCGATGAGCTCAGTCTCGTGAACGGGACCGGGGATACGCATCCCCACAACCCTTTCCGGCCGCTTGGAGCCGCCCGCAATGAGCGCAACGGGGAGGGCGAACGAATTTGAGACGTATATGAAATCACCCCCCGGAAGCGACTCGACCTCTTTAAGTATCCTGCGCTTGGCGTCGAGGTCCTCCCCGGAGGTCTCTATAATAATTGCCGCCCTTCTGAAGCCTGAATAATCGGAGGCGGCGCTAATGAGGTCGAGCTTCTTTTCGGCCCCGAGCTCGTCCGTCTCGCGGCTTCCGAGCTTTTCCATAAAGAAATCAAAACACGCTTTCAGGTTTTTCGCCGCGCCGTTAACGTCAGTCCCCTTTATCCTCACGCGGATGCCGTTCTCGGCCGCGAGGCACGCGATCCCCGCGCCGTGATCCTCCTCACCCACTACGGCTATTTTCTCGGCCTTCTTTCTGCCTTTATGACCCGGCTTCGTATACCTGACGTCGTTCTTCACCTCGTCTATGGCGATGCCCGATCTGATTAACTGCCTGGAATATCCCGTCACCGCGAGCTCGCCGAAATAAACCGATTCCACGTGGAGTCCCCTGTTGAAGCTTGCCACACCTATCTCCAGCGCCTCAATCGCCATTCTCGAAGCCGTAACGTAAAGCTCGCGGCTCTCCCTTATCTCCTTTTTCGCTTTGTCGAAAAACATTTTCCTCGATACGGGATTTTCTTTGATTAAGGCATTGGCCATCCCGCCGAAACTAAGACGCCTGCGCTTGAATTCCTTGTTGGATAATTCGAGAGCGCGCTTCTTCGCTATTTCAAGGAGGAACTCCTCGGGGACGACCTCATCGAGGAGCCCTATTTGCATTGAATAATCGGGGCCGAGCGTTTCGCCCGCGAGTATCATATCCAGGGTCTGTTTCGTGCCTATGACCCTCGCAAGCCGGAGCATCCCTCCGGCGCACGGGATGAGGCCGAAATCTATCTGGTTGAGGCCGAGCACAGTATGCCGGCTACTGGAGGCGACCCTGTACTTGCAGGCAATGGCGAACTCCAGTCCTATTCCGAGGCACGCTCCCCCTACCGCGGCCACAAAAGGCGCCCTCGAATTCTCTATCTTTTCCGATATTTCCTGCGCCTTGAGGCTATAAGACCTGCCTTCGTCAGCGAGTGTGAAATTAAGGAACTCCCCCGCGTCCGCTCCGCTGATGAAGCTCCCCTCTTTTGCACTCGCGATGACGACCGCCTTTATCTCGTCACTGCTCTCCAGCATGTCGAGTTCCCTGTCAACCTTGTTGAGAAACTCCTCAAGGGATAAGAAGCTCTCCTGAGTGAGCCTGTTCTCCGCGCTGCCGGGAGTATTTATACTCAGCACCGCGACGCCCGTGTCATCAATTGTGTATGAAATGCCGCTCATATGTTTTTTAAGGTTCAGATACTATTCCTTCTCGAGTATTATCGAAGCTCCGAGACCCCCCGCGGAAGGAAGGCTCACGAGTCCGAAGTTCCCCCTCCTCTTAGACATCCTGTAGGCGAGAGTCATAATAATCCTTGCTCCTGTGGCGCCTAACGGATGCCCGATTGCGATCGAGCCCCCGGAGACGTTGAGCTTATCCATGTCTACCTCGCCCACCGCCTGGCTCCTGCCGAGCTTCTCCTTGGCAAAGCCCTTGGAACCGAGCGCCCTGACGTTGGATATTACCTGAGAGGAAAAAGCCTCGTGTATCTCTATGAGGTCAATTTCGCTCAAGGGTATGCCGGCGCGGTCGAGAACGATCGGCGTCGAATACGCGGGGCCCATCAGAAGCTCCTCCGAAGGGTCTATCGCCGCATAGGCGTACGCCCTGACGTATGCGATGGGCTTATAGCCCAGCGCTCTGGCTTTATCTTCGGACATAAGCAGTATTACCGAAGCCCCGTCCGAAAGGGGCGCCGAGTTCCCCTCCGTCACAGTACCGAACTCCTTGTCGAAAACCGGGGGGAGCTCGGTGAGTGCTTCGATGCTTACGTCATACCTCACGCCGTTATCGCCGGAAACGATATCGGTAAAATCGGGCGGTACGAAAGTATGAATTATTTCATCCTCGAATATTCCCTCAGCCTGAGCTCTCGAGGCAAGCGTGTGGCTCCTTAACGCAAAGGAGTCCTGCTCATCCCTGCTGATTTTATTTTTGCGGGCGAGCTTCTCCGCCGACTCGCCCAGTGTACGCCCCGCGGAACGCTCCGGCAGATGCGCCAGCGAGAAAGACATTTCGACAGCGCCCATTTTTAAAAGGGGCCTGGCCCTCTCGATTAAATTCATACCCTTCGAGGATTCAAAGAGCTTTGACCTCCCGCCGCTGCCGAAGAGATAGGACAAATCGTGTATCGATTCTACTCCGCCTGTTAAAACGACGCCGGAATCTCCCGCCAATATGCTGTCTACCGCAGTCGTGAAAGCCTGGGTCGCGGATGCGCATGCGCTCGTCACGGTGAAAGCCGGCACAGCGGGAGGGACGCCCGAGCCGAGCGCTATTTCCCTTGCCAGGTTCGGGGTTCTCACGGACGGTGTCACGCTGCCGAAAATCACCCGCTCTATTTCCTTGGGCGCGATCTCGGTCCTGTTGAGCAGCTCGACTGTCGCCATCTTCCCCAGGTCGAGGGAAGTGAGATTTTTAAAAAGTGTCCCGCATTTTGCAAAAGGGGTCCTGAGACCGTGGACTACCGCGACTCGTCTTCCGTTACTGATTTGACTCACTGCCGGCTCCGAAAGAATAATTCATATCTATTTTATCCGTGACTTCCCGGTTAAGGAAGCAAATTAAGACGTGCGAACCTAAATACGGGGAATCCGGTATCACCCGGCGACCCCTTTATAAAAAGATCTGAAATCCGCCGGCGGACCGTTAATCAATCTCACCCGTGAATCCGATTATGAACCATGGACTTCATTTTTAACCTTCATTTTGAGCTCGATGAATTTTGAATGGTCGATATTGAGCATCCTGTAAAGTTTTTGGGCTACGTAGTTTTCGAATTCACCCAGGGTCCCGTCCGAGTATATGACCTCCCAGACAGATTCCATTAACTCGTACTTTTCTTCGTTAGACAGGTTTTGATTTATGAGATTAGTAAAATACCACATGTCGGCCTCATTCTGCCTCGCCCTCTTCGATTCGTCGATAAGCTCTTTTACGGCTTCGTCCGTCATCCCGAACCTCGATTTCAATATTTCGATGACCTTTTTTTGCTCCGTGTCCGAAAACGTATCGTCGGCGGTAGCGGCTTCGAGCAAAATAACGCACGTAGCCGTCCTCAATCTGGCCTCACTGTCCTGCCCTCTCTTGTCTTTATCAGAGCCTTCAAAAAACCTTTTAAATATACTAAGCATGGTCTATACCTTCTTCGCTCCCGCAAGAATTACGAGCTCTTGAAATCAGCCCTTTAATTTAACCTAGCTGCGCCGAATTTCCACCTTTTAAAATTCGAAGTCCTCCGCCGAGCAGGGGCAATGTCCCCATTCGAGGCGCGCTGCGCCGTCAAAGAAATCGAATGCCGAAAGGAGAATACCCCCGGAGACAGATTTATCTTGCGAAGAGGTTCAAACCATGTAACATTATCGGAGCGAATTTGGAGCAAGAAGATATGCCGTTTCCAGAATCCCTTAAAGAAAGAATCAATGCTATCGTCTCCGGGGCCGAAACAAAACAATCCGCGCTCATACCGGTACTCAGGGAAGTTCAGAACGAATTCGGATACCTCTCGAACGAATCGATGGAAGAGGCGGCGGAGATACTGGGGATCCCCCCTTCCAGCGTCCAGAACGTGGCCACGTTCTATACGATGTTCTTCAGAAAACCCGTGGGAGAGCATGTGATCTGGCTATGCCGCACACTCTCGTGCGCTCTCAGGGGAGCGGAGCATGTCGAGCATTATATGTGCGATCGTCTCGGGGTAAAGACCGGGGAGACGACGCCCGACGGAAAAATCACTTTAATGGAGGCCGAATGTCTCGCTTCATGCGGCACGGCGCCGGTGATGCTGATCGATGAGAAACTCGAAGAGAACCTGACCAAGGAGAAAGTTGACAGGCTGATAGAGGAGCTGAGAAAAGGCTGAATTCGATTAAGAGGCGCCGGATCAGGAAAATCTGCATTCCCGGAATTAAATAATATGGATTTCAAGAAAGCGCGGGAAAATGCCCTTAAGATATTCCGGGAAGCGGTAGACGCCGCCAACCCCAAAAAATGCGTGCTCGACCACATGAGCCGGAAAGGCGATGTCCTTACCGTCGACGGCAGGAAATATAACCTTAAAGATTTCGGAGCTGTTTACGCCGTAGCATTCGGAAAAGCCGCAACGTCGATGGCCGACGCCGTCGAGGAAGTTCTGGGGGAAAGGCTCACGGGGGGTATCGTCGTATCCAACTCCCGGCCGCAGAACCCCTACAAAAGGCTCGGGTTCTATCTGTCGAGCCATCCCGTACCGGATGACAGGAGCCTTACCGCCGCCAAAGAAGTCGTCTCCATACTGGAGAAGGCGGGGGAAAAGGACCTTGTGATATTCCTCATATCCGGCGGCGGAAGCGCCCTACTGGCATTGCCTTCGCCCGGGATATCGCTCGATGACAAGAGAAAGGCTACGGAAACGCTTCTACGGTCGGGTGTGGACAAATACGGGCTCAACGCCGTAAGAAAGCACATCTCCCAGATAAAAGGAGGGGGACTGCTGAAAAAAGCGCTTCCGGCAAGGGTTATCACACTCATTCTCTCAAATGTCGTGAGCGATAAGCTCGACGCTATCGCATCGGGCCCGACTGTGCCCGACCCCACCACGTTCGAGGATGCCTGGCGCGTGATAGAGGCCCTCGACCTGGAGCATAAACTCCCCCCTCAGGTCGTGGTTCATCTCGAGGAGGGGAGGAGCGGGAACTCTCCCGAAACACTCAAGGAAGGCGAATACGACCCGAAAAACGTTCAGACCCTGATCGTCGGGAACAACTTCAAATCCCTCATAGCAGCCGAGAAAAAGGCGGAGGAGCTCGGATACAACACGCTCATGCTCTCCTCACAGATAAGCGGCGAGGCGAGGGAAGTCGCAAAAGTGGTATCCGCGATAGCGTTCGATGTGGAGAGATTCGATATACCGGTGAAAAAACCGTCCTGCATAATCTTCGGAGGGGAGACCACGGTCACGCTCCAGAGCACCCTCGGGGCAGGGAAAGGGGGAAGGAGCACGGAAACCGCGCTTTCTTTCTGCATGGAGATCATCGGACACGACATCGTGGGCCTCTTCTGCGATACGGACGGCATAGACGGGCCTATCGACGCTGCCGGAGCGGTCTGCGACGGCCAGAGCAGGCTTCAGGCAAGGACCATAAACGTGAGCGCGAGGGAGCATCTGGCACAGAACAACTCCTACGATTTCTTCGACAAGCTGGGCGACCTCATCATAACAGGACCAACCGGCACGAACGTAATGGACATAGGTATCGTCCTCATCGAATAGCCTGTCCCGATACAGGTGAATTATTGAAATACGCGATAATCTCTGACATCCACGCAAACCTCGAGGCTTTCCTCTCGGTCCTCACCGCAATAGACGCCGCTGATACGGACAGGATTATTTGTTTGGGCGATATAGTAGGGTACGGGGCGGACCCGAACGAGTGCGTCGAGATTATAAGGACCCGCGGCATCACTTCACTGATAGGCAACCACGATGCGGCCGCATGCGGGCTTTACGAGCCTTTCGATTTTAACCCGGCCGCAAGCGAAGCCGTTTTGTGGACGAGGGAAAAACTGACTCGGGAGAACCGGGAATTCCTCACGGGCCTGCCGGAGAAGGAGATTATAGACGGTTTTATGATAGTCCACGGCGCGGTCTCGGACCCTGATAAATACATACTGTCCTCCTACGACGCGGCCCCCGAATTCGAACTCCTCGAAAATAAGCGCCTTTGCTTTTTCGGCCACACTCATCTAAGCGTATCCTATTCCCTCGATAGAGGCCGGATAACCGAATCGAGAGCGGAGGGGTTTCAATTGCGCGAGGGCGCGAAGTACCTCGTTAACCCGGGCAGCGTCGGGCAGCCGCGCGACAGGGACCCGAGGGCGTCTTTCCTGATATACGACGATCGAGGGAAGGCCGAGTTCAGGAGAGTAGAGTACTTCATAGAAGGCGCGCAAAAAAAGATATTGAAGAGCGGGCTCAATAAATTCCTCGCCGAGAGACTGTCTTTCGGATATTAAAATTAATCCGTAAGCCGCCCTTATGATTTCTTTTTGAACCCTCCGTGTTGAAAACACCGGAACAAGTGATTTAATATAGATAGTCATGGAGATGCTCACCCGTACACTTCCGCAGAATTTAGAAGCGGAGCAGGCAGTGCTTGGCGCCATTCTCATAGAAAGCTCGGTCATAAATCAGGTCATGGAAATACTGATAGCCGAAGACTTCTACAAAGAGGCGCACAGGAAGATTTATAACGCGATGATCGATCTCGACCGGGATAACAAGCCCATAGACCTGCTTACGCTCTTCGATTACCTCAAGGGAAGCGGGAACCTGCTTGAGGAGGTAGGCGAGAGCAGCTACCTCACGTACCTCACCGAAATAGTGCCCGCGACTGAGAACGTCAGCTATTACGCGAAACTGGTCAAGGAAAAATCGATAATAAGAAACCTCGTGATGGCCGCGAGCGACATCGCTCACAGGGGTAATGAAGGGGTGTCGGATATCGACGAGTTCATAGACAGGGCCGAGCACGCGATCCTCGACATAGCGCAGAATAAAATCAAGCCCAGCTTTTACGACTCGAGGGACCTCGCCGCCAAAGCCCTCGATATCATCGAGACGCTCCACGCAAGGAAGGAGCTTGTGACCGGAATACCGACGGGGTTTGAAAAGCTCGACTACATGACCTCGGGGCTCCAGCAGGCAGACCTCGTCATTGTAGCCGCAAGACCGGGTCTGGGGAAGACCTCCCTCTGCCTGAACATTGCCGCACACGCGGCGATCGATTGCAACATGGCGGTAGGCATATTCTCCCTCGAAATGACTAAAGAGCAGCTCATGCTCAGGATGCTTTCGATGAAAGCCCTCGTCAGCTATTCGAATATAAGGAGCGGCTACATCAAGGACGAAGACCTCGAAAAGCTCGTAAGGGCGGCAGAGGAATACAGCCGGGCCAAAGTTTATATAGACGATACGCCCGCTATAAGCGTGCTCGAGATACGCGCCAAAGCCAGGAGGCAGAAGAGGGAAAAGGGTCTCGACTTAATCATCGTCGACTACCTCCAGCTCATGCGCGGTACGAGGAGGACCGAGACGAGGGAGCGTGAGATAGCCGAGATATCGGGCTCTCTCAAGGCACTCGCAAAAGAGCTGAGCTTGCCTGTAATAGCGGTATCCCAGCTTAGCAGACAGACGGAGGCGAGATCCGACAGGCGGCCCCAGCTAGCCGACCTCAGGGAGAGCGGCGCGATAGAGCAGGACGCCGACCTCGTGCTGTTCATACACAGGGCTGACGCCTACAGGAAAACCCCCGAGGAGAAGGACGGGATCGCGGAGCTGATTATAGGCAAGCAGAGAAACGGTCCCACGGGAACAGTAAAGCTCACGTTCCTCGACAGCTCGAGGGGCGTCCCCACATTTAAAGACCTTTCAGACGAATATGTAGACGATTTCGAATGATTGATAATAGGGATACCGCGGGATAAAAAGAGACTCGCGGGAACCTTTCTGATGAATCCCTCAGACCATCATCGGGATTACCACGGCCTTGGATTTTACTTCCTTATGAAACAGCTCCTCGTCTTCCTGCCATGCGCGGAACCTGTCGAATATCTCTTTGAGCCTGTCACTGACGGAGGTCCAGTAGAAGTCCCAGGCGTAGTCCTTCTTCCTGCCCCTGAAAAACATGTTGAAGAATATCTCCCTCTCGACCGGCAAACCCTTCTCGGCGACCCATCCGGTGCGGACGCTGCCGTACCCAGCCCCGAACCCCATGGCAAAAGTGCCGTGAAGTCCCAGCCTCTCCGAAGCCTTCGTCGCGAGCTCGATGAATACATAGAGCGCCTCGGACGTAGAGTATCCGCGCTCTTCCAATTTTTCTTCCATGGTAAGCAGGTTGTCTATAAAGTACATCGGATAAAACGTCGGGGCGTAAACGGAAACCGACTTGGTGGGACTTACGAGAGGCGCCCTGATTATGACGTCCTCTTTAATTACCCCGATCATGAAGTCCTTCTTGTCGAACCCCCCTATATCCCCGCATCCTCCGAGCGATTGCCTGACCTTTTCCCATTCCCTCTCCGCGATCACGAGCGCCCTCTCGAGCCTCTTCTCGCCTTCTTCGTATTCCCTGTCTTTCAGCAGCTCTTCCAAATCCATATTGTCCTCTCTTATGCCCATGCTCACACGAACAGCCCGGTCGTAAAAATATACCCCGATTAAAACGGTTCTCAATGTTTTGATACCCGAATTATAGATATCCGCCTCAAAAGACCGTATCGGAGCGCGTAAGTCCATTGTTTTTAGGCGGCGTGTGTTGTAATATGAGTTTCTCTGATGGCGCAAGGAGGCTCTCAAATGGCTACACTGGTTACAGGGGCTACGGGTTTCTTGGGCTCCCACATCGCAAGGAAGCTCGCCGAGAGGGGAGACAAGGTAAGGATACTCCTCAGAAAAACCAGCAACACTATAAATATAGACAACATAAACGCCGAGAGGGTTTACGGCGATGTAACCGATATAGACTCCATCAGGAAAGCCCTCGAGGGCTGCGACACACTCTACCATACGGCGGGGGTCGTATCGTTCAAGCAGGCCGATTATAAAAAGATGGATGATATAAACGTAAAAGGCACCAATAACGTATTTACGGCCGCGATGGAAGCCGGTGTGAAAAAAGCCGTATATACGAGCAGCGTGGCGGCGATCGGGCTTAAACCGGGGAGGGAGCCGGCTGACGAAGAGACACCGTTTGACCCCGCAAGCACGGATATCCGGTACATAAAATCCAAATACTACGCCGAGCAGGAAGCTCTTAAATTTTTCGAGAAGGGCCTTCCGCTGGTGATCGTTAACCCGTCGATCGTGATAGGGGCGGGAGATGTTTACGTCTCGACCTCGGGGATAATTCTCTGGTACTGCAAGAGGAGGCTCCCCGGCTACACGGACGGAGGCATAAACCTTGTGGACGCCGAGGACGTGGCCCGGGGACACCTGTTGGCGGCCGAGAAAGGGAGACTGGGGGAGCGCTACATACTGAGCAACCGGAATATAACCATAAAAGAGCTGTTCGAAGTGCTCGAGAAGGTCACGGGGATTCCGAGGCCTAAAATGAAGATACCCTACACTCTCGCTTACATAGGCGCGTTTATCGCTGAGCGCATATTCGGCATATCCGCGCCCAACTATGTGGCAATGGACATAGACTCAATAAAGGGGTCAAAGCACTACTGGTATTTCGATAATTCAAAGGCGGTCAGGGAACTCGGCTTCTCTCCGAGGCCGCTTGAAGAAACGATAGAAAGCACAGTAAAGTGGTTCAAGGAAAACGGCTACCTCTGATTTTGGACGCACGCCTTTATTTGAAACGACTTTCCCGTTAATATAGAATCTTCCTATGCCCGGAAACTCATTCGGAAATCTCTTTCGTATAACGACCTGGGGGGAATCCCACGGCCTGGCTCTCGGCGTCGTCATAGACGGGTGCCCCGCGGGGCTCGATATATCGCGTGACGATATACAGTCGGAGCTCGACCGCAGGCGTCCCGGACAGAGCAAGATAACCACGCAGAGGAAAGAGTCGGACAGCGTCGAGATCCTATCGGGAATATTCGAGGGGAAGACTCTGGGGACTCCCATATCGCTCGTTGTCAGGAACGAGGACGTAATATCCAAATCGTACGAGGACATAAAAGACACGTACCGTCCGGGGCACGCCGATTACACCTACGACGCAAAATTCGGCATAAGGGATTACAGGGGCGGAGGCAGGTCCTCCGCAAGGGAAACCGTCGGAAGGGTGGCTGCGGGAGCGATCGCAAAGAAGATTCTGAATATGCAGGGCATTAAAACATACGGGTTTGTGAGACAGGTAGGGAAGATCGTCGCCCGGAAAATAGACCTCGACGAGATAGAGAAGAACATCGTAAGATGCCCCGACGCCGAGAAGGCGATTGAGATGATAGAGCTCATAGAAAAGGTGAGGCGTGAAGGAGATTCGGTAGGAGGCACGGTCGAAGTCGTATCGAAGGGTCTTCCGCCGGGACTCGGAAGCCCCGTATTCAATAAGCTCGACGCGGACCTCGCTTCGGCGCTCATGAGCCTGGGGGGCATCAGGGGGTTCGAGGTAGGCATGGGTTTCGAAGCGTCTAAAAGGAAAGGGTCTCAGGTCAATGACGTAATGTATAAGGACAAATCCGGAAAGCTCAGATACAAAACCAATAACGCGGGCGGCCTCTTGGGCGGGATCACGAACGGCGAGGACCTCGTCGTGAGGATAGCCATCAAGCCGACGTCTTCGATCTCCAAGACTCAGCACACGGTCGATAAATACGGGAACCCGAAAGAGCTCAAGGTCAAGGGGAGGCACGATCCGTGTCTCTGCCCGAGAGCGGTGCCCATCGCCGAAGCGATGGTCAACCTCGTTCTCGCGGACCACCTGCTAATGTCGAGAGTCGCGCGAATTTAAACCCGCTCGCAACAGCCCGTCAGTTAAAATATATTCATATACAACTATCCAGTCCGCTCATCCGCGTGTAACACTTCTTAATAATCGTCGATATGCCCGGCCTGAAGTAAAGTCTTCTTTTTCCACGACTTGTAATATTCGGGTAAAATATTTGCGGGGTTATTAACTGATTTAATTAGATATAATCAGCACCGGATAACTGGTTACGGCACGTACTTAATAAAGTACGATTGAGGTGAGCAGGATTATATCTCATTATAGTTAATTATATTTTTCAATATTCTTCCCCCGGTTTTATATAACCTATTGAAACAAAAAACAAATTGCACTAAAATTGCAAAAAGGGGTAGTATCCTTCCGAAATGGCAAACTATCCGAAAGGGTAGGACGCAAAGCCTCAAGCCTAAGGACTTGCCAAGTGCTGTCTATGGCGGTTGGGTTGCCGAAGATGAGTTACTTGCAATAATTCTAATATTCGAGGATAATTATAAATGAGCTGTAAACGATAACCTTAGCTATATTAAAGTATATTGCTAAAATTTGCTTTCAGGGAGGGGAACGATAATGGGGATAATAATCAGGGAGAAGAAAGACCGGAGAGGACACGAAAGAATCCCCGTAAATTTTATCGTTTATTCCAGAAACACGGGAAAGGTGATGGGACAGGCAAGGGACCTTTCATCGAGAGGACTCTTTATACAAACGGAAGATGAATACGAACCGGGGACTAAACTCCTCCTCGAGTGCGATCTCTCGGGCGCGCATCCGGTTAAAGCTTACTGCGAGGTCAGGAGATTCGAATCGAACGGAACCGGAGCGCACGGAATCGGGGTCGAATTCATAAACCTCTACGAATCCGACAGGACCAAGCTGCTGAACTATATAGAGAGCAGTAAGAACAAACTCAATTCCGACGACTATTATTTATCCGATTTTAATGACATACCCGACGATGACCTGTTTAAAAAGGCCGAGGTCTTCTGGCAATACAAACTGGACATGGAATCGAAGGGATACATAAGGTACAGAAGACCCCTTGCGTCGCCCTCCGCGCATAAAGTGATCATCGACGACGATTTCACGGGAAAGAAAAAAGAGATGATCATGATGGGGAGCAACAACTACCTTGGCCTCACTTCCCATCCGAAGGTAATCAAAATTGCAAAAGAAAAAATCGACAAATACGGCGCCGGAGCAGGGTCCGTCCCGCTCCTTGCCGGGACTTTCGACATACACAGACAGCTCGAGATAAAACTCGCTGAGCTAAAAGGGTGTGAGGACGCGATCATATTCCCGAGCGGCTACGTAACTAATCTCGGATGCATACAGGCCCTCGTTAAGAACGAGGACCTGGCCGTTATAGACAGGCTCGCCCACGCCAGCATCATCGACGGCTGTATGCTGTCCTCGGGGACGTTCAGGACGTTCAAGCATTCAGACGTCGACAGTCTCGAAAACGTGCTGAAGAGGAACCGTGACAACTTTAAAGGCAAGCTTGTAATCATAGACGGCGTCTATAGTATGGACGGGGACATAGCTCCCCTTCGTCAGATCACGGAGACCGCTCACAGGTACGGCGCCAAGATAATGGTCGATGAGGCTCACGCCACCGGTGTCATAGGGGATAAGGGAAGAGGAACGCCGAGCCACTTCAAAATGAAGCCGGGCGAGGTAGATATAGTCATGGGGACACTGAGCAAATCCCTGGGCGGCATTGGCGGATTCATAGCCTCGACGAAAGAGGTCGTAAACTATCTCAGGTACTATACGAGATCCTTCTTCTTTTCATCCAATTTCCCCCCTTCTGTCGCGGCCTCCGTGCTCGCCGCAATCGAGGTGATGGAGACGGACAACTCGCTTCAGAAAAGCCTCTGGAGCAATATCAAATATATGAAGGAAAACCTGAAATCGATGGGATTTAAAACGGAACAGACAGAGTCCGCGATAATTCCCGTCATTATAGGGGACGAGCTCACTCAGAAAAAGATGAGCAGGAGATTCCACGAAGCCGGCATATATGTAAACGCGATCCCCCACCCCGCAGTGCCCAAAGGGCAGGAAAGGTTCAGGTTCAGCCTGATGGCTACTCACACGCGCGAGGACCTGGACAGGACGCTCGAAGTAGTCGAAAGCCTGGGAAGGGAATTCGGAATTATAGACAAGCCGGTTTCATTAAGCGTCCCCGAGGGTCAAAAATACACCGTGAAAGAGGTCTCCTCGAAGGAAGACATCGAAAATTCAGTCAGGTTCTCATGGAAAGTGTACAAGGACTATCCGGCATGGGTGCCCTATTTCCTGATAAAGGACCACGTAAAACTGATTTCGAACGATTACTTTTACTTCAGAAAGGTTTACGGAAAGAGGATCGTCGTCGAGGAGAACGGGGAGATAATCGGCACGGTAAGCGCATTCATAGATAATTATTACAACCGCTACCACGACACGAAAGTCGGATTCCTCGGGTTTTTCGAAGCCCTCCCGGACAAAGAAGAAGCAATAAGCCTTCTGCTGGATAGAGCCGAGGAATTTCTCGTAAGAGAGGGATGTACGGAACTGCAAGGGCCCGTGAACGGAATTTTCGGAATCTTCGGGGGCGGCCTGCTTTCGAGCAACTACGGCAAAATACCGTCATTCCTGCAGGTGTACACCCAGCCCTACTACCATGACTACTTCACGAATGCGGGATTCAGTCCGGTCAAAAAACTGCTCCATTACACCATAGACCTCAAATCACCCGACAACGTGAACGCGATAATGAAATACTCGCGGGAATCGTTGCCGCCGGATATAAAAATCAGGCAGATCAACAAATCCGATTGGGACAGAGAGGTACGGAGCGTCGTCAGAATTTTCAATGATTCCCTCGCTCATCTCTGGGGCAATGTTCCCTTCGATGCAGACGAATTCATAGAGTTCGCGGATGAGTTCAAGAGTCTGATCGTTCCCGACTACTGGCTTATTGCAGAATCCGGCGGCGAAGCGATAGGCTTCATAGGGGGATTCCCGCAATACGCTTCCGTATTCAGGGGTTTAAACGGAGAGATCAAGCCACACAAGCTGGTAACGCTGCCCCTCCAGTTGAGAGGCATCAAGGAAGGCGTTTTAATGATCATGGGTCTGCTGGACGAATATAAGGGAATGAGAATCGGCACTATTCTCCTCAGCAAAGTCTGTGAGGCGATGATCGGGAACGGGTATGAAAAGGTGGCCGGCACATGGGTTCTGGAAGACAACTTAGGCTCGCGGCGTATCGTGGAGAACCTGGGCGGAAAGGTCGACCTGCACTGGGAGATGTATTCAAAAATTCCGGCAATGAGTGAATAAACAAATGATTGACAGACAATTGTCCATGTCGGAAGGGAACGGAACGAACATCCAGAAATCGATATTCAGTATTGTTGCGTTCGTTCTGCTCCTCTTCTGCATAGGGAATTTCCTATTAGGTCTCAACAGGGTGAACAAACCCTACCCCGGATTTTTCTTCTATAAAAACCTCGTCATAACAGATATATCGCCGAAAACAGTCAACGGCGAGATGCTGAAAAGGTTTAAGGATAAATTAAAGGCAGTAAACGGTATACCTGTCAGAATCCCCGATGACGTATTTGAAATAATCGACAAAATCCCCGTGGGATCCCAAGTGGAATACACGATACAGAGAAACAGTGATACATTCAGCGTTACCATCCCGATAGAGAAATTAGCACTAAAAGAGATGCTTCTCCTATTCGGAATCATATATGTGATAGGCATCGTGTTCCTTATCATCGGCGTGATGGTTCTTCAAAAGAAGCCTTACCTGAAGGCCAGTAAGGCGTTTTTCCTCTTCTGTGCTTCGATATGCGTATGGTTTGTCGGATCGTTCGACGCACAGGCTGTCTATTTATTCGACCAGCTGAGCTTCTTTTCCTGGATCTTCTGCCCGCTATTCGGAATATATCTGATGTTTATTTTCCCGTCCGATACCAAACTGAAGGGAATGACGCACAATTTGGTGTCGATATTGTTTTTATTTATTTCAGCTATGCTTTTCGTTCTTCAGTTCATTTTCTTCTACAACTATGAAATATGGAAATACGTTAATACCGTAAGCTGGATTTACGTAGTCCTTAGCACCGTGATTTTCCCCATCTCTTCGCTCATGACCTACATGAATCCGTCGTCGGCGCTTGAAAAACAACGCGCGCAGATAATATTACTCGGCTGCATTTTCGGCTTGCTTGCCCCGGCTTCGGTGGTAGGCTGCATCACGGTCTTTAAAATAAGCATGCCGTATAACCTGATGGCTCTCCCCGTGATAATTTTTCCCGTGTCCATCGCATACGCCATAGTAAAGCATAAGCTCTTCGACATAGACGTAATCATAGAAAAGGCACTCACGTACGGACTCCTCACCGGAGCCGTGGGAGGCATCTTCGCACTCACGGTCCTGGGCTTCAACGTCGCCTTCGCCAAATACGGCGGATGGAAGAACCCGGCTTTCTTCGTTATCCTTAGCGGATTCCTAGTCATCGCCCTCAACCCCCTCAAGAACCGGATACAGGACCTAGTCGACCTGACATTTTTCAGAAAGAAGTACGATTACAGGGGGACGGTGGAGGAAGTGAGCTACGCCATGACGTCGCTCTTAAGCCTCGACAAGATAGTCGATAAGATCATCGACATAGTCGAGAGCACCATGTTTTCAACTCCTGTCTCCGTATCCATATACAATCAGGACCTCGGAGCCTATGAGCAGTATTTGAAAGAAGGGGATATCCAAAGCCCGCCCGATATGACCGTCACTGAGGACAACATTCTGGTACAGCACCTTAATTATCACGGAAAGGAAATCTTCAGGGAAGACCTGATTGCCGATGAGAGGTATATCCGCAACTCTCAGAAGCTTATGAGCGAGTTCGAGAGGTTCAATGCATCGCTTTTCATACCGCTCTTTTTCAAGAAGCAGCTGATAGGGTTCATCGCGCTCGGAGAAAAAAAGTCCGGGCTCTCCTACACGTCGCGCGACGTGATGCTGCTTAAGCTTCTTGCGAACCAGAGCGCGATAGCGATCGAAAACGCCCTCGCATTCAAACTCGTCGAAGATTATGCGAAGAAGCTCGAAAAAACCAATAAGGAGCTCAAAGACGCGCAGACACAGCTCGTGCACGCGGAAAAGATGTCAGCGATCGGGCAGCTTGCCGCGGGCGTGGCCCACGAGATAAGGAACCCCTTAAACATAATCGAGGGGGCAAGGTACTACATATCCACTTATATGATGGATAAAGAAAACACGGAGGTCGTCGGGGAATACCTCGATTATATAAAACACGAGGTGGACAGGACAAACAGGCTGATAGACAGCCTGCTCAAGTTCTCAAAAGCCGAACCGCCCTATTTCGAGAGTGTCAATATCAACAACGTACTCGAGAACGTCGTAATACTCGTACGGAAGCAGCTATCGGACAACAATATAAATCTTGCTGTGAGGTTCGACGAAAACATCCCTCAGATCATGGCGGACCCGAACCAGCTCTGGCAGGTATTCATCAATATTATATTAAACGCCATACAGGCGATGCCAAAGGGCGGGGACATGACCATAGAGACTTCGACCAGGTGGGACGAATTCGCGAGCAGTGATAACCACCACATATACATACATTTCAAGGACACAGGCGTGGGAATAGACAAAAAAGATATCACGAAGATCTTCGATCCGTTTTTTACGAAAAAGGATATGGGAACCGGACTCGGACTCTCAATCGCCTATAAGATTATAGAAAAACACCAAGGCAGAATAATAGTGGAGAGTGAGAAAGGGGCCGGGACAATATTTACGATTGAACTTCCATCAAATAACTATAATATTACTGCGGGAGAGGAAGATGCCGAACACAAGGAAACGGGTGCTGGTTGTTGACGACGAACAGCTCATACTCAAAATCATATCCGATATACTGACCAAGGAAGGATATGAGGTCATAGTCGCCAATAACTGCGAGAAGGCCGCAGAATACCTGAGGTCGTCTAATTTTAACGTGGTACTCTCGGATATAAAGATGCCCGTAAAAAGCGGCATAGACCTTCTTGAAGAAATCAAGAAGAAGGACCCAAATATCCCTGTCATCCTTATGACGGGTTTCGCCTCCCTCGAAACCGCCGTCGAGGCCGTCCAGAACGGAGCGTTCGATTATCTTATTAAACCGCTCGATTACGGCAAGCTCAAAAGCGTTATCGAACATGCCGCCGACAGGTACGAGCTCTACAGGGAGAACACGCGCCTGCTCAGCGATCTCAAAGAGCTGAACACCAACCTCGAGTTAAAGGTCAAAGAAAGGAACAGGCAGCTTGAGAACACCCTCAACAGCACCATAGAAAGCATAATCACGACGGACAGGGACCTGACAATAGAGACTGCAAACCCGAAGTCTTCCGAAATATTCGGCAGGAACTGCGTAGGGGAGAAACTGAGCCTTTTATTTCAAGGGATCAACTTCGATACAATAATTCCCAAAATCCTGAGTGATCCGTCGTATTCGACGAAACACGAAGTAAGGCACGACAATAAGTTCCTCGAAGTGACCCTTTCTCCTCTGATCGACTTCGAGACGAAAGAGATATTCGGAGTGATAGCCGCGACAGAAGATATAACGGAGAAGAAGAAACTCGAAGCTCAGCTCATACACTCCGCAAAGATGTCGGGCGTAGGCCAGCTGGCTGCGGGAGTCGCGCACGAATTCAACAACATTCTGTCGGGCATTATAGGCTATACCAGCCTCGCGCTCACGAGACAGGACTTGGACAGCGCCAGGAAAGACCTGAAAGTCATCGAGAAGGCCTCGGACAGGGCGGTCGAAATAGTAAACAAGCTCCTTTCCTTCTCGAGGCAGAAAGGGGAGAAATTCCAGGTAGCGCAGATCGAGAGCGTCATAGACGACGCGCTCGGCCTGGTCGAACACACTTTCGAGACCGAGGGCATAAGGATACTCAGGAGCTACGAGAAGGTCCCCGCTATAAGAATGAACCTGGGAGAGTTGCAGCAGGTTTTCCTCAATCTGGCGATAAATTCGAAACACGCCATGCCCCAGGGCGGCGCCATAGCCATCAGCACGAAGCTCGCCGGGAATTATGTAAGAATCGACTTCTCCGATACTGGAGTGGGCATCCCCCCTGAAAACCTGTCGAGGATATTCGAGCCGTTTTTTACGACAAAACTGAGCGAAGGCACAAAATCCGGCACGGGCCTCGGGCTATCGGTTATCTATGCGATCATTGAAAGGCACGGCGGCCGCATCGATGTCTCAAGCGAGGTCAATAGAGGCACGACGTTCACGATCCTCCTCCCCAATATTCAGGCGGTTTCGAAGACCCCGGAAGCGGAGCCGGCACAGAAAAGCCAGAACGGTAAAGTAATCGAGCTAAGGCGCAAAGGGAACGTCCTGATCGTCGACGACGAGGAATTCATCAGAGACATAGTGAGCGAATGCCTGTCGAGCACGGGGCACAATGTGATGACTGCAGGAAGCAGCGACCAGGCGATCGAGCTCATAAAAAAGAATCATTTCGACATCACGTTCCTTGATTTTTCCATGCCCAATAAAAGCGGCCTCGAGCTCCTCAGGGAAATAAAGGTCATAGACCCCAACTCCACAGTGGTCATTATCAGCTCAAGGCCCGAGGAGCAGCTCCCGGACGAGCTTTCGGACGAGGGTTCTTACAATATCATTAAGAAACCGTTCTCGGTGGACCAGATACAAAACGCGGTCTCCAGGGTTCTGGGGGCGGAGGCGATGAGCAGATAAATTACCGCAGCCGGACATGGAAGAGTTTTCCCGTTTTTACTGTAAAATATTCGTGAATGAAAACGAGATATATTCCGGTGACCTCGGAGAGGTCCCCGAAAGGCTCAGGAAGGGAATGATCCGCGACTTAAGCGAATGGGCGGGCTCTCTCGGCAAGAGGGGCCTGAATGAACTAATTTATTCACACCTCGCCTGGTATGAGGAGAAAGGGACGTATTGCGAGACTTGCGGGGCATGGGCAAAGGACGATGACGGCGGGGAATGCGGGGAGTGCGGGCAAAAGTTCGGGGAGCGTTATATCCACGAGCGGAACAAGAGGCTCGATATGATTATTACATGCGTGGGAATGATTTCGAGCGTGCGAATTTCGGAAATCTGAATAATAGAGACACCGGCTTCAGCCCGATAACGGCTGGGACGGAATGTCCGAATATCGAGGTAAGAGGTAAAAGATGAAGCTGATTGTCAGAGGACAGATATTCCCGAAGGTATGGGAGATCGCAGAGGGCGTCAGGAAATTAAGAGAGGACAGAAAACCCGTTAACATAGGAGCGGGGACAGTCGGCTTCCCAGTCTATGAAGTCGAGCTTCCGGACGATACCAGAAAAGAGGGTTTATACTTTATTACTCCTCAGGGCATAAGACTCTATTTCTATCCCGGCGATCAGTATCAGATCGGATATCTGATCTCCGAGATCGACCGCGATCACTTGACCGAAAAACATTTTAAAGATACGGTCCATAACACGCCCTCCTGAGAATTCCGACCCCGGCAAGCGGCTTTTGACTCCCAACCGGGGTGTATGTATTTTTATTTCAGATGGAAAATCACGAACACGCTCACGAAATAAAAAACACGAAAGAAAAGAAAGCCCTGACGATAGTCCTGATACTCACCGCGTGCTTCATGATAGTGGAAGCGGTATCCGGATTCTACACCGGCAGTCTCGCCCTCCTCTCGGACGCGGCTCATATGCTGACGGACGTATTCGCGCTGTCCCTGGCTTATTTGGCTCTCTGGTTCTCCGTTAAACCGCCGACCCTCAGCAAAACCTTCGGGTTCTACAGGGCGGAGATACTCGCCGCATTCATCAACGGAATCCTCCTCTTCGTAATCTCAGGAGGCATTATCGTAGAAGCGTACGAAAGGTTCAAGGTCCCTCAAGAGGTAAAAAGCCTCGAGATGACGGTTGTCGCAATCGTGGGGTTGATACTCAACATAGGCTCAGCCTATATACTGTCCGGGTATAAAAGCGGAAATCTAAACATCAAGAGTGCGCTCTATCACGTCATAAGCGACGCCTTCGGCTCTGCGGGAGCCGTAGCCGCTGGCGTGGTGATGCTGATGACGGGCTGGTATTATGCGGACAGCATCATAAGCGTGCTCGTCTCGGTTCTTATATTGAGGAGCGCATGGGTTATTTTAAAGGAGTCGGTGCACATACTTCTCGAGGGTACACCGCGGGGAATAGACCTCAAAGCAGTTCAGAACACAATATGCGCCCACGAGGGAGTGCTTAGCGTGCACGACCTTCACGCATGGACGCTCACTCAGGGATTCGAAGCGCTGAGCGCTCACCTGGTCGTGGACGACATGCATAAAAGCGAAGCGCTAATAAGCGATATCAAAGACCAGCTGTCGGGGAAATTTCACATAACCCACGTAACGCTTCAGCTGGAAACAAAAGAGTGCGGGTCCGCGAACAGCACCTGCTACGAAGACGCCTCGGAAGGAAAAGGAGCGGGATAGTCATTCATCCTCCCGGATCAGCTTCTCGGCGTAGGATTTCATCTCGTCGCCTATCTTTTTAAGCTCGGGCCTGGATTGTACGTATTTCTCGAGCGCTTCAAGCACGTTCATAGTCTTTGAGAGCTCGGTCTGCCTCATCGTTTTCCTGGGTTTAGAGAATATTCTCTCGATCTTGAGAGTCTGAGCACCCGCGAATGCCGACCTTATCGCCTTTTCGTCGACTTCCTCCCCAGGACTCCCGACCTCGTACCTGACCCTGACTACGGCACCCTCCGTGTCACCGCGAAAAAACCGGCCGAGATCCGGATCTCTCCCTTGATCCGAGCCGATTTCACCGAGATCGATAGTGATAAATTTCCTCGCCGGGGTCTCCATGAATCGGTAGCTGCAGCTCCATCCCCCTTCCGCCTCTAAGATTTCACCAAGTACGAAACCCTTTTTCTCCTTCTCCTCGGTGAAATCGATCCTCTCGATACTGCCCGAATAAACTACCGGTGGGGTGTCCGCTTCATTCAGGTCCTGAAACCTGTGTATGTGCCCGAGCGCTACATAATCAAACGCAGGGTCCGCAAGCACTGACACCGGGACGGACGGGTCAGAAGTCGTAAGAGTGTCCGTTTCCGTACCGGATAATTTAGCCCCTCGTGCCGACACATGTCCGAGTAATACCGCCGGGTGTTTCTTGTCGGTCTTCTCAGCGAGGCCATGGATTATCGTGATCAGCCTTCTTTCGATCTCCGTCTGTATCTCCGGGGAGGAAAGCGACTTGTATTCGTCCCTTGCGAGGAGGGCGCTTCTTCCCGCCCACGGAAGACAGGCCACCTGAACTATTCCGCTCTTCGTGTCCACGCTGACGACTCCGGGTTTTCTCGCTATGGTCACTCCCTCTATATCGAGGGCCGGGAAAATTTCGACTGCTGAGGCACCTAAGCCGGAAGACGAGTAGTCATGGTTTCCCAATACGATAACGACTCGGGCGCCGTTACTGCCGGCGACTTTCCCTATTCTGCGGGCAAATTCTATTTCTTCCGCAGGAAGCGGGTTCTCCCTGTGGAACACATCGCCCGCGATGAGTATGAGGTCTACGGATTCCCTCGATGCCGCCTCTAATACGTGGTCGAGGCATTTCAGGATGTCTTCGAGTCTGGTGTTATATCCCGTTGACGGATTGAGCTTCCCGTGCGTCAGTAAGCCGATATGAATATCGGAAAGGTGGATAAACCTTATCTTTCTCAACTGCAGCCGGGCGTTACGGAGACTTGGCAGTCTCCATGAACGCCCCCTTTATTTATTCTCCGAATAAAATTTCAGACGCCTTTTTCGTGCCGGCTCCGTAATTGAATTTGTAACCGAGCTTATGGAGCACGCTTTCTATCGCCGATATGAAGAATAATGTATCGGTCTTGTCTAGATCCCCGATGTGGGACACGCGGAATATTACTCCCTTGGCCTGATCCTGTCCGTCGGCAACCGTTATTCCGAATTCGCTGCTGAGGGCCTTGATAACCTTGCTCGAGCCTATCTCGGGCGGAGCTACAACCGTCGTGAGCGCCGGGCTCGGGACGTCCTTGACATATATATCCAAGCCTATCGCCTTCATCCCTTCCCTCATCGCGAGAGAGAGCTTGGCATGGCGCTTGTACATGTTCTCCCTGCCCTCTTCCTTAAACCTTCTGAGCACGGCTGCGAGACCGATAATCAGCGTGACGGCCGGGGTATAGGGGGTCGTGTTTTTCTCCGCATTCTTCAAAGCGGCTTTGAAATCGAAATAATATTTCGGCAGGTCCGAAGTCTTATTGAATTTCCATGCCTTCTCGCTCATAGCGGCAAACGACAGGCCGGGAGGCAGCATGAACGCCTTCTGCGAGCCGCCGACCATCACGTCTATGCCGATTTCGTCGAAAGGAAGCGGGAACACGCCCACACCGGTGATACCGTCCACTATCAGAATAACGTCGTCTCTGTGTCTGGTAATGTCAGCGATTTCCTTTGTCGGATGCATAACGCCCGTCGATGTTTCGCTCGCCTGTACCAGAACGGCGCGTATGGACGGGTCTTTCTCCAGCGCCTTTTCTATATCCGCCGGATTTACGGAATACCCCCATTCGACCATGAGCTCCTGCGTGTCGAGGCCGAAAGCCTTGCAAATCTTTCCCCACCTCTCGCCGAATTTACCGCCGTTGACGACAAGGACCTTGTCCCCCCGGGAAAGCGTATTCACTACGGCAGCCTCCATTGCTCCCGTTCCGGAAGCCGCGAGAACAAAGACTTCCTGCTTCGTATCGTATATGTATTTAAGCCCCTCTCTCACCTCGGCGAATATAGCTTCGAATTCCTTCGTCCTGTGGTGCATGATGGGCTTTGCCATCTCTATGAGAATTTCGCTTGGGACTGCTACCGGCCCCGGAGTAAATATGTAATTTTTCACTTTTTGAGTCTCCTCTGCATTGATGTTCTTTCGGTATCTGATAAAGCTGACTGTGAAATCTTTCTATGCCCCCGCAAACACCCTTAGCTCACCGGTCCCGCCGGACTAAAATTCGCTAATTTATCCCGTAACAAACTCTTGTGATACAAACAGGTTTAAAACCATAAGAATTTACCCAAAGCTGCGGATAATTCAACTGTCCTTGCTTTTGAACCCTCAAACCTTATATTATTTGCATATCTATAACGGGAGTACGACATGTTCGGAGAAAATAAAGAGCAGATACAGGAGCTTAAGAAGAGACTGGTAGTACTCGGAGACTTTCTTTGACCTCCCCGGGAAAAAATCACGTCTTAAGGAACTCGAAGAGCTGACAGGCAAGCAGGGGTTCTGGGATAATGCCGACCGGGCGCAGGAAATCTTAAAGGAGCAGGCACGGATCAAAAGCGCTATCGACGGCTGGCAGAGGCTCTCCCGAGAGCTCGAGGACGCGGAAGTCCTGGAGGAGCTGTCCCTCGAAGAAGAAAATGAGGAAGCCGCCCTGGAAGCCAGGGAAAAGCTGTCAGAAATACAGAACCAGGTCGAGAACCTCGAATTCAAAAGGATTCTGGGGGAGCCCGATGACGAGAGAAACGCAATCGTATCGATAAACGCAGGCGCGGGCGGCACCGAGGCGCAGGACTGGGCGGAGATGCTCCTAAGGATGTATCTGAGGTACGCCGAGCTTAACGATTATACGACCGAGATGATCGAGTACTCGGAAGGGGACGAAGCCGGCATGAAGAGCGCAACGTTCCTCGTAAAAGGGGATTACGCGTTCGGCTATCTCAAGGGCGAGAGCGGAGTACACAGGCTGGTCAGGATTTCCCCGTTCGACGCCAATAAGAGAAGGCACACGTCGTTCGCATCCGTTTTCGTTTCTCCGGAAATCGACGAGAGCATAGAGGTCGATATTGAGGAAAAAGATTTGAGGGTGGATACCTACCGGGCGAGCGGGGCCGGCGGGCAGCACGTAAACAAGACCGATTCCGCGATAAGGATAACCCACTTCCCGACGGGGATAGTCGTAAGCTGTCAGAACGAACGCTCCCAGCATCAGAACCGGGCTACGGCGATGAAGGTACTGAAGGCAAGGCTCTACGAGCTCGAAAAGGAAAAACAGCAGGAAAAAATAGACGAGCTGCACTCGACGAAAAAGGAGATCGGATGGGGGAGCCAGATCCGTTCCTACGTGCTCCATCCGTACAGAATGATCAAGGACCACAGGACAGGGTACGAGACCGGAAATGTCGAGCCCGTTTTGGACGGAGACCTGAGCGAATTCATAAAGAGCTATCTTCTTATGCACTCGGGTGAAAAAAAGGTATGACGACCCGGCCGGATCATGCCCTATAATCCTTTGATTCCATACCCGGGGTGTTATATTTATCCATCGACAGCCTAGGAATTCAGTGAAGTCCGCGTCCCTCTCTGGAGGAAAGGAATTTTGAGAATCGGAATAATCGGGAAGACGGATATAGACAAGACATACGAGATCGCGAAAGACCTCTGCAAATGGTTTAAAAAAAGAGGGGTCGCGGTCATTCTTGAAAAAGAGCTCGCGAATAAAATCCGTCACAAAAATTCTGCCCGCGCTCCCGAAATCCCCAAGCTCGTCGATATAATACTCGTCTTCGGCGGGGACGGCTCATTCCTGGGCGTCGCCCGGGTTGCGTGCAGATACGGCACGCCGATCCTGGGAATAAACCTGGGAGGACTCGGGTTTCTTACTGAAATAACCGTTGACGAGATATACCCGATGATGGAGAGGATACTGAGCGGCGATTATGAAATAGAGGACCGCCGGATGCTCCGGACAACACTGCGGAGAGGCAAGACCAGGGCAAAGAACTACGATGTCCTGAACGACGTGGTAATTAACAAAGAGGCCGTCGCGAGGATAATCGATCTCGAAATCTACATTGAAGGCTCGCACGTTACGACGTATAAAGCAGACGGGATCATCCTTTCGACGCCCACGGGTTCGACCGCCTATTCCCTTTCCGCAGGAGGACCGATAGTCCAACCCACACTCCCCGTCACTATAATCACGCCGATTTGTCCTCACACCCTCACGAACAGACCGCTCGTCGTGTCTAACGAGATGAAGGTCGAAATAAAGATAACCACCCAGGAGCCCGACACATACCTTACGCTCGACGGGCAGATCGGAATCAGGCTCAAGACCGGAGACGTCGTAGAAGTCAGAAAATCCGATACTACCGTAAAACTGATAAAATCCCCTTTCAGAGATTACTTCACCATTCTCAAGACCAAACTTATGTGGGGAGAAAGATATGGCAAGATCAACGGATGAACAGTTTCTGCATGACTGGGTCATAAGGAAAATACGTGAGAAATATTCGAGGCTCTACAGCGAGGTGCGCATAAATCCCGGTGAAGAGATAAATTTCGATTACAAAGGGAAACACCCGGACATAATCATAGTCAATTACGGGCAGGTCGTGCAGATAGTGGAGGTCGAGACACGGGAGACAATAAATAACGAAAGGGTCCCGAAATGGAAAGACCTCTCCGAGCTCGGTGTAAAATTAACCCTCATGGTGCCGAAGGAATTGCAGGGACCCGCAAGGGACATTTGCTGGAAGAACGGTCTCGCAGCCAAAGTGAACATCGGAAGCTTCGATGTCCTCCTGAACATTTAACCCATGCCCGACAGGGACCGGGTCTTTATGTCCTGGTGCCGGATATGGGGAAAACAATATAGAATCCCGCCCCGCTTTGATTCCGAAGCTCTATGGTCCCGCTTAACTGGTCGGTCAGCGCGCAGACAAGCTGAAGCCCGAGTGTGGCCGTATTCCTGAAATCAATATTCTCGGGAAAGCCGGCCCCGTTATCTTTCACCGAAAGAACGAGACTGCCGTCGCTGTCCGAGTATAGTTCAACCAATATCTTGGCCTTCGACTTGCCGGTTCTTTCACCGCCGTTTTTATTTAAAAAAGCGTGCTTGACACAGTTGGAAAAGAGCTCGTTTATGATGAGCCCGCAGGGGATAGCGATGTCTACGTTGACGGAGATATCATACGCATTGATCTGGACATCGATAGGACTCCCTGCTGTATCGTACATTCTGAGGAGGTTCCTCGTCAGGTCTGTAATGTAGTCGAGCATTTTTATTTCGGCTAAATTTTTTGACTGATACAGCTTCTCATGAATCAGAGCTATGGTGGATATCCTGTTCTGACTTTCATAAAAAAGGCTCAGTGACTCCTTGTCCTTTGTGTAATCGGACTGAAGACTGAGAAGGCTCGATATGACTTGAAGGTTATTTTTCACCCTGTGGTGTATCTCTCTCAGGAGCGATTCCTTCTCTTTAAGCGACTTCTGAATCTGCTCCTCGGTCTTTTTGCGCTCGGTAATTTCACGGGTATCGATTATCGCCCGTATCTCGCCCGTGGATGTCCTGAACGGCTTCCCGGTGCTCTCGAACCACCGCCATTCACCGTTCTTATGCCTGTACCTGTGAACGACCCTTGCCGTAGACTCGGTTTTTAAACCCTGAATAAATTGCGACAGCATGGCAGCGCGGTCGTCCGGATGTACGAATTCGAATACATTCCTGCCTAAAAGCTCTTCAGGCTCGTATCCCATGATCTCTTTATGGTTGGAGCTCGCATACATAAACCGGCCGTCATAGGATATCTCCAGTATGAGGTCGTGCGCGTTTTCAACGAGCGTGCGATAGAGCTCTTCTTTTTCTTTGAGCAGGTCCTCGGCTTTCTTGCGCTCTATCATTGTGCTGATCCAACGCCCCATAAGCCTTATAAAATCCTTGTCCGCCGTTGTGAAAGGCTCCTTCCTGGGACCCTGGCTTGCAAAATTAAGTGTCCCGAAAACTATGCCGTTAATTCGTAAAGGAACAGCTATATAGGACTCGAAACCGAAGCTCCTGTAGGACTCATCATTTCTATACTCGGACTCACCCACATGTTCCAGGGCGACAACTTCATCGTTGGCAAGCGTAATTTTGCAGTATGTCTTTGAAAGTTCGAATTCGAACCCCTGCTTAAACCTTCCCAGCTCGTCATGGCAGTACAACACGGTACAATTCTGACCGGAAACCTCGCCGATGCCGGCAATTTCCATGCAGAGCATCCGGGCGCCTGTCTTTAGAGTCTCGGCAAGCTGTGTATCGATTCCCACTCCCGGCTCGGCCGAAATCTCATAAAGGGACCTGATCCGTCTCTCCTGAAGGGCATGCACCTCCTCGGAGTGCTTGCTGTATGTGTTATCCCTGAGAGAGCCGATGATGCTTAGAACCTTTCCGTTCCTCAACCTGAACGCCACGGATATTTCGGCGCTTATAGAACCGCCTCCGCTTAAAAGAACCTTAGATTCGAATACCTTTTTCGGCTGTCCGTTCTCAAACTTTAAGAGATTGCCCGCAGTATCCGTTCCCGGGTCGGTATCGAGCAAGTCGAAGAACGGTCTGCCTATCCAATTCTCACGCGCCCATCCCGTAAGCACGCTGAATGCAGGGTTTAAGTAGGTCAGAATCCCTTCCGGTGTAAGGCTGAAAATAACCTCCGGGGCATCCTCGAGGATGCCGGAGTAAAATTCAGCGCCGCTTTCCCCATCGCCGCTATAAGGAGCTTCTGAGATCTCGTCGGAACGAAAAGACGTGACGGCTTCCATGAGATCGAGCGTTCCGGGCTCGATCCCGTCTTCCGGTCCGATTTCATGCTTCAATTTATCATTCATGCAAAAAGAACCCGTCGGCCGAATCTGTTGTAAGTAAGTTTTACGGACTCCCCCCGAGTCCGGCCGCTATATGTATATATTTTCCCGAACTTGCCCCAGGCCGCATCTAATTTTAATAAAATCTGTAGATACATGCAATGCGGGGAGGACCGAACAGGAGCAGACAATAATTTTATTATGTTGTTACAGCACGTTACCCAATCCGCAGGACTTAAATCATGAACGCAGCGGACTTCGCGCCGACATATACTCCGTACATCCCCTCCGTGCTTGCCAACTCATTTAATCTTGGATAGGCTTTTCTTGAATGGAGGGGGTATGCATCAGATGTCCAAGCTCGAAATAGTTGATCCGGAAATTTACCGCGCTATCAGGTCCGAAGTCGAACGGCAGGAATACAAGCTCGAACTCATCGCTTCTGAAAATTATGTAAGCGAAGCGGTGCTCGAGGCGTTGGGCTCGGTGCTGACAAATAAGTACGCAGAGGGCCTTCCGGGAAAGAGGTACTACGGAGGGTGCGAATTCGTGGATATTGCGGAAAATCTGGCCCGGGACAGGGCTAAGATGCTCTTTGGCTGCGATGCGGTCAACGTACAGCCCCACTCGGGCGCACAGGCTAACATGTCGGTTTATTTCTCCTGTCTTGAGCCCGGGGATACCATACTCGGAATGAACCTCGCCCACGGCGGACACCTGACACACGGAAGCCCCGTCAATTTCTCGGGCAAGCTATATAATATAGTGCCGTACGGAGTCACGGAGGACACGAACCTCATCGACTACACGGAGGTCAGAAGGCTCGCGCTCGAGCACAAGCCCAAGCTCATCGTCGCGGGCTGGAGCGCATACCCGAGGGATATCGACTTTGCGAAGTTCAGGGAAATTGCGGACGAAGCCGGCGCGCTCCTCATGGCGGATATCGCGCACCCCGCGGGACTCGTAGTCGCGGGACTCTATTCCAATCCGATACCGCACTGCGATTTCGTGACGACGACCACTCATAAAACGCTCCGGGGGCCGAGGGGCGGAATGGTTATGATGAAACAAAGCCAGGAAAAGCAGGTCAACAGCAGGGTATTCCCCGGCACGCAGGGAGGGCCGCTTATGCACGTGATCGCCGCAAAGGCGGTTGCGTTCAAGGAAGCTCTCGATCCTTCTTTCAAAGACTACCAGAGGCAGATCGTGAAGAACTCCAAAAAGCTCGGTGAATGTCTGATCAAGATGGGGCTTAAACTCGTCTCGGGCGGGACTGACACACACCTGGTGCTCGTCGACCTCAGGGAGACAGAGCTCACGGGAAAGATAGCGGAGGAGACACTCGAGCAGGCAGGCATAACGGTAAACAAAAATGCCATACCCTTTGACCCGCGTCCGCCGGCAGTAACGAGCGGGATAAGGATAGGGACCCCCGCAGTCACCACGAGAGGAATGAAAGAAAAAGAAATCGAAATAATCGCGGATTTTATAAAAGAGGCTTTAAATAACCCGGGCAACGAGAAAGTGCTTTCAACGATAAAGGACGATGTCCGGGGGCTTTGCAGCCAATTCCCCGTATACAGACACAGACTAATTTAGATGAAATGTCCATTCTGTTCCAGTCTAGAAAGTAAGGTAATAGACTCGCGCCTCGCGAAGGAAGATACGTCGATCAGGAGGCGGAGGGAATGCCTCAGCTGCAAGAGCCGCTTCACAACCTATGAAAGGGTGGAGGAAGTCGAGCTCCTCGTTATCAAGAAGGGCGGCGTCAGGGAACCGTTTGACCGCAGCAAAATAATCGCAGGCATGATTAAGGCGTGCGAGAAAAGGCCCATAAGCATGGAGGTCATCGAAAACTTCGTCTCCGATCTGGAAAGGGAGTTCCAGGAGAGGGGAGACAGGGAAGTGGAAAGCAGTGAGATAGGCGAGAGGGTGATAAATAAACTTTACGAGATAGATGAGGTCGCATATGTCAGGTTCGCATCTGTCTATCGGTCGTTTAAGGACGTTAATCAGTTTTTGAGCGAGCTGACGGATCTGCTCAAGGAGAAGGGCGGACAGATGAAATTAAGCGGAAAGAAAGATTCTCCGATTCACGCTTTATCGCTCATAAAGGATAAGACCAAGAAGTAATGCTCATCGACACTCATGCGCACCTCGATTCGCTAGATGACGTCCCCGGCTCTATTGCGAGGGCTCAGGAGAACGGAATAGAGAAAATAATAGCCATATCCTCGGACCTGATATCCTCCCGGAACACAATCTCGATTTCAGAAAAATATCGGAAACGTATTCGCTGCGGTGGGCGTTCACCCGCATGCGGCAAGGACCGCGGACGATACCGCCCTCGGGGAAATTGAGCGGCTTGCGGGAACGGATAAGGTCGTCGCGATCGGAGAGACGGGGCTCGACTATCACTACCTGAATTCCGAAAAGGACGCACAGATACAATCACTCAAAGAGCATATCGGTATTGCGTGTCGTGTCCGGCTGCCGATTGTCATCCATGTCAGGGACGCCGACCCGGATCTCATACAGATCCTCAAGACAGAGAAGGTCTCGGACAGGACGGGCGTGATTCACTGTTTTACGGGGAATTTCGAGACTGCGAAAAATTATCTCGACCTCGGGTTCTACATTTCATTCTCCGGCATAGTGACATTCAAGAAGTCCGAAGAGGTCCGCGATGCGGCAAAAAGAATCCCCGGAGACAGGATTTTGATCGAAACCGATTCGCCTTACCTCGCACCCGTGCCGCTGAGAGGTAAAACAAACGAGCCAGCCTACGTGAAATACGTAGCGGAGACGATTGCCGAGACCAGGGGCGTTTCTCTCGATGAGATAGCCGACCTGACGACCGGGAATGCGGAGAGGCTGTTTAAGCTCGGGCAATGATTACACGGCCCATGTAAAATAATATCTATAAAAAGTTTTTTTATTTAAAATCATCCTGCCATGAGCAAAAAACCTAAAATCGGCATATCCATGGGCGACCCGAACGGCATAAGCCCGGAGATAATAGTAAAAGCCGTCAACTCACCCGAGGTGAGCGGAGCCTGTACGCCGGTAATATTCGGAAGCGGTGAGATTCTGGAATCCGCGGCGAAGCTCACGGGCCTGAAAATAAACTGCGGGATATTCGACCCCTCCGATTTCAAAACAGCCGACCTCAAGCCCTGCAGAGTCGACAAAAAGGCGGGAGAGGCCAGCCTGTCATACATACGCCAGGCAGTGAAAGCCGCGATGTCGGGCGAGATCGACGCAATCGTCACGGCGCCCATCAGTAAAGAATCCACTCACCTCGCGGGATCGAAGTTCCCGGGGCATACGGAGATGCTCAAGGAACTCACGGGCGCAAAAGAGGCAGTGATGATGTTCGAAGGCGGAAAGTTCCGCGTGGTGCTCGTCACGATTCACAATGCGTTAAGAGAAGTCCCGAAACTCGTCACGAAAGAAAGGGTGCTTTCAGTAATAAATATCACACACCGCGCACTTATAAGTCAATTCAAGATCCCCGAACCCAAGATCGTCGTCTGCGGCTTGAACCCGCACGCCGGGGAGTCGGGGGCTTTCGGCGACGAGGAGATTAAATATATAGCCCCCGCCGTAGCGGAAGCGAGAAGAATGGGGATCACCGTTACCGGTCCTCTCCCGGCAGACACTCTCTTCTACTATGCCAACGAGGGGAAATGGGACGCGGTCGTCGCGATGTACCACGACCAGGGTCTGATACCGTTTAAAATGCTCAACTTCAACGTGGGAGTGAACCTTACCCTCGGCCTTCCTATAATCAGAACCTCTCCCGACCACGGAACGGCTTTCAATATCGCGTGGAAGGGGGTCGCCGACCCGTCCAGCATGATCGCAGCCGTCAGCGTCGCGGCCAGGCTCGCGGCGCGCCCGGAACCAGCCGCCGGACGAAAGCGGTAATAACCTCAACTGTAGACTTTATGGGAGGTATAGAGGAGTGGAAGCACCTCACCCGATTTGCCGAGTATCGTCAGGTCGAAGAGCCCCGAGTTAGGCGTATATTCAAGATTTACCTCGATCACTGTCTTACCCGCCTGCTTCGCGACAAGTCCCATGGAGGCTGCGGGTTCGACGATTCCTGAAGTGCCCACTATAAGCATGACCTCGCATTCTTCAATCGCCTTCAGGGAGATGTCTATGACCTGCATCGGAATTATCTCGCCGAACCACACCACGTTGGGCCTCCCGATCTCATTACAAAGACCGCATCTGGGCGGTATCTCTTCGAGAGGGACCTTGTGGTTAGGTTGCATGTCTCCGCATTTTGTGCACCTGACCTGCCATATATTTCCGTGCATCTCTATTATGTTCCTGCTGCCCGCCATCTGATGGAGCCCGTCTATGTTCTGAGTAATGAGCGTGAATTTTTTCTTCTGGCTTTCAAGCTCCGCAAGAGCGAAGTGTCCCGGGTTCGGCCTCGCGTCCTTTATGGCGTTTCTTCTCCAGTCATACCATTCCCAAACGAGCTTCGGGTTATCCCAGAACGCTTCGGGTGTTGCCAGGTCCTCGGACCTGAAGTTCCGCCAGAGCCCTTCTTTTCCCCTGAACGTCGGCACCCCGCTCTCGGCTGAAATACCCGCGCCCGTCAGCACGGTGAGCGAGGAACAGTTCTCTATAATGTCCTTCGCCGCATTTATCTTTTCGTACATCTCGTTCATCAGATAAGTGTACAGCACATAATCACAATGCTGTCTCTTTTTTTCATCCGGATGCTCCCGGAAACCGCTCAGCTAATGTTAACGTTGTGTAAAAGTAATAATTCTATATTTTCAAAATCGATGCAATCATTTTTCGAGAGATTCTCAATAGGCGTGCCTCATCGGATAGAGAACTCGGGCCTCCGAATAGTGCTCGGGGTGGACAATCACCTTCTTCCCGTTTTGCCATTGTACGACGACCATTTCATGCCCTGTCTGAGATCCCTTGCGGTCTACACTGAAGCGCCCGTAAAAGGTCTTGAACTCCGCATCCTTAGCTCGCTCCCTTAACGCTGTGTCATCGAGGGTCCCAGTCTCTTCGATGCATTTGTGTACGATCAATCCGATATTGTAACCCTGGGCAGCTACGTAATCGGGCTCGACTCCGTATGCCGATTTAAATCTCGCAAGAAACTCCGGAGGCTTCGGCCCGAAGTCGGGCGTTATCTTTATTCCGCACTCCCATTGACTGCCGGAGATAAAACCTTCAGCGCTCTGCCGGAACGTATCCTTAAAAAGCTTTATAGAGGCTACGACGAGGGCTATCGCTTTCGCTCTGACCCTCCTTTCCATAATTTGCCGTGCGAGGGCGAGATCGTCATGGGCGCGCCCCATGCCCAGAATCAGATCGGGGGAAAAATCCGCAGCTTCCTCTAAAAGTCGAGAAAAGTCTTCGTTCCCGGTTGCGAATTTAAATTCCCTTACCAAAAACCCGCTCTCCTCCCCGTAAAGCCTCGCGCCGCGGGCGACATTCCTCGAAAAACCGCTGTTCTCGGCGCTGAATGCCGCGATCTTTCCCGCATCAGGATCCTGTGCCCTGAGTAGTTTTATTATGCCCTCGGCATATCTGCTCGCGGGCGTAATTGCGCTCACGAGACAGGTAAACCCCTTTTCCTCAATCTCGTCCGTAGACCCCCCGTGGTTCCAGAGTGTTACGCCGCGCTCCTCCGCTACCTCTGCCGAAGCAAGCGAAAGTGAGCTCGAATAGGGGCCGAGAAGTATATCGACTTTTTCCCCGGAAATTAGCCTCTCTGTGTTAGCCCGGCAAATGTCAGGAGAGCTTGCGTCGTCGAAGTAAATAAGCTCGACGGGAATTTTCTTCCCGCATTCACGTACGAATATACCGCCTTCTTTATTTACATCCGCGACCCAGAGGCTCACACCCTGGAGACTCTCTTTGCCCTGGACCGAATAGATTCCCGTAAGCGAAACGGATAAGCCGATTTTTATTTTTCCCATGATAAGCCGCTGCTTTTGAAGAGCCCTCGAACGGAGCGGCTCCGCTGCATATATAATATGCTTTTTTTACAGCCGAATATACCGGAAAAATTCGGGAGGGGCGAGACAGTTCCGTCAGCTCAGTTTCTTGACCGCTTCCTCTATCCTGTCCATTCCCTTGACTATATTTTCCATAGATGTGGCGAAAGAAATCCTTACGTGGTCGTCCGACCCGAAGGAATCCCCCGGAACGACCGCGACCTTCGCTTCATCGAGCAGGAATTCGGTAAAACTCATCGAGCTTTTGATCTCTTTGCCGTTATACCGTTTACCGAAGAAGGACGAAATGTTGGGGAACGCATAGAAAGCGCCTTGCGGGCTGAAGCATTTTATACCGGGGATCGAATTCAGCCTTTCGACGATATAATTCTTCCGCCTTTCGAACTCCCGCGTCCTCTCTTCAATTATTTCGTGAGGGCCCCTGTACGCCTCGAGTGCCGCCCATTGCGAAATAGAGGTAGGGTTCGATGTGGATTGTCCCTGGAGCTTACCCATGGCGTTTATCACTTCCTTATCCCCGGCTGCGTAGCCGATTCTCCAGCCTGTCATCGCATACGTCTTTGAGACGCCGTTTACGAGTATGGTCGATTTCTTTATGTCCTCGCCGAGAGTAGCCACAGGCGTGTGCTTGATACCGTCGTATATAATCTTGTCGTATATCTCGTCGGAGATGATTATGAGCCCCGCGTCCATCGCCACGTCCACTATCCGCCTGAGCTCTTCTTCGTTATAGGTGGCTCCCGTCGGGTTTGAAGGGTAATTGAGAATGAGCGCCCTCGTCCTCGGAGTGATGAGCTTTCTCAGCTCATACGGGTCTATCTTGAAACCCTCATCCTCCCTCGTATTGAGAATAACAGGGGTCGCTCCGGCGAGCGTTATCTGCTCGGGATAGGACACCCAGTAGGGAGCCGGTATTATCACCTCGTCTCCTTCTTCGAAGAGAGCCTGGGTCAGGTTGTAAAGAGTATGTTTCGCGCCGTTCGATACTATGATCTCGGACTTCTGATATTCGAGCCCGTAGTCCTGCTTCATTCTATTGATTATGGCCTCTTTGAGCTCATCCATTCCGCCAACCGCAGTATATTTTGTAAACCCGGCCTTGATCGCCTTTATGGCTTCTTCCTTTATATTGTCCGGACTGTCGAAATCAGGTTCTCCCGCTCCGAACCCTATTACGTCCACGCCTTGAGATTTGAGGGCCTTCTCCTTTGCTGTAATAGCGAGAGTCGCCGAAGGCTGCAGCTTTTTCGCGCGAGCAGAGAGTTTCATTTAATCTACTTCCTCCTACCTTTTTTTGAAAGTTTGTCCTTTAGCTTCATTTCAACGATTTGGGGAACCATGTGAGTGGCCGACCCGCCCAGGGATACCACTTCCCGTATCACGGACGAACTGATATGCGAAAACTCGCTGTCGGTGACCATAAACACCGTCTCGAGCTCCGGGCTGAGCGTCTTATTCGCGAGAGCCATCTGAAGCTCGTACTCGAAATCGGAGACGGTCCTCATTCCCCTCAACACAATATTCGTACCCATTTTCTTCGCATAATCCACAAGGAGTCCCTCGAAATAATCCACCCTCACGTCTTTACGTCCGCGGAATATTTTATTCAATAACCGGACTCTCTCATCCAGTGTAAATATCGTTTTCTTTGAAGTATTATGCGCGACCGCCACGACGACCTGACCGAACACCCTGACACCGCGCTCGATTATGTTCTGATGGCCTTTCGTAAAAGGATCGAATGAACCCGGGTATATGGCTACTTTACACATTCATCGCTCCTTCTGAAAAAACTGAGATGGGTCCCGCCGAATGGCTTCGTAAACCTTTTAAAGCCGGGCGGAGTTTCGTCTATCTTGTGGTCATGCTCTATTACCATCAGTCCCTCGCTGCTCAGAACAGGGGCCGCACTGTTTATGAAATCCGCGACCTCAAGAACCTCGTAGAGCTTGTAAGGCGGGTCGATAAAAATTATGTCGAAAGATTCATTGTCCCTAATCAGGTTTTTCAGCGCATGTTCGTAACCGGCACATATCAGAGTCGCCCGGTCCGCAAATCCGCAGGCGCTTACATTCTGACAGAGGATCTTAAACGCGGAAGGGTCTTTCTCGATAAATGTCACATGAGACGCTCCGCAGCTCAAGGACTCTATGCCGAGCCCTCCCGAGCCCGCAAATATATCGAGCACCTTCCGGCCGGAAATGTCCCCCAGCCTGTCGAATATCGATTTCTTGACCCTGCTCGTCGTGGGGCGGACCTTTTGTCCCTTCGGGACCTTGAGCTTCCTCCCCTTGTGAGAGCCTGTAAGCACATGCAACATAAGGGTTGATATAGTACCATAGCGGCCTTTTTTGGCAAAGAATCAGTCACTTGAACAACCTGATCCATATATGTCTTTAACATATAGCTTATTTTAACCAAGATCGGCTCAATCGATTGATAACTGCGGAGACCAGTTTCGAAACGATATCGCCGATTGGATAATCGTACCTGCAAACTGAAAATATCGCTTTGTTCCGGGATATTATAAGATAAAATTGTAATCGCCGGTCGTTATTCAGCATCCGGGGAGGATAATCTATGAACCGTTTCGATGGTAAGTTTAAGATCTCCATATTGATTTTAATTCTGATGACCTTCACCCCGGTCTCGCTTATCTCGGCAAGCGTCAAAGCGGCCACTGCCGATTCACAGATGATAGCGCCCGGGAAGAATGCGTCCACGTTGAGGGAAATAGACGAGCTCAAGGTCAGGAGGGCGCTTGAAAACAAGATCGTAGCCGGGCAGCTCATGAGTCACGGCTTAACGAAAGAAGAGGTCTCCGCAAAGCTGAATCAAATGAGCGACGAGCAGGTCCACCAGATGGCGTCCCTTGCAGACAGAATTCCGGCTGGCGGCGACGCCGTCCTCGGAGTTGTGATAGCAGTACTTGTAATCTTTGCACTGGTGCTTCTGATAATATTCCTTTACAAGAGGGTATAAATGAACGGAAGCGGGAATTATAAATAAATTCCGAATGTCCAAAATATCAGCTTTCGTAATCATTCCGCTCATAATCCTGATCTCCAACGCGGGCTGTGCTCAGAAGAGCGCCGGCGCCGGGAAAATACCGGAGGTGCAAAACGGCAAGGTCATAGATGGGGTGCCTTTCGTTAAGCAGAAGGATAATTTTTGCGGACCTGCCGCAATGGCATCGGTGCTCGAATATTACGGCGACGACATTTCCCAGGAAGAGATAGCCGGGAAGGTCTATACTCCAAAGCTCGAAGGGGCGCTTATATCGGACATGGAGAACTTCGCCAGGGATAACGGCTATCGAGCCGAGACAATTAACGGGAATATAGACGCACTCGAAGAAGAGATAAATGAGGGGATTCCGGTCATTCTCCTGGTCGACAAGGGGAAGTGGAAAGTCAGCGTTCCGCACTATTATGTTGTTTACGGTTATGACAAGGACAAAGAGGTTTTCATACTCCACACGGGAGACGAAAGCGGCCAGGAGGTCAAGTTCGACAAGCTCGACAGCGAATGGGAAAAAATGAACCGCCTGATGCTCATAGTGAGAAAGTGAAAAATTCGCCGATTATATTTTCCGTATTATTAATTGCCTCCTCTCTCATATTCTCCGGATGCGCAGCCATTTACGGCTCATATTTCACAGATGACCCCCTCACCGCGGAAGAGCACAATAACCTGGGCGTAATTTACGAAAGGGAGGGTAAATATGACCTCGCCCTCAGGGAGTATAAAAGGGCTATTTCCCTGGACGGAAAGCTCATAGTCCCTCTCGTCAATGTAGGGAACGTTTACGTAAAGGAGGGAGAGTATGATGAAGCGGAGAAGTATTACAAGAAAGCCCTCGGGAAGGACAAGCATAATACGGAAGCTGCAAATAACCTCGCGTCCGTCTACATCAAGACCGGGGGGGATTATGAAGAAGGGATAGAAACCCTCCTCGCTGCGACGGAATCCCAAAAACCTGTCCCCGCATACGCGCTCGACACGCTGGGTGTTTTGTACTTCAAGACCGGAAACCGCGAGAAGGCGGGAGAGCTATTGAACGAAGCTTGCACGAGCGCCTCCGGTGATGATAAATTAAAGAGCGAAATAAGCGCACACCTCAGAGAGATCGGAGATAGTAAGGGATGTAAATAATGTGTGCGGTCTCCACAGCAAGAATCGGAGACAATCTAACCAAGAACAGTACCCGGTTCGATCTTCCTTCCCGCAAGAAATGCCCTCGAGTCGAGCCTCCTGCCTCCTTCAAGCTGAAGCTCGAGGATATCGAGCGCGCGCTCGCCGGTCACAATGCGCAAAACACCTTGCCCGGCAATGACCGCCTCTCCGGGCTTCCCCTCCCCCACCCCTTCAGAAACGGCTGCCCTGTATATCTTGAGCAGCTTCCCGTGAAGGTATGTGTATGCGCCGGGCCAGGGGAGCATGCCCCTGATAAGATTCCTTATCTCCTCAGCCGGTCTCGTCCAGTCTATCCTGCCGTCCTCTTTTTTCAGCATAGGCGCGTAGGTCGCAAGCGAATCATCCTGTTTCACCGGACGGAGAGTTCCTTTCTTCAGCTCGGCGATCGCTTCTATAAGAAGCCGGGCCCCTATGACAGAGAGCTTTCCGGACAACGTCTGCCCCGTGTCGCCGGGATCGATCGGGACTTCTCGTTTCAGCAGCATGTCCCCCGTGTCCATACCCTCATCCATTTGCATAACAGTAATGCCCGTCACCTCTTCGCCGCGCGCTATGGCCCAATTTATAGGCGCCGCTCCGCGGTATTTCGGAAGCAGGGACGCATGGACATTAATGCAGCCGAATGGCGGAAGGTCGAGTATCGTTTTCGGAAGGATTTTTCCGTAAGCCGCCACACAAATCAGGTCGGGGTTTATATTCCCGAGCTCATTTAAGAACTCTCCGGTCCTGATTTTAGAAGGCTGAAGTACGAGGATACCGTGCTCTTCCGCGATTATCTTCGTCGGTGGCGCTGAGGCTTTGAGCCCCCTCCCCTTCGGTTTATCAGGCTGCGCAACGAGAGCCGCGACCTGGTCTTCGGACTCTATCAGTGCTATTAGCGACGGTACAGCGAATTCGGGGGTCCCCATGAAGACGATTCTCATATCTCTGGATTATATTCA
The DNA here is from genome assembly GCA_963705505.1 of uncultured bacterium. Lineage (GTDB taxonomy): Bacteria > Desulfobacterota_D > UBA1144 > Nemesobacterales > UBA2774 > 2-12-FULL-53-21. Next base: position 227,393 of record CAVPJU010000003.1, read on the forward strand.
GAAGCCTCCCGCTATTCAAACCGTGCCGGATAGATTTAATCAGGAGAAGTCAGTCGGGACGATTCGAATTGAAATTCGGATGATTGAGAAACAAATTACGGTTGGATTCCAAGAAGGAAGGGAAGCTTACTGGCCGTTCTCATCGGGTTTCTCCGAGACAGCCCTGCTAAATTCATCAGTAATCCATTTTTTTATCTGCTCCTGAGAGCCCTTGCCTATTATATTCCTGACCTTCTTTAAAGATATAACCGCCTTGGCAGCCGATCTGTGTCCGCCAGCGCTGCCGATATCCTTAAACAATTCCCTCACGAGCCTGCCCGCGCTTTTTACATACCCCACGTTCCTTACCGAGATGATAAGGTGCGAATTCGCCAGTATGCCGAATGCTACGGACCACTCGATACCCTTTACCTGAATGCCGAAATCGGCCATTTTCGGTATCAGGTATTCCCTGTCCACCCTCCCGACATTGACGAAGAATATCTGACCCTCGATCCAGTGGTCCGCGAGTGCCTGCCCGAAGGACTTGATTTCCGAAGGCGGCACTTCGGCGCGCTCTATGCGTCTCAATAACCCGAGGTTCGCGAGGGGATAGAGGAAAGTAAAAGCTTCGACGTCATCAGAATCTGCGTCCCTGTTGAGCGTGACGGTATCCGTTTTGATCCCGTAGAGGAGCGCTGTAGCAAGCCTCTCCGATATATCCGTCTGCGACGCTCTCAGATACTTGGTAAGGATCGTGGAAGTCGCTCCCTCCTCGGCCCTTATTTCCTTGAACCTCGCATCGTAGGAACCGACGAGGGGGTGGTGATCGATCACGGTGTCCACAGGCGGAAGCTCGGGGCCGAAAAACGGGGGCTGCACATCGAGCAGCGCTATGGAGTCGAACTCCTTGAGATCTTTTAAATGGAGCTCCTGCAAATCGATTTCGAGAAGCTCTATCATCGCGACGTTTTCCGGACGCGAAATCTTGTCTCCGAGATGTCCTATAGTAGCAGTCTGTTTATTCCTTTTCAGAAGGACCCTCAGAGCGAGCGCGCTCGCGATCGAATCGGGATCGGGGTGGTCATGGAGCAGGATCAGCATCTTCTTTGCGTTCGCATGTATCTTCCTCAGCTCATCGACCCTGAGATCGGCCCTGGCGAGCTTTTCCTCACGCGCTATCTCTTCGGACAGCAGCTTATGAAACGCGACGAACCTTACCGACGGCGGCGGCTCCTCTTTCTGCTCTCCGTTGCTTACGATCATCGGCGTCTGGGGATAATGCGCCGACAGCTCCTTCGTAATCTCCGGAGCAAAGCACCTGCTTTCAATCATGATTATGGAAAAGTTGCCTGTCTGGTTGAGTGCTTCCTCCAGAGAGCTGACCCAGATGACCTCACCCCTCTTCGAGAAAAGCCCGAGAAGAAATGAATCGAAATCCCCGATAAATAAATATCTTCTCAGTTCCTTCTGCATTATTATTTAGCCCTGCTCAGTGATTTCTCACCTGAGCTTTCGCACGCCCTGCTTAAACCGCTCACGAATCCGGAGAGTTCGTCAAAGAGCTCTTTCTTCTTCCCCCCGTGTTTTTCGATTATACGTACTATCGCGCTCCCCACTATAACGGCGTCCGCATAACGGGCGATTTTGGCAACCTGTTCCGGCGAGGATATACCGAAGCCTACGCCCACAGGGAGCTTGGTCACACGTTTTATCTCGCCCGTAAGATCGGCGAGTGAATAATCCATATCGGGCCTCACGCCGGTAATACCGGTCACGGAAACGAGGTACACGAAACCGCTTGCATTTTTCGCGACGAGGCTGATCCTTTCACCCGTACTCGTGGGAGCCAGCAGGAAGATGAAATCGAGTCCCGCCTTATCGGTATGGACTTTGAATTCGCCCGCTTCTTCGGGAGGCAGGTCTACCGCGAGGACCGCGTCAGCGCCGGCTTTTGCCGCGTCTTTGGCGAATCTTTCGAGGCCGTATTTGAAATAAGGATTAAAGTAGCCGAAAAGGATTATGGGTATCTCGGATTTTTCCCTGATGCGTTTGACTATCTCGAGAACCTTTTTTAGCGTTGTCCCCTTGGCGAGCGCTCTTTCCGAGGCAAGCTGTATGGCCGGACCGTCGGCCATCGGGTCGGAAAACGGGACGCCCAGCTCGATTATGTCCGCTCCGCTTTCTTCAAGCTTAAGCACGAGCTCAGCGGTTAAATCCGGAGACGGGTCCCCGGCTGTAACGTAATTGACGAGAGCTGTCCTGTTCTTTTTTTTAAGCTCCCTGAACTTATCGGCTATTCTGCTCATATGATTTTAGAATTGGATTTAAATGGATGAAATCAACCGACAGTCATTTGTTCCCAAACCACTGCTCTTATTGATGGTCATTTTAAAGGGATATTAAACTATTAAAAGCTAAAGAACCCGCCCCATAACTTGATTACACCGGACAATCTAACACCTCCGGGACTAAAGTCAAGATTGAGACCAGGCGGCACGCAGGGAATGAGGCAAAGGGATTTCCGTCGCCCGCAATGATAAAACTTGCAATAAACTTCACTGTTTTAGACCCTTTATGAGAATATCGGAAACGGCGTTTATGTCCTTATCGCCCCTTCCCGAGAGGCATATAATAATTACAGAATCCCTGGGCATACCAGGCGCGATTTTTCTCGTGTATGCGACGGCATGGGAAGACTCGAGCGCCGGGATTATGCCTTCCACCCGGGAGAGGTACCTGAACCCTTCGAGCGCCTCCGAATCCGTAACATTCGTGTACGAAACCCTCCCCGTATCGTTGAGATATGAATGCTCCGGCCCAACGCCCGGGTAATCGAGGCCGGGAGCTATGGAGTGAGTGCCCTGCACCTGACCGTCCTCATCCTGAAGTAGATAGGTTTTACTGCCGTGGAGCACGCCGACTGTTCCGCTTGAGATGCTCGCCGCGTGGTGACCGGTCTTTATACCGCTGCCCGCCGCCTCGACGCCTGTCATTCTTACGGTTTCATCCCCGAGGAAGGGATAGAAGAGCCCCATTGCATTAGAACCTCCGCCTACACACGCCACGAGCAGATCGGGGAGACGCTTTTCCTTCTCCAGTATCTGCTCCCTAGCTTCCCTGCCTATGACGGATTGGAAATCCCTCACCATCATCGGATAGGGATGCGGCCCCGCGACGCTTCCTATGATATAAAAAGTATTCCTGACGTTCGTTATCCAGTCTCTCATAGCCTCGTTCATCGCGTCTTTCAGCGTCTGAGTCCCCTGAGTCACCTCCCTTACGGTTGCGCCCAGGAGTTTCATGCGTGTTACATTGAGCGCCTGCCGCCTCGTATCCTCAATGCCCATGAATATCTCGCATTCCATATCGAGGAGCGCCGCTACGGTTGCGGTTGCCACTCCGTGCTGTCCCGCCCCTGTTTCCGCGATGATCCTCTTTTTCCCCATACGCGAAGCCAGAAGAACTTGCCCCATAGTGTTATTGATCTTGTGAGCGCCTGTGTGCGCGAGGTCCTCTCGTTTAAGGTAAATCTTCGCCCCCCCGAGGTCTTTCGTCATCCTCTCGGCGAAGTAAAGCGGGGTCGGTCGTCCGACATATTCCTTCAAATAGTATTCGAGCTCCTGTCTGAACTGGGGGTCGTCCTTGATTTCGAGATACGCCTTTTCGAGCTGCAATATAGCAGGCATAAGGGTCTCCGAGACATACCTGCCCCCGAATATGCCGAAATGTCCCAATTCGTCCGGCATTACAGGTCTAGTCGCCATTTTTCACCGCCTCGATAAATTTTCTCATCTTGATATGATTTTTTCTGCCGGGCGAGTCTTCGACGCCCGTGCTTACATCAACGCCGTAGGGCCTGACTAACTTAATGGCCCGGGACACATTATCGGGAGTTAACCCGCCGGATAAAATAACTTTTTTTGATGTTTTTATACCCTTTAAGACTCCCCAGTCAAAGCTCGACCCGGTCCCCCCGTAGAGTTCGTCAGAATGCTTATCAAAGAGGATAGCCCGAACCGGATAAAGTTCAACTTCATCTATATCAACTCCGTCTTTCACTCTCACCGCCTTTATCACTTTATAGGGCAGCATTGCGCAGAACTCGGGACTCTCGTCCCCGTGGAGCTGTACCGTATCTATTCCCGACATCTCGGCCGCCTCATTAATCTCATCTATGCCCTGATTGACGAAGACCCCGACGGCAGAGACAAAAGGGGGGAGAACGGAAATGATTTCAGAGGCGTCGCGGGGATCTATGTATCTTCGACTGCCTTTGTAAAATATAAAACCCAGCGCGTCCGCGCCCAGCTCGACCGCGCGCAGTGCGTCTTCAGAATTGGTAATTCCGCATACCTTGACCCTTGTCATCGGAAAGGAAAATTATAAAATCACATTCCGCCTATGTAAACCGGAACCGCCCTCCCGGTATTACCCGTTAACGGTTATCCAGATAATCTCTGACGGATTCGGCTATGATCCTGTACCCGTTCTTATTCTCATGCCCGCCGAAGTTGTTCGGGTATATCTGCTCCGTGCCGGCGCTCCGGCTAAGCGGGCCGAGCACATCGATATATTCGATGCCGTGCTCCCCGAAATATGTTTTGACCGCGGTATCGACCCGCCTCTCGTTCTCAATAAGGTAATCGATTTTGTTCGATGCGGGAAGCGCCGTATTCCCCTCGATATACTTTGCGAATACACTTTCCTTCGTAGGTATGATGACCACGAGGAATTCGATATTGTTCTTTCTCGCAAGCTCGTTCATACGGTTAAAAAATTCGAGGCTCAGCCGAAGCCCTTCCTTTATTCGTGCATTCTCCAGGTCGAGTCCCCTGAGCCTCTGGCCGGGGGTAAACCCCGTGTCGATGCCCGTTTTTTCATCCTTGAGCATGACGATCTCCTCCCCCCTCTTCATCCTCCTCATCTGCCTCAGATTATCTCCGACGAACGAAGAGCTCACGAGCCTGTATAACACGCTGTGTCCGGACAGCCAGTCGCCTATACCGTATGAGAAATCTTCTTCATCGTCGTCATCTCCGCTTTCAGGCGCCCGAGAAAATTCGGGCTTCCTCAGCTCTTTCCATTGCGAGACATTATACACAGCAGTGAAAGAGTCCTTGAGATCGTTCCCCAGGTAAAACCCCGCAATTATAATTTTCGGATGAAGCGAGAGAGCCTCGTTTTCCATAAGATAGAGATACTCCGGAGGTCCATAGCCCCCGAGTGACATGTTATATACAGTTTTACCTGTCATCCTCCCGAGCGCGGAGGGCCAGGAATCCCTCGCTCTCGCGCTTATACCGTATGTGTGCGAGTCGCCTATGGCAACTATATCGGCTGTACCCGCAACCGACCTGTTTCTGAAGCCGCGGGAATCGTGGGCTCCTGTGCCGGGCTCTATCCTGTACCTGAGCACATCGTCGGGGACCCTCCTCGGCTTCAAAAAATCTATCGGGTCGAATACGGTTCTGGAAACTCCCTCGGCTATCAGGAGCGATATTACCAATGAAAACAGGGTCAATAAAAAGTATTTGATGTATCTATTCAACGGAAATCGATTCCTCTATATATGAAGGGGGATCCGCTTTGCCGGTCAGCAGTTTTCATGAAGGTGCATATTTTCTCCGAAACTGTCCTCCGGCATTTATATATTTTAAATTTCCAGTAATATAATCGAGGAAAAAGTCCGAGACAATAAGCGCCCCGGACACGAAACATCCGTACGACATGTGTTATAATATTTACCCGAGCCGAATTCAAATTATCCGAAAATCTTGAATATCCCAGCACACTGCCCGTAAACAGAGAGACTATATGAACGAAACAGAAACAAAGCCGTCCTTTAAAAAAAAGCTCTGCCTTGTGCTCATAAGCGTTTTTTTTACACTCGTCGTCCTCGAAAGCGCGACCCGTATCTGGCTCGACTTCATAGCTCCTGAAGATGTGAGCTTAGAGTATTCGCTCTATTCATATCTCAGTCCCGACAATCAGAGGTACGCGCGCCACCACTATCTGAACTATTACCCGAACCCGAAATATAAAAGAGAGAAAACCCACCATAACTCCCTCGGCTACAGGAACAACGAATTCCCCGCAAAAAAGCCGGAAGGAGTTTTCAGGATAGTGATATTGGGCGGATCGACGACCTACAACATCGGAATCGATGACAACGACAAAACTGTCACCGCGCAGCTCGAGAGGATACTGAGGGAGGAATACGGGTATAAGAACGTGGAGGTCATAAATGCGGGCGTCGGAGGATATAATTCCTGGGAAACCCTTATAAACCTCGAGTTCCGCGTTCTCGACATCGACCCCGACCTTATAATAGAATACGAAGGCACGAACGACGTACATGCGCGGTTTGTCGATCCCGCCTCTTATAAGGGGGACGATTCGGGACGGAGGAAGCAGTGGGACCCCCCTTCGATCTTCTTCCTCGAGCACAGCGCTCTTTTCCGTGTGATACTGAGAAAATTGGGCGTTACGCAGCAGGTCGGAATCGGAAACTTCATCACCCCGAAGACAGCGTACGGCCCGGTGTCGGTAGCCAAACACAACCCTATGGAGCTCTTGAAAAAAAACCCGCCCATATATTACAGAAGGAACCTGAACAATATGGTAGCCATAGCAAAGGCCAACGACGTGGACATCATGTTCGTGACGTGGGCCTATTCCCCGTATCTCGACGACTACGCGTCAACCCCGTATTATCAGAAGGGTTTCGAAGAGAACAACGAGGTCATGAAGGAAGTCGCCGCGAGCAACGGCATCCCGTTATTCGATTTTGCATCTGTTATGCCCAAAGACAAGAAATACTGGCACGACGGTCGGCATGTCAACGAGCTTGGGGCTGAAAAGCAGGCCGAGCTAATCGCCGAGTTCATCGAGAAAAACAGCCTTATAAAGAAATAGAACGGGCTGATACACCAGTATCAGAGACTTTGCTCCCCCGCTTTTTTCATAAGATATCCGAATACGACGAAGGATAGCGCGGACTTTATCACTGCAAACCCCAGAAACGCGAGCGCGGCGCCGACATAAGAGTAAGGGGGAACAAGAATCAACATAAGCGCCAGATAAACTACTGTGGTAACAACATAAAATGCAGTCCTTATACCGGGCTTCCCCATGGAAAGAAGCGCCGGATTAATCCAGTATGTATACCTCGCTATGAGCACTCCCAAGGCGAGTATTCTGAGCGCGTTCGTAGCGGGCACGTACTCCTCACCGAAAACTATCCGGACTATAGGCCCCGCGAATACGATAATTAAGAGCGTTATCGGCACGATAAGCTTCATCAGGTTCTTCGTCGATTCTTTTATGAAACTCTTGAACTCCTCCATAGCATTCATAGTAGTAAATTTAATAAGCTCCGGGAAGATAGCCTCGTAAAGCGTATCCACGATACGGTTTACTATCTGGGAAACCGAATTCGCTATTCTATAAAAACCCACTGCGTCCTTCCCGGCAAAAAAGCCGAGCACCATTATCCCCAGGTACTTGTCGCTGCCTGTCTTGAGAGTCGCCATGATACTCGTATTGCCCAGGAACCACACGATCTCCTTCCACTGACCCTTTATCAGGAAGATATCGGCAGTAAGCCAGTTCCCGAGGTTTTTTTCGCGGAGCGTACTCCCGACGGCCCACATCCTCACCGCGACGGCAATAAAGTTCGACAGGATCAAGCCGTACAAGGCCCCTTTTATTCCCAATCCCATAAGGAGCAGGACAGCTACAAGTACAAGCTGCGTCAGGTTCTCGAGTGAATTTATTACGGCAATCTTCTTATACTTTTCAAACACCCTCAGTATTGCGTCGGATGTCAGTTTGGCAGTTTCTATAAACAGACCCAGGGCATAGATCCAGATATAGATATAGGCCTCGGGCGAGTGAATCACGTATTTGCTTATTAGCTTTGCGGTCACAATCGCGATGACGAAAGAAACAGCGCCGCTCGCCACATCGAGGAAATACGAGAGCTTAATCATCGAGAGGGTTTTGTCCGTCTCCCCCTGCTCCCAGTATGACCCTATATACTTGACAGCCGTTTCCCAGACCCTGACGTCGAAGAATTGATTCATCATTGCTATATATGCAATGACGAGCTGAAGCAAACCGTAGTCGGTCACCCCCAGGAACCTTGCCAGAATAACCGTCTGGAGCGCCGCAAAACCCCCGGCCGCCGCCTTGCCGCTGAAGAGCCAGGAAGCGTTTAAAAATAGTTTTTTCTGAATGCTGCGAGATTCAGTCATGAGGCGCGACGTGAGACCGGCTAGTGTGATTTCCCCTTAACCGCATTCTTCAATGCATTGACATAATTATTTATCATCCCGTCTTCCGTATGAAATTCCCTCACCATTTCCCTGCCGCTTTCTCCAATCATGCGGGCTTTTTCCGGGTCCCTCAGGAGAGACTTCACGGCATCCGCAATATCCGCCACGCTTTCAGGGTCGACAAGGATACCGGTCACGCCGTTTTTCACTGCTTCAGCCGACCCTCCGTGATTACCGGCTACCACCGGCTTCCCCCTCGCGCTCGCCTCGAGGAGCGCGTTGGGAAGACCCTCTATCTTATTATCCCAGTACCTGCTCGGCATTACGAATACGTCCGAGAGGTCTATGTAATCGATTATTTCGTCGTGATTAACGCCCCCCGTAAATATAACGGAATCACCTACGCCCGTATCCTCGGCGAGCTCCCCGAACTTCTCTTTGAACCTCCCCTCCCCCACGACCAGATAGACGACGTCGGGGAATTCTTCTTTTATCATTGGGAGGGCCCTTATCACCATATCCTGACCCTTCCTCGGGAGCACTCTCGCAACAGTAAGAATGACCTTCGCCCCGTCGTGTATTCCGTACTTCGCTCTGAGACCGCGTAATTTTTCCTTGTCCGGCCCTTTAGACAGCAGTTCCTCACCGACTCCGTTATATATGACCGTTATCCTGCCGCCGGGAACGCCGACGCTCTCCAGGAGCTGCTTGGTATTTTTGCTGACCGCAATGATGACGCCTGCATGTCCGTAGAGCCTCCTCATCGGGAACCTCATCATCCTTTTCAGTAATCTACTTCCGTAAAAACACGTGGTGATACCCGAGCCCGCAACGCGGACCGCCGGCATGAACGAAATACCGGGAACAAGACCCCCGGCGGCTTCGGCCTCTTCGGTTATAAACAGTACGACATCCGGTTTTTCATTGCGGAGAGCCAGCATCAGGAAAAGCCATCCGAGCAGAATGTCGGCGTGCGGGAGAGCCTTTATCCATTTACTGCCGAGACCCGGGATCCTGATCACACGGCATCCGAGCCGCCGGTCAACCTCAACGTCGTCCCGGCCGTAACCGGGCGCAAGCACGACCGCCTCGATTCCCGAGCCGGAAATACCCTTCGCAAGCTTTAAGCTCGTAGTCGCCAGACCTCCCAGATAGGGGGGAAACTCATGGGTATAAATAAGGACTTTCATCAAACGCCGTCATGCATAATCTGTTATAGCGATATCGAATATTATGAGCATGTATTATTGCACTTTATTTTATAATACACTATATTTCGTTTTAGATTTTCCGTTAGAGACAGCGTTCGAACGACGGGGGGAGTAGAATAAATAACTCGTCCGAAAGTCTAAACCCGGGAGGGTGTTATGAATGAGCTTGAAACCCAGTTGATCGATATCCTTTGCAGGGGCACCGGCCAGGGGAACACCAACACAGATAGACTCACGCAGACAATCATGGAATTAAACCCCGGCCTCGACTATAATCAGGCGAAGATAAAAGTAGTCGAGGCGTTGAACGACCTCAAGGACAAGGGCCAGATTCAGATAATAACCATCAACTGGGAACTCGGGGATGAATTCCTATATATCTGTACCAACATAATCGAATAAATCCGGCCCCACACTTGCAGTGAGCCTTTTTAGTTATAGACGGAGATCTTAATGCCGACACTCGACTATATAAGGATCGTGGGGATATCGGATATAACGTCCGGCGGTCACGCCCCTTGCGACGTAACCTTCAATATAGAGTACTCCGGGGATGCGGAATTCAGCGTCCCGATGATGGGGACTATAACGATAAGGCTTACCGAGCTTGTCGATACGACTGGGCTCGGATACGGGGAGATAGAAAAAATCGCTTCACGCCTCGTAAGACAGGTGCTGGTCAGGGAAAAGGACAAGGACGGATCGATAATCATACTGCATATTCTCGGACTGCCTCTCGATGAATGGCTGAGGATGAATATACCCTTCTTAAGGCAGTGAAATTTAAAAAAACAAGAAACTAAGCGGAATTCTTAACCCCGCAAATACCAATTATCCATAAACACATAATCCCTTTACAAATCCTAAATTAATCGTGTATAATCTCTCCCAGCTAATTTTAAGTAGTTTACTTAGTTCTTTGAAAACCTAGACCAAAAAGCATGACCGGATCTCGGGGCTTAATTCCGGGATTGATGTTCTATTAGGATTTTTGTCTCTGCAGGAGGTATGGGTATGGTACTTAGGAATTCCTTAATTATACTTATCGCTCTTCTCCTTCCGGCAACTTCTCTAGCGGCCAAAAAATACGTGGTGAAGAAAGGAGATAACCTTTATGATTTATCCACGAAGCTCGGGGTTTCAGTAGATGAATTAAAATCAACAAACAATCTGGAAAACGACAGGCTCGATATAGGCGATGTGTTAACAATCGATGACTCTGTTAGTACAGAGAAAACAGACGAGAACATCGCTCGCAGCACTAATAAAGAATATTTCGTAAGGAACGGTGATACGCTAGGTGAGATAGCGGGAAAATACGGCGTATCCGCCGAAGACTTACAAGAAGCAAACGATTTAAAAACCACAAACTTACAAATCGGACAAAAACTCTTAATCCCTCCTTTAAATTCCGAATCCGTCGCAGTCAAGGCTGCTGAAGTTCCGACGAAAGCCGAAACAAGCGTTGAGGCCGCCGGCAAAGAGCCTGACTCCGTAAAAAGTCCTTCCGCAGTTCCGGCTGAATACGCAGTCCAAAAGGGCGATACACTTGGGCATATTGCGCTCAAATTCAACGTATCGAGCGGGGACATTAAGAAGGCCAACGGACTCAAAAACGACAAGCTGCAGATAGGTCAAACACTCAGAATCCCCGCACCCGATGAAACCGCAGAGGCCGGGCAGGCTCAGGCGGTCAAGGTTGCAGCCGCCGATACATCAGTACGGACGGAAAGCGGTTATTACCTCGTCCAAAAAGGCGATACGCCGGGCGAGATCGCCGAGAAACTCGGCGTCGGAACCGATGAATTAATAAAATTAAACAACCTCAACAGCAAGACCCTCCGGATAGGGCAGAGACTTATTGTTCCCGGGTCTCAACCGCAAGCAGCGGCACGCGATACCGTAAAAACCGCCGCCGCGGAATCCCAAGATAACATCCAGGAAACAAAAGAGGTGCGGAACCCCGGAACGGCAAAAGTCACGCAGGCGCAATACGTCGTCCAAAAGGGCGATACGCCCGGCGAGATCGCCGGAAAACTCGGCGTGAGCACGGATGAATTAATAACGCTCAACAACCTCGACAGCAATAAACTCCGGATCGGCCAAGTACTCACGGTTCCGGGAGCTCAATCAGAAAACAGCAAAGAAGCCGTCTCCCCTGATACGGGGACTGAAGCCGCAAACCGGGACGAAGCTGCGGACAGACCGGAAATCCGGGAAGAAATACCTTCGGAATATACCGTAAAGAAGGGCGACACGCTCTGCGACCTCGCTAAAAAATTCGGGGTATCCGTAGGTAGCATTAAGAAGAGCAACGATCTCAGAACCGACAACCTGAGGATCGGACAAAAACTCGCCCTGAATGTATCGGGGACTCCGGTAGCCGCGCAAGAGACAGGACAGGATACGGACAAAAAGGCCCGGTCCGTGCCGGAAGCTGAAAAAACGACGACAGCGAAATATACCCAGCAATACACAGTGAGAAGAGGCGACACTATAGGGCATCTCGCTATCAAATTCGGGGTTTCGCAGGGCGACCTGAAAAAAGCGAACGGACTCAGGAGCAACAGCTTGAGGGCGGGCCAGGTGCTGATGGTCCCCGGAACGGAAGCCACCGCAGAAACCGAAGATATCGTCGTCAGGGAAACCGCGCCCGAACCCGTGAGCGAGAAGATATATATTAAGAAAAGATACGTCGTTAAGGCGGGCGACTCTCTGAGCAGCATCGCAAACGGCTTCGGCGTCACCGTCGCGGAAATCAAAAAAGCAAGCGCTCTCAAAAACGACATAATAAACAAGGGCGACATACTATTGATACCTGTCCCGCAGGGAAAGGTCGCTTCTTCGAATTATAAATACACTGTCGCTACGGGTGACTCACTCGGCAAAATCAGCAAGAAATTCGGCGTTTCCCTAAGAGAGCTCAGGGACATAAACGGACTTGCCGCCGATAATATCCGTGTCGGCATGAAACTGAATATTCCCGGACTGTATTCCCCCGAGGCCTCGGAAAGCCCGGCGGAGAACATAGGAGCGGCTTCTTCCCAGAAAGCAGAGTATGTTGTAAAGCAGGGAGATTCTCTCGGCCGTGTAGCCCGACGCTTCGGAGTTACGATTAAAGCACTCAAGCGAGAGAACAACATCAAGGGGAATTCAATAAATGCCGGACAGGTTCTTTATATCCCCGGCTCCAGCCGCCAGGAAACCGAATACCTAGCCGTAACGAAAGCAAATATAGTTCAAGATTCTAACGGCCGTCTGAACACCGCAAACGGCCAGTCCCAATACTCGGAGCCGCAGGTTCAAAACGGAAGGTTCTCAAAAGAGAGCATCATACAGGTGGCAAAGAGGTACCTTGGGGCGCCCTACAAGTTCGGAGGTTATGACCTCACGACGGGAATTGACTGTTCGGGATACGTGAAAAAAATATTCAGCAGATTTAACGTCTACCTGCCCAGGACGGCAAGAGACATTTATTACAGCGCCGGCTCGAGTGTAACAAAAAGCAATCTCGATACCGGTGACCTGGTATTCTTCCACACATATGCGAAATACCCTTCACACGTCGGGATATACATAGGGAACGACGAGTTCATCCATGCTTCCTCCGCGTCCCGCATGGTAACCATAGACAGCATGAACAAGGAGTATTACAGAGCGCGCTACATTGGCGCAAAGAGGATTGCGCTGTCAGGCTTATTTTATGACGAGCTGTCCAAGGATTATGCGGGGTTCGAGAATTAGGCCATGTCAAGTTAAACATTATAAGGCATCCTCGTTGCATAAAATTAGCTGAGGACAGCAATTATTATAAGCCGGGAACCGCGTTCCGGCTTTGCTACCCTAAATAACACCGTCCATTGAAAGATAAGAAGTGCTGTTTATATTATAGAGATTAATATCATGGACCAGCTCGTTCAAAATTTCAGGGATTATTTAAGTTCCGAAAGAAACTATTCAAAACACACAGTTAAGGCGTACATAACCGACATCGGCGAGTTCTGCCGCTTGATAAAAGAAAAAAAGTTGATCGACGATAAAGAAGGCCGTATAGATCTCGAAAAGCTCGACGAAACCCCGGTGAGGGCGTACATAAGCTGGCTCTATACCAGAAACTCGAGGACATCCATATCGAGGAAGCTGGCATCTGTGAGGACTTTCTTCGAGTTTTTAATAAGGAAAGGGGCGGTTAAAAATAACCTCGCAAAGCTCGTGCCCACGCCTCACGGAGAAAAGAGGCTCCCGACATTCCTCACTGTAGACGAAGTCGTCAAGCTTCTCGATATAGAGGGTTCGGGAGGAGCGCTTACCTTACGCGATATCGCAATACTCGAGCTCCTTTACTCAAGCGGCCTCCGGGTGAGCGAGCTCGTGGGGATCAATTTAAACGACCTCGATCTCGACAACCTTACGGTCAAGGTCCTGGGGAAGGGGAACAAGGAAAGGATCGTCCCCGTAGGCTCCAAGGCGGCCCAGGCGCTCAGGGAATATTTACACGCCAGGCTCGGCATGAATCCCGCAGCAGAACATTTATTCGTCAATTCCAGGGGCGGCAGGCTCAATGTCAGGAGTGTGGACAGAATAATCAAAAAATACGCCGTGCTTGCCGGGATACCTAAAAACGTGAGCCCTCACGTGCTCAGACATACGTTCGCGACACACCTTCTGGGGGGAGGCGCAGACCTCAGGGCAATACAGGAGATGCTCGGTCATAAGAGCCTCTCGACCACACAGAGATACACGCATACGTCGATTGAAAAATTAATGGAAATTTACGATAAGACACACCCGAGAGCATAATTATGGAAAACTTCCACGGAACAACAATACTTTGCGTAAAGATCGGAGACAAGGTCGCGATGGCCGGGGACGGTCAGGTAACGCTCGGTCATGCCGCCGTTAAGCACTCCGCCAAAAAGGTAAGAAAGATATTCGAGGGGAAGGTGCTTGTGGGGTTCTCAGGGGCTACGGCAGACGCCATGACCCTCTTTGACAAGTTCGAGGCCAAACTAGAGGAGTTCAGAGGGAACCTCAAGAGGGCTGCCGTAGAGCTCGCAAGGGACTGGAGGACCGACCGGATACTGAGGAGGCTCGAAGCGCTACTGGCTGTAGCCGATAAAGAGAGCATGTTCCTCATATCAGGGAGCGGGGACGTGCTCGAGCCCGACGATAACGTCGTTGCGGTCGGCTCGGGGGGCTCTTACGCCCAGGCAGCCGCAAAAGCGCTTTCCAGACACTCACAGCTGAGCGCAAGGGAAATCGCGGAGGAGTCCCTGAAAATCGCGTCCGAAATATGCATTTACACTAACGACAAAATCACCGTAGAGGAACTTCAATAAAATGAGCAGCGAAACATTTTTCACTCCGAGAGAGATCGTCTCAGAGCTCGACAGGTACATCATCGGTCAGAATAAGGCAAAGCGAGCAGTGTCGATCGCTCTCCGCAACAGGTGGAGGCGCCAGCGCGTATCCCCCGAGCTAAAGGATGAAATCGCGCCCAAGAACATACTCATGATAGGCCCTACGGGAGTAGGTAAAACCGAGATCGCAAGAAGGCTCGCAAAGCTCGCCCAAGCCCCGTTCCTTAAGGTCGAGGCGTCGAAATTCACGGAAGTAGGCTACGTGGGCAGGGACGTCGAGTCGATGATAAGAGACCTCGCCGACATAGCCATAAAAATGGTAACCGACGAAGAGAAGCATACGGTCAGGGCGAAAGCCGAAGACCAGGCCGAAGAAAGGATGCTCGACCTCCTGTTCCCGACGGGGACGGGCTCGGAGACGCCGTCCGATACGAGCGGCGAGACGAGAGAGAAATTACGGAAGCTGCTCAGGGAAGGCAGGCTCGACGAAAGGTTCGTCGACATAGAGGTCACTTCAAAGAATTTCCCCATACAGGTGTTCTCCCCGACGGGTCTTGAGGAGATGGACGTAAACATCTCGGATATGCTCGGGAATCTTTTCCCGAAAAAAACAAAGAAGAGAAAGGTCAAGGTTCCCGATGCTATGGAAGTGCTCATCCAGGAAGAAGCGCAGAAGCTCATCGATATGGACAACGTCGTCAAAATGGCGATCGACCGGGTCGAGCAGTCGGGGATAATATTCATAGACGAGATCGACAAGGTCGCGGGGCGGGAGAGCACGGCAGGGCCGGACGTCTCGCGTGAAGGTGTGCAGAGGGACCTGCTTCCGATAATAGAAGGCTGCACCGTGAACACGAAGCACGGAATGGTGAGGACCGATCACATATTATTCATCGGCGCGGGCGCATTCCACGTATCGAAGCCTTCGGACCTGATTCCCGAGCTCCAGGGCAGATTCCCTATAAGGGTCGAGCTTGAGCCCCTTACGACAGAGGACTTTGTAAATATCTTGACTCAGCCCAAGAACGCCCTCATAAAGCAGTACACGGAGCTCCTGAACACCGAAAAGATAGAACTCACTTTCAAGGAAGACGCTATCCGGGAAATAGCCGAGACCGCTCAGACCGTCAACGAATCCACCGAGAACATAGGGGCGAGGAGGCTCCATACCATAATGGAGAGAATGCTCGACGATATTTCGTTCAACGCGCCAGACATGGCCGAGCAGAGTATAGTGATCGACGCGGCATACGTGAGGGAAAAGATCGCCGATATAGTCAAAGACAGAGACCTGAGCAGATATATCTTATAAGATCGCCCGTTAGCTCAATCGATTTGAGTACGAGTGAGCGTTATAGCCCGGACCTAAAGCTAAAGAAATAGAATCGAACGATCACTTCACTGCAAAGCTATATTTTCTTCTGCCAGAGCGCTTTCCCGATGAAAAAAGGCCCCAGGCTCTCAAGGTACATCGATGTCTGCTTTGTCTTCCGCATCGATTGAATGAGGATCGAGAGAGGGTAAAGCTCCTTACCCAGAACCCCTATTACGAAGTCGTTATCGTTCTTGTCGAGACCGTGACAGGCAAGGCGGATGTCCTTTCCGTACCCAGCGTCCCCGAATTTAAAGCCGAGCTTCCCGTGCTCGCCGAGAACAGAACGCTGCTCTTCTGAGGACAGGGTTTCGAATAGCTTATTCCTCCTCAACGGATACCATATCACCCACGGAAGCCCGGGGTCGAGCACCCTTTCCCTGGGCCTGTCGATCAACACCTTTTCCAGGTCCGGCTCGTACCCGAACGAATAAGTCCTCCCCAGCATCGTGTATTCCGGTTTCGGTGTCAGCTCCGTGAAGGCCGAGCCATTTAGAAAGTCCCTCAGCTCTCCCACGAAGAAATCGGGGGCCTCGCTCACTGCCAGAAGGCCTATCCCGTAGGGGTCGTTTATGTCCGCATAAAGCGCGAAATCCAGGCCGGACTTCTTCAATTCTTCTATTAGTTTCAAGGTGTTATGGCAATTCCCGAAAGCGAGAAGCTGCATGAGCAGCCTCCTGTCCGAGGAAAGCACCGTACCGTCCTTCGCCCTCCCCTTCTCGCTTATATCCAGATCTGTGTGTTCCGTATCCGTAGACATTTCAATACCTCCGAGATCATAAAATATAACAGGGAAACCGTGTATTGGCGATTGAGGAATTTCATCTCTCTCCCCGCTGAAAGACCGTTAAGACTGATATCAATATCCGCCTAACGGTCCCTCCGGGGAAATATTCTGTCCGTTTCAGCGGCTCTCGATTAAACCGTATCCGGCGATTACGGAAGCTCCGCAACTGTTGGCAATTATTATGCGCACACCAAAAGAATTTATTGGCATAAATACATATTTACTTTATAATAATCAGCTTTCTTTTCCGGCGGAAAAAGAGGGAGATGAAAAACCTAATACAGAAGGCAAAAACACTCGTAGAAGCCCTTCCCTACATTAAGGAATTCTACGGGCAGACGATAGTCATCAAATACGGCGGGAGCATAGGGGACGACGACCTTTCCAACTTCGCGCGCGACATAGTGCTCATGAAATATGTGGGCATCCACCCGGTCGTCGTTCACGGGGGCGGTCCCCAGATAGGGAGCCACCTCAAGAGACTGGGGATAGAGTCGAAATTTATCGCCGGACTCAGGGTGACGGACGAGGAGACGATGGAAGTCGTCGAGATGGTCCTCGTAGGGAAAGTCAACCAGAAGATAATAGAAACCATACATTCGATGGGCGGAAAAGCGGTCGGCACGTCGGGCAAGGAAGGGAAAATGATACTCGCGAGGAAGCTCGACGTGAAAAAGTTCGCGCTCGAGAACGGGCTCGACATACCGGAGGATGCCGATCTGGGTATGGTCGGAGAGGTCGAGTGCGTAAACCCACAGCTGATAAAGGTGCTCGAAAGCTCGGGCTTCATACCGATAATCGCGCCGATAGGGTTCGACGAAGAAGGGAAGACCTACAATATAAACGCGGACCACGTGGCCGGAAAGATCGCGGGGGCTCTCAAAGCCGCCAAATTGATACTCATGACGAATGTCCCCGGCATAATGGACAAGGAAAAAAATCTCCTCTCGAGCATCACCGAATCACAGGCCAGGCACCTTATTAAAAAAGAGATCATCTCAAGCGGCATGATACCAAAAGTCATGTGCGCGATCGAAGCGCTCCACGACGGCGTGCAGAAGGTCCACATCATCGACGGAACTATCGAGCACTCGCTCATACTCGAAATATTCACCGACGCGGGAATCGGGACGGAGATACTGCTTTGAGAACGGACGAGATAATTTCCGGAACTTCCGAATACATCATGAACACGTACGGCAGGTACCCGATCGCGATGGTCAGGGGAAAGGGCTGCTGGGTATGGGACGCCGACGGGAAAAAATACCTGGATTTCGTGACCGGCATAGCGGTAAACAACCTGGGCCACTGCCACCCGAACGTAGTCCGGGCGATCTCCGAGCAGTCGAGAAAGCTCGTGCAGGTGTGCAACCTCTACCATATAGAGAAACAGGTCGAGTTCGCAAAGATGCTCGTCGAGAACTCGTTTGCGGACAAGGTGTTCTTCTGCAACAGCGGAGCCGAGGCGAACGAAGGGGCGATAAAGCTCGCAAGGAAGTGGGGGGGAGCCAACGGGGGGAGATATAAAATAGTACATGCCACCGATTCATTCCACGGAAGGACACTCGGCGCGCTGAGCGCTACGAACAAAAAATATCAGAAGGGCTTCAAACCCCTCGTGCCGGGATTCAAGGCCGTCCCGTACGGAAAGATAGAGCCTCTCGAAAAAGCTCTCGACGACGAAAAGGTCTGCGCCGTCATACTGGAGCCTATACAGGGCGAAAACGGCGTGATCATACCGTATAAAAATTTTCTAAGGGACGCGAGGAGACTCTGCAAGCGTAAAAACGTGCTCCTTATACTCGATGAAATACAGGTGGGGCTCGGCAGGACGGGGAGGCTCTTCGCCTACGAGCACCACGGGATAAAGCCCGATATCATGACCCTTGCAAAGGCACTGGGCGGCGGGATACCCTGCGGGGCGGTCCTCGCCACGGATGAAGTCGCGAGACATTTCTCGCCCGGAAATCACGGTACGACACTCGGCGGGAACCCCCTTGCGATGAGCGCGGGTATTGCCGTAATGAAGACAATTGTAGAGGACGGACTGCTCGACAATGCGGAGGGGACGGGGGAGTATTTTCTGAGCGGGCTCCGGTCGGTTAAAGAGGAGTACGGGGAGCTTATAAGGGACGTAAGGGGGAAAGGGCTGATACTGGGTATCGAATTCAGGAGCCCTGAAATCGCTAAGGAAGCGGTCGGGAAATGCACGAATAACGGACTTATCACCATTCTCACCGAGCAGAAGGTGATGAGAATGCTCCCGCCTCTTATCGTGGGCAGGAAAGAGATAGATCACGCGATTAAAATAATCCGCAGGTCGCTTAAAGAGGTCCCTATTGCCTAGACACTTCCTCAGTATATCGGACCTTTCAAAGAAGGAGCTCGAATCCCTTTTTAAAAGGGCCGCCAAGCTCAAGGCCGAAAAGAAATCGGGCAAGGCCCACACTACCCTTAAAGGTAAATCGATCGGGCTTATTTTCGAGAAGCTCTCGACGAGAACGAGGGTATCGTTCGAGGTCGCGATAAACGACCTCGGAGCAAACTCGCTCTATCTGAATCCGAACGATATGCAGCTTGGGAGGGGGGAAACTATTGCCGACACTGCAAAGATCCTTTCCTCCTACCTCGACGGCGTAATCCTGAGAACATATCAACAGGAGAGGCTCGAAGAATTTGCAAGGGCGGCAACCGTCCCCGTGATAAACGCGCTTACGGACCTCGAGCACCCGACGCAGATAGTGTCCGACCTCTTTACAATTAAAGAAAAGGGCATCGACCTCGGAAAAATGAAGTTCGCATACATAGGCGACGGAAACAACATAGTGAATTCGCTCATCGGAGCCGCTGCATTAATGGGCTTTCGACTCTCAATCGCGGCGCCCAAGGGATACGAGCCGGATTTGAGTGCGCGTGATAAAAAGGGGGGTATCGATGCCTCCAATATCGAGGTCGTAATCGACCCGGTAAAAGCTGCGGCCCATGCAGACGTTTTATACACGGACGTTTGGGTCAGCATGGGTCAGGAGAAAGATACCGGGAAGAGAAAGAAAGTCTTCAAGCCTTACCAATTAAATAAAAAGCTGCTTTCCTACGCGAAACCAGATGCTCTCGTAATGCACTGCCTGCCTGCGCACAGGGGGGAGGAAATTACCGACGACGTCGCGGACGGACCCAACTCGATAATTTTCGAGCAGGCTGAGAACAAATTACACGCAGGCAAAGCCGTGCTCGAAATGTTTATGAAAAGCTGAGCATTCCAAGATTAAATCAGCCCCCTCGATACCAAAACCGGCAGGATCACCAAAACAGATAAGTAATCAATAATCCTCGTCTATATTTATCGTGGGGTTGTACTCGATATTGAACGCCCTTCTTATGGGGTCGGAATTAAACACCCAGTAAGTACCCCTGACGAATACGCTCGTCAAAGCCAGAGGCGGTCTCAACGCCAGGCTCATGAGCTTGAAAGGATGAAGCGCGTCGCCCGGGTTGTATTTGTAGTCCGTTATCTGCGGAGCCTGGGCTCCGGCGGAAGAAGCGAAAAGCATAAGACCCAGTATTAAAACCGCAAAATATTTCATATCCATCTCCCCTTTAAAGTAATTTATTAACTTCTTATGCCAAATTATAAGTTCCATGCCGGAATTAGTCAATGGGGTAGAATCGCTGTACCAAACGGTTAAATTACATAGTTAAAGCAGAAAGTTACATCCTCCCTGTAAATCCGGCGGCCCGCCTTCCGGAAAAATGATCGTAATTTGTGCGGGCTGGTATAATATGAAAGACCACTTGCAAATAAATTGTAAAATTTATAGAATTATAATCTTTGAGGTCAGCTATTAGATGAGAAGGGGAGAAAAAGTTTATTACGTCAAGGATTTCATTCAAACCGTCCCTCTTCCCTCGCCCAAAAAGATATTCACCGAACTCGAGAAGCTTGGCTACAGGGGTCAGCCTCAGGCCAGAAAGGCAGTGTCGCTGGCCTCGTACAGGCACGTAAAAAGGTTGAAGCTCCTCCACATGAAAAATACGCCGAGGACCAGCCTGCCGCCGCGACCGAACACCATCCTGATGGGGCCTACCGGATGCGGCAAAACCTACCTCATCGAGCTTCTATTCGGCGAGATATTCAAGCTCCCATTCGTTATCATAGACATGACTAAATTCACGGAATCGGGTTATGTAGGCGACGACGTCGTAAATATACTCGTGCAGCTCGTATATGCGGCCAACGAAAGCATAGACATAGCGGAATGCGGGGTTATAGTGCTCGATGAATTCGATAAGATAGCCGGCGCCTACAGCAGCGCCAGGTTTGCGGGGCAGGGCACAACGAAAGACGTCTCGGGGTACGGCGTTCAAAGGGAGCTCCTTAAAATCCTCGAAGGCACGGACGTCCAGATACCGCTTGACTTCGGGTTCTCGAGCAGGGGACCCCGCGCGCTCATCTCGACGCGTGATATCACCTTCTTTTCCGTAGGAGCATTTTCCGGCATAAGGGGCCTCCTTGAAAAAAGGGGATTGGGGTTCCTGCAGACGCTCGAGGAAAACAGGGGGGACGAGGACTCCATAGCGTATAATCTCACGGAGGAGGAAGCGGACGACATAACGAAGTTTCATCTGTTCGGGTTCCTCCCGGAGCTCATTTCGAGATTCAACAGGATCGTGCCGTTCACCCCGCTCCACAGAAACACGCTCAAGGAGATTATCCAGATCAAGATACAGAACTATCAGAGGGAATTCGAGGAAGAGGGGTTCAAGCTGCATATAGAACCCATGGTGATCGATTTCATAATCGAGGAAGCGCTCAGGAGACAGACGGGCGCAAGGGGCCTCGACGTCATCATATCGAAATACCTGGAAGAAGTGGCTTTCGAAACATTCGGCAAGAGCGACGAGGGAGAAGTCATACTTACACTCGATTCGGGCGGGGTTTCGCACATAGTTAAGAGACGCGCATGAAGATATCGATTGTAAGCCTCGGCTGCTCCAAAAACCTTGTTGACAGCGAGATCATCACGGGGGCGTTAAAAGCTGCCGGACACGAGATCTCGACTGAAGAAGACTCCGAAGTAATAATCGTCAATACATGCGGCTTCATCGGCGATGCAAAAAAGGAATCCGTCGATACCATACTCGAACTCTCGAAGAGGAAAGAGAACGGAAGCTGCCGGAAGCTGATCGTTACGGGGTGCCTTGTCGAAAGGTATTCAAAGGAGTTAAGCCGCGAGCTGCCGGAAGTGGACGCGTTCTGGGGCACGGGAAACCTGCTCAAGATCAATGAGGCCTTAAAGGATCTACCGGGTGAAAAAATACACCTTAACCCGCCCGGGACTCTCTACGACCCCGATACGCCGAGAGTGCTCCTCACCCCGCCTCACTATGCTTATGTCAAGGTTTCCGAAGGATGCTCGAGGACGTGCTCATTCTGCATAATCCCGAAAATGCGGGGCATAATGAAAAGCAGGACCGTCGAATCAATCGCCGGGGAAGTCAACAGCCTCGCGCTGCGCGGCGTAAGGGAGATAAACCTCATAGCCCAGGACATGACGAGCTACGGAAGGGACATCGGGACTAGCCTCGAGAATATGCTGAGAGCGCTCGCCGAAACAGACGGCATAAAGTGGATCAGGATTCATTACTGCTACCCGTGGGGGTTATCGGATTCGCTCATCGATCTCATTGCAGGGGAAGAAAAGATACTGCCGTACATCGATATGCCGCTTCAGCACATAAACGACAGGATACTGAGCCTGATGGACAGGAAGACACCCGCCAAGCGGATCAGGGATATAATTCGCAGGCTCAGAAGCCGTATAGACGATTTGACCCTCCGCACGACTTTCATAGTGGGATTCCCCGGAGAGACCGATGAGGAATTCGAAGAGCTCCTGGATTTCGTCGAGGAAACCGGGTTCGACAGGGCGGGCGCATTCAAATACTCTCAGGAAGAAGGGACTCCCGCAGGCGGGATGCATCA
Source organism: uncultured bacterium (assembly GCA_963705505.1). Lineage (GTDB taxonomy): Bacteria > Desulfobacterota_D > UBA1144 > Nemesobacterales > UBA2774 > 2-12-FULL-53-21. The sequence continues at coordinate 250,364 of CAVPJU010000003.1, forward strand.
TCAGATACCCGACGAGGTAAAAGAAGAAAGATACGAGAGGCTCATGCAAGTCCAATCGGAAGTGTCACTGAGAAAAAATAATTCCCTTATCGGCTCGATACACGAAGGATTCATCGAGGGTAGAGAGAACGGGAACTATATTGCAAGAATTCCCTCTCAGGCCCCTGAAGTGGACGGGCATACATATATTAAGCGAACTGACGTTTTAAGAACAGGCGACCTTGTGAAGTTAAGGATTACCAAGGCGGATATATACGATCTTTACGCTGAAATCGTCCCGGTATAAAAGAATAAACCACTAGCTGCGAGCGTCGTTTTCATCAAAGACCTGCCGGATGCCGTAGGTCGTCGTCCTTTCGGCTGGTATCCTGCCTATCTCCCACGTAAGCCTTCTGAACTCCTCGGGCGGGAAGTACTGCCCGTAGCTCGCCCCGGCGGAGCGCGAAATCTGCTCTTCCATGAGCGTGCCGCCGAAATCGTTTGCGCCCGCGGTAAGGGAGAACTGTGCAAATTCGGGACCCTGTTTGACCCAGGAGACCTGGATGTTGTTTATCCAGCCCCTGAGCATGAGCCTCGAAACTCCGTACATCTTGAGCTGGTTGAGATCGCCCGGACCCTCCTGCACCTTGCCCTTCGAATGCTTATAGAGCCTCGTGTTCCAGGGTATGAATCTAAGGGGGACGAACTCCGTAAACCCTCCCGTTTCTTTCTGGATATCCCTTAAAATACCGATGTGCTCCGCCCAGTGGTGAGGCTTGTCCACATGGCCGTACATTATGGTGGAAGTCGTACGCATGCCAGCCCTATGGGCTTTCTTGACTATCCTTATCCATGCTTCGGTCGGCATCTTCCTCGGGGCGATTATCTTCCTTACCTCTTCGACGAGTATTTCGGCTGCAGTACCGGGGAAGGTATTGTGGCCGACGTCTTTTAATCTGTCGATGAACTCCTCTTCGCTGATACCGAGGGTCTCCGCGCCGTAATAAATCTCAAACGGCGAGAAGGCGTGCGTGTGCATTTCGGGGACAGCCCTCTTAACAGCCTTAATAAGCTCTATATAGAAATTACCGTCGATATCAGGATGCATACCGCCCTGCATGCAGACCTCTGTCGCACCTATATCCCAGGCCTCCTTCACCTTGTCTGCTATCTCGTCCATAGAAAGAAAGTACGCCCTCTCGTCCCCCTCCGGGGCCATGAAATTGCAGAAGCCGCAATAGGTGTTGCAAATATTCGTGAAGTTTATATTCCTGTTTACCACATAAGTAACGACGTCCCCCACGTCCTCCTTCCTTATCTCGTCTGCGGTTATAGCGAGAGCGGAGAGCTCGTCAGGATCGGTTATGTTAAACAGATCCTCCGCCTCCCGGACGGAAATCTCCTCGCCTGACAGTGATTTGTTCAATATCCTGCCGGTGGTTCCGTTGACCTTTCCCAGAATGCCGTCAAGCCCCAGGCTCCTGTTCTCTTCAATCCGTTCGACTGCCTCTTTAATATGCTCCATAGGATGCCTCCTCAAGCGGAACGTAACCCTGCTCGTCTACGGAATCTCCAACCAGCTTGAGCAGATCGTCGTTTATGTGTTTATGGTCTATGAATTCGGGGTACACGGGAAGCCTTTCCCTCAAAGTGAAACCCATTTCCTCTATAACATTCTTCATTCTTTCGAGCTTTGGCCATGGGGCTTCCGGGTTGACGTAATCTATAGTAAGCGGAGAAACACCTCCGAGGTCGTTAACGCCCGCGTGTATGAACAGGGGATAAGTATCGGGGTTAAGGTTGGGCGGTATCTGTATGTTCATACCCTCGCCGAAAATTAGCCTGGCGATGGCCACTATCTTTAACATATCTATAAAGTCAGGCGGCGGGTACTTCTCCATAAGAATTCCCTGCTTGGGGCTGAAATTCTGTATGATTATTTCCTGGATATGACCGAACCCGTCGTTAAGCTCCTTAAGGGCATAGAGGGAGTCAATCCTCTCCTCCCATGTCTCGCCTATACCGACGAGTATCCCAGAAGTCCATGGAATCCGGAGCTCCCCGGCGATCTCCATAGTCTTCATCCTCTGCCTGGGCACCTTGTCGGGGCACCCGTAGTGGGCCTCCCCCCTTTTGAGCAGCCGGGGGCTTATGTTCTCGAGCATCAAGCCCATGCTCGGATTCGTTTCCCTGAAGGCCTGAAGCTCATCCCTCGTAGCCAGTCCGAGATTGGTATGAGGGAATATATTCTCCCTGAGCCCCGCCTCCCCCATCGCAATCAGGTATTCGGCAGTACTCCTGTAGCCAAGCTTCCCGAGCGCCTCGCGGTATTCGGGGTATATAAGCTCGGGTTTATCCCCCGTAACAAATAATAATTCGGTGCAGCCGAGACTTGCCCCTTTTTTCGCCATTTCCACGACTTCCCCGGGCATAAGAAATAAAGGGCCCTCCCCGGGCTCGTATTTAAAGGTGCAGTACCCGCAGCGGTTACGGCAGAGCTGCGTAAGCGGAACAAATACATTCCTCGAGAAAGTAAGCGTTCTCCCCTTCCCCCTGTCCCTGATCCCGGATGCGGCAAGAAGGAGGAACGGGATCTCTTTCCTATCCAGTCTTGAGAGCGAAATAGCGTCTTCCCGTCTCAGGGGACCGCCGTTCTCAGCCTTGAGGAGTATTTCTTCGACCCCTCCCGAAGGTTTTCTCAGGAGTTCCGACACGCCGCCAAGCATCCCGGATAAATAATCCGCGGGAGCTTTCCCCGAATAACAATCCGATTTTTTATCAAGAGAAGCCATTTTTCTCCCAACCAGATACATGACCGAGTACATATTTAGATTAAAGTCTTAATGAAAACGATGCCTCTGACCGATATCACCCCGGATTAAGCTATTAATGATTGCATAAACAGGCAAAACTTGTCAAGCAGAACCGGTTGACCGTCAGGCCTCCGAGAGCACGGCGGAAGCAAGCTTGGCCGCCTTAGCCGGGTCCGACATCAGGGTATCCATAACCAGGGGCTTAATGCCCATTTCGCTTATTCGTCCCGCCTCCCGGGCGTCTTCCCTGTCTATCACCATCACGTCGAGGAAGTCCAGATAAAGCCTCGCAATCTGTGCCGATGAAACCTCAAGCCCCAAACCCCTCATCAGCTTATCCGCGGGCCCCTTGAGGGGCATTCCCCCTATAAGGGGGCTTATGGCGATAATCTTTGCGTGAGTGTTCCTGAGGGCTTCCCCGATGCCCTTTATATTAAGTATCGGGCCTATGCTTATTATAGGGTTACTGGGACAAAGAATAATTAACCCTGCGTCCCTGATCGCCTCGATTACGCCGGGAGAGGGTTTCGCCCTTTCGATGTTTTTAAAGACCACCTTAATGACATCGGGCCTCATCCTTTGTTTAACGAGATATTCCTGAAAATGCATCTCTCCTTCGTTCGTAACTATCCATGTCTCCACATCCTCATCGGTCATGGGCATGACCCTGATATTTCCCTTTACTCCGAACGAGCTCGCTAATTTCGACGTGATTTCCGAAGGAGGGCAGCCCGACTGTCTCATATGTGTGCGGAAAATATGGGTCGCAAAATCGACGTCCCCTATATTAAACCAGGTCTCACCGCCGAATCTCGCGAGCGCCGTGAGGCTGTTAAACGTATCATCAACTATTCCCCACCCTTTCTGCTTATCTATATGGCCGGAAAGCCTGTATATTACGGTATCGACGTCGGGGGAAATCCTGAGTCCGTGCAAAACTATGTCGTCGCCGGTATTTACGATTATAGAAAGCGATTCATCGCCTATTACTCCAGATAGACCTTCGAGGAATTTAGCGGCCCCGACTCCTCCGCCAAGGGCAGTAATCATTCGGGCAAACCTTCAAGAAAAGAGAAAATGAAAAGCCATTTTTTAATGGTAATTACTCCGTCTTTAGGAAGGGGTTAAGAATATTTGAGCGTGCCTGAACTGTCAAGTCAATCCGCCCCCCGATCGTCCTCTCCATAAGCGAGAGGCACGGGATAATCGGAAGATTAACAAGGATTACCGGGCGTATATGACCGGCACAAATCCCGGCTTGTTGAAACTGAAGAGGAAGTGATATAGATTTTTATAAGAATTTAGCACACAAAAGGGGAAAACTATCACATGAGTCTCAATTTTATAAGGAACCGGAACAGCTGGTTTATAAGAGGCATTTTAATTCTTATAGCTTTTACCTTTATCATAGGCATCGGATACAGACTGAGCAATATCGGCAATCTAACGAGTGTCCCGAAGAGGGTCGCGGCAGAGGTCAACGGGGAACAAGTTAGCCTAATTAATTTCTACCTTCTCAGGGATAACCTGAAAAGGCAATTCAGCCAGAAAGGCGAAATCCCGCAGGAATACCTCAACCAAATCAACATAATCGCTCTGAATAACCTGATCAACCTAAAGCTTCTCGCTCAGAAGGCAAGGGAGCTCGGGTTCAAAGTAACGGATCAGGAGCTGGACAACGCCATTAAGTCAGACCCGAATTTCCAGATCGACGGAAAGTTCGTGGGCAGGGAGAGGTACAAGCAATTCATCCAGCAGGCTCTCAAGCAGGACGTGGGCGAATTCGAGAATTCCTACAGAGAAAATCTGCTCGCCCAGAAACTCGCAAATTTTATAGACGAAACGACTATTATTACAGACGAGAATTTGTTTAACGTCTACAAGAGGCAGAACGAGAAGGTAAACCTCTATTATATATCCTTCTCGGGGAAAGAGTTTATCGACTCCTACACACCGTCCGAAGAAGAGATAAAGCAGTACTATCAGGGACACAAGGCCGAATTCAAAACACCCGAGACCAGGACAATCAGGTATTTCACGCTGAGCCCCGGATCGTTTGAAAAGAATATCAAAATTCCGGACGATGAAATCAGCTCTTACTACAAGGCCTATCCGGAAGAATTCCAGTCCCCGGAAGGAAAACCGTTACCGCTTGAGGATGTAAAAAAGGACATCGAATCGAAGCTCAAGGCACAGAAGGGAGAAGCCCTCCGCCAGCAGTTCATGTCCAAGGTTGAAAATCCGGACAAGGGAAATAGCAATATCGACGCCCTTGCGAAAGAGTACTCGGCAGATTCGATTGCCGAGAGTAAGCCGTTCTCTTCAAAGGATAACATGACAGACATACCGCCATCGATCACGCGTCAGGCTTTCGGGATGGAAAAAGGCAAAGTGTCGATAGTGCCGGTCGGGACCACCGTATGGGTCATGGAGGTAAAGCAGATTATCCCTCCCCGCGAGAAACCCTTCGAGGAGTCCAAGGAGGAAGCGGCGCAATCCGTAAAACTTGAAAAATCTACTCTGCAGGCAAGGAAAAAAGCCGAGGAGACGCTAGGGAAATTAAAGACGGTCAAAAAAGAAAACCTGACGGCCGAAGCAAAAAAGCTCGGTTTGGACCTTAAGGAGACGGGCTTTTTCTCACGCACGGAGACTGTGCCGCAGATCGATTCTCAGGAGCTGACCGTGGATGCTTTTGAGATGGGCGATAAATCGGGCGTTTCAAACAAGATTTATAATAACGGGGACAACTTCTACATAGTTTCAATCAAAGAAATAAAAAGCGCAGACCCTGAGGATTTTAAGGGAGTTAAGGATGCACTGATGGAACAGGAGCTGCAGAACCAACGTTCTCAGGTTATACAGAAAATGATACAGGACCTGAGACGAAAGGCAGAAATCGTACCGAACGCCGAATTATTTCCTTCTCAAGGATGATAGCTGGGATAAGGGGACATATATAATTGTCTAAAAGAGCTCTTATAATCGGATCAGACGCGGATTACTGCTACATCATAAAGGAGTTCCTGGTTCTAAGAGAGCTATATGTCACCGTAGTCTTAAATTACAAAGACGGCATCGACAGACTCTTTTATGAAAAACCCGATTTGACCATTCTGGAGCTCACGGCTCGCGGATCGGTCGAGAACCACATAAATGCGATAAAAAATTCAAATGAATTCGAGATTATTGACTTCACGAGGATTGAGGGGCCGGAAAAAGGAACCAAAGCCGTATTGATCTTCGACGATAAATCCCGGATTAATTCCCTTTTCGACTTCCTCAGACACAACTACTCAAATCCAGTGACTGAAGAATCACCCGACACCGAAGACGAGGGGAGCCTCGGCTCCACGTTTTATCCGAGTCTGCTCGTCGATATCTACACCAAGAAAAGAAGCGGGATTCTATCCATTACCTCGAATACCGAATTGATAATTTATTTTATAAACGGCAGCCCGGTTTTCGCAGAGGGAGGAGACGTCGAAACGGCGATAGGGAAAATACTGCTCGACAGCGGCAAGATAAATGAGGAAACATACGAGAAGGCTCTGGACATCGCCACAAAGAACAAACAGAAATTCGGACAAATACTGTTCGAAATGGGCATAACGTCCCCTCACGAACTCAACAGTTTTCTCGAATTTCAGATACAGGAAAAAATACTGAGAGGGTTTTATTACATCAACGGAAAATATGTTTTTAAAAGCGGTGATGATTTCGCAGACAGGATAGTTTCATATCAGGTCAATTTGTCCAAGGTAATTTACGAAGGGGTTAAAAGGTATATAGATGTGGAGAGCCTGGATGAAAGAAACCCGGTAATCGAAATTGACCCTAAATTAAAGAGCGATATTAACAGCCTGGGTCTCAAACCCAAAGAACTCCGGTTTGTACAGCTTTTAAAGGAGAGGTCGACCGTAAAGGATGTGCTCGAAACATCGAGGCTCGATAAACCGGAAACCCTTAAGCTCTTATACTTTCTTTCCCTGTTCAAACTGCTGAGCATCTCCGGAATTTCACCGGACGCGATAGGCAGAGCCTCTATTGAAAAGCTCGTCAGGGAAAAGGAAGCGGCCGGGGAATCAAAAGAAACTCAAAGGTTTACATCGGATGCCGAAAACGCGTTCAGCATGAGCGAAGACATACAATCAGCCTTTTTAAACCTGACCGCTCAGGCTGATGCCGGCACGGATGACGCGGGGGGATTTCCGTTCGGCGCGTCTAAAGATCCGGTACCCGAAGCGCGGGCAGAGAGCGGACACGAAACCGGGAGTGAAGAATTAATTACAAATAAATCCGCAGATACGGTGGAAATATCCCCGGTTTCCGAAATAGCCGGGGAAAACCGGGCAGAGGGCGATGCGCAGTTTTTTGAGCCCGCCTCCGGGTCACATGAGGAAGACGGGAATCACGAGGCCTCTGAGGAAACATCCGACCTGCGCCAGCATGAAGACGATTGGAAGGAACGGGCCTTTTACATGCCCGAGACCCCGGAGGCACAGGCGAGGTCCGAAAACCAATATACGGCTTCTGAAGGGAGCACCGATAATATTGATCTTGGTGAACGGGGTGAAGGAAAAACCCCATGGCTGACTGAGGAAAGCACACCTGGCTATGAAATCGAGCTCGACTTGGGTCCCGAGCCCGCCGAGCCCGATACGGAAATTGACGAGGAGTCCGCCTTTAACCCGAAGGAGCAGGGAAGCGTTCAGGCCGAGAGCTTGAGCCCCGAGCCGGAATTGGAGCTGGAAAGAGATTCTGACCGGTACTCGACTCAGGAACATACACCGTCTTCCGGCAGCATAAACGACCTGTTTCAGCCTTACACGGACGCCGTAGACAAAAAGGAAACGGATACGGAAATCAGCGAGACTGCGGACGCTGAGGAATTCGAGTTGATTTTAGCAGACCAGTCTCCGGGCCCCGCAAATGCCGGCGACACACAGAATGATTGGATGGGGAAAACTCATTCCGCCGCGTTTAATGAGCGGGTAACGGAATTCTATTCTACGATGGACGAAAAAGATTACTACCAAATCCTGGGAGTGACTCAGGAAGCCCAGACCGAAGAAATTAGAGACGCCTATTATAAACTCGTAAAATTTTACCATCCCGACGTCAACCCTAACGCGGACCACGAAATAAAGGTAAAGGCGGAAGAAATATTCACAAGAGTCACGACCGCTTACGAAACACTTTCGGAAGCTGACAAAAGGAAGCAATACGACTCCCATGAGGAGCTTGCCGAGCTCAAAACCCAGGCTAAATACATATATGAAGCGGAAATGGCTTTTAAGAAAGGCATTACTCTGCTGGTACAGCGGGATTATGTCGAAGCGGAAAAGAAAATAAGGGAAGCGGTAAACATGAACCCCGATGAAGCTGCATATCTGGGGGCACACGCATGGACCCGGTTCCTCGCCGCAGAGGACAAGTCAGCAGTCCTCGAAGAAGTCAAAGGGTCCCTGGAAAAAGCTTTAAAAATGAACGAAAAGATACCAGAAAATTATTTCTACCTGGGGTCCGTATACAAGTTCACGAACGATCCGAAAAAGGCGGAAAGGTATTACGAAAAGGCCCTCGAACTGGATCCGGATTATATTGAAGCAAAACGAGAGATCCGCCTCATCAATACACGCAAAACAGAAAGTAAAAACGATAAAAGAGTCGAAAAAAAGTTCTGGTCCAGCATTTTTAAGAAATAATTGAATTTCTATGCCGCGGTATCCGCCGGGAGCCGGCTTCTCGCTCGGGTTATTTACTTTTTTTAAACTTTTGATTATCTTCACTAAATACATCAGCGATGAAAATCAAATCCCTGGAAATTACCGGCTTTAAATCATTCTACGAAAAGACACGGATTCATTTCGATACACGCCTGAGCGCGATAGTGGGACCCAACGGCTGCGGCAAGTCGAACGTGCTTGACGCCATCAGGTGGATACTGGGCGAGCAGAATCCGAGGCAGCTGAGAGCGAATGTAATGGAAGAGGTGATTTCAAACGGAAGCGAGTTTATGAAGCCCCTCGGGATGGCTGAGGTATCTCTCGTCATGGAAAGGGTGCCGAGCTACAATTTCGAGGAGGTGGAAATCAAACGCAGGGTCTTCCGGTCAGGCGATACCGAATACTTCCTGAACGGGGTCTCATGCAGGCTTAAGGACATCACGGACATTTTCATCGATACCGGGTCGGGCGCCAGGGCTTACTCCGTCATCGGACAGGGCAGAGTGGATCAGATGATCACGGCGAAACCCGAGGATAAAAGGACACTCATCGAAGAAGTGGCCGGAATCAGGAAGTACAAGATAAGGCGGAGGGAAACGGAGACGCGCATCAAAACGACAAAGGAGAACCTGAGCCGTGTAAAAGACATGACGAACGAAGTGAAGCGGCAGATGGATACACTCAGCCTTCAGGCCAAGCACGCCGAAGAATTCAGGGAAATATCGGAAGAAGCGAGGAGGCTCGAAGCCAGAATACTGAGGGCGAGGCTCGAGAGGCTTGAGAAGAAAATGAAAGCCGTGCTTGAAGAAAAGGCAGCAGTCGACCAGTCTATAGCCAAATCCGAAGAAGAGATCATACAGATTGTTAACCTCGTCAAGAAATTAAATAACCAGTCATTCATTACGGACGATAAAATCAGAGAGTTTGAAAACGAAATCTACAGGACCAGGACCGACCTCCAATCAAAAATATCCTCGCAAGAGTTAATCAAGACGGAAATATCGAGTATAGAGAGGTTCATAGAAAAAATAGAAAGCGAATCCGTCCTCCTCGCCGGTGAAAGCAGGAACCTGGCGGCGCAGACAGAAATCAAAAAAAGGGTTCTCGAAGAAGTGAAATCCGAATTACAGAGTGAGAAAGCCCAGATAGAAGAGAAAGAAAGCACATTGTCATCAATTAAGGCCGGCTTCTCCGAAATCCGCACCGAACACCAGGAGATAAGAGCCTCTCTGTTTAAAACCCTTGACCAATACAGCTCTATCAAAGGTGCGGCATTGGGTTACGAGAAGGAATTAAAAGACCTCTATTCAAGAAAAGAGGGAATCGAAAATGAGCTTGTCGAAATAGACCTAGAGCGCAAAGGCGCAGCGGATGAAATCTCGAGGCTCGAGCAAACCCTGGCCGAGAATGAATCAAAGAAGCACAATGTTTCCGGCTCCAGAGACCGCCTTCAGGCGTCCCTTTCGTCCGTCAAAGAGATACAGGGACAGAAACGGGGTGAAAGCGACGCGCTTATGGAGCGTCTCAAGGAAAATGCGTCGAGGCTCACCGCGCTTCATCAGATACAGGCGAATTACGAATGGCTCCCGGAGGGAATAAGGAACTTCATACTCGAACACAAGGGTAACGGCGTGCTCGGAACCGTATCGGATTTTATCTCGGTCCCGGAAGGATTCGAACGAGCCGTGGAAGCCGCGCTCGGGGATAAGATCAAATGGATCCTCGTTGAGGAAAACGCCCAGGCGCTCAAAGCTATAGGTTCTCTGAGAGAGCGCTCCCTCGGCAGGGGAACATTCGTTTCGGCCAGGAGCGACGAAGCGTTAGCAACGTCAAACGGAAACCCGGTCAATGCGCAGCCGCTTTCCGACATTGTTTCCCTCGATAACAAACTCGGCATAATCGAGAACGTGCTCAAGAGCGTATATATGGTTTCCACGATCGATGAGGCTTTGGAACTGCGCTCGGGAGCGGGCGGAGGCGCGTCTTTCGTTACGGCTGAGGGCGATTGTCTGCACTCGGACGGAGCTATTTCCGGCGGCACGGCTCAGCCGGGGGTGCTCGAGAGGAAACGGGAAATCGAGAATCTCAAAATCGTTATCGGCGACCTCCAGAATGAGATAGATAAATTGACTCTCGAAATAGAGGCCGGAGAGCTCGAGATAGGGAGCCTCAATTCCGGAATAAAGGAGTATGAGAACGAGCTTGTCGAGATTGAAATCAGCGATGCGGAAACGAGGAAAGACATACTTAATTTTAAAAATAACCTTGAGAAACTGGACAGACGCATCGAGATAATAAACCAGAGCCTTAAAAAAACCGATACCGAGACAGACGAAAAGCTCGTCCTTATAGACGAGACCAGGGCCAAGATAGTCAGGCTCGATTCGGAGAAATCGGTCCTGGAGCAAAGATTCGGGGAAATCGAGGTAAAAATCAAGAGGGCTGAAGAAGAGGAGCGCTCGGTTGAAAGGGAAATCGCGGAAAAGAAGGTCAGGTGCGCCTCTCTAGCCGAAAAGGAAAAAAGCCTTCTAGAGGATTTAACCGAGCTTGAAAACAGGATAAGGGACATTGATAACCGGCTCCTGCTCGAATCCAGGAACATAGAGGAAAAGAAGCAGGAGAAGATGAGCTTCATTGAAAAAGACAGATACACGGTAGAAGAGATAAGCGGCATCAATATCGTCCTTACGGAAAACGAAGAGAAGCTCTTGGCTTTGAAAAACGAAAGGAGCGTTCTCCTGCAGGATATCGCAGCGACAAACGAAAAGAGGGAAAGCCTGAATGCCCTGTTATCCGATCTGAGACTCAAAAACAATTCCCTCGAGCTCGACCTCAACAGCCTGCAGATCGAGTCGGAGAACATCAACGGCATCATGGAGAGGAGCAATCTGTCCGAAATCGGATTAAGCTCGGCCGATAGAGACTCTCCCGACGCTCAGGATCTCATGAACATAAATCTCCCGGAAGAGGAAGCCAGGTTGAGAAAGCTTCAGGCTCAGATCGAAAAATTCGGACCCGTGAACCTGCTGGCTCCCGAGGAATATAACAAGCTCGACGAAAGGTACACATTCCTCAACGAGCAGATGGATGACCTCACCCAGGCGATTAATTCGCTCGGGAAGGCTATCAGCAAGATCGACAAGGAGTCCGAAAAGAGGTTTAGCGAAACCTTCGAGCTCATGGATCAGAAATTCCAGGAGATATTCAGCCGCCTGTTCAGGGGCGGGGAAGGCAAACTGGTGCTGACGGAGCCCGACGATATGCTTGAGTCCGGGGTGGAGGTCATGGTCAGGCCCCGGGGCAAAAAATTCCAGTCCATCAGCCTGCTTTCGGGAGGCGAAAAGGCCCTCTCGGCGATCGCCCTCATAATAGCAGCCTGCCTGATAAAACCGGCGCCTTTCCTGCTTTTTGACGAGATAGACGCCCCGCTCGACGACAGAAACACTTCGTATTTCATCGAACTCGTTAAAGAAATAGACAGCAATTCCCAAGTGATTTTGATAACTCATAACAAAAAGACCATGCAGGAAGTAAACTCCCTGATCGGCATAACATCCAACAGGACGGGTACTTCGACTGTAGTTTCGGTCGATCTCAACTGAACCACGCCGAAACAGGCGTAATTATCCGGAAATTTCGAACTATGAAACCGACACCCGTCCATCAGGCGTATAAGTAAGCAAAATTTGTGATGCCAGGGTTTTACACTTATACTTTTAACGGTTTATACATATCGGAGGCTTATTAGAAAATGATTTCTTACATAATGAAGAAAATTATCGGCTCCCAGAACGACAGGGAGATCAAAAGACTGGGCGCGATGGTGGATGAGGTCAACGAATACGAGAGCGATTTTTTGAACCTACCCAACAAAGCGTTTGCGGAGAAAACCGAGGAGTTCAAGGAACGGATAAAAAACAGTCTCAACGGAAACGGCGATGCATCCGACGAGGAACATTTTAAAAAATCAGGGGAAGTGCTCCTCGAAATTCTCCCCGAGGCGTTCGCGCTGGTGAGGGAGGCGTCCCGCAGGACGCTCGGAATGCGCCCTTTCGATGTACAGCTGATCGGCGGCCTTGTCCTCCATATGGGCAGGATTGCGGAAATGAAAACGGGAGAAGGAAAAACGCTCGTAGCCGCCTTGCCCCTCTATCTAAACGGTATCACCGGTAACGGGGCACACCTGGTCACGGTAAATGACTACCTGGCAAGGCGCGACGCGTTATGGATGGGCCCTATTTACAAGCTCCTGGGGTTGAATATCGGGGTTATCAATCATGAGATCTCGTATCTCGTGGAATGGGAGGATCCGGTAAGGGCGAAAAACGCCATAGATAATAATTTGAGCGTATGGCCGGGTGAGTATATGGACATGGAGATACCCCCCGAGAAGAACCTCGACGTGCTCGCCACATTTAAGACCAAGCTTGTCGAATGTCCGAGAAAGGAGGCGTACAGGGCGCACGCGACCTACGGCACCAACAACGAATTCGGGTTCGATTACCTGAGAGACAATATGAAGTTCTCCCTGACCGACTATGTTCAGAATGAGCATAATTTCGCGATCGTCGACGAGGTGGACAGCATCCTGATCGACGAAGCGAGGACCCCTCTTATAATATCGGGCCCTTCCGAGGACTCGACTCAGCTTTACTACGATATAAACAACGTGGTAAAAAAACTTCAAAAGGAAGTCGATTTTACACTCGACGAAAAAACCCGGCAGGTTACCCCTACTGAGGAAGGATCGAACAAGGTCGAAAGGGCTCTCGGCGTAAGCAACGTATATGACCCTGCAAACCTCGAGCTTCTGCATCACGTAATACAGGGACTCCGCGCCCATAACCTCTTCCACAGGGACGTCGATTACATGGTCAAGGACGGAAAGGTCATCATCGTAGACGAATTTACGGGGAGGCTCATGCCGGGAAGGCGCTGGAGCGACGGCCTCCATCAGGCTATCGAGGCGAAAGAGGACGTCGAAATAGAGAATGAGAACCAGACTCTGGCCACCATAACCATTCAGAACTACTTCAGAATGTACAGGAAGCTCGCGGGGATGACCGGTACCGCGGACACGGAGGCGTTCGAGTTTAAAAATATATACAATCTCGACGTAAACGTCATACCGACAAATAAACCGATGATAAGGACCGACAGGAACGACTCCGTATATAAAACGGAAAGAGAGAAGTTCAACGCCGTTGCGGAGGAGATAAAGGAGCTAAACGAGAAGGGACGCCCTATACTCGTAGGCACGACATCCATAGAGAAGTCCGAACGGCTCTCGGGCTTGCTCCAGAAGCTCCGTATCCCCCATCAGGTGCTCAACGCAAAGCACCATGAAAACGAGGCGGAAATCGTAGCTCAGGCGGGAAGGATAGGTGCCCTGACAATTGCGACGAATATGGCCGGTCGGGGAACGGACATCATTCTCGGCGGAAACAACGAATACCTGGCACGGGACGTACTCAGGAAAAAATTCAGGGTGGAGCCTCATGAAGCCCTTCCCGAGCAGTTCGAGGAAGCGATGCTCGAAGCCAAAGTCGTTTGCGAGAATGAGAAAAAGAGGGTGCTCGAGCTGGGGGGTCTCCACATAATCGGCACGGAAAGGCATGAATCCAGGAGGATCGACAACCAGCTGAGGGGAAGGTCGGGAAGGCAGGGCGACCCGGGCTCCTCACGGTTCTTCGTATCGCTCGAAGACGACCTCATGAGGATATTCGCGTCTGAGACTATCACCAAGATTATGGACAGGCTCGGATGGGAAGAGGGCGAGCCCATAGAGCACAAGATGATTACACGCTCGATAGAGAACGCGCAGAAGAAGGTCGAGGGCAGGAACTTCGACATTAGGAAGCACCTCCTCGATTACGACGACGTGCTCAATAAGCAGAGAGAGGTTATTTACAGAAAGAGAAGGGAATTTCTGGCCGGAGGGGAGAGCCTGAAAGATAACCTCTATGAAATGGCCGACGAGATTATCGAAGACCTCTCTTCGGAGATGGTCCCCGAAAAAGGGAAATCCGACGAAGCGGACCTAGGCGATCTGAAAGAAGCCGTGCGCGGCTCGTTCAATATTCAATTAGAACTCGGCGAGATGGCTCAAGACGGGATCAGAAGGGAAGCCGTTACCGAGCATATACAGAATAAAATCCGTGAGTTTTATGAGTCCAAAGAGAGCGAAATAGGACCTGAAACCATGAGGCAGATAGAAAGATACATCATGCTTCAGACACTCGATTTCCTCTGGAAAGACCACTTGCTGAACATGGACCATCTGCGTGAAGGGATAGGGCTCAGAGGATATGCGCAGCGCGACCCTCTCCACGAATACAAACGCGAAGGGTTCGATATGTTCTCTTCTCTCATGAACCGCCTTTCCTACGACGTATGCGAAAAGCTTTTCAGGGTCCAGCCCGTAAGCGAAACCGATATGGAAAGACTCGAGAGGAGAAGGAGAACCGAGCAGCAGCGGATGACTTTAAGCAGGGGCGAAGAAGAAGAGAACAAGAAACCGGTCAAGAGACACGACAAAAAGGTGGGAAGGAACGACCCGTGCCCCTGCGGAAGCGGCAAGAAATATAAAAAATGCTGCGGCACCACATAGGGGAACCCCAGTTGGAACCGTCTGAGTTTATCGGCAAGATCAGAAGCCTGGAAGCAAATATAGGCGGCGTATTAAAGGGGAAACCCGGGATTGTAAAAACGGCTATTGTGGCCCTTCTGTCCAGGTCGCACATGCTGATCGAAGACGTCCCGGGGGTCGGAAAAACGTCCCTCGCCCACGCACTCGCAAGGTCGACAGACCTTTCGTTCGGGAGAATCCAGTTCACGAGCGACCTCCTGCCCTCCGACATACTGGGCGTATCCGTCCTAGAACAATCGACCGGGGATTTCAAATTCAAACCGGGCCCCATATTCGCGAATATAGTCCTCGCTGACGAAATAAACAGAGCAACTCCCAAGACTCAAAGCGCGCTGCTCGAAGCGATGAACGAGGCGAAGGCTACGATCGACGGGACGTCATACGATATCCCGAAACCGTTCATGGTAATCGCGACTCAAAATCCCTTCGAGTATAAAGGGACATTCCCTCTCCCGGAGAACCAGCTCGACAGATTCGCATTGAGGATCAGCATAGGTTATCCGGACAGGGAGAGCGAAAAGCAGATATTGTCGTCATCGAGCCCGGTTAACTCTTGGGACAGCATAAAACCCGTAATATCAAAAGAAGAGGTCACGCTGCTTCAAAGAATGTCGGAGAAGGTCAGGATAGACGAGTCCATTCTCGATTACATCCTTGCAATAATAAACGAAACCAGGAACCCCAAGATGTTCGAGCTCGGCGTGAGCCCGAGGGGAGCGATTGCGCTTAAGAACACCGCGCAATCCCGTGCTCTCACGGACGGAAGGACTTTCTGTATACCGGAGGACGTAAAGGAAATGGCGGTCCCTGTCCTCGCGCACAGGGTCATACTCCGTAACGAGCGTTTTATGGGGCAGGGAGGCGAGGAGGAAGCTTTAAGGGAAGTCCTCGGGAACGTAAAGGTGCCGGTTTAAAACCGGTAATGACAGAAAGGGCATGGTAAACTATAAAAGGTTCTGGTGTGATTAAGAGATCGCAACGGAGGAAAAAATGAACCCTAACCGGAAAATTTATTTTTATCAGGGTAAACCGCCTGCATATCTTCTCCCCCTTATTCTGTTGTTGGGGATCGTAGTATTCGCAATTCTTGCAGTATTCGGATTTTTTCTCGGAATCGCGGTAGGTGTCGTGCTGATTATATTCGGAATTCTGAGGCTTTTCTCATCCAATAACAAGAAGAAGGTCAGGACTGTCGATGAGGACGGCAGAACCACTATAATTCTCGACAAAGAGGACTACGAGGTCATCGAAAAGGGGAAGAAGTATTAGGGACGGGCTTACGTGAGACCGTCGATTTCACCGGCGAGGTTAAAGTCCTTCTCGGTGAGACCGCCTTTACTGTGTGTCGATAGGGTCAAAGTCACGTTTCTGTATTGAATGAGGATATCCGGATGGTGGTCGGCCTTCTCGGCCAGTATAGCGACCTTAGTTACGAAACCCAGAGATTCGACGAAGCTCTTATTCTTATAAACCTTGACGATTTCATTCCCCCTCCTCTCCCAGCCTTCCAAACTCTTTAGCCTCTCGGCTATTTCAGCTTCCGATAAGAGCGCCATGCCGTCTCGCCTCCCTTTTTTATAAGTTAATTGAGAGCGGTTGGATAGTCAAAAGATTGTTATTTAAACTTAAGGAATGCCAAGAGCCTTTATCGGTATAGGGTCGAACCTGGGGGACAGGATAAACAACTGTAAAAAAGCGCTCAATGAAATCCGGGGCTTTGCGGAAATCGTCAGGGTGTCATCGGTATATGAAACGGAGCCGGTCGGGAATGAGGACCAGCCCGATTTTATAAACTGCGCCGCGGAGATCGAAACTGCGCTCCCTCCGGTGAGCTTCTGAATCGTCTCCGCTCAATTGAACATGATCTCGACAGACTCCGCGGCGAGAGATGGGGACCGAGGACGATCGACCTCGATATTATATTTTATGACGATCTGATAATCGATACGGAAGAGCTGAAAATCCCTCACGTCAGCGCTCACACGAGGCGTTTCGTGCTCGAGCCTTTGTGCGAGATAGACCCGTGGCTCGTTCACCCGGGATTCGGAGTCCGCGTATACGAGCTGCTTAACAACCTCGAGGACACGAAGAAGGTCGAAAAAGTCGGAGACCCGTCCACATTATTTCCACAGTAATCAACATACTATCAACACCCCTGGAACAAGATTCCAAGAACATTTTCAACAGGGAGGCAGATAGGGCTGATTAAAAATAATACAATAATCCAGGGAGATTAAGCCGATTTTTTGTTTAAATACAGGGCTTTTTGTGGATAACCTATTTTGCCGCGGCCAGGGAGTTATCCACAGGCTTTGACGCCCTTTTACATCTGGGAAAAACTCCTTGCCGATTCCAGAGTATTCCACAGCAGCATCGCTATTGTCATCGGACCCACTCCGCCCGGAACAGGCGTGATGTAGGAGGCTTTTTTGCTGACCCCTTCAAAATCCACGTCCCCGGTGAGCTTGCCTTCCTTGTTGCGGTTTATGCCGACATCGATAACGACGGCACCTTCCTTCACCATGTCGGCGGTAATAAAATCGGCGCGTCCCATCGCAGCAACGAGAATGTCAGCCCTCCTCGTCACCTCATCGAGCGGCTTCGTGCGCGAATGGCAGATGGTCACGGTCGCATGACGGTGAAGCAGCAGGATAGAAACCGGTTTGCCGACTATATTGCTCCTTCCGACCACTACCGCCTCCTTCCCCTCTATACCGATATTATAAAAGTCGAGCATTTTTATGATCCCGTGCGGGGTGCACGATATGAACCTCGGCTTGCCTTCCACAAGGAGGCCCACGTTATAGGGGTGGAACCCGTCTACGTCCTTAAGTGGGGATACCGCTCTCAGTATCTTTGTTTCGCTGATCTGAGCGGGCAACGGGAGCTGGACTAATATGCCGTGAATATTCTCATCCCCGTTCATCTTATCGACGAGCGAGAGCAGCTCCTCCTCCGTAGTTTCTCCGGGGAGCCTGTGCTCTTCCGAGTAGATGCCTGCTTCGGTACAGGCCTTTCTTTTATTCCTGACATATATTTCAGACGCCGGGTTATCCCCTACAAGAACCGCGGCAAGACCCGCCGTAATCCCCGTCTCCCTCTTGAGCCTTTCCACTCCCTCCGTGACCTCGTCCCTTATGTGCTGTGAAACCAGCTTACCGTCTATTATCTCAGCCATGGAATACTCCTCTTAGTCATTCGAATTTCCAGAAATGGTTTAATGGGCCGTGCCCTCTGCCGAGGTTAAAAGAATTCATGATGGCATAGGTTACGTAATCCTTCGCTTCTTTCACCGCATCCAGTGGGGAAAACCCCGCCGCAAGCGCCGCGCAGACGGCAGCGGAATATGTACACCCGGTGCCGTGAGTATTCGGTGTATCGATCCTCGGGGCTTTGAGCTCGTAATGGTTCCTTCCGTCATAAAAAACATCGATGGCGTCCGGCATATTTTCAAGATGCCCGCCTTTGACGAGTACATATCCGGGACCCATCGATTTTATGGCCTCCGCTGCCTGTCTCATATCGGAGAGGGATGAGATTTGTAATCCCGTGATTTCCTCAGCCTCGGGTATATTGGGGGTTACGATTAGAGCCATTCCAAAGAGCTCGTTTACCATCGAATCCCGGGCGTCCGCTCTAAGCAGTATGTCCCCTCCCTTGGATATCATAACCGGGTCTACCACCAGCTTTAGGACACCGTACTCTCTTAATTTCTTCGATACGGCGGAAACGATTTCCTTATTCGACAGCATCCCGGTTTTCACCGCATCAGCGCCGATATCACTCAGGACTGCGTCTATCTGGAGCTCGACGAATTCCCGGGGCAAGTCGGTGATACCCAGAACGGACTCCGTATTCTGAGCGGTTACGGATGTGATTACCGACATCCCGTAAACCCTGAAGGCGGTAAAGGTTTTCAGATCGGCCTGTATTCCAGCGCCTCCCCCCGAATCGGAACCCGCTATAGTAAGAGCTCTTGGAACCTTTCGACCCACGCCGCTTTATTCTACAAAGATTTTAAAACCATTACAAACAGGCCAGTCCGGCACCCTAGACTAAACAAAAATTAAATGTAATATATTCTCTGCTAAAATAACCAAAGGAGATATCGGAGTTATGGCAGAGATTGCAGAAAAAGACGAAATCCTGTTTCCGGAATTATTTACTGTCGATAAGGAAGGGAGGGTCAGGCTGGTAGCGGGCTACTCCAAGGAATCGAATAACTGGACCTTCCCCAAGTACCTAGCCGACCCCGTGAGTTTTTCCGACGATGTGGAAGAGAAACTGTTAAGCCCTACAGGGGAGCTGCATTCATTTACGATCGTAAGGAGGAGCATGCCGGAGTTCCCCGTCCCCTATGCCCTCGCTCTCGTGGATTTTCCAGAGGGGGTAAGGGTTATGGCACAGGTTGAAACGGACGACCCGGAGGGGCTCAAAATCGGCCAGAAGATGGGCGTTACGGTAGGGACAGTAAAGAAATCAAAAGACGGCAAGGACGTTAAATCGTACAAGTTCTACCAGGTTAAGAAATAGAAGGTCCCTTGCAGCTGCAGAGATTCGCCCCTCGTTTCATAAATTAAGACAGTGACTCCCGTCAGGGGAATGGTACGGGACCGTCTGGTGAAATACCTTTAGGGATCATACCGGCTGTAAATTTAATGTTTACTTTTTCCCCTTTATCATTTATTCTGGAATTAGTCTCATAAGAGCATTTCACTTGATGAAAAAATCTCTTCTGACGCTACTATATATCTCAGGATTACTTTTCATCCTGCCGTTATCGGCTTTTTCAGCAACTACAACCGATTCAAATCCCCCTGATGAACAACCGGCGGAATTATCGGCGCAGAAGAGCAAAATCCTTTCAGTCGAGGTAACGGGCTCAAACCTCGGGCTTATACTGCTGGGGACGCTCACAAGCGGTAACGTCTCGAAAGCAATGATAAAAAACCCCGTCACGGGGGAGCTCGGATCGTATGCCCCCGGAGACAGACTCGACCTCGTCCATTCCGAGACAGTAAAGATAGTCCAGATTTCCAATTGTGTCGTTCTCCTGGAGAGATCCGGGAACTTCGAGACGATGGAGTGTCAGAATAAAATGCCTACTGTTGTTTTTAACGGCCCTTCCGTTTTAGCAAAATACAGGATCACGCTTCCCGGAGACGGCAGCAGCAGGTTCATCTTCTCGGATGACTTCACTACGGATTACGATAAGGATATCTTGAGCGTAAGCGAAAAACACGGGGTGGACCCTTACCTCGTGAAGGCCGTAATAAAGACCGAATCGAATTTCGACCCGAATGCCGTGTCGCCTAAAAACGCGCAGGGGATT
This sequence comes from uncultured bacterium, assembly GCA_963705505.1. Classification (GTDB taxonomy): domain Bacteria; phylum Desulfobacterota_D; class UBA1144; order Nemesobacterales; family UBA2774; genus 2-12-FULL-53-21. The sequence goes on from CAVPJU010000003.1 coordinate 270,863, forward strand.
ATGCAGCTCATACCCGAGACCGCAACCGATTACGGAGTGAGCGACCCCTTCGACGCTAAAGAGAATATGGAAGGAGGGGTGCATTACTTAAAAGACCTCCTCGAATATTTCAATGGCGACATGAGCCTCTCTCTCGCAGCGTACAATGCGGGGAAGGGTGCGGTCATAAAGAACGGCTTCTCGATCCCGCCCTATCCCGAGACGACGGATTATATCGCCAAGGTGCTCGGATACTACAAACTTCTCAAAGCAAAAAACTACGCTCTGAAAAAGTAAATTACCCGCCGCTATGCCCGGATTTCTATGGGGCGCCGTCCGTACCGACCGATTCGATATCATGTTAGCGCGATGCGCGTCAATCCGATTCCCATCCGCCATTACAGCCACATTTTCTAACCGTTGGAAATCCGTCTTGTTTGACAAAGCCCGGTTATTTATCTAGACTAATAAATTCACTAAATAAATCTGAGGGCCCATAGCTCAGTTGGTTAGAGCGGCGGACTCATAATCCGTTGGTCCCTGGTTCGAGTCCGGGTGGGCCCATACTTTGACGAGGTTGCAGTTTTTTAAATGGGCAGGGAACTCAAGATAAGATACAGAAACAGAATTCCTATTCCGATACCGGTCTCCGAATTTCAAACCGGCTATATTCAAATCCCTCTTTCCGAAAATAACTCAATAAAAAAAAGGAGAAAAAGATGAGAGACCAGATTTTGGTTCTCGATACGCTCCAGCGCATAGATATGGAGCTCAGTCAATTGGAAAAAAACCTCAGAGAGTACCCCGAAAAAATCTCAGATTTCGAAAAAGAGCTCGAAACTTCAAAACAAAATCTGGAAAGTTCCAACAATAAAAAGTCAGAGGTATTAATAAATAAGTCGAGGCTCGAGCAGGAACTCGCCCATAACGAGGAAATGATTAAAAAGGCGGAACAAAAGCTGTTCGAGATCAAGACCCACAAAGAATACGAAGCATTGCAAAAGGAAATCTCCGAAACGAAAAGAAAGAACTCGGCCCTGGAAGAGAAGCTATTGGATGAGATGGAGAAAATCGAGAGTCTCGAATCCCGGATTTCGAAAGAAGAAGAGGAGCTCGCAAGCAAGGAAAGCGAATACGGGGAACAGATAACCGCCTTTAAAGAAAAGATAGAGGAATTGAACAGTCTGTATAAACCGAAAAAGAAAGAGAAAGAGAAAATCGTCTCCAATCTCAGCGCAGATATCCTTCCGATATACGAACGCATCAAAAAAAGAAACGGTCAGGTGCTCGCCCTCGCAAAGAACGAGGTTTGCACGGGCTGCTACATGAGCATACCGCCCCAGCTCTTTAACGAGGTGCTGACCCTCACGAGATTGATACAATGCCCCAACTGCCAAAAATTCCTCTACTGCGAAGAAGAGATGAAGAGTGAAGCTAAAACAGGATAGCTTGCCCTTTAATAAAGCCGATAAGGACCGCCTCGATATATATATCGACGGCGCCGCCAGGGGGAATCCGGGGGAATCCGGGATAGGTGTTTTGATAATGGAGGAGAGCGGCAGGACGCGGGAGGTCAAAAAATACCTCGGCACCCGGACAAACAACCAGGCCGAATACACGGCCCTTATCACAGCCCTCGAATCCGTCAAAGACCATAAAAACCAAGAAATCCATATCTTCACCGACTCCTTATTGCTTGCGAACCAGATGAACGGAATCTGGAAAGTCAGGCACCCCGAAATCAAAGAGCTCCACACGAGGGCAAAAAGCTTAATCGAAGGATTCAGCAGGGTTACAATCCGCCACATCCCCAGAGAACTGAACAAAGAAGCCGACAGGCTTGCTAATATCGCCATTGATGAATATCTTTAACGGAGAAGCAAGTGAGCCGGGCAATCGCTGGTCTCTGCACAAAATGCAGGGACTGGAGGAAAGTCCGAACTCCGCAGGGCAGAGCGCTGGGTAACGCCCAGGTGTCGCGAGACAACGGAAAGTGCCGCAGAAAACAAACCGCCAAAGCCCTTCGATCAAGAAGGGCCGGTAAGGGTGAAAAGGCAGTGTAAGAGACTACCGCGCCTGCTGGCGACAGCGGGCGGCAAGGTAAACCCCGCTCGGAGAAAGACAAAATAGGGAAGCGCTTTTCTTATTGAAATAAAGGACGGCCCGTCCGATGCTTCCGGGTATGTTGCAAGAGGCATTCAGTAATGGATGTCCCAGATGAATGATTGTCCAAGACAGAATTCGGCTTACAGGCTCGCTTGCTTCTAACTTATTTTTACAAGTACAAATTCCTTCTTCCCGATCCTCAGATGAAGCGGGCCCTTGTCAGGCATCACGGCAGTCGTATCCGTGAATTTTTCCCCGTCTGATGCTGACCCCGCCCTGAGCTATGAGCCTCTTTGCCTCATTCCTGCTCTTTAGCTTCTCGGACGACTCGACCACTAAATCTAGTATCGTCTTACTGTTGTTCCAGCCGATGACGACTTGTCTTGCATCTTCAGGAAATTCCCTATTGGAGAATTTCGTCTCGAAGTCTTCTTTAGCTATAATCGCAGCATTCTCCCCGTGTAGCCAGGAAGTGATCTCACTTGCAAGAGCCTTCTTAGCGTCCATCGGGTGCCCTTTTTTAAGGGCGTTTATCTCTTTCTCGGATTTGGAAGTCAGAAGCCCGTAGTACCGCCACATGAGGTCGTCAGGGATCGACATCATCTTCCCGTACATATCGACGGGCGGGTCTTCGACCGCGATATAGTTGTTAAGCGATTTCGACATCTTCCTCACGCCGTCAAGACCTTCGAGTATCGGGAGGAGAATCGCCACCTGCGGCTCCTGTCCGAAATTTTTCTGAACGCTGCGGCCGAGGAGTATGTTGAACTTCTGGTCAGTCCCGCCGAACTCGACGTCAGACTCCATATTGACGGAATCATACGCCTGTATGAGCGGATACATGAACTCGTTGATCGTGATCGAAACGCCCGACTTGTATCGCTTGCTGAAATCGTCTCTCTCCAGCATGCGGGCTACGGTCTCGAGCGCGGAAAGCCTGAGCAGCTCCTCCCCGGTCATCTTACCGAGCCAGGACGAATTGAACATAACTTCCGTCTTTTCCCTGTCGAGGATCTTAAAGACCTGCCTCTCGTACGTGCGGGCGTTCTCCTCAACATCCGCTTTCGTGAGCGGGGGTCTGGTCTCGGACCTCCCGGACGGGTCACCGATCATGGCCGTGAAGTCTCCGATGAGGAACAAAATAGTGTGTCCCAGGTCCTGAAACTCCCTCAGCTTCTTCAATAATACACAGTGACCGAGGTGAAGATCAGGGGCTGTCGGGTCAAAGCCCGCCTTAACCCTGAGGGGCCTGCCCTCTTCTTTCGACTTCTTGAGCTTCGATAGAAGCTCCTCTTCGGAGATTATCTCCTCCGTTCCCCGTTTGATAATCCGAAGCTGCTCTCCGGGCTCTTTAAATCTCAACCTGCTAATTCCCCTTTCTCACGGAGTATTTCAGTCAATGAAATCGTTCAGAAATATAGAATATCACGATAGTTAGTCAATGGTGAGATTTTTGCCCCCTGTATTCAACACCCTTTCCTCTCTGTTTATAATTCAAACATTAGATACAATAATGGCGCATGATAACCGAAATCCAGGGCAGAAAACTCAGGCTTCTCATACCGGCGTCCGAAATACAGGAGCGCGTCAGGGAACTCGGACAGCAAATCACGAAGGATTATTCCCAAAAGAACCCGGTGCTCATAGGGATTCTGAAAGGGGGTTTCATATTCCTGGCCGATCTCGTAAGGCAGATCGATTTTAACGTCGAAATCGATTTCATAAGGGCATCGAGTTATAAGGAGGGCATGGAGCCGGGGGAGATCGAGCTCGTGACGGACGTAATATCCCCGCTTAAAGGGAGGCACGTGATTTTGATAGAGGATATGCTCGATACCGGGGTTACGCTCAATTACTTAAAATCCGTGATTCATTCCAAGGAGCCGGCATCCCTCAAAATTTGCGCGCTCATAGACAAGAAAGAGAGGAGGCAGGTCGAAATCGACGCCGATTACGTGGGGTTCGATATCGAAGAGGGGTTCATAGTCGGGTACGGGACAGACTGCGGGGAGATGGGGAGAAACCTGCCCGGTGTTTACGTTCTGGAATAAACCCGCTTTCGGACAGACAGAACGACCGGCGGGCAGAACCATAAGGTAAAAAAATCGCCCCAGACCGGTTAAAATAAATTAAAAAATACTATCGGAGATCAATATGAGTCTCAGGGAAAAGATACCCCAGGATTTAAAAGACGCCCTCAGGAGCAAAAAAGCCCTTGAGCTCACTGTGCTCAGGATGCTGCAGTCATCCATAAGGAACAAGGAGATCGAGAAAAACAAGAAAGAGCTTTCGGACGAGGAAGTTATAGAAGTCGTGGGGAGTGAAATAAAGAAGAGGAAAGAAGCTTCGGCCGAATTCGAGAAAGTGAACAGGCACGATGCCGCGGACAAGGAGAAAGCGGAGATCGAAATCCTGATGAAATATATGCCGAGCCAGCTTACTGAAGACGAAATCAGGGCCGAAGTAAAAAAAGCTATAACCGCGGCGGACGCGAAGGGCGCGAAAGACCTCGGAAAGGTGATGAAAATCATAATTCCCGCGGTAAAGGGTAAAGCGGACGGATCGACCGTCACTAAAATCGTTAAGGAAGAATTAGAGAAGCTCGAGCAGGCTTAAAATGTCACAAATCTGATTGCCGGTCCGGGTTCATAGCAGTCACAGCCCCAAAACCGGCGTCAAAATCCTTTTCAATAACGGTATTCAACCAACAGGAGACTTACATGGCAGATACGGCAAAAACACTCAAATCGGGATCGGAGGGCATCGTATGGGACCTTTCCGATCTTTATTCCGGCCTCAACGACCCCCGTATTGAACGGGACCTAAAGGACCTGATAAAAAAATCCGAAGCGTTCGAGAAAAAATACAGGGGGAAAATAAATTCGAAGAACATAAGCGCCCCTACCCTCCTTAAGGCTGTCCGGGAGCTTGAGTCCATAAGCGAGCTCATAGGGAAGCTCCTTTCGTTCGCATACTTGATTTTTGCCGCCGACACCGCAAAGCCCGAGCACGGCGCGTTCCTGCAAAAAATGCAGGAGAGGGCGACTGAGGCAAGAAAGTACCTGATGTTCTTCGAGCTCGAATGGGTGGCTTTAAAAAACGCGAAAGCGGAAAAGCTGATAAACGATAAGAGGCTTTCCGATTACCGCCATTTTCTCGAGCAGGAAAGGCGTTATAAACCCCACAGGCTGAGCGAGCCCGAAGAAAAGATAATGGACGAAAAAGCCAACACGGGTTCGAGGGCGTTCAAGCGACTGTTCGACGAAGTGCTCAACAACATACGGTTTAAAGTGAAGCTCGAAGGGAAGGTCAAATCACTCAGCGAAACCGAGACGCTTGCGCTCCTATACGACCCCGACCGTGCAAAACGTAAAGCGGCCGCCAGGGGGCTGACCGGAGGTCTCACCGAAAACTCGCACGTGCTGACATATATATTCAACACGCTCGTCCAGGATCACGCCGTCAATGACCGCCTGCGCTCTTTCTCATACCCGATGGAGTCCCGGCATCTCGACAATGAGATAGATAAAAAAACCGTCTCCGCACTGATGACCTCCTGTGAAAAGAACTACGAGATGGTCGAAACCTATTACAACCTCAAAAAGAAACTCCTGGGGCTCGGGAAGTTCTACGATTATGACCGTTATTCCCCCATTTTTTCAGAATCGAAAACAATCAAATACAAGGACGGGAAAGAGATCATCCTCTCGTCGTTTGAAAAATTCTCCCCGAAGATGGCCGGTATAGCGGATAAATTTTTCCAAGGGAACTGGATCGACGCCGAGATAAGGGACGGGAAGCGGGGAGGCGCGTTCAGCCACGGCACTGTCCCGAGCGCACACCCGTATGTATTCATGAACTACACCGGGAAGCTCCGGGACGTCATGACGCTCGCGCATGAGCTCGGACACGGAGTGCACCAATACCTTTCGAGAAAGCAGGGGTATTTCCAGTCGAACACCCCGCTTACGACGGCAGAGACCGCAAGCGTTTTTGCCGAGATCCTCGTATTTCATAAACTGACCGAGACGGAGAAGGACCCGAGGACTAAGCTTTCTCTCATCTGCAGCAAGCTCGAGGATATATTCGCCACCGTTTTCCGCCAGGTGGTGCTGACGAGGTTCGAGGAAAGCCTTCACATGAGGAGAAGGGAAAAGGGCGAGCTTCCGCAGGAAGAGATAAATAAATTATGGATTGAAGCGAATAGGCCGATGTTCGGGAAGTCGGTCGAGCTCACGGAAGATTACAGCCGCTGGTGGATGTACATACCCCACTTCATTCACTCCCCCTTTTACTGCTACGCATATTCGTTCGGGGAGCTCCTCGTGCTCGCGCTCTACAGTAAATATCTGAACGAAGGCGATAAATTCGTCCCGCGCTATATAGAGATGCTCTCCTCGGGGGGGAGCGTCGCGCCCGATAAGCTGCTCGCGCGGGTGGGTGTGGATATAATGGACCCGGGATTCTGGCAGGGCGGTCTCGGCCTGCTTAAAGATATGGTCACGGACGCGGTAAAGCTCTCGGATAGGGTGGATAAAGCGGACTGACTGATCTGATGTAATACCGGGAAGCCCCTTTACAGGGACAATTAATTGGTTTCAGCAAGGACACCGTACAGGACATCGCTTAATTTCTGCATCTCGTAGGGCTTTGGCAAGACTCCTTTAAACCCGTACTTTTGATACTTTTCCAGAATGGGATCGCTCGAATAGCCGCTCGAAACGATCGCTTTTACACCGGGATCGAAATTGAGAAGCTTCTCGATAGCCTCTTTTCCGCCCATTCCGCCGGGAACCGTCAAATCCATGATCACCGTATCGAAGGGTTTCCCTTCCACCTTTGCCCTCTTGTAGAGTCTCAAAGCCTCGCTCCCGTCTCTTGCGAATTCGACTTCATAGCCTATATGGGTCAGCATTTCGCCCGCGGCTTCCCTCACCTCGATCTTATCATCCATGATGAGGACCCTGCCCCTGCCCCTCTTTATTGCCCGGTCTATTATAGCTTCAGCGCTAACGGCAAGGCCCTTCGCGGGAAGGTATATAACGAATTTTGTGCCGACATGAAGCTCGGAATCCACCGTGACATAACCGCCGTGATTCTTTATGATCGAATACGAGGTGGCGAGACCCAGACCGCTCCCGGTCTGTTTGGTCGTAAAGTAGGGATCGAATATCCTTGACAAATACTCTTTCGGAATACCGATGCCTTCATCCGCGATCGTCGTCTTGACGTATTTACCTTCATCGAGGGGGATCCCCTTCTCTCTCCTCGCATCGACGTTTTCAATTTTTATGGTGATTTTTCCTTCGTTAGTCATCGCCTGTGCGGCGTTAATCAACATATTGCTTATTACCTGGCTTATCTGTCCCTCGTCTATTTCCACTGTCCAGAGCTTTTCATCCACGATAAAGTGGAAATCTATATTCGAACCGCTCATCGTAAAGTTGGCTGTTTCCCTTATAACCTTTTCGAGCGACATCGTGACCCTGTTCTCCAGCGTTCCGCCTTTGGAAAAAGTCAGAAGCTGGGTAGATAAGTCCTTCGCCTTGTGACATGCCCTAAGGGCTTGAAACAGCCTCTGCTTAACCTTTTCATCCGATATATCGGGCAGTGAGCTTAGAGAGATATTCCCCATTATCGATGTGAGCAGGTTATTGAAATCGTGCGCGACTCCGCCCGCAAGCACTCCGATAGATTCCAGTTTTTGTACTTTGAGGAGCTCTTCTTCCAGTTTTTTCAATTCGGTTATATCTCTGAATACAAGCACGACTCCTATGATAATCCCGTCCCTGTCGCGGATAGGGGAGCTGCTTGCCGAAACGTACCTGCACCCTTCTCTTCCTTTAGTGATAAGTACGGTGCCGCTCTCGAGACCCACAACATTATTGGCATTTATCGCCTTGTTTACGGGGTTCTCTTTCGGCTCTCCAGTCTCGACATTAACAATGAAGAAAACATCTTCTATGAATTTCCCCAGGGCTTCCGAATTAGACCAGCCGGTTAAGCGCTCGGCAATCCTGTTTATGAGTACTACCTTTCCCTCGGTATCGGTCGCGATCACTCCGTCCCCGATCGAGCTGAGAGTGACAGCCAGACGCTCTTTCTCTTCAAACAACGCCTGTTCGATCTTCGTTCTGTTATTGATTTCCCTCTGCCTCTCGAGCGCATATCTTATCGAGCGGGTCAACTGATTGATGTCGACTTCCCCTTTTATCAGGTAGTCCTGGGCTCCGAGCTGTACCGCTTTCACGGCAAGCTCTTCATCGCTCACACCGGTAAGAACAATAACGGGGATTTCGGGATAACGCTCATGCAATACGGAAAACGATTTCAGCCCTTCGCTGTCGGGAAGCTGCAAGTCTAATAAAACCAGATCAAAATTGCCGTGCTCCAGTATCTCTAGACTTCTTGCGAGCGTACTGACACATTCGATCTTGAATTTAATATTCTTCGCTCCTCCCAGCTTTTTCTCGACGAGCCTGGAGTAGCTTTCGTTATCCTCGATCAATAATGTTTTAACTGAGCCTGCAGACATTTAATTCTCCGAATCGAAGTTTTCACAACTGATGCATTTCGGGAATAGTTCAATCTATTTAGATGGTTGCAAAAACCGTACCATTATCAATAATCATCATAATTTATTGACATTAAATATTAATTTGCAGACTGTGCAAAAATTGTCCGCCACTTAATTGACAAAATACGTAATTTTCATTTCTTCCGACAACAAACCTTTGTCAACTCGGACAAGATATAGTATGGGGGGAATAATAAATCGTCACTATAGAGAACGGTCTTTCACTTATTCAAGCTGTTAAAATTCAAGACCTTCCCTTTAGAGATATCGTCCTTCTTATTCTTCTCATCGTACATCAGCTCATCGGCCTTAACCAAAAGCCTGTCGATAGAAGACGGGACTCTGGGATCAAAGTTTGCTATCCCGAAACTAAAAGATAAGTGATAAGGTCTCGTGCCCTTGGAGTTATGCCTGTCGAGATTTTCATGTATGCGCCGTCTGATGGAATCCTCTCCATTTCCGTCGGAATCAGTCGTCAGGGCTACGAATTCATCCCCGCTTATCCTGGCCGTAACGTCTGAGCTCCGGAAAGTCTGCTTTAATACCGCGGCGGCATCGATTAACGCCTGATCTCCCACATTATGCCCGTAGGCGTCGTTAATTTGCTTGAGTCCGTCCAAATCGAGAAGGATGAGCAGCACCTGCTCCTTTCTCCTCTCCGCCGCTTTGATATGATGCTCGGCAAAAGTCAGAAACCCGCGCCTGTTATAAAGACCTGTCAGGTCGTCGGTTATCGAAAGACTGCGGAGTCGTTCCTCCATTTTTTTCCGTTCCGTAATATCGCGGGAATTCGCAATTACACCCAGCCCACCCGACACCGGAGGACACATCTTTCCTATGGATTCGATAGTAAGCCAGTAACCCTCCTTATGCCTGACGCGGAACTCGGTTGAATAAAGGCGGTCCTGATTCTGCAGGCCTTCGGTAAAGGTATCTAAAACCCGCGGCAAATCCTCCGGGTGGACGAATTCAAATATCCTCTTGCCCACCAGGTCGTCGTCGTCGTAACCCAGTACGCGCTTATGCGAGGGGCTGACATATTTCATCGTACCGTCTACATCCATTACCGTTATAAGGTCCAATGTATTCTCTATAAGCAGTTTAAACCTTTCTTCCGTAGACTTTACGGCATCTTCTGCTTTTTTGCGCTCTATCGCATACATGATCGAGCGTACAAGGAGTCTCGCATCCACCTGTCCCTTCATCAGATAATCCTGAGCGCCCAACTGTACGGCCTTCAGGGCCAAAGATTCGTCATCCGTCCCCGTGAGCACTATAATGGGGACCTCCGTAACTTCGCTGATACTGAGCAGGGTATCTATATTCCCGCTATCCGGCAGGTCGAGGTCGAGAAGAATAAGATCGATCCCCCCTTTGGAGGCCCTTTCATATCCTCCGGAGAATGTATCGTGATGCTCCACTTCCATCGTTGAGGACGTCTTTTTGGATAGAATCCTCTTTATTAATTGCGCATAATCCAGGTTATCCTCGATCAGTAATATTTTTATGTTTTGCATATTCATTTTCGATAGAATCTTACAGCATAAGCCGGCAATTAGAGTAAAACCATGCTCCGTCGTTCACTTCGCCGCGAGAACGAGCACGTCGGCATTGAACACAAGCGAGTCAAACGAATGCGGGAAACCCCTGAAATGGCGTTTCTAACATACACCATGGCTTGTCTCCGAATATTGCGCTTATGGCCGCTCATATGCTTCCGGTCAACTTAGCTCGGGATCAATCCTCCTTGCCGATACAGAATTACCTTAAAATATAGATACAAAAAACATGCCAATAAACGCATTTTATTTCTTTGACATAACACTTTGTAACAACTGGACAATTTCGAATTATTAATTACTCTCGCGGCACTGGTTTGATTTTGAAGAGACAATATTTGTCCGTTCTTTCCATATTTGTCATTCAAATTATATTTCTTACCACTGTCGATGAAAAAATCGCTCCGGCTGACAACTCATATTTAAACCCATAAATCTCCCAGCCTCGGGACATATCAATGAAGTTAGATGATATAATCTTGCGTCAGGAGACACGAAATGAAACTGCTGGTCATAGGAGCAACGAGGGGGATAGGGGCGCAGCTTTCGGAGCAGGCGCATAAGCGGGGGCACGTGATCACCGCACTTGTAAGGAATCCGGAAAAAATCAAGTTTAACACCGGAGCTCTCAACGTAATCGGAGGCGATATAAGGGACAAGGATTCCGTAGGCACGGCGGCAGCCGGTCAGGACGCGGTATGTATCACGATCGGCATCGGGCCTACATTCAAACCCGTGACAGTCTTTTCCGAGGGGACTAAGAACGTCGTAGAGGCGATGAAAAAGGAGAACGTCCAAAAATTGGTATGCGTCACAGGGATCGGTGCCGGGGATAGCAAAAACCACGGGGGGTTTCTTTACGACAAGCTCGTTTTCCCGATCTTTCTAAATACGATTTACAGGGACAAGAACATTCAGGAATTGATAGTAAGGCAGTCATCCCTGCAATGGCTTATAGTCAGACCGGGGTTTTTAACAAACGGCCCCATAACCGGCAAATACAGAGTCCTCACGGATTTGACGGGTGTGACTTGCGGGAACATCTCGCGCGGGGACGTCGCGCACTTCATCCTCGGGGAGCTCGAAACCATGGAGCATTTCGGACAGACACCGCTCCTGACTTATTGAATGAGAATAATCGAATTATTGTCGTTCCATCTGAATTTTTGATTAAGAATATGGAATATTCGGCAATCCCTGTATTATAATAGTTCAAAAAATATCAAGCGCGGAACAAACAGGAAACTTATATGCCCTCCATAGAAGAGACGAGACATCAGATGGTTCAGTTCGTTTTCCCCGAGCATGCGAATACACACGGGACCCTCTACGGAGGGAGGCTTATGGATTGGATAATGCTCGCGGGAAGCATAAACTCCTCGCGCACAGCGAGGGGGATAACGGTCCTGGGCTCGACGGACAGTATTGATTTTTTAAACCCCGTAAAGGTCGGGGAGATAGTTACGCTTGACAGCGCGATCGAATACATAGGATCGAGCTCGATGGAAGTCGGTGTAACCGTGCACTCCGAGAATCCCGAAACCCGGGAGAGGAGGCTCGCAACCTTTTCTCATATGGCTTTCATAGCCGTTGATAAGGACGGGAATCCGAGACCTATCAAGGAGAAGATCACGCCTGCGGACGAGAGCGAAAAGACCCTCTACAGCGAAGCCAAAAAACGGAGGGAGCTGAGGATCCCTCAAATCGGGAAGAGGGACGAACAGGCGAGGAATACAATTGACGAGACCGAGATAACGAGGATGCGTCTCGAGACGACGAAGGTGGTTCTGCCCGAAGACAGCTTCTACGGCAGCTTCATGTCCGTGGGCAAGCTGATGCTCGATATAGACGAGACAGCCGCCATACTGGCTATGAGGTTCGTCAAGGGGGTGCTTGTGACCGGGTCCCTGGACGAGCTCTTTTTCTATTCACCCATCATGGTCGGGGACATAATAATTTTTAAGGCCGGCATCACGTATGTGGGGAACACGTCCCTCGAAGTCGGTATCAAGGTCCTTTCCGAAAACATCATGAGCGGCGAACAGAGACATACATGTACAGCGTTCCTGACCTTCGTACACGTAGGGGAGGACGGGGCGCCGAAACAGGTGCCGGTGTTCAGACCGGAGACCCCCGAAGAGAAAAGGCTCTGGAAGAAAGCACAGGAAAGAAAGGAAAAAAGGACTGAGAGGATAAAGCATATCCACGAAGTCCCGCCGCAATTCGGATAACCTTCCCACCCTCTTGTATTTGTGTTACGATATCCTATTATTCCGCCTTAAATAGAGCTTATCCCTCTTTATACAATGAAATTCAGAGGTTCCCGTATGTTTATCTGCGGTGTGTGTGAATCTAGATGAAATACAGAACTGTAGCTTTTCTCCTCGGCTTCCTCATTCTGGACATCGTCACCGTCCCGATAGACGAGTTTTCCTCGCACAGGGAAGTCCGCGGTCAGACAGATAAGCCCGCCGGTGTTACGGAAGAGAAAAAATACGTTTCCGACGACGGCATAGTCCACCTTCAGAGCCAGATGGATATAATGGATTTAATAAAGGCAATGAGCGAGATCAATGAAGAGCCTTATGTTATCGACGGATCCGTGAAGCCCAGGGAAATAAGCATCATTACGCCTGAAGGCGGAATGAAAAAGGACGACGTGCTTATGTTCTTCGACACCGTGCTCCGTTTAAACGGTCTTGCAGTTGTGAAATCGGACGGAATAAATAAGATCGTCAACTCAAGCGATATATCGGGAGCAAGCACTCCCGTCGAAACCGACAAGTAAAACTAGGATATTAAAAACCCTCAGAAAACAGGCGTTTCCCTCTTTTCGCTCCGGATAATCAGAAAATTCGAAAGTAGAATAAAGACACCGCCGAATAATATATATATACCGATATGCTGTGATAAGAAAATCCATGCAATGACTGTAGCGCTCACGGGCTCGAGCAACAGTATGATTCCCGCAACGGATGCGGAGATCCTTTCAAGGGATCTATAAAAAAGCAGATGAGGAATTGCGCCCCCTAAAAGGGCAAATGCTGCGAGATACGCCCAGCTTGCCGGGGCCAGGCTGAGCGATAGCTTCACGAGACCCTTATCCGCAATCAGAAGGTCCAAGACCGGCAGGAGAAGCAAAAGCCAGAGGGAGGCAAAGCCAGACCATCCGAAAGTCGTCGTTATGTAGTGCTGGTCGAGCATAGCGCTCCTCTTGCCGAGAATGACCCAGAGAGACAGCAGCACTCCCGCGGCAAGCGCGGCGATTATCCCCGCTACGGAACCCACCGCACCCGCCTCCCATGATTTCAACAGAATAACCATTCCGGCAAGACCGAGGAGAGCAGACCCGAGCTTAACGAGCGTTATCTTCTCCCCGAGGATCAGCCTTCCTATAAATATTGTCCAGACAGGCTGAGTGTAGAGAAGGAGGACAGTAAGCGCGACGGGCACTCCGAGAGCTATGCCTGAGAACAAAAGCAGCTCCAGGAGACCGCCTATAAGCCCGTAAACGGCGTAAAAAATAATTTTATCCCTCTTCAGCATGTAACGGGGCTTTATCAGAACAACAGGGAGGAGAAAGACGAATACGAGGAGTGACCTGTAAAACGTTACTTCATATAGGGACAGCCCCCTTTCCATCAGGAACTGCCCGCCGGGCGTTATGGTTCCGTATAAGATCCCCGCGAAAACTATAAACCAGTATTCCTTTTGCATAAGTCAGATTTTATAAATTGAGAGGTTCCCGATTACGAGAGACAATAAGGAAACTACGTTTTTATAAGTCCCCTTCTCTCTAGGTTAAATCCCTGAGCCTCGGCATGACCTCTTCGACAAGGAGTTTCATCGACCTCACCCATTTGTCCCTCGGCTTCCATTCGTGTCCCATTACGAGGAGCACGCCGAACCCGCCCACATATTCGTAAAGCTCCCTGATTTTTTGAACGGCATCGTCGGGACTCCCGACAATCCAAAGATTGTCCATCATGTATTCAGGGGTCACCTGAGCGTCCGACATCCCCTTGTCGGTCTTAAAGATATCCAGGTTCCCCCTGATCTTGGGAACCATCTTAAAAAAATAATCCGTAAAATCCCTGGCCAGAGTACCTTCCCGCACCTCCCTCCTCGCTTCCTCCGTAGTTTCCGCGATATATATATCCCTCGCGACACGCCAGAGCGACTTACCGGGCTTCCTGCCCGCGCTTGCCGCGCCTTCTTCTACGGACGCCCAGTGTGTCCTCAATACGTCCCTGGTGATAAAATTTATGCTCATAGGAATCCAGCCGTTCGCGCCTGCGATCCTGAGGGTGCCGGAGCTCGGGGTAATTCCGGCTACCGCGATCGGGGGATGGGGCTTCTGATACGGCTTTGTGTGCACGCCGAGACCGACGTCCGACTGAGGCTCAGGGATGGTGAAATTCCATCTCCTGTTCTGATACTTCCCGGGCCTGGGGTCTTTCCACAGGTTCAATATGAATTCGAGGGATTCGTTCGTCAGATCCCTTTGCTCCCCCGATTTGGCGTCGATCCCGAACGCTTCGAAATCCCCGATAAAACTCCCTGCGCCCACACCCCAGTAAAACCTCCCCTTCGCAAGATGGTCGAGCACAGCGATCCTGTGGGCGAGCACGAACGGGTCGTGATCGGGAAGGCAGGAGACGCCCGTGCCAAGGATTATGTTCTTTGTCAGCGGGATTGCTTTCGCTATGAGGAGATCGGGGGCGGCTATGTTCTCCCAGCCGGCCGTAAAGTGCTCGCCGATCCAGGCTTCCCTGAACCCGAGCTCATCCAGGATAATAATCTGCTCTAGGTCTTCATCGAGGGTTTGCGTGAGGTTCGAACCCGCCGGATGAAGCGGCATCGTAAAGTAGCCTATTTCCAATCGAGACTCCGCTTAATTCAGGTATTCCTGTGAGTTTCAGGATATTAACACATCCCGTCTTCTTCTACAAAAATGTGTAGGGAGTTATCCTAGACGTCAGATGGAAGGTCTCTATTCTTTGAATTTGAAAGCCCCTTGGCGTATAATCTTGATGCTCCGGCAAGGATCAAACCACCATGGCAGTCACTTCGGGACGCGCCGTTAATGCCATCCGTGAATTTCTCAAACTCGAATCCGCGAGCGGAATTATTCTGGTCGGGGCTGCGGTCCTTGCTCTCATATTAAACAACTCCCCCCTCTCGGGCTTGTACGACCTGCTGTTAAACACCCCTGTAGAGATCAGGGTCGGCGCCCTCCACCTGGCAAAGCCTCTCCTCCTCTGGATCAACGACGGCCTCATGGCTGCTTTTTTCCTACTGGTCGGCCTCGAGGTGAAGCGCGAGGTATTGGACGGACAATTGTCCAGCCTTTCTCAGATCGCTCTACCCGGCATTGCCGCTATAGGCGGTATGGTGATACCTGCGCTGATATACATTTTTTTTAATTTCGATACCCCCGGAGCGTTAAACGGCTGGGCGATCCCCGCCGCAACTGATATAGCTTTCGCGCTCGGGATAATGACTCTCCTGGGCTCCCGTGTCCCGCTCTCGCTTAAGCTCTTTTTACTCACGCTCGCAATCATAGACGACCTCGGGGCTATAGTCATAATCGCAATTTTTTATTCGGGGAAACTGTCCCTCGTCTCCCTCGTCATGGCGGGAATCGCTGTAGCGGCGCTCGCCGCAATGAATCTAATGGGCGTGAAGAGGATAGCGGCTTACGTAATCGTCGGCGTAATACTCTGGATATGCGTCCTTAAATCCGGAGTGCACGCGACCCTTGCGGGGGTGGTTCTGGCGTTCGCAATCCCAATGAGGACGAAGGACGAGGAGCCCTGCCCGCTTCGGGAGCTCGAGCATACTCTGCATCCGTGGGTGGCGTTCGGGATTATGCCTGTTTTCGCTTTCGCCAATGCGGGGGTGTCGGTTGAGGGTATGAGCTTAATGACCCTGTTCGAGCCCATTCCCGTGGGAGTCGCCCTCGGACTTTTTCTGGGAAAGCAGCTGGGCGTATTCGGATTTTCAAAACTTTGTATAAAGCTGGGTCTGGCAAAAATGCCGGAGGGAGCGACATGGCTCACGCTTTACGGGACATCCGTTCTATGCGGTATCGGCTTTACGATGAGCTTATTCATAAGCACGCTGGCTTTCCATTCGAGTATGGCCGATGCGGGCGTATCGGCGAGGCTCGGAATCCTCGCGGGGTCGTTCGTTTCCGCGATCGGCGGGTATTTACTGCTGAGATACTCTTTAAGCGGGGAATCCAAAACGAATGAGGGACCGTAATACGAATAGAGATTTCGTCGGTAATATATAGTTGTTATTGCTTATATCAGCCTTTGCGGTTTTTCTCAAATGAACATACTCAACCGGATAAAAGGAATTATTCTTTTCGTCTCCCTCTTCTACCTGACCTTCTACGTCCCTATGTCCCTCACCTTTTATGCGCCTCAATGGATGAAGCTCAACTGTAACTGGCACGAACGCTGCAAAATCATAGGCTACGACAATGCATACAGGGGAATAGACGAGCTTGCCTCCTACTTCAGACACCGGGGCGGGCTCGAGAGTTTCTGGACCGTAAAGGAAAAACTGCATCTAAAAGAAGTACGCGGTATGTTCGATAAGATGCTCATAGGCGGCGTGTTTGCGCTCGTGCTGCTTATATTTACATACGACCGTAGACGGGTCCCGCGCTACGCGCTGATAAATGCGGCGATAATTCTATCTCTCCTGCTAATACTCCCATTTTTCACCACGTTCTGGAGGGACATATTCCATCCCCTTCTGTTCAAGAATAATCTCTGGATGAACAACAGGTACGACCTCTCCTTTTATATAATGCCCCGCCAGTTCTTCAAATACACGATCGCACTCCTGATAGCGATTTCCGTATCGGCGAATATCGTTCTGTGGCTGGCATTACGCAAAGGCGCAACGAAAAAGAAGAGCTGATTTATTTATCTTTAATCGAATATGTCGCCGGGGCTGCAGTTATCGGGATTAATACAGGGTTTGAAGTCGGATATATTGCTGTGATCCGCCTCCATGCCGTACCTGTGGCCGAGCTCGTGCTTCCAGACCGAAAATTCCCCGCATCCTTCGAATCCCCCTTCGGAAATCGTTATTGCATCTATATCGAAGAAGTAGATTCCGCCGCAGACACTACGTCCGACAGCCTCGCAATCAAAACGGTTGGGGACTACGTATACCCTGAGCGCCGAAAGCGGGGGGATGACAGTGCCGTTGTCGAGCATAAAATCCTCGAACCCTATCTGAGAGTCGCCGAACTGACAATTGAGAAATTGCTCAGCCCTGTTATCCAGGAGGTCGAGGACATGCTGTGTGCCGGCATCGACGCCGCTCTCTATCGCCACCTGCATTCCGTATACGGGCGTCCTGAGATTGAAATCCTGGGATTCTACGACATTCTCATCAATAAGAGGGTCGACCGGCCCCGCGAAGAAGTCGGTCACTTCGTCGCACGAGAACAGTGTAAGGACATAAAGCGCGACTAATAGAACAGGAAGGCGTTTCATGCAGGTGCGTCCTCCGGAGCAGGTTTTTTCAAGCATGAATATGATAACCGACGGATTTTATCGATTCTATCTGAAATTCTTTTTAAAACCCCAAAGTCTTGCGTAAACTTTGAATGAAGATATCAAATGGAGGATCCCGTCATGAGACTGAAAACCGGCGCAGCGATAATCGGCACATTATTCATAACAATTTCTTTCTTTAATTGCAATGCGGATAACGTGAAAAGCAGCTTCCCTGAAAATTGCAGTCAATCGGGGTTCGAGTTCCGGGACTCGGGCATAATCCTAAACCCCGGCTCCAAATCCGGGCAGAGCCTTTATCTCCTGAACAACACCTCTGAAAGCGACTTCTGGATCACCCACCCTGTCAAAGACCCCGGAGCAAGCGCAGGCTGGACTTCGAACCTCGACCCCGGCAACTGGTCAGCATTCACGGCAAATATCCCGGATTTCGAGTTAACGTGCACGAAAACAGGGCAGGGGTCTTTAGACAATCTCCCGTGCCGGAAGGTTATTCAAATGTGCAGAATTTCAAACCCCGCATTCAAGCCGGATATGAACGGAAATTACTGGGTGTCGGAGGATAAGCCGCTGGAAGCCGTCCTCGATGAAATCAGGAGCCGCGGGATAAGCTGGTGATAATAAAACCGATTATTCGGCGGAGCCCCTGTAGGACCAGTCGAGAAGCTCGACGGGGTGGGCGGTTTTGATGTCGAGCCCGTGCTGTTTTATGCCCTTACGTATCTGCAGCAGACAGCCGGGGTTTCCCGCTACGAGATAATCCGCTCCGGTCTCTTTAAGATGACCTATCTTGCGCTCTAAAAGCCTTCCCGACATCTCCGGCTGTACCATGTTATATATGCCCGCGCTCCCGCAGCAAATCTCCGATTCGGGGAGCTCCCTGAATTCGATACCCGGTATCAGGTTCATCACCTTCCTCGGCTGCTCTTTTATCCTCTGGGCGTTTCCCAGGTGGCACGCGTCCTGGTAAGTGACTTTTAATTTAAGCTCCCTGAGCTCGCCCGTAAGCCCTATATCGGCGAGAAATTCCATGACGTCCTTTGTCCCGGCGCTAATTTTCCGAGCCCGCTCCGCAAAAACGGGATCGTCCTTGAGAATCTCGCCGTACTCTTTCATCGTTGAACCGCAGCCTGCGGAATTTACGATTATCGCGTCTGCATCCAGTCCCTCGAAACTCTTGATAAGAAACCTCGCGAAGTCCCGCCCTTCGGAAAGTCTCCCTGAGTGCACCGAAAGCGCGCCGCAGCATCCCTGATTCCGGGGGATTAACACCTCGCACCCGTTCTCAGCCAATACCCTGACGGTCGCTTCGTTTGTGCGGGAAAAGAAAACACTCTGCACGCATCCGGTCAGCAGGGCTACGCGGTATCGCTTTTCTCCTTTAGCAGGAATCACATCCGCGAGCGCCCGGGGGGCCGAAGGGGAATCCACGTCAGGGAGCATCTCTTCCGCCTGCGCAAGTTTCGGAGAAATCGCCCTCAGTATCCCCGAAGACTCGACCAGTCTGCGGATGCCGAGCTTCTGATATAAATAGAAAAACGGGAGCAGGAGCTTCAACCTTCCCGGATAGGGGAATAGGGAAAAAATAACCCACCTCCGGAGTTTCTCGGGAAAGGACCTCTCGTAACGCCTTTCGATCTGGGACCTGCCCGCCTCGATGAGGCTCCCGTAACGCACCCCCGAGGGGCAGGCAGGCTCACACGCAAGGCACCCGAGACACATATCCAGGTGCTTCACGAGAGAACCCCCCATCGGAATCTTCCCCTCCGAAGCGGATTTCATAAGATAGATCCTTCCTCTCGGAGAGTCGAGCTCGTTTCCTGTCTCGAGGTATGTCGGGCAGGCGGATAGACAGAACCCGCAGTGAACGCAGTCCTCGATCAGCTCCGCGCTCGGCCTATCCATTTCGTCGAAAGCGTCAAAAACCCTTTCCTGCATAATTAATGTTTAGCCTTTTCTTATCGTGAAATCAAGGGTTATATACGGGGAGCTATCAAGGGCAAGCCTTAAATCCTCATCACCGGGGAAGGTTTTCCTGCCGAGCTTACGAGCACTGAGTTGAAACTTTAATAAGCTCTCGGAGAACGGATAAGGAGAGACCGTGAAATTAAAGCCGTCTCCTGATTTCATGATGAGGCTCGCCGAATTGCCTTCATAGTCAAGCGGGACATCCGTGATTTCCATGGATTCCCACCCGTGGCATAGGGAGAGGGAGATGATATCCCCTATCTGTACGAATCTCAGATTTATCATGACGTCATCCGGGATACGTCCGGTCTCAGAATCGGAAAGGCCGATGCCGAGCTTCTCCGAAACAAACCTCATAATCTCTCCCTCGAGATATTTTGCATGCTTATCCGAGGGGTCCCTGCCTAATAATTTCTGATTGAACCTTGCGAAATGGAGCGCAATAAGGGCCGAGGTATACGGATGCTCTTCCGAGTGAGATTCAAACGACCTCCTCCATATATCGGTCTGATCGGACGACTCCATTTCCATGAAATTTGCGGGATAACCGTTTTCGGGATTTATTTTGGGGGAGCAGTCCCACTCCCTCCAGCCGCAGTCGTGCTCGCTGACGGCAAAGAGCACTTCCTCAAAAGGCTCGGGGCGGGAAAACCGTTCGTTCCCCCAGTGCTCCATTATTCTCCCGGCAAGGACCGCATGGTCGTACTGGGTGATAAGAATCCACCCTTCTTTATCATCTCTGCGAATCATTTCAGTCCGACGATTTATGGGAAGCCCATAAAAGGCAAATAGCGTATCCAAGCTGCCGGCCGCACGCAAGTCATTTATAGCCGGTTTTTATTTCAGAAGAGCCGGCCGGGGTTAAGTATGTTGCCGGGATCGAAGCCCGACTTTATCCTCTTCATCAGATCGAGCGAAGTACCGATGTTTCCCCATACATCCACTTCGGCTTTAACCTCAGGGGACGCTTCCCTGACTACGAGGCTTCCGCCCGAGGATTCGGAAAATTCTCTCAGCTCCTTCACCGCCTGTATAACCGAACCCTTATCTCCGCTAATCGAGATTGTTATAACGCCGTTAGCCGCCCTCGCTGACGCATGAGCATGAATTCCGCTTTTATCCGATAATATTTCCAGCATCAGAAAAACGCGGGGGACATCGGAAATGAGCACGCCCGCTTTCAGGACAGCACCCGGGGAAGAGGACAATCTCCACGGAAATTCCCTGATCTCCTCCCAGAGGGCGTCTTCTTTTTCGCCTTCCAGAATTAAACCTTCCCCTCCGTTCCTGAGTGACACGTCCATTACAGTCGAAAGCTGGTCGCCGACTGCCCTGGTGACGTTCATTATCCTCACCGCGAGCGAGTAGCGGTTTTTGTCGATGCCAATCCCGACCCGTTCCATAATACCGCCCGCAAGCGCGGGAGTAATGTGCTCGATCGCAGTTATGACGAGGTTCGAGTTAATGAGGGATTTAACCGTATCATGGGATTTTTCGAAAGACTCAAAACCGGCAAGGTATGTTTTTGATGACTCGGGAACCGGGTAGAGCCTGAATGTCGCCTCCGCGATTATTCCGAGCGTGCCTAGAGAACCCACGAAGAGCTTGGGCAGGTCGTACCCCGCGACATTTTTTACGACCTTGGAGCCGCCTTTAAAAATAGAGCCGTCTGCCCGCACAACCTTCATGCCTATGAGGAGCTCCCTCGTTGTCCCATACCTCGTCCTCATCGGGCCGCTGTCGTTTGATGCAATGATTCCTCCCACGGTTGCGCCGTTACCGACGCGCGGCGGGTCGACGGGGAGGAACTGATTCTTTATTCCGAGCTGTGACTGGAAATCCCTGAGCGTAATCCCGCACTCTGTCGTTGCCACGAGGTCCGATGATTCATGCTCGATGATACGGTTGAGTTTTCTCGTCGAAAGCACTATATCGGCCCGGAGAAGCTTGTTCCCGAGGCCGCTCTTGGTTCCCATGCCCATGGGGATAACCGAGAGAGACTCCCGTGACGCGGCCCTCATGATTTCGGATATCTGCCCGATATCCTCAGGGAATAGCGCAATCTGAGGGGTAGCGCCCTCAACGATAAACGGCTCGAGTCCCCGGGGGTCCAGAATTGCGTTCCCGTCGCCGACAATTTTTACCAATTCATTAAATACGGATGATTCAGGCATCGCTTTTTAAATTTTATGCAATTTTGTTCGAATCGAATTTATAAAATGTGACGAGTCTAATACATCTCGCCCAGACCGGCCTTTTGCAGCGGGTGCTCTTTATAAGGCTTCATTCCCTGCTCGACGCAGGTTCTGGGTGTCGGGAAAACCTTGCCCGGGTTGCAGAGCCCCTTCTGATCGAAGGCGCACCTGACGAGGTTCATCGTATCTAGATCGTTATCGCCGAACATGAGCGAGAGGAACCTCTTCTTATCGTGTCCCACCCCGTGCTCTCCCGTAATGCTCCCGCCCGAGTCAACGCACACTTTAAGAATCTCGCCCGCAAGCTCGAGCGCCTTCTCAGGCTGGCCTTCGCGAGTGGAATCATATAGCACGAGCGGGTGGAGGTTTCCGTCACCGGCATGAAAAACGTTTGCGACCCGGAGACCGTATTCCCTGCTCAGCTCCCCTATCCTTCCCAGCACTTCCGCGAGCTTGCTCCTCGGGATGACGCCGTCCTGGACATAGTAATCCGAACTCACCCTGCCCATCGCGGGAAACGCGTTTTTCCTCCCCTTCCAGAAGAGATCCCTTTCCCTGGCGTCCTTTGCAATTCTTATCTCAGTCGCATTGTTTTCCCCGAGCACTTCCTCCACTATAGGCATCTGCGCCTCGACCTCGGCGGCAGGCCCGTCAAGCTCTACGAGGAGTATGGAGCCTGCATCGACCGGATACCCCGCGTGAACGGCCTCTTCGACAGAGCGGATACAGAGGTTATCCATTATCTCCATCCCCGCCGGTATTACGCCCCTTGCGGTTATCCCGGAAACCGACGCTCCCGCATCCTCTATCCTGTCGAAGGACGCAAAAAGCGTTTTTACCGTTTCGGGCTTTTTTATTATCCTGAGGGTGATTTTTGTGACTATCCCCAGGAGCCCTTCGGAGCCGACAATCAGCCCTGTAATATCGTAGCCGGGATGGTCAAGCGCTTTGCCCCCCGTTTGTATTATGTCCCCCTCGGGGAGAACGACCTCGAGTCCTAGAACATGGTTCGTGGTCACGCCGTACTTAAGACAATGCACGCCGCCCGAGTTCTCCGCCACGTTCCCGCCAATCGTGCATACAATCTGGCTCGACGGGTCGGGAGCATAGTAATACCCGTATGAGCTCACGGCGTTCGTAACGGAGAGGTTGGTCACCCCCGGCTCGACGACCACACGCTCGTTGGGGATATCTATTTCCAGTATCTTATTCATACGGGAGAGTGATATCACAATGCCTTCTTCAGCGGGGAGCGCGCCGCCCGAGAGCCCCGTCCCCGCCCCTCTCGGCACATAGGGGACGTCTTGCTCGTAACAGAGCCTGATTACCTGCGACACCTCCCCCGAGGTCTTCGGCAGGACCACAAAAAGCGGTTTTATCCTGTAGCCCGTAAGGGCGTCGCAGTCATAGGCTATGAGCTCGTCCTCAGCGTATATAACCCCGTCGCGTCCGAAGATACCGGTAAGCTTATCTCCGAATTCCCTCTTCCAGTCAGGCGATCTAAGCTTGGTTTTACGGGTTAGGGCATCCATAATTATTTACACAGGCATCATTATATCATTGTTAGGTGCGTAGACCAATCGAAGTCCCTTTACCGGAAACGCCGGGGGATGCTTGACATTCTGTCCTGAGACGGTAAATTCATTTGCTTAACCCTAATAGTTAAAGGCAGATAAAATGAAGACTTACATGGCAAGAAGCGAAGACTTCGACAAAAAGTGGTACGTGATCGACGGGGACGGCAAAACGGTGGGAAGGCTTTCTTCGAAAATAGCCAGAATCCTTAGAGGTAAAGAGAAGCCTCAGTTCACCCCTCACGCAGACATCGGGGATTTCGTAATAGTCGTGAATGCGGACAAACTGAAGTTCACCGGCAAAAAATGGGATAACAAGAGATATTACTGGCACACGGGGCACCCCGGCGGAATCAGGTCCATCGCTGCCGAAGATCTCTCCGACAAAAAACCGCAAGAAATATTAAAAAAAGCTGTCTGGGGCATGCTCCCTAAAAACAGGTGGCAGAAAAAACTCATAACGAGATTAAAGATCTACACAGGCAGCGAGCATCCTCATGCGCCCCAGCAGCCCGAAACTCTGGAGGTATAGTAGAAAACAATGGCGGAAGTCAACTATTACGGAACCGGCAGAAGAAAAACATCAATCGCACGTGTCTGGCTGCGGGCGGGCGACGGGAAAATCACAATAAACGACCGTGAGGCCGACGAGTATTTCCCGCGCGAATACTGGAAGGTGCATGCTCTCGAACCCCTCACAACGACTCAGACGAAAGGGAAGTATAACGTCATCGTCGACGTCAAGGGCGGCGGTCTGACAGGTCAGGCAGGCGCCGTGAGACACGGCATCGCCAGGGCGCTGCTTCAGGCAGACGAATCCAACAAGAAACCGCTTAAATCAGCGGGTCAGCTAAGCAGGGACTCGAGAATGGTGGAAAGAAAGAAGTACGGACTCAAGAAAGCGAGACGCGGACAGCAGTTCTCAAAGAGGTAAAACTTACTTTGCCTGATACAGGAAAAAAGAAATCCGTTTCCAGAAAAGAAAAGAAAATCACGCCGCCTGAAGGAAAGCTGGGTGTTCTCATTCCCGGTATAGGCGGCGCTGTGAGCACCACTTTTATTGCCGGTGTTGAGGCCATAAAGAGGGGACTCGGCAAGCCTATAGGCTCCCTCACACAGCTTGGAAGGATAAGGCTCGGAAAGAGGACGGAGAAAAAATCCCCGCTCATCAAGGAATTTCTCCCGCTTGCGGAACTCAATGACCTCGTATTTATGGGATGGGACATATTCCCCGATAATTGTTACGAGGCCGCAATCAAGGCGGGAGTGCTCGAGAAGTCCCTCGTCAACGATCTGAAAGATACCCTGCAGAAATTAAAACCCCTCCCTGCCGTCTTCAGCAGAAAGTATGTCAAGAACCTGAACGGGAAGCACCTGAAAGAGGGCAAGACCAAGATGGACCTTGCCGAACAGCTCATCCAAGACATCAAGAAGTTCAAGAAGGAGAGCGGAGTATCCAGGCTCGTGATGGTGTGGTGCGGAAGCACGGAGATCTATATACAGCCTTCAGCCGTTCACGCGTCGATAAACTCCTTCGAGAAAGGATTGAAAGAGAACCACCCGGATATTGCTCCGAGCATGATCTATGCCTATGCGGCGCTCCAGTGCGGAGTCCCCTACGCCAACGGCGCTCCCAATCTGTCGGTCGACGTTCCCGCTCTCACAGACCTAGCCAAGAAGAAGAAAGTCCCGATCGCGGGGAAGGATTTCAAGACCGGACAGACTCTGATGAAGACGATTCTCGCCCCGGGGTTCAAGAGCAGGATGCTGGGGCTGAGCGGCTGGTTTTCGACTAATATACTCGGGAACAGGGACGGCGAAGTGCTCGATGACCCCTACTCATTTAAGACCAAAGAGGAAAGCAAGCTCGGCGTGCTCGAATATATGTTCCAGCCCGACCTGCATCCGGACCTCTATTCCAACTATTATCATAAGGTGAGGATAAATTATTATCCCCCGAGGGGCGATGCCAAGGAAGCCTGGGACAACATAGATATCTTCGGCTGGCTGGGCTATCCGATGCAGATAAAGGTCAACTTCCTCTGCAGGGACAGCATACTCGCTGCCCCTATCGTCCTGGACCTGGTGCTGTTCCTGGACCTCGCAAGCAGGGCCGGATTCGACGGGATTCAGGAATGGCTTTCTTTCTACTTCAAGAGCCCGATGTACGGCAAAGGTCTTTATCCCGAGCACGACCTCTTTATCCAGCTCATGAAGCTCAAGAACACGCTGCGCTACATGAAGGGCGAAGAGCTCATAACACACCTGGGGCTCGATTATTACAATCTTATGTAATAATCGAACTCATTTCTTATACTTTCCGGATTATTTTCGAATCAGATTATATAAGTGGAGGGGATATCAAGCCTGTGTGCTTATCGCAAGCCATTTGCGAGTAATGTAAAGGTTGCCGTTAGGGTCCCTGTTTCCGTGCTGCTCGAGGGCCGGCTGGACAGCTTCTTTCATTGCCTCAACGGCCGCATCCACCGGGTAACCTCTCAAAGCTCCTGCGGCGTACTGCTGGAAGGAGCTTATGTACTCCCAAGCCTCTCTCCGCATGTCGACCGCGTACTCCTTAGCCTCTACGAGCTTGAAGCCCGCTTCCTTCACCAATTGCTCGTAATAAGACCTGGGGAGGAATTTCGAAGCCTCGGTCCTGGAATCGTCCTTCTGTCTGCTTATACCGCGGTCCCTGAGATACTGAACCGCATTTTTAACCTGCGTGCGGTAAAAAGCCAGCGTCTCGGCGGGCCTTGCCTCCTCATAGAAGGCGGTATTGAAGAAAAAGAGGCCGCCGGGCTTAAGGGCTTTTTTAATCCTCTTGATGCTGTCGAGCTGTTCCTGCTCGGATAAATAGTGTATGCCGTTCCCCCAGACCGCGACATCGATACTCTCGTCGGGTATCTTCATGTCCTCGACTGAGGAATGTACCAATTTTAATCTTTCAACCGTTTTCTCGAGTTTCGACTGCGCTAATCTGAGAGCCTCCCCGGACTGGTCGAGACACATTACAGCAGCTTTTTTCCAGCTTGCGGGCAGCTGATCAAACACAAGCTGTACCATCGTCCCCGCACCTGTAGCTACGTCCAGAATCGCCTCGATCCCGCTGATTCCTTTCCGGCGCATGATTTCAACCCAGCCGTGTATGCAAGCCTCGTTTACCTCTCTGTATTCTTCGGTATCGGCAAACGGCTCATAATCATATTTCTCCTTAATCTCATCCATTATTAACCTCTGTATCAACTAACACCCCATTTTGCTATAAATAGAATAACGACCATAGAGTATAACATGACAATACGGAAAAAAACAGTACGCCCGGCGCCGGGAAACGCCTATGATTCACCCACACCTGCTATTATACACCCCTCCTGTTTCCCCATATAATCTTGTGAAGCTGGGGAAGTACCCTAACCTCCCCGAGATTTTCATCCATGACTCTCCCGGTTAACCAGCCTATGAGCGCACCGTCAGCAGGCTGGAAAATAATATTTGCGTTTATATGATATTCCTTCAGAATTCCCTTTGCGTATTCGAAATCCGCCTCATCAGCAATCACGAACTTGAGCTGGTCCTGAGGACGGAGCTTCTGAAAGAGGCCGAAGTCCATCCTTTCCTGCATTCCTGAGCCGGGGCACTTGCAGTCCATGCTTATGACGCAGTTTCCGGTCCAGAATACGGGGGGAGGCATTTTATGCCCGCTCGTCTCGAGCACTATCTTATAACCTTCGTTTATTAGTGTTTTTGCCAATTCCTCAGCTTCTTCCCTCTGAATGAGCGGCTCGCCGCCGGTAATGCATACCCTTTTGCAGCCGAACTTCTCTATGTCGGCAAGGACTTCCCCGACTGTCATTTTTCTAAAATCCCTCCCCTCGACCGCGTACATCGTATCACACCACGAACACCTGAGGTCGCAGGCATAGAGCCTGACAAATACGGTGGGAAGACCGATCTCGACACCCTCGCCCTGAATCGAAAAAAAGATCTCGCTGATATTCATCTCTCGTACCCGGTCGGGTCGGGCACTCCCGATTCCAGAAAAGCCCTCTTTCTCTCGCGGCATGAGCTGCACACGCCGCAGTGTACCCGGCCCCCCTTATAGCAGCTCCATGTCTCCTTAAAAGGCACTCCGAGCCCTGCTCCGAGCTTAACGATCTGCGATTTATCCATATCCACGAACGGCGCTCGGATGTTAAGGTCCGGGTTTGCGGTAGCGAGCCTTTCGGAGGTCTGAAACGACTCGACGAACTCCTGCCTGCAGTCGGGGTAAACGCCCCTGTCCGAATGATGAGCGCCGAAAAAGACATTGTCAGCGCTTTTGCTCACCGCGTATCCGACGGCGATTGCGAGGAAGATAGCGTTCCTGTTGGGGACTATCGTGGATTTAAGCGTATCGTAATGCTCGGCTGTCTCAGGTACTTCGGGTATATCGACATTTGCGTCTGTCAGCGCCGAGCCCGACAGGAGCTCCCTGAGCTCGGAGAGGTCGATTACTCTATGCGGGACACCGAGTGCGTTCGATACCTTCAGGGCGGAGTCGATTTCCTTACTATGCTTCTGTCCGTAATTAAAGGTAATGCAGTCGACGTCGAACCCTTTTTTGACAGAGCTATAGAGAAGCGTCGTGCTGTCGATACCGCCCGAGAATATGATTACAGCCTTCTTATTCATACACTTAATACTATATGCTTATGTTTACGGGAACAAGAAAATCGAGGAAACCGGAGGACTACAAAATCACCTCGTTTTTGCAGGGACAATGCTCTTGGAAACCACGCTTAGAAATCACCAAGCCTGTTGTCGAGCTCCTCGGGGTTAACATGAACCTGAATGCCGTCAATAGGCCGATTTGCATGGTATCGACTTTTATTTATTATTATTAGGTTGTTTTGTGAGAAGTTAAAGGATACGGTTTCTTACAAACATTATATATATGAAAGACAGATTCAAACACGTTGAAAACCTATTTGAAGAGTTCCCTCCCGTAACTCCCGCGGATTGGAAAGCCGAGATAGTCAAGGACTTAAACGGCGGGGATATCGAGAAGCTTGACTGGAAGCCTTACGAGGGCTTTACGGTAAACCCCTTTTATACGGAGGAAGACCTGAGAGGACTCGGCTATTTAACCGACCCCTTTCCGGACGAATTCCCCTTTGCGCGGGGCAATAAAACCCTGAGCAACGACTGGAGCGTCAACGAATATATAACTTCAGGGAGCATAAAAGCGGCGAACAGCCTCTCTCTTAAAAGCCTGGAAAAAGGGGCGGATTCTCTCACATTCGTTTGTGAATCTTCAAAGGAATGCATATCGGGAATCCCTATTCAGAGCGTCCGAGATATGGCTGCGCTATTAAAAGATATCCCGATTGAAGAGATACCCGTCCACTTCAGATGCGGGTACGGGGCTCCGGGGATTCTTTCGCTCTTCGTCATCGAAGCGGAGAAGAGGGGTATCGAAAAAGCGCGGCTGTCCGGCTCCGTTGACGCCGACCCATTGAGAATACTCGCGCTTGAGGGGTCATTCCCGGGAAGCGAGCAGGGCTCGTTCGATGAAATCGGATCGATGATCTCTTATTTAAGCGTCCGTATGCCCTCATTCAGCGCCCTCAAGGTCGCGGGGCATCACTTCCACGACTCGGGCGCATCGGTCACTCAGGAGCTTGCGTTTACATTAGCCGCCGGAGTGGAATACCTCGACCGTCTGACCTCCATGGACCTGACTGCAGACCAGGTCGCAGCTCACATGAGCTTTTCGTTTTCGATAGGCTCAAACTATTTCATGGAGATAGCCAAGCTCCGTGCCGCAAGGTTATTGTGGGCGCACATAATCGATCAATACAGGCCCGGGGATGAATCCTCGAAAAAAATGAAGATAGAGACAAGGACGTCCTCATGGAACAAGACCGTCTTCGACCCGTACGTCAACATGCTGAGGGGCACTGTGGAAGCGATGGCGGCGGCAATCGGCGGGAGCGATTCGATAAATGTGCTGCCCCTTGACTCGATGTATAAAAAACCCGATGAATTTTCACGGAGGATGGCGAGGAATACGCAGCTCATACTGAAAAACGAAGCGTATCTCGACCGTGTTATCGACCCTTCGGGGGGCTCATATTATATAGAGAGGCTCACGGACTCGATAGCCTCCTCGTCATGGGAGCTTTTCAGGACAGTCGAGGGTATGGGTGGGATAGTCGAGGCGCTCAAGTCTGGATTCGTACAGGACGAAATACTTAAGACCCGAAACGAAAGGGACATGGACATTGCGACGAGAAAGGTGATTTTCCTCGGCGTTAACCAGTATCCGAACCCGGATGAAAAGGGTCCCGGAAAGGTCGATAACAGAATCTCTCAAAAACCGCTCAGAAAATCGGGCGATGACTCGGAACACGGGAGCAGGCGTTCAATAGAGGAGATTATAAGCCATTTGTCCGGGAAGGGGTCCCGCATCGGGGACGTCCTACCCGACCCGTCGGCAAAGCCAGGCTTTGTGATAAAGCCCCTTAGGCCTTACAGGGGAGCGCAGGCATTCGAGGAATTACGGCTCGCCGCCTCAAGACACAAAAAAGAAACGGGCGTGACTCCCGAGGTCTTTTTATTGCCTGTCGGAAACCCGTCGATCCGGAATGCGAGGGCGGCGTTCTCGGGGAATTTTTTCGGGTGCGCCGGTTTTAAGGTAATAGAAAACCCCGGTTTCGACTCGGCCGAGGAAGGCGTAAAGGCCGTTCTCGGAACCAGGGCAAAGATAGTGGTCATTTGCGGCTCCGACGGGGAATATGCCGAATTTGCGCCGGAAATCTGTGAAGAGCTTAGGCGGAAGAACCCCGACATGCGCATTATAATAGCCGGGAATCCGAAGGAGCATGCGGACGCCCTTAAAGCTTCGGGCGTTGACGACTTCATACACGTCCGCTCGAACGCGCTCCAAATCCTGAGGAAGTATCAGGAGATTTCAGGCATAAAAAGACAAAAAGAGGAAGATTAATTGAGACCAGATTTCTCGAATATCGATTACAGGGGCAGGAGGCGCGGGAAATCCGAATCACGCGTGAGCTCTTCGGATTCGGAATGGTTAACCCCGGAGGACATACGTGTTAACCCCGTTTACACGAAAGAAGACCTCCTCGGAATGGAGCACCTGCAGTATGCGGCAGGCCTGCCGCCTTACCTGAGGGGCCCATACCCCACGATGTATTTGACACGCCCGTGGACCATACGCCAGTACGCGGGTTTCTCTACGGCCGAGGAATCGAACGCATTTTACAGAAGGAACCTGGCAGCGGGGCAGAAGGGACTCTCGGTGGCGTTTGACCTCCCCACGCACAGGGGCTACGACTCCGACCACGAAAGGGTAATCGGCGACGTCGGGAAAGCGGGGGTGGCGATCGATTCCGTGCTCGACATGAAGATACTCTTCAATGAAATACCGCTCGATGAGATATCAGTTTCCATGACGATGAACGGCGCCGTACTTCCGGTAATGGCGTTCTACATCGTGACGGCTGAGGAGCAGGGTGTAAGCCCGGAGAATCTGAGCGGGACTATCCAGAACGATATCCTTAAAGAATTCATGGTCAGGAACACGTACATTTACCCGCCCGGCCCCTCGATGAAGATCATAGCCGACATCTTCAAATACACGGCTGAACACATGCCGAAATTCAATTCGATAAGCGTGAGCGGCTACCACATGGAAGAGGCGGGAGCCTCCTCCGATATAGAGCTCGCCTACACCCTCGCGGACGGGCTCGAATACGTAAGGACGGGCATAAACGCCGGCATGGGCATAGACGATTTCGCACCGAGGATCTCCTTTTTCTGGGGGATCGGAATGAACCATTTTATGGAAATAGCCAAGATGAGGGCGGCGAGGATGATATGGGCAAAATTAATTAAACGGTTCGGTCCGAAAAACCCGAAGTCCATGGCCTTAAGGACTCACTGCCAGACCTCGGGCTGGAGCTTAACGGAACAGGACCCGTTCAATAATGCAATAAGGACGTGCGTTGAGGCCCTGGCGGCCGTACTCGGCGGCACACAGTCGCTCCATACCAATGCGCTTGACGAAGCTATAGCGCTCCCGACGGATTTTTCGGCTAGGATAGCAAGGAACACTCAGATTTATCTCGAAGAAGAGACGAATATATGCAGGTCTATTGACCCCTGGGCGGGTTCTTATTATGTTGAATACCTGACGGACAGGATCGCCCGCCGCGCCTGGGCACTTATAGAGGAAGTGGAAGGGTTAGGCGGTATGGCGAAGGCGATAGAGACGGGCCTACCCAAGATGAGGATCGAAGAGGCCGCGGCGAAGAAGCAGGCGCGTATAGATTCGGGCCATGATGTCATTGTCGGCGTCAATAAATACGGGGCGGACGAAGACGCGGAGATCGAGATTCTGGAAGTCGATAACACCGCTGTGAGAACGGCGCAGCTGGAGCGCCTGAAGAAACTCAGGAAGGCAAGGAACAACGACGCGGTCAGAGCCGCTCTCGACGCAATAACCAAATGCGCCGAAACCGGCGAGGGGAACCTGCTCGAGGCCGCAGTGGACGCGGCCCGCAAACGCGCGACGCTCGGTGAAATATCTTATGCGTGCGAAAAGGTTTTCGGAAGGTATAAGGCGGTTATACGGACTATAGCGGGGGTTTATTCGGGAGAGATGTCTGAAGACGGCGAGTTCAGGAAGGCGAGGGAGCTCGCGGATGAGTTCGCAGAGCTTGAAGGCAGAAGACCGAGGATAATGGTCGCGAAAATGGGACAGGACGGCCACGACCGGGGCGCCAAGGTCATTGCCACGAGCTTTGCCGATATGGGATTCGACGTCGACATAGGGTCCCTCTTCCAGACACCCATAGAAGCCGCGCGCCAGGCGGTCGAGAACGATGTCCACATAATCGGCATATCGAGCCTTGCCGCCGGGCATAAGACACTCGTCCCGGAGCTGATAAAAGAGTTGAGAGAAATGGAACGGGGTGACATCATGGTGGTCGTGGGCGGAGTCATACCCAAACGGGACTATGAATTCCTCTATAACGCGGGCGTTACCGCCGTGTTCGGGCCCGGTACCGTCATTTCAAAGGCGGCTCAGGATATCTTGAATATTCTACTCCGAAGCAGCAGGGAAGGCGCCTGAGGCGGCGGACAGTCTCTGCTTCAGGAACTGAACCCGGATAAAAACGGTGGACATCTTATAATAAACCTGAAAAAATAATAATATGGAAAACGCCCCGAAACTCGAGATCGGCAGGATAACCCCTCAAGACCTTGACGGCATTGTAGCAATAGAGAACGTGAGCTTCCCCACTCCCTGGCCCAGGCGTGTTTTCGAGCGGGAGATAAAATCACAGAAATCCTACAACAGGGTAATCAGATTCAGCGGAATGGTAGTCGGATACATCGTCACATGGACTATATACGACGAAGTACATATTCTGAATATAGCGGTACACCCGAATTTCAGGAATATGGGTCTCGGGGAGAGGCTACTCCGGGACTGCATAGGTCACTCGGCCGATAACGGTCTCAGATACGCAATTCTCGAAGTGAGGATATCCAATACGAAGGCCAGGAGCCTGTACGAGAAGCTGGGTTTTAAAACGATCCATACGAGAAGGAAATACTATTCCGATACCGGGGAAGACGCCTACGTGATGATGTTCGAGATCAAGCCCTCATAGACGGCTTTCAGCAGTTTCTCAGTTCTTCCTTTCCACAACATAATCGGCGAGCATGGCGAGTGAATTCTTGAAGGTATTGTCGGGCAGGGATGAAATAGCGCTTCTGGCTTTATGGATGAAGTTCTTCGCTACGGCTTTTGTTTTCTCGACACCGCTGTATTTTTCTACCAGCTCCCTTATTACCCCGAGCTCGTCATCCTTAAAACCGTCCCTCTTGAGGAGAATATCGTTTGCCCTGGACCTCTCGATATCCGAGACTACCTTGAGCGAATAAAAGAGCGGGAGTGTCATCTTCCCCTCGAGCAAATCCTGGCCCACCCCTTTCCCGAACTCCCTCTCGGACGAGGAATAATCGAGCGCATCGTCAACCAGCTGAAATGCGACCCCGACGTTGAACCCGTACTGCCCCAAAGACCGCTTTACCTCGTCATCCGCTCCGGCGAGTATCGCGCCTACCCTGCCGCAGCTTTCTATGAGCGATGCTGTTTTATTCTCGATGATGCCGAAGCATATTTCTTCCGAAACCTCGAGCATGTTCTTTGCGCTCATGACTTCGAGCACCTGTCCCTCGGCGAGCTTGGCGGCGGCGTCCGTCACGGCCTTGATAAGCTCGAGGCTGCCGCAGGACTGTATCAGCCCGAGCGCCCGCGCGAGCATAAAATCTCCCACGAGCACGGTAGCCTTGTTGCCCCAGACTACGTTCGAAGCGGTTTTCCCCCTCCTGAGCTCCGCCTCGTCGACCACATCGTCGTGAAGGAGGGTAGCCGTATGGATAAGCTCGAGCGCCGCAGCCGAATATATCCTTTCCTTGCCCGCCGTAAGACCGCAGGCCCCGCTCGAAAGGAGAAGAACCGAGGGCCTTAGCCTCTTTCCGCCGCTTCCGAGAAGGTATCTCGAAATCTCGTAAACAAGCGGAACGGGGGATTTTATATTGGCTTCGAGCTCGTCCTCCACTTCTTCAAGGTCCGGATTTATAGGGGAAAGAATATCGGAAAATTCCATCGCAATTTAAGTTATCTGAACAGTTTATAGAAGTCAAAAAGCCTAGAATATGTGATATTTAGAGTAAATGTTATATTATCTATGACGGTTTTAAAGACTCGATATAAGCCTATGCTCCCGCTGACACTGAGTGTTAGAAATTTTTTAAGTTACGGTGAAAATATCCCCTCCCTCGACTTCAGGGATTTCACCATTGCCTGCCTTTCAGGAAAGAACGGCCACGGAAAATCAGCCCTCATAGATGCGATGACCTGGGCCTTATGGGGTAAATGCAGGGTCAAGAACAAGGAAGAGGTAATAAAAAGGGGAGCTACCGACGCCTACGTCGAGCTCGAATTCGAATCCGAGGGAAACAGGTACAGGATTTTGCGGTCGATATCGAGAAAAAAAGGGGGGTCACAGGGCTCCATAGACCTCCAGATATTCGACGGGGGCTCGTATAAACCCCTCGACCAGGGAGCCAAAGCCCAGAACGCCATAGAAAAGATATTGAAGATGGATTACAACTCCTTTATCTGCTCTTCTTTCATACTCCAGGGTATGGCCGACGAGTTTACGAAGAGGACGCCTGCGGAGAGGAAAGAAGTATTGTCAAAAATCCTCGAGCTCGACGAGTACGAGTCGCTGACCAAGAGGGCCAGGGAGCATGCCCAAGTCTCGGGGCTGTCCGTGAGCTCGCTCGAGAACGAGGATTCGCAGCTCGATTGCGAAATTGCGCAAAGGGACACATTCGATAGTAAGCTCCGTGAGCTCAAGGCCGAGGAAGGGAAAGTTTCGGAAAGCATCGCCGAATTCGAAACGATCTACGGAAAACTCATAGGGGAGTACGAGTCGGTAAAGGCAAAGCTCGAGACCCTGACCAGGCTGAGCGCGGAGAAAGCGGAGACCGGCTCCTTATGCCGTAAACTCGAAGAAGAGCACACAAGTATCACGGAGGCCATAAATAAAGACCGGGGTATCGTCTCGAGAGAAGACGAAATCTTAAAAGCGTTCGGAGAGTACGAGAACGTCCGTGAAAAGGAGAGGATTCTTAATGAAAAACAGCTCTCTAAGTCGAATCTGGAAAAGGAGATCGAGAGCGTCGGCAGTCTCATACAGAAAGAAAGGGCAAACTTGGAGCAGGAAATAAGCACTCTCAGGACCAGGATGGAAGAGTACCGGAAGATAATCAGGGGAACGGAAGAAACCCTAGGCAGGCAGGCGGAAATAGAATCCGGGTATTCGAAGCTCGGGGAAATAAAGTCGCTCGAAAAAGCCCTCGGCGAAAAAAGGAACGAAGCGGAAAGTCTCGATTCCCGGCTTTCCGAGCTCCATCAAGAGATCGGGCGGAAGAAAATTGAGCTCGAGACCAGGGCAAACGAACTATCCGGGAAAATCAACGAGCTCGCTATCAAATCCGCAATGCCGGGCAAGCTCTCAAAAGAGATCGGGGATCTGAAAACACGGATCGGAGAATGCGCGGAGGCCGGGCGAATGGCTGAGGAAATAAGGAAAGAACTCGGGAGAACCGGCGAAGAGCGTAAAGCTTTAACCGCACGGAAGGCGGAGCTGGAAAAAAGAAAGACCGAAGAAGAGCAAAAACTCACGGTGCTCGGCAGTCAGGTCAGAGATGCCCATTGTCCGCTCTGCGAATCGCCCCTCGAGGAGGACGCAAAAAACGCTCTCACAGAAAAGCTCGAGAACGCGGTCAAGGATCTCGATCACGAGATCGAGGGAATAGTGAGAGAATATAATAAACTCGAAAGCAAGGGGAAACGACTTAAGGACGATCTCTTAAAAGCGGAGGCCGGGATCAGGCTTCTTCCCGGACTCAACAAGGAGCTGGGAGTAAAAGAACAGGCCCTCAATGAGTCGATTGCTTCATCCGATGAACTACGTGAAGCCCGGAGCCGTCTCGATATACTCAATAAGGCCCTATCGAATGAAGAATTCAGGAAGGAATACGATAAAGAGCTGAATGAACTCGAACGGAGAAGAGCCGCCGTCGGATATGATTCGGAAAAACATGACGAAGCGAGACGAGGGCTCGAATCTCTGAGAAAATACGAAACCGAAAACGAGCTCCTTAGAAAAGAGATCAAACGTAAAAATGAAGCCGAGAGCGAGATCGGGAATGCGGAGAACGAACTCGCCCCGCTATTGAAAATCCTCGAAGAAGGACGCTACGCGGATAAATGGAAAGAGAAGCTGACCGCGCTCCGGACAGAATTGGAAGGACTCGGCTACGACGGAGCGGAGCACGGTGAGCTCAAGGACTCGCTTAAGAAGCTCGAACGGTCCGCAGGGGAAAAAGAAACCCTCGAAAGAGCGAAGCTGAGCCTCGATCTGAGGGAGAATGAAGAGAAAAAATTGAGAGAGCGGATCGGGGACGAGAAACAGAGACTCGGGAAAATTGAAAAGGAAATTGCGGAGCTCGAAGACATAGAAATTAAGGCGAAAGAAATAAAGGAAAAGATGTCGGCTGCCGAAAGCAGGGTATCGGCGCTAAAAAAGCAGAAAGACGAGCTGCTGATCGGCATAAGCAGGAGCGAAAGCGCACTTCAAAGAATCGAAACGCTCACCGCGAGGAAGAAAGAGCTCAAAGAGAAAATCGACAAGACCAGACATGAGCTACTGATATTCCAGGAGCTCACGAAAGCTTTCGGCAAAAACGGGCTCCAGGCCCTGATAATAGAACATGCAGTTCCCGAGATAGAGATCGAGGCCAATAAAATCCTGAACAAGCTCACGGAAGGCAGTATGGCCCTCAGCCTCGAGATGGTAAAACCCACCCAAAAGGGGGGAGAGAAAGAAACGCTTGAAATCTACATCGGAGATTCCTCGGGCACGAGGAGCTACGAGACGTTCTCGGGAGGAGAAGCGTTCCGCATCGATTTCGCCCTCCGCGTAGGGATCTCGAAATTCATAGCGAACCGCTCGGGTGCACAGCTGAGGACACTCGTAATCGACGAAGGATTCGGAACGCAGGACAAGGACGGTTTGAGTCACTTCGTGCAGGTAATAAACTCCATCAAGGACGACTTTGACAAGATAATCGCAATTACGCACGTCGACGAATTAAAGGAGAGATTCCCGGTGAGGATCGAAGTCACCAAGGAGCCGGGCTCGGGCTCGAGCTTCGAAGTGGTGTACTCTTAAGGCGCTTCATGATTCACGTTCAGAGAAAACAGGCAGTAACTATCCAGGCTGCTTCCATAATAATATGAACTGGCTCGATATAACGATAGTCGCGATAACCGCTCTTTTTACGCTCATCGGATTCTCGAGGGGGCTTGTAAGTCAGATATTCTCGATCGCCGCTCTCGCCGGCGGACTAATCGTAGCCTTTATTTTTTACGACGTATTAGGCGCAGTGTTTATTAAGGAAAGACTCGTGGAAAACGAGTCTATAGCCAACGTCGGGGGCTTCATAATCCTCGCATTCGTTTCGTACGTAATCATTCAGCTCCTGGGCTGGGCGACAACGAGACTGATAGGCACACTTCAGCTGAGCTGGCTCAACAGGATATGCGGAGGCATCGTGGGCGCGGTAATGGGCGCGGTCACAGCCTTTTTACTGTCCTGCTGTCTCGGCCTGTTCTACCCGCAAAATGATCCCGCTTTAAAGAACTCGGCGCTCCTCCCGTATCTGAACCAGACGGCGCTCATCGTAAAAGACGCCCTCCCCGAGGACTTCGAGAAGAGCTTCAATAAAGCGAGGGATCTCGTGCGTGAAGAGGGCTTAAAAGCCGCGATGAAAATCAAAGATTCCGAAGCGGTGAAGGAAATCCTTGATGACAATAAGGGCTCTCAAAAGAAAAAGGAATGAGGACCGAATTCCTATGCGGGAAACCCCGCGCGGTTTCCTCATATATACCGCACAAAGGCGGGCAGCTTCCCTAATGCTGGAATTTCGGTAATATAATCGGGTTATGATCGGCGTTGAGACTTTAGATGAATTCATCATCAGGAAACAAACCGAATTCCCCTATGCACGCGGGGACCTTTCGAGACTGCTCCGGGATTTGGGTCTCGCCGCGAAGATAGTCAACAGAGAGGTCAACAAGGCGGGACTCGTCGATATACTCGGGAGCACGGGGGCGAAAAACGTTCAGGGTGAGGAAGTAAAGAAGCTCGACGTATTCGCAAACAGGAGATTCATTGCGGCGCTCGAGCTCGGCGGGCAGTGCTGCGGGGTCGCCTCCGAGGAAAACAAAGACTTCATAACTTTTCACGATGAAATATCCAAAGACGCAAATTACGTTGTGGCCATCGACCCTCTGGACGGCTCGTCCAATATAGACGTCAATGTCTCGGTCGGGACCATATTCTCAATTTACAGAAGAGTCTCACCATCCGACGGGCCGGTAACAGCCGGGGACTTTCTACAAATCGGAAGGGACCAGGCAGCCGCGGGGTATATAATTTACGGCTCATCCACGATGCTCGTTTATACCACGGGATACGGCGTAAACGGCTTCACTCTCGACCCTTCGATCGGTGAATTCTGTCTTTCGCATCCGAACATGAGCATCCCCAAAGCCGGCAAGACCTTTTCCGTCAACCAGGGCAATTACTACAGTTTTCCCGAAGGAGTAAAGCAGTACATCAAATACTGCAAAGAGCCGGACAAAGCGACAAACCGCCCCTACTCGTTACGGTACATAGGCTCGATGGTCGCGGATATCCACAGGAATCTGATAACCGGAGGCATATTCCTCTATCCCGCCACCTCGGATGCCCCAAACGGCAAACTGAGGCTCCTGTATGAGTGCAATCCCATGTCGTTCATTGTTGAGCAGGCGGGTGGAAGGTCGACCGACGGATCGAGACATATACTGGACATAGCGCCCAGAGAGGTTCATCAGAGAACACCGATATTCATAGGCTCGGAGCAAATGGTTTTAAAGCTGGAGGAATTCCTGAAGAAGCATTCTCGGGGCTAAAATCACGCCGCGCTCAAGCACCGCGCACTCTCCTGTTCGTAAATTCGAGAGTTCATAATTCGTACTTTGTAACCGCTCACAATCTCTTAACATTCTGCGATTATTTCACTCCGGACCGGCTTCATTAAGAGCTGTCTTTTTCACTTGACATTTCAAAGTCAGGGTGTATCGTTTCAGATAAATCACCGTTACAGGAGAATTATCATGGAAATCGAACTTGAACTGCTTGAAAAGGACGATGACTGGGAAGACGATGAGGACGAATGGGACGAGGACGAAGAAGAACTTTGGGATGAAGAAGACGAAGACATCCTCGATGACGACGAGGAGTGGGACGAAGAAGACGAAGAGGAATGGGAGCAGGAAGAAGAAAAGCCAATCAACTGAGGAATACCTCACACAATTACAAATATCCCAATCAATTTCCGGGAAAATCAAACAAGATCGTGATTTGAAATATCCGCCGCAAATTTCATCGTTTAATTCCTGAGACAGCAGGAATAGATGGACCTGAGGGATTTTAAGAATACAAGAATATTAATGATGTTGGTGCCCGGGGCCGGACTCGAACCGGCACGGGCAG
This sequence comes from uncultured bacterium, assembly GCA_963705505.1. GTDB lineage: Bacteria > Desulfobacterota_D > UBA1144 > Nemesobacterales > UBA2774 > 2-12-FULL-53-21. The sequence goes on from CAVPJU010000003.1 coordinate 310,552, forward strand.
AACCAGGCCCTCTCACCGACCGCCTCCATCACCAATATAGAGACTGAGCTGATCTAGGATAATTGCAGGTTATCAATTTAGCTGGGGGTGGAAGGGGGCTTAATTAATTGAGAAGATTAATTGTGATTATGAGGCGCCCACTGTGCTGAGAGTTTGTTTACCCCGGCCCTTTGGGGTTTGTAACCTTAATAGACCGGGGGCCGTATCGAGTTAGAACTGTCAACGGTAATAAGAGAATAACATTTATATAGAGTGAAGAGCAGTGAAATACTAATTAAATCGGAGGTAAGCAGGAAGTTGTTGATTTGGATTTCAGGCTTCCATTCTCGCTTTCAGGTTAGCGTAGAACGACTCCGCCTCTTGTTCGTTCAGCTTGACTATGAATCCTTCGGCCAGTTTCCCTAAGAGTGGAATGGGCACAGTGAAATCAATGTCGAGGGTCATCTTTGTACCACCGGCCTCGGATTGAAATGTATGCAGGTGTGTACTCTCGATGCCGCCGCCCTTGGTTTTCATTCCCCAACGCCGGTTAGGAATGTACTCAGTAATTTCGCTGATTCCTTCAAAGCGCATTCCAGCCATCTTGTATACCCACCGCCAGCTAATTACAACGCCATCGGGTGATTTCTTAACGTCCTTGACCTCCATTAAGCTGGGCCAGACCTCCAGCAGGTTCATCGGTTCTATGAAGAATTCGAAAACCTTCTCTACCGGAGCTTTGATGTTGATGCTTTTTTCTATCTTAGGCATGGCCTATCGTCCCCCTTCTTTTTAGGCTTAACAGTATGACCCCACTATCTATACTCCCACGAAGTAGCGGTCCTTGTCAATCTAAACCTTCCTCACCTTAATGATCCAACTAGGAAGGGGCGTTATTCGCTTTTTCCGCATTCATGGACAAAGAAACAGAGCTGAATAAAAGGAAGCCCCGAAGAGAATTAATGTGTTTCCCGAATTCCTGTTCGGACATATCAGCGAGGATATAGAGAATGTGGAAGGGCAGGTAATTGATATTGTTGATGTGCCCGGGGCCGGACTCGAACCGGCACGGGCGCGAACCCGAGGGATTTTAAGTCCCTTGCGTCTACCTGTTCCGCCACCCGGGCCTGAACAATTTTAAAAGATATAAAAAAGAACCTGTACCTGGAGGCGGCGCCCGGATTTGAACCGGGGCATTGCGGTTTTGCAGACCGCTGCCTTACCACTTGGCTACGCCGCCTTTTCACATATTACCGAACTAATGAGGTACGAACACACCGTCATTAGTAATAAGAAGCCCTAAATTATGAACGACATTTTAAGATTTTCAAGCGAACGTAGCACCCGGAACATATAGACAATACACCCCGGCAGGTTATATAAAGACGCACTAAACACACATGATCCCCTTAAAAACCGTAACCGCCTTGCCGACCAGCACCACCCTCTCCCCTTTTACGCGCACACCGATCACGCCACCGCGCTCGGAAGCCTGATAGGCGAGGAATTCGGCTTTCCCGAGCTTCTTTTCCCAATAGGGACCTAAGCAGCAGTGGGCGGAGCCGGTTACCGGGTCTTCATTTATCCCCGAAGCGGGGCCGAAAAACCGTGAGACGAAATCGTATTCCGGGGAATCAGAAACGCTCGTGACCATCACGCCGCGGACAGGTATTGTCGCAAGGAGTCCGAAGTCGGGTTTGAGGTTCCTCACTATCTCCGCGGATTCCGCTTCCACGAGATAATCGAACCTGTTCCTGCCGATATACACCGGCTTGACGCCGAGAGATTCGGTTAACTCCGGAGGAGCATCCGTCATACGCTCGGGCTCGGAGGGGAAGTCGAGCTCGATCGAGCCTCCGCTCATTGCAGCGGTAAGGACGCCGCTCAGGGTGTAGAACTCAATTACTTCGTCACGGCCAACGCGTCCTTCCCCCCACAGGATGTGCGCGCTTGCAAGCGTGGCGTGACCGCAAAGATCGACTTCGACCGCAGGCGTGAACCAGCGGAGGTTAAATCCTTTATTTTCCCTGTACAAAAACGCGGTTTCGGAGAGGTTCATCTCGCGCGCAACCTTCTGCATCCACACGGGGTCGGCGGGACCGGGCAACAGACACACTGCCGCCGGATTGCCGCCGAACGGTTTCTCGGTAAACGCATCGACCTGATAGATCTCTATCTCCATTACACCCCCTTTTCTATTGTAAGCAGCACAAGCTCCCGTTAACCGGGCAATAAAATCACCTGACAGACTCTCCCGATATCATGATATTATCTCATGAAAACGGCCTCTATGAAGGCAGGGCGCAAAAGAATATTACTTGAGTTAATTCAAGCGATAACTTAAACTTAAACCAAGGGGGATATAACTATTCTCAAACGCGGAACCGGGATGACTATTTGACATTTTTCCGCTTTTCTTTATTGTTATATCGCATTTTTGTAAAAGTAATGGCTTTTTGATCGGTTTTACCGCTTGGATCTCCTTAGGGGGACCGAGACGGAGGAAGAGTTAAAATGACAAAAGAGGGACGGAACTTAAGCCGTACCCGGCATGAATGTGAAGAAAACAAGCCAGTAGAGGATTATTCCGTCCTCGATCTGGCTTTTTTTGTATGAGGCGGCTCGAATGAAAAAAAGGACAGTGCCTATATTACGTTCAATGAAGGCGGACTCTCAAAAGATCGCGATGGTCACGGCTTATGACGCCGCGACGGCGAGAATGGTCGACGAAGCGGGTGTGGATATAGTTCTCGTCGGAGACTCTCTCGGGAACGTCGTCCAGGGGCTTCCGAACACCCTCCCCGTAACTATGGACGACATGGTCTACCATACCAGGATAGTTTCAAGGGGGCTTGAATACGCCCACCTTTCGGCCGATATGCCGTTCATGTCGTATCAGGCCTCGAAAGAAGATGCCTTAAGGAACGCGGGCAGGTTAATTAAAGAAGCTGGGGCCGAGTCGGTCAAACTGGAAACGAACGAGGACTATCTCGAAACCCTGTATGCGATAAATAGATCCGGTATCCCCGTTATGGGGCATATCGGCTTATGCCCGCAGTCAATCCTGGAGATGGGCGGGTATAAGGTCCAGGGGAGAGGCGAAAAGGAGGGCGGAAGACTGCTCGAACTGGCAAAATCCATAGAGCAGGCAGGGGCTTTCTCGCTCGTTCTCGAAAGCATACCGCAGTCGCTGGCCAAAGAAATCACGGACGCGATAAAGATTCCGACTATAGGCATAGGAGCCGGACCCGGATGCGACGGCCAGGTGCTCGTTATAAACGACCTCCTGGGGCTGTCGCCCGAGCCTACGCCGAGATTCGTCAAAAAGTATGCGAACCTGAGGGAGCTCGTCGGAAAATCGACGAGGGCGTTCATCGAAGAGGTCAAATCGGGGGCATTCCCCTCCGAGGAACATTCGTATGACTGAAAAGAGAGCCACAAAGGTTATAAGCAGCGTCAAAGAGATGCAGGACTTCTCGAGCGCGCTCAGAAAGGATGGGAAAACCATAAGTTTCGTCCCGACTATGGGAGCGCTCCACGAAGGGCATATAAGCCTGATGAGGGAAGGGAAGAAACTCGGCGACATACTCGTCGCAAGTGTCTTCGTAAACCCCGCCCAGTTCGGCCGCGGTGAGGATTATATGTCCTACAAGAGGGACACGGACGGCGATTTGAAGAAACTGACGGGGGCGGGGGTCGATATCGCCTTCTTCCCCGAGACAGGAGAAATTTATCCGCCCGGCTTCGAGACGTATGTCGAGGTAACGGAGCTTGAGAAGCCGCTCTGCGGGAGGTTCCGCCCCGGACATTTCAGGGGCGTCGCAACCGTAGTGCTGAAGCTCTTTAATATCGTAAGACCCCATATCGCGATATTCGGGGAGAAGGACTATCAGCAGCTACAGATCATAAGGAAAATGGTCAGGGACCTCAGCCTGGAAATCGAGATAATCGGAATGCCGATAGTGAGGGAAAAAAGCGGTCTCGCCATGAGCTCGAGGAATTCATACCTGTCGCCGGAGGAAAAGGACAAAGCGGCTTACCTGTCCCAAGCCTTACGGGAGATTAAAACGAGGTTCGACGGGGGAGAGAGAGATACGCTCAACCTCATCAAAAGAGGATACGAGGTGCTGACGCGCGCCTCGGTCGGCGAAATAGACTATTTAGAAATCAGGGACGGGGAGACACTCGGGGACAAGGTATCCGCAGCTCCGGGAGATGTGGCAGCCCTGGCGGTGCGGATAGGTAATGCAAGGCTTATTGATAACACCGTGCTTTAAATTATATAATCCGGAGGGGAATAAAGATGCATAGAACGCTTCTTAAATCCAAAATACACAGGGTAACGGTGACCGATGCGGACCTCGAATACGAAGGAAGCATTACCGTCGACAGGAACCTCATGGATGCAGCCGATTTCTATCACTACGAGCAGGTCCACATATTCAATGTGACCAACGGTCACAGATTCGTGACCTACGTAATCGAGGGAAAGCGCGGTTCAAACGAGATATGCGTTAACGGCGCGGCCGCCCACCTGGCGAAAAAAGGGGACTGTCTGATAATTGCGAGCTTTGCGTCCTACAACGAAAACGAGTGTAAGGCCCACATGCCGAAACTCGTATACGTGGACGGCAATAATCAGATGACTGAAATAAAGCGCGGGCCGAACAAATTAAAGGTCGCCGAGAGTTGAACCCGGGAAATAGGCTTTGTACGCCTGATTTTATCCTTATACTTAATATTGCCCGGTTATTCCTGTACGGGTGATCGCTGTTTTCTGCCGGTTTTTATGATTTTTGTTAAATTCGGGAGCTTAATGGCATAAATTACATCATAAATATTGACAGAAGCCATTCTGGAGGTTATAAATGTTAGCTAGTATTAAAGGAGGAGAAAGGATACAGGATTCGTATTCCGCGAATCCTTCTATTATACGTCTAACAAGTATAAAGTCATACATAACCTTCTGAAGCGGAGAAAATATTATGAAAGCTGTCATACTTGCAGCTGGTAGAGGTAAAAGGCTTTACCCTTACACTAAGTACATTCCCAAATGTTTACTCGACATCGGCGGCGAGACTATACTCGAGCACCAGATCAATCATTTGCGCGACTGCGGAATAGACGAGGTTGTAATAGTAGTGGGATTCGGATTTGAAAAAGTTGAAAATTTCCTTAGGAACTACGACGGATTGGGAATGAGGATCAAGACGCTCTATAATCCCTTTTATCAGACCACGAACAGCCTGATTTCTCTCTGGATCGCCAGAGGGGAAATGGATGACGATATAGTGGTCATGAACGGGGACGATGTGTTCGAGATAGAAGTCCTCGAGCAGGCACTCAGAATGAGGGATGAAAAAATCTGCCTCCCGATCAAACGGAAGGCGAGCTATGAAGACGAAGACATGAAGGTCGTAATAAAAGAGACCAAAATCGTCGACATCAGCAAGACCCTGACCAACAGGGCCTCAGCCGAGTCGGTCGGGGTAAGGGTTTTCAGAGACACGGGCGTGGAACTCATGAAAAGGGCGATAGAGGAAGAAATGAGGACCGTCGGGGCAGAGAATAAATGGTATATCTCCGCTATTCACAGGCTTATCAAGAAGGGATATAAGGTCAAGTCCCTGGATATAAATGACCTCTTCTGGATGGACGTGGACTATCCGAGCGATTTGTTTAAAGCGAGATTCAATTCAAATAAATTTATCAAGAAATCTTATCAGGAGCGGGTCCTAAGGGTTGTAGAAACTAGTTGATAAAATGGACCATGCAATAGTCGTTGCCGCTGGTACGGGTATAGAAGAAGAAAAGCTAAGCGTTCACGGAAAGACCGTATTCGGTTCACTTCCTCAAATCAAACGTCTTATTATCACCGCTCAAAGAGCCGGCATTAAACACTTCACGATAATAACGGAAAGGGACGATTCTTCTCTAAAAGAGCTCTTATCAGGCGATAAACGTATAGAAAGCGATATAAACTGGCATTCGCTGGGCTCGGAGATTACACTCGATTCCAGACCTTCTCTTATTATTCAATCGAACCTGATTACCACACCCCGCGCACTTTCAAACTTTATGGAGACCGAATGCGGTCAGGATGAGATTGCAGTCCTGACGGACGCGTCGGACGACGCATGGATTAAATCGAGCGGCGGTAATGTCTCCGAAGTCTTCTCAAGCGGAGGGAGAGCAGTCGGTGCCTTTATAGCGGCAGGGAAGCTCCTCGAAAAGTCCATCATGGACTCGATGTCCATAAGATTGTTTATCCAGGAGCTCATCGGAAGAGACAAGGTCAAACTCTCCGGGTTCTCGGACAGTTACTGGATGAGACTCACTTCCGAAAGAGACTCGGCAGAAAAAGCCGAAAACCTGATATTCGCTCATGTGGGGAAAACCGCGACAGGCTGGATCTCGAGGAACATCAACAGCAAAATCTCCTTGCCGACCAGCAGACTTCTGGTTAAAACCCCTCTCACGCCTAACATGATAAGCATTCTTATAAATATCATCGGGATGTTCTGCGGCGTGTTCTATGCAATCGGGCACCCGGTAATAGGGGCGCTCTTCATGCAGGCGGCGACTATACTCGACCGGTGTGACGGGGAGGTGGCGCGCGTAAAGCTGATGGAGACGCACAGAGGCCAATGGGTCGATACGATCTCCGACCAGGTGACCGCCCTTTCTTTTATATTGGGTGTCCCTATCGGGTATTATTATATTTCAAAGAATCCGATCGCAATTATAATGGGAGCCATCAATATATCCATATTTATTTTCTTTGTTATATGGTCATTCTACTTCCTCAAAAAATATACGAACTCCGGGAGCCTGGTAACTTATTTTGATGTCGATAAACTGGTTGACGGGCAGAAGCCCTCTATAATACGTAAATTCATCAAACTGGTCCGTCCGATGAGCAGAAGAAATTTTTATTCACTCGGGTTTCTGGTCGTGGCGATCATCGGAGGCTACCCCTGGGTGCTCGGATTCACCACTGCGGCACTGATATTCTTTCTAATTCACCAATTAGAAGATATAATAAAATTACGCAGAATAAACCCTGACAACAGTATTTTAAAATAACGCCCCTCGGGAAGGATTTTGACATGGGAGAGACAAACCAAAAAAATACGGACAATACTGCAAAAAACGGAAACGGCAACGCCCCTCAGGCGGATTACGAAGTGAAGGAGTATATGCCGGGACTGATGACTTTGGTCATCAAGCTCGTAGAAAAAACGAACGTCATGTTCGCCAAATACGGGAACCTTCCGATTTACGAAAAGAAGACCTTCCCTTGGGTTGCCGAGGTTGAAAAGGAATGGAAAAAAATAAGAGCGGAGCTCGATACCGTAATGGAAAGAAGGGAGGATCTCCCGAGTTTTCACGAAATTATGCCGGAAGTAAAAACCATTACGACCGATAACCTGTGGAAAACATTTTTCCTCGCCGGATACGGGCTCGAGAGCGATGAAAACGCGAAGAGATGCCCGGAAACGACCCGGATTCTGAAGAAGATCCCCGGAATGAAAACCGCATTTTATTCGATACTCGCCCCGAAGAAGCACATCCCGGCGCACAGGGGGCCTTATAACGGGGTGCTTCGCTACCATCTCGGCCTCATAGTGCCTGAGCCCAAGGAACAATGCCGTATCCGGATCGAAGATAAGATAACCCACTGGGACGAGGGCGACAGCATTATATTCGACGACACGTTCGAACACGAGGTCTGGAATGACACGAACGGTTTCAGAGCTGTTTTGTTTGTGGACTTCGTCCGTCCCGTCAGGTTCCCTTTTAACCTCTTTAATGAATTCCTCATCAATGCGGCGTCCTTTGCCCCGCTGATAAAAGAAGCGGAAGTAAGGCACAAAGATTGGGAAAAGAAATTTTATAAGCAATAAGCCCGCCACCGAGTACCCGAACCATTCTCTGAGCGTCGTATATTCACTTAATCATACGTGATCCGTGGGTTTATGCCTTCCTGGCGTATATACGAAACTTAATCATTCCGTCCCCCGCTCAAACCCCGCCCTATCCCCTCGCACACGGAAATGCAATTAATCAGAAAGCCCGAAGTCTTGCAATCGGAAAGGCTTCGAGGCGTGGATATCACGCCGAAGTATCGGTTGCAAGAGATATTTTTCATTATAAGAGCTGGTCCGGACCCTGAATGCCTTTGACCGCGGGATTTATAGCCCCAGCTCGAGCGAGCATGGTAAAAAATTCACTCTTGACAAACCGATTAATGTACTTATCTTAATACACCTTCGCTTCTTATTTTTTATCGGCGAACAGGTTTTTTTTATTGAACCGGATTTCTGAGAAATTTTAAGCAGTGACTGTAAATCGAACTCATTATAGAAAGGATTACAGGCGCTTAACTAATCTACTAATGAATAAGGAGACCCCTTATCACCATGGCTAAAAAAGCAAAAAAGGCACCCCCTAAAAAGAAAGTAACGAAAAAACCGAAGAAGGATTGGCGGGACGATATTAAAAAGATGCTCCTTCTGATGCGCAAAGAGCTTCTCCACGAAGTAACACAGACGATGAGAGCCGAATCGGATCACCTGAAATTCGACATAGGCGATTTCTACGACCACGCCTCCACCGACAGGGACAGGGAGCTGGCTCTGATGCTCGCAGACAGAGAAAGGGAAAAGCTCACTCACGTCGACGACGCGTTAAAGAGGATAGAAGCCGGTACATACGGGATATGCGAGTCATGCGAAGAGGAAATCGACAAGGAGAGGCTGGCCGCCATGCCCTTCACGAAACTATGTCTTTCATGCCAGGAAGACCTGGAAAGGCAGTAGTGTTTTCTCTATGATGACAACTTAGACAGATTAACTGTAAACGGTTTCCCGATTACACCCTTTTCAGTAATAATCGAGCTTATGTTCTCGTTCGGGGTAATATCGAACGCGGGATTAAACACATTCACGTCAGGCGCTATTTTTATGCCGGATATATGTGTGACTTCGAGAGAGCTTCTCTCTTCTATAGGTATCGATTCGCCGCCGGGGCAATCGAAATCAACGGTCGATACGGGAGCAGCTACATAAAAGGGGATGTTATGTAATTTGGCCAGAACGGATATGGTATACGTTCCTATCTTGTTGGCGACATCGCCGTTCCTAGCAATCCTGTCAGCTCCCAGGACCACAGCATCCACCATCCCTTTACTCATTATGTAACCGACCATGCTGTCCGTAATTAAAGAAACCGGGATGCCGTCTCTGTCGAGCTCCCACGCCGTGAGCCTGGCACCCTGAAGGAAAGGCCTTGTTTCCGTGGCTATCACCTTTACTTTCTTCCCCTCCTCCACGGCGGCCCTTATGACCCCGAGAGCCGTCCCGTAGCCTCCGGTTGCAAGTGCGCCGGCGTTGCAGTGGGTAAGTATGACGGAGTTGTCCTTTATCAGCCCGGCCCCGGCTTTCCCGATTCTTTTGCATGTATTTATGTCTTCTTCAAGCATATAGCGGGCCTCTTCGACGAGTCTTTGCCTGATCTCCCCGACATCCCCCTCCCCTCCGTCAAGAACCCTGAGCATCCTTTTTACGGCCCACGAAAGATTCACGGCCGTGGGTCTCGTCCCGAGAATTACGCCCGAGATCCTCTTGACCTCCGATATGAAGTCATCTTTGTCTTTTGCCCCGGCTTTAAGCGCGCCGAGCGCGATACCCATGCCCGCTGCGACCCCGATAGCGGGAGCGCCCCTGATAACCATGCGCTTTATCGCATCGGCCACATCCTCGTACGTCATACACACGACGTACGTCTCCTCGCCCGGCAGCTTAGTCTGATCTATCATCACCACTCTGTCTTCTTTCCATTCGATCGTATTAAACGAAGACATAAAAATCTCCCCGCAAAATGAGCTATTAATTTACGGTAACAGTTTACTGGAGCGACCTGCGTTATCAATCAAGGGAGAATCCGAGCGCAACCCAATCGCCTTCCCTCAATTCTTTATCGAGATTGAATCCCGCCTTCACGAGATAATTTACCCCATCGTCCCTCCTCGTATGACGGGATCCCGGATAGAACGAGCGTACCCCCCTCTGCGAGCCTGGCCTTAAATTCTTCTCTCATATGGTATATCGGCTCGAGATATACGTTTGCTACGATAAGGTCATACACGCCCCGGGCGCTCTGAATAGGACCGCAGAAAAACTTAATTTTATCGAGCACCGAATTCCTTTCCGCATTTCTCCTCGACTCTTTGATAGCGATCGGGTCCGTATCGAACCCCGTTACGTTTTCAATGCCGAGCTTAAAAGCGGATATGGCAAGGATCCCGCTTCCGCATCCGACGTCGAGCACGCTCCTCGCACTCTTTTTCTCCGCAATTTCCTCGATATATGCGATACATAACCTCGTAGTCTCGTGATGCCCGGTCCCGAACGCCATGGAAGGGTTTATCTCTATTACAACCTCCCGGCCGGCCGCTTCATGTTCCTCCCACGGGGGTATGATTACAACCCTTTGACCTGCCCTTACCTTCTTCAGTTTCGTTTTCCATACCTCCCAGCTGGAGCGGTCGATGTGCTCGACCTCTACCGGTCCCGTTCTTGCCGCGCTTACGTTGTCTTCGACGAATCCCGAATAGTCCCTGAGGCTGCTCATTACCGACGACAAGTCGGTCTCCATAGGGAAGTACGCGGAGATCTCGTACATGCCGTCTTCCTTGATGTCCTCAGCCACTCCGAGAGAGCCCAGACCCAGGAGAAAGTCGGAAAAGAGTGAAACCGTATTCTGCGATGCGCGGAACCTGATCTGTGATAACTTAAACAATAACCCCCCCTTCTATCTCAATATTACTGCCCTTAATAATAACCGATAAATGTTAACTAAATATTCGGCGACTGCTAATACGTGCCGCGTGAAATCAACATGTAAAAGAACTCGGTCTACACGCGAATGTCCGCTCCACGTTATGTTTTACACTATCGGCCATAAGTGCTATAATTTTTCGATGGATAACCATAAGCTCAAGCACTTCAGGGAAGTACTTATTAACAAGATGGCAGGCCTCATGGGTAATGCTGAAGATACGGTTACGCGGATGAGCGAAGGCGACGGCACCTTTCCGGATCCGCTCGACAGGGCGCTCTCAGAATCCAACAGCACGATAGAACTCCGAAAACGGGACAGGGAAAGGAAACTCATACAAAAAATACAAAAAGCGATTCAAAAAACGGAAGACGGAACTTATGGGATATGCGAGATTTGCGGCGAAGAAATAACGGAAGACAGGCTTGAAGTAAGGCCTGAAACAACTCTCTGTATCAGCTGTAAACAAGAACAGGAGCAGGTGGAGAGACAATTCGGAATGTAAGTAAAAGATATACCCGGTTAATTGTTTCCGCCGAAAACAAAACCTTCAAGGAAGTCGGCGTCTGATTCCTTCACGATCAGCCATTTACCATTCTTCTTTTCGAGAACCATCCGTTCGTTCAGCTTAAACCTGCTTTTGCTCTGATTAACTTCCGCATTCACAAGGGTCCTCTGTACCACTTCCGCCCTATCGCCGTCCCTGTAAATAGTTCTATCGGAATTCGTAAGGGCTATCGTATCGAATAGGGATACATTCGTCAAAAAGTTTTTCTTTATTTCCTCGACTCCGATTACTTTCCCCTTTTTTTCCTGCCTGTAGTCAGGCGCTATCAGCGTCATATACAGATCCGCATCCTTCGTTTCAAAGGCCTTGGTCCTTGCGGACAGGACTTCCTCGACAGCTTTATCTTCACTGTTTCCGCAAGAGACAATAAGACAGATTAAAATAACGGAGAAATATAAGGTGGTCCTCATCCTTGCTGCGGCTGCCCCTGTCCTTCTTTATTCTCCTTGGGAGGAGGGGCCGTCTTTCCCTGAATTTCATTTAAGAGGGACGACGCCTTGTCAGAATACTTCTGATTGGGGAATTCCTGAACAAGCCGGTTGAGGGTCTGCCGCGCAAGATCATACTGATCCGATTTCGCGTACGCCCTGCCGAGGAGATAAAGGGCTTCTTCGTACTTCTTCGTATCGTTATAGTCGCTGACTACGATCTTATACCTGTCGGCTGCGGCTTTGTAATTATCCCGCCTCGAATAAAAGTTGCCTATATAGATCTCTCTACGGGCAAGTCTGTCCCTGCAGCTTAGAATTTTCTCCCGGGCATCGGGCATGAGCGGGGAATCGGGATATTTTTCGACAAAGGTATTAAACCATTGAAGGGAAAGCCTCGTATTCGTGGGGTCCCTGTCCGGAGTCCTAATCTTTTTATAGTAGGACAGAGCGAGCCTGTACGTAGCGTAGGGAGCATCCTCGTTGCCGGGATGACGTTTTAAGAATTCCTCGTACTCGATGGCAGCCTGATCATACTCTTCCTTTTCGTAGTACGCATCGCCCGTCCTCAGCTCGGCGAGCGCAGCATAAGGGCTGTAGGTGTATCTCAACTGAATTTCTTTGAGATACTCGAATATCATATCGTAATCCCTGCCCCTGAATATCCATGGGAAACCGCCCTTGTCGGCAGTCAGCTCCTGCATGGCCGCATCATAGAGCTGTTGATCGGAGAGATCTTTAGGAACTTTCTTTGACCCGCAATTTATTACAAACAGCAGAGAAACAGTAAGAATCAGGACCGCGAGAACTCTTATCATGGAGTCTTATATTATTTAGATAAAAATATCCGTGTCAAGTTCGACGGCAAATTGGCGGGCGGCGCTAACAAAAACCCCCGGCTCGTAATTACCGGGATATCGTGCATAAAAGGTATCATGGAATAGTAAAGACATGAATGGCCCGGAGGGCTTATCCGGCATCTCAATAGGCGCGGCCCGGCCCCAGTGTCCCGAAATAATGCATTTTCCAATATTTGAGGTACATCAGGCACTCCTCTTACTCGGTCCGGATAACAACGTCCCCGCAGAAGAATCGCGGCTGCGTATTCGACAACCCCAATTTCCCACGACCGGAGGTCTAAAAATGGGGTAAAGGAGATGTGCCGCCGCCCCCTCCGCCGCCTGACGTGGATTTCTTAATCGTCTGAGTCACACGATTTGTAATCCCGCAGGTAGAGGATGTCTCGACCCTTGACTGAAGGTACAAGGTCTTCCCTCCGAGAGTACTCGACAAATTGACATTGAGAGTAGCTGTTCCTAATGAATTAGCTACAGCAGACCCGATTAAAATCGGGCTCCTCAGGTCAAGCGCTTTCCCCTTGCAGACGCCGCTTGTGATGGATGTCTTCCCGGTAGCGGTGGAATAGTAGAACCTGACGGTTGAGCTTTTTTTGGCGCCCGTTACCGATAGGGTATTTCTGGCCCCCGCCGTACCGGGGCTGAAAGCCGTCTGCACACCGCTCCCTGAAGAAGGGGGAGGCGTCGGTGTGGGCGTCGGTGCCGGGGCAGGAGGAGGAGTCGGCGTCGGCGGAGCAGGATTGCCCGATAACGCAAGATCGACTGCGAAATCCACATTTACCCTTCCGTCCCCGAAGTATAAAGAGGACCCTATATTTTCCGCCGTATCCCTCAATATCTGATCTACTTCGGCGTTCGTAAGTGTCGCATCGACAGACCAGATAAGCCCCGCGGTACCGCTTACTATGGGCGCTGAAAATGAGGTGCCCGACCAGGAAGCGTAGAAGCTTCCCGCGACATTCGATGTTCCGATTGCGTTTACGATACCTACGCCCGGGGCCGCCAAATCCACGAAGGTCCCGTAGCTCGAAAAACTCGCCAGGGTATCGCTGTTCGTGGTAGCGGATATAGCCATAACATGGCCCGCTGCGGCGGGGCATTCTAGATTGCTGTTTCCCGAATTCCCGGCGGATGCAACGACCAGTATTCCTGCGCTCCATGCCGCGTTAATAGCGTCCTGCTCAGCCTGAGTTACCCCTGAGGACTGGCAATCCCTCCCGAGACTCATATTGATCACAACCCTCTTAGCCGGATTATTCAGTGCATAATTACGGGCAAACATAATCCCCTCAACCGTATCGGCGAGTGATCCCGAGCCTGAGTCATTGAGCACCTTGACCGGCAGGATGGAACAATTCCAGCAGATGCCGGCAACCCCTAACCCGTTGTTCGTTTTTGCCGCGGCCGTGCCCGCAACGCCGGTCCCGTGGCCGAAATTATCGTCTGTATTCGAGCCGCAGCTGGCATCGGTAAAACTGTCGAGCACATTACAGCCCGTAAGCAGTTTGCCGGAAATATCCTCGTGAGTACTCTCGACTCCGGTATCTAAAACAGCTATCACGACGTTGGAAATGCCCGTTTCCGTGTTCCAGGCCTGAGAAGCATCTATGACATTCAAATAAGTCTGCTGACTGTATCTCGGATCGTTCGGCGTTAAGTCGGCATACACTATGTAATTCTTTTCGACGTATTCGACATCGGGGTTATTTTCAAGTGATCTCTGGACATCCTCTATCGTGTCTCCCGGCCGTAACTGAATCAACACCATGCGCAGGTCGGAAAATGATTTCTTGATAACGGCGCCTCTGGAGTTGATTTCCCTCTCCGCCGACAATCCGTCGGTGTCCCCTCTCATCTTCACTATGAGCTCGTCGGTGACATAATCCTCTCTTGCAGAGGATACATATACGAAGGAGGGCAGAAAAAAGAAGAGAAAAAATGCGATCAGCCCATACGCAAGCGGTTTCCTTAAATTTGCCATTGCACTATTCCTCCAATGAATGGGTGTCCGGTGATATTCAAAGAAGTAACCCCAGGTGAAAAAGTTGCAATGTTTGTGCCACCTATAGAGGTATTAAATAATCTGTAATTACAGATAGTTACATCTTGAAAATGTGGGACTTTAAAACTATTGTCGCGAATATTTGTCATGGCATGACACAAATTGTCAACTATTTTGTAAGCCGTTCTGAACTCACGCTATTTCTGTTTTGTACTCAAGTATAGCACGCTGATGTCATTTTGCCGCGAAATTGTCATTCCAAATTAAGCTTAAGCTCACCGTTATCGACATTTATACCCTTTAATAGAGCTTCGCTTTGCTCGATTTTGCCGTCCGCAACCACAAGCACGTAAGGGAGTATGGTATTGGAAAGGGAATATGTCGAAGTCCTGGAGACAAGAGAAGGCATGTTCGTCACGCAGTAGTGCGTTACTCCGAGAGTTTTATATACGGGGGAGTCGTGCGTAGTCGGCACGCTCGTCTCGGAACACCCTCCCTGGTCTATAGCGACATCCACAAATACGCTGCCGGGTTCCATTCCGGCTATCATCTCCTTCGTTACAACCCTGGGGGCTTTGGCTCCGGTCACGAGGACGGCGCCCACGACGAGATCGGATTTTCTAAGCTCCTCGGCTATTACCTCAGGATATGAGGGGAGCGTCCTGACCCTGCCTTCGAAATGCTCATAGAAGTATTCGAGCTTCGGATGCTTGTTGTCTATGACCGTCACCTCTGCACCGAGCCCGAGGGCCGAGAGCACGGCGTTAAGCCCTACGGTTCCGCCGCCTATCACGGTAACCCTTCCGTTCCTTACCCCCGCAGCGCCGCTCAGAAGGACCCCCTTCCCTCCCTTCGATTTCTGGAGGAAATGGACTCCTACCTGGACCGACAGCCTGCCCGCTATCTTGCTCATTGGGGAAAGCAGCGGCAGCGAGCCGTCAGGAAGCTCGACCGTTTCATATGCTATTGCCCTGCACTTGCTCTTTTTAAGTGCCTGTACGAGTTTATTGTCGGCTGCCAGGTGCAGGTAGCAAAAAATAGTGTGGTGTTTTTTTATTAACGGGTATTCGACGGGGAGGGGCTCTTTTACTTTTACTATGAGGGTCGATTTTTTAAAGAGCTCTTCTTCATGTAGCAGCGATACGTGCGCCCGCTTTTTTATATTCGCTGTCGGGTATTCCGCTTCCCGCGCCGGCGTCCTTCTCGACGAGAACCCTGTGCCCGCGCTCGACCAGAACGCGGACGGCCTGCGGCGTAAGAGCAACCCTGTATTCCTGAATCTTCCTTTCTTTCGGGACGCCTATGACCATGTGAGACTAGAGAATAGCATTTGAATCGGGAGATGGAAAGATAACCGAACAGTTGAAATTAAAAATAAAGAGATTCTATGTGCTCCATCGTAAAAAAAAGAGAAACATTCCGGAAAAAATTTCTAAAATCATTTATCACAAATGATGTTTGAGCCAGGATTTGCAGTCGAGTGGCATGTTGAGGCTTTCCCACTCATGGGAGGGTCTTAATATCAGGAGGGAGTCGTCGTCATCGATGCTCTCTTTGAGTATTTCGCGGACCTCCGTTATAGAGAGCCCGGTATGGACGAGCCATATCGACCTCAGGCAGCGGATACACCCCCCGAGGGACTCGATCGCTTCGTTAATCTTCTGATAGTCCTTATCGAAATGGAGCTCATAAGTGATGAGATATACGGACATTCGGACACCCCCTCTCGAAAATAAAATAATCCATGTAATCAGATTACAGGAATTATTTATATTAGGGAATATCCGGACAGATAGAAGATACAAACAAAGAAGATCTTCGACAATTACATATTGTGCTGAGTTCTAGCGTGAATTAGCGGTAACTTTCAAAACCCCGCAGTTAAGCCGCACGGTCAGTTAGTACACTTCAGCTCAACACATTACTGTGCTTACACCTAGTGCCTATCAACCTCGTAGTCTTCGAGGGACCTTTAGAAATCTTTTGATTTGGGAGACCTAGTCTTGGGGTGGGTTTCCCGCTTAGATGCCTTCAGCGGTTATCCCGTCCGAGCATAACTACCCAGCGCTGCCACTGGCGTGACAACTGGTACACTAGAGGCTCGTCCACTCAGGTCCTCTCGTACTATGAGCAGACCCCCTCAAGTCTCCTACGCCCGCTGCAGATAGGGACCGAACTGTCTCACGACGTTCTAAACCCAGCTCGCGTACCGCTTTAATTGGCGAACAGCCAAACCCTTGGGACCTTCTCCAGCCCCAGGATGCGATGAGCCGACATCGAGGTACCAAACCTCCCCGTCGATGTGGACTCTTGGGGGAGATAAGTCTGTTATCCCCGGCGTACCTTTTATCCGTTGATCGATGGCCCTCCCACTTGGGACCACCGGGTCACTAAGACCTGCTTTCGCATCTGCTCGACCTGTCAGTCTCGCAGTCAAGCTCCCTTATGCCTTTGCACTCTCCGCCTGGTTTCCAATCAGGCTGAGGGAACCTTTGCACGCCTCCGTTACTCTTTAGGAGGCGACCGCCCCAGTCAAACTACCCGCCTAACATTGTCCTGGATCCGGATAACGGATCTCAGTTAGAATCCTAATACTCCAAGGGTGGTATTTCACTAATGCCTCCGCCCTGCCCAAAAGCAGAGTTTCACAGGCTCCCACCTATGCTACGCATGCAGCACCAAAATCCAGTGCTAAGGTATAGTAAAGGTGCACGGGGTCTTTCCGTCCCGCAGCGGGTACCCGGCGTCTTCACCGGAACCACAATTTCGCTGAGCATTTGGCCGAGACAGCGCGGCAATCGTTACGCCTTTCATGCAGGTCGGAACTTACCCGACAAGGAATTTCGCTACCTTAGGACCGTTATAGTTACGGCCGCCGTTTACCGGGGCTTCGGTTCAGAGCTTCTCCTGGCGAACCAGAATGACCCATCCCCTTAACCGTCCGGCACCGGGCAGGCGTCAGACCCTATACGTCGTCTTGCGACTTTGCAGAGCCCTGTGTTTTTAGTAAACAGTCGTCACCGCCTCTTTACTGTGGCCCACTTCGGCTCCGGTCGCAGGACCTTCACCTACTGTGGGCACCCCTTATCCCGAAGTTACGGGGCTATGTTGCCGAGTTCCTTAGCCAAATTTCTCTCACGCGCCTTAGTATACTCAACTCGCCTACGTGTGTCCGTTTACGGTACGGGCACTCAATCATCAACGCTACGAGGCTTTTCTCGAAAGTATGGGATCAATCACTTTACGGGGCTGACGCCCCTCGTACTCGCTTCTCAGAGTTAATGAAGAGACGGATTTGCCTATCTCTTCCTCCTACGAGCTTGAACCGGGTATTCCAACACCAGGCTGACCTACCCTCCTTTGTCACCACTTCGCTCCGATTGAGTGGTACGGGAATATTAACCCGTTTTCCATCGACTACGCCTTTCGGCCTCGCCTTAGGTCCCGACTTACCCTGGGAGGACGAGCCTTCCCCAGGAACCCTTAGGCTTACGGCGAGGTGGATTCTCACCACCTTTATCGCTACTCATGCCAGCATTCTCACTTCTCAAAAGTCCAGACCTCCTTACGGTAGTCCTTCAGCCCTTTGAGAACGCTCCCCTACCGCTGTATAAATACAACCCGTAGCTTCGGCACCGGGCTTGAGCCCCGTTTCATTTTCGGCGCGAAGTCGCATCGACCAGTGGGCAGTTACGCACTCTTTAAAGGGTGGCTGCTTCTAAGCCTACCTCCTGGCTGTCTATGCGACTTCACATCCTTTACCACTTAGCCCGAATTTTGGGGCCTTAGCTGACGATCTGGGGTGTTTCCCTCTCGCCCAAGGAACTTATCTCCCTTGGACTGACTCCCACACTAAGCAGGATGGCATTCGGAGTTTGATTGGGTTTGGTAGGTCTTTCAACCCCCTAGCCCATTCAGTGCTCTACCTCCACCCGCCAACATGTGAGGCTATACCTAAATATATTTCGGGGAGAACCAGCTATCACGAGTCTTGTTTAGTCTTTCGCTCCGATCCACAACTCATCCGATAGGTTTTCAACCCTAACCGGTGCGGGCCTCCACGGAGGTTTTCTCTCTGCTTCACCCTGGCCATGGATAGATCGACTCGCTTCGGGTCTATCTCCAGCGACTGAACGCCCCGTTCAGACTCGCTTTCGCTACGGCTACACCTCTCTCGGCTTAACCTAGCCACTGAAGATAACTCGCTGGCCCATTATGCAAAAGGTACGCGGTCAGGCGTCTCCTGGGAGCAAGCTCCCGGGATATAGCCCTTCCACCGATCGCAGGCAGACAGTTTCAGATTCTATTTCACTCCCCTCACCGGGGTTCTTTTCACCTTTCCCTCACGGTACTTGTTCACTATCGGTCGACGGCACGTATTTAGCCTTGGAAGGTGGTCCTCCCAAATTCCCCCAAACTTTCACGTGGTCCGGGGTACTCGGGAATACAGTAAGGAAGACTTTAATACTTTCGTTTAAAGGACTATCACCCTCTATGGTGCAACTTTCCAGATGCTTCAACTAGTATAAAGTTTTGTAACTTCCCGAAGGACTTACGGGTCCTTCAAACTGCATCCCACGACACCTTATATGCAACGCCCGTAAGCTTTAACACGTATAAGGTTTAGGCTCTTCCCCTTTCGCTCGCCGCTACTAAGGGAATATCGGTTGATTTCTTTTCCTGAGGGTACTGAGATGTTTCACTTCCCCTCGTTTGCCTATTAGGGCTATGTATTCACCCTAATATGGCCGAGGTCTGCTCGGCCAGGTTTTCCCATTCGGAAATCCTCGGATCACAGCCTGTTTAGCGGCTCCCCGAGGCTTATCGCAGCTTACTACGTCCTTCATCGCCGTCCGTCGCCAAGGCATTCACATATCTGCCCTGAGTATCTTAACTGCAAGGTATGAAAATCACCGCATAATTAAGCACGCTTCGATTTACTCAGCACAATATGAAATTGTCAAAGATCTATGCAAATATACATTTGCTTTGTTTGCAATTTTATGGAGGTGAGCGGGATCGAACCGCCGACCTCCTGCTTGCAAGGCAGGCGCTCTCCCGAGCTGAGCTACACCCCCGATCTAACTATCAATCCGAAAAACTCAACTTAGTAGGAATCAAGTATTAGATCAACTATCGGTGGTGGGCCTAGGTGGAGTCGAACCACCGACCTCACCCTTATCAGGGGTGCGCTCTAACCTGCTGAGCTATAGGCCCGTCAGTTGATCTAACAGGCGACTCCACTTTTACTCCGAGAAAGCACCAAAATTTAATAGCAGATAAAGCGAACAAAAGAAAGAGAAAGCAATTTTTCTCCGTGAAAAAGGAGGTGATCCAGCCGCAGGTTCCCCTACGGCTACCTTGTTACGACTTCACCCCAATTACCAGCCCTACCTTAGGAGCCTGCCCCCCTTGCGGGTTAGCTCAGCCACTTCGGGTAGAACCGACTTTCGTGGTGTGACGGGCGGTGTGTGCAAGGCCCGGGAACGTATTCACCGTGGCGTGGCTGATCCACGATTACTAGCGATTCCAACTTCATGCAGGCGAGTTGCAGCCTACAATCCGAACTGAGACTGACTTTGATGGGATTAGCTCCGCCTCACGGTTTAGCAACCCATTGTATCAGCCATTGTAGCATGTGTGTAGCCCAGGACATAAGGGCCATGATGACTTGACGTCGTCCCCACCTTCCTCCGGCTTGTCGCCGGCAGTCTCTTTAGAGTTCCCACCTTAAGTGCTGGCAACTAAACATAGGGGTTGCGCTCGTTACCGGACTTAACCGGACACCTCACGGCACGAGCTGACGACAGCCATGCAGCACCTGTACTGACTGTGTAAAGCAAGCTTCACACCACTCCATGCTTTCACATAAGCTTAAGTCAGTATGTCAAGCCCTGGTAAGGTTCTTCGCTTTGCATCGAATTAAACCACATGCTCCACCGCTTGTGCGGGCCCCCGCCAATTCCTTTGAGTTTCAATCTTGCGACCGTACTCCCCAGGCGGGATGCTTAATGCGTTAACTTCGGCACAGAGATTTTCATCCCCACACCTAGCATCCAACGTTTAGGGCGTGGACTACCCGGGTATCTAATCCGGTTCGCTACCCACGCTTTCGTCCCTGAGTGTCAGTACCAGGCCAGTTGGCCGCCTTCGCCACTGGTGTTCCTCCAGATATCTACGCATTTCACCGCTACACCTGGAATTCCGCCAACCTCTCCTGGACTCAAGCCTCACAGTTTTAGATGCAGTTTCAGGGTTAAGCCCTAAGATTTCACATCTAACTTACGAGGCCACCTGCGGACCCTTTACGCCCAGTAATTCCGAGCAACGCTTGCCCCCTCCGTATTACCGCGGCTGCTGGCACGGAGTTAGCCGGGGCTTCCTTTGTAAGTACCGTCAAGTCTCCGGGGTATTAGCCCGGAGACCCATCGTTCCTACTGACAGAGGTTTACGACCCGAAGGCCTTCATCCCTCACGCGGCATTGCTGGGTCAGGCTTGCGCCCATTGCCCAAGATTCCCCACTGCTGCCTCCCGTAGGAGTCGGGGCCGTGTCTCAGTCCCCGTGTGGCCGATCACCCGCTAAGGTCGGCTACCCGTCTTCGGCTTGGTGAGCCGTTACCTCACCAACTACCTGATGGGACGCGGACTCATCTTTAGGTGACAGCCCGAAGGCCGCCTTTTACCCCTGGTTCCATGGAACCTGTGGTCTTATCCGGTATTAGCCCTAGTTTCCCAGGGTTATCCCAGTCCTTAAGGCAGATTATCCACGTGTTACTCACCCGTCCGCCGCTCTACTCATGACCGAAGTCACTTTCGCGCTCGACTTGCATGTGTTAAGCATACCGCCAGCGTTCGCTCTGAGCCAGGATCAAACTCTTCATTTAATCTAATGAAAGGATTGCTTAGCTCTTCTTCGCCCGCTCATCTGCTATTTAATTTTCAAAGATCTGAAATATCTTTTTCAGATATTTTGCCAAAGGGACATATAATATAAATGAACGAAAAAGGATGTCAAGACATTTTGACACACTTTTTTAAAAATCCTGTAAAAACGGGAAAGCCCGGGGCGATTCAGCATCCGGGGACGCTGAATCCAGAAGCAGACAAAATGTATCTAACTTGTTAAAACCGGACTCAGACCTTAACATATATTATACATGATTATAGTAATTACAAGGAAACTCCGGGAGATGGGGAACAAGGCCGGGTTTTGACAGTTGAAAGAATCGGTTTTCTGTATTAATTTTATTCCTCACTCAAAAACCTTAAAGTAAGGGACGGTAGAAAAAGATGGGTCTCACTAATGAGCAAATAAGGCGTTACTCAAGACACCTCATAATGCCCGAGGTCGGCGTTGAAGGGCAGGAAAAGCTCGTCAATTCCAGAGTATTGTGCGTGGGCGCGGGCGGACTCGGCTCACCGCTAGCTCTATACCTGGCCGCGGCCGGCGTAGGACACATGGGCATACTCGACTTCGACGTAGTCGACTTCAGCAACCTACAGAGACAGATTATCCACAGCGAGGAAACTCTCGGGGTGCTGAAAGTGGAATCGGCGAGGGACAGACTCCTAGGGCTCAATTCCGACATCGACATTAAAACCTACAACGCAATGCTCACGTCAGAGAACGCGATGGACATAATCAAGGATTACGATATCGTGGTCGACGGCACGGATAACTTCGCCACGAGGTACCTCGTGAACGATGCGTGCGTGCTCCTGGGAAAACCGAACGTGTACGGGAGCATATTCCGCTTCGAGGGTCAGGTGAGCGTGTTTGACGCGAAGAGGGGACCTTGCTACCGATGCCTCTACCCCGAACCTCCGCCCCCGGGCCTCGTGCCGAGCTGCGCCGAGGGGGGCGTACTGGGAGTCCTGCCGGGCATAATAGGCACGATGCAGGCGGCTGAAGCCGTAAAGCTTATAATCGGGAAAGGGACGCCGTTAATCGGAAAGCTCCTCTTTATCGACGTAATGGAGATGAAGATAAGGGAGCTCATGCTGCGAAAGGATCCCGAT
This sequence comes from uncultured bacterium, assembly GCA_963705505.1. GTDB lineage: Bacteria > Desulfobacterota_D > UBA1144 > Nemesobacterales > UBA2774 > 2-12-FULL-53-21. The sequence goes on from CAVPJU010000003.1 coordinate 333,248, forward strand.
TGCCCGATATGCGGCGAGCACCCGATAATAAAGGAGCTCATAGACTATCAGGAGTTCTGCGGCATAGGGCGCGGCGAAGAGGTGCCGGGCTTCGCCGAGGACGACAGCCTCGAGATATCGGTCGATGATTTCAACGAGCTAAGGACGAAGAACGGGAAAATAGTTGTTCTCGATGTCAGAGAGCCGCATGAATACGAGATCTGCAACTTGGAGGGCTCGACCCTTATACCGCTCGGGGAACTGCCTGAGAGGGTAAACGAGCTCGATACCGCCGACGATATTGTTGTCCACTGCCACAGCGGAGGGAGAAGCCTCCAGGCCACAAGGTTTCTGAGGAATATGGGGTTTAAGAAGGTCAAGAACCTCAAGGGCGGAATAGACGCCTGGGCGGAGAAATACGACCCCGACATGCCGAGGTATTAGGCTAACTAATATTCAGGCAGTGAAGTTCTTGGGTTCCCGTGTATTTACTTTCGGCATAAATCAGAATCGCCCATCCTAAACTCAGCGGGGGCAGCACCGGACTGATCCAACCGGATCATTACGTTCATCCCGGTAGTTTGATCTTTATTATTATAAATATTCCATATATCATCTCTGTTATGAATAGCACCTCAAGAAAAGAGAATTATGCTTCTGCTATTCGTGCAGCCTTATTTTTCATAATCCTGGCTTGGATGTTATTCGGTCCGGCATATAGACAAGTATTCGGCGGAGAGAATAAAATTTTTCGTTCGTGGACAATGTTTGATCAATATGGGAATCGATTCCGATCCCAACAACGGTCTCATGGACGCCACCTTCTATGTAGTCAATAATGGAGAGTTGACAGAAATTAATCGTTTTGAGATTCTCGGCTACGATAAGCCTAAGCGTGCCCCGGAAGAAATCTTTAGAATAACGGGGGATTCGGGAATTAAACGCGTCTCAGAGAGCTTATGCAAGAAACTGGGCAACGATACTGATTTAAGAGTCAAAGCCAGGATGGCAACTAAACAAGGATGGAAGACACAATATAACGCTGAAAAAAACCTCTGCAATACTAATAAATGACACTGTTGCTTAATAATGCCTGGACAAGATTTCTCAGCTGGGGTTTACACACTGAAGGTTCAACCAGATCTTCAGCACTAATCAGAATTTTCCTGGTTTTATTAATCTGGGCCAGATGGGCCGGTGCGTTAACTCTTTTTACGATTGGGACGCTCGAAGGTTTATTTCTAAGCATTAACTTCTTTATTTCCACAACACTTATGCTTTTCGGAATCTGGACGAGATTGAGCACCCTATGGACGGCGGCTGTCGTTCTTTCTATGTATTACTACGCCGGTTTAGTTAAAGGAATTGAACCATGGACCCACCACCACACATATCTTCTCGCTTTCGCTACATTGTTATGCGCCTTAACACCCTGCGGAAGGTCATATTCTCTTGACCGCTACCTGGGCATCCGAAAGGCAAAAATAACCGGCGGCACTATACCACCGGAATCGGGGAACTTGTGGGCGCTAAGATTGATATCCCTCCAAGTAGCTCTCATATATTTTTGGACTGCTTACGATAAAACAAATTGGACGTTCCTGAGCGGGGACCGATTAGAGCGTATATTTATGTGGAATTATTTCGGGTCTGATTATCCCGATTTTCCGGGATTTCATATATTAATGATAGTAATTTCCTGGGCGACCGTTGTGTTAGAGTACGCGCTTATAGGGTTGCTGATTAAAAGATTCAGAAAGTGGTTAGTATTACCGGGTTTATTATTTCATGGAATTATCTACATATTACTGCCGGTCGGAACGTTCAGTCTAACCATGTGGGCGCTTTATCTGTCATTTTTTGATCCCAATAAGGTTCATGAGTTGATCGATGAAGTAAGCGGAAATAGCAATAAGATTACGGAGAGTTAAGTTTTCCGATGAAGCGAATCAAAAAAGGACATATAGTATTAGTCCTGATTTCCATAATCCTGACGCTGGTCGTTGCTGAAACCGGACTCCGCCTGCTTCAAGGCTTGAATTATTTCCCGCATTTCTTTAAAGCGCTTAACAGCGCCTATACGCCTTTCGACGTTAAAACAGGCGAAGGTTTATACTATTCCCACCCTTATATAAGTTACGACATGAAACCCGGATACACCATCCCGGGCGAGGTGACGATTAACTCACACGGATACAGGGGTGAGGAATTCGCATTGGAGAAACCCCCGGGGACTTACAGGATCGTGGCTCTCGGAGGATCGACAACCTACGGTATTTCATTGAACGACGATGAAACCTACCCTTACTATCTGCAAAGAGAACTAAGGAAGCGTCTGGGCACCGATAAGATCGAAGTAATCAACGCCGGCCTGGTTAGTGCGACCACCGCAGAAAGCCTTGCGCGATTTTTGCTAAAGATAGTCCCACTCGAACCGGACATGGTGATTTTCTACGAAGGTTATAATGACCTGCCGCCGAGGATGTTTAACGACTACTCGGACGATTATTATCACTTCAGGAAAAACCCCCGGTATGAATTTTCACTATTGTCCGATTCGATTCTTTACCGCTTAATTGTTTCGGGATTTAAGGCGAGCCTGCATTATCCGAACACCACACTGCTTTCACACATCTGGAAATTCGAGAATCTGCCGAAAGAAGACAGTAAAAAAATAGAGAACTTCAACGCTACGTCAAGCGCGGTGTATGAAAGGAACCTCGATTATATAATCACGGTTGCCAAAGCAAAAAATATTTCCGTTGTCCTCTCGACATTCGCATTCGACGACGACGCCCCGAATTGGAACGACTATATGCCCGATACACTGTGGGCGAAGGGAATACAGCAGAACAATGCCGCGATAAGAGAGCTGGCAGAGAAATACCGGCTGCCTCTTATAGAATTTTATGAATACGGGCTCCGTAACAAACGGATATTCGAAGACTCGATTCATATGACCGCGGAGGGAAACGAGGAGATGGCAAAGGTGTTCTCCGACACACTCGCGCCGATAATAGAGCAGGAGATGAACATCAGCTCCCGAGGCGGACATTAATAAGACGGATTCGAGTTCGGCTCTTTTAGCAGGACGGGAGGAAGAAGCAGTAATAACCGCATTTAAAGGCAAAATTCGAAGCTCAGAACGAGGACGGCGTCATTATTCCATGAACTTTAAATCAAGAACCCGGAGGGCGTTATAAACGCCTGCCCGGAGAAACGAGACTCCGACACGCCGGGGTATCCGAAAGAACTTTTGATAATAGATAGAATATGCATATAATTTAGTAAGAAGGTTAAATTCATCATTATGAAGGTTAATTATATCGCGGATACATCTCTGCCTGTCATACAGAGCATGTGGATTGGCAGTGAATTATCGGTGATGGAGATGCTCAGCATCTCATCTTTTTTAAGCAACGGTCACATTTATCATCTATACACATACGATGAAGTCAAAAACCTGCCTGAAGGCGTAATACTGAAGGACGCGAGCACAATAATCACCCCGGACAAGATTTTCAAGTATAAGGACCGTGATACATACGCGGGATTTGCGAACGTCTTCAGATATAAGCTGCTTTTAGAAAAAGGCAGCTTCTGGGTGGATACGGACGTGGTTTGTCTCAGCCCGTTTAACTTCGTATCCGATTATGTTTTCGCCAGGTCAAGAAGATTGAAGCTTTTCGGAAACCTTGATGAGACTTTCCGTGTGGAAAATTGTATTATAAAAGCTCCGAAGGGCTCAGATATTATGAGCTATTGTTATGAAGTATCCAGCAGACAGAATCCGAAGGCACTCGAATTCGGAGAATCAGGACCGTATTTTTTAAGGCCGACAGTTAAAAAATTCAATCTGGAAAAATATGTGGTAAGAGCAGAAACATTCTGTCCCGTTGACTGGCCCCAATGGCAGACTTTCGTGAGTCGTTCCAAGCTGATTACCTGGATGGAGATGGCTAAGATGATGCTCTATCGTACCAAAGGTGTGCATCTCTGGAATGAAATGTGGCGTTTGAATGGTGTTGAAAAAAACGGAACATTTCCTAACTCTTGCATCTATGAAAAGTTTAAGAAAAAGTATTTGCAAGACCTGTGAACATATCTAAATCAAAGATATCAATTATCGGATTCTATAACAGCACCTCAATCTACTGACAATTGGCAGATTATCCTTAACGATATAAGAATCAACAACAATTTTAGGAATTGTTATTTCAAGGCTCGAATTAAAATACCTGGGGTATACTAAAGACGTAGAATATGAAGCCTACATTACATTTTCTAAAATATTACCTTTTTGTAATGTTATCCATCTTTACTGATGTCGGACCCGCTGATGCGACTACGTTTTTAGCCGGAATGGGGCGAAGTGGAACGACGTGGGCTGTGGATCTGATAAATTATAAGAAGGATTATCGAATGATATTCGAGCCCTTCATTGCAGCCAGAGTGCCCGAGGCTTTTTGCTTTAAAACCCATCATTATATTAGACCCGACACGGTTGATCCCTTACTAGAGAAGCAAGCGAGACTTATACTCTCAGGCAATGTAAAGAACTCTTGGGTTGATAGTGGAAACACTAAGAAGTTGTTTTATCATAAGAGAATTATAAAAGATATACGTTGTAATCTAATGCTCGGCTGGTTAAAGAAGCTTTTCCCCGACATGCCTCTAATACTGCTGGTCAGACATCCGCTAGCGATAGCGCATTCATGGGAAAGCCTCAAAATGTTGAAAGAGGACCCTATGGCGCAAGACAGAACTGATTTTGAGCTTATCACTTCGCAGAGAGAGCTGCTGGATGATTTTCCAATCATAAGGGAGGCGTTAAAAGAAATAAATAAATCATCAACCCTCGAAACAATTCTATTTATATGGTGCGTTCTATATTATGTACCCCTTAAACAGTTTAAACTTAGTGATATTTACATACTAGCCTACGAAGACCTCGTTTTAAATCCAGAGCCAACACTAGCAAGTTTATTTAATTATCTCGGCTTCAAATTGAATTGGGATAAGATTCGCCCTCTACTCGGCATACCATCCATAACAAACTTTCTTCATAGGGATTTTTCGGAAGAAGACAAGGTTCTATTTAGTTGGAAATCAAGTTACAAAGAAGAAGAGTTGAGACGCGCTAATTATATACTCGAACTTTTTGGTCTTGAGAGTGCATATGCCCCCGACGGTCTCCCATCAAAAGATCTGCAGGTAATGCTCAACTCTTAAACAAATATTACAATACCGATTTCTTAATAATTCCTAAAATTGCATTCAGACAAAGCCACCTTCCGGGTCGATACGGATGTAATTTATCTTAGTCCGTTTAACTTCGTATCCGATTACGTTTTCGTCAGGTCAAGAACCCGAATGGCAATAAAAACTCCTGGGCGGTGAAAAACGGCCCCTCAAGCCGATGTATTGGAAAAACCATATTATAACGATATCATTTACCAAGTTGCATGACCGATAAGTTTAACAATCTTGAATCGCTACCGGTTATTCAAAGCTTATGGATAGGCGAAAAACTATCCGTTATGGAACAGCTCTGTATATCTTCTTTTTTGAGTAATCGTCATCCCTTTCACTTATATACATATGGTGATGTAAAAAACGTACCTGAAGGGACTATCCTCAAAGATGCTGCTGAGATAATCAGCCCTGACAAGATTTTCAAAAATAAAGATCGCGACATATACGCCGGATTTTCAGACTTTTTCAGATATAAATTACTGTTCGAAAAGGGTAACTACTGGTGTGATATGGATGTAGTATGCCTCAGGCCGTTCGAAAAGAGATCCGATTATGTTTTCGCAAATTCAAAAATACTAAAATCAGCCAACAATTTAAACGAGACATCCGGCGTGGCAAGTTGTGTTATCAAAGTACCGCCGGAATCAGAAATCATGAATTACTGCTATGAAGTATCCAAGAATAAAAATCCGCAAGAATTAGAGTGGGGTGATATAGGCCCACGGCTTTTAAGAATCGCAGTAAAAAAATTCAATTTTGAAAAATATGTAGCGAGAGTAGAAACTTTCTGTCCCGTTGACTGGTCCCACTGGCAGAGATTCCTGAGCCGCTCCCCGTTGGTTATCTGGACTGAGATGGCGAAGATGGCACTATTTCGCACGAAAGGAGTGCATCTCTGGAATGAAATGTGGCGTTTGGACGGTGTTGATAAAAACGGCCCCTTTCCCAAGTCCTGCATTTATGAAAAACTTAAAAGTCGTTACCTTGGTGCCGGAGGTATTCAATTATGATCGATGGCCCAAAATAAGCCGATATACTTGGGCATGGATTATAGTAATATGGCTAGTGATCTTGGGATCCGTTGTTAGGAAAGGCTCACGTAAGATTATCTCTAAGCAAGCTATTCTATAAGTAATGAAGGTCCAAACGGACTGTCTCCCGGTTAATCCGCTATATGTTTACTATATCCTCCATGAGGCTTTAGCATACCGGGGCATCGATAAAGCGATAAAGCCCCCCATCAAATATAATGAATAATAAGCTGTCATAATGCCAATAGCGACCGGAGTTTGCCAAAGAGAGAGATTAACTTCTTTCCTATGTTGAATTATTCTGTTAAAACTCCTACGAATGCGCGCGAGGTAGGAATTTCTGAAAAAATCAAGGAAATCAGGTTGATCTGTCAGGAAATGGTCACGACCTTCCGCCAGCGCCCTTGTATAGAAATGAGAGAAGCCGTTCGGCGCCGGATGAGATACCCGTGCGGCGGTATTAGTCCATACAGGTATGCCCGCACGTTCCAGCTGTTTATAAAGCATGTAGCATGACCCGCGAGTTACACCTTCCGGCATTTCCGGAAACGGGTACTTTGCAATGACTTCTTTTCTAAATGCAACATTATTTGCATAAAAACCTGTGTTTCGGATGCTGATATCCCGCTCTTGAAGACGCAAGCCGAAAAACCAAGATAAAGCAAAAGCTTTCGAATAAACATCTTCATGATCAATATATGAATTTCCCGCTAGCACTTTTATCTCCGTATTTTCAAAGAAAGGCCGGACTATATTTACAAGCCAGCCGTCTTCAGGAATTACATCGCTATCGAGAAAAACAATTATTTCTCCATTCGCCAGTTTTACGCCTTCGTTTTTTAATTCGTAATAGTGCTTACCGGAAACTTCCTCAACCCTTAGAACAAATGGAGTGATTCCCTCATCGATTTCGAGTATTTTATAGAGTTCAGTTTCAAGAACCGACCTTTCAATTTGTCCAGGGTTAAATAACACTATTATTTCAACCGCTTCTCCTACAATAGGAATCTGCTGCTTTAATTTCTCAAGCATCGAAAGACTTCTTCCCATATCTGCGAGCAGGCAATTTTCCCATTCGATGACAATACTGATCTCGGGCTTCATAGAATTTCCGTTATAAATAGTTTAGTAAAACTAATGCAATAGAATCTAAGTTATATCTACTCCTGATATCATTAGCCTCCGACTCTTTTGTATTACATTAGATATATATTTTATCATATGCGAAATCTCGTTTACAATATTGCTTAATGCTCATTGTTCAATGTTAATCATCGCCTTCCAACTTTGAATTGTATATTATAACAATTCGGCATTGTACTTTTTTAATGATATGAATAGCATGTGAGAACATCTAAAGTGAAAGAATTGCCTAAAATCTCAATAGTGATTCCAGTCTTTAATGCTATTTCTACAATTGCCCTTTGTCTAGAATCGGTTCAAGAACTAAACTATCCGCGAGAAAAGCTGGAAATTATTGTCGTAGACAATGGGTCCGACGATGGGAGTGATAAGATTGCGAAAAAATTTGGTGTACAACTTTTTTATGAAACATCGATAAAAAGCTCCTACCAGGCGCGTAACAGAGGAGTAACGAATGCAGACGGTGAACTTATAGCATTCACAGACTCTGATTGCATCGTATCTTCCGATTGGTTAATAAATCTCATTAAGAGCTGGGATGATAAATCAATAGGCTGCTTCGCAGGAGAAATACTATCTTACAACCCGAAGACCCTGGTAGAAAAATTTTCAGATCGTTCCGGAATACTAAGACACAAATGGTCACTTGATTGCTCATATATGCCTTATGCGACGACGGCTAACACCGCATACAGAAAAGAGGTATTCGATAGAGTCGGTCTTTTTAATCCGCAACTTTTTTCAGGAGGAGACGGTGACTTATCATGGAGAATGCAAAGAGAAACCGATCTAAAAATTAAATTCGAACCTGATGCAATTGTTTATCATAAACATCGAACCAATATAATAGGGTTATATAAACAATTCAAGAAATACGAGTGTGGACAATTACTTTTGCGCAAGCTCTATCCGGACTTGCCAGTGCCAACCGTCAACGAAAGAAGATACGAGCTTCTCAGCAGTATTTATATACTTATAAGAACGTTCCCAGGCAACACAGTAAAATACATCAATAAGGACATAGATGCAGTCACGCTTTCGTCCCCTTTCTTCAGCTTTATTAAACAGCTAGGTATATACAGCGGTCGATTATCCAAAATCAATAACGATGCTTGACCAGTCAATAGCAGAGTAATCCGCCAAATGAACATTAGTTAACAACGTGGGATTTGTCCCGATCGACCGTAGGCCCCTGTAAATAGTCAGATCTGAAAACACCCCGTGCCGGGGTAGGGAAGCAAATCGAGAATTATCCATATTCATGGGTATAGTTGAATAATATCAATAAGGCAGTACAATTCACACAATAAGCACTCCAGATCATTAATTCTTTGGAAAAAGGCATAACGATCCGTGCTTACACACTATTTATCCCTGTGGTTGGAAATCAGGAGTAGGGTATGACGGTCGGATTTAATGAAAACATCGAAATAAATACAGGTTTTTTTGACAACGAGAAAAAACTGCCTCTTATCATAACTCCAAAGCGTAAAGGCTTGACTTTAAGAGAGTTTTTCAAATCAAACCAAAAGGAAATAGAAACGAATTTATTAAAATACGGGGGCATATTATTCAGGGGGTTTCAGGTCGACGGGATCGAGGATTTCGAATCTACGGTCCAGAACTGTTACGGCAGCTTAATTGATTATAATGACAGAGCCACTCACAGGACTCAGGTCAAAGGCAAGGTATACACCGCTACCAATTACCCGCCGGAGCTCGATATAATTCTCCATAATGAAAGCTCGTTCGCCGCGAAATTCCCGATGAGAATTTTCTTTTACAGCATTGAAGCCGCGGAAAAAGGAGGGGAAACGCCCATAGCGGACGTGAGGAAGGTCTACGAACAAATCGACCCTTCAGCCAGAAAACCCTTTGAGGAGAAAGGCGTTTTATACGTTAGAAACCTTGCAGGAGGGCCTTTCGGCTTCACGTGGCAGGAAGTTTACCAAACACAGGATAAAGCCGAGATGGAAAGGTTCTGTAAAGAATCAGAGACAGATTTTGAATGGATAGACGAGAAAAAAGTCAGAACGAAACAACTGAGGCCAGCGGTCGCGAAGCACCCCGTTACAGGAGAATTATTGTGGCTCAATCATGCTACAGTGCTTAACGTATTCGCAATTGAGCCGAAATTACAGCAAATGCTCCTTAAATTTTTCAAAGAGAAGGATTTGCCGAACAATACCTTTTACGGCGACGGTACGAGCATCAGTAAAGACGTGATTGGAGAACTGAGGAAAGCCTACGATGCTGAGACAATTGCTTTCAGATGGGAACCGGGCGATGTCCTTATGCTGGATAATATGCTCGTCGCTCACGGCAGGAAGCCGTTCTCCGGCAAGAGAAAAGTCGTGGTCGCAATGGCGAAACCCGTAAGCTGGAAGGAGCTCGACACCTCGGTTTAAAAACTTTCAAATGTCAGACCATTTAAGAAAAAAACTCATCGATTTTGTCGATGCTAAAATTAAAGACTCAGGAAAGTCTATTCCCGGGAACTTCAGCGATAACACGCCACTCATAACATCCGGGCTTTTAGAATCTCTGCACTTACTTGAGCTGGCGTTACTGGTGGAGGAGGAAGTCGGTGCTCCATTGGACCTGACAACGCTGGACTTTACCAAAGAATGGGACACCATAAATAATATTTTAAATTTCGTAAAGAACTGCAAATCATAGCTTCTCAATACAACCAACACTGATTCGACTATACCCAAATGGACCATGTAATATTAAAATATTCCGATGACTTTGAAAACCATATAGACGAAATCGCCAGACTCAAAACAATCAACTGGGGCCTGGATTTTGATGTATTCAGATCCTACGTAAAATGGAACTACATTGACCGGCCTCATTCTAAACCACCCATAATATATTTTGTTCGAGACGGAGAAGAGGTCGTAGCCATGAGAGGCGCGTATGAAACAACATGGCAGCTAAAAGGCGCATCAGCACGTTTTAATGCACTATGTTCCGCGGACCTCTTAATACTGCAGGAATACAGGAACAAAGGTATATATAAAGAGCTGGCTAACTTCGTCATGGACGATTTGGAAAAGATGGGCGTTCAATACTTTTTTAGCTTCAATGCAACGCCCCTGAATACTATGATTTCCTTATCCATGGGTTGGAAAAGCATCGGAGAAATTAAAATCATTAATAAACAATTCCAAAGTAAAGGATCAAATGCAATCGCACTCGCCAAGAAATTAGCAGGTCCATACGCCAGAAAATTATTGAGAAAAACCGGGATCAACATGGTTTTAAAAAGGAGAAAAAGAGACAATTCACAAAGACTCGATATGATTTATCATAACCCAAGGACTCAGCTGCCTCCCCGTATTTTGTTAGACAATAAACCCAAACCGGCGGAAATGGCTCTCCTCGTTAACAGTACACTTCCGGAAAATAAAATCACCCTGGTACGAGATGAAACGTACTTCCATTGGAGATACAATAACCCGCTTTCAAAATATCTTTTCCTATACTGGTACGATGAGGGCTTAAAAGGCTATCTGGTATTACAAAGCCATTTATACAGTATGGAATCCAGTAGGCACACATAATATATTTGAATTAGAGGCGACTAGATTCCTCAATAAAAATTGAGCTGTTAAATACCCTGATATCAGTCGTGAATTCCGGATCAATATCAATCTGGGCAAACATGCTGGATCAAGATAGCTATGATTTCTTAGTGTCAAAAGGATTTAAAGAAGATAATTCGACAAATAGCGCAAATGACTCTACTCAAGGTATTTTGATCCGACCATTAGGTCAACATAATAATACAATGGAATTTCAAGGGTTGAATTTGCTTGATGCAAAAAGTTGGGATCTACAAATGATATATTTACACGATCACTGATTAACCAAGATTATGAAATTCCCGAGACCAAATGGACTACACAATATCAAAATACTCCGATGACTTTGAAAACCATATAGATCAAATCGCCAGACTCAAAACAATCAACTGGGGCCTGGACTTTGATGTATTCAGATCCTACGTAAAATGGAACTACATTGATAGACCACATTCTAAACAACCCATAATATATTTCGTTCGTTCAGGAGATGAGATCGTAGCAATGAGCGGTGTGTATGAAACTACATGGCAGCTAAAAGGCGCAACAGCACGTTTTAGCGCATTATGTTCTGCGGACATCTTAATACTACAGGAATACAGAAATAAAGGAATATACAAAGAGATGGCTAACTTCGTCATGGAAGATTTGGATAGGATGGGCGTTCAACACTTTTTTAGCCTCAATGCAACGCCCCTGAATACTATGATTTCCTTATCTATGGGTTGGAAAAGCATCGGAGAAATTAAAATCATTAAAAAACAATTCCAAAGTAAAGGGTCAAGGGCAATGGCGCTCGCCAAGAAATTAGCAGGTCCATACGCCAGAAAATTATTGAGAAAAACCGGGATCAACATGATCTTAAAAAGAAGAAAAAGAGACAATTCAGCAAGAATCGAGATGATTTATCATAACCCGGGGACTCAGCTGCCTCCCCATATTTTGCTAGACAATAAACCCAGACCGGCGGAAATGGCCCTACTCGTTAACAGCACCCTGCCGAGTAATAAAATTACCCAGGTAAGAGATGAAATGTTCTTTCGCTGGAGATACAATAATCCGCTTTCAAAATACCTTTTCCTATACTGGTACGGTGACGGCTTAAAAGGCTATCTGGTATTACAGAGCCATTTATACAGTGTAGAATCCGGGGGCGCGCATAGTATATTTGAGTTAGAAGCGACAGACGCCTCGATAAAAATCGAGCTGTTAAATACCCTGATATCGCTCATGAATTCCGGATCAATTTCAACCTGGGCAAACATGCTGGATCGAGATAGCTATGATTTTTTAGTATCGAAGGGATTTAAAGAAGATAATTTGCCGAAGAGCGCAAAAGAGCCGCCTCAAACTATTTTGGTCCGGCTGTTAGGACAGGAAAACAATAAGATTGAATTTCAAGGTCTAAATTTACTCGATTCAAAAAGCTGGGATTATAAAATGATATATTTACATGATTATTGATTAAGTAAGCTTACGAAATTCCTGAGAAATTGGGCAAATATCTGTCACAAGGATATCTGAATACACAGGATAACATGCACAGACGGATATCCCCCTACCAGAACAATTGTTATATGGAGATCCCACAAGATTGTGCATAAACCCAGCGCTATAGTAATCAAACTTGACTGTGTCACAGGTTTGCAGACATCCCGGATATTGGCTAAATACGGGATATCCGTAATCGGCATTGCAGATGATCCCAATAATTTTTGCTGTAGGACCAACTCATGCAAACAAGTCCTGACCGCCAACACATCAAATGATGAACTGATAATTACATTAATCAGACTAGGTAAAAAATTAGGCGGGAAATCCGCACTTTTTCCATGCAGTGACGATAGCGTTCTTGCCGTATCCATTCATAGAGAAGAACTCAAAGACTGGTACGAATTCGTATTTCCCGATCATCAGACTATCGATCTACTTATGGACAAGGTCAAGCTGTATCAATATTTAGAACGCACCGGTTTTTCGATACCGCCTACTTTTTTTGCCAGTAATAAATCGGATATAAAGGAAATAGCAAATAAAGTGACGTACCCATGCATAGTAAAACCGCCCAGGCCGGTACAAACATGGTTCAAATACTTTGAAAATAAGGTATTAAAAGTACGAGACCCGGAAGAACTGTATGCCATATGTGATAATTGCTTAAGGGCCACCGACACTTTAATTATTCAAGAATGGATCGACGGCAAAGAGTCTAATATATACCAATACTATTACTATTTTGATAAAAACTATAAGCCGATCATCAACTATACATCACGCAAGCTGAGGCAATGGTCCATAGAAACGGGCGAAGCAAGTCTGGCGGAAGAATGTCTTGTTGATCCGGTCCCGAGAGAATCAATCGATATATATAGCGGAATTCAGTATAAAGGAATCATTTCACTTGAAATAAAAATCGATGAAAAAAGTGGTAGGCATTTTATTATTGAACCGGATGTCGGACGGCCGAATACGAGTATAGGTCTAGTTGAAGCCAGCGGCGTGCCGATTCTATATACGATGTACTGCGACGCATTAGGTTTGCCTTTGCCGGCTTATGCAGCACAAAAGTATACCGGCATCAAGTGGATTTCTCTCCGGAGAGATCTACAGGCATCCATAGAATATTATATTAGGGGTGAGCTCTCATTTAAGGATTGGCTGAAATCAATAAAAGGAGTAACAAGTTACGCCGTCTTCTCGATGCGTGACCCGCTGCCCTTTATACTTGATGCTTGGGACCTGGTTAGAACAATTCTCAATTTTGTGAGACGCAGAATAAGCGATGTTTTTAAAAAGATGTAAGATTAAATAATGGTCAGGTAACGAGAGAAGATGATTTAACATGTAGAGTATAGAGGGATCCCCATGCGGATAGCAACCCTTCTATAAAACTACACACTGTTTATAGCGCGTAATGAACTACGAGATAGTAAAATACGATCCTATTTACAATGATCAGATCTGCGAGCTCGAGAAAGAGATTTGGAGTCCGGATTTGGATGTAAATAAATCTTATCTTCAATGGAAATACTTTGAGAACCCTTATTCGGATTCACCTAAGCTATATTTAGCCCTCCTCGAAGGAAACGTAATTGCCGTTAGAGGAATGTACGATACAAAATGGCAATCGGGGGATAGTGCTGAAAGTTTTAAAGCCTTGTGTGCATCCGATTTGGTCATCCATCCGGATCATCGAAACAAGGGCTTATATCCCAAGCTAGCGAATTTTATCAATAACGATTTATATGACTTGGGCTATCACTATCTTTTTAGTTTCAGTGCAGGCCCCGCTACTCTAATTAATTCTTTAGCCATGGGCTGGAAAAGCATCGGCAGGGTCAGAGTAATGAGTAAAGAATTTTATCCGAGACACATCATTAAAAAATTAATGAGTCATAATACGATAAAAGAATTCATAAAAAGGACCATAGCGGCAAAATATCTGAAAATTCCGGCGAAAGCTTTTAAAAACTACCAAGAGTTTCAATATCACAAAAAAATACCTTCTCAAATAAGGATCGATAAAAATCCCATGCCCGATGAGATGACATCCCTCGTCAGGAAGCTGATACCAAACAATAAGATAGTTCTTACAAGAGATGAAAAATTCTTTAGCTGGAGATACAGGAACCCATTGTCAAACTATATCTTTTTATACTGGTACGACGGTGGGTTAAAAGGCTACCTGGCAGCGCAAACCCGGCTGTATAAATATGGCTCCATGATCAATTTTAATATTATCGAATTAGAGGCCATGAGTTCCGGAATTAAAGTGGAACTACTGAAAACTTCGATCTCTTTACTGGGGAACAGATCGATATCAATATGGTCAACTATGCTCGATGAAACTATCCATAACTTGCTTGTATCAAAAGGATTCAGGGAACAGAACGCGAGTAGTAGCGTCGCTGACTTTACTCCGACCGTATTGGTACGGACAACCGATGAATCAAATAATAAAATAGAATTTCGGGGAATCGATCTCCTCGATATAAATAACTGGGACCTCAAAATGATTTATTCGGACGCCTTTTGATTTTCCCGCACATTAGAATCGCTTTTTTACGCTGACTTAACCCAAAAATAACCACCAACGCTGCCATTGGCAGGGGGGAAGTAGAACCCCCCTCTGACGCTTCTGCCGGTTTCGCCAACTTCTTTTCCAATCCGGGACATTTTCATTTCTGACAACGAAATCGATACACTTGGCAGGGACAGGGCACGCATGAGTACAGAGGGAGCCTGTTTCAACAGGAACTTATTGTTTGTGTGGGTCGGAAAAATGGTAAAAAGACCTAGATATCAAAAATTTCAGGGCATTTAAGGGCATAAGAATATTGAAGTATAATTAGTGAAGATTAATCCTAAAGATCAAACATAAAATCAAGACGGCAAAGAAAAGAAGATTAACTTATGAAAAAATGTTAGAAAGCAAATTCGTGAGGAGGGTGAGTTATGGAGGATTCAAAGGTTTCTGAAAAAGTCTTAACAAGAGCTGCCAAAAAGCATAAAACCGGTATAGATGAATCAATTTCTTGCCACGAAACCGGAACGCCGGCTGAAGGATACGGCAGAAGGGAATTCTTAAAGAACGTCGGCAGGATAACGGCTACAGGCATTGCCGTAGGAAGTATCGGTTTATCTCCGCTGCTTCAGGGATGCAACGAGTCCGCAGGCGGAGAGGAAGTTAACTGTGAAATCGGACCCCAGACAGGCCCGGCCCGGGCTGACTCGTCACTTCAGATCAGGCGTAATGCGGCACAGGCCGAAAGGAATATAGGGATACCCGATCATCCGTGTAACGGGGACGAATCCATATACCCTAATAAAATCGGCAATTTTACAAAGGGGCTTCCGCACAACTCTATAGGTGAGGTCGACCTCGATTCATACGAAGCCCTCATAGCCGCGATCACAACGGGGAAGTTCGGGGACTTCGAGCTACTCGCGGTAAACGGGCAGCTTGGTTGCCCCGACCCCGGACGCCAGCGCCGGTTGGTGAACCCTCAGGCGGGATACGCATTCGATCTCGAGGGCACGGACTCCCATCAGCTCTCGATGCGTGCGGCACCGGCATTCGATAGCGCCGAGGAAGCGGGGGAAATGGCTGAGCTCTACTGGATGGCGCTCCTCCGCGATGTGAATTTCCTCGGATACGATAGCAGCCCTCTCGCCCAGGCGGCGGCTGACGACCTGTCCGGTTTTTCCGACTTCCGCGGACCCAAGGATAACGGCATAGTCACACCGGGGACACTTTTCCGGGACAAATATCCGGGATGCACCACAGGTCCCTACATATCTCAGTTCCTGTTAAAGGATTGCCCTTTCGGCTCTCAGTTCGTAGATCAGCGTATCCAGACTACGACTGCGGTTGACTTTATGACTGATTTTGCTTACTGGCTCGATATTCAGAACGGATGTCAGCCTCAAGTCTCACAGGAGCCTGGCGGGCTTGTATTTTGCCGTAACGGACGCGATCTTTCTCAGTATGTCCATGTCGACGCGCTCTACCAGGCGTACTTTGTCGCCTGCCTGATCCTGCTTGCGAACCGGATCCCGTTAAACATCGGCAACCCTTACGGTCAGACCCCGGACCCGGGCTCCGGATTGCCGCTACCTCCGGGCGTGAGCGGAGCGCTGGCCCAGGTGGGATTCGGCACATTCGGCGGTCCCCATATACTGGCTTTATTGACCGAAGTGTCGTCGCGAGCGCTGAAGGCCGTATGGTACCAGAAGTGGCTAGTGCATCGACGTCTCAGGCCCGAGGAATTCGGCGGGCGCGTCGAGGTAGTGCGTCTCGGCCTCGCGGACTACCCGGTAAATGGGGAGCTTTTCGATTCTTCAGTGCTCGATGCCCTTCTCAATAAAACAGGAAATTACTTATTACCCACCGCATTCCCGGAGGGTTCCCCCATGCACACCTCTTACGGCTCGGGACACTCTACCGTAGCCGGGGCGTGCGTTACCGTGTTAAAAGCATGGTTCGACGAATCAGTCGTTATTCCAAACCCGCTAGTCCCGAGCGGAGACGGCACATCGCTCGAGCCCTATGATGGACCGCCTCTCACAATCGGAGGAGAGCTCAACAAGCTCGCCTCTAACATCTCCCAGGGGCGAAACATTGCGGGAGTCCACTGGAGGACTGACGCAACTGAGGCGAATCTGCTCGGGGAGGCGATAGCCATAAGCATACTGAGAGACCAGAGAGCGACATACAGCGAACCGTTCAGCGGTTTCACATTCACCAAGTTCGACGGGACCACGATAACGGTGTGACAAGAAATCGCAACGCCGAATGTAAAAGGGAAAGCAGACGTTCGGGATTCAAGCATTCAGATCATCCGCATGAATGGGCAGGGAGGGAGTCGAACCCTCATGGGCGCGAGCCCAACGACTTTTGAGGCCGTCGCGTCTGCTAAGGTAAGTATCTTGTAACTGCTTACTTTTTTGTTGGGCTGAATACTTAGTGCTAACAGAATTGCTAACAGAACTTCTCAATTTTAGTATTTTCAGAGCCTCTTTCAGTCTATCGTTTATTGGAATCTGTCTAGTTTTATCGGATTTACTCATAGCCACGTTAATATAACCAACCTCTAGGTTCACATCCTTCCAATTAAGCGTTATTATCTCCCCATACCTCATGCCCGTGTTTAAGGCCGTTATAAGTACGGGTTTCAAATGGTCGGAGCATGATTCCAGTAACACATGTTCCTCTTCCTTAGTTAACACTCTGACCGCTTTGAGT
This sequence comes from uncultured bacterium, assembly GCA_963705505.1. GTDB lineage: Bacteria > Desulfobacterota_D > UBA1144 > Nemesobacterales > UBA2774 > 2-12-FULL-53-21. Next base: position 350,992 of record CAVPJU010000003.1, read on the forward strand.
TCTTCTTTATAGAATTTAACTTTGGATATTGGATTAGACAGACACTTGTCCCATGCTATTCCCAGATTGAACATTCTCCTTAGAAGAGAGAGTTCCATGTTCACGGTACGAGCGGATACGGACTTTTTCCTTTCCAGTTTGTATTTCTCGATCAGAATTGGACTTATCTCGGTAAGGCTATAGGAACCAAAGAATGGGACAAGACATCTAAGAGAGCACGCATCCCTATCCCAGGACCTCTTATTCTCTTTGGCATATTCTAAATAGTCCTTAGCAAACTCAGAAAAGGTGGGAGCAATCATATTAACAGGAAGATTGAATTTCCCATGTAGCACTTCGGTTTTTCTAATAGCCAGGAGCTTTCTAGCATCAGCTTTACTTACTTCCCCTACCCTGCCAACACTTTCCCATTTTCTTTTGCCGTTGACTGTGTAATCGATATACCAGTATTCACTCTTCTTCTCTTTCCATATAACCGTTCTTTTAAAGACTCCCATTATTTAGTCCTCCTTCTTGTTTTCTTTTTCTCAAGCTCTTCTAATGGATCAATTTCTCTCTTTTCTTTTCCAACATAAATACAGTGAGTTTTATTCTGATAGGTGAAGTAGGCATACCAATATAGACCATGACCTTTTCCACCTTCTTTACACTTCTTACATCCACATTTAGCAGGTTTTTGTTGGTAGACAACAGACGGGGGGAGCTTAGCTTCTATATAGTTTTTCAACTCACGTAACTCTTTCAGATTAAGTGATTTAATTTGCTTCATCAGGGTCTTATCTATCATTCATAGATATGATACCGTATTGTACGTCAAATGTCAATGAAAAAGTGTAGGAAATGTAGCAGAATTGATATATAGGATAACCTTTAACAATTTAGATTGACTGTTATCTAACCTGGGAAGGATTTAGAGGTTTTTGGGCGACAACTCGTGTATCTCTCATTTTCCTACACTTCCTACACCTTCTACATGCTTGGAGTGCTTGGTGTAGATAGTGTAGCAAATGTAGCAATATAGATATACCCTCTTAATAAGGAGCTAATCAGGTAGAACATTCAATAGATATATACAATATATACATGTCTAACCTAGGAAAGAAATATAGATTAGTTGATCTAGACCTATTTCTAAATATGAAGGTTCATAAAATGCAATTACAATTTTGGGTAATCAATCAATTGTCACAAGCCTATATTGAGACCGGTAAGACTTTTGAGAAACTGTCAAAACAAAAGAACTCAATCTATGACTAACGTTGATTCAGTGTAGATGGTGTAGCAAATGTAGGTAAATATATGTTAGGATACGTGTCAAATAATTAGTGAGTTCCTAAAACATATGAATGTTGAACCATACAATAAATTACTAACAGACTTTAAATCTATCACCTCATCAGAACCTTATGAACCTACATTTATGGATTTGTCTCGTTATCCGCACTATGAAAATGTATGTAGCAATATATTAGCCTTTTATTTTGACAGGAATGAAGCTCATAAAATGGATGATATGCTTTTGCTCGCTCTTTGTAAGACTTATGACGATTCGTTCGAAGAATATCATTTTGACAACGTGGAGGTTAAAAGAGAGGTTCTTACATCCGGGGGTAAGTATATAGACATACTAATAGAAGATGATAAATATATAGTCGCAATTGAAAATAAAATATTCCATGAAGTGGACAATGATTTACAAGACTATTCTAGATACATTGATAAAATCTCAAAAGGAAGAGAGAAAATAAAGATTCTTCTTTCACTATATAAAGCTGATGAACAAGAACTAAAGAAACAAGGGTTTAAAAATATCTTATACGCCGAGTTAATTGGAAAGATTGAAGAAACGATTGGAAGATATGTATTAGATGCTAATACAAAATATCTTAACTATATGATCGACTTTATAAAAACATTAAAAAGACAAGAAAGGGGGAGTGCCATGAACAGGGAGTTTATCCGATTTCTTTCTGAAAATGAAAATGAAATAAACAGATTATTAGTCGATACATCAGAGGTGAGAAAGGAGTTTAGGAGAAAACTACAGGAATTATCAGAATTAATTGAGATAGAGAAATATGGGAACGTTACACAGGGTTACTATAGAGAATTATATGGAGAGCTATACGACACATTATATTACGATATAAAATTGCAAGAAGATTTTACCATAGCTATAGATACAATTCTCGCTGCTAGTGGCTGGTATTTTGATGTATTTCAAAGAGGACGTGATTCATCAAAGTTTGAAGAATTAATGAAAAGGAAGGATGTAAATCTGGAGCCATCTTATACAGTAGGCAGAAATAGACTAAATGTTGAATATGATTATGATGAAAGTTTAGAAGAAATTGCACATACCCTGCAATACTTGATTGACTCGATTGCTACTTAAATTAGTTCGGTATCTCTCATATAACTACACCATCTACACCTGCTACATCAAAAGGTGTAGGAAGTGTAGGAGGTGTTAGACAAAAAGAAGATTTAGTAGTCCTTATGAGCATTTCATCTTCGATAATCCTGTTGAGGTTAACGAGGTGTTGGGGTCACGAACCCATTCTGAGACCGGGTAAATCGGCAAAAATATCGTAAAATAGATCATATGGATTCCGGCGGCGGCTTTTCATTTTCAAAACAATTATCGAGGATTCAAGACCGGTATAACAACCGGCGCGAGTCATTATTTAAAATTGCAATTGGTCTGATGTGCGCCCTCGCAGTTTTAAGATTGGCGTATCAGTTCTGGCGCCTTCTCCTGGACCAGAAATGGAACGGTGCAATCGATCTCAGAATCATGCATGAATTTGTCGATTCATGGTTTAAAGGAGAACCGCTTAAGGAAATTCTCCATCTTCCCGCAACGTACGTAATGCTATGGCCCTTTACCGGGTTGATTTCTTTTGAATTCGCGAGATGGCTCTGGGCGGTTTTGTATATCGTTTCTCTTATCTGGTGCTCTTCCATAGTGATAGCTGAAACCGGGATCAAGAAAAGAGAGGAAATCTTATTTGCTGTTCTCTTTATTTTGTCGATCTACCCGACCGGAATCACTATCGGCAACGGCCAGGTCATTCTCTTTCTCCTTCCGGCTATTTTAACAGCTGTGTTGATGGAGAGAGGGCGTGAAAGCGACATGGCTAAAGATATTATTATCTCTTTTCTTTTCCTTTTTTCCTCACTCAAGCTCACTGTTACAGCACCGTTCTTCTTAATTTCACTTATAACTCAAAGAGCGTTTCGTCCTTTACTTATTGCAGCTTGCGGTTATATCATCCTGACGTACATTGCAATATCATACCGCGACACTGGTCTTATTCAGATACTACAAGTCTGGTTGGAGGACAGTTCTGCTGTGGCAACAACGAATGGCTATGCGAACATTCACATCTGGCTCGGTAGTCTCGGCTTAAAACAATTGATATTCCCTTTCTCATTCGTCTTCATTTCAGCGTTCGGCGTTTGGTTATTCATATTCCGTAAAATCGACATCTGGATTCAACTCGGTGTTGCAGCTATTGTCGCCCGCATTTGGACCTATCACCGCCTTTATGACGATTTACTAATCCTCGTTCCGATGATCACAATTTTCAGAATAGTAAAAAGTAATCAACTCTCCCGTAATGAGAGTCTCGTGGCAGATTTATTACTCCTAATTTCCTGGCTGGGTCTCCTCTCTCCCGGATCCTTTCTCCAGCTTCCGTTCCCTCTCGGAACCCTATCCAGGACCTGCCAGACAATTATCTGGATTTCGATGCTTGTCTTTCTCCTCTATTATGCTTACAAGATGAAAAAAGCGAACATGTCTGAAAGGTGAGCAGTACATCTCCGACATACTTACTATTCTGGTGTAGATGGTGTAGCAGATGTAGCAATATAAGAGATAGGTAAGGACTTTATTGGCATTTGTCTTATAGCTAAGGACATGAAAGAGTTGACCGGAATAACGATTGTAAGGGCTTTTGTAATTCAGGGCAAATCAATGCTCACATATCCTCTTTCTCTAACGGTTCGGTAGATGAATCCATAACAATTGAATGTAACTCTACCTCAAACCATTGCCAGAACATTTCATTAGTTCTGTCCTGTGGCAACCACGACTCTTCGGTACACCATCCAAAAAGTAATTCATCAAAAATATCTTCATAAATCTCATCAATATATCCTTCAGCCTCTTCATCTGTGTTGTATTCAGGTATTAATATGGCAAGACAGTCGGTCTTGAAATCATCTAGTGAGGATTCCCATTCGGCATCAGGCAATTGATTTGCCCAATCAACAAACGGCTGTTTCGGTCTTATGATTGCAATTGAACGGTTGATGGTATACATAAACAATATTATACTTTTCAGGACTCGAATAGTAAGCTTCCCCATTTAATCAGTCGCTGAATCGTGACTTCTTCATTTGAACCTCCTGACCTACATTATTTTGCCAGAAAGTTCTACTTATCGCCTGTCTACTTTTTAGGGGAGCTTACACCTTTCCAGGAATTACGTGCCTTACGCCCCCCCTTGGATTCTCTATGTCTCCTTCTCTTCTCAGTATATCGAAATGGGTACTTTCACTCTGAACGCCAGAACAATAAATCTAAATATGCTCTGGGACAATTATATTCATTCTTAGCCAATCTAGAGGCGAATTCTTGAATCTTTGCGTTATCCTCTCCTTCTAATTTCTTGATATTAACCCATCTTAATTTAATACCCTGTTTTTTGGCTTCCTTCTTAAGCCTTTCGGCATTGGGATTGTCCAATGGAACTTCGAGAAACTCAACAATTTTATCAAGGTCATAATTAGTTGAGATATATTTGTTCAGGCAGCACTCAAGAAGAAATATGTTAAGTGCTTTTCTAGCCACCTCCTTGAACTTTTATTGGGTAATTTCTCCTTCAGGTCTTTTGTAAAATTATTAAGGAGCAAATTAAATTGTTCAGCCTCAGAAATTTCAGAAAACTTTTTCAGGGAGAGGTTGGAAAGAAATTTCCTAGCAATTTTTGCGGAACCTGCACCTTGGTTACGTAAGGTTGTATTCCCAATAGTGATATTGGCTACCCTTCTTTGAAACTTAGATAGAACTCCTATACTAACTATATATATCAAAATTTAGGTAAAGCAAGTGTAGAAATGTAGATAATCCTTTTCTCAACCATTCAACACCAAATCGAACCTCTGCTTCAAGTCCAGGTAATCCTTCTGCCACTGCTTCAACCCCCTTTTCAAGACCGAAGTGTCCTGTGCCGAAGCTGAACCTCACCCAAAAGCTAGACCCGGTAAATTAGAGATTTGTGATATTACGAATTGATTCTTTCATACCCAACAATCGTCATGTTATACAACTATGATTAGAGCAATTAGATATAGTCCTTTTTACCTACACTTGCTACACCTGCTACATATTTAATGTAGTTAGTGTAGGAAATGTAGATATATAGAGATAAGCCTGAGAATAGAAATTTTAATTTTCACTGAGCTCGTGGTGGGGTGGGAGACGTACCTCATACGATAAAACTTACTACGTTCCAAGGGTAAGGCTCATTATGTTTATTCTAATGATATGGTCCTAATATAGTGTGGACAGGTCACTAGTTATTGGCAATTTCGATTTCTCAGAAAATATAGATGACTTAGAATGCGACTTAGTCTTTGAAAAATCCTTGATAAACTTATAGCATGAAATATCAATTACTTATGATCAATTACATTCTAATCCCATCTCAATCTAAACGGAACTCTGACACTTCAAAATATTTGTAAGATTTAACAAAGAGCAATCAAATAAGGCAACTCCATATGGTTTATTTTGTTGCGTATTCTTTTTAGTTAGAGGTAGGGTGAGGGTTAACTCGATATAATCACGCGGCATTATACCTATGGGGAATTTGTTTTGAGGTTGTGGTATCCCTCCACAAGCCCACTTCGACCATCTCTATAGACCATCTTGGCTCCATAATTATATTCTTTAAATGTACCAATCGGTTCTTGAATTGCAATTTTCAAGTTTTTAATATA
>CAVPJU010000004.1:0-16286 GCA_963705505.1 uncultured bacterium
GGACGCCGCCGGTCATGTGCAACACCGTCATAATCGCGGCTGGAAGCCGCTCCTGCGGATGTAAGGGGCCCTAAGTGATGGGGCTTGCACAAGAGCTTCGGTGAGATCGTACATGAACACACATTGTGTGTGCGCGCCCGGAGGGACTTGAACCCCCAACCTCTTGATCCGTAGTCAAGCACTCTATCCAATTGAGCTACGGGCGCGTGTAAGGAGTAGATTAGTTTACTGAAATTGGAGGGTTCATCAATAGGGAAAGGGAGTCCGGGCGCTTATTGCGCGCCCGACGGGGGTAGGTTTTTGCCGGAGTTAAGTGACTGTGGTGCTAAGTTAGCCAGGGCATCCGATTGCTCACTCGTTCGCAATCGTAGCTACGGGCGCGTGTAAGGAGTAGATTAGTTTACTGAAATTGGAGGGTTCATCAATAGGGAAAGGGAGTCCGGGCGCTTATTGCGCGCCCGACGAGGGTAGGTTTTTGCCGGAGTTAAGTGACTGTGGTGCTAAGTTAGCCAGGGCGTCCGAGACTACACCTACTTCGAATCGATTCAAGCTTAAATTTAACGGAAATCTACAATATGTTTGGATTAAGAATATTCGAAAAGTGTCAGAACATCTGACACTTTTGATAGACCTTAATTCGCTCAGCAATAAATAGCCAACTTATATAGGGAGTTATAGTAATACCAATGTGGCATAAAATATGCACGTTAAATTATAATGAAATAACGGTATTTGGGGGTGAATATAATGTGTAAATTCAACAAAGTTGTTTCAATTATAGCAGGCGTAGTGATTCTGAGTGTTTTATTTCTATTAAGTTTTTTGTTGGTTCCGTTTGCTTTTATTATTGCTCTTGTTTCACTGGTTGCCGGATCCATCTACTTGCTAAAGGAAGATCACAGCTTGTCCCATAGATCCGCGATGAAGTCGTTTTACTGTCCGTTCAGGAAGATGACAGTGGAAGCGAAGTTTCGACCGAGTATCTTTACATATAGAACTTACGATGACGTTCTCAAATGCTCTGCATTCGAAGACAAAGTGAGATGCCGGAAAAGATGCCTGGATATGCCGGAGCTTAAATCTGATTCTCAACCAGAGGCTGTCATCCACTGAATCCGGGTTGACCTATTGCACTCGGTCTGTTTCCCGGTTAGTGATGGGGTCTTTGCCCTGAGGAGCGCCCGGGCTCATCCCGAACGGGAAAAATACGTGGTCAGATCCGCCAAATTCGATGGAAATTAGAGGGGGGTAGGGGGCGAAAATATCAGGGTACGTAGGGGACAAATTCTTCCCCTACGTAGGGGTCAAAAACTTCCACCCTAATACATAAGAAGAATATAATAAGAAGAGTATAAGAACATACATATTCTCCAGTCTGAAAAACAGACTGTCGAATATGTGGTCGTTTGACTAATTGACAATTTTGGATATGTGGACATTGTGCGGTGAGGGTGACAAGTTAAAGGATGAGATACTGAATCGAGTTCAGGATGACGAACTAGAAGCAAAAACCCCCTTGTGAATTTCTGAATCCTGGGATAGTTTATATTCTTAAGGGATATGCTATATATGATAGCTGGATAGCATATTGATATGGGTTATATGCCGCAGGGACATAGGTTTTAAGAATGAAATGTCGTAGTTGGAGTAGCTTTGGTGTGATTTTGGTAAAGCATCGGTGTAAAATGCGCCTCCTCCGTCGAGGGGGGGAAGGTGTTTAAACATTGCAGGTGGGAGTGTCCGATTCAGTCGCCCGACCGGACACCAACGTGAATCTTCTCTTCTTTGACTTTTATGGTAATCACCTGGTTTAATACATCGGCGAACTTCTCTCCTCCCTTCCTGGAGAAGTGACCGTAATCTACGAAATCATCGGGTTCCCAATCCACATTTAGGACGCCGTCCACGTACATGCATCTAGGGTCGTCTTTTGAACAGACGTCACGCATGAAGAGGTTGAGCCTGTCCATGAGGCGCGGCATCGCGCTGTTCTGTACATGCCCCCCCGCGAACCAATTGCAATCCGTATCGTCTCCGTGGGTTAGAAACTCATCGTAATTCAGCACTTGGGGGACGAAGAGTGTGTAGGGTGCTACACGCTCCGATAAGAGTTTAAGTGTTTCGAGGTTCCGAACGTATACGCTGTCCACGTCAGGGTCTGGCGCATCGAACTTCTTACAGGGTGCGGAATCAGCACCCCGGAAGAATTTATTCTTGATCTTAGTCGCGAATTTTACAATTGCGGACAGCCCTTCGAGCCTTCCCATCAGAGATTGATTCTGCTCGACCGGTAGCACCAGGACGGCATACATATCCATGCCGTGATTGTAATAGTCAGGGCTGTCGCCCGTGTGGTACCGAAATATATCGTTCCAGCCCTCGTATAAAACAATGATATCGGGTTTGATCGCCGGGACGATCAGAGACATTTGTATTATGGCTTCAGCGGTCGAAAAGCTCGGAACTCCGTAGTTGATGACACTATATCCATCCCCGAGTCTGGCTTGAAGCAGCGCCGGCCAGGTGTCCGCATCAGTAACGCCTGTACCGAACGTACTAGACCCGCCGAGCACAGCCACTCTGATGAGCTTGCTGTCGTCTTCAGGGGCGCCCGTCCATCGTGTATTCCTGTCCGTGATCGTTATAGTTTTATTGCTTTGATAATCATTGACTACTGTGTCCTTTTTTGGTCTTGCGACAAGAAATGGGTGCGGCTCGAATACTTGACCGTATTCGTATCCGACAAGCTGGTAAACGAATTTGCCATGCCTAAGATAGTAAGCCAGTTGACCGCCAACCTCGATAACTACCATCAATGTGCAAATCACCGCGATGTTCACGATTATAATTAATAAAACTTTTCTTACACGGCCGGACTGACCCATGGTATGTTAGATCCCCCCGTTGAGTATCGAATCTACATATTATCACTAGTTTTATATCAAAGTCTATATATAACTTGTTATCAGCATCTATTTCCGATTGAGCCATGTTCGTGTGCGTGAAATTTCGGGAAAGTCGTATATGATATTTGACCTGTTATGAATAAGCTTGAAGAGATGCTGGACAAGGAAGTCGGTGACTATCTCGAAAGGGTGGAAGGAATGGACGAGGTTAAGGCGCTTCTATCGGGGGAAATCTCCCGGGATGATTACATAAAGTTCCTCAAGACCTTCTACATCATCGAGTACATAAGCCGGGAGGCCGTGCTCAGGGCCGCCGAGAATACCGAGAATACGAACCCATATCTCGCTGCTAGGTTCCGTACGTGCGCGCGCGGGGAGGAGGGGCACGCGGAGATTGCGCTTGAGGACCTGGCCGGAATGGGAATCAACGGAGTGGATATGTCGAAATACCCCGTTGCGCTCGAATATGATGAATTTCTCCAGCGGGAGGCCGACAAGTTCCCCCTCGCTATACTCGGGCATTCCTATCTCTTCGAGAACGCGTCGGGGATCATGTTCCCCAAGCACAAAAAGCAGCCTTACCCTTCCAGGTTCATCGAGGTTCACGCGAAAGAAGACCCCAAGCACTCGATCGCCATAAAGAAGACCGTCAGGAAGATCGAGCCCGAGCTCAAGCGTGGTCAGAAGGAAGAGGTAGTCAGGTTCGCGCACGAGAGCGGTGAGTTTTTGCTGAGGGTGTTCGAGAGTATGGGGGAATGAGGAGTCTTCCGACTCTGTGATATGTTCCGCTGTTCTTGTTTTTAAAAGATAGATTTCACACGTTCTTTCCAAAATCCTAAATAATGCTGAGATTACTACACCGCTGTCGAAATGAGAAAGATAAAGCGAAAATAATATCTTCTTTGTCTTGATACAAAGAAGCAAAAATCAAGACAGCACAGAATTGTGCTAAAAATCCCTCGTTAACGCTAAAATGTTTTAATTCCGCCCACAATTGGTATTAAGGCTTAGCTAAGCAAGACTCATGACATAATTGCATTTAGCGAATGGCGTCCGATTCCTTGTTTGCTCGGAATCGTCCCGTAAAACATTTTTCGTGCGTTAACAAGCGATTTTCTTGACGCAAATTCTGTGAATGTCGGGAAAGAGAAATACGGGATTGCTGCGCGGAGCTGATCCTGAGCTTGTCGAAAGGAAGCCGCTCCAACAAAGGGGTGAGCTTCACCGCCGCCTGGGAGCTTTGTTCCAAGTAACTATTCCGGCGGCGACGCAGTGTTTGCAGAATAAATCTTCCCTCGACGTGCATGTGCATCTCCACCTGAGCCCTTCGGGTGTGGACATAAACGTAACCGTCCTCTTCACTCCGCCGGGAGGAGTCACGTTCGCCACTACCTTTAACGGACCGAATTCAACAAGCTCGACGCCGTCATTCTCCACGATTTCCTGACCGAGGCGGAAGTTGGAGCTCGACGAAAATCTGAGCAGGGCTTCTTCATCTGTTAGATCGGCGACGGAGGGCATAGCGGCTGCTCCATGCGGATTTTTACAGCGGTAATTACTGTTCTGCCATCTCTTTTATCTTCGGAAGTACGACGTCCCACCCCGCTTCCGCGCTCATGAACCGGTTTCGGCCGTCAGGCATTGCGCCGAAATCGCCCTGGGTCACTGAAAGGTCGGTGGATCCTTTTGCGGGGGTGAGCTCGATCGTCACGGTCGAATAGTTCGAGGGTATGTCCTCGATGCCGGAGTTGGGGTCGAACACGGTGAATTGAAAGAGCTTATCGGTGTCGAGTTTGAGCAGGCTCCCTTTTACGTAAACTATTCCGTCGGCCATGCCTTTCCATAAGAGAGGGCTCCCGATCTTCCAGTCGGAGATCACCTCACATCCGAACATGTATTTCTTGGTATGCTCCGGGTTCGTGAGGATCTCCCAGACTTTCGAGGCAGGAGCGTTGATTCTTGTGGATTTTTCTAGGACGAGCTTTTTTGCCATGGCTGTGGTGTCCATTTATTCCGAATATTTTTATAATCACAGTTATACCTTCTGCGAGGCGGTTTCGCAATAAAATTTTCTGTTTATGGGTGGAGGGAATGACAGGCTATGCAGTGCGGAGGAGTGAAGCAGATGTCGGGTATGAGCACAGATTGTGTACGTCCTTCGACTTGGCTCAGGACGAACGGTTGGGGCTTCGGTTGTTGGGATTTGCAGAGGAGAAGTGCAGGAATCGTAGAATCGCACTATGTGCGTGGTGGCGGAGAGGGAGGGATTTGAACCCTCGAAGGGAGTTTAAGCCCCCTTACTCGCTTAGCAGGCGAGCGCCTTCGACCACTCGGCCACCTCTCCTCGTTAAGTCTCTCGGGAAGTAACTACTCTACTTTATTGAGAACATATAAAGTAACCAAACAGGGGGGTAGTGTCAACGAAAGGGGCTGGATGGTGGCTGCCTTTTCGTTTCGATTCCTTCCCCCCTCCGAGGGGGAAGGTTAGGATGGGGGGGGCACCTTGAAATTACAAATTGAAAAAAATGGATTCCCGATAAAGGCGTTTGGGAATGACGGAAATAATAAGGTAAACCCCCACCCGCGCCCTCCCCCTTTTAAAGAAAAGGGGGAGGGATATAAATGAGCGGACGAATGGGTTGGGCTTCGGTTGTTGGCTAATGCAGGACAGTCACGGATAGATCATAGAACCACACATTGTGTGCCAAAAAAAGGGAGCGTCAGGAATCGTGTTCTCAAGGAACATATTCCTGACGCTCTAAGGGGGGGTATGGGGTTATGTCGTTATTTGTGCTGTATTACTTTGCTCTCTTATCAGGGTCTTACGGCCCTGATGTCGGCAGCCCGATAAAACGGGAAGCTGCCGACATCAGGAGGCTTGCCTGATCTCAAAAAAGGCCGACGTGTTCCCCGGCTCCGAAACCAGAACACCGTCCTGCCTCAATCCCTCGAGGTGAAGGCGTACGGAGCCGAGCATGAGCTCCTTCGTTTCCTCGAGTGTATCTCCTATGGCGACGCAGCCGGGGAGGTCCGGACAGTAAGCCGAATAGCAGTCGCCTGACTGCTCTATGGTGATCTCATAGTGTTCTTTATGTATTACTTCCTGTGAATCGAAACAGTGCTTGAGTGAATAAAAAAGGGCGCCTTCCGGAAGCTCCTTATCCATTTTGCAGTTGATAGTGAGCCTCGACTTTTTGCTTCTGAGCTTGAACTGACGGTGACTTCCGCAAATCCTCACGAGATACCATCCGTTGTTTTCCACCAGGAACTTGATTACTTCTCTCACTTTCATCTTTCCCATCCTCGCTTTAAGTATTTTTGAAGCGGCGCCTTTTAGCCGTCCTTCCTGTACATCAGCACGTTATCGAACTCCTTGCCCGTCATGTGGTTGTCGAGGTACTCGGCGATTGCCTCCTCGATTATCTTCGACTGGCTTTTCCTGGAGACGAAAGAGAAGAGCCTCAGCTTCTCGTAGAGGAGTGAGGGAATGTAGAGAGAGCCTCTGTGCATCTTCTCAGGATTTGCCCGCTGTTGTATTGTTCCCGCCGTCATGCACTCATTATTACATCATTACGTAATGATGTCAATATGGTATTTTATTAAGTGGAAAAAATAGTTTACGCGGAATGTAATTTGCCGTAATTCCGGCGGGTTAGGCCGGGAGGTGAGGGCCGCTGCGGGTGTGAATGACAGTGCGTTTCGTATAATTTCTGGATAGGATTGGGGGAGGGGTTCGGTATGAGTGGGTTTATACGGATTAGATTTCTCACGTAAAGTTCGAAATGACAGGGTTGGTTATGCGGAGCAGTTTCGCAGCAATCGAATATGAGCACAGATTCCGTGCGTCCTTCGACGGGCTTCCGTCTTCGCTAAAGCTTCGCCGGACAAGCAGGACGAACGGGTCTGATTTAGGTGTTGAAGTTAGCGGAAGAGTTGCGGAACGATCGTATATAGACACATTGTGTGCCACGCTGCGTGTGTCACGGCTGGCGAGCACCGGGTTTGATCCGCGAACTCGCTCCCAAGCCGGACAGATCGGAGTAGCTGGGAGGTATATACAATGAGCGCTAGTGTGTGCGCTACAGCCATCTGCGGACGCGCTTTTTGTAGTCAGTGTATTCTGCGCCGAATTTTTGTTCGAGGTAGAACTCCTCTCTCTCTATTACGCCTTTACGGACGATGGCGACGAATATGGGAATGAAAATGATGATCCAGAGGTTGTTGAGCAGTACCGATATGGCGACGAGGAGTATTATTATGCCGACGTACATCGGGTTCCTGGAGTAGGCGTATATTCCGTCCGTGAGGACTTTCGTCGCGGGCTTCCTGACATCGACGTTCGTTCCGGCCCTCTTCATTTTGAGAAACGCGGTGAGCCCTATCGCGAGGGAGACCGCGAGAAGCGCGGCTCCGGTTATGTATCTCGCATTTCCGTTTATGAAATGGAGGCTCTTGATCAATCCCGCCGCAATGCCCGCAAAGAGAATCACGAGCGCGATAACCGGCGGGGGCGCTAAAACCCCCGGGTAGTCGCCTGCGGGGGGTATCTTGCGGACCCTCTTCATTTTAATCATGCTGCTCTCCTTAGCGCCCCTCATGAGGTTCGTCCCAGTCATGCGGGGGCGGAGGGGCGTCAAACCTGTCCCGGTGAAATCCGCCCATGAGAGGGTGGAGGAAGGGGGGGCCGGGGCTCCTGCGGATAACATCACCCAGGGCTTTCCTCTCTTCCTGATTGAGCCCGGCCGCTATCTTCTTTGTCGCGTCCGCGAGCTTGGCTGCGAGCTCGCCCATTATGGCGTGCATCTCGGCCGCCTTCTGATCGAATTTCTTCTCGTCGAACTCAGGCGCGGAAAAAATATCTATAATTTCGTTCCTCTTCCGATCGAGCTCCTTCTTCGTCCCCGCCGTCTCGGACCTTAGCTCTTTCATCGTCCCCAGGACCAGCTCGCGTTTCTCGGGAGGAAGGTCCTTCAGGAAAAAGAGAGCGCGCTTCCCCGTCTCCATGCGGCCCATGAACGTATGCGAGAACGTACCTATGAGGATACCCGCGAGGAGCACGTTTAGGAGGACGGATACCGCGAGGAAAATTTTGAGGCTATTACTCATAGTATCCCTCCCCGTAATAGAGGAGCTCCGCGAACTGTGAGCCGCCTGACTCCTGCTCCGAGTAATTGGCGTATAGATAGCCCGCCGCCATCCCGATGACTAGCAGCAGCGGGAGCGCGATCGCCGGTCTCGGAAGGGGTATGGCGGAAAATATGGCGCTAAGTATGCCGAGTATGGAATTTCCCTCCGCCTCGGGTCTTTTCACCGCCGCTGCCGCGCTTATGATCCTCGCCTCGAGGCCGGGGGAGGGCTCTTCGAAGCCCCTTTCCATGAGAGATTCCTCGAAGCGTCTCTCCCCTTCGAGTGCTTCCCTGAGCGCGCTTGACTCCGCGCACGCCCTTTCGGCGTCTTCCCTTATCTCAGCGGGCCATCCGCCGAGGTCTCCGCCGTATGTAGCCAGGTATTCAAGAAACTCCTTTTTATCCATTCGAAGCCTCCTCTCTCCCGGTATCTCCCGTAAGTTTCCTTCTCAGCGACGTTTTCGCGCGCATGAGGAGAGACTCTAAAGCCTTCACGCTCAATCCCATTATCTCTGCCGCCTCCCTGTTGCTCACCCCCTCATAAAAGCAGAGCGCAAGGGCGGTCTGCTGGGATTCGGGCAGCTCCCCGATGTATGCGTCTATATTTTCCTTCTTCCGTTTTAGCTCGATCATTTCTTCTGTCCCGCGGCCCTCGTCGGGCGGGTCGAAACCGTCCGCCATCTGAAGCGGCGTGTTCTTCCTTTTCCTGTCTATGCATGCGTTCGTCACGACCCTGTAAAACCACGTCGTGAATTTCGCCTGCCTGTCCCCCTGCCAGCCGGCCGGGTTCGTCCATACCGTGAGGAACGATTCCTGCACTATGTCCTCGGCTTCCTCCCTGCTCGAAAGCATCCTGTACGCGAGGCTGTAATACCTCTTCGTGTGACGCACTACGAGCTCCGAAAACGCATTCCTGTCCCCGCTCCTGATCCGCCCCATGAGCTCTTCGTCGGTGAACTCCTTCGTCTCTTTAACCATTTGCACCCGTGGAAGAGTGACAGCCGTCGTATCCATAAAATATTAAAACCTGAGCGGACGGAATAGTAAAGTTGCTATTCCGCCCGCCCGTTAGAGAGGGTGGTGTGTATAAGTTTTGCCGTTAATCCCCGCCGCCGTGCCCGCCGGGGCCGAGCTCGGCTAGTATCTCTCTTTCCTGCTGCGTGAGCTGGGGCGCGAGCTCAGCGATTGCATCGGTGAACGACGTGAAGCCCTGTGTCATGAGTGACTGCAGCTTCTCGGCGTTCTGCTTAAACGCCGCGGCGTCGAAGGTCTCCGCCGTCAGTATCTCTTTCATCTTGTCGTGAGTCGCCTTTATCTCGTCCCTGAGGCCCTTGTTCTCCTGCTTTACCGATTCGAACGTGCTGATAACGAGCGCCTGCTTGTCTGCAGGGAGCTTCGAGAACGCAGCCAGCTTCTCCAGACCGAATGGGACCTCCGCCCGGGGGCATCGCGAACGCCGCTACCGCTCCCGTAACTAAAACTCCGAGTACCGCTGTAAGTATCCAATTCCTTTTCATTTATTTACTACCTCCTGTGTGAATTTTGTATTCAAGCATGCTTTGTACATATATACGGGCGGGCGCGGAAAACCCTTCGGCGGGGGTTGAATCAGGCTGAATTCCTCGGTTGTCATAATCCGCTTTGCGGGGATTCCCGCCGGGGATTGGCTGACCGGACCGGGAAGGGAAAAATATTTTTCACTCCGGATTTACATAACCCTCTTAAATTCAAAAAATAATTTTCGCTCACGGAAAAGCGCATAAAATTTTTCTTTGACATGCGGGATTCATCGTTAGACTTTTATTTAACCGGGACCCCGAATGAGCTCCTTTCACATCAGCCCCGGCAGCGGTCATCGCCCGGATGAGCTTTCGCATGCGGCGCCCGGCGCGGAACCGTTTCTTTGACAACCCAATGTGTATTTCCCAAAAACAAAAGCAAAGAGAGGTGCATTATGGCAAGAAAAAATCCTGACGGAAGTTTCGAGTTATACCCTTATGAAAAACTAATAGGACTTATAGACAGGGAAACCGACCTGAGGTCGGCGCTCGCTGAGCTCGAAGAGGCTGGGTTCGACGACGAGCGTGTTTACTATTTCCACGGAGAAAAGGGACTCAGGATACTCGACCTCGACGGGGACGAGCACGGACTATTGACCATGATCGTGAGAGCGCTGCAGAAGAGCATTTCGAGAGAAGCGGAAGAAGGCATGAAGGCGGTAAAAGAGAGTATGCGGAGGGGGAGCTTCTTCGTGACCGTCCTTGCGGAAACGGAAGAAATGAAGGACAGCGCGCTCGATATATTCAAGAATCACGAAGCCTACAACATCCACTATTTCCACACGCTGAACGTGGAGCAATTCTAGGCGTATGCATTCCGGCCGGGGGAGCGGGGAGCGGACACTCTCCACCCATTCCCTGCTCCCGTAAACATCATTTTCCCCCTTTGTAAAGGGAACAATTCCGAACGAGCGAGGAATTGGACGCCATTGCTAAAGGGAAGGAATCCCGTTAACTTCCTGCTCATCACTTGCAAAGAAGAATATATCAGGGGGATTTAGATTTTCTTGTATAAGGAGAAGGAATAAAGATGTGGATTCCCGATAAAGACATTCGGGAATGACAATATTGAAAATCCATGCAGTTTTTAGGAGAGAGCATCATGGCAAAGCCCGTACTCGTCATCGGGAATAAAAATTATTCGAGCTGGTCGATGAGGCCGTGGCTCGCGCTCAGGCATCTTGGGGTCGGGTTCGAGGAAGTCCGCATTCCGTTATACGTCGAGGGCTCGAGGGAGAAGATACTCGGGTATTCGCCCGCAGGCAGAGTGCCCGTATATATCGAGGACGGCGTTACGGTCTGGGACTCGATCGCGATACTCGAATACCTGGCCGAAAGGCGTCCGGCGCTATGGCCGGAAGACGCAAGGGCGAGGGCGCTCGCGCGCTCTGTGAGCGCGGAGATGCACTCGGGGTTCTCCGCCACTCAGGAGCGCGCTCCCCTGCAACTGCAGGGCTTCGGGGAGGAGGGTGGAGATCGGAGAGGAAGCCGCCCGCGATATAAAAAGAATCCTCGAAATCTGGGAGGCGTGCAGACGGGGGTACGGAAAGACGGGGCCCTGGCTGTTCGGACGCTTCACCGCTGCCGATGCGATGTACGCCCCTGTCGCGTCGAGGTTCAATACGTACGGGATAGAGGCGGACGGTCAGGCGGAGAAGTACATCGGGACCGTGCTTTCGGATGGGCATATGCGCGAATGGATAAGCGATAGCGAGCGCGAGGAAGAGGTCATAGAAAAATTCGAGGTAGGGATCGTGTAGCCATCTCTCCGGCAGTCTAAATGGAGGGAGCCGGCTTTATTGTGTTCTCAGGTCCAGGATTGTTGAGGGTATGGGCAAACCGGCTCCCGGTTTCTCGGGTATTTGTCCGGGATTCCGCGGCCGTAGGCCTGAATCCCCGGGGCTTCTCTATTGAATTAGACGTGCGGGAGAGGGGATTCCCTTCGGCCTGCCGGATAAATAATTTTTCAGCGGTCTGTCATGCGAAACGGGGTGCATGCCCCATAGAAAAAAATTGAAATCTCGGGTTGTATTTAATTATGGCCGTTTCGCTCAAGCCATTGACCGCGGAAAATTATTACTCGTGCGTCGCCCTCTCCACGGACGAATCGCAGAAGCACATGGTGCCTTCTGCCGGGCTCGTGCTTTCCGAATTCGCCCCGCTACACGACATGACCCCAACGGCCATCTACTCGGGCGATACCGTCGTCGGACTGATGATGCACGGGAGGGACAGGAAGGGCGGGAGGTACTGGCTCTCGGCGTTCCTTATAGATAAAAAGCATCAGAGGAGGGGGTATGGAAAGAAGGCGCTCGATCTCCTCATCAGACGGCTGACAGAAGACGGCGTCGAGGCGCTCTACCTGAGCTATACGCCCGACAACGCGTCTGCGTGGAGGCTCTACAAGTCGCTCGGGTTCGTCAGGACAGGCGAGCGAGCGAACAGCGACTTCGTGGCGAGGCTCGACCTCACGGCGCACATGGCTCTGGTTCCCGTACATTAGCCCTTGCCCCGCGGAGGTCTCAATCGCGAAGACCGGACGGAATAGAGCGGAATCATTTTTACATCCGAAGCTGTCAGTATATTAATAATCCAATCTTACGATGAGAGGGTGAGGATTACCGGGGATTCGAGAGCAGCCCTTTATTACGCGCGGGTATTCTCATATACTAAGGGTATAAGCTGAAAACGGAGGCCGCATGAGCGCGCAAAAACTTACATATTTACTGAAGGCGAAGGACATAAAGAAGATGGAGAAAAAATTCTCTCACCCCTGGAACCCGAACTCCGAGATCATAGGGGCGAGGCTCGGCGTGAAGACCGGGCTTAAGAGGACGGGGGTGAACATCGCTGCGATACCGCCGGGGAAGGAATCGTTCGTCTATCACTCGCACCAGTTCGAGGAGGAGTGGATTTACATACTCTCGGGGAACGGGGTCGCCGAGATAGACGGGAAGGAGTATCAGGTGGGGCCGGGGGACTTCATGGGGTTCCCGACTCCGGGCGTCGCGCACAACATGCGTAACGACGGAAAAGAGGACCTCGTGTATCTCATGGGCGGGGAGAGCCGCGAGCACGAGATGGTCGAGTACCCGAAGTTAGGCAGGAAGCTCATAAGGACGGAGGACAAGGTGGAGGTCCTGAAGGTCTCGGATATTAAGGACTTCAAGTTCTGGGAGTGAGATATGGTTGCCGGAATATCAATGATTAAAGAAGCGGATAAGAATTCTGCCCGCTAAATATTGAAGTTTGGATTCAACAAATCATAGCAGATGATTCTGCTATATTAGGTATAGGAAATCTAATTTTATTTGATATGAAAGTTTCGCAAGCCCTGCGAATACACACCTGATAGCACGTCCTTAGAAAATCCGCCGGATCACGGCCCGACTAGTACTTAGTGCTGTTTCGAACAACTCACCGTAATATCTATTTGTAAAGCGGCAGACCGGCCATAAGATTTTTCACACACATGTTATTTTGCTCAAGCTATTTTTAATTCCTGAGTTCATTCAATACAAAAAAAAGAAGAAACATACCAAACCGTTGCCACTCAGATGGCGGCTTCGATAAAGGTAGAGAGAATTGAGAGGGTTAATAGATAAATATCTATATCTATTAAAATCATTCTAGTTACATTAAATAGTATAATGGTTATTGACTCAGGCCGTTGATTGTTAGATAATAACTACATCTGGGATGATGGAAGGAATATGTGAGAATGGGGATATTCTCACAGTTAAATTTAGTGCATTCTTTAAAGTACAAGTTACCTTCGATCAGTAGCGGTTTAGATCGAGTAAGAGAACTGCCCGGTTCTTTTGTAGCTGCTAAAACAACCATTCAGCGTCGTCTGCCAATTATCGTCATAAGAAATTTCATTCTACTCAGCTTATTGTCCTTCATGATTTCGGGATGTATCCCAGCCATTGGTTGCTCTCGGTGTGGGAGCAGCGGGTGCAGGTGTCGCGGCAAGCAAAGTAAAGAATAAGGAAGGAGAGCCGGAGAAATCTCAACTCGAAATAAGAGAAATACAGACCCGCACGTACGATACACCCGATAGCAAAATGGTTTTAAAGACGATGCTTAACGTTCTTCAGGACGACGGGTTTATCGTGACGGAGGGTAATGCGGACCTCGGACTTTTATCGGCTACTAAGGAATTAGATGTTCAGACAGAAGGTGCGGTCTTTTGGGGGTCATTTTTCAACCTCGCGTGGGATAAGAATGCAATTGTCGAAGCAACCGCTAATGTTAGCGAGTTCGGTAAACAAACAAGGGTGAGGGTGAATTTTCAGCAAAAAGTGTACGATAGCGCCGGCGGTGTTTCTACCGTTGATCAGATTGCCGATCCTAAATTTTATCAGGAGTTCTTTGCAAAAGTGGACAAGGGACTTTTTATTCAGCAGGAGAAATTGTAAAAGAGGAGGGTTAAGAAATGCATAATGAAAAAACAAATCGTATCAAATATATGGGGATGGTTTGTTTGTTCCTATCGCTCTTACTCCCCGGATGTGTTCAACCCATGAGCGCAGCCCAGCATCAACAATCTCTCGGATCTACGCAGGAGAGAGAGATGACGGTCGGCGTCGTGCAAAAAGAAATCCGCGTCGGGATGTCCCAGGCTGACGTAGCAGAGGCTCTGGGTTCTCCGAATATTGTGACGAGGGACAGCCAGGGGGATGAGGCGTGGGTCTACGATAAGATTGCGACCGAGGCCTCATATTCAAACTCGAGCCAGACAGAGGGAGTAGGTGTCGGCGGCGCCGCAGGAGGTTTTTTAGGCGACGTTTTACTCCTGGGCGGTGTTGGGTATAGCAGAGAAACAACGTCTCAGGCTGGTGCGAGTGCTACCACTCAAAAGACACTCACGGTAGTTATTAAATTCGATAAAAAGAGCTTGGTAAAGGGTTTTTCGTATCATGCGAGCAAGTTTTAGAGATTTTAATTTTCTTTGAGCGTGTAAGAAAGGATGAAGTAACTTGCTATTAATAAAAAATTAGACTGGGTGTAAATAACAGAAAGATTGTAGAGGTAGTGATATGAGGCACCACCTAGGATATTTTTCTGAATTGCTCGTTGTTTTTCTGTTAACATTTGTTTTAATTTCTTGTGATGGGATGGATGGGGGAGATGATGGAGGTGGAGAACCGCCTCCTGACACATCTATTGATGAGTTTGTTATAGCAAAACTCACTGGTACAGAAAATATTAATAATTCAATCTCCATTATGGTTATGACTAAGGATGCTTCGGAAGCTGTTGGAGTTCTTGCTGAAAAAGACACTTTTGGTAATCCAACTTCTATAACAGGAGCATTTTATATTTCAGAGTTAAATGATGCAATTGTACTTAAAGCCAGACCAGATGGGCTTCCAGAATTAATAATTGATTCTTTAGGAAACAAAATATTATTTGATAACTATACAGAATCTACTGTTGAAGCTTCGGTGTTTGATGCTAATGGAATCTTAATCGCAGGTCCAATTATTGTAGATGTAAGCCCTTCTGATCTGATACAAATAAAGGAAATATATAGTTCAATTTCCTCAGGCATCAATTCTACTATTGACAACGGAGTCCAAAATATAAGGATTTTTAATATAAATATATTTGACAAAGAGAGTCTCAAGTGGGCAAGCCTTGGAGTTGCTTTAGCTTCATGTATTGGTGCTTCTATTCTAACAGGTGGTTTTGCAACACTACCTTGTCTTTCGTTCGGTATCAGTGTCATCATTAACCTTACACCAGATCAATTTGATGATATGATAAATACTAATATAGGTTTTGCTTTATGTGCAAAAGCCGTCATTGACTTTAGCAGTCCAAACCCTGATGTAACTGATCTAATTGTTTGTTCGGATACAATTATAGATTTTGTGTTATCGAATACTCCAACGCCTACTCCTCCACCTCCGATACCTACACCCCCACCTCCGACATCTCCTCCAACGCCTACTCCTCCACCTCCGATACCTACACCCCCACCTCCGACATCTCCTCCAACGCCTACTCCTCCACCTCCGATACCTACACCCCCACCTCCGACATCTCCTCCAACGCCTACTCCTCCACCTCCGACACCTACACCCCCACCTCCGACATCTCCTCCAACGCCTACTCCTAAAGAATTCTTCTGCGAACCGTTGAGTTTTGTTGCAGCACCAGGGGTTTCGCGAACATACAATGTTAGGCCTTTTGATGAAACAGCAAACTATTCGTGGTCAATTATTCCACCTGATGATTGTTTCGGTGAGGTGAAATTTGGAGTGGCGGGTACATTCACCGTTTTTTGCAGAACTGTAGGGGATCGTGAGATAAAAGTGGATGACGACGACCCTGCTACATCCCCTGGTAATACATGTACTCTAAGCGTGAAAGAGCCAGTTGGAGGAGAATTTTAAACGCGATTAATAAAGTGCGTTCGCTCGAATAGTATGAATTGGACACAGACATATTCTGGCTTTTCAAAACAACGGAAAGGCTTTCTGGAGACCTTCCCCTATGCTTTATACCACAGCAAGTGAGAGTTCCTGGTTCACTTGAACCTCACCTATTAGGGAAAGGTTATTCCTTCTTAAACGCATACTCCCTCGGATTCTCCAGTACCTGTATCCTGAATTCCGAGTAGAATTTTTCGCGTCCCAGTCTTTGAGCTTCCATGTGCTCGGGGTGTTTTCTCCATGCCTCGTGTG
>CAVPJU010000005.1:0-74471 GCA_963705505.1 uncultured bacterium
AAAGTTTGGAAGAAGGTTTTTCGCCTATTGTAATTTTAATCTAACGGCATTAATTTTAGTGTCAAGCTTATATTATTTAGAATCAAGATTACATTATAAGATTTAAAAATATTTGTTCCTATCTCTGATTCGAGGGATTGTGAAATCTTGAGATATACCATTAAAATTGTTGTATCTATACTCGTCGCGATACTCTCAATCGGCGGCTGCGACGAAAGTAACACGACGAACGAAGGCCCTCTGCCTAAAGACCCCAGTCGGTGGGTGTGTAAGAGCTCGCTTGTACCCCCTACTCAGGAGCAAATTGATGAATTTTGCAGTACGCATTCCGGTGCGGGGCGGGAAGCTCCGCTAAATCTCCAGGACCCTCCTCCGTTGTCTGGCCTCGACGCGAAGAATGAATACGACCTGGCATTCCAGGATTTTCTCGTAGCCAGGGACTATGTGAACGAGCTTGAGTGGTCAGGCGATATGAACTGGAGGTTGACGGGTCCTTATGTCGGAGAAATAGGAAAGGGTCAGAACTACGGCGTGCATCCCGCTGTCAGAATCTACTACTCTCCCGAGGTACTGGAGTGGCTCTGTAACGGCAGAGAGGGCAGCATCCCCGACGGAGCTATGATTATAAAGGAGATGCACTCAATTAACGATAAGCTCGGAATCACCCTCAATAGCGAGGGTTGTATGGTAATTAACAACGATGTCGAGCCACAGTCCTGGACTGTAATGGTCAAGCAAAGCGGAGCATCATACGACGGCTGGTACTGGGCTTCCTATGCCGTCGTCCCCGATCCTCCCGATTCCGCATGGGAAATAGGAAACCCTCCGGTATTCGACGCGTCGGGCGTTACGGGAATGGATTTCTTCGAGGATGGTTTAATACCGACAAAACCGAACCCGCTCTGGTATCCGACGGGCTATGTTTACTCGAGCACGAATAAAATTCCGGACGTGGTGTATCCCTACAGCGAATACGGGAATAACTGCATAAACTGCCACGCTTCGGCAGCGACCGAATCGACATTTACATCGCTCGACAATTTATTGACTCCGGGTATCGAGTATAAACAGTTTCCTTCTAAAGGGACTACCCGGTCTTTCCACGCTGAGTTTCTCGCCGGCCCGCAGCCGGGGTTAATATCCCTGATTGCGCGAGACTCCGAATCTATAGGCGCTACGGACGTTCCCAGCGGAGCACGGGACGAGGTCAACGGCTACGTATCGCCCTTTACGACCGCGCTCGAGGAGCCGGAAGCGGAGTACCTGAATTTCTATAATCAGCTCGACGAGGTTTCCTTTACTGACGCGTGGTTTCTGCGTCTCCCCGCCGAGACCTACGATCATATAGTGTCGGCTTCGACAAGCCCGGGGCAGTTTATCACGTCGGACCAATGTATCGGGTGCCATGACGCCACTTACCTGAACGCTGCACAACCCAATATGATACTCGAGCAGGATGTGAGCGGCGGGACGCAGCTTGTTAATCTTTCCCAGTACAGCGAATGGAGGGCGTCGCCAATGGGGCTTGCGGGCCGCGACCCTATCTTTTTCTCGCAGCTCCAGAGTGAAACGAACAACCTGCCTCAATACACGACGTGCGTGGAGAGCACGTGCCTTCATTGCCACGGCGTCATGGGACAGCGCCAGTTAGCTATAGATACTCCCGGCCAGGATACGGAGGACTGCAACAGCTTGTTCGCTGTAGCCCCGCCGGCCGGAGTACCGTCCGGAAAGCCGTTTAGTCTCGATATGGTAACGCAGTGGCCCGATTCCGAGCAGAACGAGTTTCAGGAATACGGGGCGCTTGCCAGGGACGGTATCTCCTGTACGGTCTGCCATCATATGTCGGATACCGATCTGGGTAATGAAGAAACTTTCACCGGGAATTTTGTCACGGGTCCTCCCGACGAAGTCTACGGACCCTATCAGGACGACACTATAGTTCCGAAACCGATGCAGCACGCTCTGGGTATAACGCCCGCGTTCAAGGATTATTTTGTAAGCGGCGACGCGTCCAGCTCGGATACTTGCGGAAGCTGTCACAACATACTGCTCCCGGTTATCACAAATCAGGGCGAGATAATCGGCGCTAGTTACGAGCAGACCACAAATCTCGAATGGGTAAACAGCGACTTCGCTCCCGGCAAGCCCGGTTTCCTCTCATGCGCGGATTGCCATATGCCTACGACGTTCGACGGACAGCATCTGTCGTTTAAAATAGCCAATATCGAATCAAACGGGCTCCCGCCAACTACCGGGCGTCTGCCCGATCAGGATATAACGCTTACCGAGCGTGACGTATTCCCCAGACACGCCCTCCACGGCCTTAACCTTTTTATAAACCAGATGTTCCAGCAGTTCCCGATCATCCTGGGCGCGCGTCAGATCGACTACATGACCGGAACGTCGACCGTTCCCGCTCTGATTACCGGAGCGAATTCCATGATCGATATGGCGCAGAATGAAACGGCCGCTATCGACGTTCAAACGCTCGAAGTCACCCCCGAGGGACAACTGAGAGCGGTGGTGAAGGTAACCAATAAAGCCGGTCATTTCCTGCCCTCGGGCGTAAGCTTCAGACGGGTATTTATCGAGTTCCTGGTGCGTGACGCGGAAGGGAACGTGCTCTGGGCCTCGGGACGGACGAACGAGCTGGGCGCCATAGTTAAAGGTACAACGGAAGAAGTCCTTCCGAGCGAAGAGCCGGTCGAGAACCCGGACGCTCCGTTCCAGCCTCACTATCAGACAATCACCCGGGACGATGAGGTGCAGATATACCAGGAGCTTATAGAAGATTCGGAAGGCCATCTCACCACGAGCTTCCTGAGGCGCTTCGACACGGTTAAGGATAACCGCATCAGACCCAGGGGTTATAATCCGGCTTTCTTTCTGACATTCGACTCTCCTTACATTCAGGCCCTCGCCGAGACACACGGAGAGGCCGCGCTCGACCCTTATTACACCGACCCCGCACTTACGGGAGCGGACGTGATCGAATACCTGGTGCCGCTCGATGAGGCGACGCTCGGCAAGGTCCACGACGTGAAGGTCACTCTTTATAACCAGTCTATACCGCCGTTTTATCTCCAGGAGCGTTTCAGTGATGCGAACCGCGGCGCGGGAGAGAAAGATGAGATAGAGCGTCTTCAATACCTGACGAGCCACCTGAACGTTGACCAGGTAGCGGACAGCGATGGGAATAAGGTTATGAAGGACTGGAAGCTGTTTATAACCAGTGCTACCGCCGCGCTCGAGTAGAGCTTTTCTACTTTTCCCTGATACAAAGAAGCACACACGCAGTGTGTTTCATGAAAAGACGAATAAACAGAAAGGCAAATATATTTCTCTTCTTTTCCTTGATGAAAAGAAGCAAAAATCACTCGACAGCACAGAATTAGCTAAAAATATCTCGTTAATGCTAAAATGTTTTAATTCCCCCAAGCCCTGAAAGAAAAAGACAAGGCGAAGATGATTTCTTCTTTGTCTTGATACAAAGAAGCAAAAATCAAGACTACACAGAATGTGGCTAAAAACAGGCTATCTCGACTAAAATCTTTTAATTCAGCCCGCACCCCTAAAAGATTTTTACGTCTCGATAGTCTGTTTTCTTAACGCCAATTCTGTGAATGTCGGGGAAAGGCATTCGGGATTGATTGGGGTATGGAGGTAAACCCCCCACCCGAACTATATTGGCTCAGGTAACCTAGAGCCAGGAGTTAAGGTGTGATGTACTCCTTGTTGGGGGTGCAACCGATTCCTTACTTGTTCGGAATCGTTCCCCACTTTAGAAAGGGGGGAGGGAAATTTATATGCTGGCGCTTGCCCGGCGCCGATTCTGTGATGTCGGGGAAAAAAGACTGGATTCCCGATTTCTCGGGAATTACAAGTATATTAAGGCATATACTCACCCGCTCGTGATCGTTCCATCCGGGGAGAGGGAAATAGTTTCAAAGTTTAGATGGCCACCCCTTTTACATGCGCATATCTTGCTCCGCGGCCTACCCGCAGGGACCGGCATATTTCAGCTTATATATTTTCCCCATTACCGCGATATTATAGGGTAGACTTAAATGATTCGTGCTGTCACCATGGCAATACTTATTCTAAAATCTTAATTCTGAAGAAATATCGGAACAGAAACGGCGAAGGAAATGGGCGTGTGAATACGTATCAATGATTCAGGGCCATGGATAAAAATAGTATCTCGAAGAAGATAAGGTACCTCCCGGGTAAGCTGCGTATGCCTCGCCTGCCGAACCCAGGCATCCTGAGGATCGCATACAAACTTCTGGTGAACGACAAGGGGAAATTCGCGGCGCTCATTATGGGCATGACGTTCGCCGTCTTCCTGATGAACATGATGACGTCGCTTTTCTCGGGCGTCCTGCACAGGTCGTCCTCGACAATGATCAACATAGGAGCCGAGATATGGGTAATGGACCCTTCGGTTAATAACCCGTTAAACAGCATCCCGCTCCCCGATTACGTGCTCGACGCGGTGAGGAGCATAAACGGGGTTAAATACGCCGTACCGTTGTATACGGGCGGTGCTTTGGTGAAGCTCCAGGACGGCACATATCAGTCGGTTACCGTCATGGGCCTCGACGATACGAGTCTATTCGGGAGGCCCGAGCTGATAGAGGGCAACATCGACGACATATACGCTGAAAACGCATTCATCGTCGTCAAGGACGCGGAATACGCCAAGCTCGATTACCCGAAGCTCGGGACCGTGTTCGAGGTGAACGACCACAGGGGAGTCGTCGTCGGCCTCGCCAAGGCGACCACGGGCGGACTGTTCGGGAGCCCGACCCTGTATACGACGTACAAGAGGGCCGTCCAGTATTTGCCTAACACGAGATACACGACTTCGTACATACTCGTCGAGCCGAAGGACGAAGCCTCGGTAAAGCAGATTAAAGAAGAGGTTGCGAAGCTCGGATACCGCGCGGAGACGAAGGACGAGCTTATCCAGAGGATCGCCACTTACTACAAATACAAAACGGGGATCGGCACGAATATACTGATAATGACCGTGATAAGCTTCATCGTCGGACTCTCCATCTCGGGGCAGACATTTTATACGTTCGTGCTTGAGAATATGGAGAAGTTCGGGGCGCTCAAGGCCATAGGGGCGAAAGGCTCCGAGCTCATATACATGATCCTCTTCCAGGCGTCGCTCACGAGCCTGACGGGCTACGGGATAGGCATCGGCTCGAGCACTCTCCTCATCATGATCGCGAAGATGAGGCTGCCTTCGTACGCGTCGATCATAACGTACTCGAACCTCGGACGCGCCTTCGTGATGATGCTCATAATCGCCGGCATCTCGAGCTACATAGGCGTGAGGAAAGTAATAAAGATAGAACCGTTCGATATATTCAGGGGTTAACATGGCGAATCTGGCTATTGCTGCCGACGGGCTTATCAAATGGTTTGGGGAAGGAGACGCACAGACCTACGCAGTGAGAGGCGTGAGCTTCGAGGCGCACTTCGGGGAAATGCTCTATATAGAAGGGCCTTCCGGGAGCGGAAAGACTACGCTGCTGAGCATCATCTCGGGTATCCTCCGGCCTAACTCGGGCTCGGTCAAGGTCAGGGGCACGGATATCTGGAATCTCACGAGCGACGAGCTCGCGGATTTCAGGCTGAACACAATCGGGTTCGTCTTTCAGGACTATCACCTCTTTCCGCGGCTGACCACGGTTGAGAACGTGGCCATTCCGCTCATACTGAAAAAACGCGACTGGAACGAATCCATGAAGCTGTCCATGGAATACCTTGAAATAGTGGGGCTTAAAGACAGGGCGAGCCTGCCCCCGTTCAAGCTGAGCGGCGGAGAGCAGCAGCGCGTCGCCATAGCGAGAGCGATCGTCGGGCATCCGGATATCCTGATATTCGACGAGCCGACGGCTTCGCTCGACGGAGACACGGGGAGAAAGATCGTGGATTTCGTGAAGAAAAATATACTGGATGAAAGCAGGTGCATCGTGATCGTTACACACGACAGCAGGATATCCGAGTATGCGGACAGGATAATCAGGATCGAGGACGGACATATTATCGGAATCGAAAACGGAGGTCAGAGTGAGGAATAGGGTTATATTCGCGATCGCGATCGTAGGCATACTAGCCGGACTCGTGACCGCGTACATTCAAGGGAGAGAGAAAAAGGCGCTCCCGCCCGTATATGCGCCGGCGTCGAATCCGTACGGGAAAGGCATTTACGCTAACGGCATCGTCGAGAGCTACCAGACGAGCGGTGAAAACATAAATATATACCCCGAGGTTTCAGGTACGGTCGTGAAAATCCCCGTCACCGAAGGAGAGCACGTGCCCAAAGGGACTCCGCTTCTGATCATGGACGACTCCGTTCAGAGGGCTGTCGCGCTCCAGCAGAAAGCCCAGGCGGAATCCGCGAAGGCGATCCTCGAAGAGCTTAAAGCGCAGCCGAGGAAAGAGAACCTCGATGTAGCGAAGGCGCAGGTAGATTATGCGAGCGCCAACGTCAAGAACACGGAAGACCAGCTCGACAAACAGAAGCAATCGTTTCAGCTGAACCCGAAATCCGTCAGCAAGTATGCTCTAGACAACGCGGAGAACGCAGTGAAAGTAGCGAAGGCGAACCTCGAGGTCGCTCAGAAGCAGTATGAGCTCACCAAGGCAGGCGCATGGGTTTACGACATAAAAAACCAGGAGAACCAGTACGAGGCCCTCTCGAAAGGCATACGAGGCCTCGAGCGCGCTGCTCGACAAGTACACGCTGAAAGCTCCCGTCGATGGTGTGGTCTTATCCGTCAGCGCCACTCCCGGAAGCTATATTTCGGCGCAGGGGACTTACGACTCGTACACCAGGGGATTTAACCCGGTGATTATGCTAGGCTCAGACCATCCGTACCTGAGCGTGCGCTGTTACATAGACGAAATACTTATCCACAGGCTCCCTGATCCGCAGGACATCAAGGCGAAGATGTTTATACGGGGGACGGACATAAGCGTCCCGCTCGAATTCGTGCGCGTACAGCCTTACGTATCTCCAAAGATAGAATTGTCCGACCAGAGGACGGAAAGGGTCGACGTGAGAGTGCTGCCTGTCATATTCAGCTTCGAGAAACCTAAAGATACGGAAATTTATCCGGGACAGCTTGTTGACGTTTATATCGAGGAGCCTCAGGCGGAAAACAATAAATAACGCCCGGCCCCGTCCGGAGGCCTGATCGGACAGACTATGTTCAATGTAAAGAAAAACCGCGATGAAGGAATTATAGAAGATGACGAGAGCCGCAGGACATCAATGTTTATAAGGCGTGTATCGGTGCTGCTATGCCTGATTTATCCGTTATACATGGCGGGCTGCGCGGTCGGGCCGAATTTCAAAGAGCCCGAACCGCCTCCCGTGGACCGCTATACGAGCGGCGAGCAGCCGTCGTCGACTATCACGGCCGAGGGCCAAACGCAGCGTTTCGATGAGGCGGTCAAGCTCAATGCGGATTGGTGGCGTCTCTTTAATTCCTCGAAACTGGACGGAGTGATGAAAGACGCCTTCGCGGGCAATCAAACGCTCAAGTCGGCCGAGGCGAGCCTCCGTCAGAGCCAGGATAACCTCCGCGCGGGCTACGGTGTTTTCCTTCCCCAGGTGGACGCGGGCGCGAGTGCATCGAGGCAGAAGTCTTCACCCCTTAGTTTCAGCGGCAATACCTCGAGCAGCATATTCAATCTCTATTCGCTCGCGGGGACGGTCAGTTACGCGCTCGACGTCTTCGGCGGCGAGCGCCGGGCGGTCGAGAGCCTGCAGGCGCAGGTCGATGTCGAGCGCTATACGGTCGTGGGCGCATACCTCACGCTCTCGGGGAATATAGTCAACACGATTATAGCCCAGGCCGCTTACCGGGAGCAGATTAAGGCGACGGAGGAGACGGTGAAGCTCGAGCAGGAGCAGGTCGATATCGGTAAAGCGCAGGCCGAGGCGGGCATTATTCCCTATTCTAACGTGCTCAGCCTGGAGAGCCAGCTATCGGCGACCGAGGCGAACCTACCAATACTAAAGCAGCAGCTGAGCCAGGCCGATCACCTGCTCGCCACGCTGTCCGGACGCACGCCGGCCGAGTGGAACCCGCCCGATGTGGAATTAGCCGACCTCAAGCTGCCTTCGGACCTGCCGCTGTCGCTGCCGTCGGACCTCGTCCGCCAGCGCCCCGATATACTCGCATCGGAATCTCAGCTGCACAGCGCGAGCGCGGGGATAGGGGTCGCCACTGCGGCTCTCTTTCCCAACTTCACTCTGAACGGGAATTACGGTTTTAACAGCACCAAGCTCGAGAACCTCTCTAAAAACGCGGTCAGCCTCTGGAGCATCGGGGCGGATATCGTAGCTCCGATATTTCACGGCGGGACATTATGGTACCAGCGGCGGGCCGCGATAGAAGCCTATAACCAGTCCCTGGCTGATTACCGTGAGACCGTGCTGAGCTCTTTTGAGCAGGTCGCCGATACTCTCCGCGCGCTCGAGCACGACGCCGAGACGCTGAAGGCTCAATCGGATGCGATGCAGCAGGCGGACGAAGCCCTCAGGCTCATTCAGGCGAATTACCAGGCCGGGATCGTCGATTATCTGCAGGTCCTGATAGCGAACTACCAGTACTATCAGGCCAGGATCAGCTATATACAGGCGGTTGCACAGCGGCTCCAGGACACGGTCGCTTTCTATGTCGCGCTTGGAGGCGGCTGGTGGAATGCGGATCAGAGCTCCCCTGTGGCGCAGGTGCCGAAGTAGGACATCCGTGCTTACGTTCGTTCGCTACGCTTGAGACGCGGATAAAAGAGAAGGCAAAACGTATTTTCTTCTTTTCCTTGATGAAAAGAAGCAAAAATCGCGCACATAGTGTACTCTATGAAAGACAGCACAGAATGTAGCTAAAAATATCTTCTTAAGGCTAAAATGTTTTAATTCCACCCACATCCCTAAAACATTTTTACGCCTTAGTAATCTATTTTTTTAACGCCAATTCTGTGAATGTCGGGGAAAGGAAAGGCAAAAGATACGATTTCTCGTGGGCACTCGAAATGACAGATAAAAAACGAGGACTGTATAAATCCTCCCCGGCCCTCCTTTTTCTAAGGAGGGGAATGATGGGAGAATCAAAGTAACACCCCCATCCTTCACCTTCCCCCTTGTTAAGGGGAAGGAAATAAATCGGCCCTTCGATCATTCGATTTCGCTCAGGACAGGCTCACTGCTCAGGGCGAACGGGTCTAAAGACGCCTATTTACGCCGCATGTGTGAGTTTAACGTATTTATCCAGAACGGGCAGTACGGCGTCCTTCTCGCCGGGCGGAACGGCGAACACCATTCGTCCGACTCCGGCGTTCGTCAAATCGTCCACCATTTCCCGGTTCGGACTTCCGTAGATAACGAATGTGACGGATATTTCTTCAGGGTCGCGGCCTGCCGCTTGAGCCTTCGCGCGGAGCTCCCGGATTTTCCCGGGCATCGTTTTGGGATCGACTCCTGCGGGCAGCCATCCGTCGCAGAACTCCACGACGCGGTCGAATGTCGTAGGCCCCGCGCCGCCCATAAGGACCGGGGGGTGCGGTTTCTGGAGCGGTTTCGGATAAGACCATATCTTGTCGAAATCCACGAACTCCCCGTGAAATTCGGCCTCCTCTTTGGTCCATATCTCCTTCATTGCGAGGACGCGCTCGCGCAGCACCCGCCACCTTTTTTTGAAATCCGTGCCGTGGTTCCCCATCTCCTCAGCATTCCACCCTCCGCCTATACCGAATATAAAGCGCCCGCCCGACAGCGTGTCGAGGCTCGCGACTTCTTTCGCGGTGATAATGGGGTCGCGCTCTATTATCAAGCAGATTCCGCTCGCAATACGTAAACGGCTCGTGGCCGTCGCGGCCGCGGTGAGGGCGACGAAAAGGTCATATGTGTGCCAGTAATGTTTCGGCAGCTCGCCGCCTCCGGGAGCGGGGCTCCGTCTGCTTACCGGGATGTGGGTATGCTCGGGCATCCACAGAGATTCGAAACCGCGGTCTTCGACCTCGCGGGCCAAATCCGCCGGGGGAATGGCGTAATCCGTGGGGAACATGGAGATTCCGAATTTCATATGATCGCTCCTCGAATAATCGTTCTTTTAAATAATAGTATGTATTGTACGGTGTTAAAGCGCCAGAGCAGTGAAGGGTTGATGAGGGATTTACGGCGGACGGGCTCTGCTGCGTGAATGGAGAGAAGCGGGATGCAGGGTGACCTTCGACCCTTCGACTGCACAGACACATAGTATGGTCT
Source organism: uncultured bacterium (assembly GCA_963705505.1). GTDB lineage: Bacteria > Desulfobacterota_D > UBA1144 > Nemesobacterales > UBA2774 > 2-12-FULL-53-21. Next base: position 10,295 of record CAVPJU010000005.1, read on the forward strand.
TTCGAAAAGACGGATAAAAGAGAAGGCAAAAGTATTTTCTTCTTTTCCTTGATGAAAAGAAGCAAAAATCATCCGACAGCACAGAATTGGGCTAAAAACAGATTATCTCGGCTAAAATCTTTTAATTCAGCCCGCACCCCTAAAAGATTTTTACGTCTCGATACTCTGTTTTCTTAACGCCAATTCTGTGAATGTCGGGGGAAGAAACGACTTTCTGGATTGATATCGGTACTAGGGTAAACCCCCACCCAAACCCTCCCCCGTTAGGGGGAAGGAAGTTCATATGAAGGGGAGCGGGGATTGTAGAAGCCGCTGCCTGTGCCGGGGTGACGAAAAGGAAAAAAACGACTCGCAAATTCCACGGAATCCGGCATAATTATCAAGAGATTTTTGGAGGGTGATAAATGAAACTTATGAATCCGAAGTTTGCTGTTTGTTTCGTAATAGCTTTACTGATGTCGGCGGCTCTGGCTGCCGGGTGCAAGAAGAACGCAACCCAGCAGGCGAGCGCCCCCGCTCCAGCTCCTGTCTATACCCCCGCTCAGGTGACGAGGGGGGCCGAGCTCGTGAACGAATGGAAGTGCAACTACTGCCATACGCCCGAGCTGAAGGGGCCCGACGGGAAACCGATCCCCAATCCGCAGAGGCTGCTATCGGGACACCCGCAGGACGAGAAAATCCCCGACATCTCCGACATGGTGATCACGTCGCCCGAGTTCATGGAGTTCCTCGACAACCTCGAGAACACGGTATGGGCGACTAACGACAAGCTCGTATTCGCCTCGAACCTGACGCCGGATATCGCGACGGGTATAGGGTCGTGGAACGAAACCCAGTTCCTCGAGACGCTGAGATCGGGGATACACATGGGACTCGGCAGGAGGATACTCTATCCGATGCCGTGGCAGGAGTTGGCGCAGCTTCCCGACGGCGACCTCATATCGATCTTCGCGTATCTGCGGACGATAGACCCGGTGAGCAACAAGGTCCCGCCCGCGATCGTGCTGATGAGATGGAGAGGGATGCGAAGTGCGGCATGATGCACTTCGCGACCCTTCGACTGCACACTTCGTAAGCGCTCAGGGTGAACGGGTTTACAAGGTTGATTGTCTCACCTCATTTCAATGCGCTTGCAATGACAAAGAAAAGGCAAAGCACACATGCTGAAGCAGATTCAGCGCAACACAATTGAGATTGCTGCTGTTGATTTGCTGCCTCATAAAGAAAAAGCAAAGGCAAAGATAGTTTCTTCTTTTCCTTGATGAAAAGAAGCAAAAATCACACACATAGTGTGGTCTCTCGAAAAGACAGCACAGAATTGGCTAAAAATCCCTCGTTAACGCTAAAATGTTTTAATTCCACCCCAATTAGTATTAAGGCTTAGCGAAGCAAGACTCATGACATTATTGCATTTAGCGAATGGCGTCCGATTCCTTGCTTGCTCGGGATCGTCCCCTAAAACATTTTTCGTGCGTTAACGAGTGATTTTCTTAACGCAAATTCTGTAATGTCGGGGGAAAAGGCTTTCTGAATTGATAGGACTAAGGTAACCCCCCACCCAAACCCTCCCCCCTTGATAATTGGGGAGGGAATTTTATGTGCGGGCGCTTGCCCGCCGCCAATTCTGTGATGTCGGGGAAAAGAAAAGGCGGGATTGCCGCGCTTACTGCACGCAATGACGAATGTGAGTGGTTCGATGGGGATTGTCGTTTGACGGGATTAGGGGGCTCGGAACTCCAGCGGAATTTGAGGGTGCGTTACTGCGCGGGGGAGCAGCGGAACTGGCGGAGGGAGGATTCCTTTCCGGTCCTGAGGTCAAGACGACATCTTCTCCTCGTAGATTATGTTGAGGCCCTGCTTCTTCCATTCGGACGCGGCGGGGCACGGTATCTTTTCGAGCGCGCCCGTCACCTCGTCCCTCGTCTCGTAATATGTCAGGACTCCGTGCTCGATCCTGGCGCCGGAGTACCTTAGCGCGAGGAGCGGGAACTTTTTCTCCATAATGTCGAATACCGAGAGCGTCCGGTATGAAGGGCCCGTACCCTGGTCTATGAACAGGTAGTTCCCGGAAATGCCGCCGAAGAAGTTCTCTCCGCCGGACTCGCCGGAAGGGATCGAGAAATATTTCTCGCCCTTGCCGGCTCCGCAGGGGTCTCCGGGAGGGGAGGGCGGCTTGTAAATATGGATGTCCTGGCCCGGAAAGTCCGCGTTCTGTATCACATATATCGTATATTCCTTATAGACATAAGCCGCGCCGTCGGGGCAGTTCGTTACCGCGGGCTTGTCAGTCCCCGGCAGGAGGGAAACCGACGGGTGCGCGGGGGGTTCTTGCCCTATGGCAGCGGTGACGGCGGCCATGATGATGACGACGAGGGTAGCCGTGAATAGTGCGTTTCGCATGGGGGAATTATACACGCGTGGTGCGGAAGGGGAAAAGAGCGCAGGTTTTGAGTCTTACTCTCTGTTCATATTTGGTTGCAAAAATTCATCAAAAATCGTATAATGAATTTAATTAATTCTTTGAGGAGGATGAATATGACTAACCGTGTATTACCGAATTTATACTTTTCTTTATTGCATGGTTTCCGGTTTTCTGGCTTTATCGGCACGGGCGGGTTTTTTAGATATCCCCGACGGTGATTGTGCATTTGGCATTATAAAATCTGCACCTCAGACTGATTCCTCTCTACCTTTTGAGTTCACCCAGGCGGTGAACGGGGTCGAATCCGAAATCACCGTGTTCTCGAATACGTTGACGCCGCCCGATTTCGTATTCGTGAGCGACGGAGGCACCGTAAGCTACACGGAATTGCCTCAGGAAGGGTGGACGCTCGAGGACATTCGAGTGCGTCGAGGGAGCAGGCGTTGATATTACGAAGACCGAGGACAGCGTGACTTTCGAATGCGTCCAACCAAGCGGACAATTTTCTGCTGCGTTCTGCTTCTTCGAGAATAGAGTATCAGCCGACAAGATACCCACGCTTTCCGAGTGGGGGATGATAACTGCGGCGGCAGGGTTGGGCTTGATCGGAGTGTTCTTCGCGGTGAGAAGGCGGAAATCGCTTAGCGCCTAGGCAGGAATAAATTTAAGGACGAGACCCTGAAGCTAGTTCAGGGTGACTAAATATAACAGGCCTCTTCCCTCTGAGCGGGGGGAAGAGGCTTTTTTGTTTGGGGGAGCGGGGGAAGAGGCTTTTTTGTTTTCGGGGACAATAATCGGCGGAGGAGCTGGAAAACCTGTACTTACACACTTCCTGTGTGTTGCGTTGGGGCAGGGCGTTACATATAATTTCGTTGGTTTCTATTTATTTATAAGCGGAGGCAGGACATGGGATTTATTTCGAGAACTGTATTTTGCGTGTGCGGGGTGATTGTACTGGGTCTCGCGCTCCCGGGCGCATTTGCCGCGGAGGGCGAGCTATCGATAACGCCGGGGATGTACCGCGTCACGAGCAGTACGAGGTCGAACTACGACACGCAGCCGAGGGAGACGACTATCGACAGGTGCATTACGTCAAAGAGCCTCGACCCGGATACGATACTCCAGGGGAAGGAGAACTGCGAGATAGACAACGTCGTGAAGTCGGGCGCGAGTGCGAGCTTCGATTTCATGTGCAAGGACCCCCAGAGCGGGAGGAAGCTCGTCGGGCATGCGGAGTACTCGAGCCTGGGGACTTCATTCAGCTTTAAGTTCAAGATCGACAGCCCTTACGGGGATAAGCATCTCGAGCTTACCTCTCAGGGCACCGCGAGCCGCACCGGGGACTGCAGCTGAGGGGCGGTTAAGGGGTCCGATAGCATCCATCGGCAGCGGTTGCGGGCGAAGCGGTTATAAGATATCGCGGATATATGTTCAATATGTACTATCGGGGTGTATAATTACTCTGCCCGCGCTGCGGAAGGTTCCGCCCGTGTATGCCAGCGGGGCGGGTTGATTCCGAAAAGAGAATGTAGTAAAATCGACTGTGAGCAAGGGGAGTTAGAAAATCCCGTCAAAGGAGGGTAAATCATGGAGAGTAACAAATCAGTGAGGAAGTTCGTTGTCGGCGCTATTTCCTGCGTGTTATTTATAGCTGTGTCGGCTGTCGGCGTTTATGCGCAGACCCCCGGCAGCAGCGTTTATCCGCAGCCCCCGCCTGCTCCTGCACCGCCAGCTTCGCCGTGCTCATCGCAGGAGGGCATCTCGTGCTCCGAGACGTGCGTGCCCACCGTCATAGACGTGGAGACGGTCAAGTCGAGCGGAGTCGCGGTATCGGAAGTTTCCGAGAGCCAGCAGGTCAGCATGCTTGCCGGAAGGGCGCTCGATTTCAGGGCGCACTGCCCCGCAGGGTCATTCGCGATAGGCGGCGGATATACGATTGTCCCCGAAGGATCGACGATCGATCTCAGGGAGGTCAGGGTTTCTTCGAGCGTGGCCGACAACACGAACCCGAACGGATGGAACGGATGGAAGGTGTCGGTGTTCAGGAAAGAAGGCGCAGGCTCGCCTGACAATTGTCTGAAGGTCGAAGTGCGCGCATACTGCGTCCAGGGTCAGTAAAAGACGCGCGGATTGAAGCGGGCGTACCAGCCCGTGTTATTCGAGATACTGTGATATGGAAATGATCGCTCCCCGCTCCGCCGGAAACGGCGGGACGGGGAGTTTTTTTATTTGGAGGGGAGGGATTGAAGACTAAGATGAAATTGCCGCGGTCGCTTCCGGCTTCGCCAGTAGGCTACTCCGGGACAAGCCGCTCTCTCGCAAAGACGAAGAAAAAGAAAAGATAATATCTTCTTTTCCTTGATACAAAGAACCAAAAATCACACACATAGTGTGGTCTCTCGAAAAGACGGATAAGAGAGAAGGCAAAAGTATTTTCTTCTTTTCCTTGATGACTCGTCAGGGCGGAGCCTGCCGTAGCCTGGAAAGAAGCAAAAATCATCCGACAGCACAGAATTTGCTAAAAATCTCTTGTTAACGCTAAAATGTTTCAATTCTACCCCAATTTGTATTAAGGCTTAGCGAAGCAAGACTCATGACATAATTGCATTTAGCGAATGGCGTCCGATTCCTTGCTTGCTCGGAATCGTCCCATGAAAGATTTATCGACGCCTTAATAATCTATTTTCTTCACGCCAATTCTGTGAATGTCGGGGAAAAGACAAAGGCTGGATTCCCGATCGTAGTCGGGAATGACAGGAATATTAATGTACACCCCCACCCGGACCCTCCCCCTTTTCTTAAGGGGGAGGGAAATTTATATGTGGGCGCTTGCCCGCCGCTAATTCCGTGAATGTCGGGGAAAAAGACAAGATTCCCGATTAAGCCATTCGGGATTGATTGGTGTATTGAGGTAAACCCCCACCCGAACTATATTAGCTCAGGCAACCTAGAGCCAGGAGTTAAGGTGTGACGTACTCCTTGTTGGGGGTGCAACCGATTCCTTACTTGTTCGGAATCGTTCCCCACTTTAGAAAGGGGGGAGGAAATTAAATTTGATTGTGCAGGTCATGCGGAGGAGCGTCGCGGCTATCGTAGATGAACGCGATTCGGCGCTCAGGATTTGTTATTGCCGAGGTATTTTCCGGCGCGGTATATGAGCTGGTATATGACCGGGACTACCATCAGCCCGCCGATGAACCAGAGGTCTTTTCTGTTCTCGGGGCTCCGGGCCGTCTGCACAAGCATCACGGCGAGCGCGAAAAAACACACGGCCGCGGCTATTGCCGGGACGGAGCGCTTGCTGCCTGTCTCCCCGGCGAGCTTCGCGTTCGCTACGTTGACGGTGAGGAATATGACGATGAACCCCGCGCTCGCGGCGGCGGATAGGGAGTGGAGGTCGAGGAAATTGGCGATTACGAGCACGAGGAGAGAGATGACGATGAGCCCCGCCGGGTGGCGCCCGCGGTACTGACGCTCGTATATGGTGGGCGCTTCTTCGACCTTCGCGAGCATGATCGGGAGCTTGGACGCGCCGAAGAGGCCTGCGTTGATGGCTGAGGCAGTGGCGAGTATTGCGCCCACGGCGAGCAGCACGAAACCCGCCTTGCCCATGAATAATTCAGCAGCGGCGGAGAGCGTGTAGTCGCGCGAGCCCGAGACGGCGTCGAAGCTCATGTGCCCGAGGACGACGACGATTATCAGCACGTAGAAAACGAGCGCCGTCGCGACGGAGCCGTAGTAGGCGAGGGGGAGGTTCCTCTCTCGGTCTTTCACCTGGTCCGAGACGTTTGCGATGAGCTCGAACCCTTCATAGCTCAGGAAGACGAGCATGCCAGCGGCGATTATGCCCGGGGCCGGGACCCATTCGGAGGGGGCCATGCGCGCGAACGTGAGGCCGCTGCCCGACAGGCCTAGTACGACGAAGACAAAGAGTATGAGCAGCTTGCTAAGGTTGAAGAACCCTTCGGAGCGCTCGACGAGCGCCGGGCCCGCGAAATTCACAAGCGCGAGGAGGACGATGACGCCCGAGACGAGGACCCTGTGCCAGCGGGCGTATTCAGCGTGCGGGAAGAACGTGGCCGCGGCGTAATTGGCGAATGCGTACGCGTAAACGGAGAGCAGCACGACGTAGCTCATCACGAGCAGCGTGTTGAGAGAGCCTGTGAAGAAACCGGGGCCGAAAGCTTTGTTGAGGAACGTCACGGTGCCGCCCTTGCTCGGATACGTGACGGAGAGCCTGACGTATGAGTAGGCTGTGAGGAGCGCGACTACGCCGCCTATGAGGAACGAGAGGAATGTCGCGCCGCGGGACTCGACTGTAGCGAGCCCGAGCGTGGCGAATATTCCGCCGCCGACTATACCGCCGATGCCGATCGAGAATGCGCCCAGGAACCCGAGCGCGCTGCTTCCGCCTGAGATATTTTCGTCAGGATTGTCGAGCCGCCGGCGGATGCTCGATAAGAGCGCCATAGGAACCTCCGGAAAACAGTGTCGTGTGATGAGTACTTGAGCGTTCGGTGAACATGGTTCGAATGATTAAATGTATATAACACAGGATTCGGAAAAAGATAGCGGAGGGGAGGGATTGAATTACTGGACCCTGAAACGGGTTCAGGGTGACGGATATGAAAAGACAAAGAAAATGAAAAGTTAAAAATGTTTTTCTTCTTTTCCTTGATGACTCGTCAGGGCGGAGCCTGCCGTAGCCTGGAAAGAAGCAAAAATCACACACGTAGTGTGTTTCATGAAAAGACAGCACAGAATTGGCTAAAAAGTGATTATTCCGGCTAAAATATTTCAATTCCACCTCAATTAGTATTAAGGCTTAGCGAAGCAAGACTCATGACATAATTGCATATAGCGAATGGCGTCCGATTCCTTGCTTGCTCGGAATCGTCCCGTAAAACATTTTCACGCCATAATAATCACTTTTCTTAACGCCAATTCTGTGAATGTCGGAAGGGAAAGACTTTCTTGATCGAGCAATAAAGTAAACCCCCCGCCCAAACCCTCCCCCCTTATAATGGGGGAGGGAATTTTATGCGCGGGCGCTTGCCCGCCGCCGATTCTGTGATGTCGGGGAAGGAAAAGACCAGGTTGCCGCGACTGCGGCTCGTAAGGCCGCGCTTTTAATTACAATAATACATTGTATGGACAAATGAAGGACAATATATTAAAATGTGTGAATTGCGATTCAGGAGGATGAAATGGGAAAGGATTCGACCATATACATAAGGATAGAGGAGGGGGAGAAGAGGGAGTTCGAGAGGCTCGTCTCGGGTCTCGGCATGACCCCCTCTCAGGCGGTGAGGATGTTCATAAAGAAGGCGCTTGCGCTCAGGGCCATCCCGTTTAAGGTGGGACTGCCTGAGGAAGGGAAGGGCGATCCCACCGATGAGAATGAGGACTACGAGAGCCTGTTTACGTAAGGGGCTTTGTTTGCGGCACATCGCTTGACGAGTTTTCGTGCGCAATTCGACCCTTCGATCCTTCAACGGACACAGGACAGGAAGTTCGATCCTTCGATAGTTCGGCAAGCTCACTGCTCAGTATGAACGGATTAGTATACTGAGGTGCCCCCTCATCCTTCACCTATTTTGGTTTAGGCGGCATTGAGCCGAGAGTTGAAGTCCTTCGGCGCCTTTGTTGGAAGGGCGTCCAATTGTGCGCTTGCTTGCAATCGTTCCTCGAAGGGGAGAAGGAATTCTCAAGCAAAGACAAAACGAAAGATTTATAAATTCTCCCTGACACTCTCGTCAGGGAGGAGCCAGCCGGAGCACGGCCTTTTTCTAAGGAGGGAATGAAAAGATAAAAGATGAGATTTCTCGCCTGCACCTCAAAATGACAAACTTCGGCAGGCTCAGGGCGAACGGGTTAAATGAAAAATTCACCTTAACCTTTTTTCAGAGCGGGAATCTAGGCAATTAAGAGCGAGTTAATCTCGTTGAAATCGAGGGGCATCTAAACTATACTTTTGAAGGACGAATATAATTTATGACGGAGGAAGTTTCGATATGAAATTCACACGGACGCTGACACTTGTTATGATTCTCATTGCCGGGGCGGCTGCGGGCGCGCGGGCGCAGGACGCGACACTCAATGTGACTCCGGGGAAGTATATGATCAAAAAGGAGACGAGCTCCAACGTGAAGCCCGAGCCCGTAGTAAAGACCGAGGAGAAATGTATTTCAGAACCGGTGTTTAAACCCGAAGACGCCCTCCCGGACAAGGAGAGCTGCTCGGTAAGCAACGTGAAGAAGAACGGCAATACTCTTACATTCGATATTGATTGCAAGGGGGGTTCTCAGACGCTCCCCATGAAAGGGACCGCCGAGTATAGCACGACAAGCTCCACAATAAGCTGGAGCATAACTCTGAAGGGCGAGATGCAGGGCAATGAGGTAACGATCAACAGCAAGGCCTCAGGGAAGCGCATGGGGGACTGTCACGAGGCTACTTAATCCGGGCGGAGCCGTGTTGTTGTGATGGGGCCCGGTACGGAGCCGGCTGCGGGCGCGGGGTGGAGCTGTCAAGGGGTAGGAGACGGCGCGTAACTGATGTCGAGGGGCTTTGCGACTTCAGGACTTCTTACCTTCCAAATCCATCCGTCGTAAATAAAGTGCAGGAACGAAGAGCCCGTGATATATATCGCGAACGCGTTTTCGTTGTATTTAATCCCCAGATAGCAGATACCCGCGAGAGCGACCGAGAACGCTCCGCTGTAAATCCATTGTTTCCTCGATACCCTTGAGAAAAGGCTCGTAGTTTCGGGTTTTCTGGTATATTTCGAGCTCACGAATACGTTTACGAACGCTATGTATTCGAGCGCGTGTGAAAATCCGAACACTACGTATCCTATCACGAGGTCATAGAGGAAGATCGAGTATAACAAAAGCACTGATAATACGAAAAGGTTTTTGGGCAGGCTGATCTTATCGCGGTTTTTAAACTCCTCGGCGATATAGGCTACGGTAAAGTATATGGCGACAGCGAGAGCCGCGTAGGAGACGAGCGTGAATATGGGGAAATATTTCCCGACAGCGTCTATGAGGAACTGGCCGGCCTGGTATTGATCGAGAACCCCCGCGTTCTTTTCCCCGAGGGCGAAGAAAAGGTATATGAGCCAGGAGTATATTATCCCTTTATCGATCCACGCCTTCCCGTAGCCCGCTTTCCGGGAATAGATCCTCGTAAACCCGTACTTCTGCGCAATCGTGTGGTATATGGTCCAGACGACGGATATGACCAGCAGGAGCTTGAATACCCCGGCTACAATGGATATCAGGGTTATGAGGGCGAACGCCGCGGGCATGAGGATATAACTCCTCTTCCTTTTTTCGAATTCCTCTTTCTGCCCGTAAACGAGGGCGAAAGTATAATGCCGGTGTACGAAATTGAACAGCAGGACCACTATAATGAGCGCATCGGTATATTGCCGGAATGTCAGGAACGCGAGGAAAACTATTATCCAGCCGTATGAGAAATACGTGAGGTCGAAACGCGGGCTCTGAATCCAGTATTTAATAGGCGGTGCCAATGTACTCATATCAGGGTTTGTTCAAGCACTCCTATCGAGTCCGGGGAAAGGACTCAACTACCTTATATATAACATAAAAATTTTCACCCTGCAAAGAAAATTAACGGAGAGAACGTAGGGGGCGGCGGCGGATTATAAGAGGCTCAGATTTCTCGCGCGGCGAGACGAGCAAGAGACTCAGGGTGTGCGGGCCGGGGTTCGTAGAAACACACAATGTGTGTTAATTACAGATGGTGTATTTCGTGCAGAGGATGTTTCTGTAATAGCGGCTGACAAAGCTCTGGTCGGTGAAAACCGGGGGCTTGAGGTATGCGACTGTGGTCCGTGCGGACGAGGCCGGTTCCTTGCCGTCTGCGGGTATGACGTATATGTACGAGATGCTGTTGTTCGGGTAGGCGGTATAGACTATGACCTGATCGGCCGTTTCCATTGCCTGTGCCAGGACCGGAACCGACAACAATCCAATTATCAATATTAATATTAATTTCTTCATAACCCTATCCCTAAACAAATACCCCTTTTCAATTATTGTCAATATCTCACTAAATATTACGGCGCAAAATTGTAAACGGATTCAAAATAATTGTTACCTGGGGGGTATATTCGCCCGCATCCCGGACTTCCCCGCTCCCAATGGGAATGAAATACTATCAGTCGGAGGAGAAGCGCGGAAACCGTATATGACCGCAGATTCTATGTTTTTTAGGTTTTACTCGTACTTAAAGACCGTGTAGAGATCGGTGGGGTCGGTATAGACTTCTTCGGCTGTGCCGAAGCCCGCTTCCCTGCCGAGGCGTATCCATTCGGAGGGCTGCTCCGGAATGTCCGATTTCTTAACGTGGTCAAAGACGATGCCGAGCTCTTCGGGCGTGAGGTCGATCCACGTACGCTTTACGATTCCGCTGAACCTGTCGAAGTACGTGGTCCTGTCCTCGCCTTCCGTGAGCGTGGGCTCGAATATGAGGAAGACTCCGTCTTTGGGGAGTGTTTTTCTCACCTTCGCCATGAACCTCCCCTTTTCTTCAGTCTCCAGGTGGTGGACTGACAACCCGACCCAGACGACGTCGGGCTGCGTTTCCATGTACGTGTCGAACTGCTCGAAGTCGCCGGTGATGAGGCTGTGTTTCGCCGGGAGTCTTTCGAGCTCCTTCTCGGCGAGCTCGAGCGCCCATTCGGAAAGGTCGATGCCCGTGTATTCGCGGACTTTGGTATCGCGGAGACAGCGAGAGGAGAAATAGGCGTCCCCGCACGCGAGGTCGGCGAAAGAGAAGGGGCGGTCGATTTCGGAGTTCAGTATATCGCGGAGCCTCCCGTATGCGGCTTTGTGGGACATGTAGTCGTGCTCGAGCACCTTCCTGTATATGTCCCAGTGGCGGCGGAATATTTCCGTTACCTCTTCCTGCGAGTGTCCGTTCTTGAGCGGGTGATGGAATCCCGGCATTTGTGAGTCCTCCGTGTGAATTTCACGTAATAATACTGCCGGTCGGTGAGGAGGGGAAGGGGATTGATAATGTTCGGGGTTTATTCGTCCTTCGATCCTTCGACTTCGCTCAGGACAGGCTCATTGCTCAGGACGAACGGGTTAAAGACGAGATTGCCGCGCGTCGTTTCACTGCGCTCGCAAGGACGAAAAAAAATGGAAAAATAATTTCTTCTTTGTCTTGATACAAAGAAGCAAAAATCACACACATAGTGTGGTCTTTCGAAAAGATGGATAAGAGAGAAGGCAAAAGTATTTTCTTCTTTTCCTTGATGACTCGTCAGGGCGGAGCCTGCCGTAGCCTGGAAAGAAGCAAAAATCACACACGTAGTGTGGTCTTTCGAAAGACAGCACATAATTGGCTGAAAATATCTGATTCTGGATTGGGATGTTCTCACAGATGAAAATCCTAATGAGCAAAGGTCTAATACACAACAAAATATATTCAATGAGAAATTAAAAGAGCAGACAAATAAATATATCAAAGACAGTTTCTTCTCGATTTTGAATGATGCAATCAATCCCATTTGTAAGGCGGTGATTGATCAAAAGTGTGGTCATACTATTAACATAATACATCCTAAGGCATTTGGTGATGAGCACTTGAGACCAGAAATAAAACTCGAAATCGGAGCACGGGCTTCAATGATGCCTTCCGCTGAATTTACTGTCAAACGTTATGCAGCTGAAGCTTTTCCTAGCGTGTTCGAGCAATTGGAAGTAAATGTTAATGCAATTAAAGCAGAGAGATCATTTTGGGAAAAGGTTACAATACTGCACGTTGAAGCTCATAGACCTAAAGATAAGGACGTCCGGATCGTTATTCGAGACATTATTATGATGTTTATAAGATGCTAGGGACTCAAGCAGCAACTAATGCTTTATTGACATCTACCACTGGCGTCCAGTTGTTACGCTTGCTCAGAACCGTTGCTTACAATCGTTACTTGCTCGGAATCGTCCCCTAAAACATTTTTCATGCGTTAACAAGCGATTTTCTTAACGCCAATTCTGTGAATGTCGGGGGAAACAGGAAGCGGATTCGAGTTCTTGAATCAACTTCAGGACAGGCTGGGACGGGGTCAGGAGAGTGAAGCGGTTTTGCGGCGGATTACGAATAGCCCGGTTGCGGCGAGTATGATTGCCATTACCGCTATGCCCCATTGCGAGAGCGCCGGGACCCGCTGAATGTTCGCGTTCGTGAAATACACCTTCTCGACGGCGTTGAAGCTAAGCTGCGTAATGAGGTCTGCGTCTATGAAGGTTATCCTTTCGATAAGCGAATCGGAGGTGATCCCGACAAACGTGTCGAAGAGGCTGTCAACCGGCACTGTGGTCTCGCCGAGCAGAACATTGCCCGCTCCGAAGACCTGCACAAGCATGGTCTGTCCGGTGCACGGCAGTCCGAAGCCCTGATCGAAGAGGCACCCCAGCTCGAGACCCACCGCATTTACATTATTTCCGGGAAACGTGATCACGCTCTTCTGGAGGGAGCCGTCGGGTAAGAGGACTTTCTCGGGATTCAGGTTCGAGAAAAGGAACGGCCCGGAAAGGATGGTATCCCCGAAGTCGGGGTCGGTGCTGAACGCTATGCCGGGCAGTATGTCGCCGGGCGAGAAACAATCGTCGTTTGAATTGCTGTCCACCGGAGTTGCACATCCTTTGATCTCTCCCGTGGCCACGTTGCCGCTTGCGAATGTCTGCAGAAGGAGTCCGGGGTTGTCCTGGATGAACTGTCCGCGGTTCGACGTGAATGTGACCTCGGCCTGAGATGTATCGGCGCTTATATAAAGCGCGACGGCCGATGAGGCCAGCAGCGTTATAAAGAAGATCGCACCACGTATATCCAGCATTCCACTCCTCCTCTAAGATCTTACAATGCCACGATTATACCGAATATGAGGCGTTAATTCAATCCTGCCGGAGCCGGTTACGAGCTGGATCACTGCTTGATTTCGACGGGGAGGGAGTTGTAAACGGAGCTGCCGTTTACTTCCTCTATGTTGACGTCGAGTACCTTATTTATGCTGCTGCCGTCGATCTGTTTGAGGTTCACGTCGATGATCCCGGTCGATGCGTCTACGTCCTTCGCTTGAAAAAACGGGTTAAGGAATATGCCCCAGAGCGCGAGCGCAATGAGGGTCAGGATTATTTTCGTGTAGGTGTCTATTTTCATGTGATGCCTCCTGTGAATATTTTAACCCGGATCGGGGTGGGTTTGTTGCCGCCTGATGGTGGGAGGATTTAAAAATGGGAAAAGAAAGGCAAATATATTTCTCTTCTTTTCCTTGATGAAAAGAAGCAAAAATCACAGACTGCACAGAATTGTGCTGAAAATATCTTAATTAACGCTAAAATGTTTTAATTCCTCCCCAATTAGTATTAAGGCTTAGCGAAGCAAGACTCATGACATAATTGCATTTAGCGAATGGCGTCCGATTTGTTTTGTTTTCTGCCGCTGCTGAACCAAACATTTGCATTGATGCACTCAGCGTAGGGCGTCCGGTTGTTCGGTTTTTGATTTTTTTACTTGGTGCCCAATACATTTGCTTTATTGAAATCTACCACTGGCGTCCAGTTCTTACGCTTGCTCAGAACTGTTGCTCACAACCGTTGCTTGCTCGGAATCGTCCCCTAAAACATTTTTACGCCTTAATAATCTATTTTCTTCACGCAAATTCTGTGAATGTCCTCAAAAAGATGGAGGCTGGGATAGTTGTTCGAAATTGTATGTCCGCGGGTGCTCACCCGCCGCCAATTCTGTGTATGTCGGGGAAACAAAATATTTTCGAGTATAACGCGTTCCTGCGCCCTGCGATCCTTCGACAAGCTGAGGACAGGAATATAGCGGATAAATGTAAAGAAGAATTTATTCCGGGTTGAAAATGGGGGCGGAAACAAGAATACTTGCTCAGATGAGGACTTTAGTCGTAGGGGACATTCACGGGAACCTGAGAGCGTTGAGGCAGGCGTTCGAGCGCTCGGGGTTCGACCCCAAGGCGGACAGGCTCATATCGCTCGGCGACGTATTCGACGGCCACCCGTATTCCGCGGAGTGCGTCGAGGAGCTGATGAAGGTGAAGGACCTCGTCTGGTGCCTCGGGAACCACGACGCGCTTGCGCTCTCGTGGCTCCGGGGGGAATGGAAGGGTAAAAAGACGCTCGGCGAGTGGAAGTACGAGGAGCTTGTCATGATCATGTTTTCGTACGGCGGGGGGGAGAAAGAGGCCGACCGTGTGCGGATGAAGAGGCACGCTGAATTCGCGGGGCGTAAGTGTGTCCGTTACCACATCGATGAAGCGGACAGGTTCTATGTCCACGCGGGCATAGACTGGGATTATCCTGTCGGCGAGCAGCCCGACCCCGGCGTTTATTACTACGACAGGAGGACGTACGCGCTGTTCGCGCCGCTTTACGAGATAGGCGGGATGAAGTTCCCCTACAGGGACGTGTTCGTCGGGCACACGAAGACCATACGCGAGTACCCGGACGGAAAGCCGGTGAGGAAGGCGAACCTCTGGAACCTCGACACGGGCGCGGGGACGTACGGGAAGCTCACGATAATGGATGCGGATACCTATGAATACTGGCAGAGCGATTGGGGGGAGGGGACGGAAGATGACTATAATTTTATGCTGAGAAAGAAAAATCTGTCGTGATGTTTATTTTGTAATGACGGAATAAAAAGACAAAGACGAGATTTCCACACTTCGTTTCAATTCGCTTACTACGACAAAGAAAAGGCAAATATAATTTCTTCTTTGTCTTGATACAAAGAAGCAAAAATCACACACAAAGCGTGGTCTTTCGAAAAGATGGATAAGAGAGAAGGCAAAAGTATTTCTCTTCTTTTACTTGTCAGGGCGGAGCCTCGACTGAAAGAAGCAAAAATCACACACGTAGTGTGTTTCATGAAAAGACAGCACAGAATTCGCTAAAAATATCTTATTCCGGCCCGACCGACGATAACGGCGCGCCCTCGCTGGGGGACCTCGCGAGGGGAGTGGATTTCATAGGCGAGATAGACGGCGGAGGCAGGGTGTTTATACATTGCTGGGAAGGGATAGGGAGGAGCGCCACAACGGCTGCCGCCTATTTCGTGAGCAGGGGGAGCACGCCTGTAGAGGCATGGAAGAGGATTAAAAAAATCAGACCTTTCATCCGCCCGACGAAAACGCAGGTCGAGCGGCTAAACGAATATTCTGAAATACACCTGTGAGAATGTCACCCGGGCCCGTTCGGGGACGTTTAAATCCAAGCTGTTTTTGTCTTTGGAAAAATAAAGGGGCATGTAGGAACACGCCCCTTTTGTTGAATGCTTATTTCTTTTTAGCGGCTGCTTTCTTCTTAGGAGCAGCTTTCTTCGCGGCTGCTTTCTTCTTAGGAGCAGCCTTTTTCGGTGCCGCTTTCTTAGCCGTCGGCTTTTTCTTCGGCGCCGCTTTCTTCTTTGGAGCCGCTTTCTTAGCCGTCGCCATAAAAGCTACCGAGTGACGAGCCATCTTCGACTTTGAAGCCTTCTTCGCCGGCTTCTTCGCCGTTTTCTTTGCTGCCTTCTTAGCTGGTTTCTTTGTTGCCATTTACTGATCTCCTGTTTTAAGTGGATTTTTACAGATAAAAGATAATAGACTGACTACTAACACGGTTGTCTCTCAGCAGGCTTGTTATATCGGGCCGACTATAACTTCTGCTGGTACAAATTGCCCGTCATGCAACGACAACCTTATTGCACTTGTATGACGGGGGTCTATTTTCTCATCTATTCAATCCTCCCTTTCAGTGAAATTACTGACATAATACAATACTAGCAGATATTTGTCAAATGTTTTTACCTGTTAATTTATCTGTCAGCTCTGCTTGATTTCCTTTGACAGAATGTTTATATTTATCGGAGCACTTTTTTAAACCGGAGAACCGGTGTTATGACCGAGAAAAATCCCGAACCAAAATATAAAGCGCCGTCCGAAGGAATAGCCGGCGGGAAGAGCAAAAAGCGCAGCCCTAATTTTCCATGCATAGATCTTGAAAAGGCGCTGGAGCTGACAGAGAAGATTTACTCCATCGACAAGAGGGCGCCCATACCGGTCAATCTCCTCATAGCCAGGTGGGGGCTGCCGAAATATAATAGTTATGTCAGGCAGCTCATTGCGGCCCTTACCTACTACGGATTATTAGAGTCCATGGGGAAGGGGGAGAGCAGGAGGGTGGGCGTTTCGGACAGGGGGTACAGGATACTGGAGAAGGCCCCCGATAAGGCAAAGCTTCTGAGATCGGCCGCGCTCGAGCCGAAGCTCTTCAATGAGGTATGGCAGCATTACAAAACGAGGGGGCTTCCGAACAACGACGTGCTCGAGAGGGACCTAGTCTGGCAGAACAGCTTCGCCAACACGAGATTCACGAAAAACGGGGCTAGGACGTTTATCAACAACCTGAAATCTACCGTCAATTTCGCTAAAATTTTACCGGACAATATCATGTACGGTGAAGATACGGGGTCGGAAGTCATAGACGTGATGATCCACGAGCAGAGCGGGACGGCCGCGACCGGGTCGTTCAGGCGGCTCGACCTTACCCTCGGGAGCGGGGAGGTGGCTACGATCCAGATCCCCACATCCATAACCATGAAGGAGATAAGGTACCTTCAGGACGGCATAAATCTTATAAAAGGGGACCTCTTCCCCGAAACCAAGGACGACGGAAGCAAGTAAAAACGGGCTTCCCGCGCCTTTTTGCCCCGATAACGGGCTCCTCGGTAAAATACCTGTAAAAGCTAAGAGAGCAGAATCTGACAGAAACATCCCTTTCTGACGGACAGGGGCGGCATTAAAAATTCAATGACAAGGATATGTGAGAGTTGAGCCTCAAAGTTAAAGTAGGACGGGCCGGATTGCGCCTTTTTACAGGGGCTTCAGACAGGTGAGCCCGCCGGGACAGGGGCGGAAGCCGGATTTGGCGGGGGATTGACCGGGGTAGGGTGACCCCCCATCCTGGCCTCCCCCTACCAGGGGGAAGGAAAAAGCATCATTCCTCGACAGGCGCAGGGCAAACGAGTTTTAAAGATGAGATTGCCGCGCTGCTTTGCTACATAATAAAGACAAAGAAAAGGCAAAGATATTTATCTTCTTTGTCTTGATACAAAGAAAATCAGACACAAAGCTGGTCTTTCGAAAAGACGGATAAGAGAGAAGGCAAAGATTTCTCTTCTTTTCCTGATGAAGCAAAAATCACACACGTAGTGTGTTTCATGAAAAGACAGCACAGAATTTGCTAAAAATATATTATTAAGGCTAAAATCTTTCAATTCCGCCCTAATTAGCATCGTGGTTTACAGTGAAGCAAGACTCATGACATTGTTGCATTTGGGCAAGGGCGTCCGATTCGTTTTGTTTTCTGCCGCTGCTGAACCAAACATTTGCATTGATGCACTCAGCGTAGGGCGTCCGGTTGTTCGGTTTTTGATTTTTTTACTTGGTGCCCAATACATTTGCTTTATTGAAATCTACCACTGGCGTCCAGTTCTTACGCTTGCTCAGAACTGTTGCTCACAACCGTTCCTACTCGGAATCGTCCCATGAAAGATTTTCACGCCTTAACAATCTATTTTCTTAACGCCAATTCTGTGAATGTCGGGGAAGAGAAAAAACGAGATCCTGAAACGAGCCTGTCCTGAACTTGATTCAGGGTTCTGGATGACGTCCTTCGACAAGCTCAGGACGAACGGGTTGACTTCGAATGATGGTTTTGGAGAAGGAGTATAGAAGGAATCATAGAACACACTATGTGTGCGTCAAAGGGGGATGCCGAGGTTGATGAGGGCGTCGCCTTTGCGGACGGCGGGCGCTGACCTGACGCAGAGCACGTAGCCGCTTCTCCTCGCCTTTAAACTCACCTCTTCCCCGCCTTCGTTTCCGGATATGCTCGCAAGGAGGTCGCCTTTCCTCACCCGGGAGCCGCAGCCGATGTGAAGCGAGTAATCGCCTCCGCATTTAGCCCTGACCCAGATTGCCCTGCCTATCACCTTCGTTTCGTTCCTTTCGGGAGCGCCCGTCCTCGTCATTCCCATGTAATCCATGAGCCTGAGTATTCCGTTCACGCACTCGGAGACAGCGAATTCAGAAAGGCGGCGGGACTCTCCCCCTTCGTAAACCAGCACGTTCTTGCCAGTGAGCCACGCGGCTTTTCTGAACGTGCCTTCCATGAGCGGGGAGTTCAGTATGAAAGGCGGGGAGAACGCGCGCGCGAGCTCCATGTTCTCGGGTACGGAGGTATCGCACCGGATGTGGGGGTAGTTCAGACTCGCGCCCCCGGAGTGGAGGTCGATGCCGCAGTCGGCGGCCGGAAGTATGTTCTGCATGATCGTCCGCGCCATTTTCACGGCTAGCGATCCCGAGGCCGAGCCGGGGAAACCCCTGTTGAGGTCTCTGCCGTCGGGCAGAAAGCGCGAGGAGTTGAGAAAGCCCCAGACGTTCGCAATCGGAAGGGCGATTACAGTGCCCGCGTCGGGCGCGATCGAGCCGTCGGAGATCATGCGCCTTAACGCTTCCACTCCGTTGAGCTCGTCCCCGTGGACGCCGGCGGTTATGAGCAGCACGGGGCCCGCTTCTTCACCCCTGAAAACGAAGACCGGCAGGCTGACCGCTCCGGCCCTCCTGTGGGTCGCGATCTCTATTCCCAGGAACTCCCTCCCGCCCCGCGGGATGAGCTTTCCGTTTATTTTTATATCGCTGCGCATCTATACCTTTATCCGGTCCCTTCTCAGACTGCGGACGTGGGCGTTATCCTCTATGAATTTAATAATCCTGGACGCTACGTCAACGCCCGTCGCGGTCTCTATGCCTTCGAGGCCCGGAGACGAGTTGACCTCGAGCACCATCGGGCCTTTCTCAGATTGTAACATGTCCACTCCGGCGACGTTGAGCCCCAGCAGGTTAGCGGCGTTCACGGCGGTCTGCCACTCCTGCTTCGTGAGCTTTATCATCTTGGCGCTCCCGCCCCTGTGGAGGTTCGAGCGGAACTCGCCTTCCGAGCCCTGACGCCTCATCGCGCCTATGACCTTTCCGCCTACGACGAACGCCCTCACGTCCGAGCCTTTGGATTCCTTAATGAATTCCTGAATCAGCATGTTCGCCTTCACGCCGTAAAACGCCTCCATGACGGATTTCGCCGCCTTCTTCGTCTCGGCTAGCACGACCCCTATGCCCTGCGTGCCGTGGAGGAGCTTTATGACGACGGGCGCTCCGCCGACGAGCTCGATAAGGTGGTTGATGTCCGTCGGGTCGGATGCGAACGCCGTGACGGGCATGCCTATCCCGGCGCGCGAGAGTATCTGCATGCTGCGGAGCTTGTCGCGGGACCTCGCTATGGCCTGCGACTCGTTCACCGAGAAGACGTGCATCATCTCGAACTGCCGGACTACTGCCGTGCCGTAGAACGTGCGCGATGCGCCGATGCGGGGGATGACGGCGTCGACGCCCTTTATTTTTTTACCGTAGTGGTATATCTCGGGGTTGCCCCTTTTAATTACCATGTAGCACTTGAGGAAATCCACTACCTCGACCTCGTGTCCCATCTTCTCCGCAGCCTCGACGAGACGGCGCGTGGAGTAAAGCTTCTTGTTTCTCGAAAGCACGACTATTTTCATAAAAACACTCCTGTGTGTTTTGTACAACGATACGGTTTCTTGAACACCTGTCGATCCGGCAGAGCGCCGGATGATATCTGCGGATGATTGCCTGTCGGGGACTTCTCTCGCAATTAGTATGACATAAAAAAGGGGAAGCGGAAACGGGAATTTTTTTGCGGCAGTGGGATGCAGGATGCCATTGCTTCACGTTGCTCGCAATGATAAAGAAAAGGCGAAGATGATTTCTTCTTTTCCTTGATGACAACGACAGGGCAGGATCCACACGTAGCCTGTGTATTCAAGAAGCAAAAATCATCCGACTGCACAGAATTGGCTAAAAATATACTATCTTAAGGCTAAAATCTTTCAATTCCACCCTAATTAGCATCGTGGTTTACAGTGAAGCAAGACTCATGACATTGTTGCATTTGGGCAAGGGCGTCCGATTCGTTTTGTTTTCTGCCGCTGCTGAACCAAACATTTGCATTGATGCACTCAGCGTAGGGCGTCCGGTTGTTCACTTGCTCACAACCGTTACTTACTCGGAATCGTCCCCTAAAAGATTTTTACGTCTCGATAATCTGTTTTCTTAACGCCAATTCTGTGATGTCGGGGAAAAGAAAGACTTTTTGGTTGATATGGATATTAATGTAAACCCCCACCTTATCCCTCCCCCTTGGAAATGGGGAGGGAATCAAAATGGAAGAATGAGAATGAAAGAGAAAAGATGAGATTGCCGCGCGCGGAGTTTATCCTGAGTTTATCGAAGGGCTCGCAATAACAGTAACGGATAGGACCCCGATGAAGTCGTTCAGTCTCTGTAAATGGTAAAAATTGTCATTTGAAAATTTTTGTTGTAACCCTAATGTTATATGCTATAGTAAGTAAGCACTTACTTATGAATGAGGATCTCACATTTGGTTTTACCGCAGTTCCGATGAGGTCATTACCTCCGAAAAACCTTTGCCCCGGCAGTATTTCCTCAATAATCACAGTTATTATCACCGCATTCCTGGCGAAGTCTCATTCACGGCTTTGCTCTTACGATCATTGCGCGGCTCTCGTTTAAACAAGCCCTAAAAATTATCCCTAGACAAATTAAGCATCTTACTTTATATTGTTATCAATTCTTAAGTAGGGAGCTTAAATTGAGACAGCCCGATACCACACAGTCAACAGTCTTCGAAAGCGAAATCCCGTATCTCAACCATAAAATCACGAGTAATAACCCGAGGGACATCTCTATGAACAATCGTACGATACAGCCGAGAATCGCGGGCATTTCGACCGTCGTTCCGCCGAACAGCTTCAGCCAGGACCTTGCGATAGAAACAGCGAAGAAGTGGCTGTCCTCGGGCGGAGCGCCCGAGCTTTCAGTCGCGAGAACGGTTCAGGTCTTTCAGAACGCGGGAGTCGAGACCCGCTACAGCATCACCCCTCTGGATGAGATGCTGAGGGAGAAAGACTTCCCGGAGAGAAACGCTCTCTATAGCAAGTACGCGCGGATACTCGGAGAAAAGGCTTTGAAGAATGTATTCGAGAAAACCGGGATCAAGCCCTACGAGATCGACCTCTTTATCACCGTCTCGTGCACGGGCTTCATGATACCGGCTCTCGACGCTTACATGCTGAACCGCTTTCCGTTCAGGAACAACGTGAGGCGCCTTCCCGTAACGGAGCTCGGATGCGCGGCCGGAGTCAGCTCGCTTATATTGGCAGGCGATTATATACGCGCACATCCCGATTCGAACGCCCTCATACTCTCTCTCGAGCTCTGCACGCTCAATATGCAGCCTACGGACAAGAGCGCGGACCACTTAATTTCAACGGCGATATTCGGGGACGGGGCCGCGGCCGCGATAGTCACGGGGAGGAAAGCCGAGAGCGGTCTACATATCGTCAAAACTGAAAACAGGTTTTTCCCCGGGACGCTCGACTTCATGGGATACGACGTGGAGAAGACGGGGTTCCACATATTCCTCTCTCCCGGTATCTCCAAGTTCATAGAGAAAAACATATCGGAGCAGATGGGTTCGATACTCCGCGACGCGGGGCTGGGAATAGAGGATATCGACTCCTGGTTATTCCACCCGGGCGGTTCCCGCATTCTGAGGTCGATTGAAAAGGGGCTCGGCATAGACAACGGTAAACTGCGGGACAGCGCGCAAGTGCTGAGGGACTACGGGAACCTTTCGTCGGCGACCATATTTTTTATCATCGATTCCTATCTTCAGAACGAGCAAAAAAAGAGCGGTTCCTATCAGGTAGTGGGCGCAGTGGGTCCGGGGTTCGGTTTGGACACCATTCTCACGCAATGGAAATAAACGAAAAGGAGAATCCATCATGAGCATCAACAGCGTTGGTCTAAAAGCTGATGGGGAGGGCTTCAACGAAACGAGTTCGAAGGAATCCCATGACGTACTTTACTCAAGGCACGTGAACCCGCAGTGGGTGAAGCTGTTCAACACGCTCGGGATGAACGCGAGGTACGAGTCCTGCCTCGGGGCGGAGGTACGCACGGAGGATAAGCGCAGGCTGCTCGACTACCTCTCGGGCTACTGCGTTTATAACGCGGGGCATAACCATCCCCGGATCGTAGCCGCGCTCGCGGACGAGCTTTACAGGGGAGGGCCGACGATGCTCCAGAGCCATGTGCCCGAGCTTGCGGCTGAGCTCGCCGCGCGACTCTGCGCGCTCGCCGGAGGGCGTCTGAACAAGGTCTTTTTCACGAGCTCCGGGAGCGAGGGGGTCGAGACGGTGATAAAGTTTTCCCGCGCCCATACGAACAGGCCGGGGATCCTCTACTGCCACAGGGCGTTTCACGGGCTTACATGCGGCGCTCTATCGCTGATGGACGACCCCTACTGGCGTAAAGGGTTCGGACCTCTCCTGCCTTATACGGAGGGGGTGCCGTTCCTCGATCTCGAAGCGCTCGAAGAAAAGCTGAAGAGCAGACGTTTCGCCGCGTTTATCGTCGAGCCGATCCAGTCCGAAGCCGGCGTGCGCGTGCCCCATGACGGTTATCTGAAGCAAGCCGAGAGCCTGTGCCGGAGATACGGGACGCTCTTCGTCCTCGACGAGGTGCAGACCGGCATTTACAGAACGGGGCCTTTCCTCGCAGCGCACCACTGGGGGCTCGATCCGGACATGGTCATCCTCGCAAAGGCGCTCAGCGGAGGGTTCGTCCCCTGCGGGGCAGTGCTTATGACCGACGAGATAAACCGCTCGGTTTACAGCTCCGTCTTCCGCGCATTCGTCCACACCTCGACCTTCGGCGAGAATAACCTCGCCATGCGCGCGGGGCTCGCCACGCTCGACGTGATGCAGGAGGAAGGCCTGGGCGAGCGCGCAATAGTGCTCGGGGAGCGTCTGAGAAACGGGCTCAAAGAGGTCTCCGGGAATTACGAAATGGTCCACGGGATAAACGGCATGGGACTCCTGAACGGGATAGAGTTCGGAGAGCCTAAAATGCTCAGGCTTAAAATACCCTACGAGACTTTCAAGAGAATCCATCCGGCAATGTTCGGTATGATCGTCGTGATGCGGCTATTCAGGGAGAAGAACATCCTGACGCAGATATGCGGCAATAACCACATGGTGGTGAAGGCATCTCCCCCGCTCGTCGTGACGGAGGCCGGTATAGACAAGTTCGTGTCCTCGATGGGGGAGATACTGGAGACGATCCACACGAAGGCGTCGTTCTGGTCGGAGGCGCTCCTTATGGCAAGGCGCGCGGTGAATATATGAGGGCCGGGGCCGCGGAATCGTAACCGGCATGTCTTTCCGAATGTTAAGAATAAAGAATCTGAAAAGAGAGGGAATCATGATAAGGAAAATATCAGCAGCAGCAATTGTATCGGCAGCTTTACTCATATCTTTTATACCGCTCGCCGCGTTCTCGACGCAGGGCGAAGCAACGACCGCAAAGGGCAGCCTGACGCCCGATATATTCGGGAGCAGCGAAGTAATGGAATTCGACATCGTAAAGGACATTAGCTCGGTCGAGTTTATCGGTATCTCCATGATGCACCACTTCACCGGGATTTCCCACGGCGTCACGGGCTTTACCAGGGTCAACTTCGCGGCGCCCGAAACGAGCACTGCAACCGAGATCACGGTGCCCGTCGATACGCTTAAAGGTATCGCGCTCGGGTCCGAGAAAGAAGACATGTCCAAGAACATACACATGAACCTCGAATCCGATAAGTACCCGGACATTAAATTCAAAGTGACTCAGATACTGCCGGAAAAGACGGAGAGCGCCGATCCCGCGGCAAGGAGTTACCTGCTAAAGGGGGACCTTACGATCCATAACGTGACAAAGCCCATCGTGCTTACGGCCAATACGGATATAAAGGACGGGTTCCTGCACATTACCGGGGAATACGACAACCTCAACATGACGGATTACGGCGTCGTGGCCAAACCCCTTATGGCCATTATCAGGGTGGACGATATAATCGATATAAAATTCGATATTTACGAAGACCTCAAGAAGAGCGCTCCCGTTCAATAATCATTCCGGGACTCCGGCAAAAACAATCGAAAAAAACAATCTCAGACGAGGGTAAATATGGAAAGCGACGTGATCGTTATAGGGGCAGGGCCCGGCGGCTCGGCGAGCGCGATTTCATTCAGGAGGCGCGGCTTCGGTGTGGCAGTGCTGGAAAAGAGGTTCATGCCGAGGGACAAGGTTTGCGGGGAGATGGTCGCTCCGCTCGGGGTGAAGGAGCTGAGGAAGTTAGGCGTGCTCGGCAAGATAGAGGACGCCGGAGCCAATAAGGTGAAAAAGGTCATCTTCTATTCCTCCCGCGGGGCCAGGGCCGAGCTCGGATTCCCCGGAGATGAATACGGAGTCGCGATGAGCAGGGAGAGGTTCGACACGATCCTGTTCGAGGAAGCGCGCCGTGAAGGGGCCCTGGGGATAGAGGGGTTCCGCGTGGATAACGTGGAGAGGGAGCGGGGCACGCGGCTCTTCAGGGTGGAAGGGGCTTACAACAAAACGGGCAGGAGAGAGACGTACCGCTCGAAAGCCGTGATAAACGCCTCGGGACTCAAAGGGGTCGGATACAAGGATAAAAAGTGCAGAGAATTTCTTTACGCCTTTAAAGTGCACCTGCGAGGCGTTTCCTGCGGGGACGCTGCGGAGCTCTTTTTTTACGACGGCGGGTACGGTGGCCTGGTCGATATCGAGGACGGGATCGTCAACCTCTCGTTTCAGATAAGGAAAGACCAGGTGTCTTTAATGACCGGGCACCCGCTCGATATACTGAAGCATATACTCCCGGCGTCTCATCCGGTCTATGAGAAATTATCCGGGGCCGAGCCCGTGGGGGAATGGGAGGCTATGGGGAGCGTCTTCGCACGAAGGATGGGATCGTTTCCAGGGGTGTGGAACATAGGGGACGCCTCCGGGATAATCGACCCGTTCACGGGCCTCGGAATCAGCCTCGCCCTGCAGGGCGGTAGGCACATCGGGGAGAACCTCGAAATCGGCAAGGAGCGCCGCACTTACGATCTCAAGAGAAACCTCAACAGGACGCGTTTTTTAACCGTGGATATGTTAAGGAAGGTACTTTTCCGTCCGCGTCTTTCTCACATGATAATGAAGCACGCGTCATTCTCCCCCATGCTGGGGATGATGATTCTGGGGCTGCTGCATACGTGAGGATCAGCAGTGATTCCTGGAATGATCTGAATTATTTTTATTTACATACTTCCCCTACTCTCCCCTATCCCCTCCCCTCCAATTGGAGGGGAGGGGAATTAAAAGAGACCCTTCGATCCTTCGACAGGCTCAGGACAGGCTCACTGCTCAGCGGGAACGAGTTTAATATGAGATTTCCGCGCTTCATTTCAGTGCGCTTACGATGATAAAGAAAAGGCAAAGATATGTTTCTTCTTTGTCTTGATACAAAGAAGCAAAAATCACACACATAGTGTGGTCTTTCGAAAATACGAAGAAAAAAGAAAGGCAAATATATTTCTCTTCTTTTCCGTTTGAGCCTGCCGTAGCCTGAAAAGAAGCAAAAATCACCGACTGCACAGAATTGTGCTAAAAATATCTTATTCCGGCTAAAATGTTTCAATTCCTCCCAAATTAGCTTCGTAGCTTATTGATATTCGAGGCTCATTACCTATCACTGATAGGAAAGGGCGTCCGATTCCTTGCTTGCTCGGAATCGTCCCCTGAAAGATTTTCACGCCTTAATAATCTATTTTCTTAACGCAAATTCTGTGATGTCCTCAAAAAGATGGAGGGTGGGATGGTTGTTCGATATTATAAGTCTGCGGGTGCTTGCCCGCCGTCAATTCTGTGAATGTCATCAAAAGATTAAATTCCCGGTAAAGGCGTTTTGGAATCACAGGAATATTGAGGTAAACCCCCACCCTATCCCTCCCCCTTGGAAATGGGGAGGGAATTAATAAGAGAGGCTAAAGTAGATTTCTCGCGATGCTCGAAATGACAAATTTCGATCCTTCGACTGCACACTACGTGTGCGCTCAGGGCGAATGGGTTATTGAAATTAATGTACACCCCCATCCTCACCTTCCCCCTTGATATGGGGAAGGGAAAACTGCTCAAAGATGGGAATGAAAGGGGCGGATCTGTGTTGCCGGAAGCAGCGTATCAATATCGATGAGCGCTCCGGGAGGGGCTTGTCCTGGGGCAGGTCTATGAATTAGAATAGTCCGGAGGAGCGGCCACGGTTCAGGGTCAATACGGGGGCCGGATTTGATATGACGGGAAAAGCGAAGAAAACATCTGTAACGGGAAAGAAGGCCTACAAAACGAGCGGGCTTCATCCGGGCGCCCTCATACACATCGGGGAGAAGAAGGCGGAGAAGGTCAGGTTTACGGTGCTCGACTACGACCAGGACAATGTCACGGAGAGGGAATACGAGGGCGTGGACGAATGCCTGGTGTATGCGGATAAAGAGACCGTTACGTGGGTCAACGTGAACGGTCTCCACGATACGGAGGTAATACATAAGATCGGCGAGCACTTCGGTATCCATTCGCTCGCGCTCGAAGACATACTCGACACGGACAAGCGGCCGGAGCTCGACGATTACGTGGATTTTATTTTTATAATACTCAAGATGGTCCTCGTCGATCGGGAAAGCGGACGGATAGACGCCGAGCAGGTGAGCCTGCTCCTGTGTAAAAATACCGTTATTTCATTCCAGGAAGGGGAAGAGGACGTGTTCGAGCCTATTCGGCAGAGGATAAGGACCGGCAAGGGGAAAATAAGAAAAGCCGGCGCCGATTATCTTATGTACACACTTGCCGACGCGATAGTCGATAATTATTACGTAGTGCTCGAAACGCTTGGTGAATTGATCGAGGAGATCGAAGACGAGCTGCTCGAGGAGCCGGACGCTGAAACCCTGAAGGACATTTACGGGCTCAGAAGGGAGGTGGTGCTGCTGAGGAAATATACATTTCCGCTGAGAGAGCTCGTTCATAAATTCCAGATATCCGAATCGCCCCTGATAGAACACGACACCAAGCTCTATATCAGGGACCTATACGACCATTCGATGCAGATAATGGATACGACCGAATCATACAGGGACATGATCGCGGGGATGCTGGAAACGTATCTCTCGCTTTCGAGTAACCGGATGAACGAGGTGATGAAGCTCCTCACCGTGATGGCGTCCATATTCATCCCGCTCACTTTCATCGCGGGCATTTACGGGATGAACTTCGA
Source organism: uncultured bacterium (assembly GCA_963705505.1). GTDB lineage: Bacteria > Desulfobacterota_D > UBA1144 > Nemesobacterales > UBA2774 > 2-12-FULL-53-21. The sequence continues at coordinate 38,072 of CAVPJU010000005.1, forward strand.
TTATATGCCCGAGATCCACCAGCATCTGGGGTACCCGGGCGCAATCCTGTTCATGTTCATTATTGCCATGGGGATGGTCTATTACTTCAGGAGGAAGAAATGGATATGAGGATCGTGTTCGGCATTGCGCCTTTTGAAAAAACAAAGGAAAGAAAAAGCAAAGGCAAAGATAGTTTCTTCTTTTCCTTGATGAAAAGAAGCAAAAATCATCCGACACACAGAATTGTGCTAAAAATCCCTCGTTAACGCTAAAATGTTTTAATTCCGCCGCAGCCCTAAAAGATTTTCATGCCTTAATAATCGATTTTCTTAACGCCAATTCTGTGAATGTCGGGGAAAAGAAAAAGACGAAAGACCGGATTGCCGCGCCGCTCAGCAGCTCGCAATAACATCCCTCGACAGGCTCAGGACGAACGGGCTGAGGTATGTCGGAATTATTAAGGTGCTCCCCTATCCTCCCCCTTGTCTGCATACGAATAGAAAATAAAGGATTAACGGAAAGGCTGCATGTTCGCACCTGCCTGAAACCGTTGTATAATGTTCCCTATATTAAAACAGCAGGAGCAGGGAGAAGGGCATGGCCAAGGATACCGACACGGTAAGCGTGATGGTGGAGATCACAAAGGGGTCGAGGAATAAGTACGAGTACGATAAGGTAAAGAAGCGGATAAAGTTTGACCGCCTTCTTTACGCTTCGGTCCATTATCCGAGCGATTACGGGTTCATAGAGGACACGCTCGGGGGGGACGGCGACCCGCTCGACGCGCTCGTGCTGCTCTGGGAGCCCACGTTCCCGGGGTGCATTATATTGTCGAAGCCCATAGGGATGTTCATGATGGGGGACGAGAAGGGGCCCGACGAGAAGATACTCTGCGTCCCTGTGGACGACCCGCACTGGAACCACATCGAGAAGCTGACCGAGATACCGCCCCATCTGCTGAGGGAGATAGAGCACTTCTTCGCATCCTACAAGACGCTCGAGAAAAAGAACGTGCACGTCGAGGGGTGGAGGAACAAGGAGGCCGCGCTCCAGACGATTGAGGAAGCGCGGGAGAGGTATAAGGACAAGGGGAAGAAAAAGAAAAAGAAGGTGAACCGCGCGGCGGATTGGCTGTGAGGGTTTTCTTACACGTCCGGTGACTGAAAGAAAGAGATGAGATTGCCGCGCTTCTTCGCAGCTCGAAATGACAAAGAAATAGCAAAGGAATGAAAAATAAAAGGCAAAAATAGTTTTCTTCTTTTCCTTGATGAAAAGAAGCAAAAATCATCCGACACACAGAATTGTGCTAAAAATCCATCGTTAACGCTAAAATCTTTCAATTCCACCCACACACCTGAAACGATTTTCACGCGTTAACAAGCGGTTTTCTTAACGCAAATTCTGTGAATGTCGGGGAAGGAAAAGGCAAGATTGCTGCGCTTCGTTTCACTGCGCTCGCAATGACAAAGAAAAAAGATGAGATTCCCGATGAAAGCGGTCGGGAATGACGGAAAGATTAAGGTAAACCCCCCACCCCCACCCTCCCCCACTTTGAAAAGGGGGGAGGGAATTAAATCTAAAAAAGAAGTGATTGCTGCGCTTACATTTTCGTTCCGCTTGCAATGACAATTAATACGTCCTTCGATCCTTCGATAAACTCAGGACAGGCTCCTGCTCAGGACAAACGGGAAATATCACCCCATCCTCACCTTCTCCCTTTCTAGGGGGAAATAATAATGCGTCCTTCGACAAGCTAAGAACAGGCTGGATTTTATCCGGGTGGTCCCCGACCCGCACCCTCCCCCTATCGAGGGGGGAAATTAAATATAAGCGGGATTTCATCCCGGCGATTACTCGTGGCTCCGGTGAATCGAATCTTTAAAATCTTCATATATAATGACATGTGATTCTCACTGACTTCCGGACGGGAAGATGAGCGACGAGGGAAAACGGGATTCGGGAAGATTGAAGGAGCTGGCGCTGCTGTTCCTGAGACTCGGGGCGACCGCGTTCGGGGGGCCTGCCGCGCAGATAGCCATAATGCACGACGAGGCGGTGCGCAGGAAGAAGTGGCTCGACGACGAGAGCTACCTCGACCTCATCGGGGCCGTGAACCTGATACCGGGACCGAACTCGACCGAGATGGCGATACACCTGGGATACCTCCGCGCAGGGTGGAGGGGGCTGATCGTCGCGGGGGCGTGCTTCATACTTCCGGCGGCGGTCATCGTGACGGCGCTCGCCTGGGTCTATGTCCGCTACGGCTCAACACCCGAAGGCAGCTACATCTTCTACGGCATAAAGCCCGTCATCATCGCGATCGTGCTACAGGCGCTTATCTTTCTCGGGCGTAAGGCGGTGAGGGAGCCTGTCGCTATACTGACGGGGATAGCAGTCGCGGTCTCTTACCTCTTAGGTGTGAACGAGATCGCGCTCCTCTTCGGCGGGGGGCTTTTCGTGATGCTATGGAAGAACCTCCGCAGACTGAGGGGGCAGAGCCTCACGGCGCTCCTCGTCCCCGTTTTGGGGATAGACGTAACCACGGCATACGAGAAGGGAGTGTCCCTGACCTCGATATTTCTCGTATTCCTCAAGATTGGCTCTGTGCTCTACGGGAGCGGATACGTACTGCTCGCATTTCTCAACTCCGATTTCGTCGTGCACCGCGGATGGCTCACACACCAGCAGCTACTGGACGTGGTGGCGATAGGGCAGGTAACGCCCGGGCCGTGGTTTACCACGGCGACGGCGATAGGGTACGTGCTCGGAGGAGTGCCGGGAGCGGCACTCGCGACGCTCGGGATATTCCTCCCTTCGTTCATATTCGTAGCCGCGAGCAACCCGCTGATACCGAAGCTGAGGAGGTCGCCCTGGGCGGGGGCCGCGCTCGACGGCGTGAATGCATCATCGCTTGGGCTTATGGCTGCTGTTACGATCGATCTGGCCAAGGCTTCGTTCCCGGACCCCCTTACGATAGCTATAGGCGTAGCCGCGGCGGGGGCGCTATTCTTCCTGCGCGTGAATTCGACGTGGCTCGTGCTCGCCGGAGGGATTATAGGGCTGCTGACGGGCGTGCTGTGAGGGGAGAGGGAAATAAAAGATGGAAAGACTATTCCTGAAATAAATTCAGGATGACAGGTAAGTAATGGTTGCGGCTGCAATTCTGTACAACTGCGAGATCTATTCTGTGAAATATTTATTAACCCGTCTTGATTAAATACGAAAAAGGGTATTTAATTTTCCTCTGATGAAGTGCCGCAGACCGCTGGTTTTTCTTATGCTCGTTACCCTGACCGCAGCCGTGCCGCTCGCGAACGTATCGTCCGCTAAAGACAAGAAAGGGGAAGTAGAGGTCAATTTCATATACGCCTTCCAGCTCGGGTTCGGCTCGTATAACATAGGCGGGCTCGACGTACAGGTGTACAGCCTCCCACTATCATTTACCCTTAACGATTTCCTCGGAAGCGAGAAGCTCAAGCTCGTGCTCAATACGCCGGTATTCTACGGGCGGTTCAGGTTCAGGGAAACAGAACCCGACGGGACGAGGATAAAGGTGGACCAGGACATGATGAGCGCGATCCCGGGTGTGGAGCTCCAGTGGGAGCCGGTGAGGCACTGGCATATAAAGCCTTTCATAAACGCCGGGTTCGCATGGCAGGTCTACGACAGCTCGACTCCGAACGGGCTGAGCGTGGACGATTCATTTGTTTTTGTGTACGCGCTCGGAGTGGGGAGTCTCTACCAGATGTTCTGGAAGGATTTCACGTTTAGCCTCGGAAACAGGCTATCGTGGGCGGGGAATACGAACTTCAAGCAAAGCGTCGAGCAATCCTTCGCTTTGCTCGAAAACGGTATAGACGTGAAACACCCGCTCGGGTTTACGGTTAAGGGTTACGAGCCGGATATGAGCGTTTACTTCAACTGGTATTACTTCATTCCCGACACGACTTTTGACAGGGCTTTCAAACCTCCGCTCAGGGTCGACAACCAGTTCGAGATTGCTACGACCTTGGGTTTTGCGACACCGAAGAAGCTCTGGGTTCTGAATGATCCCAGGATAGGCGTCGGGTACCTGTTCGGGGACATGAAGGCTTTCTCCGTGAACTTCGGGTTTCCGTTTTAGATTCGGCTATCTCCATTTTGAAATGATAAAGATTTGATTCCAGGTTTCCGCATAAGGTAAACCCCCACCCGAACTATTTTGGTTAAGGAAGCATTTAGCCTGAAGTTAAGTGGCTTTGTTGCTTTTGTTGGGAAAGCGTCCTACTGCTCGCTTACTCGCAGCAGTTCCCCTTAAGAAAAGGGGGAGGGAAATTTATATGCGGCGCTTGCCCGCCGCCAATTCTGTGATGTCGGGAATGGAAAGGCAAAAGATAGATTTCTCGAGTGCGCTCGAAATGACAGATAAAAAACGAGGGCTGTATAAATTCTCCCTGGCCCTCCTTTTCCTAAGGAAGGGATTGAAAAAGATCGCGGCAGGATGCCACCCATACCGATTTATTTGAATTAAAGTTTAAAACGGAGAATCGCGCCCGCGCCGTGGACGGGTTTCTTGTAGGGCTCGTCCTGGATTATCTCGACCTCGGCGCCCTGGTTGAACGCTTCCTCGATCGCGCGGTCCACAAGATCGGTCACGGGTATGGGCTCGCCGCCGCCGTTACATTTTTCACTCCCGTCCGTGAGGTAAACGCCCGAATCGGGGCATACGAATCCCGGCTGACTGAAACCTTCTTCGACGAGGAGCACCCTCACCTGGCCGTTCCTGAGCGCGTCGAGTGTGGACTTGAGCCCGTCAACGGCGTAGCCCACGGCGAGCTTGTCCGCGAATTCCTGAAGCAGCATCTTCTGCCTTTCGGCTCTGGTTCTTTCGATTATGTCGAGAGAAGCTTCCGTGACGAGAGAAGGTTTCACGCGCTCGAGGTCGATGGTTACGGTCCCCGCCAGCTTCTCCCTGATGGCGGTCGGGAGGTGGTGCGAGAATTCCGTTATGTTCTCTTCCGTCCCGCCGAGGACGAGCCAGTGAACATTCTCACTACGGCAGTAGTCCTTGAGCTTCTGAGTGATGTATTTGAAGTGCTGATGTATCTCGTTCTCTATCATCCTGTTGAAATTGAACTCGCCGAAGCCCTGGGAGAAATTCCTAGAGCCGGCCAGTGATGTCCCTTTCTTGTTGTACTTTCCCTGGGGGTTATGGAACTTCGTCGAGCGCTCCGCCGCAGGGTAGAAGTAATCGAGTACTTCCGTGGCGCCGTCGAGGCCTATGCTGAATATGCGCGCCTTTTTCCGGTCGATGAGCACGGTGACGATTCCCTTGTTCTCGTCGTCCATCTTGAAGAGCTGGCCCATTACGGGGGAGCGGTCTATCAGTAGCTGGTTCCGGGAGAGGGAGGGGAGCTTGAGTGTCTCCCAGAGCCCGCCGCCGGAGCATGAGAAAATTGCTATGCCCCTGCATTCGGTGAGGCCGTTCGAGCTATCTACGAAGCTCTGAATCTTCGCGAGGTCCGCTTCGACCGATTCGAGGGCGTCCTTCGATAACCCCCTTTTTCCTATTTCGTCCCTGAGCCCTTTGGCGAGGTTCTTGAGCGTAATCTTGTAGCCGAAGTTTTCCCTTTCTTTCGGGCCGAGCTTGAGATAGAGCGTCGTGACGGGATGTTTGTCGTTAGAATATCCGCTCAGCTTATTGACCGATTCTTCGAAACCCATTTCTTACTCCTGTGATGATTGAATTTTACCGGCTGAGGCAGCGCGGCCCCCCTGCCGTTTTTTTAGAGTATAAGAGCATACCAGAAAGCGGGGCGATTTCGAGGGGCTAAATTTCGCGACAGGTCGGGGTAGGGTGGGTGGGATGCACGATGCAGGATAAAAATGAGACTCTGGAACAAAGTACATGGTGATGGGCTTAAAAAAATGATATTGCCGACGTTACTCCGCGGTCTCGCAATGGCAGCGATATACCCTAATCCTGTCCCGGACTATAAATAAATTTCTGTTATCAGCGGATTAGATATACAAATTTAAAGCGGTTTCATTTTCTTGAGCCGGAGAAGTAATGCGGTACGTGAATTAAAGGGAACTAAATGAAATTGATATGCTAAACATCATAGTTCATGTATTACTTTAGCACTATATTTGAAGGCAGGACGGATTATTAACGTCCAGCCGATCGCCATATACATAATTTTGGAGGTATGGGCAACCCTAATATATACGCCCGGTCGGACGAGCCTTGGATTTCTGCTATAACCAAATAATACATTAAAACAGATATGTGTCAATTAATATATATTAATTCTGAGCATCAGTGAATACACGAAAATCGTACGCAGAGCGAATAAACCGGGGAATCCGGGAGGTCTGAAAGGAGGTGAGGGTGGATTTTGAATGAAATTTCCCGCTTCTATCGTCGGGATCGGCGGTTATACTTTTTCCTCATCCGGGCCCGAAAAGGAGCTTATCCAATGGGAGCAAAAGTGAGCGCATCCGCAATGTTGCTGATTCTGGGGTCATTGTTACTGGCGCTATCGGGGCCGGGGGAGGCGCGTGCGTCGGAACCCGCTATAAACAAGCCCGCCCCCGAGTTCACGTTTACGGACATTGAAGGGACTTCGGCGAAGCTCTCCGATTTCAAGGGGAAGTTCGTGGTGCTGGAGTGGTTCAACCACGGATGCCCGTTCACGGAGAAGCACTATAAGAGCGACAAGATGCAGGACCTCCAGAGGAAGTACACGGAGGAGGGGGTAGTGTGGATCTCGATAAACTCGACCAGCGACGGTCACGCCAACTACAGGGACGCCGCGATGTCGAGGAAGGAGGCGGAGGCGTACGGAGCGTCCTCAACGTACATCGTGCTCGATCCGTCGGGGGAGATCGGGAAGCTCTACGGGGCCAAGACCACGCCCGATATTTTTATCATAAACCCCGAGGGGAAGCTCGTCTACATGGGAGCAGCCGACAGCATCGCTTCGACGGAAGTGGAGGATATACCTAAGGCGACAAACTACATCGACCTCGCCCTCACAGAAGCGCTCGCGGGGAAGCCGGTCAGTATGCCGGAGACGAAGCCCTACGGGTGCAGCGTGAAGTATAAGGAGTGAGGGAGGAATTGCGTTACAGCAATTATGGAAATGCGGTGTAAGTTAGTGCGTGCAAAGTTTCAGCAGCCCACATTCGGCGGATTATCGTTTTTTTCTTTTTCTTGAACAAGAAGCAAAAATCACACACGTAGTGTGGTCTTTCGAAAAGACAGCACAGAATGAGGCTAAAAACACTATTAACGACTAAAATCTTTTAATTCCGCCCCAATTAGTATTAAGGCTTAGCGAAGCAAGACTCAATGACATAATTGCATTTAGCGAATGGCGTCCGATTCCTTGCTTGCTCGGAATCGTCCCCTAAAAGATTTTTACGTCTCGATAATCTATTTTCTTAACGCCAATTCTGTGAATGTCGGGGAATAGACAAGGCGAGATTCCCGTTCGTGGCCGGGAATGACAGGCATGTTAAGGTACCCCTTCACCTTCATCCTGATTTGGTTTAGGCAACGTTGAGACGGAAGCTAAGGAACTCCTGCGCTTTTTTGGAAAAGCGTCCGATTGCTTACCCGTGCGTAATGGTTCCACGCCGGGGAGAGGAAAATTCACGGAAAAGACAAAGGTGAGATCCTGAATAAATTTCAGGATGACGGAAACGAATAAGACCTTTGAAAATGGTTAGCCACGGAGAATAATTTGTGTAAAATAAACTGTACTATCCCGAACGGACGAACGAGAGGGCTCATCCGGGCAGGCGCAGGGTTTATGAGGAAAATGGACGCTACGGAATATTTCGACAGGCACATTAAAGAGCATACGGCGAACGGCAACATCCATCCCGGCGATAACTGGTACGAGCAGGATTTCCATGAGGGCAGGGATATTATCACGGGTTTTTCGGACCTCGACTGGCACGCGCTGAAAAAGATGTTCGGGAGCAGGACGCACATCTGGCAGGAGGCATGCGTCTACGTGCTCGGGGAGTCGGATGCGGAGGGTTCGGCGAGGATGCTCGCCGACGTATTCATACGGGGGCAGGACAACATCTCGTGCTATTCGGCGGTGTTCCTTTCCGAGCGGAACCTGGACACGTTTCCCGAAGAAATGAAGCGTCAGATCAGGTTGAGGGCGCACGAGCTCTTCAAGGACGGCGCGTACAGGCAGTACGGGGAGCATTACCGTGTGTCCCTCGAGAAGATACGCGAGAAGCTGAGGCCGGTGTAGCCGGACTCCCGCCGGAATTTCTATAAAACTTTTATTCCCCGAGACACAATCAGAGAATAACATTGAGGTGAGAGCTGATTAATTTGCAATTCGGCAATTAGCCGGGGTACATCGACTGCGGGATTGCTTGCGGCTGTTGTTCAGCAAGACAAATCTTAAATACAAAAAAGTGGATTCCCGATAGAGACATTCGGGAATGACAGAAAAATTAAGGTAATCCCCCCACCCAAACTATTTTGGCTCAGGCATTGTTGAGCCGGAGATAAGCACCTTCGTTGCCTTTGTTGTAAGTGTGACCTACTTATTTTGGCTTCAATAGAGTATCCCAAGAACATTAGCATTTCAGTATTCAACCAGAGGCGACCGGATTCTCGCTTATTCGAATCCGTTGCTTGCTCGAAGCAGTTCCCCTTAATAAGGGGAGGGAAATTAAAGGAATGGATTCCCGGCTCGTCAGGGCGTCGCCGTGGCAAGCCCGGTCGTGGTCGGGAATGACGTCTTTCGACACGCTCAGGACGAACGGACAAGAAATTGAATCCTCTCTGACCCTCTTTATCGCACTCGGATGATGGCGGATTCAGGACAGCTGAAAAAAAGAGTGGTATACGAGGAGGGTATTGGGTACTATTTTATCCGGAAAATTAAATTTCCTCGCAAACCGCGTTAAACAAACCGAATAAGGAAGATTTCCTACATTCCTATCCCGGGTCCGTTCCCTCCACCTACCGCCATCTTGGATACCGGGATAGAATGTAGGACGATCTCTCCCTGTCTTAAATAATCAGGACGCTCCCCAGTTATTGCACACTCAATACAAATTTGGATCGAATCGATGACAAATTTCGTATATATATATTCATTGCGGGGAATATTCAGGAGACAAAAAGTGTTATATTATATGAAGAGTAGGTAAATCGTGATTTCGACAAGAATGATTTTTGCCGCAGGCAAATAAAAAAAGGGTATGGGCAACCCTAATTGCGGCATTAGAGTGCTGCCGGGCTTAAAGCTCTGGCAGCACTTTTTTATTCCTTCCCTAAAATAGAGCGGGCCCGGGTTTATAGCCTCTTTACGATAAAATAATGTAGTGATCGGTGGGAGTTGCTCAACTTCTACCCTGCTCGATATCCTCTACTTTCACTTATTTCCAACGAAGCGTATTTTCTCCAGTATAGTATTACTGGACAGAACATCATTCAGTTTTATAATAACTAGGCTTGGTCTGACATGCTTGACAAGACTAGGAGGGGATATATGAAATATCTTGTTATGGGGACCGAGGGTCCCGGGTATTTTTCGCCCGAGGAAGAAGTCGAGGTCCTCGAAAGTGTTGTGATTCCGGCTTTCGACGAGCTCAAAGAGCTTGAGGACGAAGGGACGATCGTAGGGGGTCTTCCGGTTGGTGACCGAGCCTTCGTGTTCGTCGCGGAGGCCGATTCACACGACGATCTCGATCGGATGCTCAGGTCTCTCCCTGTATGGGGAGTGCTGGAGTGGGAAGTTACTCCGCTTCAGGATTTCGAAGCGAGGGCGAGACAGGAGCGGGGAATACTCAAGAGTTTAAAAGCAGAAGGCTGATATTCAAATTAGTTTGTCATACAATCTCGACCAGTACTGATCAGTAATTATTACAGCGGCGCGCGACATACATCTCGAACTGAACCTCATAAAGGCAAGTTAACTCACACAGCGGACACGACGAACTCTCCGGAAAGACACTATCTGCCGTTCTCTATTTGTTTGTTTTGACAAGCTTGATTTCATGCCTCTGATACCGGAGTCCATGACTCCCGGTATCCGGACTAGAAAGCGTATCTCGGATTAGTGCCCATAATCCGTGCGGGGGATGTTTTCGCGTTTTAAATGCCTGTCATGTCGTGACAGGGCTCTTCGGCGATTCAGGTGGACTTTTTGCTGTTTTCTATGAAGCGCTTCCAGTGATGGGGCAGCTCGTCTTCATCGAGATGCGCCCCGTCCGAGCAGTGCACACACGCCCCGCATTCGGCACATTCCTCGAGGCCGATCATGCATTCTTCGGTGCAGTGAAGCTGCTCCTTATCTCCGGATGCTCCGGGGTCTTCTTTTTTCTCGCCCATGATCGTTTACAGTGATAGATTAGCACATTCCGGGGCGCTTGTCTTAATTCCGCTATTGCATATATGTAAATATAGTTCATGAAAAAAAATCATGGATATAAAAATAAAACACAGAAATATTAAGGTACACCCCCACCTGAACCCTCCCCCATCGAGGGGGAGGGAAATAAATCTGGAAGGCATGATTGCTACGGTTGCATTAACTTTCGCTGGCTCTGCTCGCAATGCTGGATAAAAGAATGGATTCCCGATAAAGTTCTTCGGGAATGACAAGAAAGACAAATCCTCCCTAACCCTCCTTTTTCTAAGGAGGGAATTAAAGCAAAAGATGAGATTCCCGCGGTCGGCTACAACGCCCCCTCGCAATAACTGATCTATCACCCCCTATCCTTCACCTTCCCCCTTGTTAAGGGGAAGGAAATAAAAAAAAGCTCAGGACGAACGGGATGGGTTTCAAATATTGGCCGGTGCCGAGGAGTGATCGGGAGATCGTAGAAACACACTACGTGTGTGAGTTCACAATGCGTGCTAGGCGCCGGTGATTTTTTCGACGAGGGATTTGCGCTCTTCTATGTCGTATCTGCGCATGACCTCGAGGCGCGTGGCTTCGGGGGAGCCGCCGCCGGATATGCTTATTACCGAGTACCATCCGCCCTGATAAGACGCCGTGATGTCCTCCAGCAGCCTCGCGATCGAAACCCTGTAGTCGGCGGGGATGTCTTCCCTGCCCTGGAGGTAACGCGTGAGCCTTTCGCCCACAGCCGGGGATTCCATGTCCTCGGGGTAGGGGGACGAGACGAGTATACCGCCCGCGGTGTCGTGGACGATCCTGAACATATCGTATATGTGGACGCCCTGGAGGAGCTTCCCGATGTTGGAGTAAACGGCGTCGGGGATGAAGCTGCCCGCGCGGGTTTCCTTTCCGAAAACTGCGGACGTGACGCCGCACGCGTAGGAAGATTCCACGTACTTTATGAGGTCCGAAATCTTGTCCCTGATGTGTCCTGTTTTTTGCGGGTCGAGACCGTTCGCCTCGGCGAGAGAAACGGATGCGCCGATGAGCATGTCGCCCAGGCCCGCCCTCGCTCCGATGCAGGAGAGCCTGTGATGCGTGGCGAAGCTCTCGGTGAGAGACCCTGCCAGCTCCCATTCGCCCGCGAGGAAGACCCTGTCCCAGGGGATGAAGACGTTATCGAAAAGTATCTGCGCCGTCGCCTGGCCGTAGCGGGAAGTGAGCGGCGCGCCCGTCTCCCCGGGCCTTCCGGCCTGGCGCGAGACGAGCTCGACTCCCGCCGTATCTATGGGGATTGCGAACGATACCGCGTAGTCTTCGTCCTCCGCCGTCATGCTGCGTGTGGGCAGTACTATTATTTCGTGCGTGTACGGGGCGCCCGTGACTATTGCCTTGATGCCGCGGACGACAATGCCGCGGTCGTTCCTGTCGACTATGCGGAGGTAGAGGTCGGGGTCGTGCTGCTCGTGCGGTCGCTTCGAGCGGTCGCCCTTGGCGTCCGTCATGGCGACGCACGTGGTGAGGTCCGCGTCCTGCAAGTATTCGAGGTATGTGAGGAATTTTACGTGATAGTCCGTGCCGAACTGGAGGTCCAGGTTGTGAGTCGTTTCGTAGAGCGCGTTGAGCGCGTCGTGGCAGAGGTAGCGCTGGGCGCACCCTGTCTCGCGGCATAGGAGCCGCACCATCTCGAGCTTCTTTAATAAGTCATTCTGGTTCGTGTTTATGTGGAGGAGGCGGTTTATCTTTCTGCCCGTGACGTGGGATACGGCCGTCATGGTCTCCGAGTATTCGGGCAGTAGCGCGAGCTCGTAAGTGACCGAGACCGCGTTTATGCCGGGCTTGAGCAGGGGCTCATCGGGTACGTTTTTCAGCCGTTTGCCCTTAATGTAAACGACGGGGTTGAGCTCTCTCAGGCTTTCGACGTATTCTTCGGGGGTCTTGAGCACGGGCGTTTCTCCCTCGGTTTATAAAGGCACAAAACGTGATGTGCGCCTAATTAGAGATAGTCTCATAAAGGCGGGGCTGTGTCAATCCGGGGGGGAGGGCCGGATTTACCTGCCGGGTAAAGGCGAAGGTAATTTCTTCGTTGTCTTTCCTGAAATGAATTCAGGACAGGGATGCAAAGAAGCAAAAATCACACACGTAGTGTGTTTCATGAAAAGACAGCACAGAATTTGGCTAAAAATATCTTATTCAGGCTAAAATCTTTCAATTCCTCCCTAATTAGCATCGTGGCTTACAATGAAGTAAGAGTAATGACGTTATTGCATTTAGGAAAGGGCGTCCGATTCATTTTGTTTTCTGCCGCTGCTGAACCAAACATTTGCATTGATGCACTCAGCGTAGGGCGTCCGGTTGTTCGGTTTTTGATTTTTTTACTTGGTGCCCAATACATTTGCTTTATTGAAATCTACCACTGGCGTCCAGTTCTTACGCTTGCTCAGAACGTCGCTCACAACCGTTACTTGCTCGGAATCGTCCCCTGAAACATTTTTTTCGTGCGTTAACATCCGATTTCTTAACGCCAATTCTGTGAATGTCGGGAAGAAAAAGGCGAAAGACGAGATTGCCGCGGTTGCTTTGCAACCTCGCAATGACAGATGAGAAACGAGATCCAGAATAGATCCCGGATTTTTTGGATTGATAGACGAATGACCGTGGAACAGGTTCGCTGTCACATTTAGCCAAAGGCGCCCCATTCCTCGCTCATCCGAAATTGTAGTCCGGGACATAGTTCAGGATGACTGTAAATGGATTCCCGATCGTAGTCGGGAATGACAGGAATTTTAAGGTACTCCCTCACCTTAATTTGGATTAAGGAACAATTAGCCGGAGGTCCAGTAGCTTAAGTGCGGTTACGGTAAGATGTCCTATTTCTCCTATTTGTCGAAATAGTTCCCTCCCTCGTGGGGGAGAGGAAATCAAACAAGGAAAGGAATTAATAATCACAAGCGCGGGCGTTCGCTCTCGATTATTTCGGCGACGTCCGACATTTCCTTCCCGAGGAGAAAGATGACGTCGTCGAGCGTTATTATGCCCTTGATCGCGCCGTGATTGTCCACGATCGGAAAGCGCCTCACGCTGCTGCCGCTCTCCTTTATCTGCTCGAGGGCTTCGTATAAGCCCGTCCCCTGGTTAAGGGTTACAAGCTCGAGGGACATTATATCGGCTACCAAACATTTCGCCGGGTCAAGACCCTTGTTGACTACCCGTATCACGACGTCCCTGTCTGTGACGATGCCGACCGGCCTGTCGTTCTGAATGACGACTACGCTCCCTACGTTCTTTTCTTCCATAAGCTGTGTCGCTTCTATTACTTTTGTTTTGATGTCTACACAGGCTATCTCTCTGCGGCATAAAGTTTCAAGACTCATGTGAATGTCCCTCCTTCTTATATTTTAACACGCGGCTGCGCGCCGGTCTCGTATTATTGTGCAATGTGTGTGCCGCGGGCGAGGGAATTCCATAACCTGCTGTGGAGAAAGGAATATTCCGCTTTCTTCATGCTCATACCCCGTAATGTGTCAGCTTTCGAGTGTCAGTATTCAGGACATACGACGAAGGATGCGGCGGGGGAGGGGCACAAATAGGGTTATGCATCGGGGGAAAACTCGGTCAAACTATTAACGTGACGGTCAGGGTAAGGCGGGAGAAGCCTGTGGATATATGGGATATATATAATATCAACCTCCTCGCGTTCGGCAGGGCGGACGAGGGGAGGCTAGTCGACAGGCTGAGAGGGGAGGCTAGTCCCTTCATATCGCTCGTCGCCGAGGACGGGGACAGAGCTGCCGTGGGACATATTCTATTCACTCCCGTCACAGTGGGGGACTCTCCGCTGAGGGCCGCAGGTCTCGGGCCGATGTCGGTGCTGCCGGAGCGTCAGGGGATGGGCACGGGGTCCGTGCTCATAAAGGAGGGGCTCGTAGCCTGCGCCGGAGAGGGGATAGAGGCCGTGTTCGTCCTGGGGCACCCGGAGTACTACTCGAAGTTCGGGTTCCGGCACGCGTCCGGGAAGGGGATTTACTGGAAGAGCGAAGAGTTCGCCCCTTATTTCTTCGTCATCGAGCTTGCAGACGGGGCGCTCGACGGTGTAACCGGGGAGGCGAAGTATCACCCGGCATTCGATGAAGTGTGAGGCGGGGAGATGGCGGGGCGGAGGAGTGGGGGTCGTTGAGCAGCGCACATTCGGCGGATTATTTTTTTCTTTGTCCTGATAACAAAAAAAATCAGCACACACAGTGTGTGGATTATGAAAAAGACAAAGAAAGGCAAATATTATTTCTTCTTTTCCTTGATGAAAAGAAGCAAAAATCACACACGTAGTGTGTTTCATGAAAAGACAGCACAGAATTAGCTAAAAATATCTTATTAAGGCGAAAATCTTTCAATTCCGCCCCAATTAGTATCAAGGCTTAGCGAAGCAAGACTCATGACATAATTGCATTTAGCGAATGGCGTCCGATTGTTTTGGCTTGAGTAGATTATCCGAAGAACATCAGCATAGTGCATTCAGCTAAAGTCGTCCGATTGTGCGGTTTTTGATTTTTTTACTTGGTGCCCAATACATTTGCTTTATTGAAATCTACCACTGGCGTCCAGTTCTTACGCTTGCTCAGAACTGTTGCTTACAATCGTTACTTGCTCGGAATCGTCCCATGAAAGATTTATTGACGCCTTAATAATCTATTTTCTTAACGCCAATTCTGTGAATGTCGGGGGAGAAAAAGGCGTTCGGGAATGGCAGGAATATTGAGGTAAACCCCCACCAGACTATTTTGGTTTAGGAAACGTTTAGCCTGAAGTGAAGTGGCTATGTTGCTATTGTTGGGAAAACGTCCTGACTGCTCGCTTGCTCGCAGCATGCCCTTAAGAAAAGGGGAGGGAAATTATTGAAAAATGTTTGATATGCGGGATCACCGCAGAAATCGTAGAATCGCGCTGTTTGCGTGTGCTAATACGAGTCTTCGATCCGGCGGGGGAAGCTGAAGACAGCGTCATCCAGCTTGGCGTTAATTTCAACCGTCGATACCTTTATTACTTCACTGCCCTCTCCGCTCTCTACGTCGAACTTGAAGTAGTAGGGGATGACCACACCGCCCGTTTCGATGTATTGATCGATTGTCGTGGTGGACGGAACTTCCTTGTCCTTAACTTTAGTAGTCCCTTTCACCAAGAACGGAAGGTATGTTTTGGCGTCGAGGTAGTAATAATCGACGTTCCCGCTTTTGAATCCGACCTTTATCTTGTAGGCGTCGTGGCCGTCGACTTTTTCCATTCCCATCAGCTCGATTTTATGACCTTTGTGCTTGTAGTCGATGAGCGGGCCGTCGAAGTCACACGTCTCCTTAAGGTCTTCCGCCTCGTCGCCCTTAAGCAATTCGGGCGCGCTGCCTTGGGTCGTGGGGTTGAATTTCCATGCGTCTTTACCGTCGTAAGACTGAATGAAATAGATGTGGCCGAGACTGAAGTCTATCCTGCACTTATCGGGGCGCTTGTACACAATCGCCATCTGGAAGAGCTTACCCATCGAATCCATCTTGCCGGTGTATTTGAGCGAATGGACGTCGTTCCATTTCGCGGGGCCGCCGATCGCGTCGAAGTATTTGGTCAATATAGTGTCGAGGTCTTTGTCTGCTGGTACGGGAGCGGGTTCTTCCACCTGACCGGGCTGTTCCCGGGCTGCTTTATCAGGGGCAGCCGGCTTCTGCTCGGCCGTCTTCGGCTTCTCCTTTTCATCCGCGCGTCTGCACGAAACCATTCCCAGTAATCCGGTTACGGCTATAGCAATCAAAATGACGTATAAATTCCTTCGCATCGGGCTACTCCTGAGTTTGTGTAGATACGATAATGAAGATTATAGGAAAAAGCTGGAATTACAATAGGAATTTAAAGGAACACCTTGATACGGGATAATCCGGGCGTAACAATGAGCCGCGCCATCGGTCAAGATGCGCCGATAATAAATATGAGGCAGGTATTTAACCGCCATATTTAAAGACGATTATACGGCAGGGCTCGCACCTGTACGCGTGGAGCTTGGGGCGCTTCACCCAGAAGGCCGTGCCCGGGAGTCCCGTCAGCATGGTGGGGATTCCTATGGGGTCCTCCCTGTCCCTCCACGAGACGCCGCCGACTGTGGGCATGTAGCCTTCCGTCATCGGCGCGCCGCATTTCGGGCAGGCGAGTCCGCCTACGGGCATGCCGAGATCAGTCGTGAGGGGGACGAGTTTATCGCGTGGCGGTTTCCTGAATGACTTGTATATATAGTAGGTGAATCCGGCAGCGAGAAGGAGCAGGAATAGGGCGACCGCGACGAGGGACATAAGGAGATAAAGGTTAAGCTCGACGCTGTCGGGGAGAGTGCATTTCGACGGGTCTTCAGGGAGGTAGACCACGTTCAATATATCGTGCCTGGCTATGACGTCGTATGTGTATTTCGTCACGCGGAGAGTGCAGGCGGAGGTGATCCCCCGCGGCATGCGCAGGGAAACCACGATGCGGTGGTCGTCGGAAGGGGAAGTGATGCTTGCCCTGACGAGGCGTCCGTCCTCCATTATCCCCTTCATCGCGACTACAGCTGTCGTTTCGACGCCTCTGTCGCTGAGGGTTTCGTAGAACAGTAAGTCTCCGGCGTATTTGTAGAGTATCCAGGCGGGCACTGCAGCGAGCAGGACGAGGACGAGGATGGGGACGATTAGTTCGCTCTTGTTCTTCATTATCATTGGATATTTATGATTTAACAGCGTGCCGGGCCTGGCCGCATGCCCCTGACCGGGTGTTACGGGTAATAATACATCTCTTTATGATATTCTGAAAAAGGCTCAGGGCGAACGGGGTTTCGACGCTAGATTGCCGCGTTTCATTTCAATACGCCTGCAATGGCAAAGAGAAGGCAAAGATATCTCTCTTCTTTTCCTTCAGGAAAAGAAGCAAAAATCGCACGTGTGTGCGTTTTATGAAAGACATAGAACAAAGATAAGGCAAACATATTTTCTTCTTTTCCTTGATGAAAAGAAGCAAAAATCATCCGACAGCACAGAATTGGCTAAAAACAGACTATCTCGACTAAAATCTTTTAATTCAGCCCCAATTAGTATTAAGGCTTAGCGAAGCAAGACTCATGACATAATTGCATTTAGCGAATGGCGTCCGATTGCTTTGGCTTGAGTTGCTCGGAACCGTCCCCTAAAAGATTT
Organism: uncultured bacterium; assembly: GCA_963705505.1. Taxonomy (GTDB): domain Bacteria; phylum Desulfobacterota_D; class UBA1144; order Nemesobacterales; family UBA2774; genus 2-12-FULL-53-21. The sequence goes on from CAVPJU010000005.1 coordinate 55,615, forward strand.
TTACGTCTCGATAATCTGTTTTCTTAACGCCAATTCTGTGTATGTCGGGGAAAAGAAAAGATTTTCGGGAATTACATGTCCCTGCGTTCTTCGATCCTTCAACAGGCTCAGGACGAACGGGGTGGAAAATGAGATTCTGAAACAAGTTCAGAATGACTGATATTTTGTGAATGAGAGGTAGATGCGATGTGTGCATCAGGGCATGTTGAAAATGCCGGGGTCGAGTGACGAATTCAGTGTGACCGATTCCACAACGTAATCTTCGTGGGGTCCGCCGCCTTTCTTGTCGATCGCGAGTCTGAAGGGGACGACGACGTTCCCGGTTTTCCTGTAGTCTTCGAATTTCGTCATCATTACGATCTCGCTGCCTTCGACCGTGTAGAACCCGATCGTCTTGAGGGGGAGGAACCTGGACGCGTCGAGGAAATAGAACTGGAAATTCCCCGTGGGGTATGTGACCTTTATCTTGTAAGTCTCTTTGCCGTCGACGGACTCCATGCCCTCGAGCGAGACCTTGTGTTTCTTCTTCGCGTAGTCGATGAGCGGGCTTTCGACACCGCACCTGTCGCTGAGGTAATTCGTACGCGCGCGGTCGAGGGGCTCCGGGGAGGGCTTGTCCGAGATGGGGTTTTGCTGCCACGCGGTCTCCCCGTTATACGCCTGAATGACGAGCTTGCCGCCTATCGAGTATTCGACCCTGCATTTATCGGGGCGCATGTACTCCGCGGTCGTGGTGAACTCCCTCTTCTGGGAGAGTATTTTCCCCTTGATTACCAATGTGTTTACAGACTGCCAGCTTCCGAGACCGCCTATCGCCCGGTAGTAATTACGGAGGACTTCATCGAGTGTGAGGCTTTTCGCGGCGTCGTTGACTGCCGCCGGCTTATCTGCCGGGGGCTCCGCTTTTACGGGCTGTTTAGGCTCACTTTTGGCGATCACGTACGCTCCGCCGTCCTGAGACAGTGCGGGGAGAGGGAAAGATAGCGCTGCTATAAGCGCCGCTCCGATGAGTAGTCTGGTCAAGCCTTTGCTCCTGTATGGGTTTCGATGCAACGAAAAAGAATAAAGGATGGTGGGGGAATTTCAAAGGGGGAAAGGAAAGATGAGATTGCTGCGCTTTACTCCCGGATTTGCCAGCAGGCTACATCGGGACAAATCGCTCCCTCACAATGACAAAGAAAAAGTATAGATAATATCTTCTTTGTCTTGATACAAAGAAGCAAAAATCACACACATAGTGTGGTCTTTCGAAAAGACGGATAAAAGAGAAGGCAAATATATTTCTCTTCTTTTCCTTGATGAAAAGAAGCAAAAATCACACACGTAGTGTGACGACTGCACAGAATTGTGCTAAAAATATCTTAGTTAAGGCTATAATCTTTCAATCCCACCCTAATTAGTATCAAGGTTTAGTGAAGCAAGACTCGTGAAATAATTGTATTTAGCGAGTGGCGTCCGATTCCTTACTTGCTCGGAATCGTCCCATGAAAGATTTTCACGCCTTAATAATCTATTTTCTTAACGCAAATTCTGTGAATGTCGGGGAAGAAGAAATACCCTCTGGATTGATAGGGGTACTAAGGTAAACCCCCCACCCGAACCCTCCCCCACTTTGAAAAGGGGGGAGGGAAAAAATATTAATGCTTCGACAGGCTCTCGAAATGACGCAGATGATATTGCCTTGCTTCCTTGCAATGACGGATTAGAGATTGTGGTGATCTATTTTTCCTCTTCGCTCAGGCGGTCGTAGGCGCGGTCGATGTGGACCTGCCATGGGGAAAGCTCGGGATGTGAGGAAACGAGGCGCGCGAGCTCGTCGATTTTGTCCCGTCTGCCCTTATGACTCCATATCTTCGCCCCAAGCTCTATCGCGGGGATGGTAGTGATGTCGAACTCTCCCGAGAAGCGTTTCGTGTTTTCGATGAGGGAGGGGATGAGGGGGAGCGAGAGCTCGCAGTATTTCAGCACCATGAGGTTGTAGCCGTTCCGGACGTTTTCCGTGATCATGTTCAGGTAGTAGAAGTATTTGTCGACGTCGGCGGCGAGGTACTTGTCGCTTCCGGGGTCTGATTTAGTGTCTGACATGGTGATTTCCTTTTGCTCCTGAAAAATATAATCGGAGGCGGGGGAAAGGCAATGAGGTGTCGGCAGCTTTCCATGATGGAAGGGAGTGGAGGAATGAAAAAGGATGCCTGAATTGACCCCGTGTCGTAGCACGGGACTGGGTTCAGGATAAGGTACAGAGGTATAATTGCGGGTGGAAGCCGTTCCTCCGGATTTAATACACAAAAAATGAGATTATCTTGAACATTTTGAGGGATTTTGGGTGTATAATGAATGGAAATTATGCGGTTAATTCAAATAGGAGGATTCCTGATGACGAGGAAAATTTTGTATATGGCGCTCGTGATTGGCGCGTTAGCTCTGGGAGCATGCGCCGGGCAGAACGAGAGCGCACAGCAGGACGACCACTTCGACATGAGCATATGCAACAACATCCCGGTAAGTGTCGAGGCGTACGAGGCGATGGATCCCAAAAGCAAGCAGGCCAAGATTAGCTGCGCCGATCTAGAGAGGTGCGCGTCGTATATGGGTAACGACACGCCGCCGAACGTGCCTTGTGAGGGGCCTTGATTGTAATAGTATGGGAAATGGAGGATTAAGGAAAAACACCCCCATCCACACCTTCCCCCTTTCTAAGGGGAAGGGAATGAAAGGAATGGATTCCCGATCGTGGTCGGGAATGACAAAAAAATCCATCCTAACCTAATTTGGGATATAGCAACATTGAACCCGAAGTTAATCTCCTTCGGCGCTCTTGTAGGGGTAGGGCGTCCGAATGCGCGCTTGCTTGCGTTCGTCCCCCTTTACAAAACCCTCTCCCATGCAGGGGAGTGGGAAATAAAAACTTGTATTGCCTGAGTGCCGTGGTAAGGAGACTTATTTGCAATCAGCCAATGGCGTCCGGTTCTTGCTAATTTGGTTTCTACAACATCAACACGGAGTGATATTCGCGTTCATGGATTCAACCAGTAGAGCGACCGAATTCTTCACTTGCTCGAGAATTGTTGTTCAGAACCGTTATTCGGGAATGACAAAAATGAGATTGCAACGCTCGCAGGAACATACGAAAGGGATAGTTTTCTCGCTAGGCTCGAAGATGTACGATTTTTAATATCTAATCCATCTTCTTGAACCTGCCGAGGGATTCGTCGTTGAATTCCGTGACGTTGCCCTTCGCGTCGATGACGAAGGTTACCTCGTCAGGGGCGGATATGAAGATGGGCCAGCTCAGGTAGAAGGTGTCGTAGTTCACGTGCGCAAGGGTGCCCGTGTATTTCGCGGGGCCGGCTTCGATCTTTAAATTGTCGCCGTCCCTGAGCACCGAGAATTGACCGTAGAGGTCGTTCTCGTAAGTCCCGGTGTAGGCGTCGAGGTCCTTGCTCGGGGGCTTCGGGTTCTCTGGCATCACGGTCTTGTTAATGCCCAACATCTCTGTCATCTTCTTTGACCTGTCCATTATGGCTTCCTGCATATCGTAGTCGGCTTCGCCCAGGTACTGCTCCAGTATGAATGCGCGGACGGCTTCGGGGAGGACAGTCAGGTTCATATTTGCCAGCACGACTATCCCGAGCTTCAAGTCGGGCACGAGGACGACTATAGTCCTGTAACCGTCGAGCGCGCCGCCTTTCTCGAGTATCTTGTGGTTCTGCCAGTAGTAGATACCCCAGGCGAGCCCGTAGCTGAACCCCGTATCGTCCGAGATGGGGGGGAGCTCGGCGAATGAGGGTTTGTCCACCATAGCCGGCGTGAAAAGCTGCTCGACCGATTCGGGCTTGAGTATTTCCTTGCCCCTGAATTTACCGCCGTCGAGGTGCATGATGAGATAACGGGCGAGGTCGGACGCCGACGAAGTCATAGCTCCCGCGGGGGCCAGCACCCTCTGCTCATTGAAAGGTATTACCTTTGTCTCGCCGTTGACTACGGCGTGGGGATAGGCGACGTTCTTCTCTTTATCGATCTCGTAAGTGAAGCCCGTGTGCTTGAGGCCGAGGGGCTTTATGATGTTCTCCCTCACCACGTCTTCCCACGACGAGTCGGCGGCATAGGCGGCTGTCTCGCCCGCGAGGAAGTAACCGATGTTGGAGTAATTTGCCTCTTCCCTGAAGCTGCAGGCCGGGGTGAAATAGCGGACGCGTCTTATGACTTCCCCCCTCGAATAGCCGAGGTGGTCGAATATGTCGCCCGTGAACGGGGGAAGGCCGGTGCGGTGGGCGAGCAGGTCGCGCGGGGTCGTGAAACGTGTGGAATAGGGGTCCATGAGGGCGAAGTCGGGGATTATCTTTATGACTTCCTCGTCGAAGCTCATCTTGCCCCTGTCGACCATGGAGGCGACCGACGCCGCGGTGAATGTTTTGGTGACTGACGCGAGCTGGAATACGGTATCGCCGTCCACTTTCTCTTTCGTATCGACGTTCCTGACGCCGAATCCCTTGAGATAAACGACGTCGCCGTCCTTAACGACAGCGACCGCCACCCCGGGGACGTCGTACTGTTCCATGGCAAGCTCGATGAACGCGTCCAGGCCTTCGAGTTTTTCCTCGGCGATGAGGGTACCGCGAGACCCCGCAGCTATAAAAAGGGCAAGTATTACCGAAGCGATAACCGATTTCCTCGTCATAACTTATCCTCCAGTATATTTTTCGGCCGGTACTTTCAACGTAACATGAAACGGGCGGGTTAACAATAAAAAAGAGGGGGGGATGGTTTTTAGATTTAGCTTATCCTTCGACAAGCTCAGGATGGAGGGGGTTTTTATAAATAATAAGGTAAACCCCCACCCGCGCCCTCCCCCTTGGAAAGGGGGAGGGAATAAAAGAGGAAGGAGAAGTCCACCCCGGTTCTCTCGTCAGGGCGGAGCCTGCTGGAGGACGGCCTTTTTCTATGGGGGGAAATAAGGAAATGATGGATTAAAACTTTGTGCGGGGCCGGGCGTATATATTTACAGGCGCGTTTGATATAATTGAGAATACATGGTTTGTTTTATTGGAAATCCATACAGGAGGGGTTTAATGTTCGGACGTGACTTTTTTGTTATCATTCTGACAGGCGCGCTCACGGTTATGACGTTCACGGGTGGTGCGGAAAAGGCAAAAGGGCAGGATGCGGACTGCGCCCAGCTCGAGTCGCAGATACAGCAGGCGGAGCAGGTATATAAGGATGCCCACCACAAGCAGGTGGACGCTTTCAGGGACTGGGACAAGTACTACAAGGCTCTCCATTCAGACACCTATGAGGGAACGGAGGAGCCGCTTGCGGACACCGCTCAAAAGTGCGAGTCGGACGAGTCGAAGGGGAATTACTGCAGCGGCGCGATGGAGGACTATGAGACTATATCGGCCAGCGAGCAGAAGGCTAAAGCGAAGCTCGACGCGGCGAAGGCCGAAGCGGATCAGGCGGAGGCGAATCTGAGCGAGCTCAAGGCGAAGGCTGAGGCAAACGCATGCGATGCAGGGGGACAGTGAGTAAGTGGTATTAGGTTAATTGGCGAAGGCGGATGAGTAGAAAAACTTGCATATGAGCATACATTGTGTGCCTCAGAGTATGCGGGTTTATCACCCCCACCCGTACCCTACCCCCGGGAAGGGGAGGGAATTGATATGTTGGGAGAGGAGAGGGAGATGAATACGCAGGTTTCGGAGACGGGGGAGAAGGCGATTTCGGTCGTGAACTGGCTTGGGACTATTTTAGTCGCATTCGTTCCGCTCATAAATATTATAGTTCTTTTCTACTGGTCGCTCGGAAGGGATATCGACCCTAACAGGAGGAACTTCAGCAGGGCGGGCCTGATAGTCATCGGTATCTTGACGGTCCTTATACTGTCGGTCTTTTACTACATGATTATTTCCATTGATCCTCATGAAAGGATTAAGGCTTTTATGATGATGGACTGAGGGGGAGGAGTAGAGTGTGAGCAAGATTGCTGCACTTCACGCTTTTAGGAATGACAAAGAAAAAGCAAAGGTAATATCTTCTTTGTCTTGATACAAAGAAGCAAAAATCACACACATAGTGTGGTCTTTCGAAAAGACGGATAAAAGAGAAGGCAAATATATTTCTCTTCTTTTCCTTGATGAAAAGAAGCAAAAATCATCGACTGCACAGAATTGTGCTGAAAATTTCTTATTAAGGCGAAAATCTTTCAATTCCTCCCACACCCCTGAAAGATTTATTGACGCCTTAATAATCTGTTTTCTTAACGCCAATTCTGTGAATGTCGGGAAAGACAAAGAGCGTTAAGGAATAAAGAGCAAGGACACCCCCATCCTTTCCTTCCCCCTTGAATGGGGAAGGAAATACATGGTGTGAAGTTCGATTGATTGATTTTTACTTTCCGGTATCAGACGGTTAATCTCATGCGACCGGCAGGAGACGACCGTGATGACCGACGACCGGAATACCGGCTTTCTTCAAATACTCCCTCTCTACTTCGTAATATTCATCGGGTTCGTCGGGTACAGCCTGATGATAACCATCCTCACGCCGGTGACACTGGACAACAGCGGCGGTATTCTCGACACGCTGCCTTTCAAGGCGGACAGAACGATCATACTGGGAGTTCTGCTCGCTCTATACCCGCTCGGGCAATTCGCGGGCTCGCCCGTAATGGGAGCGATGTCCGACAGGCTCGGGAGAAGGCCGATTCTGCTCGTCTCTCTCTTCGTCATCGCTATCTGCTACGCTCTATTCGCGTACTGTCTTCAGATAAGGAACATGCCGATGCTTATGATCATATCGGTCATAATGGGGCTTGCCGACGCGGACATCGTGACGGCTCAGAGCGCAATTGCCGACGTGAGCACGGAGGAGAACAGAAGCAGGCTCTTCGGGTACGTATATCTGAGCGCGAGCAGCGCGTACGTCGCGGGACCTCTCATCGGGGGGAAGCTCGCCGACCCTCATATTGTCCCGTGGTTCGATTACGCAACACCGTACTGGGCGGTGTTCATCCTCCTTATTATCTCTATCGTGTTTACATATTTCCTGTTCAGGGAGACGCGCATACCCCAGGAGGGGGCAAAGACGAGCTATTTCGAAGCGTTCACGAACATGCTGACTATATTCACAGCCGGGCGCATAAGGATCATATACCTCGTGAATTTTCTCATTTACTTTTCCATATTCGGTTTTTTCCGGGCCTATCCTATGTACCTCGTCGACCGTTATCAGATGGGTGTGGCGGGGGTATCCGACTTCATCGCATGGGTCGCCGTGCCGATAGTGCTCGCAAACCTTTGGATCACCGGGTACCTGGCGAAGCGGTTCTCCGCGAGGACGGTAACCATATATTCGACCCTGCTCTTCGGGATACTCATGAGCGCCATTGTCGTGCCCGCGCATGAAGGGGCGCTCTGGGTGACGCTCTTTTTACCGGGACTCGCCCTCGCCGTAGCGCTGCCCGCCTGCGCCTCGATGCTGTCGCTCATGGTGAGCGCGGATGAGCAGGGAGGAGTGCTCGGAAATAACCAGTCGCTGCAGGTCGGGGCCGAGGCCCTTTCGGGTCTCGCCGCCGGACTGCTCGCGGCGATCGCATTCAAGCTGCCGCTTATCGCGCTCGCCGGGGTAGCGATGCTCGCGGCTCTGATTCTCGCGGCGGTGGGGAGGGGGAAGACAGATGAGAACGAGAGCTGAATAGGTTTGGTATCATTCACTGAACTGGTTCGGAATGCCTGAATAAATGAATGAAATGTAACACCCCCATCCTCGCCTTCCCCCTTTTTATGGGGAAGGAATAATAGGGTAACGCGGCTTGAAGCCGCTCCTATAGTGGAAATAGAGATTCCGGGTCGAGCCCGGAGTGACAAATACCTACGTCCTTCGACAGGCTCGGGACGAACGGGTTTGGTTCCTGCTTTTTTAGTTAACGCCACACCTTCTATAATGCTCATGGAGGGTCAGTGATTAATCGCAATATGTTTCTCTTGATTATTACGGTATTTCTGCTATAGTAGAAATATGAAACTAAAACGTCAGAGAAAAAGCGTGGCTCACCTCGCGGACATGATTTCGGCGATGGGGAACGAGCAGAGGCTAATGATAATGAGGCTCCTCCTCGCGTCACACCCGGAGGGGATGGTCGTGGGGGATATACAGTCGGAGCTCGGGATACCGGGCTCGACACTGTCGCACCATCTTGAGAAGCTCAAGATAGCGGGGCTCGTGAGTGTGAAGAGGGAGAGCCAGTTCCTCCGGTACAGGGCGGAAGCGCATGCTCTCGAAGAGCTGCTGACATTCCTGTTCTCCGAGTGCTGTACGCGGAGCTCGGTTATCAAACCGGAGACTTTTATTTCTTTTTGCAAATAGGAGATTGCGTCATGGTAAAACATAGGGTGCTTTTCGTATGCGTGCATAATTCCGCGCGCAGCCAGATGGCTGAGGAGCTGTTGAGGAAGATCGCCGGGGACAGGTTCGACGTCGAGAGCGCGGGACTCGATCCGGGGACGCTGAACCCGTATGCCGTCGCTGCGCTCAAGGAGGAGGGGATAGACATTTCCGGGAAAAAGACGGTTTCGGCTTTCGACCTCCTGAAGCAGGGGCGCTACTACACCTACGTCATAACCGTATGCGACGAGACCTCGGCTGAGTCGTGCCCGATATTTCCCGGATGCAGGGAGAAGTTCCACTGGAGCTTCCCGGACCCTTCGAAATTCACGGGGACTGAAGAGGAGATCATGCAGCGCGTGAGGGAAGTCAGGGAGCAGATCAGGGAAAAGATCTCCGAGTGGGTTGTGGCCGTCGGAAGAGAAGATAAAAAGGGCAAGCTGAAAGTGGTCTGAAAATATTAATTCCACGAGTACATCCGCCATATCACTATGTTATTAAAACCGCAGCCGTGCGTCAGCGGTGAAGGAGGAAGATCCGGGATGAGGGGTTCTTTGCATTTATATTTCGCCGAGGCACTGGGGACTTTTTTTCTCGTGTTTGCCGCGACGGGTGCGGCGCCCCGGTACAGCAGACGCCATGTGTAATCCCGACGGTAACGGGATTCCCTTTCCCGGTAGTTTTTCAAATTTTGGGAACTTGTAATTCGTGTATAAGGAGACGAGTATGAAAGCGAAAGAGATGTCTTTACAGTGTCCGGCTACGCTGCAGCGCGGAATCGCTTCGCGGCTTTCGTTCCTGGACCGCTACCTGACTCTATGGATTTTTCTTGCAATGGGTCTGGGTGTGGCTGCAGGACACTTCATCCCCGGAACGGAATCGTTTGTAAACCGTTTCCAATACGGCTCGACCAATATACCGATTGCGATAGGTCTGATATTGATGATGTACCCGCCGCTGGCCAAGGTACGTTACGAGGAGATGGGTGATGTGTTCCGGAATCTGAAAGTGCTCGGTCTGTCTCTGATTCAGAACTGGATTATCGGTCCGGTCCTGATGTTCTTTCTCGCAATACTGTTCCTCCGGGACTACCCTGAATACATGGCAGGCCTGATTCTGATCGGCCTTGCCCGATGTATAGCGATGGTTATCGTATGGAACGAACTTGCAAAGGGAGACACGGAGTATTGCGCCGGGCTAGTTGCTTTCAACAGCATTTTCCAGGTGCTTTTATATAGTGTCTACGCCTGGCTGTTCATCACAATCCTGCCGCCTCTTTTCGGTCTAAAGGGCAGCGTGGTAGAGATTTCAATCGGCCAAATAGCGAAAAGCGTCTTTATCTACCTGGGTATTCCGTTTATCGCGGGAGCGCTGACGCGCCTCGTGTTGGTAAAAGCACGGGGCAAGGAATGGTACCATTCCAGATTCATCCCCAGGATCAGCCCTATTACGCTTATCGCCCTGCTTTTCACGATTGTGGTCATGTTCGGTCTCAAGGGCGGCCTTATCGTCCGGATCCCGATGGACGTGCTGCGTATCGCTGTCCCGCTCCTTATCTATTTCGTGCTTATGTTCCTTGTGAGCTTTTGGATGGGCAGGAAGGTGGGTGCAGACTACTCTAAAACCGCTACTCTTTCATTCACTGCCGCGAGCAACAACTTCGAGCTGGCAATCGCAGTAGCGATCGCGGTATTCGGCATCGGCTCCGGCGCCGCTTTCGCAGCCGTCATAGGCCCCCTCGTTGAAGTCCCAGTATTGATAGGTCTCGTCAATGTAGCATTGTATTTTCAAGGCAGATACTTCGGGAGCCGGGAAGCACCACAAGTGAACGGCTGAACAGCCCCTTCGGGAGGGTGACACCCCCATCCGCACTATTTTGACTCAGGCAACGTTGGGCTGAAAGTTTAAGGCGCTTCATTGGCTATGCCGCTTCGTAAAGACTAAAGACAAGTTAAACCCCTATTCTTCCTTTTCTTGATAAAAAGAAGCAAAAATCACACACGTAGTGTGACGACTGCACAGAATTTATGAATCCGACTCGGAATTCGGAATGAAGAATTCCATTCATTGCCGGCGGGATTGATGATAATATTAGGAACAATCGGTATCCGATATTCCATTTTCGAGAGGTGTAATATGGCAAGAACCGTATTCGCTTTGCTGGCAGTGATGATATTGGCAGTATTCTCGTCCGCTTCCTTCGCTCAGCAGGGGAGCGCTAACCAGAACGCGTACAGCTTCCTGTTCGTCCAGACGGCGACATCCATGTCGTATAAGGACGGCAAGCTAACGCTCAAGAAGATATCGCCTTCGATGATATTCTTCACCGACAGGCCTGAGCGGATGGCCGGGCATTTCCCGACGACTCACTTCCTCAAGATGTGGGACGAGGGGAAGGACAACTTCAAAAACGACCCGCCTAACGCCAACCTTTCCATAATCGGAGAGAAGGGAAAGTCGGACGTTGACGTAGTGGTTGAGCTTTCGAACCCGGCTCTCAGCGAGAAGGGGGACCTCACTTACGACGTGCGCATACTCGACGGCGATATGCCGGCCGAAGGGGGGATAACATCTCTCTTCATAGACTGGTGGGTCGCGCCCGACGGGGCAGTATGCCACTATAACTGGTACACGGGTTACAGGACATGCCGCTTCCCGGGGCCCTATTACTGGGGACCTTACGCCAGGCCATACTGGCGGTATTGAGAAGGAACCTCACAGGGGGAGTTGTCTCGTGATAGTTTGAGCTGACGGGGCGGCATAATGCCGGGCGGGGGAGTTGCGTTATTCGAAGAATATATATTAGGTTCTTCGACAGGCTCCGTGGCATCTTTGCTGTAACGTAAAAGACGAAGGAAAGGCAAAGATAATTTCTTCTTTTCCTTGATGAAAAGAAGCAAAAATCACACACATAGTGTGGTCTTTCGAAAAGACTGCACAGAATGTAGCTATAGTACGTCCTTCGACAAGCTCAGGACGAACGGGTTTGGTTGCGTTGGTTGACGGAGCAGAGGAGGGATATTAGCAATCGTATGCCTGCGGGCGCTCGCCCGCCGCAAATTCTGTGAATGTCGGGGAGAGAAATGAAAGAGAAAATCCTCCCTGACCCTCCTTTTTCTAAGGAGGGAATGAAAGACAAAAGATGGGATTCTGAAACAGGCCTGTCCTGTACTTGATTCAGGGTTCAGAAAGAGGAATTGCGATACTTACTTTTTAGATTTGGATTTCTTTTTGAGGAAGAGGGTGAGGTTATCGTCGACGAATTCGTCGAAAGTGCGGGGCTGTTTCTGGGTTATTTGATAGAAGGTGTCGGTGACGACGTCGCAGAGGCCCTCGCTCACGAGCTTGTAAAGCTCGGACACGGCTTCGGACATCGGCTCCGGAATGCCCGATTCTATCATCTCTTTCTTGAATTCTTTGGGCTTGACGTCTACGTACTCGATCTTTTTGCCGACGGTGTGAGAGAAGATTTCAGCGATATCCTTGCAGCTTAGCGATTCGGGGCCGGTTACTGTGAGGACGCTATTCTGGTGTCCGTTCTCGGTCAGCATCTTCGCGATGAGCCTGCCGATGTCCCTCACATCGACCCATCCGCATTTGGCGTCTCCGAACGGGAGGCTGAACTCCTTTTTTTCCCTTATCTGACGGGCGTAGAGGTTCGTGAAATTCTGCATGAAAATATTGGGGCGGACTATCGAGTACCTGATGCCCGACTGCGCGAGGTATTTTTCGGCCTCGCCGTGCCATGCGAGGAGGCGCGAGGGGGAGTCGGGGTCGGCGCCTATGGCGGAGTACTTGACGAGGTATTTGACGCCGGCTTCCTTGGCCGCGTCTATGAAATTCCTTTCGAGCTTGAACTGGTTTTCCGTATTGGGCGGGAGGAGGAACGCATGCTCTATTCCCTCCATCGCTCGCTTCAGGGAATCGGGTTTGCCGAAATCGCCCTTGATGAGATCGATTTTAGAGGACTTGAGGCCGGACACCTTTTCAGGGTCCCGTACCAATGCGCTAAATCTGTAACCCCATTTTGTCAGACGCCTGGCAACTCTACGTCCGGTTGTGCCCGTAGCGCCAGTCAGAAGTATCATATTTTGCACCCCAGGGAATTCTTGGCTGTGGCAATAGTCTATCAGAACATTACCTGTTTTGGAAATGGGGGAGGAAAAATGAGGGGAGGGGGATGGAATTCAGCGCTTCACCGCTCGAAGTGTTGTAAGATACACCCCATCCCCCCCTTTCTGGCGTTAGAGGAGGATGGAATGGATCATTTAAGGATTTCCAAGTGTGAGGAATACGTATTATTCGGTAACCGTGTCGGCTTTACTCGTCTCGACCGCTGAAACGCAGGTTTCGGATGAGGTCCTTACCTCTCCAGCGTCGAGCCTGCCGTTATCGTTCAGGTCGAAGCCGATTTCCACCTTCGATCCCTGAGCGCCGTTCTCACATGACGCTGCGGATGCAAAATTGGCGAGTGGGACGAGCTTCCCGTTATTTTTTACATCCCCGCTGCTGATTCTGATCTCGGACTCTTCTTCGAAGCATTTCCCCGCCGCATCACTCAACACGACATACCTGTTTTCTTTACTCAAACAGAGCACGACCTCGTCCGCGACGGAATAATTCGTTAAGCCGAATACGGGAATACCGGAAACAACAAGCATAAACGTTATTAGAGTTTTCATTTTTATCTCCTGATTTTTTTCGCTCCTGTCCTTATTATGAAACAAACGTGAGCTCCTAATTCACACTCGCACAGAGAGCGCTCCTCGTGATGGAAATAGTCCTCGAAGTGCCGGAATTATTCATCCAGGTGCACGTCCATACGTTATCGGCAGAGGCTCTGTCTCCGACGTAGAATATGTTTCCAAAGAGCGTGCCGTACGTGCAGCCTCCGCCGAGGACTTTTTTAGTGCCGGTGCAGGTCGTTGTTACGGACACTGTGGAATTGCCCGCGACGACAAGACTTTCAGCGGCGCCTAAACGCTCCCAGCTAGCCACGCCTGCCGATCCCTGAGGCCCTGTGGGCCCTGTTGCACCGGTTGGTCCAGCGGGCCCTGCCGGTCCGATGGCCCCGGCCGGTCCTGTTGGCCCGGTATTTCCTGTGGCTCCGGTCGGCCCGGCCGGTCCTGCCGGACCTGTCAGTCCGGTATTACCCTGAGGGCCTTGCGGGCCTGCCGGTCCCTGCGGGCCTGTGTTGCCCTGGATTCCCTGAGTACCCTGCTCGCCGTTACACGCGTAGTATGTGTTGTCCACTTCCGCGGGGCTGAGAGAGCCGTTATCGTCATCGTCGAGACCGATTTCAATTTTACTTCCGCCGTCGGGGCAGTTCGTTCCCGAAGGCTCGGCGTGATGTACTCAAGAGGCTCATTAATCCGTCAACGCCGGGGTCGCCCTGGGGACCCTGATCTCCTTGCGGTCCCTGTGGGCCGGCATCCCCCTGTAAACCCTGCGGACCCGTATCACCCCGGATTCCCTGAGGTCCTACATCGCCCTGAGGTCCGGCTGGTCCCTGAGGGCCTGTGTTGCCCTGGATTCCCTGAGTACCCTGCTCGCCGTTACATGCGTAGTATGTGTTGTCCACTTCCGCGGGGCTGAGAGAGCCGTTACCGTCATCGTCGAGTCCGGTTTCTATTTTGGTCCCGCCGTCGGGGCAGTTCGCTCCCGAAGGCTCGGGAGATGTACTCAAGAGGCTGATGAATCCGTCAGCACCGGGGTCGCCCAGGGCACCCTGAGCTCCTTGCGGTCCCTGTGGGCCGGTATCACCATGTAAACCCTGCGGACCCTGCGGGCCTGTTTTGCCCTGAATACCCTGAGGACCTTGCGGCCCAGCGGGGCCTTGAGAACCTGCGGGACCCTGGGGCCCTGCCGGGCCTTGCTTGCCCGCATTTAATGAAATTAACAATTCTGTTTCGTTACTCAGACAGCTTCCATGACTGCCGCCTCTCCAGGAAACCCGCTTACCGGTATTACTAACACAGAAAACCACCTCATCGCTTCGGGCTTCGATGCTCCAAACGGCGGGCAGTACGAATAAAAAAATTAAAAGCGGTACAAATAACCTCGACATTATCATCCTCCTTCTTTTTTAAGCTTTATTAAATTTTAATTTGCCTTTTCACCCTTTTTTAATCAGTTTATTATGAATTTTCCTCCCAATCATAAGATTGTGCTTATACATTCTCACAAACCGGTCATCGGCCGTGACGAATACCAAAACTCCCCGTTTCCATTGTTGAATTTCAGGCCGGAGGGCCTGATTCTGTATAGCAAGTAAAGATTGTTAAATAAATAGTGCCGGTTTATTTCGCTGTCAAGCACTTTTTGTGAAAATATAGAAAAATCCTGATGGGATATGATTAATACTTATAATATTATCTTACTATTAGTTAATGCGTTAATTATTTCAACTGTGCAGACTTTTGCGCATACATTGCCCTGAGAACCGATGGTATTCCTGTGTTGTCAAACCGACTTCGGAACCCCGGCAAGGGGTCGGGCTTTCAAAAACACAAATGAGCGGAGGAAGTCTCTCCAACAGAGGGGAGGAGAAGACATAGTCACTCGGGCAGGCCGGTTGAAGGGTCGAGGATGAGCTTGTCATCCCTCCGTTTCGAGAAGTCGAACAAGTCGAGGATTGTGTTCGCGTGGTTGTCGAACGATATTTCGGTGAGGCGGCGGCCTTTGAGCCAGTTGTCCTCGATGAAGCGCGTGATTGAAGTCTGATCCGCGAGCGAGCTCGAGACGTAGTTCTCCCTCGCATAAGGGGAGACGGCAACGAATGGGAGCCTGGGGCCGTAGCCGCAGCGCCCGCCGGGGCCGTCCGATTCGTCACCGCAGTGGACGTCAAACTCGGTAGCGGAATGGTTAATTATAGGGGGCATGACATGGTCGTACCAGCCGTCGGAATCGTCCCACGCAATGAATATGGCCATGTCCTTCCACTCCGGGAGCTGCATCAATCGGTTCACGGTTTCGACGATGAAAGTGTCCGCGTCGAGACGGTCGGAGTATCCCGGATGCCCGTTCTGGTATGCCGGGGGCTTGATGAAGATGACGGACGGGAGGTTGCCGGCATCCGCCGCTTCCCATAAGTCGGAGATGTCGTAGAGGTGGTTAGCCCGGTCGGTCTGCCCGATCATATCCACGGACGAAGGCGGGAGATGAGAAGGGTTAGCCGTCGAGCGGAAGTACTGGAATGGATTGTGATGGGGGACGTAGTCGGGGATCTTGTCGGGGTCTTGCGCGGGGTCTATACCGTTCGCGATGTCGTAGGACACTAGAGGGTGGCTCGACGTGCATTTGCCTTCGGAATCGAGGGTGAACCCCCCTTGGAACCATCCCCACGTTATGCCGCCGTCGTTCAGGAGGTCGCCTATGGTGGGTCTGTCCTCGAATGCCGCTGTTGCTTCCGGAACGTCATCCGAGCAGACATCCCAGAAAGGGTCGACGTCCACGTTGAATGTCGCTACCTTGCCGTTCGTGGGCGCGGGAATGTCGGTCGAATCCGCCGTGCCGCCGCAGAGCGGGATTTCCGGGCCTATCACGGCAAAGTGGTCCGCGCATATTACTCCGAACGTGTCTGCGGCCGTGAGGTTCAAGTGGCCGCGGGTGGATTCTCCCGATGTCGTGGCGAAGAAGTTGTCGCTGATCGCGTAATTTTGGGCATAGTTCCATAACGCGGTAACGGTGTTGCCGTCGAAGTATCCCATGACCGTATCCCAGTGACCGGCGGCGTTCTGGCTGCAGAACTGGCGAGGGTCGGTCGGGGGCTCTGCGTCGAACTGGACGAATTTGTCCATGAGCCCGCCGTTACGCGCCATCTGCTCGCTTGTGTAATCGTGGTCCTGATCGCAGGTGAAGGAGTCGAGCCTCCCTATGCGGAAGGGGTTCGACTCGTTGGGATTGTCCGTGAGGAGGACTCCGGTGAGATTATTCACCGAGGGCGTGCCCGGGCGGGGTTCGAAATGCGGCTCGCCTTGCGGGTTAAGCGCGTCCGGGTATGTGCCGAACAGGAGGTCGAAGGACGCGTTCTCCATATAGATGACGACGAGGTGTTTTACGGGGGTCGCAGTTGCGGGGTCGTTATTGCCGTTTGAGGAATTGCAGCCTCCGTAGAGAAATATCGCAAAGAGTATGGCGGCTGAGGAGAGTGATAAAGTTTTAAACGGACGTGATTCGATTAATCTCCGGAACATGGGGATATGTCCTCCTTTGTGGCGTAATGATTTAATGTTACATCCAAAAATATTTGGCGGGGGAGAGAGGGAAGAGAAATTGTGACGGGGCTGTGGCGACATCCTTCAACCATTCGACAGGCTCAGAATGAGCGGGCGGGCTTCGTTTGCGGCTGGAGCATGGGGGATCCGCAGAAATCGCAGAATCATACTACGCGTGTGTGAGTGCTGATTCCGTATTAAAGCAGGTTCTAGAAATGGCGCGGGATAATTACGTTAGGTTTATTAAGTGTAATAGAAAAGGCATCAAACGATATAAGGTATATATATAATATTAACGACTAAGTGACTGACATCAATATATATAATAGTGAATATGAAATATTAAACATAGTCCTTGAACAGTTTGCGTTTTACTTTAAGGCGAACCGCCGCGGCGGTCAGAAATCACTTTAGGTTTGTTAAAGGAAGGGGTTTGGATGGGGATATTGCACATGCATGGAACGCGGCGGGACGCGGAGATGTTACGTAAATAAAAAATCGCTTCTTCCGTAAATCTCAGCCGGTATAATGTATTAATGACCGTCTGTATGACACGAGGGAGGACGATATGAATATGGGCGAAAGAAAGACCGGATCGAGGAGTTGTCTCCGCGCCGTGGTGATGTTCCTGATATTGTGCGCGGGAGGGGCGGGGATAGGGTGTGACGGCGGGGGGACTGACGGAGGCACGGACAACGGAGGGGGGAACGGCGGAAGCGGACCGGGGATAGATATAGAGACGGGAGGGACTCTCGCTGCGGAGCCCGAGACATTTTTCTACGTCGAGGGAGGAACGGAGCGGCAGACACTCGACCTCTACAGGATACAGGGAGTATCCTCGCCGAGGCCCGCTCTCGTATGGTTTCACGGCGGGGGATGGGTCATAAATTCGAAAGACAACATAGAAGGCATAGCATTCGAGATAGCGGAAGCCGGAGGGTTTCACCTCGTGTCCGTAAATTACAGGCTCGCGGGCCAGGACGCTGAGGATTGGCCGGGGATAATCCGGGAGGTGAAGTCCGCGATAAGGTGGCTCAAACTGAACTCCGCTCAGCTGGGGATCGATCCCGATGCGATAATCGTCACGGGCGAGTCGGCGGGGGCGCACCTGGCCGCGATGATCGCGCTCTCGAGCGGCGTCGCCGACCTCGAAGGGAATGTGAACCCGGGGGCTTCGAGCGATGTCGCCGCCGGCGGTTCTCTTTTACGGACCTTACGATTTCGATACGATCGTGGACGAGGCGCTCGACGTGCTCCTCACGGGCAGCTGCGGTGTGGAGCTTAATCCGCTCCCGGCGTGGGTGCTGCTCGGATGTTCGGTGCCCGACGATATATCCGACCCGTTCAGCGGGTGCGACCAGTCGGACCTCGAGGAGGCAAGCCCCGTGACGCACGTTGACGCCGGGGACCCGCCCGTCTTCATCGCGGCGGGGACGAAGGACTGCTTCGTGCCGTGGATGCAGGCGCTCGACCTCGAGGGCGCGCTTGACGCTGCCGGGGTGACGAACGAGGTGTCGATAACGGAGGGGGGAGTGCACGACGCCGATACGCTCGACGTGACGCCCGCGCAGGTGATAGAGTTCCTGAGCGCGGGGGCTGCGCAGTGAGGGATTCTTAATTCCGCTATTGCATATTGTGTTGAACGGGATTCAAAGGTGAAGATTAAAAGATGTGTGGAGCTTAATCCGCTCCCGGCGTGGGTGCTGCTCGGATGTTCGGTGCCCGACGATATATCCGACCCGTTCAGCGGGTGCGACCAGTCGGATCTCGAGGAGGCAAGCCCCGTGACGCACGTTGACGCCGGGGACCCGCCCGTCTTCATCGCGGCGGGGACGGAGGACTGCTTCGTGCCGTGGATGCAGGCGCTCGACCTCCAGCACGCGCTTGACGCTGCCGGGGTGACGAACGAGGTGTCGATAACGGAGGGGGGAGTGCACGACGCCGATACGCTCGACGTGACGCCCGCGCAGGTGATAGAGTTCCTGGGCGCGGGGGCGCAGTGAGGGATTCTTAGTTCCGCTATTGCATATTGTGTAAACCGAGATTCAAAGGTGAAGATTAAAAGATAGGATGACTGATTTTTTTTTCAAGGTATCCCCTCATCCTAACCCTGTTTTGGTTTAGGTAGCATTGAAGCACAAGCTTAGACGCTTCCGTGCCTCTGTTACAGGGCGTCCGATTGTGCGCTCGCTTACGATCGTTCCACGCTGGGGAGAAGGGAAATCAAATGATAAGGCAAAGATAATTTCTTCTTTTCCT
>CAVPJU010000006.1:0-821072 GCA_963705505.1 uncultured bacterium
ACATCCCTATATAGCCCGCAAGAGCCGAGCAGCCCGCTCCGAAAAGAAATGCTACAGTAGTACGCCAGGCGGCATCCTTATCGCCGGCGAGGAACCAGTAAACCAGGAACATGAGAGCCGCGAGAGCGAGACTCATCATGGTAATCGTCGAGTACTGCCTCTTGAGGAACGCCTCGGCTCCCTCCTTTATCGCGTTACTTATCTCCTGCATCGCGGTTGTACCCATATCCGAGCTTAGTACAAACTTGGCCAGATACCCGGCAAATGCCAGAGAAAGCACACTTATACCCAATACAAGCAAAATTAGTGTGTGGCTGCTTATCTCCATATCAAATTCTCCTTTGTTTTATCAATAACTTTCGGTAATTTTCAGATTAGCGTTTCACGGGAGGCGATGAATGAGCCGGGACGGTTCCTTCTTGTTCCGGAAATGCCTGATTTGAAAAATAGAAGTGAGCGCACAACACACACCCGGCAGGTACTATTGCTAAAATTCCCGTACCTCAATAGAAGCAATTTTTAAACTCATTCCTCCCAAAGATGCGGAAAACATATCAGAAAACGCAATAAAGTCAAGAAATATCGGGGCACCCGGAAAAACACATCCGTAAAGCCCCCGCGGCGACCGGATCACGGGCCGATTGATTTGCGGACAGGAAGTTCTAAAATTAGGTATGCCTTAATCAGAGATAAAACAAATTTGCTCATAAATATGATAAAATTCCTAACGCTGATAGTTAATCCGACTATTATGATTGTCCGCTCCGATACTAATTCCGAAACGAGGTTATACGGATGACCATACATGCCATGCCCCTCGTCGTCGCCGCGCTTTGCGTAATGGTGATTTTCTACAGGTACTACCACGCGTTTATCGCGGCCAAGGTCGCAGTGCTCGACGACTCCAGAAAGACACCCGCATACACGATGTACGACGGTCAGAACTACTTCCCCACGAATAAATGGGTGCTTTTCGGACATCACTTTGCCGCTATTACAGGAGCGGGACCGCTGATCGGGCCCGTCCTCGCGGCCCAGTTCGGCGTGCTCCCCGGCTATCTCTGGATACTGATAGGCGTAGTGCTTGCGGGGGCAGTACATGACTTCATTATATTTTTCGCCTCTGTGAGACACGGCGGGAAATCCCTGGCGGAGATAGCAAAAACGGAGATTAGCCCACTTTCGGGAATAATCGCTTCTATCGCAGTCCTTTTCATACTGGTAGTCGCGCTCGCAGGTCTCGGGCTCGCAGTCGTGAACGCGCTCGCGGAAAGCTCGTGGGGCGTGTTCACCATAGGGTGTACGATCCCAATCGCCTTTTTCATGGGCCTTTACATGTACAGGTTCAGGAAGGGAAGGATAGCAGAGGCGACCGTTATCGGCGTTATCCTCCTCATGCTCGCCGTATATTTCGGCAAGGACATAGCCCACTCTGCGCTAGCGCCCTATTTCATGCTCCCGAAAACAAAGATAACCCTGTTCATACTTATCTACGGATTTACGGCCTCTATACTCCCCGTATGGCTACTCCTGTGTCCGAGGGACTATCTGAGCTCGTTCATGAAGATCGGAACTATCGTATTCCTCGCCATAGGGATAATCATAGTCAATCCCGAGCTCAAGATGCCGGCGGTCACGGAGTTCATAAAGGGCGGGGGACCCATAATACCGGGGGCTTTATTCCCCTTCGCCTTTATAACAATCGCCTGCGGCGCGATCTCCGGGTTCCATGCTCTGGTCGCGTCGGGCACTTCCCCAAAGATGGTCTCAAAAGAATCGGATATAAAGACGATAGGGTTCATTGCGATGCTGACGGAGGGTTTTATCGCCATCCTGGCGCTGATCGCAGCAACCGCCCTTTTCCCGGGCGATTACTTCGCTATAAACGTCCCGCAGCCGATATTCGACACACTCGGGCTCAGCACAGTGAACCTCGACCACCTCTCGGCGCAGGTCGGGGAAAGCCTCTACGGGAGGACGGGAGGGGCGGTCTCGCTCGCTGTGGGTATGGCGCAGATATTCACCGCGCTTCCGGGAATGAGCCGCCTGATGGACTACTGGTACCATTTCGCCATCATGTTCGAGGCGCTCTTCATATTAACGACCATCGATACGGGGACCAGGGTGGCGAGGTTCATGATACAGGAATTCGGCGGAAGGTTTTATAAGCCCTTCGAGAGGGTCGATCACCTGCCGTCGGCGGTAATATCGAGCGCGCTCATATCGTGCGCGTGGGGGTATTTCGTCTTCACGGGGAGCATAAGCACCATATGGCCTATGTTCGGGACCGCGAACCAGCTGTTAGCCGGGATCGCGCTCTGTGTCGGGACCACATTCATCATCAAGCTCGGGAGGGCGAAATACGCCTGGGTTACTCTCGTGCCCATGGCTTTTGTGATGGCGACGACACTTACCGCCGCCTGGTTAAACATCACGAAGAACTATATCCCGCTCACAAGAAAAGAAGGCTTCACGGTCCAGGGTTACGTGAACATTATTTTCACGGCGGTGATGATGCTCTGCGCGATAATCATAATAATAGATTCCATAAGGGTCTGGATTAAGATGATGCCGTCTGAGAGAAAAGAGGCGCCGATTTCAGAAAAGGAGGTCGTTCAGGATTAGCTGCTCAACCGTTATCATAGTCAGGGAGAGCGATTCGGGGAGCGGGTGCATCTGCTGCTCGGGAGGCATGGGGGAGCATGCAAAAAAGGAACCCTCATACCATGAGATAAGAGAATCGGCGGGAGAATGCGGGAGACTCCACAGGGAGATACGTGAAAGGTACGGCGAAGACGAAGTGGAGATTATACAGATCGAGCCTAAAGACTATTTATACGTCATGCCCAGGGTCTTAAGAGAGATATTAAAACACGGGCAGCCCTTCATGCCGTCCGTTAAAACGCTCCTTCTCTGGCATGCTATACCCGCAGTGATCGTGAACGGAAAGACGATGAGCTCGGGAGGAGTGCCGTCGGTCGACGATATACTCAAAGAGCTCGAAGGTGTTTAAGTGAGGGTGCCTCTCCACTTTTTCCAATAGATGACGGTCGCGCTTGCGACGAATATCGAAGAATAAGTTCCGAAAAGAACGCCGAAAATCATCGTAAATGCAAAGTCGTGTATTACCGTCCCTCCGAGCAGATAAAGAGACATCAGAACCAGGAATACGGTAAAACTTGTTAAGATCGTTCTCGATAAAGTTTGATTAACAGATTCGTTCACGATTTGTGTGAAGCCCTTCGCCCCTCCGCTCTTCCTTAAATTTTCTCTAATTCTATCGAATATGATGATGGTATCGTGAACCGAGAAGCCGATTACCGTCAACAGGGCGGCAATAATCGTCAGGGTAAACTCTTTATTAGTTATAGATATAGCACCCATAGTCATAATGGCGTCGTGTATAGTCGCTACCACGGCGCCGACAGCGAATACGAATTCAAACCTCAGCATGACATATATCATTATTCCCACACATCCGATAAGGACTGATATAATGGCCTTTCCGACGAGCTCTTTTCCCACATTAGGACCTATGTAATCGATCCTTAAAATTGTCGCGCCCTGAAGCTCGGGCTTTTCCTTTATCATGCCCTCGAGCTTTGTCCGAAAAGACTGTATCTGCTCGAATTTCACGACGTCGGGGGAGAACCTCAACAAATATTCTCTATCGCCCTCGAAACCGAGCCTCTGAACCGCTTCCGGGGGATAACCGCTGGATTTCAAAATATTGGTTAAGTCGGCTGTATTGAGGTTACTTGCGAATTTGATATGTATCTCCGTACCGCCCCTGAACTCGACGCCCCAATTAGGTCCCTTATGATAAATAAGCGAACCGATGGCCAGGAGGCTCAATACAATTGAGAAAATGACAGCCTTGTTCATTTTCCTCACAAAATCAATTTTTGTATTAGGTTTAATTAAATCCAAGTTCAGAAACCCTCCTGATCGTATGTCAGATGCTTAAAGCCGCGACTTTTTTATCCTGATATATATAACTTGTGATAACATGAGCTATTACCACGTTGCTGAAAAATGTCGAAATAATACCTATGCAGAGTGTCGCCGCAAATCCCTTTATGGGTCCGGTGCCGAACCAGAATAATATAAGACCGGTTATGAGCGTGGTCGTATTAGAGTCGAGCACGGTCGGAAACGACCTCTGATACCCGGCTTCAATAGCCGCATAGGGGGATTTTCCGGCCCTCAGCTCTTCTTTAATCCTCTCAAAGATGATGATATTCCCGTCTACGGCCATACCCATCGTAAGCACGAGTCCGGCTATACCGGGGAGCGTCAACGTGACTCCGAAAGCGGACAGGAACCCCATAATAAAAAGCATGTTCAGGGCAAGAGCAATATCGGCAACAACGCCCTGAAGCCTATAGAAAATAACCATAAATATTATTACAAGCGCGCCGCCCACTATCATCGAAAGCCTTCCGCTGTCTATAGAATCCTTCCCGAGCGAGGGGCCGACCGTCTTTTCCTGCTCGACATTCACCGGAACGGGTAGTGATCCCGAGCGGAGCACAAGCGCGAGGTCCTTTGCTTCGTCGGTCGTAAAACTGCCCGTGATCCTCCCCTGAGAAGTAATCCTCTCCTGAATGGTCGGCGCGGACTTGATCGTGCCGTCGAGGTCTATGGCAAGCCTCTTCCCCACATTTTTTTCCGTGAGCTCGCCGAATTTGCTGGCGCCCTGGCCTTTGAAGCTGAAGCCCACAGCAGGTCTGCCGAACTCATCGAATATGAGTCTCGCGTCGGACAGGGACTCACCCGTTACAGGTGAATCCGCGCTGGCGATAAAGAACTTTTCATTCTCGCTCCCGGTATCCCCCGGGATGAGCATCAGACCCTTGGCCGCGAGCTCCTCGGGGGAACTAACCCCGTATTTGGCAAGCACGGTGTCCTTGGTCGCTCCCACGTCCGTGACGATCTTGAACTGCAGCACCGCAGAGCGTTTAATAATATCGATTATCCTCTGCCTGTCCCTCTCGGAAGCGCCGGGAACCTGGATCAATATCCTGTTGGCACCCGATTTCTGTACGGAAGGCTCGACCAGCCCCATTTCCTGAATCCGGTTTTCCAATACCTGCTTGACCTGGTCGATTGCCCTTACGCGCACGTCCTCCAGGTACCGGCTTTTAAGGACAAAGCTCAAAGACAAATCTTTCTCGTTTATATCAGCCCTGTCTTTGAAGTTTTCATCGGCTATTTTTTTCGCTTTTTCCAGGTCTTCATTCGAGAAAAATTGGATCGTTAAATCCTGTCCAGATATCTGAGAACCCTTTGAAAGCACTTTTTCTTTCTTCAGCTCCTGTCCCATAAAATCATCGATACCGCTAAGCTCATGCTCCACGGCCGATTCGCTGTCGACACCGATAAGAAGGAAAATGCCGCCCCTCAGATCGAGTCCCAGGTTTATGCCCCTGTCGGGGAAGATTTTCCCCCACCATTTCGGCAGAGCGTCGCCGGCAACCGTAGGGATCAAAAGAAGCACGGACAGTGTTATAAGTACGAGAATTGCGATAATCCAACCCCTGGAAGCTCTCATTTCTTGGATTTATCCTCCTTTTCCTTGGGCTCTTCCTTTACCGGCCCCTCGAGACCCGCTATGCCGGAGCGGCTTATGCGTATGCTCACGCCTTTCGAAATCTCAAGGGTTACTATTTCGTCTTCGGAAATGTTGACGATCTTACCGTAAATCCCGCCCGAAGTTATGACGTTATCGCCGCGCTTGAGGCTCTTGAGCATCTCGTCCTTTTTCTTGCTCTGCTTCTGCTGGGGCCTTAGGATCAGGAAATAAAAGAGCACGAATATCAGGATAAACGGGAGAAAAGCGAGAGGAGAACTGCCCGCCCCCCCTCCGCCGCCCGGAGCCTGACAACCGCCCATTGCCATTAATGCTATCGTTACGATCGCTATTAAATTTCTATACACTACTCTGTACCTCCAAGGGATTTTACCCGATTAAATAGTGCCGAGTAATCGTTGCACGCTATGCTTTCTCTTATATCGCTCATTAATTTCCCGTAGTAACTGAGATTATGAAGAGTGAGAAGACGCAGTACCAGTATTTCCTTCGCCACATAGAGATGTCTCAGGTAAGCTCTCGAAAAATTCCTGCACGTATAGCACCCGCATTGCTCGTCTATCGGCCCCTCGTCCTCCGCGTACCGGGCATTTTTTATAACCAGTTTTCCGCGACTTGTAAAGAGAGTGCCGTTCCGGGCGTTCCTCGTCGGTATGACACAATCGAAGAGGTCGACCCCCAAGGAAACCGCCTCTGCGATGTCCTCGGGCTTCCCGAGCCCCATAAGGTAGCGGGGCTTGTCCGGGGGGAGATAGGTCAGTGTCGACTCCGTGATTTCATAAGTTTTGGCGGTATCTTCACCGATACCGAGGCCCCCGAGAGCGTATCCGTCGAATCCGACCTCAAGAAGCCCTCCTGCGGATTCACGCCTGAGCTCGGGGTATATTCCGCCCTGGACGATGCCGAAGAGCGCGTTATCCTCCCTTTTCCTCGCCTCCCTGCAGAGCTTCGCCCAGCTTGTAGTCAATGCGACCGACCTTTTCATATATTCGGGAGAGGAGGGATAGGGAGGGCACTCGTCGAGGCACATCATTATATCGACCCCTAAGGACTCCTGTATCTCTATGCACTTCCGGGGGGTAAGCACATGCCTGCTCCCGTCGAGATGGGACTGGAATACTATCCCCTCTTCCTTGATCCTCCTCGTTTTTGAGAGGCTCAGGGCCTGAAAACCGCCGCTGTCGCTCGCAATCGCGCCCCGCCAGGACATGAACTTGTGGAGCCCGCCCAGCTTTTCTATGGTCTCATGGCCGGGACGGAGGTACATATGGTATGCATTAACTATGATCATTCGGAAGCCGAGCGCCTCGACCTCGTCGGGACTTAGCGTCTTGACCGTGGCCTGCGTCGCTACCGGCATAAAAGCGGGCGTATCGACTGTCCCGTGGGCTGTGTGGATCCTCCCGAGCCTGGCGCGGGTCGCGGTCTCTTCTTTCAGGACTTCGAATCTGAACATTTTCGGGCTAACTACGGGTCACTTTAATGGAAGTATTAATAACCGGATAAGGTTTGATTAAAGGCCGAGAACATCCTTCATGGTATAAACTCCCGCGGGTTTTCCGTATATCCATTTTACTGCGCGTAAGACTCCTTTCGCGAAATTATCCCTGCTGAACGCCCTGTGCGTGAGCTCGATCCTCTCACCGTCTCCCAGGAACATGACGGTATGCTCCCCCACGACGTCTCCGCCCCTTATCGACTGGATGCCTATCTCCCCCTTTTTCCTTTCTCCAATCCTTCCGTGCCTCTCGAACCTGGCGATCTGTTGAAAATCCTTCCCCAGACCCCGCGCGGCAGCATCTCCCAGCGTGAGCGCGGTCCCGCTCGGCGAGTCGACTTTATTTCTATGATGGGCCTCGAAGATCTCGATATCGTATTCGTCCCCCAGGGCGCGGGCGAGCATCTTCGTCGCCTCTACCATCACGTTAACCCCGATGCTCATATTCGGCGCGATAACACAGGGGAGGCCGCGGCATATTTCTTTCAGCTCTTTCTCCTCTTTGTCAGTAAAGCCTGTCGTGCCTATCACCATGGATTTGCCTTCGCCCGACGCGTATGCGGCGTTCCGGAGTGTCGATTCCGGGGATGAAAAATCAACGATCACATCCGCCTCATATGAGGATTCAGCGATATCGCCCGATATAGTAACCCCGATCTCTCCCACGCCCGCAAGAATCCCCGCGTCGATCCCCAGGGACACGTGTCCGGCAGCCTCCTTGGCTCCGACTATCTTTATCCCTTCGTCCCGGGAGAGAAAATAAATTATCCTCTGTCCCATCCTCCCCGCTGCACCCATTACAGATACTCTTATCATTTTTTATCGGTCGTATTTATCGCAGGCTCCGTCTCGATACAGTTCGCAATACAATTGCCGGCCGTCACTTTCCACTTATCGTCAAATAAACCCAGGTCATATTGGCTCCGTAGATTGAGCTCTATAACAGTACCGGTTTTGGGAGATTTAAGTGTTTGTTTCAACTCCACAATGACTATTGAAGTCCTGTCATATATCTGGGTTCCCAGTATTTTGAATTCATGAATGGTTATTTGATTTTGGGTGAATGTGTTTTTCATCTGTATGACATAACCTTCTTTATCAGTATATGGTACATAGGCATATTTGAATGCTTTTTCGAAATCCTGGGCTTGCAGGGCTTTGATAAATTCTTCTACGACCTTCGTCGGGGACGGGTCTATAGTCTTTCTCTCGTGGACTACGGTATCTTGCTTCCCCCCGCAGGAAAACAAGACTGTTACGATAAAAACAAGAATTGCAGCGCGATATCTATTTCCCATTCGTCACCTTGATGATCCCGATTCACAGTCAATTAGAATAAGTAGTCGGACATCATATATCAAGAATTTTTTCTACATCCGGCAAACCGGGCCCCCCGGACCGGACAGCCGGCTCCCTCTAGCCTTAATGCAGCCAAAGACCATATTATCCCCTTTGAGACTCCCGAGTATATCAATAGCGAAATAAATCATTAACCCGAGCTTAACGGCAAACACGAGGAGAAAAAGATTGAAGTAGCCATCAGTTATAGTACGGATATTAAAGAGGACCGGAAACTGCAGATAAGAAAGCAAATCGAGTAAAACTATGCCGATTACGTCGAACCTCCGGGCCGCGATTATTATCAGCAAGGGATTTATCCACAGTATCCACTGCGGCGAGTTTATCCTCGCAAATATTATAAATACGAGGATTGACAATGCCGACCACCTGATGACCTTATCGACCGAATCGACCCTGCTCGTCACGCATAGAGGTATGACCGAAAATTGGAGGAGGAGTGCCAGCACGGCAAAAAAAGGGTTATCTATATCCACACCGAAGCCGCGGTCGAGAAAACGGGATATCAGAAAAAATAAAGACGGCTGGTTCGTGCTCCGGGAAAGCTGTGTTATATAGGGGGCGAGCAGGCCTTTAAGGCCGCCCGACAGCAAGACAGGCAGAAGAATTATAGAACAAACAATCAGGAACACCAGAACCATCGACCAGTTAATTTTTCTTCGGAGCGTGTGATAATAAGTGAGGAACACCGGCAGCAGAAGAACGAGATACCACTTTGTCAGAAAGCCTATCGCGATTACGGACGCAGACGATTTGAACCTGTTTCTCGAGACCAGATAAATAGAGAGGAGCCCCAGGAACGCGGGAATAATGTCGAACCTGTTGTGTGTAAAATATAGCCCCGCGGGAAGAAGCATGAGGAGAGCGAGGTGCTTGCGGTCGGGTCTCAGCTTATAAACGAGCAGTATGGAAAAAAACAGGAAAGGGACCATAAGCAATGAAAATATGAACGAATAACGCATGAAAAGCTTATTCCTGAGATGAGGGGCAGACTGTGCATTGGCGTTCAGGGGGATATCGCTGTTGACGAAGTTTTCGAGATCCCCTATGAGACGAGTGTCCAAAGGACCGGGAAAACCCATAATCATATAAGGCAGAGCAAAGAAATAAGTGGCTGCCTGGGGATACTCGCTAGGGACTTCGGTATAAGGGTTTTTCGAGTACGGGTACCATGAGCCCCTTACCGCATAGACTATTTTATCGCCGTAATCGTTAAAATACCCGACCTCGGAGCCGAAATTCTTCCGGATCCCCAGACTCAATAAAATCGAGGACAATAATAGCAAGCTCAGGAGTATCATTGATTTTCTTATGTTCATAAACTTTCCGTTATGTAGTAATATTGGTTCTTATCACTGTAGAGACAAGTAAAACGATGCGCAGATGAAGATTTGAAACGAAATAATCCCGCAAGCCCTATCAACGGATTCTACCATTGCATGTAATAAGCCTCAAATAAAGGTGCAAATAACGGTTAAATCGATTAAAATCCACCTAAAGCCCAGGATATGAGCCGACTCCTAGAACCCAAACCGGTGAAACTTTTTACGGGCGTCATCTACGGCCCCGAGTCGTCTATCAATGAATGTATCGGGAGCCTGAGAGATGGAATAGGGGAAATAGAGTATATGAGCGGCGACATGCCGTTTGATTACACTAAATATTATGAAGAGGAAATGGGCACGGGTCTCAGGAGAATAATTATCACTTACAGAGACCTTATCAAGAGAGAGGAGATCGCGGAGATAAAGATATTTACAAATAAGCTGGAAGAGGTATTTTCATATGGGAATAAAAGGACGATAAACATCGACCCCGGATACATAGCCCAGGAGCACCTGATCTTAGCCACGGGAAAAGGATATTCGCACCGCCCTTACCTCGGCAAAGGTGTATATGCCGACCTCACGCTTATATATACAAAAGATGAATTCAGAACCCTCGAGTGGACTTATCCCGATTACGGGAGCGGCGAGATGAGGGAATTATTCAAGAAGCTGAGGCAGGAATACATGAACCAGTTGAAAGAGGTATCGAAGCAATGAAAAGCATGACGGGATTCGGAAAGAGCGAAGCCGAGACAAAGTACGGCAAAGTAGTAGTTGAGGCGAGGTCTGAGAACCACAGGTTCCTCGATATAAAGATACTGCTTCCCGAATCCGTTTCTTCCATAGAGCCTGAGCTCGCGGAGACGGTGAAGAAGCTGATACTGAGGGGGAAATTAAGAATTACCGTATCACTCGAAGGGGCGAAAGCAGTCCCGCCCGTCCTCAACCTCGATCTCGCGAAGCAGCTCAGGAAGAGCCTCGAATTGCTGAAGAAGGAATTCGGCATCAAAGAAGAGCTGCGGCTTGAGCACTTCCTGACGGTCAAGGATATCTTTACGACGGAAGCGAGAGACCAGCTGAGCGGCAGTGACGTCCTCGAAATCGAGAATGTTCTCCGGAGAGCAATTCAAAAGCTCGACGACACGAGAAAGGCCGAAGGTAAAAAACTCGAAAAGGATTTCAAGGAAAGACTCGACAAAATCGAGAACCTCACACGGACGATATCCACGAAGAGAAAAGATTTCATGAAAACGGCTTCGCTCAAGCTCAAGGAGAGAATATCGAAGATCCTCGAGGAAAGCCAGATAGACGAGGCGAGGCTTTACCAGGAAACGGCGTTCCTCACGGAAAGAAGCGATATAACCGAAGAGTTAGTCAGACTAAAAGCGCACATAGGGAAATTCAGGGAAACGATCCGAAACAAGGGCTCTATCGGAAAAGAGCTCGATTTTCTCCTTCAGGAGATGAACCGCGAGGCCGGAACCATTGCGGCAAAAGCAAAGGACGCCGAAATCTCTCATTTCACTATCGATCTCCGCTCCGAGCTCGAAAAAATAAGAGAGCAGCTCCAGAATATCGAATAGCCGGCCGGGCCGTCCGCGAAAATGACCCGACGGGTGATTACAACTAAACCTCAAGGGCCAATAAAACCATAATAATAATGGCTGTTAAACCTGAATCCGGACGAGGTATTTCCGGGTTGCAACCTGTAAAACACTGTGTTATGATTCCATTCCTCTATTAAGGCTGTAAGACCCGGAGTTACTGAAAAGGAGTTCTGAAACATGAGTATTTTAGTGAACAAGAATACCAAGGTCATAGTTCAGGGAATTACCGGAAGCGCGGGATTATTCCACGCGACCCAGTGCCGCGAATACGGCACGAAGGTAGTGGGCGGCGTGACCCCCGGGAAAGGGGGGACCGAGGTCGAGGGGTTCCCGGTATTCGACACTGTCGCGGACGCAGTCAAGAAGACGGGAGCAAACACGTCGCTTATATTCGTGCCTGCCCCTTTTGCGATGGATTCCATGGTGGAGGCGATGGACGCAGGGATCGAGCTCGTTATCTGTATAACGGAGGGCGTGCCTACACAGGACATGATAAAAGTAAAAGAGTACATGAAAGGCAGGAAAGCGAGGCTCGTGGGTCCCAACTGCCCGGGAGTTATGACGCCGGGCGAAGCAAAAGTGGGCATCATGCCGGGATACATCCACACGCCCGGCAGAATAGGCATTATCTCGAGGAGCGGGACTCTCACCTATGAGGCCGTATGGCAGCTCTCGAATTTAGGAATCGGACAATCCACGTGCGTCGGGATAGGCGGAGACCCGATTATAGGCTCCACGTTCATCGATATACTGAAGCTCTTCGAAAAGGACAAGGATACGGACGCTGTAGTCATGATCGGCGAGATCGGAGGGAGTGCGGAAGAGGAAGCCGCCGAATTCATAAAGTCGCATATGTCTAAACCCGTCGTCGCATTCATAGCCGGAGCGACGGCGCCAAAAGGGAAGAGGATGGGGCACGCAGGTGCTATCATATCCGGAAGCTCCGGCAGCGCGAAGGATAAAGTCGCCGCGCTCGAAAGAGCGGGAGTGAGGGTATGTCCGAGCCCTGCCGAGATGGGGGAGACCCTTAAAGAAGCGATCGGCTAGCTCAGATGTAAATCTCCAAATTTTCCCTGAGCCAATCGTAGTGCATCGTGAGCCCTTCCCTTATGCCGATCTTCGGGGAATACTGAAAATCTTTTTTAGCCTTAGAGACATCGGCGTAGGTATGCCGGGCGTCGCCCCTTTGTGATTCCGTGAACCTGAGATCGGCCCTCTTTCCTGAGACCTCCTCGATAAGCCTTATACACTCGATGAGCTTTACTCTGCTCCCGCCGCCTGTGTTGTAGACTTCCCCGTCGACCCCTTTTGAGAAAGCTTGGATGTTGGCTTCGACCGCGTCCCCGATAAAGGTGAAATCCCTCGTCTGCTCCCCCGTTCCGTAAACCTCGATTTCCTCGCCGATCAGGACGGCCTTCAGAAACTTGTGAAAGGCCATGTCGGGACGCTGCCGGGGGCCGTATACGGTGAAGTATCTCAGGGACACGACCGGGACGCCGTAACCCTTGTAGTAGAGGTAAGCGAGCTGCTCGCCCGCGAGCTTGGAAACACCGTAAGGCGAAACGGGCTTCACTTGTGTGGTCTCTTTAATCGGGAACTCTTCCGCATCCCCGTAGACCGATGAAGAAGAAGCGTATACAAACTTTTTGAGGTTCTTGTCTTTAGAGGCTTCGAGAAGAAGCTGCGTCCCCAGAATGTTGTTCCTGACATATTCGTTGAACCTGCCGCCCCAGCTCGATCTTACTCCGGCGATAGCAGCCTGATGGAACACGGCGTCTATCCCACTCAACAGCTTTTCCATATCCAGGTCGAGTATATCGGCCTCGACGAATTCGAAACCCTTTTTCCCACGCAAACCTTTCAGGTTGTTCTCTTTGACCTTGCGCGGGTAATAATCGAGAAACGAATCTACGCCCGTGACCCGGTACCCCTCTTTTAAAAGCCTCTCCGCCAGGTGAGAGCCGATAAACCCGGAGACTCCTGTGACCAGAATTTTCATTCTACTGTTTTATGCCCCTTATATCCTTATTTTCCCGCGTCAACGATTTAATTTGACAATGAATAAAACCACAATACATTAGTATAATCACGGTGAAATACAAGATAATAATACTATTAATTTTCGTGTTATTCGCCATAAGCGCCGGCAGCGCCGGCGCAGTCCCGCCGCCATGTTCCCCCGAAGAGCTTCTCCAAAGCTCCGATTATGCGGTCGAAGGGACGGTTATCAAAATCGAGTGCGGGAAGCCTTACGATTCCGGGGAATGCAGAGTGTCTTCTGATAATCAGGATAATTTCATGCCGGAGCTCGTATCGAAATGCAGGGCGACGGTGAAAGTCACAAAGGATATAAAGGGTAAATACGGAACCGGAGATGAGGCTCCCGTACCGTATTTAAAAGTCGTTCAGGATTGCAAGAACGGAAGTCACATAATTCCCGGAAGCCCGAAGGCCGACCTCACTGAAAACACCGATATCAGGTATTACAGCTCCGAGCTCTGCAGATACTCGAATTTGGAAACGTTGACGCCTTCAGCGCCGGAGCCGGGAAAATAATCAGCTCTTCGATATTAAGCCCGGATATGCTTGCTGCCGGGAAATGCAGTATTAAACTAATCCAATGCCTCTTAGCCCGTTCGAACTCGAAATTTTTCAGAATACGTTAAGCTCGATCGCCGAGGAAATGGGGGTTGTCCTCATACGCGCAGGCTTCTCGCCTAACATCAAAGAGCGAAGGGACCTGTCCTGCGCGATATTCAAAGCCGACGGCGAAATGATCGCACAGGCCGCGCACATCCCCGTGCATCTGGGATCCATGAGCTTCGCGGTGAAAGCCGTAATCAGCGAGCCCGCGATTTCGGAAGGCGACGTCTTTATTCTTAACGACCCCTTCAGGGGAGGGACTCACCTGCCGGACGTCACCTGTATCGCCCCTGTATTCGTAAACGGCGCTCTCGAGTTCTTCGTCGCCTCCCGTGCACACCACGCGGACATGGGTGGGCTTACGCCGGGCTCGATGCCGTTATCCACCTCGATTCACGAGGAGGGCATACTGATACCCCCATCGAGACTCTATAAAAAAGGGAAACTTAACAGGCCCCTTTTCAATAAAATCCTGTCCTCGACACGCGACCCGGAAGAAAGGGAAGGCGATTTCAGGGCACAGCTGGGCTCGCTCGAACTCGGAATCAGGAGATTAAAAGAGGTCATTGCAAAGTACTCTCTGAAAAAGGTCAAAGAAGCGGGTGACGAGCTTCTCCTCTACAGTGAAAAAATGATGAGGAAGGTTATAAAAAAGATACCCGACGGAGTCTATACGTTCGAAGACGTTCTCGATGACGACGGAGCGGGCACCAGGAAAATACCCTTACGGGTTTCGGTAAAGATTAAGGGAGAAAAAGCGGTCGTAGATTTCAGGGGATCATCAGGGATGGTAAAGGGGTGTTTAAACGCGCCCCTGAGCGTGACAACCGCCGCAACCGTTTATGTGTTTCAGTGTCTTGCCCCCGACGGGATGCCGCTTAACTCCGGCCCGCTGAGAGTGATAGAAATAAAGGCCGACAAGGGTTCGATACTCAATGCCGAATTCCCGGCGGCGGTGGTCGGCGGGAACGTCGAGACATCGCAGCGTGTGGTCGATATAGTATTCGGGGCGTTATCGAAAGCCGTCCCCGAAAAAATCCCGGCCGCGAGCGCGGGCACGATGAGCAATACGACCTTCGGGGGCGTGAATCCGGAGACCGGGAGGGACTTCGCATACTACGAAACTATAGCGGGGGGTATGGGCGGGAGGTTCGGGAAGGACGGTGTCAACGCGGTTCAGACTCATATGACCAACACTCTCAATACCCCGATAGAAGCGCTCGAAAGGGAGCTCCCGGTGATGATCGACTCCTATAATGTGCGCAAAAAGAGCGGAGGCAGGGGAAAGTATAAGGGGGGAGACGGAATCGTGAGACGGTACAGGTTCCTGACGGACGCGACCGTTTCGCTTATAACGGAAAGAAGAAAGTCCTCCCCCTATGGTATAAAGGGCGGAGAAAGGGGCAAAAAAGGAAAAAATACACTCCTTCGAAGAGGAAAGGCAATAGCTATTCCGCCCAAGGCCACCTTCGCCGTCCGGAAGGGGGACGTGCTTGAAATTCAAACACCCGGCGGAGGCGGGTGGGGGAAATCTGCAGCCTGATTAAAATATAACTATGGAATACCCTAGACTGAGATACATCGAAGCAATCCCCACTGAGATCGACGGGGAAAGGATAATATGCCTGAGAGACCCTCAGAACCTGAGCGAGAAGATCCTGGCCGTTTCGCCGGAGACGCTTATAATCCTGAGCCTCTTTGACGGAACGAAAACAGTCCGCGATATCCAGTCCCTGCTGATGGAGAGATTCGGCGACCTGATCTTATCGGAAGACATCGAAAGCCTGATTAAACAGCTCGACGACGCCCTTTTTCTCGAAAGCGAAAATTTCAGGGACTTTAAAAACCGTATAGAGTCCGATTTCAGGGAGGCGGGAACGAGGGAGTCGAGCCACGCGGGCCTTTCTTATCCCGAGGACTCGAGAGAACTCGACAGGTGGTTTAAAGCCTTTATACGGAAAGCGGAGGAAACTCAGCCGTATGGAGAGGCTCCGGGGAAATTAAAAGGAATAATATCACCGCACATAGACTACAGAAGGGGAGGCGTTTCGTACGCGCTCGCATACAGGGAATTGCTCGCGGGCCACGAAGCCGATACGTTTATCATTTTCGGGACGTCACATTACGCGGAAGTGGAAAACCCGTTCATTCTCACGAGAAAGAACTTCAAGACCCCCCTCGGTGAAGCGGAAACAGACAGAGATATAATAGAGAAGCTGGAGGCGGCATGCGGCTGGGACCTATTCGAAGGAGAGATCTCTCACCGTACCGAACATTCGATCGAATTCCAGGTCGCTTTTCTGCAGCATATCCTGAACGATCAAAAGAAATTCAAGATAGTCCCCATACTCTGCAATTCATTCCATAGATTGGTCACCGACGGTAAATCGCCCGTCGAGGACGAAAGGATATCGCGCTTCCTCGAAGCGATCAGTGAGATGGCGGAAAAAATGGGGGATAATGTTTTTATCATTGCGGGGGCGGACATGGCCCATGTGGGACTTAAATTCGGCGACAAAGAGCCCGTAAACGACCAGACACTCGGCAGGATAAAGGAGCGGGATATGCTGAGCCTTTCTTTTGGCGAGAAGCTTGACGCGGAAGGGTTCTACAGGTCGGTCGAGGAAGAGAAGGATTGGAGAAAAATCTGCGGGCTTTCCCCCATATACGCGACCCTCGCGACGATCAGGGCCGACAAAGGGAAGCTCCTCGATTACGGTCAGGCACTCGAACCCGACACGGGGTCTGTGGTGAGCTACGCGAGCATGGGATTTTATTTATAGCCACGAAGACGCAAAGAAAAGATGGAATATTGCCATGTCATAGCGGGAAGGATTTATAGAAGAGAAACATATGCCTCTTGTTAAAAATGGCGTCAGGAGATTTATCCTGTAATACTTACTGTTTTAGAGAACCGGCGGCTACGAGAAAATGTTTAAAGATTTATTGATACTGGATGCGCACGAAGATATAGCGTTCCACATGAATCACTACGGGAGGGACTTCGTCAACCCTTCCCTGGCGTGTATGATCACACTACCACGATTGAAGGAAGGGAACGTCGGACTCGTATTCAATACCATTTTCGTTCACCCCAAACACAAACCCGAAAAGACGCTTGAGTCGGCGCTCGAGCAGTTCGATACGTACGATAAGATATATAAAGAGCATAAGGACGAAGTATTCCAGATAAAAACACAAAAAGATCTGACAAGCATAGGCAAGAACGGAAGGATCGGGTTCCTCACGCTGATGGAAGGGGCTGACCCCATAGAAAGCCCGGACAAGCTCGGCGAGTTCCGAGACAGGGGAGTGAGGATAATAGGGCTTACATGGAACGATAAAAACCGATACGCCTCGGGGAACGAAACGGAGGACGGGCTCTCGGATGACGGGGTGATGCTGATCAGAAGAATGAATGAGCTCGGCATCACGCTTGACCTCTCACATATAAACGAAAAGGGGTTCTGGGAGGCTATAGGACTTACGAGCCTCATACCGATCGCCTCACACTCAAACGCGAGGTCGCTCACGAACCATCCGAGGAACCTCAAAGACGACCAGCTCCTTGCCATCTCGGAAAGAGGGGGGGTCGTAGGGATCGTTCTCTATAACCAGTTCCTCAAAACGAGCGATAAAACGCCCACAGTCGAAGACGTTTTCGCCCATACGGACTATATCGTCAGGCTCTGCGGGGAGGACCATGTCGGCATAGGGAGCGATATGGACGGAGCCAGGATCGAGGACTTCCCCGAGGACCTGAGAAAGATATCGGACCTGCCGAAAATAGCGGAATTCTTCCTGGAAAAAGGATACTCCGAGGAAAGGGTGAGAAAGATTATGGGCGGGAATTTTTTACGTGTCATAAAGAAGAACATCGCACCGATCGGTTAAATCCGGCTCTCTTTAATGGACTTATAACAACTCAAAAATAAACCCTAAATTCTCTTAATAAGCGCGTCGGCGAATTCCATTGTGCCGAGCTTGCCGCCGAGGTCGCGTGTCCTGTCGCCATCCTGCAGGGCGCTGTCATAGGCATTTTTAATCTTTTCGGCGCAAGCGCGAAAATCCTCGCGCCCCTCCGTATCGGCGAGGTGGTTTAACATCATCACTCCCGACATTAGAAGCGCAAGCGGGTTGGCAATTTTTTTGCCGGCTATATCGGGAGCCGAGCCGTGGACCGCCTCGAAAACGGCTTCCCTGTCGCCTATGTTAGCGCCCGGGACGACGCCGAGCCCTCCCACGAGGCCGGCGCAGAGGTCGCTTATCAAATCCCCGTAAAGGTTCTCGAGGAGCAAAAGATCGAAAAGGGAGGGGTCCTGGACGAGCTTCATGCAGCCCGCGTCTATTATCATCTCCTCATACTGGATATCAGTATATTCCTTACTCGCTTCCTTCGACTTCCTGATAAAGAGACCGTCGGTCATCTTCATAATGTTGGCCTTGTGGAAGACCGTGACCTTTTTTCTGTGACGATGGCGCGCATACTCGAACGCCCAGTGCGAAATACGCGTGCACGCCTTCTCGGTAGCCACTTTCATGCTCATGACGACGCCCGGTGAGACTATATTTTCGACCCCGCTGTATAGCCCCTCGGTATTTTCACGGATTATGACGATGTCCACGTTCCTGAACCTGGTTATAACTCCCGGCAGGTTTCTAACCGGCCTCACGGCGGCGTAAAGGTCAAGCGTCTTCCTGAGCTTAACGTTTACAGACGTAAAGCCTTCGCCTATAGGCGTAGTGCAGGGGCCCTTTAAGGCGACCTTATGCTCTTTTATGGCTTCGATAGTCTCATCCGGCAGGACGTCGAGACCTTTCTCAAGCGCGGCCAGACCCGCCAGATGCTCGACCCATTCTATGTCAGCACCGGAGGCTTCTATCACCTTTTTTACCGCTTCCATGATATCGGGACCTATCCCGTCCCCCGGGATTGTTACTACATTACGTTTGCTCATGTCAGATATTGAACCCAGATTTTACGCGCTTATCAATTCCCTGAAATCAAAAATTCGAAAAAAACCGCGGGCTGTTTTTACGAAAAGCTTCACCGAACATTCACCCCCGCTTAACCCCGATTAAACATCCGTATGATTGAATAATAGCCGAGATGATCACTTTCCGCCGGCTTTCAATCCCGAATTCGATGAAACTCGTCTTACTCGTAACGCTGGGAATGATGCTGACGAGCTCCGTCATATCCGTTTTATACGGGGAAAGGTTCCTCGAGCTCGGAGAAAAGCTGCTGACCAGGTACGGCCAGGGCAACATGGATATCATGCTGTACTTGATAACCGCCGTAAGCAGCTCTCCTCTCACTCTGCCTGTCTCGGCTTACGCAGTGCTCGGCACGCTTTTGGGTCTCGAACCGGGGAGGTTAATAACGCTGATGGCGTTGGGAGCAATGACCGGCTCCACCATCTCATACCTCCTGGGGAGATTCTTCGGGAATACGCCATTCGTCAGGAGAAAATTTCCGGAGGTTTCAGACCGCAAGTGGACCGAAGGACGCTCTCTCAGAGCCGTGAGCCTGATACTGCTCGGGGGAGCCGTGTCGCCGATACCGGTCCATCCGATATATGCCGCATGCGGGATGATGCGTTACCCGATGGCGCTGTTTATATCCATCTTGTTCCTCGCCTGGTGGATTAGGATAGGCATCGTCGTGCTGGGGATCAAATTTATAAGCCAACTGGAGTTCATGAACCTATTGACCTGATCAGTTTTTCTTCCTCAGGGCATTCGCCGTATATATGCTGATGAGCCTTGCAACCAGGAACGCGATATAGAGCTGTCCGAAAATGGCTTCGAGCACGGATATTATTCTCCCGACAGGGGTTACCGACGTGATGTCCCCGTATCCGAGAGTCGCAAGGGTCGTATAGCTGTAATACAGAAGCTCATTTATGCTCATCTTGTTATCGATATCGCCGTTATAACCCTGGAAGACAGCCCCCGGTGAGATATATTCGAGCAGCCCGTATATAGTCGCCCATAATATTCCAAGCAGCAGGTACACACAAACAGCGCCGTATAGCGTATCTGTCGTCACCTCTTCGGATTTTAAGATATGCTCCAGGATGGTAATGGTCACGAAAAGAAAAAAGAGCATGCTCGTGAAAATGGTCCGGGTAGATTTTGTAAAGGTCCACTCGGATAGAAACCAGGGGAGACCCAGTATGATGAGTATGAGGAGGGTCCTTTTATTTCCGGCACCCACCGCATAAACTCCCAGTAAGAAAACAATGCTGCTCATCGA
Source organism: uncultured bacterium (assembly GCA_963705505.1). Taxonomy (GTDB): domain Bacteria; phylum Desulfobacterota_D; class UBA1144; order Nemesobacterales; family UBA2774; genus 2-12-FULL-53-21. Next base: position 20,288 of record CAVPJU010000006.1, read on the forward strand.
GTTTACGACCAGATACCCGTATTTAGACCCTTCCAGCACTGCCGAGAGAATTAGCAGAAGCAATATGGAAACCATAAAGTTGAACATCTTGTATTTCGTCGAGCTTATCATCAGGGCGGTGAAACCCGGCTTGAAGACCTCGTTCATTTTATAAACCTCCGGCTGGAGTTCCTATCATCAAATAATAGTAGATTTTAACGGGAAGCGGTAGCGGGGGAGAAGAGGAAGAATTTAGATTCAGCATGGCTAAGGATACGTCCTTCGACAGGCTCAGGACGAACGGGTTTAGTATATTATGGTACCCCCTCACCTTAATTTGGATTAGGGAACAATGAGGCAGAGCTCAGATTAGCGTTAAGTACGTTATGGTAATGGCATCCTATTTCTCCTCTTCGTCGACCCTAGTTCTCTCCCACATTGGGGAGAGGAAATTGAAGAAAAGAAGTGATGAAAGATGAGGTCCTATAAGTAATCTCCTAGAACCTGTAAGTCAGTTTCAGGCTGTAATTGTTATAATCGTTGTCGACCCCGGCTGAGAAAGTGAAGGAGAGGTCCAATGCTTCCACGTAGATTGAAGCGCGTCCGGTAGAATCGGCTCTTACCTCTCGCTCTGCCTTACACTGGCAAATTGTCTCGCGGCTTCAGGCAGAACCTTTTCTATATTTTCGGGCGTGGGGTCGATGTTGTTGATCTCCACTATGGCCTTCGCCATCCCTCTTATTATTACCTGACGGTCGGAGTTCTCAGCGTTAAAAGCCTGGGTCTGCTCCGGCGTAAGGCTGCCTTTCTGAACGAGAAGACCCTGGTTCCCTTCCGTGACCAGACCCTGAGAGAGCATCTGGTTGATTACAGGCAGACGCCGGGACCTGCTTTTATACGCCTGCACTACATCGGGCATACTGCGTATTTTCGCCGTAATCTGCTCGGCTATGTTGCCCTGAGCCCAGGCATAGTCGCTGAAATCGAGGGATATCTCTTTTTTGATGATTATATATTTCTTCTCCGAGGAAAGAACGGGTTTGTCCGGGTATTTCCTGAGGCTCTGGGGAGCGGGGGTAGGCGCGGGCTTACTCTCAGGCTGCGGCTTCTTTTCCGTATTGCCCGTCCCCTGTGAGCCCTGCTCGAGGAATTCCTCCTCCAGGTTGGAATAAGCTTCCCTCACTTCTTCCGCGGGGAAGTAAACGTTTACCGTAATGGTCGCGCACGATACCGAATAAAAAAACAAAATGAGCAATGAGGATTCCAATAAATTTATCATAGCTCTATTCATACACTCACCTCGTTTATTGCGTTTCTATCGTCGGGCCGCCCGTTTGCGACCTTCTCGCAATCTCCCTGATTACTGAAACGAGATGTGCGATGGAAATCGAATTCTTCACGGGGTCCGCCTGAATAGATAAATTCTTTATTCCCAAAATCGAGTTCGAAATATTAAACTTTTTAAACGTTATCACACCGTCTTTAATATAACCTGAAATTTCTCCGTTATCATAGCTCCGTGATGACCCGAGTATGAGTCTCTCTTTGGCCCCGAGCTTGTCGAGAAGAGCCTTGCCGATAGACCTGGGCTCTTTCGCCGAGCTCACGGACCAGAACTCGAAGGGACCGTCGATAGCGCCCAGCTCGCCGCCCGCCCCCGAGAGCCACACGAGGCCGTTTATCCTTCCTGTAATATATTCCTCGAGCGGGGACAGCCTCTTTGAAATAGCATCGAGACTGATCTCATCGAAAAGGAATGAGAAGTTATAGCGGCTGTTGCCTTCGCCGAAATTCATAACCCCTCTAGTGTAAAGTTTCCCCCCGAAAAAATCCGAAACGAGTTTTGTAATCCCCACCTGACCGTTGCCCGCCACAAGATCGCATTCGACATTTTCAAACTTTAATATCCCGTACTCTATCTCGGCGATTTTAAGGTGGTCCGTATCTATATCGGCACCTGATTCGTTGAACGAGTGAAGGTAATTCTTAAATACCTCTTTATTGAGATTCAGCTCTCTGCCGATGAGGGAAGCGAGCTTGTTCTCGGTTTTCCCCTCGTCTTTTAATGTTATCGTCCCGTCTATGTCCTTGAGCGACAGGTCGGCGCCGCCGATATTTGCGGCGAACGAAGCGCTCTTAAAAGAGAAGCTCCCGTTCCAGGAGCTGGCGGTATCAAATAGATTATTGATTTCCACGCTGAAGCCGGCAGAACCCGAGACCTTTCCCTCATTGACCATCCCGGGCATAAAGGGGGACAGGAATTTAACGGCATTTGTCAGGGCGAATTCCGGAAAAATTATCTCCATCTTCCTCTGCGCGCTCAGGGAATCTTCCATCTCTCCAGAGAATTTCAATTCATTCCCGTCCTTACTTTTTATAAACCCGTCCTCGATGAATAAGGTTTCACCGGAACTGCGCGTATTGACTGAACCGCTGTATATAACATCGAGGCCCTGCCTTTTTAAATTCATGTTATTGAACTCGAATTTGCCCGTACCCTCGGGGAGGGAGTTGTCAGGAAGCGTGCCCGAGAAATCAAGGTCAGCACTGTCCAGGGCAGCATCGAGATCGCCTGATTTTAAAGACGCGTTTTCGAGCCGGAGGTCGGCTGATAAACGGGACGGGGTTTCGGAAGTGAGGACATCGATCCCGCCTTTTAAATCACCGTTAAGGAACTTACCGGAAATCCCGCTTAACTTTATTCCCTCAGGCGAAGGGGATACGCTTATATCGAGGCCCTCGAGTATGCCGGAGAAAATATCGGTCTTAACAGCCGAGATTTTACCTTCCCATTCGGCTTTGCCGGATTCGGGATTATTAATTGTGAAGCTCCCCGCAATACCTTCTGATCTCAATTTATTATCGAAACCCGAGAATATCCCGTCTTTTAAGGTAATTTGATAGGGATAACCCCCCTTCTGCCTGCCGAATCCGACGCTCAGGTTGTCGGTTTTGAGCTCCCCTATTGAACCCACCTGAGCGCTTAGTTTTTGTATATCGAGAAAGTCCCCGCTAAACAGGTATTCCGCGGATAGCGAGGGGAATCCCACGCTCTTGAACCTGCCGCCGGTTCCGTCGATTGTCCCGCTGAACCCTCTTCTCCCGCTGTCTTCTATATTGATGTGCTCTTTAAACTGCTCAAGGTATATGTCTTTCCCGAGAACCTGAAAGCCCGAACCCTGTGAAGCCGTGCTCAAGGTCCAGTCACCGCCTATATCGAGAGAGAACAAGAGGTCGTCGACCTTGCCGGCTTTGATGATGTATTCGCCGAACGACAGGTTTTCATAGGAAAGCCCTTTATCCTTTACTATGATTTTTCTCCCGGGCTCTTTGGTCGAATCTCCCTTACCCGCATCCGCCGCGTTTATTCCGTACTCTAAACCGAGCGTGCCCCGAGACTCGGCCTTCGACACTTTAAACTCACTGCCGGTATTCGACCTGACAACGAAATCATTTACGACGAATGAAATCCCGGCGTTGTAATTGCCCTGATTCCCCCTGATGTCGGCGGCTACGGACCGGGCGTTGCCCTCCATGTCAAAAGGGGCGACGGATTTAGGCGCTTTCTTCAGATTGAGGTTCTCTCCCTCTGAGGCTTCCCCTGACTTCACTTTTTCCGTCTTTTTCAATCAGCTCAAACGAGCCCGACACCCTACCGTCCATGAACAGGCTGCTCATGTCAGAGAGCGAGATCTCTTCGGCACTCCAGCCGTCCCGGGCTTCTATCCCGACACCCGTCGATAAGCTGTTCAGGTCGCCTATGTCCTTTTGGGATAATTTTTCGGCGGAGCACGAACCCCGCGATAAGAATGAGAAACCGTTTTCCCCGCCCAAGTCCTGCTTCACATTCAAGCCGCAGCCGAGACCGGAAATTTTAAGATCGTCATTTTTATAGGCAAAGCCTATGCCGTCGAGCACGATATCGCCCGTGAAGGCCAGGTCGCCTTTTTTTAGTGAACCGCTTATCTTTAAATTGTCGGACTTGATATTTCCGGTGAGTTTTTCTCCGCTTATATAGGGAATCCACTTTGACAACTCGTTCAAATCGCCTGTCGCTGCAGACCCGCTTAAATCGAATGCAAGGTCTCCGCTAATGTTATTTACATCCCCCGTAAGCCCGCCCTTGAATACATCCATGATCTCGAAATCCATAGCACTGATATGAGCCGTATCCCTGTTCTTGTCATACCTGAGCTGATAATTCAGGCTTCCGAGCGGGTCTTTCAATACATCGCTTCCCTTATCGTCAGCCCGTATTGTTATTTCGCCTTCCGCCTCTATATTCTCCGCAATTCTGAATGTCAGCTGCGAAACGCCCTTTATATTTTGAGCGGAGATAAACGACTCCGCGAGTGAGCCGGCATGAATTTTATCAGTCGCTATTTTTATTTTTCCGCTCGTTTCGCCGGGGAGTAAAATTATTGTCCCCTCGACGTCCATATCGTTCTCGAGGACGGCGATATCGCCGCCAATATTAATTTTTGAGGCGTCCCGGGAATTATCCCTGTCAATGAGGATAACCATAGCTTTAGACGTGAACGCCGATTCCGGACTGAGCTCGAACCGGGCATCTTTCAATACTATCCTTTCGATCTCGACCGGAGACGCCTCACCTCCCCCTTTTTCTCCTTTAATCATGCCGAGGAGTCTGTCCAAACTCTCTTTGTCGTAAACTATGACGGGGCGCTCGATTGCAATCTCGCCGAGTTTAATGCTCCGTGATATGAGTGAGGAAAAGATCAGCGGATCGATCGTCAACGTCCCGATTTCCGCGAGTCCTTTTCGAGCGGCCGACTGATCGACCACCTTCACTCCGTGCAGCTTAATCCTGAAAAACGGATCGAGGTCCGCCTCATTCAGCTGAAGCGTTAAGCCGCTTGCCCGGGAAAATCTGTCCACGTATGCGGGCGCATACTCCCTTAGCTTCATGTTCAAGAAAATGTTGAGAGCAACCAGGACCGCACAAATAATTAGGATTATTATGAAAAGTAATCTTAATAACCCGTTCCTGAGGAGGGTCATGCAAAAGATATTATATGAGGAATCGCCCATTTAAAAGCGAAATTTACGTGACGCGGGTATCAAGAGGAAACGTGAAATTTAAACAGGTGCTACTTATAGGCGTGCGTATCTATATGATTTCAACCGTCCCGGCTTTTATTACGTTTTTTATTTTGTAAAGGAAATAACTCTTCTCTTTCCAGAACCTGCCCATGATCCTCACCGTATCACCCTTCGATATAGGCAGGCGCTCGTCTTCGTAATAAACGCCCACTTCATTATTCTGTTTGTCTTTCAGCTTGAATATCGTAAATGGCTCTCCTTTGCTCGATTTCCTGTAGTCAACCTTCGCCACTCTGCCTTCAAGGGTGACTTTTTTCCCGTTATATTGACCGGGATTCGAGACCACGTCTTTTATTTGAACCTCGAGAGGCTGGCTGGCTTTCGCGGCAGGCGTCTGTTCTTCCGCATTGACGGACGTAAGGGGGCACGTAAGCATGAACAGAAAAACCGAGAGCGCGTATATCTTAATTATCGATTTTTTTTGCATGGCAAAAAACTTCTAACTCGAATCCGGCTTCAGACCTGAGAAAGCCGAGCGAATATCCTGTATTAATATTATATGCTTATTCGGATAATATTCCAGCGCGGACTTCGCCGGGACACATGAAACTAACCCGGCAATACAGCCTTTAAAATGTTCTAAATAAGATATAAAACGGTTAGAATAGATTCCCGAGGTTTTTTTTTGAGAGCAACGTTATGTCATCGCCGATGATCCGGAAATTAAACGGCCTCCTCAGAACCGAAATAATCGGAAAGGTCATACACTACTTCGATGAAGCGGTATCCACGAATACCGTATTATCCAGGCTCGGGGATAACGGCGCATCAGAGGGGACGACGGTTATCGCGGATAAGCAGACTGGCGGAAGAGGCAGGCTCGGGCGGAAGTGGATATCGCCGCCGGGAGTGAATCTCTACATGTCCGTACTTTTCCGTCCCTCAATAGCGGCATGGGAATCGCCTCTTCTCACATTCCTTGCTTCTATCGCGCTCGTAGAGACGATAAAGAAGGCAGGCATTCGGAACACCGCGATAAAATGGCCTAACGACGTGCAGATCGACGGGAAGAAGGTCGCGGGCGTGCTCACCGAGATGTCACCCAAGGGGGACAGGGTCGATTACGTCGTAGTGGGAATCGGAGTGAATATAAACATGACCAGGGAGCAAATTAAACGGGAGATGGGGGAGACCGCAAAATTTGCAACCTCCATCAAAGAGAGCTTGGGAGAGGACCTCGACCGGGCTAAATTTACGGGAGACCTGTTATTAGAGCTCGAATCGTGGTACCGGACATTCAACAGGCGTGGCAAACCCCCGATCATCAAGGAATGGACGGAAAGATGGGGCGGACAGAACAAAAGGGTCAGGGTCAGCACGGATAAGGGGAATGTGATAGAAGGGATCGCAGCGGGGATAGACGGGGAGGGACATTTGCTCGTGAAAAAAGAAGACGATAGCGTCGTCAAGATAATAACGGGGGACGTTACGGTTATTTAATCGCCGGCGCGGGAAACGGATGCGCCGCGTATGAATTTAGCCATTTCCTCCCGGATGTTTTCCATGAGGCATGTCCATTCGTTTACGAGAGAAACGTCGTTACCGGGAAGGGGCTTTTTAATCTCGATGCCCGAGCGCGTTGTTTTTACTTTACAATCTTTGTATTTTCTTCCGATTATATTACCGAATCTATAAAGCGTGCTAACAGCCCTTTCGTCCCTCCCCACAAACCTCGAAACAAGTACGACTTCCTGATCAAACCCTTCGAAGACGATATTCCACAGGCTGGCGCTCGATTCCATGCCGAAGGTCAAAGCGATTGAGTCGGGCTCGTTCATTTCCGTAGACCTCTTATCAAACCGCACGAACTTTTATATAAATCGAAATTAACGCCAAGCCAACCGGCATATAAAGGCGTATTAAATTGATGTACGCCCGATGTACGCAGGACTTGTTAAATTATTTCTCTTATTTGCTCCCACCGCCGAGCGCAGAAAGCCTCTGCTTGGCTTGTGCGGCGTAACCGGCGTACATTTCCTGCTCCTGAGATATTTCGAGGAATTTTTTGTAGTAGATCATCGCCTGCTGGGGATTGTTCGCCCGTTCGAAACCCTGAGCCATGAAAAAGTAAGCGTCCGGGTAATTCGGGTTAAGTGAAATCGCTTTTTTCTGGTTATCGATGTTCTGGTTGAATTTATTGAGGTAATAATAAGTGATCCCCAGATTCATGTACGCGGGAGCGTAATTCGGATTCTCTTTTATAGCCTTCTCGTACTCGTCTATAGCTTCATTGTAGTGACCCTGCGTCCTGAGGGCGGTTCCGAATAAGTTATGAATCTGCGCAGACGGAGCGAGCTCGGCTGCCTTTCTAAAATACTCACTCGCCTGTCCGTAAGCTCTTTTCTTGAAGAAGTAAGACGTTCCCAAACCTACATACGCCGGTACGAATTTCGGGTCGAGCTCGATCGCTTTTCTGATGTCGGGGGAATCCGGATTCTCCCCGCTGGCCGACCAAAGGATATAATAGGCCTCAGCGTTATTCGGGTTCTGCGCCAAAATCTTCTTTGCGGTGGCTATAGCCTCTTTTTCCCTGCTCAGCTGAAGATAGCTATATGCAAGCGCGACCTGTGTCTCTTCGAGGTTCGGCCCCAGCTGGAGGGCCTTTACCATGTTAGCATAAGAATCGTTATAGTATTTCTCATACTCCTCCCTGACTTCGTACCTGTAAAAACCCATGAACGAATATACCTCGGCAAGACCGGCGTAAGCCTGGGCGTATTTGGGATCGGCAGCTATCGCTTTATTGTAGAGAGAAATCGCCTGGTCAAACCCTTCGGGCGTAAATTTTAGAAACGCCTCTCTGCCCTGTTTGCACAGGCCCGCAGCGCCTCCGGCGTCCTGCGCAATTGCAACGACGTTACCCAGCTGGAATGCGGCGGCCGTTACCGTCAATAGAAAAAGACAAAAAACAAATTTTCTCATATCATCCTCCCTAACTAATTTTAACAAGAGACTATCGGCTTTTTCAATAAGCTTCATTAACATACTTAACTATTTCTTCAGCCAGGCTCTGGAAAATATCCTTTGCCATGAATCCAGTCGAGCTGAAACCGTTGACCTCTCCGGTCGCTATTTCGTCTCCCGTGGCCTTGTTTACGAGAGCAAGCTTAATGGAGATGGACACTTCGCCGAATTTAAGCGCACCGCCCTCGAATGAAAAATCCGAACTGGGTCTGTATTCACTCACTTCTCCGAGCAATACAATAGTATCCTCCGCGGGAATATTTTCAATTTCCCCGTATTTAACTTCTTTGAATTTATTAGTGGAAGCGAGGAGCCCGGCCGCCTTATCGGGAATCTTGGTCAGAGCTTCCTTGGGAAAGTCTGCGATCTGTGTCTCGAACGTCTCGAACTGAATAGCCTGAAAGTCACGGAGCTTGGTCTTTGTCGGGGTGAAGTAGGAAGTCGTGTTTATAGTGGTGCATCCCGAAATAGCCAGGACGAGAAACGCAAATGAAATTGCTGTGGAAAAAACGAAATACTTGTATCTCTGCATAGTTTAAGCCGCCTCCTTTTAAATAAGTAGTATAAAATATCATACTTCCTCCGATTGATAAACATTGAATTCATTATAACCGCGACAAAGCCAATAAAAGCATACAACTGACAAATATTGTCACATCGCGCCAATGGCGAGCAAAAAGTGTCACTTTATTGACTAGCGCCAATAATAATGTGCATACCTTGCATCTACTCAACTAAAATAAAAATACGCTATTTTAATTATATTCCGGCAAGTTATATGACTTCATAACCGGATATACCTGCGTGTGGCACAGCCTTTGCATCATATTTCATATCAAAACTCAATACCGACAAGGAGGTTATTGATATGTTAAGCAAGTTAAATAGAGTTAAAAAGGGAGAGAAGGGTTTCACTCTTATCGAACTTCTGGTTGTTGCAGCAATCATCGGCATACTGCTTGCGATCGCAATCCCCAACCTTATTAAGGCGAGAATGTCAGCGAACGAAGCGAGTGCCAGAAAGTCCATGCAGACCCTGAGGGATGCGGAAGGCGAGTATTTCGAGCAGGACATGGACAACAACGGTTCAAGGGATTACATCGATGTAATAGGAGCAATTGGAACAGTCTCCATCACTTCGTGATCCCCAAAGTACCGGACAAGAGGAAGACGCACTTGTTGACAGCAGCTTCGAGGGCGCAAATGGCGCAGGCTGCACAAAACCGAAGTCCGGATACTGTATTCAGTTCGATGCGACGAATGTTACAGCCAATGCCGGCGGGACGTTTGACGACTTCGGCTGGCAGGACAGTCCGTCGAGCGTAAACAAGACAGGCAGAAAGGACTTCGCAGTATACGGAGACGGCGCTCTAAGATGCACAGTAAGCACACAAGCAACAGCAGCAGCAGGAACATTCGAGGCTGACCGCACTTCACCCGGCTGTGATTAACATTTTTTAATGATTTTTGGCGTCTAATTCGTTTCATTAATTCAACGGAATCGAACAAGCGGCGGGTTTTTATAAGAACCCGCCGCATTTTTTTATTAAGGCGAATTTATTCCCAACCCTTTCCTTAGCAACACTTAGTCTGACCCGTTCAGAAACAGGCGCCTCACAAAACCTGCAGTTGCACGATCTGCCAGGCCCATACACATTCAGATCGTCCCTACTTATAGAGCGCAAATTGCGTAATCGTGACAATAATTGTCACAATAGATGCCGAAAATATATCCGCAGCACAACTCTAATGAATCAAGAATAATTCCGATGCAAGTATATATAATAATTACGGTAAGTTATATCGAGGAATGAGAGGCCGCCTTTGTCGATGTTGTGGTATGTATATTGCTATTAATAACATAGAGAAATCATGCGTATGATCAATCCGCACAGTAGAAGGTCCGAAAAAGGCTTTACATTAATCGAGCTTCTGATAGTCGCGGCGATAATAGGTATTATCATCGCAATCGCCGTCCCGAATCTGTTAAAGGCCCGTATCTCCTCGAACGAGGCAAATGCGCGGAAGGCGCTTCAGACCCTGAAAGACGCCGAGTACGAGTATTTCGAGCAGGACCTAGACGATGATGGAACAAGAAACTTTACAAACTTCATCGGCGTAATCGGTACTGCGGGAACGCTAAGGGATCCATCGGGAACTAATGACCCTGAAGACGCTCTCGTAGACTCTACATTTGAAGGTGCGGTTACGAGCGACGGAAGCCCCGCCAGTTCGGCCGATTGCGCTGACCCGAAGGCCGGATACTGCCTGTCGTGGAGCAGTGACGCCGACACCGACGCTCTTTCATTACAGGGGGACTTCGGATGGGAAGCCTCTATGACAAGCGCAAGAGTGAACGGCAGGAAAGATTTTTCGGCTTTCGCAGATAAAGTTATAAAATGCACGGTTTCTACCCAAACAACCGGGGCAACCGGCACGTTCGAATCTTCACGCAACGACACGACTTGCGACTGATAAGATCCATCCCATCCCTCTACAAGAACTATTTTTTACTTTCACACAAATTCAATCTATTGAATATATTGCCTCGAAGCATTGATTAACATATATTTAGATGTCCGATCATGTCAGAAACAATGCTCAATATTTCAAACCTCGTTAAGGACTACAAGACCGGGTTTTCAGGAAAAAAAACACGCGTCCTGAAGAACGTATCCTTCGATGTTTTTAAGGGAGAGGTATTCGGGTTCGTCGGCCCTAACGGAGCGGGCAAGACCACTACGTTTAAAACCATTCTCGGCTTCGTCTCGCCGACGGAAGGCAGTATAGAGCTTCTGGGAAAAGAACACTCTAACCCGGACGCAAAACGCAAGATCGGCTACTTGCCCGAGAATCCATATTTCTATGATTACCTCACTGGGGAAGAGCTGCTTTACTACATGGGCGAGCTCCACGGTCTAAAACGAAAATATCTGGCTGAAAAAGTAGACGAGCTGCTCCGGAAGGTCAGAATGGAGCATGCGAGAAAAGTACAGCTGAGAAAATACTCGAAGGGCATGCTCCAGCGGATCGGTATAGCCCAGGCCCTCATCAACGACCCCGAGTTTTTGATACTCGACGAGCCGATGAGCGGACTCGACCCCATAGGGCGGAGAGAGATAAAGGACCTGATACTCGAAGAAAAGCGGAAGGGGAAGACTATACTCCTCAGCTCACACATGCTTTCGGACGTGGAGGCGCTCTGCGACAGGGTGGGAATAATAATGGGCGGCACGGTAATAAAGATAGGGAAGATCGGGGAACTGCTGAAAGAGATACACACGGACTACGAGATGCATCTCGAAGGATCGGGTGAAGAGGTAAAGCAAAGCGTGAAAGACCTCAGGATAGAAATGGAGCATAGAGCCGGATACATAGTGCTTAAGTTCGACGAAGACATTAAACGCAGGGTACTCGAAGCCGTTACCCGCACATCGGCAGAAATAGTCTCGATCCATCCGCTGAGAAAATCTCTCGAAGGGCTATTTGTGGAGGAAGCCAAAAAAGGGAATCCCCAGGAAGTGAAGTAACGGGATCGGAATCTATCCAACCGGTAAAATGAAATGAGACGAATACTGAGCGTAGCACACAATACGTTTATAGAGGCAATCAGGGACAGGGTGCTCTACAGCCTCATACTGTTCGCCCTAATAATGATCCTGAGCTCGCTCGTCTTTGCCAGCATTTCCGCAGATCAGTACAACAAGATCGTTAAAGACCTCGGGCTCACTTCCATCTCAATAATCGGAATACTCATATCCGTTTTTCTCGGCATAGGCCTCGTCTATAAAGAAGTAGAGCGCAAAACCGTCTACAACATCTTTTCGAAACCGATAAAAAGATATGAATTCATATTCGGGAAATATCTCGGACTCGGAATAACCCTTTTCGTTATAACAGCCGGCATGGCGCTTATTCTTTTTTTACTTGTCCTGTTCATAGAAATCAGATACGAGGGGCTGATCAATTTTTATTACGGCGGACATTTCTACGCCGAGTTTTTTAACGCCGTATATTTCGAGTACCTGGAATTCCTGGTCGTCATAGGTATCGCGCTGGTTTTCTCGAGCTTCACAACGCCCGTAATGAGCGCGCTTTTCACCTTTTTCGTCATAGCCATCGGACGCTTCTCGAGCGATATAAGACTCTTCGCGGAGGAAGTAAAAAGTCCCTTTTCCGCTTTCTTTTCGGAAGCGATTTACAGGACTATACCAAATTTAGAAAAATTCGACGTGAGGAGCGAAGCCGTATACGGAGGGGCCGTCAACCCCGATTTAATTATATACACTACTATTTATGCCGTCATATATACCCTGGCCCTCCTGATCCTTGCGGTCATCATTTTCGAGAGGAAAGAGTTTAAATAACCAATGTCCGCCAACACCGCGAAAAGGCCCGTATTCGCTCTCGTAATTCTGGTTTTATTAGTCGCCGTATCGATCCCGTTCCAGATTAAGATCGATGACATCAGAGGCAAGTTCAGGTCCGTGGAAGGAAGCTTATACCTGTCTTCCTCGTCTCTCAAAAAAATCTCAATAGGTTACAACGAGCTCCTAGCGGACATATACTGGCTGAGGGCGCTCCAATACTTCGGCAGTAAAAAACCCGAAGAGCAGAACCCCGAACTCCTGTATCACTATTTCGATATTATTACCGACCTGGACCCCAAGTTCGTCAACGCATACAGGTACGGCGGCACTTTCCTGGCGGAAGGTCCGCCCTTCGGACTGGGAGAAACCAAAAAAGGGATAGAGCTCCTCGATAAAGGGAGGAAGAATAACCCCGAGAGCTACCGCCTGCCGCTCGAAGAAGCCTTTATTTATTATTTCTACCCGAAAGACTATGAAAGAGCGGCTGAATTATTTAATGAAGCTTCCGAAAAAACGGGAATCACACCGCTGAGGAGGGCTTCCCTGAAAGGCATGGCTGCATCGGCACATACCAAGGGGGGGAACAGGGAGCTCTCGAGAAAGATATGGGAAATAATCTACGAAACGAGCCCGAGCGAGGGGAGAAGGAACTTCGCGCTGAGGAATTTAAAAGAGATAGACACGATGGTCATCGAGGACAAACTGACGGAATCTCTGAGGGAGTATGTGAGAATCTACGGCAAGCTGCCTTCAGCAACCAAAGACCTGGTAAAGGCGGGCATAATAAAAGACGGCATCCCGGCCTCGCCCGTGGGCGGCGAGTTCATAATCGCGCCAAAAATCCAATCCGTAAAAAATACGGCCCTCGCGGATCAGCAAATAAAGCAGGACCTTGCTTTTTTAAACTCGAAGGCCGCCAGATTCAAGAATCAGTACGGAGCATACCCGAAGGATATGGAAGAACTGAAAGATTATGTGGTTAATGAGACAACAGGAGATTTTCCGAGTCATCCGCTGGGTGAGGAATATATCTACGATCCCGAAACCGGGAAAGTGAAAACGATTGAGGCGGCTGAGTAGATTCCGCTTCGGGAAAGGCCGGCATATCAGGTGATCTCCAACACTACAAACTCCCTTATACCGCCGGGAGCATGGACCTGCACATCGTCATCGACCTGCTTGCCTATGAGCGCCTTTCCGAGCGGGGAAGTGATGGATATGAGACCGTTTTCGGGTTCGGATTCATCGGGCCCGACGAGCTGATAAGCTACCGTTTCACCGGTATCCAGATTCTCGAGCTTAACCCTGACTCCGAACGTCACTCTATTTTTATCCCTGAGCTCTGCGGGGTCGATAATTTCGGCTCTGCTTAATTTGCTGTCGAGCTCCTGAATCCTTCCTTCCACAAAGGACTGCCTTTGCTTCGCCGTTTCATACTCGGCGTTCTCCGAAAGGTCTCCGAGGGACCTTGCATATTCAATCAATTTTATAACTTCCTGTCTTTCGACAGTCTTCAGCCTGCGGAGCTCTTCCTGGAGTTTTTTGAACCCGCCGGGCGTCATCGGCACTCGTTCGATAGTCATACTAATTCCCTCCATAATCCAGGATTAAAGGGTAACCGAGAAGAGATTCCCGAAGTTGAGACTTATAATAATTATACAATCCTGACATGGGCTTATAGTATACAATAATTAATAATAGTCCTGAATAGCCTTGACGTCGAGTCCTTCCTTGATTAAGGCCTCGATTGCCCCTACCAAAGCTTTGGCGGCAGAGATCGTCGTAAAGTAAGGGACCCTGTGAACGAGGGCGGATCTCCTGATCGAATACGACTGCTCGACTTCCTTCTGCCCGAACGTCGTATTCACGACGAGCTGGACCTCTCCGTTTTTAATATGATCGACTATGTGCGGGCGGCCTTCCGCCACCTTTTTTACAACCGTACATGCGACGCCGATACTTTCGAGGTATGCGGCTGTGCCGGTCGTCGCCATAATCTTAAACCCGAGATCCTCGAGGCCTTGAGCGAATTCCGAAAGTTTAGGCTTATCCTCGTCCTTGACGCTTATAAACGCGGTCCCTGATAACGGGAGGTCGCTCCCGGCGGCGATCTGGGCCTTGGCGAAAGCCATCCGTATTTCCTTATCTATGCCCATCACCTCGCCAGTGGATTTCATCTCGGGCCCCAGGATCGTATCCACACCCTGAAACTTGATGAAAGGGAATACGGATTCCTTGACACAAAAATGCCTGGGGACAATCTCTTTTGTGAAGCCGAGCTCTTTAAGCGTCTTTCCTATCATGACTTTCGTGCCGAGCTTTGCAAGAGGAACCCCTATGGCTTTACTTACGAAGGGGATCGTCCTGCTCGCCCGTGGATTCACTTCGAGTATGTAAACGGTACCGTCCTTAACGGCGAATTGAATATTGACGAGGCCCTTCACATTAAGAGCCAGGGCAAGCTCCCTGGTCTGGCGTTTTATTTCCTTAAGCACCGGGGAGTCGATAGAGAAAGGGGGAAGGACCATGGCGCTATCCCCCGAGTGGACCCCGGCCTCCTCAATATGCTCGAGCACACCGCCTATGACTACGGTCTTGCCGTCCGATATGGCGTCGACATCGACCTCCTTGGCATCGTTTAAGAACTTGTCTATCAGGACCGGGTGGTTTGGGGAGACTTTTACCGCCTCTCTCATGTAACGCTTGAGCGATTCCTCCGTATAGACAATCTCCATCGCCCGTCCTCCGAGGACATAGGAAGGCCTGACGACTATCGGATAACTTATTTTATTCGCAATCTTGAGGGCTTGTTCCTGGCTCCTTGCGATTCCGCTCTCAGGCTGTCTCAGTCCGAGCTGAACGACGAGGTCCCTGAACCTCTCCCTGTCTTCGGCGAGGTCTATGCTGTCGGGGGATGTGCCGATGATTTTCACCCCCCTTTCCTCAAGCGGGATGGCGAGCTTGAGAGGGGTCTGGCCTCCCAGGTGCACGATCACGCCTTCGGGCCTCTCCCTCGCGACGATGGATAGAGTATCTTCGAGGGTGAGGGGCTCGAAATAGAGCCTGTCCGAGGTGTCGTAATCGGTGCTGACGGTCTCGGGGTTGCAGTTTACCATTATGGCCTCGTAACCCTCTTCTCTGAGAGAGAACGAGGCGTGGACACAGCAGTAATCGAACTCGATGCCCTGCCCGATCCTGTTCGGACCGCCGCCGAGGATCACGACCTTGGGTCTTTCGGTCGGCGGGGCTTCGTCTTCCCTTTCGTAAGTCGAGTAAAGGTAGGGTGTGTACGCCTCGAATTCGGCAGCGCACGTGTCGACCATCTTATAGACGGAGTCGATTTTATTCTTTTGTCTCGATATTCTGATATCGTCCTGCGACTTCCCTAAAAGCTCGGCAATCCTTATATCCGAGAAGCCGTACTCCTTGGCCTGCCTGATAAGGCTTCCGTTCATCTTCCCCGAGGAAGAACCGAGTCTTCCCTCCAGTTGAACAATTTGCTCTATATTCCGCAGAAACCACCTGTCTATATAGGTAAGGCTGAAAATTTCCTCGATACCCATGCCGCATCTCAAGGCATCGGCTATATACCAGAGCCTGTCCGCATTAGGGATCCTTAGCTTCTCCCTTATGAGAGCCTGGTCGGCGGACTTAGACTCGAACCCCGAAGAATCGATCTCGAGAGACCTGACGGCCTTCTGGAGCGACTCCTTGAAAGTCCTTCCTATCGCCATTGCCTCTCCCACCGATTTCATCTGCGTCGTCAGGGACGGATCAGTCTGGGGGAACTTCTCAAACGTAAACCTGGGGATTTTTACGACCACGTAATCTATGGACGGCTCGAAGGACGCGGGGGTGTACCGTGTGATATCGTTTGAAATTTCATCGAGCGTGTAGCCGACCGCGAGCTTGGCCGCAATTTTCGCGATGGGGAATCCCGTGGCTTTGGAGGCGAGAGCGGAGCTCCGCGATACCCTGGGATTCATTTCTATGACCACCATGCGCCCGTCATCCGGGTTGAGCCCGAACTGGATATTCGACCCTCCGGTGTCGACGCCGATCTCTCTTATTATGGCGATCGACGCATCGCGCATCCTCTGATATTCCTTATCGGTGAGCGTCTGCGCAGGAGCGACAGTGATGCTGTCGCCCGTATGGACGCCCATGGGATCGAAGTTCTCTATGGAGCATATAATCACGACGTTATCCATCCCGTCGCGCATTACCTCGAGCTCGAATTCCTTCCATCCGAGGACGGACTCCTCTATCAGGATTTCGCTGATGGGGCTCAGATCGAGTCCCGACTTCGCAAACTCCTGGAATTCCTCTTTGTTGTATGCGACGCTTCCTCCCGAGCCGCCGAGCGTGAAAGAAGGACGTATAATGACCGGGAACCCGAGCTCTTCGATGACGTTCCAAGCCTCGGTCATTTCATGCGCTATGCCGCTCTTCGGGACCTCGAGCCCTATGTCCAGCATAGCCTTCTTGAAGAGCTCCCTGTTTTCGGCCTTTCTTATCGCGTGCAGCTTGGCCCCGATGAGCTCCACGCCGTATTTATCGAGCACTCCCGACTCGGCGAGATCAACGGCTATGTTGAGAGCAGTCTGTCCGCCGAGAGTCGGCAGAAGGGCGTCCGGCCTTTCTTTCTCTATTATCTTTTCCACGATCTCCGGCACGAGCGGCTCGATATACGTCCGGTCGGCGAACGCCGGATCCGTCATGATAGTAGCCGGGTTGCTGTTTACAAGCACGATCCTGAAGCCCTCTTCCCTGAGGGCCTTGCACGCCTGAGTGCCCGAATAGTCAAATTCGCAGGCCTGCCCGATCACTATAGGGCCCGAGCCTATGAGCAGTATGGTTTTAATGTCTTCGCGTTTAGGCATTTTAGTAAAGCGGAATAAGAGTAAATAAATTATGATTTCGAGCTATCGGGGAGTACGTAAAAGAGTTAAGCCCCCATTATGAAGCCATTGATTTATACCTGTGAATTTTTAATCTAGCAAATAGGATACATACTTCCGCGCGAGAAAAAAGATAATGACAGCAAAACGCTAAGTCCTCAATGAAACCAATGGCTTATCCGAAAGCCCAAAAGAGGCGAAAGATAAGCAGGCGATAAGCACGAAAGGATAGGATCAGGTGATTGACTGGGACTCGATTTTCTTTTGCTCCTCTCTATTCTTTAGCTCAACCATGACGTGAAGCATGCGCTGGATAGCGGTGTACGAAGAGAACACGAGCATCAATAATAACGCGAGCTTGAGCAGATAGTCGTCGGGTCCGTAGCCGAGCGACTCCGTAAGCATGTTGCCGAGGAAATTAAAAACCGAAAGCACCCCCAGGTACACGACCCTTTCGGCCCTCTGCATTACGCCGACTTCGCACTTGACGCCGAGCCCCTCAGCCCTTGCGCGTGTATAGCTCACCATGGTGGTCGAGACGAGTATGAGGAAAACCACATATGAAAAAATAGTGTCCCGAAAAAAGCTCAGCAGGCCCAGATATATGAAGGCTTCAGAGAATCTGTCGAGGCAGGAATCGAAGAAGGCGCCGTGCTGGCTGCTGAGACCCTGAGCCCTCGCAACGCGCCCGTCAAAAATATCGAACGTCGATCCTGCGAGCACAAGCACTCCCCCCGCAAAAATCCAGCCGTAGTGGTAAAAGAGCCCTGTAACCGCTGCGACGACGAGCGTGGAAACGGTAAGGACATTCGGATGAATTTTTATCTTGAGGAGATAATCCTCTATCGGCAGCATGAGCAGGAGCCACCACGTCTTTATACCGCTTCCGAGAAGTGTCGTAGACTCCGGCCTTTTCTTGTTTTTAGATCTTTCCGTTATCTCTTCGGGATGGGTCATATTATTTTTTCCATTATTAAAATGATACGGCAATTCCGGGAATAACAATATCCGTTTTAGATTTTTCAAGCAAGCCGTGCCGATGTAATATAACCGAGCCCGATTAAGCCTCTCCCAGCCGAAAAATCAATCATTTTCGGACACGAAGACGGATTTGATAAAGCGCTCCTTTCTTTTTAAGCCGTCGGCGTACGAAGCGGCTTCTTCCTTGGTAGGAAATACGCCCACCCTCACCCTGTACCATTTACCCTTGCCCGGAATATCCGCAGGGACGACGAAAGCGTCGTATCCCTTTTTCTTAAGCCTGGCCGCGATTCCGTCCGCATCCTCCTTTTCCCTCGAGGACGCGACCTGCACGGTGAAGCTCCCTTTGGGCTTTGACGCGGCGAGATTCTCTTTCACGCTATCGCTGACCGTCCGGGGAACCGCGTCGCTTGACGAATCGCCTGTAAATGAAGCCAGGAGCTGACCTTCGAGAATCGCGGCTTTCGAGCCGCTATCGACTACGCCGGTATGGTCGATATTATTACTCACCGGGGAAGGGGAAACCGCGACTTCGGGTTCCTTTTTCACCGCCTTTTCGGGTTCGGCTTTTATCGGGCTTTCCGTTATGCTTTCTTCGGCTATGACTGCCGCGCTGCTCTCTACGGCCGGGGACTCGGGTGCGGAAGGCTCTCCGGTCATAGAGTTTTCCAGCCGGACGGGAGACTCCATTTGCCTTGCCAGGATAGTCCCTTTTTCCTCATTCGAGATTCCGACCGAAGCTGGTGAAGGGGGGGGCGCGACCGGCTCGACTCGTTCGGCCGGCTCAAGCGTCTCCTCGGCTTTAATGCTCTCAAACGAAAGTGTCCGGGTGGTAGCAGGGAGCTCTCTTTCCGTGATTCCGCCCTCGGGCATCTTCTTTTCGGCGGCGGGCTCATCCGCAGCCCTCGATGCCGCGGCAGGGGCAGCGGGGGGCCCGCTCACGACCTCGCCACTGGTAACGGTACGGCTTTCGGGAACCGCGCCCGCCTCGCTAATTTTCATCACCTGGAGGCACGTAAACGGCCGTTTCACTACTACATTCCGTTCCGTCAATACCACCTCCACCGAGCCTACTATATCGGGAGGGCTTTCAAAGACGAGCTTTCTCGGGGATTCGGCAAGGACATTCGCTTTTTCATTGCCGATTTGAAAATCAGTCGTGGCAAAATCTCCGTCGAAAGGACCCTTTATTTCAACGAGCCTCCCTGCCTGTCCCACGAGCGGACACTGATAGTCATACGGCGAAGGCGTCCCGGAATTTTCCCTTACGGATGAGGACAGGTTTATAGGCACGGACGCGCTGCCGAGAGACTTCATAGAATTATTTCTGAGAGTGAACTTCATCTTGGTCCCGGCCATGTTCCTCGGGACGTTTATTTTGACGGTTTTGGCGCTGACAGGCACGTTAAAAAAACTCGTTTCGATGATGAAGCTGTTAAGGATAGTCAGATTGTTATTCTTGATACTCTGAGTGCTTCCGGAGGGATAAGCTCTTATCGCGGCAGAGACCGTGTCGCCTGCGGCGATATCGTCAGGCAGGAAGAGCTTTACACGGCCTTCCGGTATTTCGAAATCGACGACGCGGACTCCGTTTGCGGCGTCCTCGGAGCTTGAAGCTATGGTCAGGCCGAATAGGAGAAAAGAGAGTAGAACAGCAAGAGGTATTATGACCCTGACGCCTTCTTTGCCTATTATCATAACCTGTCTGCCGAACCCGGGTTTATACACGACGGCGCTAGTTATTTACCGTTATAAATACCAATTTCACCCCTGGCTCTAAATTCCTCAAGGTTTCTCCGTAAGCTTTGGCCGTTTCAATGCTTCTGAAAGTCCCCACCCTTACCCTGTACCATTGATTGTTATCCGGGGAGGTCATGGACTTTATAAACACCGGGTAGCCCTTCGACTGGAGTGAGCTTGCGAGGCTGTTTGCCTGCTTCTGGTCCTGAAACGACCCTATCTGAACCGTATACAGCCCGTCGGGATCGACAGGCGGCAGAGTCGTATTAGCCGCCGTTTGCTTCTGTTTAGACTCGGCTGCTTCCTTTTCCCTCCGGATCTGCTCAGTGATCTCGGCGAGCCTCTTATCGGGAGCTACCGGCGCAGCCGTATCCGTTTTTTCAGGGACCGCGTCGTTTTTTACTTCCGTTTCCGTATTTTCGTTTTCATTCGGCGTGGGAGAAGGGGCGGGAGAGGGGTTCGCCATCGCTTCTTCCTGAATTTCGGGCGGAGGGCTTGCGGCGACCTCCTCACTCACGGGTTCCTCGCTTTCCTCGACCGGGGGATTTGACGGCTGCGGTTCCGCCTGGTCGAATCTTTTAGTTATCCTGAATTCCTGCTGGCTGAGTTTCTTCCCCACGAATACTCCGAGACCGAACACGACAATGAAGAGCACCGTGAATGCAAAGAATAATGACAGTATCCGTCCGTCGCCCGGAGAACCGTTCCTGCTCATTGATCACATCCTCTCCGGTGCCGATATGCCAAGCAGCTTAAGTCCGTTGCTGAGGACCGTACGTACGCACCTCACCAGATAAAGCCTGGCTCCGCTCAGACTGCTGTTCTCATCGACTATCCTGAATTTATTGTAGTAAGCGTGAAAGTCAGACGCCAGCTCCTGAAGGAAATAAGCGATCTTGTGTGGCGCAAGCGACTGAGCGGCGTCTTCGACTACATCGGGATAAAGGAGCAGCTTTTTGACGAGATCCACCTCCTCGGGCTGTGAAAGCTGTTCAAGCGAGGCGCTCGATTCTACCACGCCTTCCTCCTTTGCCTTTCTGAACAGGCTCCCGATCCTGGCATAGGCATACTGGATATAGTATACGGGGTTCTCGCTCGATTCCTTCTTCGCTAAATCCAGATCGAAGTCGAGGTGACTCTCGGAGCTCCGCATTAGCAGAAAGAAGCGCATCACGTCGGGCCCGACTTCGTTAACGACGTCCCGCATCGTGACATAGCTGCCCGCCCTCTTGGACATCGATACCTCTTCGCCCTTTCTCATGAGACGGACGAACTGTATGAGGACTACATTGAACCTCGAATCGTCGAGGCCGAGGGCCCTGAGCGCGGCTTTAAGGCGCGTAACGTGCCCGTGATGATCTGCCCCCCAGACGTTGATCAGGCTTTCAAAACCCCTCTCGAACTTGTCGGCATGATAGGCGATATCGGAAAGGAAGTATGTAGGGCTGCCGTCGCTCTTCACGATCACCCAGTCCTGCGTGTCCCCGTATCGTGTAGCCGCGAACCACAGCGCGCCTTCCTTCTCCTCGAGCGCGCCTTTTTCGGCAAGACGCTCTTTAATTTCACCCAGTTTTCCCTTTACGATACCGTTTTCGGAGAATCCATGGATATTTTCCTTTTCACTGTACCACTCATCGAAATATACGCCTGTGTCCTCGAGGTCTTTTCTTATGAAGCCGAGTAATTTTCCCCGCGCAAAATCCATGCAGTACGCGACGGATTCCCGCTCGGGCTCTTTAAGAAGCGAATCGCCTTTAAGCTCCTTTATCTCGGATGCTATTTCCTTTACATAATCACCCTTGTATCCGTCTTCGGGGATTTCCGCTTTTTGATCGAACAGCTCTCGGTATCTCGCATATACGGATACGCCGAGAAGCTCCATCTGTCTCCCCGCATCGTTTATATAGAACTCCCTGGTAACCTTATAGCCCGAAGCCGAGAGGATATTAGATATGGTATCGCCAACGACGGCGTTGCGCGCGTGACCCATGTGGAGGTAGCCGGTAGGGTTGGCGCTCACGTATTCAACGAGGACACTGATACCGTTCCCGAGGCCGGACTCCCCGTATTTTTCACCGAGCCTCGCTACATCTGCGAGCTTATTAACCAAGGCCTCTTCCCTGACGAAGAAATTTATGAAGCCCGCCCCCGCTATTTCGATTTTTTTGAACAGGCTGTCTTTTTCGTTCGGGAGGTTCTCGATGATAAGCTCCGCCACCTGACGCGGATTCTTACCCATCTTCTTGGCAAGCACCATCGCCGTATTTACTGAAAAATCGCCGAATTCCTTTCTTTTCGGTATGCCGACCTCTATCTCCGCGGGCAGGTCGGACAGGTTGATTTTCTTTCCTATGCTCTCGACCGATTCGAGAACTACTCTCTGTATATCTTCTTTCATATAGTTATCAGGAAATTACACCACATATTGCAGGGAGTTACAAGAAAACCCAGTGTGTCCGAACGGCGGTCGTCACGATCGTCGCCGGCAATCAGAACCGGGGAATCGAATCGGCCGGGGAGAGGTGTGAAACATCGTTGACGACCCTGACCTCCGCGTGGCCGTTTACGGAGACTATTACGTTCTTCGAGGCAGCCTGAAGGTTGAAATTACGAAAACCCTTGAGGCCGACCCCCGTAATCTTGCAGAGGAGCGCGGTTATAGTAAGGTTGTGACTGACCGCGACCACAGTTTCACCGGGGTGGAGCCTGTTTACCTTTTCAAACGCGTTCCACGCCCTTTCCTGCACCTGAAGGAGCGACTCCCCTCCCGGTATCCTGAGTGTCTCGGGGCTTTCCCTCCATTCCTTCAGCACGTCCGCGTACCTCTCTCTTATCTCTTCAAAGAGGAGCCCTTCCAGGTCCCCCTGGTTCATCTCTCTGAGATCCGAATCGACGTTGACCTCGAGATTGTGATGTTTCGCAATCGCACTCGCGGTATTGATAGCCCTCAGGAGGTCGCTCGAATAAACGGCTGCAACATCCGTATCCCTGAGCGAATGCGCGAGCTCCCTTATCTGTTTTCTGCCGGCGTCATTCAAATCTATGTCGGCGATACCCTGGCACCTGCCGGTCCTGTTCCACTCGGTTTCACCATGACGTATGAGGATAAGATTCAACATGAAACTCCGAAAAGAAAATTTAAAACGAATAATGTAATAATAATGATATCATCGTCTGTTAATAGGACTTGTTCTTGAACGGGACAAGGACCCCGTTGTTCTTAGCCTCTTCGGCGAACTCCGAGGGCGGCGGGGGCAGGGGTGCAGATTTACGTATAGCGCTGACACAATATTCGTCAAAAGACGGATTGCCCGATGATTCGTTCACCCTCACATCGAATACCCTTCCGCTCTGGTCGACCCTGAAGAACACGAGCGCTTGCATACTCCCGTCGGTCGGTACGCCCGGCGGTATCCTCCAGTTATGGCTGATCCTCTGATGGACTTTATCCGTATATAACTGTAACAAGACAGGGTTGATGGACGAGCCGCTGCCGGAGCTCTCACTGCTCTCGGATGAATTGCCCGGGCCCGACTCCGATCCCTCGGGCATGTCCCCCTGGTCAGCCATTGCCAGCTTCTGCTCTTCCCCCACCTCTTCCTGGGACGCAGTGCTCTCTTCAGACCCGCTCTTTAAATCTTCGAGGACCCTCTGCCGCTTAATGTCTTGCAGTACCTTGTTCTTTTCGCTCTCCAGGTCTTTTTTCTTGCTTACAGTAGTTTTCTTGGCCTCCGTTTTGGGCTTTTCAGTCGGTTTGGGTTTTTCCGCTACTTCCTTTTTCGTTTCCTTGGGTGGCTCCGTCTTCTTCGGCTCTTCTTTCTTTTTCTCCTCTTTCTTCTCCGCCTCCAGCGGTATAACTTCCTTTTTCTCAGGTTCCTCTTTTACGACCTCTTTAGGTTTTTCCTCTACTTTGGGCTCCTCCTTCTTTACCTCTACCTTTTCAGGCTCTTTGGGAGGCTCTTTTTTTTCAGGCTCGGGAGGGGGGGCTTTGACCTCCTCCTTATCGACTTTCGGGGGCTCTTGCTTCGGAGGCTCCGCCTTCTTCGGTTCCCGGGGAGGTTGGTTGGGCTGGGAAGCGGGATTGGAACTCTGTCCGCCGCCGGGTCCTATGCCCGAGAGCGATACCTCTATCGGCCCGCTCGAGCTGCTATTCCTGGAAGTGCCGCTGAATCCCCAGAAAAGCACTAAAATCAGTATAGTCGCATGCAACGCGATGGAAAAAAATATACCCCAAAATGATGTGCCCCCGGATGTGTCTTTATCGGCCGGTTTCATTTCCCCGCTCACCTCTGGTCATTGCTCGGAACGGGCTCCGTGATGAGCCCGATCTTCTGTACCCCCGCATTTCTTATCTCGGACATGACTTCCACAACCGTCCCGTACGGAACGCTGGAATCGGCCCTCAGGAATACATCCTCGTCCGTTAAATTTTTACCCTTCCCGGCCATGAGCTTTCTGATTTCTATACGGAGCTGGTCGAGGGTGTACTGTTCTTTTTCAATGAATATTTCCCCGTTTTTATTGAGCGTGACCACAACTTTCCTTTCACGATCGAGGGAAGGCATGGGCCTGGACTCCGTTTTGGGCAGGTTTACGTCAACGCCCTGATAGAGGATGGGGGTCGTGACCATGAATATCACCAGGAGAACAAGCATCACGTCCACAAACGGCGTGACGTTTATCTCCGACATCACACTGCGCCCTTCTTTGCCTGTCTGCATTCCCATTTTTCTTATACCTTCTTGATGTATCTATCTACGATGTTAAGGAACTCAGAGGAAAAATTCTCCATTTCTATGTCCATCCTCTTAACCCTGCTGATGAAATAATTGTACGCGATAACAGCGGGGATAGCGGCGGCGAGACCTATGGCCGTCGCAACGAGAGCCTCCGCAATACCGGGGGCAACTGCCTGAAGGGTGGGCACGCCCTGGCTTCCGGCGAGTCCTATGAACGAGGTCATGATTCCCCAGACGGTTCCGAAGAGACCGATAAAGGGCGCTGCGCTCCCGGTAGTCGCGAGGAATATGAGCGAGCCCTCGAGCTTGGCGGTTTCAGACGCCATAGTCCTTTTGAGAGCCCTCTCTACAAGCTCGACCACACCCAGCTCATTGACGATAACTTCCGGGTTCGACTTCGATTCGGGGTTCTGACCGGCGCCGCTCGCCCTTCTCAGCTTTAATATTTCCGTATATCCGGCCCTGAACACCTCGGCGATAGGCCCTCCGATGTGCTTCGTCGAGGAGTAGAGGTTTCCGAAGTTGCCGCTCGCGTTGTAGAGCTCCAGGAACTTCTCCGACCTTTTCGAGGCCCTTTTCAGGACGAAGGCCTTTGAAAAAATTATCGTCCATGAAATTACCGACATGATGAAAAGGAGAAGCAGGACGAACTTCACGACCGGACTCGCGTCGGTTATGAGGTTCATGATCTTTATCTGGCCGGCTCCGTTATTTGCCTGCGTCTCTAAAAGTAAATATATCCAGTTTGTCATCTGTGTTGACCCGCTGATAAGTTGGATTTAGGATTTGAATGAAAATCAATGCTTCTGATTGTTAAATACGAATGAGCTGCATTTAAGATTCCATGTTAAGTTTTCCATACTTAAAAACTAAAATCAAATAAAATTCCCTAGGATCGCCTCATTTCCACGAGTTTATTTGATTTTCGGCTCAAAATGTATAATAGTCCTGTTTAGGAAAATCCCGCGATTAAAAGGGAGGCATAATACTTTTATGATAAAGAGATCAAGACTCGCCCTGCTGACAGCATTAATACTCATAGCTACGGCTTGCTCCGCGACCGCCGTCGAGGACAGGTACAAGGTCGTCATCGAGGAGAGCTTCTACGTGGTGAAACCCGAGAACAGGGACAAGTTCCTGGACATCTACAAGGAAAAGCTCTACCCGTTCTGGAGCGAGATGCAGAAGAGGGGAATCATCGTCGACGAGTACAAACTGTTCACTCAGCGTGTGCACACTCTCGAGCCCCTCTGGACATATAAAACGGTCGTGAAATTCAAGAACTACGAGTCTATAGACAAGTGGCTTGAGCTCCGGGACGAGGTCTATAATAAGCTCTTTCCGGGAGAGGGGGGATATGAAGGTCCGAGAAAGCAGTTGGACCTTATCACAGAGCAGCACTGGGACGAGTTTATAAGGGAAATCCCCCTGAGTAAAAAGAATTAATCCCCGAAAAGCCCTTTTTGCACGCGGGGCGCGGGCATATTAAGGTGACTATAAGCAAGCGGCGTGACGGTCCTTCCGCGCGGTGTCTTTACGATGAGCCCCTGGCGGATCAAAAAAGGCTCGTACACTTCCTCTATCGTCTCTTTATCCTCGCTCACGGCGGCCGCTATCGAATCGATTCCCACGGGGCCACCCCTGAACTTTCCGATTATAGCCTCTAAAATCACCCTGTCCAGGCTATCGAGCCCGAGGGAATCCACCTCGAGCATCTCGAGGGCAGAACCCGCGACATCAATGTCTATAACCCCGCCCGCTCTGACCTCGGCGAAATCCCTTACGCGCTTGAGCAGCCTGTTTGCGATACGAGGCGTGCCCCTCGCGCGGCAGGCAAGCTCGGCCACTCCGTCTTCGGTAATCTCTACTCCCAGAATACCCGCCGACCTTTTCAGTATCTCCTCTATTTCCGGGGACGTGTAGTAATCGAGCCTGAGGTCCACACCGAACCTCGACCTAAGCGGGGATGTAAGGAGACCGGTCCTCGTAGTCGCCCCGATCAGCGTAAACCTGTTCACACCCACCTTCATAGACTTCGCCGTGGGCCCCTCGCCTATCATGATGTCTATCTTGTAGTCCTCCATCGCCGAATAGAGGTACTCTTCCACGATGCGGTTGAGCCGGTGTATCTCGTCGATGAAGAGAACGTCCCGGTCTTCGAGGTTCGTCAGTATAGAGGCGAGGTCGCCCACCCTCTCTATCACGGGCCCTGACGTGGCGTATATCCTCACGCCCAGCTCATTGGAGACGACGTGAGCGAGTGTGGTTTTGCCGAGACCCGGAGGGCCGTAGAGGAGCACATGATCGAGCGCTTCCCTTCGCCTCCTTGCGGCTTCGATAAAAATTTCGACCTTTTCCTTGACCTTAACCTGTCCCAGATAATCCTTAAGACGATCGGGCCTCAGGTTAATATCGAGGAGAGAATCGACTTCCCTGTCTTCGGGACTCAGCAACCTCTCAGCCATTATCCTTTCCCCGCGATGTGCGGCTTCTTAATTATAAATGAAGAGCTGGAATTGAGGAATCCGGGCGCGGGAACCGGACTCATAGCCTCTTCATAACCTTTAACGATTCCCTGAGCGCTTTCTCGATCCCGCCTTCATCCGCCGAAATCTTCTCGAGCTCCGAAATGCGCTCGTCGATCTCGGCCTTTTTATATCCCAGATTAAGGAGGGCGGAGACGACGTCCTCGAGCACTCCCGGTTCCTTTACCGGCTCTTCTGATATGCGCAGCTCCGAGATCTTGTCCCTGAGCTCGGTAGTAAGCCTCGAAGCGAGCTTGGGCCCTATGCCCGGTATCCGCTTCCTCACGAGGTCGCCCGAAGATATTGCCGAGACAAATTCAGCGGGCGTTATGGATGAAAGGATATTTGTCGCGACCCTCGGACCCACGCCCGCCACACTTATGAGAAGCGTGAATACGACCCGTTCGTCCTCCGTAAGGAAGCCGAAGAGCTCTATCGACGCGTCCTTCATGCTGGTATATATTTTTAATTCGGCCTCGCCCCCCAGATCCGGAAGACGGTAATATGTGGACAGGGGCACTGTGACTCCGTAGCCGACACCGTGTACGTCGATAATCACTTTCCCCAAAATCTTATGGGCAACCTTACCCCTTAGAAGGGAGATCATTTAGAGTGAAGCGCCTCCTCTTTCTCCGGGGTTGTACGAACTCCTTTCCGAGCCGGGCCTCGATACGGGAGAGATGTATGTGGCAGAGCGCGATCGCTACGGCGTCTGACGCGTCCTCGGTCTCGAATTCCGATATTCCCAAAATCTTTGAGAGCATCTTCTGAACCTCGGATTTATTGGCCCTCCCCCGTCCGGTAAGCGCCAGCTTGACCTTTGTAGAAGGGTATTCGCAGATAGGTATCCCGGAAGTGGAAGCCGCGAGCAGCACCACGCCCCTCGCTTCCCCGAGCTTTATTGCGCTCTTGGCGTTCTTCGCGAAAAAAATATCCTCTACGGACATTACATCGGGGGAATGCTCGCCGATTACGTTTAACAGAGACTCGTATATTGTTTTTAGTCGTTGATAGAGCGGCAGGCTGGATCCGGGCGCGATGCTCCCGCTTGCCAAATGCTTGATATCGACGCCCCGCACCTCAAGGACCCCGTAACCGCAGCACCTGGAGCCGGGGTCTATGCCGATTACCCTCATCTCAGGACGCCAGACTCATCATAACTTCCTCGGGTACGTCGAAGTTCGAATAAACATTCTGAACGTCGTCGCTGTCCTCGAGCGCTTCCATAAGACGAATCATATGCTCAGCCTCTTTCCCTTCGATCTTGATACTGTTTTGAGGAATCATCGTAATCTCCGCGGTCTCGTAACCGAGACCCGCGCCCTGGATGGCGGATTTAACGGATTCGAACGCCTCCGGAGGGGTTATTACCACGAGCTCGCTCTCCTCCGTAATTACGTCGTCGGCGCCCGCATCAAGAGCTAATTCGAATACCGCGTCCTCGTCGACTTTACTCTTCTCGAACGCGATCCTCCCCTTCATATGGAACATCCAGGAAACGCATCCCGATTCCCCCAGGCTGCCGCCGTACTTCGTGAATATCCTCCTGATGTCTGAAACGGTCCTGTTCCTGTTGTCGGTGAGTGTCTTGACCAGAACGGCGCTTCCCCCGGGTCCGTACCCCTCATAGGAGATTTCGTGAAACTCCTCTCCGCCCATCTCGCCAGTGCCGCGTTTAATCGCGCGGTCGATAGTGTCGTTAGGCATGTTCTGGTTCTTAGCAGCCAGAATCGCAGACCTGAGACGGGGATTGGCTTCGGCATCGCCCCCGCCGTGTTTAGCGGCTACCGTCAGCTCGCGGATGATCTTCGTAAAAACCTTTCCCCTTTTTGCATCGACGGCTGCCTTTCTGTGTTTTATATTAGCCCATTTAGAATGTCCGGACATGGTTACATCACCTCACTTCCAAGTGTTACAATATATGATATAAGAATTCTAAGACATTAGATAATGATTGGCAAGAGCACGGATTGCCCTCACTTGACCCTTTTTACCGTCACGGTCAGCGGCTGAGCGCCTCCGATCTTCGTGGTGATCGTCGAGACCGTCGTCCCTTTATTTATCTCGCCCACGGTCAATATCTTGGTGGACGGGTCGATCACCTGACCGGACAAAGAGCTGAAATCGAACCTTATCTCGGCGTCTTGAGGAAGGCCGAAGACCTCCGCCGTTATCGGAGCGGGAGTGTCGATATCCGTTTCGGATACGATTATGTTATACCCCCACGCCGGTATATCCGAATTAATAAAAGTACCGCCCGGTTCCTTGAGGCTCGCCCTCATCATCCCGTCTTTATTAACCACGGAAGCAGGAAGGCCCTGAAAATCCACGGCCGCCTGGTCCGACTTCATGGCAATGATGCTGCCGTTTATGAACTTATTATCAGCGTTGTTGAGAATTCCCAATTCCACCTTGCTCGGCTCAAGCACGTTTATGCCCGGGAATAAGAACGTGGTGCTGAGCGACCCGAATTCGACAACTACCTTGTTAACCGACTGCAATCCGGCCCCGGGGGGCGGGCCCGGGTTTTTGGGTCTTGAGATTTTCAGTATTCCTTCGTCCCCCGATACGATGACGCCGTAAGCACCGGCAACCGATTGAGGAAGGCTGAATTTCCGCCAGCCGTCGGTTAAAACCCTGACCTCGATATCGACCTTCTGTCCTATGAGTCCGTTCTGGTCTATTATCCTCACCGAAGAGACCTTCCCCGTATAGAGGGGATTAACGAATATCTCGCCGTCGAGCGAAGTGAGCTCCGCCTCCGTATACCTCGGATACGCCGATGTCCGCGCACCGTCGCCCGCTTGAGCAACCATTACGTTACCCTCTCCAGCCCCGGCTCCGCCGTTTGGGAGCCCGTAAGCGGGGTACGCGTTCGGCAGGAGAAAACACACAGCAATAACATAAAGTGTCGAGCATAAAACAAAACCAATTTCCCGTTTCATAACTCCCTCTATTTTAAGCAATTTATATCAGTTCACGGAGTCCCGTCGCGCTGAGTTAGAATTTCATTATAGCACAAAGAGTCAAATTTGTTTAACATCCTCAAGGACTCGAACATAGTCGAGGGGTTTTATTGTCACCGAAAAATCTCACTTGACAAATAACACCTTTAACATGCATAATAATGTTGTCTAATACTTTTATAGCAACTCAAAGAGAACTTACACTCATTCCATAAATTCGTAAAGAGACAATTGCTGTAAATTCCAAAAAATAATGAGTCAAGGACTTATAACACATGGCTAGAGCAACCAAATTACGGGAAAAACCCGAAGACAAGGAAGTTTTGTCGGAAGAATCTCATTTCCTCCACTTGAACGACATCAGAAACAAGAAGAGCGCGGAGCTCATGAAGATGGCGAGGGATCTCGAGATCGAAGAGACTTCGCGCATGACGAAGCAGGACATCATCTACGCGATACTGAAGGCTCAGAGCGAGAAAGAAGGGGTAATTTACGCTGAAGGCGTGCTCGAAATACTATCCGAAGGATACGGATTCCTGAGGTCTCCCAAGTACAGTTATCTACCCGGACCCGATGACATCTACGTTTCGAAATCTCAGATTCGTTCATTTAATTTGAAAACCGGAGACACAGTGGGCGGGCAGGTAAGGCTGCCCAGAGAAGGCGAGAAGAACCTGGCTCTTCTGAAAATAGAAGAGGTAAACTTCGAATCTCCCGAGGTATGCAGGGAGCGGGTAGCGTTTGAGAACCGGGTCCCCCTTCACCCGGACAAGAAATTACTGCTTGAATATGACCCGAACGATTTCTGCACCAGGGTGCTCGACTTATTCATCCCCATCGGTATGGGACAGAGGGGATTGATCGTGGCTCCGCCGAGGACAGGTAAAACAATACTGCTTCAGAGAATTGCGAACGCGATAACCAGGAACCACCCGGAAGTTGCGCTTATAGTGCTTCTGATCGATGAGCGCCCCGAGGAAGTAACCGACATGGAAAGGTCGGTCAACGGGGAAGTGGTAAGCTCGACATTCGATGAGCCGCCGCAGAGGCACATCCAGGTATCCGATATGGTTTTGGAGAAGGCAAAGAGGCTCGTCGAGCATGGAAAGGACGTGGTTATTCTTCTTGACAGTCTCACCAGGCTTGCACGCGCAAGCAACACCGTAACACCCGCAAGCGGAAGGGTGCTCTCGGGAGGTATGGAGGCGAACGCGCTTCAGAGACCCAAGAGATTCTTCGGAGCGGCCAGGAACACGGAAGAGGGCGGAAGTCTGACCATAATCGCCACGGCGCTTATAGATACGGGCAGCAGGATGGACGAGGTTATATTCGAGGAATTCAAGGGAACGGGCAACATGGAAGCCTACCTAGACAGAAGGCTCGCCGACAAGAGGGTATTCCCCGCACTCGACCTGCAGCGCTCCGGCACGAGGAAGGAAGAACTCCTCCTTTCCGCGGAAGTACTCAATAAGGTCTGGCTGCTGAGAAAGGTCCTTAGCCCGATGAACACGGTCGAAGCGATGGAATTCCTGCTCGATAAGATGAGCGGAACGAAGTCGAATAAGGAATTCTTCAATATGATGAATCAGTAAGCCTGACTTTGCCCTGGCGAATACTTTTAATCCATCTTCAGTAATCCCAGCAAATCGAGTCTATTGAAAACAGTCGGGATATGCCGCATTGTTTTGTGGATGCGTATTACTTTATCAGCAGGGCCTGAAAATTGAAGAGACAGCGGGAGAGAAAATTGTCACCGATTCGCTTCATTCATTTACTCGGCCTAATAATATTCCCTATAATCCTGTTTTTATCCCATACCCCGGTTTCGGCAGGCCAGCGATATCCGGCGTTTGACCCGGAGGCGCGGTTCCATCCCGTTTTCGCAGAGCAGGGGATGGTCGTGTCCGAGAGCGAATATGCGACCCGCGCCGGGCTCGAAGTGCTTAAGGAAGGGGGGAACGCAGTCGACGCCGCCGTTACGGTCGGGTTTACAATGGCCGTGACGTATCCGCGGGCGGGTAACCTGGGCGGGGGAGGTTTTATGCTCGTCTACCTCTCGGGACCGAAGGAAGCGGCGGCGATTGATTACAGGGAGAAAGCGCCTGAGGCTGCGCGAAGGGAGATGTATCTCAATGAGAAGGGGGAAGTCGACAATGAGAAATCCCGCCACAGTATCATTTCGGTAGGCGTCCCGGGCACAGTCGCCGGACTCGCGCTGGCTCTCGAAAAATACGGGACCATACCGCTCGAAAGGGCCCTCAGGCCGGCAATAGAGCTGGCAGAGAACGGATTCCCGGCGGATGAGGAATTATCGAGGTCGCTTTCCGAGGCTAAAGACGGCATGCGGGCATACCCTGAAAGCATGCATATCTTTTTCAAGGAGGGCGGCGGGGATTACGCGCCGGGCGAACTCTTAAAACAGAAAGACCTCGCACGGAGCATGAGGGAGATCGCGGAATCGGGACCGGACGCATTTTATAAAGGAGAAATCGCAAAAAAGATAACCGCATACATGAAAGAGAATGGCGGGCTCGTCTCCGATGAAGACCTCGGAGCATATAAGGCGGTACTGAGAAAACCGGTCCGGGGGAGTTACAGAGGGTATGAAATTTATTCCATGCCGCCGCCGAGCGCGGGCGGGGTCCTGCTCATAGAAATGCTGAACCTGCTCGAACTATTCCCGCTCGGGACATACGGACATAATTCGGCCCGGACTATACACCTCATGGCCGAGTGCATGAAGCTCGCCTACGCCGACCGCTCGGTATATCTGGGAGACCCCGACTTTTCGGATGTGCCCTCCTCACGCCTGACTTCAAAAGAATACGCGCGGAGTCTTAAGAGTAAGATCGATCCCGAAAGAGCTACCCCGAGCGAAAGAATTTCCCCGGCTGAACCGACTCCCGGGGAAGGGGGAAACACCACCCACTTCTCCGTGATCGATAAATGGGGGAACGCGGTTTCGAATACGTACACGCTCAATTTCAGCTACGGGTCCAAGATCACGGTTCCGGGGACCGGCATCCTGCTCAATAACGAAATGGACGATTTCTCCATAACGCCCGGCGTGCCCAACGCATACGGTCTCACCGGCGGGGATTATAACGCGATTGCTCCCGGGAAAAGGATGCTGAGCTCGATGACGCCTACGATAGTGCTTAAGGACGGAAAACCGTTCCTGATAACGGGAAGCCCCGGCGGGAGCCTCATCATAACGACGGTGCTCCAGATAATTACGAACGTAATCGATTTCGGGATGAACATATCGGAGGCGACTGACGCCGTGAGGGTGCACCACCAGTGGCTGCCCGACGAGCTCAGGGTCGAGAAGGGGCTCAGCGAAGACACTATCAGGCTGCTGTCGGCTATGGGATATAAAGTAGTGACAGGGGATACTATGGGGAGCGCTCAGAGCATCACGAAGATCGGAAATTTCTTATTCGGAGCTACAGACCCCAGGAGGCCGGGAGGACTGGCAGAGGGATATTAGGCTGTAATTTCGAGCATCCTGTCTATGGACTTCTTTGCTTTTAGAGCAATATGCTCGGGTACTTTTACTTCGAATATCTCTTCTTCGAGAGACCTGAGCACCTTTTCCAAGGTTATCATCTTCATGTATTTACAGACTGCGCTCTCACTCGCGGGGTAGAAGGTCTTATCGGGATTATCTTTCCTGAGCTTGTACAGCATCCCTGTTTCGGTGGCAATTATGAATTCCCTGGCGGGGGAATCCTTTGCGAATTTAATCATGCCGCCCGTGGAAAGAAATTTAATATGACCGTTCCCGTTAGCGGAGGAGCCGTTCAAGCCCTGGTAGAGAAGATTCGTCGTACAGCCGCATTCGGGATGGACCACCAGCTCCGCGCCGGGGTGGGAATGCTTCATTTCCTTTAAATCCTCGGTCCTTATTCCCGCGTGCACGTGGCACTCGCCTGGCCAGATATGGATTTTCCTGCCCGTCACCTTGGCGGCATAAGCGCCCAGGAACATATCAGGGAGGAATAGGATTTCTTGATCTTCGGGGACCGCGCTCACAACCTTAACCGCATTGGAAGAAGTACAGCAGTAATCGCTCTCCGCCTTGACCTCTGCAGTAGTGTTCACATATGAGACCACGACCGCGCCGGGGTGCTCTTTTTTCCACTCCCGGAGTTCGTCCGCGTTAATTGTATCCGCAAGCGAACAGCCGGCTCCGAGATCGGGCAGCAGCACTTTCTTACGGGGGGAGATTATGGAGGCGGTTTCCGCCATGAAATGTACGCCGCAAAAAACTATTATGTCGGCTTCCGTTTTTGCGGCCATCTGAGAAAGGGCGAGCGAATCAGCAGTAAAATCCGCGACATCCTGCACTTCGGGCAGCTGGTAATTGTGCGCCAGAATGACCGCGTTTTTTTCCTCTTTAAGCCTTTTTATCTCTCCGGCAATTTTCGAATACCCTTCCATTCATTCCTCAACTTACCAACATCATTAGATAAAATTAATTATACCACATAGAGCCCTATATCTAAAGCTGAAGCTGAGTGTGTGAGCGACCCGACGGATATAAAATCAACCCCCGTTTCCGCAACTTCTCTCACATTCCTGAGCGTAATTCCGCCAGAGGCCTCGACGATCGCGTTCTTATCGATCATACGAACTGCTTTTTTCATTTGCTCGGGCGTCATATTGTCGAGCATTATTATATCCGCCCCCGCTATAAGCGCTTCCTTAACTTCCTCAAACCCGGAGGTCTCGACCTCTATTTTGTATTTCTGCCTGTACTTCTTGCGTATGACCGCGACAGCCTCGCTTATTCCGCCGGCTATCTTGATGTGATTATCCTTTATCAAAACCATGTCGAATAGCCCGAAACGGTGGTTATAGCCGCCGCCCACGGAAACCGCGTACTTATCGAGCATCCGGAGTCCCGGCGCGGTCTTCCTGGTGTCGAGAATCTTTACGGGCAAGCCTTCGACCGCTTTCACGTATTTGGACGTGAGGGTGGCGATACCCGAGAGCCTTTGAAGTATATTGAGGACGAGGCGTTCACCCGACAGCAGCGCCCTCGTCCCGCCGTTTATCTCCGAGAGGATATCGCCCGGCCTGATGCTCTCGCCGTCGCCGATATTGTCCACGCACACGACCGTCGGGTCCAGCTTCTGAAAGACACGCTTGGCTATCGGGAGACCCGCGATCACACCCTTTTCCTTCGCGCGTATGACTGCCTTACTGTCGTCTTTCTCGGAGGCAAGCGAATTCGTGGTGATGTCGCCGTCCCCCAAATCCTCTCTGAGAGCGTACTCGATGATGCGGTCTACACGGTTAAAATCCAGTTCCATTCGTTTCATTCAATCAATGCCCACCGGTTCACTTATACCCGGTCATATAATATACACTTTCAGACGGGGATTGCGGCGGGCTCTTCCCCCTTTTTCAGTACTATGTGCTTCCTCCACCCCGGGTCCTCGTCGGGGAAATCCTCTCTGATATGCACCCCTCTCGATTCTTCTCTCAGGAGGGAAAAGCGGGTTATGATCGAAGAAACCTCGAGAATCATCTTCAATTTTAATCTATAGTAACCCGAAAGCCCGTCTAAAAAAACCGACATATTATTTAATTCCCGCGCTGCTTCCTCAAGACCTTCCCTGCTCCTTACTATCCCGACATGCCTGTTCATTATCCGCGAAGCCGCGGACTTGCATTCCCCGAACACCTTTTCGTGGGGTCCGGCAGCTTCGAAGAGAGAGCGATCGATATCGACACCCCGCACAGGAGGGCGAGGCTCAGAAGATTCGTTCGCACCGTCGACCGCTCGCTTGGCGAAGACAACGCATTCGAGGAGCGAATTGCTCGCGAGCCTGTTTGCCCCGTGGACGCCCGTGCACGCGACCTCTCCGCAGGCGAAGAGCCCCTTTATATTCGTTTCACCACGGAGACCGGTCCTCACGCCCCCGATCGTATAATGAGCCGCCGGAGCGACGCGCACTAAACTTTCGGTCATGTCTACGCCGTAGCTTAGACAGGCCTCATATATGTTGGCGAATCTGGTTTTAATATAGCCCGGATCGAGGTGTCTCAAATCCAGATAGACATAATCCCTGCCCGACTTTTTCATCTCCATGTAAATTGCGCGGGAGACTATATCCCGCGGTGCGAGCTCCCCGAGCTCGCTGTAGTTATGCATGAACTTCTTCCCTCCGCAGTCAAGGAGATACGCGCCCTCTCCCCTCACCGCTTCGCTAATAAGAAAACTCGCTCCGCTCTCGTTATAAAATGCTGTCGGGTGGAACTGGATAAACTCCATGTCCGTTATTTCCGCTCCAGCATCGTAGGCGAGCGATACCCCCTCGCCGGTGGAGCCGCCGGGGTTTGTAGTCCTCTCGTAAAGAGCGGACGCTCCCCCCGTTGCGAGTATCGTGGACTTTGAAAAAAACGAAATGGGGTTGAAATGCCCGTCGAGGGCCAGCGCCCCCGCGCACGTAGCCCCGTCTGAAAAAAAACGTATAACACCCGTGCTTTCGAACTTGCTTATTGAAGGGTTATTCTCGACGGCCGCGATGAGGAACCTGACCATCTCCCTGCCCGTAGAGCTGCCGCCTGCGTGAAGCACGCGCCTTTTCGTGTGCCCGCCCTCGAGCCCGAGCTCAAGCCCCTTCTCCCCCGTATCGAACTTCATTCCGAGCCCGATGAGGTCCCTTACCCGGTCTTTCCCCTCATTCACGAGGACTTCCACGGCTTCGGCGTTATTGAGCCCCCTTCCCGCTCTCAAGGTGTCTTCGATATGGAACCACGTAGAATCCTCGGGATCCACGACGGCGGCTATACCCCCCTGAGCCCAGTATGAATTGCTCTCTTCGACCGTAGATTTTGTAAGGAGCGTGACGCTCCCGTACCTGGAGGCGTAAAGGGCCGCATAGAGACCCGCAAGGCCGCTGCCGATAATAAGAAAATCCGAAGACAGTTCCGTAGGACCCGACACATCTGGCCGTGATATGCTCATATTTGACTCTTATATCAGCGAAACGAACCTATGAACAGAACTTCATCCGGAAGTCATCGATTCCAATAATGCGTTCTTTACCTCTTCTATCTTTTCCGGATCCATTATTTTTTTGCGGCTCATGTCCACCACGTAAAAAGCGTCGACCACCTGATCGACTTTTGTGGAGATCTTTGCGTACTCGATCGAAAGACCGAGATTTTTTATAGTCTTGGTTATGTCGTAAAGCAGCCCCGGTCTGTCGTGGGTTATTACGTCGATCACGGTCGCGACATCGGAAGATTCGTTATCGACCATGACCCTCGTCGGATACTGTGGTATCGCCTTGCTGTACAGCGGTCTGTCCTGTCTCTTCCTTGAGACAAGCTCTTCAACGTCTATCTTGCCCGTCAGCACCCGGTCCAAATTTTCCCTCAGCTTGTCCCAGACCTCTTCGCCCTCTTTCACGGACTGGCCGAGCTTGTTTACGTAGAAGACGTCGAGAATCCTGCCGTCGAGCCTGGTCGTGATACGCGCCCCAAGCACATTTAAACCCGAGGCCCTGATAACTCCGCATAGCTTGGAGAATATGCCCGGCTCATCAAACCCCCAGAACGTAAATTCGTTGTACTCCTCATGGGGATAAAAAAGCACATCCATTCCTACGGCATCTTTGGACTTCTCGATAAGGCTCACATGGTAGGCTATCTTTCTCGGAGAAAAACCCAGGAAGTAAGACTCGGGCATAGTCCCGAGGATGGCCGTTACGTTCTTCTTGGAAGCCTTGTTCCCGAGTATCCTCATCACTTCGTCGATCACCCTCTTCTGCCTGGCAAGCGGGTCCTCTTCTTTGAATATCCCTCTCTCGAGAACCTTCGCAGTCCTTATAAAAATCTCCTTGAGGAGCATACCCTTCCAGTTCGTCCAGACGTCCGGCCCCACCGACTTTATATCCGCGAACGTAAGCAGGTACAGGAGTGAAAGGGTCTCGAGGGTCTTCACTGCCTTCGCGAATCTCACTATAAGGCTGTAGTCGTGTATATCCCTTCTCTGCGAGAAATGTGACATCAAAAGATGGTTCTTCACGAGGAACTCCAACTGCCCCGTCTCGGCAGGAGAGAGCCCCATCCTTTTTGCTATCTTCGGAATCATCGCGGCCCCTTTTTCCGCATGGTCCTTGCCCTCCCCCTTCCCCATATCGTGAAAGAGGCACGCAAGATATAGTATGTGCCTGCTCATGAGGGATTCGGCCGTTTTCGTGAGGAGCGGGAGCTCCTTATCGTATTTATAATTGAGGAGGTTCTCTATCTCCCTCACCATGAATATGGAATGAACGTCCACGGTGTAGACATGGTATGCGTCGTGCTGTACCATGCAGACTATCTTTCCGAATTCCGGAATGTAATATCCGAGAAAACGGAGACGGTTCATTTCAAAAAGCGTATCGGCGACATTCTTTCCCTTCTTCAGCAGTCTCAGGAACGACGCATTGAGCTCGGGGTTGGCCCTCACGCTCTCGTCCATTGTCGTGACGCTCACGTTCTCTCTTATGAGGTCGAGGAGATAATTACTCATCTTCACCTGATACCTGTCGGCATACTCAAAAGCCCTCATGAGGTTTGCCGGGTTCTCCTTGAAAATATTGATATTGGAGGTTGAAAGCATTCCGCCCTGTATGATAAATCCGTTATCGAGAGAGACTGTTTTCGGGCTGCGGATACCGGACTTATGTCCCATAATGCATTTTTCTATGAGCCTCTTCGACTGCTCTCTCAATTCGTTGCCGCGGAGATAATAGATCCTCATGAACCTTTCCACGGCGGGAAGCTCGCCGTCCTTGAAACCAAGGAACTTGGCGACCTTTTCCTGAAACTCGAACCCGAGCCTGTCCTCTCTCCTGCCTGCAAGGTAATGGAGCTCGGACCTGACGAGGAGGAGAAAATTCAAGCCCTTTTCGAATATCCTTATTTCGTTCTCCATAAGTATGCCCTTGGGAAGGAGGTCGGAAAAATTCTTGACCTTGAATTTAGCCTGGGCTATCCAGAGCGCGTAGTGTATGTCCCTGAGCCCGCCTTCTCCTTCCTTCACGTTGGGTTCGAGCAGATAAACCGATCTCCCGAATCTGTTGATCCTCTGCTCGTTCTCCTTGATCTTGCTCAGGATGAATTTATGCGAGATGGCGGGAAGGAGCTGGCAGTAGAGTTTTTTGTCCAAATCCATGTAGAGCTGTTCGTCACCGCATAAGAACCTGCTGTCGAGAAGGGACGTCAGTATGGTCGTATCCTCCTCCTGAGAGAGCTCTATACATTCGTCTATGGTCCTCACCGAATGACCGACGTCGAGACCGAGGTCCCATAGGAGGTAAAGGAGCTTCTCGGTCGCCTCCTTTGCCAGAGTTTTATTGCGGGGCTTATAAAGGAACATTATGTCCACATCGGAATAAGGACAGAGCTCGTTTCTCCCGTAGCCCCCGAGCGCTACGACGCTCACGTTCCTGAGATCGTTAAACCCCTGCTGCGAAAGCGCCTGCTTGATCAGCTTGTCAACTATTTCCGATCTCTTTTTAGCAAGTATGCTCCCGGACAAAGCCTTATTGCGCTTGGTCTTGTTTTTATGGTACGCCATTAGCTCCATATTCTTCCGGTTGAGCCTTTCTTTCAGGTTCCGGAACAAATCGCCCTTGTCCGCTACTATGTTCGCTGCTTTGCTCATGTTCTTCTCTCTGTCCTTATTTTACATGTATAAGTGAAGGTATATATAAAATTACAATTTCACGCTCAGCGAAACCCCGTCCCTGAGGGGGATTATCGTTGTGAAGAAGCCCTCGTTGGATAGGAGGAGCTTTGTGAACTCCCTGACACCCGCCGTGCTGGGGGAGTCGTCTCCCGTAAGCACCCTGCCGAACCAGAGCACGTTGTCCGTTATAAAAAGACCGCCCTTCCTCAATTTTTCATAAGCCTTATCCACGACCCTGGGGTAGTATTCCTTGTCTACATCGTTGAAGATAATGTCGAACCCGCCCCGGGACTCTTCCAGGATTTGAACGGCGTTCCCGACCCGGATGTCGATCCTTTCTCTCACCCCGGCCCTGTTGAAAAAATCCTCGGCGATTCCGGCGTTGTCATGCGACATGTCCGTATAGACGAGAGAACCGCTTTTCCCTATCGCTTTTGCGAACCAGTATGCCGAATAGCCGAAGCCCGAGCCGAGCTCGAGAACTTTTTTAGCCTTACTTATCAATGCGATCTGGAATAAGAGCCTTCCGACGAGCGGCCCCACTATCGGGAATTCATTCAGCCGCGCATGCTCCTCCATCTCTTCCTGAATTCTATCCACTGAGGGGGTGAGCGATTCTATGTACTCCTCGATCTCCGGGTTGACTATATATTTATCCGGCTGCGGTATGTGTTTCATTGTCTCCTGAACTCTGCGAATGTTTCGCTGAATTCGCTCTCCCGGTTTTCAATCCTCGCCATGACAAAGAGGAGGTCGGACAGCCTGTTCATGTAGACCAGCACTTCTTTCCTGACTTCTTCCTCCTCCATCAATTTAACTATCTTCCTCTCGGCCCTTCTCGCGACGGTCCTTGCGAAATGGAGATTCGCCCCCCCCGCGTTTCCGCCCGGAAGAATGAACTCTTTTAGGGGTTCGAGGTCGAGGAGAAATTCGTCAATCGCGGACTCGAGCGCTTTGATCCTGTCCTCGTGCACCCTCGGCACATCGAGACCGGGGGGGCTTGCAAGCTCGGCCCCGACGATAAAGAGGTCTTTCTGGACGGCTTCAAGGATATTATTGACCCGGCTATTGCGAACGAGCCTGCGGGCAAGCCCGAGCGCGGCGTTCAGCTCATCCACGTCTCCGTAAGCGTCAACCCTGGAGGATGCCTTGCTTACCCTCATGCCGCCTACGAGCGAGGTAAGCCCTTCATCGCCTGTCTTGGTATAGACCTTCGTAATCCTTTTCTTCGCCACTTTGAAATATTAACCGAACGGGAAATATGGTTCAAACCTAGAGACGGAAAAGATTCGGATTATTCGTATTATATAGGGAATATATTCGGCTGGAACGATCAACTCATGCGCGGCACGGTTAATACGGTCATCGATAAAGGAGGGTTCGTCGGCTTGAATAAGATCACCTGAAAGGGGTTAGCGGGCGAGAAACGGCGCCGAAGCAATTCCAGGAGGGCAAAGGCCTGAAATTGCTTCGTAACCGTGTTAAATAATAAACGATATCAGGTGATTAGTAACGGTTAAAGCGTCCCTTCGATGATATCGGTGATATGCTTCTTCGGGAGAGCGCCGATAATGCGTTCCCCGGGGCTCCCCTCCTTGAATATTATCATAGTCGGGATGCTCCTTATCCCGAACGCACGGGTATTTCCCGGGTTCTCGTCGACGTTAAGCTTGGCGATCTTTATTCTGCCTTCGTAATCAGCGGCGATCTCTTCGAGAGTCGGCGCAAGCGCCCGGCAGGGACCGCACCATTCCGCCCAAAAATCAACGAGCACGGGCACCTGCGAGTTGAGCACCTCTTCCTCAAAATTCTCATCAGAAATGTGCACTGTCTTAGCCATCTTTAAACCTCCTAACATAAAATGAACACTACACAGCATTAGATATATATCTTAAAAAAAAGGATTCAATACACGGAGCCATACTTAAATATGTATAAGCCGGGTCTCTTTCCAGTGTTATCTTGGCCGCCGGAACACAATAAAAAGCGGTCAAAAACAAGCAGGACGATTGTGCTATACTAAATACGAACGGAAAATTATGGACCCGGATCAAGGCTATTATGGATTTATCCTCCCTCGACCTTAAGGACGTATGCAACCTCAAAGATTTTTCGGGGGTCATTCCTCTCTTCCCCCTATCCACAGTTGTATTTTTCCCGAACACGCTCCTTCCGCTCCACATATTCGAACCCAGATACAAGCACATGGTAAGCAATGTCATCAAGTCCGAAAGAATCATCGGCATGGCGCTTCTGAAGCCTGGCTGGGAGGCTAACTATTACGGCAATCCCGAAGTATTCGACGTAGTGGGGATGGGAAGAATCGTAAGCTCGGAATCCTTTAAGGACGGCAGAATGAACATAGTGCTCTACGGTCTGAAAAGGGTAAAGATTGTCGAGATAACGAAAGACCTGCCCTACAGGCTCGCCCGTGTAGAGATCATGGAAAACACACGCTGCACGAGCGATGAGATTTATAGAAGCAAAATAGAAGAGCTTATAACGAAATGGAATTTCGCATTAGATGAGAAACAGAAGGCTCACAGAATAAACATCAACACCG
Source organism: uncultured bacterium (assembly GCA_963705505.1). Lineage (GTDB taxonomy): Bacteria > Desulfobacterota_D > UBA1144 > Nemesobacterales > UBA2774 > 2-12-FULL-53-21. Next base: position 62,834 of record CAVPJU010000006.1, read on the forward strand.
GGCTTCCGCTCGAGAGCCTTACGGACGCGCTCGCGACCCTAATTTTCTCAAACGTATTTGACAAGCAGTCGCTTCTCGAGGAGCCGAGCGTAGAGAAAAGAGCCGAGGTGATAATCAGGGATCTGCAGACGAGACTTGATATAATATCAGTTACCTCGAAAAAGAGGAACGAGATCATCGATAAGAGAAACCTTAATTGAGATTAACCATCAAGCAGGAACTCGAGGACGAGCTTATCGGCTTCCTCCTGCCTTTCCCTCCAGAAACCGTGGCCGACGCCTTCAAAACTTTTTAACCTCGAACCGGGTATCAGCTCCGCAAGCTCCCGAGTGCGCATGGGGGAGGTGGTCATGTCGCACTCGCCCATCATCACGAGTGCGGGGGCTTTTATCCTGTGAAGCAGGTCCGTGGTATTGTGCCCTTCGACGGCATAACTCTGTCCGGTATAACCCCTGAGCGCGTCGGGGCTTTCGGGAATGGAATTCATAACACCGCTCAGCGAACCGATATTTTTCTCTATGTATCCCCTCGTATATCCGAGGTAAAGGGCCATGACCCAGACCGCCCTCATGCCGACCTTGGACGCGATTTCCCTGCCCATCCTGAGTATTACATTCCCCACCTCGTCTCTCGAAGCGGAGGAGCAGCCCATCACGAGCTTGCTCACCTTTTCGGGATACTTTATCGCAAGCCACTGCCCTATCATTCCGCCCATGGATTTCCCCACTATATGGGCTGACACGATCCCGAGAGCATCCATGAGAGCAGCCGCATCGTCCGCCATGTCTTCGGTCGTGTAGCCCGGCTCGGGCTTGTCGGACCTTCCGGCGCCCCGGTTGTCGAAGACGATTACCTTAAAGTGTTTGGAATATATCGGGACCTGCGTCGCCCAGCTTTCGATCTGGCTGCCGAGACCGCCGATGAGGACGACCGGGTATCCGTCGCCGTGAATCTCGTAATAAATATTCACACCGTTAGCGCTGACGCGGGGCATATAGTCTCAATCCCCCTCCCGCCTCGGTCTCTTCGACTCGAGGTACTCGGCAAGTATATACACGGCGGCCATTTTGTCTATCACCTTCTTTCTCTTCTTCCTCCCGACGTCGGCGTTTATCAGAAACTGCTCGGCGCTCGAGGTGGAAAAGCTTTCGTCCCAGAACATAACGGGAAGCTTGAACTCCCCCTTTAAATCCTCAGCGAATTTAATTATATCCTCACCCCTTTTACTCACACTGCCGTCGCTCCTGTAGGGAACGCCGACGAGGAGCTCCGCGGGGGCGTACCTGTCGATTAATTTGCCGAGCTCGGCTTTATCGTATCCGATGTCCTTTCTCCTGATCGTGGCAACACCGTTAGCCGTGATTCCGAGCTCGTCGCTCACGGCGACGCCTATAGTTTTCGTACCGACGTCTAGGGCCAAAGTTCTCATGCGTTCTCGATTATCCATTCAATTGAAATCCGCATACAAAGCTCCGGTAGAGTCTCAAAAGGTATATAACAGGACCGGATTTCTTTTCACCGGAATTATCATCGTCCGGACTTGTATACGCAAATAAATCTATTGCAGTATAAGTCTTCAATCTGTTCCTCCAGCCGGGGAGGAATCTCTTCTCGTTTCTCTCAGGAGGGGAATTCTTGACACGCCTTGCGAGCATGGTCTCGGCTGTGGCGGCGAATTCACGGACCGCTTCCGGACCTTCCTCATTTCCACTCATATTTTCAAGCACCTGGAGCAAGCCCCATCCTTCACCCTTGTACCGTTCCGTCTCGGCAGTACCCTCCCCCTTGAAATTCACATAATCAACCAACGCGTAGATACCCATCGGGGAGCCGGCGACCCGGTAGAACTGCTTTCTTATATTGCTCCTTGATTCCTCGGGCGCCGCCTTCAGCATCTTCGGGAGGCTTTTTTCAAGCCGACGCGCTATGAACAGTGACTGCAAGGGGATCGTTTCTATCAGGAATTTTCTGAGAGACACCATTTTCGGCGAATCGAAGTCGTTATAGAACTCACGGCGGGAGCTCCACGGCAGATCGAATGCCGGAAGCTCGTTCATCCATTCGGGGGCAGGCGCTCCTTTCGATTTTATAAATTCGAAGACAGATGGGAATGTCTCAATAAAAGGGTATTGCTTGCCCTCCGGATACCATAAAAAGTGGCCTATGCCCAGCGATGCGAACTCTTCTCCCTCGTTCCATGCCGTAAGGTTTTCCACTTTCCCGCCGCATTCGTTCCTGAATATCAGCATACCGATTTTCTCAAGCTCTCCGGGCGGTATCGAGACACAATCAGGCTCGCATGAGGATAGGAGAAATGCGGCTGCCAAAACAACGCTTATTATTTGAACTGAATTACGGATGGATTTTACTCGTATCGTCAAAGGTTTATTCATTCTTACTCAATCACGAATAAAACCCGGCTATGTTAAAACGACAAGGAGCGCTAAACCCGGAATTAAGGCTCAATCTCGTAACCAAGGAAAAATCGCAAATCTCAGCGGTAAATATGCTGTTTCAGGGATTTAGGGTCAGAGATCCGTTCGAATACTTCGCCGCACTTATCACATTCGTACCTGACTTCAACGGGAGGATGACTGATACCGAACCCGACGAGAATCCATCCCCAGACCGAGTAACTCGGCTTGGGTACTATCCACGGATGGCTCCTCGTATAGCCGCATCTGCATTTTTTCTGATCTGTATTTTCTGGACTCATAGCGAATTATAATATGCAGTTATTGTAACGGGTTTATACGCCTATTCAAATCTTATTAATATCGTCTCGATCAAACTCTTAGTGATTCAGGAGGGTTTTATTGTGACTCCCTCCGAAATCGGGCAGGCCGTTTTAATCCTTTTTAATATAATACCTCATTATAGGCCTCGTTTCAGAGCGCCGGGCAGCTTCAATAAACCCCGCTTCTTAAAGCCCGAATAGAGACCCGTATAAACGAAAACATCGATAAGGGAATGAAAATCCGGCTTAAGCGAACTTTTTAGCATGAGATATGCAATTTTAGAAGAATTTTACGCTGCTGCAATATTACACTATAAATTTTCCATCAAAAGAATTCTATTCCGGAGCGGGGCTCAAAGACTTTCTCAATTTCTTCAGCTGACCGCGGTACTTTTTTCTTTTCATTCTTTCTTCCTTCGATTGAGCGGTGGGCCTGGTCTTGCGCCTCTTCCTGGGTTCGACCGCGGCTTTCCTTATCAACTCGGTCAAACGCCCTATCGCGTCGCTGCGGTTCTTCTCCTGAGTCCTGTACCTGCGCGCTTCTATAATCAGAATACCCTCGTTAGTGACTTTATTTCCCGCTATCTTTATCAGCCGGCTTCTAATATCAGGGGTAAGGCTCGGGGAATTTGCCGCATCGAACCTGAGCTCTACCGCAGTCGCAACCTTGTTCACGTTCTGCCCGCCGGGGCCCGAAGAGCGGACAAAATCGAGCGTAATCTCACTCTCGTCAAGGGATATGCGTGGTGTAACTCGTATCATATCTAGAATTTATGCGCTCCTCTACGATAAATCAAGGAACTGGCAGCCCGCTCCCGCGGCTCATTACACGTTCCCGAGGAGTCGGCAGACGGCTATAGGGTTGAATCAACGTGAAGCAATCGTTCAAGGGGTGTTTTACTGCAGGAGATAAAAGCCCGGGGGTAAGAAAAAGAGCGGCGGGATTATAGCATCCCGCCGCTCCGGATTCGATGTCATTAATTATTCGTCTGTAAGTCTGACTCCATGCTCGGGAGTACCATAGCCCTGAGACAATTGAAACCCTGAATAAGCTTCTTCTCCGTGCTCGCCGAGGTCGATTCCTCCGATTTCTTTTTCGGAAGACACTCTGAGGCCCATTACAGCCTTGAGGACGGCCAGAATGATCATTGTGCCCACGAACGAGAATACCCAGGTAGCCACGACGCCTACAAACTGTATCCACAACTGCCCGGGATTGCCGTAAAAGAGGCCGTCGCGCCCGGCGGAATTTACGGCGGTAGTCGCGAATAATCCGGTCGCCAAAGCACCCCACGTCCCGCCTATGCCGTGCACTCCAACTACGTCCAGGGAATCGTCATAACCGAGCTTCGGTCTCAGGTTGACGGCGAGGAAGCAGAATATTCCGCCGCCGAGCCCGACAATTATTGCCGCCATAGGAGTCACGAAACCTGCTGCAGGCGTTATTGCCACGAGACCCGCCACAGCTCCCGAGGCCGCTCCGAGGACGGTGGGCTTGCCCCTGACGATCCATTCATAAATACCCAGCCGAGAACCGCTGCCGCGGTTGCGGTATTCGTCGTAACAAATGCAGTACTCGCCAGTCCGCTTGCCGCAACCGCGCTTCCGGCGTTAAATCCGAACCAGCCTACCCAGAGCAGCGAGGCGCCGATGACACTATAAGGAAGAAAATGAGGCGCCATAGGCTCGCGTCCGTATCCGATCCTCTTTCCGAACATTAGCGCCGCCGCGAGAGCTGCGGCACCGGAGCTGATATGCACTACGGTTCCGCCCGCGAAATCCAGAGCCCCCATAGCCCCTATCCATCCGCCACCCCACACCCAGTGCGCAAGCGGATCGTAAATGATTGTTGTCCAGAGAAGGACGAAGACGATGAATGTGCTGAATTTCGCGCGCTCCGCAAAGGATCCCGTGATAAGAGCCACGGTTATTACGGCGAACGTCAGCTGATAGACCATGAAAAGGTTATGAGGTATGGTCGTAGCCCATACTGTGGAGGGTTCACCCGTGACCCCGTTTAAACCCAGCCAATCGAGACTCCCGATGATATGGGATATATCGGGTCCGAAAGCAAGGGTATAACCTATGATAACCCATTGTATGGAAACCAATGCCGTAATGAAAAAGCTGTGCATGAAGGTCCCGAGAGCGTTCTTGGAGCGAACCAGGCCTCCGTAAAAAAGGAATAGCCCCGGGATCGTCATCATCAAAACCAAAGCCGAAGATACGAGCATCCAAGCGGTATCACCCGTATCGATCTTAGGGCCGTCCTGCGCATGGGATAACCCGGGCGCTGACAAACATACTAAAAACACGAATAACGGGTAAAAGCAAAGCCTTATAATTTAACTCTAGAAGCCAACCTTTCTCATTGTAAATCCTCCTTTGTGTGACGTAAAATCATCTAAAATTTTTATATTCAACTGTAATTACTGGTATTTTGGGTTCACACAGACTACAAAAACGAATCCCGGAATTCCAGGACGTCATTTTTCATTTTTTTTGCGGAACCTCTAGCCTATTCTATAGTAATTGCAAACAACATACCACTTATCGAATAAATTATGATTCAATAAACTAGGGAGTTATAGAAAGGGATTGAGATTTCAATGCCTAAAAGTTAAGCAACATATTCTAAAAATTGAACATTCAAACTTTAAGGTATGCGGCAGCTATATTTCACAGAGATTCGAATATTATTTGGCAGAATAAACTGATTTAAATAAGGTTCCGGCGAAATGGCAGTCGGATTTGTCCAGACTACAGAGGTGAGTCCGGCACACAATAGACCCGGTTGCCGAACCGCAAACAGCAGGAATGCTTACTGGTCAAAAATTAATTCCGGGATTTAGATACATAATATATTCTATGTATATTCTATTTCGTCAGACTGACGACTACCCTTCCCTTTTGTTTCCCATGAAGGATTAGTTCTATGTGTTCATCGAGTCCGGAAAGAGAAATTTCGGTCGAAATGATATCCAGCTTCTCTATTTTCCATTCGTTTGCTATCTTATCCCAAACTTTTTTTCTGACATCCATCGGGCAATACGCGGAATCGATACCCACGAGAGAGACCCCTCTCAATATGAACGGATAAACATTCAGAGGCAGATCGGCGGAAGCCACGTTCCCGCAGCAGGTGACGACACCGTGCTGTCTGGCGGATTTGATTGCAGTTGCAAGTATCTCTCCTCCGACGGTATCCACGACACCGGCCCACCTGGCTTTCAACAGGGGCCTGCCGGAGCTATCTTTGGCGTCCTCCCTGCTGATCACCTCTTTAACTCCGAGGTCGATGAGAAACTGCTTCTGATCCGCCTTCCCAGTGGAAGCCACGACGTCGTAGCCCGATTTCGCGAGAATGCCCGAAGCTATGCTCCCGACACCCCCTGTCGCGCCCGTTACCAGCACCTCGCCCATTTCGGGATTCACACCATGCTCCTCCATTTTATAAACGGAGAGAGCAGCCGTAAACCCCGCCGTACCGTAAACCATGCTCTCCCTGAGAGAAAGACCCTTGGGAAGTTTTACGACCCAGTCGGCAGGTACCCTTATATACTCGCCGTACCCGCCCGAAGTATTCGCTCCGAGGTCATACCCGGTGACTAGTACTTCCTCTCCCGGCTTGAGATTAGCCGAAGCGCTCTCCTCAACGATACCCGCAGCGTCGACTCCGGGCGTGTGGGGGTAATTCTTCGTAACACCTCTGTTGCCTGTCGCTGAAAGGGCGTCTTTATAATTCATGGAAGAATAATGAACCCGGATCAGCACATCCCCCGCAGGCAGATCATCGATCGGCCTCTCCTTAATAGTCCTCGCGAATTTATTTTCCTCAGTCTCCTCGACTACGAGTGCCCTGAACGTCCGTCCGCTCATAAACATCCCTCCCGGATTAAGTCATATAATAGTCTGAAGCGCGACATCATAGTTTCGCGCTTTCCAGTCGTCCATAACAATATGACCGAATCTTCGGCAAGAGCAAACGGGGAGAGGGCCCCGGCTATCCCGAATAATTTCTTGTTGATTGGAATCAATAGCGGTGATATTATATGTATATACAAAATCAAGTCCTGATCCGAAAAGGCAAACCATTTGAAAAGATGGGACGCAAAACCCAAGACCTAAGGGCGTGATCGAGCCTAGGGTAGACTGGTTACCGAAATGGGGACGCACTTGGCAATACGCCGTAATTTCTTCTTCCTCTCGGATATGGGAACTGTAACAGGGGGTTACAAAGTGAGCTACTCCGCCAGATTGTTCGTGCTTTTTATTTTGTCGATAGTTACAGCCTATGGTACACGGGCGGTGGAACTCACCACGGTTAAAGTAGCGGGGGGCTTCACCGAGCCCCTATTTTTAACATCCCCGCCAGGCGACACGGCGCGGCTCTTCGTCGTCGAGCAGAACACCGCTCAAATAAAAATAATTAAGAACGGGGTAGTGCTCGGCACGCCATTTCTAAATATCGATCCCAAAGTCGGAAGCGGCGGCGAGAGGGGGCTTCTGGGACTCGCTTTTCACCCGAATTATGCGAGTAACGGCTATTTCTACGTGAACTATACGGACAACTCCGGCAACACGGTGATCGCGCGATATCACGTCTCGGGCAACCCCGATATAGCCGACCCGAACAGCGAATTGGTACTCATGACCGTCGTGCAGCCGTTCAGCAACCACAACGGCGGAATGCTCGCCTTCAGTCCTAACGATGACGATCTCTATATCGGCCTCGGGGACGGCGGGGATTCTTATGATCCCGGAAACAGGGCCCAGGACGGTCAGACTGAGCTGGGTAAAATCCTGAGAATAGACGTCGGCAACGGAACTGCATTCTCCGCCCCCGCGGACAACCCTTTTAACAACGACCCGTCGGTCCTCGACATAGTATGGTCTTTAGGTGTCAGAAACCCGTGGAGGTTCAGCTTCGACCGTTTAAACGGCGACCTGTATATAGCGGATGTGGGGCAGGGATCGAGGGAGGAAGTGGACTGGCAGTCGGGTGACAGCCAGGGCGGTGAAAATTACGGCTGGCGCTGTATGGAAGGAAAGGAGTGCACCGGCCTTTCGGGATGCACATGCAATTCTCCCGAGCTGACGATACCGATCTTCGATTACACGCACTCAGGCGGGAACTGCTCTATAACCGGAGGCTATGTTTATAGAGGCCCGGCAATACCTGCAATCGACGGCACTTATTTCTTTGCCGATTTCTGTACCGGGAGGATATGGTCGTTCGTCCGGAGCGGTAACAGTGTCTCGCAATTTACAGAGCGTACGGCGGAGCTTAAACCAATAACGGGAGAAACCATAAATAACATCACATCTTTCGGCGAGGACGATAAAGGGGAGATATATATTGTGGACAGGGACGGCGAGATATTCAAAATAGCAGATAAAAGCACCCTGCCGGTCCCTACACCTGTTCCGACACCGGTACCGCCGGCTCCGACTCCCGCACCTCCGCCTTCAGGGAGTGGAACGCTGTCTGCGTTTAGCCCCGGAACTGCCGGCGCAAGGAATTCAATAACGGTAACGGGCGCCCCGCGCGGCTCTACCGTGCGATTCTACTATTCCACCCTTACCGGTAAGACGACAATTACAAGCGGCGTCTGCAAAGGGAAAGCGCTTGACCTGAGGAGCCCGGTATCTCTGGGTACAGCCGTTGCGAATTCAACAGGGAAAGCCACTTTAAATGTCTCTCTATCGAGAACCCTGGGCGGAAGAACCCTATACATTCAGTCGAGGGTCGAGACTTCGGCTTCCTGCAAAATTACAAATCGGGTAAGCCAGACAATCAAGAAAGCAACAGGGGGTTCTACGGGCGGCGGAACAATCCCGGGATTCCCGATTTTCAGGTGATAATAAAACGGCTGGACATAACGAATACGAGGGTATGAGGTCCTATAAGGTCCGGGCTCGAATGTCCGGGTATCGTAAGGGATTGTAAGCGGCCTTTTTTTATAATTCGTATCTCAATCCGATCCCTGGCGCGCTACACTTTTTCTTCAAGCGGAATATAAATCCTGCCGCCGGCGTCGCTGAATTCCTTTGACTTCTGCTCCATTCCCTTTTTCACGGCTTCAGATTCCGTAATACCGAGATTTTCCGCATATTCCCTTACTTCCTGGGTTATCTTCATGGAGCAGAATTTCGGGCCGCACATAGAGCAGAAGTGCGCCACCTTCGCACCCTCGGCGGGGAGTGTTTCATCGTGGAATTGGCGCGCGGTATCGGGGTCGAGCGAAAGGTTGAACTGGTCGTTCCACCTGAACTCAAACCTCGCCTTGCTGAGGGCGTTGTCCCTTATCTGGGCTGCAGGGTGCCCCTTCGCGAGGTCCGCCGCGTGAGCGGCGATCTTGTATGCGATTACGCCTTCCTTGACGTCGGTCTTGTTGGGGAGCCCGAGGTGCTCCTTGGGTGTTACGTAGCAGAGCATCGCCGTGCCGTACCACCCGATCATCGCCGCGCCGATCGCGGAGGTGATATGGTCGTAGCCGGGCGCTATGTCGGTCGTAAGTGGGCCTAGTGTATAGAACGGGGCCTCCCGGCAATACTCGAGCTGCTTGTCCATGTTTTCCTTTATCATGTGCATGGGGACGTGACCGGGACCCTCTATCATTACCTGGACGTCGTGCTTCCACGCGATATCGGTGAGCTCGCCGATCGTCTTTAACTCAGCGAACTGAGCTTCGTCATTGGCGTCGGCGATCGAGCCCGGCCTGAGCCCGTCTCCGAGGGAGAACGCAATGTCGTATGCCTTCATTATCTCGCACGTTTCCTCGAAGTTCGTGTAGAGAAAACTCTCTTTATGGTGAGCGAGGCACCACTTTGCCATTATAGAGCCGCCCCTCGAAACTATACCGGTTACTCTCTTTGCGGTGAGGTGTATGTATCCGAGCAGCACTCCCGCGTGAATAGTAAAATAATCTACACCCTGCTCGGCCTGCTCGATAAGTGTATCCCTGAATATCTCCCACGTGAGGTCTTCGGCTTTTCCCTCGACCTTCTCAAGCGCCTGGTATATGGGGACGGTGCCGACAGGGACAGGGGAGTTTCTGATAATCCACTCCCTCGTTTCATGAATATTCTTTCCCGTCGATAGGTCCATGATGGTGTCGGCGCCCCACCTGCAAGCCCACACGGCCTTCTCGACCTCTTCCTCTATGCTCGAGGTTACGGCGGAATTGCCTATATTTGCGTTTATCTTGACGAGGAAATTCCTCCCTATTATCATGGGCTCGGTTTCGGGATGGTTGATGTTGCTGGGGATAATTGCCCTGCCGAGAGCGACTTCCTTCCTGACGAATTCGGGGGTGATATGCGTCCCTGGCATATCCGCGCCGAAGCTCTCGCCCTTATGGAATTTCGCAAGCTCGCCCAGTTTATCCCTTAACTCCTCTATCCTCTGGTTCTCCCTGATGGCTATATACTCCATTTCGGGTGTGACGATCCCCCGTCCGGCATAATGCATCTGGGTGACGTTCGCGCCCTTCTTCGCCCTGAGAGGTTTCCTTACGTTATTGAATTTTATGTTGAGTAATTTAGCACCGCTCACGGCTCCCCTCGCAAATTTCGAGGTGAAATCCGGGAGCTCTTCGACATCGCCGCGGCCCCGTATCCATTTCCCACGCAGTGGGAACAGGCCTTTATGGACGTCTATATCCGCATCCGGGTCCGTGTAGGGTCCGCTCGTATCGTAAACCGTTACCGACGTATTCCCCGCGGGCATACGTTTTCCCCCGCTGAACATAGGGGAAGAGTCCTCAAGCTCGATCTCGCGCATCGCTACTTCTATATCGTGGAGCTTCCCTTTGACGTAAATCTTGCTGGATTTGGGAAATGGGTCGCGCGATATCACGGCCTGACCCGGGATTCTTTCCCGCTTTGTGGATATTCCCATAGGATAAAAACTCCCTTAATGCAAATTAAATACCCCCGGCCCGATAAAACTCCTAAATGATAGTATAAAAGTTATGGCGGTAAAGCGCAATGAAAGCCCGAATTTGTGAACGTTCAAGCGTCCTGTAAACTAATCGGCATGTCTGATTTAGTATTGGGGATAGAGACTTCCTGCGACGAAACGGCTGCAGCCGTGATCGAGGGCGGAAGGAAGGCGCTCTCGAACGTCGTCGCGTCTCAGGTGGATATTCATAAGGAATACGGCGGCGTAGTGCCGGAGATTGCGTCGAGAAAGCACGTCGAGCTTATACTGGCCGTAATAAAGAAAGCACTGACGGCGGCAGGCAAGGACGCGGAAGAGCTTCGAGGGATTGCGGTTACGAACGGACCGGGGCTAATCGGCGCCCTCATGGTGGGGCTTTCGACCGCAAAGGCTTTCGCATACGGCCTCGGCGTCCCGCTCATCGGCGTGAACCACCTGGAAGCCCATCTGTCGGCTGTGCATCTGGAGCACGACGTGGAGTTCCCGTTCGTGGGCCTGGTCGTTTCGGGAGGACATACGAGCCTCTATCTGGTAAAGGACTACACGGAATTCGAGACGCTCGGAAAAACCAGGGACGACGCCGCGGGGGAGGCTTTCGATAAGGCCGCGAAGCTCCTCGGGCTCGATTATCCGGGCGGAGTTGCGATAGACAGGCTCGCAAAAGAGGGGGACCCGGAGGCGATCGCCTTTCCGAGACCGTTCAAGAGCTCCTCGTCCCTCGATTTCAGCTTCAGCGGGCTTAAGACCTCTCTCGTGTATTATCTGAGGAAGCATCCTGACCCCGATGACGCGCAGCTGAAAGACATATGCGCCTCCTATCAGGAAGCGATAGCCGAAACGCTCGCTGACAAAACGCTGCTTGCGGCAAAAGAGTACGGCGTCAAATCCGCCGTTATTTCAGGCGGAGTGGCGTGCAATTCCCGGCTGAGAACGATCGCAGGGGAAAGGTTCGGGGAGGAGGGGATAACGCTCCACATACCGTCGCCCGTATACTGCACCGACAATGCTGCAATGATAGGGGCGCTCGGCGCAATGAGACTAAGACAAGGGGAAACTTCCGAGCTGAATATAAATCCCTATTCCACTTCCCGGCCTAAGTACATCAGGGGAAAGGGAATGGTAAAAAACTCATAACACGCCCGCTTATCAGTACTCATAATCGACTACAGCCCTGTCCGAGCGAATCTCGCCCACGAAACCGACGATTTTCAGATGCTCCGGATGGTTCTGATACGCTTCAAGCCCCTCCCTGTCCTCAAACTCGGAATATAAAACCACGTCGAAGGCGGCCGGGGATGTATTAAAATTAATCCCGACCTCGACGGCGACTATCTCCTCTATCACTCCGTCGAGCGCCTCGAGCGCAGCTTTCAGTTTTCCCGCGTTCTCCTCTTTAGAAGCTCCGGCAGCGAAATCCTTGAGCCTCCACATCACGATGTGTTTGATCATAGATGCCTCCAGCCTGATCGATACGATACTGCCCCATAGCAATCGGAAAACCGTCATTGACAGTTTTGATTTTTTGTAAGGAGCAAATAGAATTATAGTACTGAAGATAATATTCCTTTACAAAGGGGAAGAAGGAAGACCGCTTAAATCCCGAAGTGATATGACCGACGGCTAAACTATATTATAAACGAGAGTATTCGTACGCATCCGGGGAGAGAACACGTTGGCAGTGACTGAAAGCGAAGAAGCAAAAAAAGGGAAGAGGACACAGGACCTCAGGATCGTAGGGTGGCTCTATTCTTTTACGGGACCTCACCGGGCTCTCATGGTCATTGCCCTCATATTGATGATCCTGAGCGCGCTCCTAGAGCTCGCAGTACCTTACATAACCAAGATCGCGGTCGATAAGTATATCTATCCTTCATGGGGAATCGCCAATTTCAAAGATAACGAAAGGGATAAGACATTTGAACAATCCATAAGGGACAAATACGCTTCTCTGGTAATACCTCTCGGCGGGAACTCATACCTCGTCGATATGTCCGGACTCGATAACGCCGACAGGACCAACCTCGAAAAGCTCGGAATGGTCACGAAAGAGAGATACCTTGTTATAAACCAGAGGGACACCAATGAGGACAAGCTCGTCAGGCTAAGGGAAATCATAAAAAGGAACGGCGGGCTTTTTAAGAAAGCCGATGATATTTACTATATTGACTATGCCGCTCTCAAGGAGCTCGGCAGGAACGACCTCCTCATCCTGAGGAGCGACGAAATAAGGGAAGTGATTATCCTTTCGGCTCTGGTATTCGCGTGCCTGACCGGAATCTTTATATTCAGCTCGCTCTTTACATACCTGCTCAACTACTCGGGGCATAAAATAATGCATAAGATGAGGACGGACGTATTTTCTCATATATTGAGCCTGCCCCAGTCTTTTTTCGATAAAAACCCGGTCGGCAGGCTCACGACAAGGGTGACTAACGACATTAACGCCATTAACGAGATGTACACATCCGTAGCCGTCCAGTTCTTTAAAGACGTTCTTGTGGTCATAGGCGTCTTGGTAGTCATGTTCTATATGAACAGAGAGCTCACTCTCTTCGTCACGCTCTTCACAGTGCTCATGATGTTTTTCGCGGGCCTTTTCAGGATGAAGCTCAAGACCGTATATAGAGACGTCAGAAGGTCGATCGCCAAGTTAAACGCGTTCGTTCAGGAGAGTGTAAGGGGAATCGTACTGATAAAGCTTTACAACAGGGAAATGGAAAATTTTGAAAAATTCAAAGAGACGAACAGGGAGAACTTCAAGGCGAACATGGACCAGCTATGGGTGTATGCGACCTTCAGACCGTTTATCGAATTCATGAGCGTGTTCACAGTCGCGTTTATACTATGGTACGGAGGACTCAGCGTGCTCAAGCTCGAACTCACACTGGGCGCGCTCATCGCGTATCTCTACTACGTGAGAATGCTGTTCCGTCCGATCATGGAGCTCGCGGAAAGGTATAACATATTTCAATCCGCCACGGTCGCGAGCGAAAACCTTTACGAACTCGTAAACGTGGCACCGGAGCAGAAAGAGGGTATAAGGGAAGCTGTCGTAAAGGGCCAGCTTGAATTTAAAAACGTCTGGTTCTCATACAACGACAAAGACTGGGTCCTCAGAGACGTATCTTTTGCGATAGAGCCCGGAGAGACCGTGGCGCTAGTCGGGCTTACGGGATCGGGCAAGACAACGATCGTCAATCTGATACTCAAATTCTATGACGCGCAGAGGGGACAGATACTGTTCGACGGCACTGACATAAGGGAGATCAGCACCGAGTTCCTGAGAGGGAACATCTCTGCTGTATTCCAGGACCTCTTCTTGTTCGGTAAGAACATATCCGATTCCGAAGACGACGGCTTCTCGAAGGCGATACAGATAGACCAGATAAAGACTAACGGGAATACTATATCTTCAGGGGAAAAGCAGCTCGTCTCACTGGGACAGGCGTTTTCCAAAAGCTCGAAATTCCTTATACTCGACGAAGCGACTTCGAATATAGACGCCAGGATCGAAAGGAATATTCAGAAGGCGCTCAGGAACGAAGCGCGGGACCAGACTACGCTGATTATCGCTCACAGGCTCTCGAACGTAAGACACGCCGACAGGATCATGGTTATACATAAGGGCGAGATTTCAGAAACGGGCACGCATTCGAGCCTTCTTTCAAAAAAGGGGATATATTACAACCTCTACGAGCTGCAAAACGAGATACAACGCTTTTCCCTGTTATCGGACTAGCCGGACGGCGCTTCCGCAAAATGGACACCATGGAATTTATCTCCTTAGAAGAACAAACGGAACAAGTCGCGGCATATCTGAGAAGAAGGGAGGACTTCACGGGGCACGACCTCGGTATAGTCGTCTCCCCATACCGCATCTCCCCCCTCGGAGCGCACATAGACCACCAGGGCGGACCCGTGCTGGGGATGACAATCGACGCCAGAACGCTCCTCGCATTCATACCGAATAATGAGAAAAAAGTCCGCCTATACAGCATGAATTACCCCGGAGTCGCCGAATTCGCCATCGACAATGTCAAGACCCCGGCGAGGGACGACTGGGGAAGATATGCGATGGGGGCTGCGAAGGTGATGAACGATCTTGGCGGCGTAGAGACGGGGTTTACGGGCGCTCTTTACGGGACACTGCCCGCCTGCGGGCTCAGCTCCTCCGCATCCTCGGGGCTCGCCTGCCTGAGGGCGCTCGCGTTCGTTAACCGTATCAAACTATCGCCCGGGGACTACGTCGAGCTCGACCGGAGGATAGAGAACGATTATTTGAAGCTCTCAAACGGCATCCTCGACCAGTCATCGATCGTCTACGGTAAAAAAGACAATCTTATATACATCGATACGAACACCGGGAATACGGCCGGGTATCCGAGACCGGAAAGATCCGAAGCGTTCAGGATCATGATCGCCTACTCGGGCATACCGCGCGAGCTCACCTCCTCCGGGTTTAATACGCGGGTCGAGGAATGCAGAAAGGCTGCCGGGCTGCTCGGCATAATGGGAGGGCTGAGGTCGGCAAAAACGCTCTCTTACGTACCTGAGAAGGTGTACCGGGAAAAATCGGAAAAGCTTCCCGATGAGCTCAGAAGGAGGGCGGTCCATTATTTTACGGAAGTCGAGCGTGTAACCATGGGAGTAGCCGCCTGGAAGATCGGCGACATGGAAACTTTCGGAAAGCTCATGAACGAATCGTGCGAGAGCTCGTTCGTGAATTACGAAGTCGGAAGCCCCGAGCTCATATACCTCCAGAAAATTGTAAGCTCGACCGGAGGGGTTTACGGGAGCAGACTGAACGGCGGTGGCTACGGGGGCTCGCTGACCGCATTCGTAAGGAAAGATTTCTCCCGCGAATCCGCAGAGGGGATATTAGAACAGTACACGAACGCGTACCCGCAGCTCACAGAGAGCGCCCGGGTATATTTTGCGGAACCCGACGACGGGCTAAGGCTATTATGATAGCGATCCTATTATGCGCCGGCTTTGCCACGAGGATGGAGCCTCTTACAAAAGATACACCGAAGGCCCTGCTGGAAGTCGGGGGGAAACCCGTCATCGACCACTTAATCGGGCAAATCCTGGAGCTAAGCAATTTGGATTCGATCTACATCGTGACGAACGACCGCTTCTTCAAACACTTTCTTGACTGGGGTGAAAGGAGCGAGGGGGCGATAACGGAAAGAGGGATAAGCCTTCACATATATAATGACGGCGTCGAAAGCCCTGAAAGAAGACTTGGCGCTGCGGGCGATCTGGGATTCATGGTGAGCTCCCTCCCCGAAAACAAAGGGGCGCTCGTCGCGGCGGGAGACAATATCTTTCGCTTCCCGCTCAAGCCCTACTGGGAAATATTCATGAGGGAAGATAAAAGCTATGTGCTCGCACTCAAAACTCAAGACACGGAAAAGCTCAGAAGGACCGGAGTGCTCGAGCTTGGTCAGGATGACCGCGTAGCGGCTTTTCATGAAAAGCCCGAGAACCCCCCATCGAGCTTTGCCTGCCCTGCCCTTTATTTTCTTAAACCCCGCTCGCTCGATCTGGTTCATGAGTATCTGTCGTCACCCGATGCCAGAGACGAAATCGGATATTTCATATCATACCTTGCCAAGCATGACGTTATACATGCATTCCGGGTCGAGGGGGAGGCTATAGACATAGGGACGATAGAGTCCTACGAGAGAGCTAAAAAAATCCTGTCCGAAGAGCCGGTCATATGTAGAGAAAGAAAGTAACTCGCAGGCACCAATCTATATTTTATCTTGATTCGCCTTCGTGAATTTTGTAAATATTTAGGTATGCTAAATATGAGGAAGACCATATGTCCATTTTTGATCCCGTTTACAGGCAAAAAAATATAGGCGGACAGATAACCAGAACCCTATTCCATATCGGCCAGGCGGTCAAGAACATATTCTGGGATAAAAGCAGGCTGGAGCACCTTACCCCCGCGCAGGTCAAATCCCTGCTCTTCATTAATTACACGAGAAAAGACGCTATTACGATAGGGAATATAGCCAGGTATCTGACCTGTACGCCCGCAACCGCAAGCGGGGTAATCGACTCGCTCGAAAGGAAAAACCTTATATTGAGGTCAAGGGACACGACAGACAGGAGAAGGGTGCATTTATCGCTAACGCCGGATGGGGAAAGGGTCGTCGGCGATATCGAAAATATAGGTTATGAAATGGAAGAAATCATAAGGGAATTCGATCCCCGGGAACAAAAGATCCTGGAACAGCTTTTACTTAAGATCTCGGAAAAGCTTGCGGAAAGGGGCCTGATTTTTTCGGGCGACATCTGTACCGAGTGCTGTTTTTTCAAGCGGGACAGTCACTTAGGAGAGCTTAAGCCCCACTATTGTGAAAACCTTCACATACTTCTGAGTGAAGAGGACATATGTATGGAATGTCCCCACTTCAAAAAAACTCTCAATTGAAATCATAAAATTTTTTAGTATTATTATTTAGGTAACCTAAATAATAGGTATACTAAATATCGTGATTATATTGAGATCGCCAATACCATGAAGCTAAAACAACTAGCGGACATAGACGAGGAAAGCACCCTGACCGATTCGGATTTCAGCCCCGAGGGCGTTTCCGATGAGGAATTTGATCCCGGCCAGGATGAAGAGACGGAAGGCGTTGATGAGCCTCAAGCCCGTTTCTTCAACAATAAGAGAGACATAACAGACCAGAACTACAGGCTACTTTACGCTTATTTCAAAGAACTCAACGATGAGACTCTTCTCAGCAAGCGCGATGAGGCTGTTCTCGCAGCAAAGATTAAGCTTTGCGAAAGCAGGGCAAAAAAAATCGCCGGGTTTCTAAATAAAAAGAGTGCCAGGAAGAATGGGAACCCCTCGTGGCATGAAACCGTACTCGATGCGCTCGGCAGGTCCTATACAGCCAGGTCCAAACACTTTCAGGATAAGTTCATCAAGTCCAATCTGAGACTCGTAATCGAACTCGCCAATAAATACACCGGGAGGGGGCTCCCTCTGACGGATTTGATCCAGGAAGGGAACATAGGGCTGATGAAGGCGGTAACGAAATTCGATCATACGAAAGGGTTCAAGTTCTCCACATATGCATCGTGGTGGATACACCAGTCTCTATCGCGGGCCGTCATGGAGCAGACGCACGTGATACTGATCCCGGTCTATCTCCAGGAGCTTTCAGCCAAGGTCTTCAGGGCAAAGGCGAAGCTGGAGCACAATACCGATAAGAATGCCGTGCCCGAACAGATCGCAAAAGAGGTGAATATGCCTCTCGATGCCGTAACCACGATCTTGAAGGGGAACGATCTCGTAGTCCCTCTGGAGCTGCTGCCGGGAAACGAGGATTCCAAATCCTACCTCGACATAACTCCCGACCCCGACTCCAAGAGGCCCGAGTTTTATCTGACCATGAGATCGATCTACGATGAGGTAAGGGACTCGTTAGGCCTGTTATCCGAGAGAGAAAGGGACGTCCTCAAAATGAGGTTCGGTATCGATTATGAAAACGACCATAAGCTGGAACAGATAGCGGACAAATACGGCCTCAGCAGGGAGAGGATCAGGCAGATCGAAAAGGACGCGCTAAACAAACTGGCCGGGTCCGGGCGCAGCCATGTGTTGAGGGAATTCCTGAACTAAGTACTCCTGCTTTAAAACTTCAAGTAACTAAATCGCAGCAGGAAATAACTCTAGTAATATCCGGCTCTGAACATATCCGATTGAATTTGATTTAATCCGGGTGCGTGGATTAGGAACCAAAGGGTTTATGATGCCGTCCTGAATTGAATCGTATCCGGGAACGGGAACCTCGTGTGCTCTTCCTTGCCGTCCAGCTCCTCCACTTCATCGGCCCCGAATTCTCTCAGGCGGGAAATGACCTCGAGGACTACCGTTTCTGGGGTCGAAGCGCCCGAGCTCAGGCCGACAACCATGTCATTCCTGAACATGCTCCTGTGTAGGTTATCAGCGCCCTCGATGAGATATGCGTCTTTTACTCCGCTCGCCTTCGCGACCTCCACGAGGCGGTTCGAATTCGAGCTTTCGGGCGAGCCCATTATGAAGATAATATCCGACTGCGCGGCAAGGGCCTTAACCGCGTCCTGCCTGTTCTGGGTAGCGTAGCAGATGTCGAGCTTCGAAGGGCTCACTATTTTCGGAAACCTTCTCTTCAGTACTTCGAGTATGTCTTTAGTGTCGTCGACGCTCAGCGTCGTCTGTGTCACATAGGCGACCATATCGGGGTTCTCGAGGACAACCTCTTCTGCTTCCGCGACCGATTCCACGACGACGACTCTCTCGGGAGCCTCTCCGCTGGTGCCTATCACCTCGACGTGATTTCTATGCCCGATGAGTATAATCGTGTAGCCCATATCGGCATAATGCCTGACTTCGTTGTGCACCTTCGTCACGAGCGGACAGACCGCATCGACGACCTCAAGGCTCCTCCTCTCCGCCTCTTCGCGGACGGCGGGACTGACGCCGTGGGCGCTGAATATTACCTTTGCCCCTTTCCGGTCGACCTCCCTGAGCTCTTCCACGAACCTGACCCCTTTATTCTTGAGGGACTCCACCACGCGCTTATTATGGACTATGGCATGGCGTACGTATATCGGGGGCCCATACATCTCGAGCGCGCGCTCGACAATTTCTATCGCGCGGTCCACACCGGCGCAAAAGCCCCTCGGTTTGGCAACTATGACACGCATAAACATTCTCCCTCAATAATAATACTCTATTCCGGGGGGTCTTCACAGCCGAAAGCCTGTAACCGTCTACTTATGTTTAACTGAAACCCCTATAAGCGATATTTGCAGCTTACAAAATAAACTGTGACTATAGCATAATGCAATCTTCCAGAAACGAGTAAAACTCCTCTCTTTTATCCAACATTATCCAGTGAGACGCCACATTAAATTCCTTATATTCCAGATCATTTCTAATTAAAAACCTCCTTGCAGAATCCATAACCGGTCTTGTCCCGACACAAAAGATCTTAGGTATCACTAATTCTTTATAAGCGACGGATATCTCGTTATTTCCTTCCCGGTCTTCGGATTCAAACCTGCTGCATATCTCCACTGCCGTTTGGGCAAAGGCTTCGGGGGCACACTCGGTTACGGAATCAAAATATTTTATAGTCGAAGGGCTTTCGAAATCCTCAAGGAGATTCTTTTTAAACCCGCCTTCGTGGAGCCATTTGCCGAATTTTCTCATATCATGATTAAAATCCTCCAATACCCTGACGGCATTTATCGATTCGATTAGAGTGTCCCGTGCAATGCCTCCTTCGACATTCACAAACTTTTTAATCCTCCCATGATTATCATCACCGCATATTAACGCCCCCAGAATACCTCCGTAAGAATGACCGACTAAAATTATATCTTTCAGATCAAAGCGGCTTATTAGCTCCCGGAGAATTTTCATCTGACACGAAAATGAATAATCCGGGTTCTTCTTAACTTTTTCACTTTTACCGAATCCGAGCAGATCCGGGACGATAATATTGTATTTACCCGGCATGCCGAAGGCGTCGAAGAAACACCTCCCGGACTCGCCTATTCCATGAATGAATAAAATCGGGGTGCTGCTGCGCTCATTTATCCTGTACCTGATAAAAATTTTGTGACCCAGCAAATTTATAAGTTCCGCTTTCATGGTCAGTTCCCCGGTTAGATTATTTTGAGGAGGAATTGTATCTTAATTCCCCGTTATGAATCGGCTCTTCCATTTTATATATAATTGTAGTATGGATTTTATTAACCGGGTTCCCGTAAAATTTCCATGATTGCCGGAACAAATCAAAAAACGAGGGTAACAGGATGAGATTAAAAGATAAAGTAGCGATTATCACCGGGGGATCTTCCGGTATCGGGAAAGCTATAACGCTCGGATTTGTGAAAGAAGGGGCCAAAGTCGTAATAGCCGCGCTGCATGAGGAACCGTGCATGGAGGCCGTAAAGGAAGTGGAGGATATCGGAGGCGAGGCTATGTATTACACGCTTGATGTCTCCGACCTGAGCAAGCATCGGGAATTAATGGATAAGACGATAAATAAATTCGGCAGGGCGGATATATTGGTGAATGACGCCGGTTATGCGAGGCGGGAGACCGTATTCGATGTGACACCCGAGAACTGGGACAAGATGATGGACATAAACCTGAAAAGCACTTTTTTTCTGTCTCAGAGTTTCGCTAAACAGGTCATCAAGCAGGGGACTCCCGGAAGGATAATAAATATCGGCTCCGTAGCGGGCGCGATGGACATGCACCCGATCTCGATTGCCTACCACGCGGCAAAAGGGGCAGTAATCAACGTGACGAGAGTGATGGCGGTCGATCTCGCCCCTTACAACATAACGGTTAACTGCATAGGCCCGGGTTCCACGATCACGCCGCTGTCCGCATCAAAAAATCCCGAATACGATGATTACATGACACAGGGGATCCCCGAAGGAAGGAGGGGGAAGCCCGAGGATATGGTGCCGCCCGCGGTGATGTTCGCCACTGACGAAGCCGCTTATATTACGGGCCAGACTATATTCGTCGAGGGCGGGGCAATGTCCATTTATCTCGGGAAAAGCGAGCCCGATTTTAAAGCCTGACCCTTCAGTCCGGGTCGAGAATGATGTCCGCTTTCTTTCTGTGCCCGTCGAAGTATGGAAGGTAGCCGTCAAAATATATCTTCCTTTTCTCGAGCCAACCCCGATGATCGAGATGACGTCCTGACTCGTCTCTCGCCTCGGCTCTCGCGAGTGCAACCTCCGGGGGCGTATCTATAAAAACCCTCAGGTCGATAAGCCCGTCGAACTCTTCATCGAACGAAAACAGCCCCTCGAGGATCAGATACCGGCAGCTCTCCGCATCTATTGTGATCCGGCCGTCGATATCCCCGCTTTGAACGTTATAGAGACCCGAAACATCGAATATTTTTTTCTTCGCGGCGGAGAGGAGCGTAGCTTTTACCTTGCCGATATCGTACCAGTCGCGCAAATGTATACCTCCCTCCTCAATTTTACGCTCCCAAAGCGACCTGGGCACGCAAACAAATAAATCCATTGATATCAGTAGGGCGTCAGGCGAGAGAGCTTCGTGCAGCTTCTCCCCGTCGTAGCTCTTGCCGCTCCCTATCGTACCTTCGAGCGCGATAACATACGGGAAGCTCCTGGCGCGTCCGCGAATCTCCGTGACCAACTCTCCTAACTCCATTACTCATACTATATATCTTTAGATTATTCCGAGCAACTTTAACGCTATAATAAAAATCGCAAGGACCATAACATAGCGGACCACCTTCTCCCCGCCTTTTATAGAAAAACGCGCCGCCCACCATCCGCCTATTGCGCTCCCGGCCGCGAGACTCAGGCCGAACATCCAGTTCACGTTGCCGGTCCATATGAATATGATCAGCGTGGGAATAGTAAATAACATGGTAATGAACACCTTATGCATATTCACGCGGATGAGATTCATCCTCAGCATATGATATAGCGCCGCCATTATCAAAAAACCGACACCCACCTGTATGAAACCCCCGTAAAA
This sequence comes from uncultured bacterium, assembly GCA_963705505.1. Taxonomy (GTDB): domain Bacteria; phylum Desulfobacterota_D; class UBA1144; order Nemesobacterales; family UBA2774; genus 2-12-FULL-53-21. Next base: position 85,067 of record CAVPJU010000006.1, read on the forward strand.
ACCTACGGCGAACATTACCGGGTATATGAGCCGGGACCTCCTTTCCCCGCTGGTAATAACTTCGAATTTCTGGGGGATAAGCATGGACACGATTATACCGATCATAACGAGGCCGAGGATACGGTCGAACCACTCGTTGCTTATCTTGAGCGATACAAGCGCCCCCAGCACCGCCCCCGGAAGCGTAAGGGCTGCGAGCTTCATGCTCTTTTCGATTTCCGAAATTTTTTCCTGGCGGTATGAGAGTGTGGCGGATATGCTCTGGAGCAGTATCCCTATACGGTTGGTGCCGTTTGCTACCGAGCTGTCGAGCCCGATAAAAATCAGGGCCGGAAGTGTGAGGCTAGAACCGCCCCCGGCCATGACGTTAATTACCCCGGCAACAATCCCCACACAGAAGAGAATCAGAATCTCCAGATATTCAGGCATGTTCTCCGCGCGATCGAGTCATTTATAGTGATGAGCGAACCGGGGCTTATTATGCTTATTGTTCCCGTTATTCTGATTGACATAATACTCGCCATCGTGGGATAATGACAAGAAAAATTTTTTATAAATTAATCGTCCCGCCACTATGCTTGAAAGACTGTTCAACTTAAAGGAGCAGGATACGACTCCCGGCCGCGAGGTCGTAGCCGGGCTTACGACATTCATGACAATGTCGTACATCATCTTCGTACAGCCCGCAGTGATGGGAGCCGCCGGGATGGACCCGGGGGCCGTCATGGTGGCGACATGCCTCGCAAGCGCTCTCGGCACAGTGCTCATGGCCTTACTCGCAAACTATCCGATCGCCCTCGCGCCCGCGATGGGGCACAACTTCTATTTCACCTACATAGTCGTGCTCACGCTCGGTTATTCCTGGCAGCACGCCCTGGGAGCGGTATTTATCGCGGGGCTCGTTTTTATTCTGCTTTCCACGGTAGGGCTCCGGGAAACGCTCATGAACGTCCTCCCCGGCTGTCTCAAGAGCGGAATTCCCATAGGCATAGGACTCCTGATCGCACTCGTCGGGCTCGAATGGTCGGGCATAGTCGCCGGGCACGCGGTAACGTATGTCACGCTCGGGGACATTACGGCGACTCCGACACTCGTAGCCATACTGGGACTCGTTATCATGGCCGTTCTTTTAGTGCGCAGGGTGAGGGGCGCTATACTCATCGGAATCCTGGCGACGGCGATAGCGGGACTCCTTACAGGGATAGTGGAATTCAAAGGCGTCGTTTCCGCACCGCCTTCGATAGCTCCTACGCTGTTAAAGCTCAGTATCCCGAACGTATTTAAAGACCCGCACATGATTACGGTGATATTCGTTTTCCTATTCCTGTGTCTTTTCGACACCGTAGGGACACTGACAGGAGTGAGCCAGCAGGGGGGACTTATGAAGGATGGAAAGCTGCCGAGGGCGAGGCAGGCTCTGCTGTCAGACGCTATATCAATATGCGGCGGAGCGGTGCTCGGCACGTCCACCGTTACGAGCTACATAGAAAGCGCATCGGGTATCTCCGCGGGAGGGAGGACGGGGCTTACGGGAATTGTGGTGGCGGTACTGTTTTTGCTCGCGGTATTTTTCAGTCCGATAGTGCAGATGATAGGGGCCGGGTATCACACGGGCGGCGGAGTGACGCTCTATCCAGTCATCGCCCCGGCATTAATAATCGTCGGGTGCATGATGTTCAGGAACATCGTTCACATCGAGTGGGAGGACTATACGGAATCGATACCCGCGTTCCTGACGCTCGTGATCATGCCGCTCGCATTCAGCATCACGGAAGGCATATCTTTCGGGGTGATCTCGTATGTGCTCCTCAAGGTCATAAGCGGTAAGGGGAAGAGGGTGCACTGGCTGCTATATCTTTTCGCCGTGCTCTTCGTCGCCAGATATATTTGGCTTAAATGAGGCCCGCGCAGGAATTGTTAATACCGTATGAAGCCGGTTTTTATTTCCTATATTCAGAGTAAACTGTAATATAATTTTCATGAAAACCGTAACCATAGCCCTCATCCAAAGTAAAGTCTCCAAAGACGTCCGGTCTAACGTCGCCAAAACAATCAAGATGATCGAACAGGCGGCTGGAAAAGGGGCCGAGATCATCGCCCTTCAGGAGCTCTTCCAGACCCCTTATTTCCCGCAGTGGGAAAAAATGAAGAAAGACGATTACGCGGAAAGTCTCAAAGGCTTTACCGTAGGGGAGATGAAAAAGGCGGCCAAGGAATTAGGCGTGACGATCATAGTACCCTTTTACGAAAAAAAGAAACGGAAATATTTCAACACCGCGGTCGTTATCGGCAAGAACGGAAAACTCGAGGGCCGGTACCATAAAATCCATATCCCCCAGGACCCGGGCTTTTACGAAAAGGAGTATTTTGAAGGGGGCAGGTCGGGTTACACGATTTTCGAGGCGGGCAAAGTAAAGTTCGCCGTCCTAATCTGTTACGACCAGTGGTTCCCCGAAGCCGCCCGCATGGCCCGCTTGAACGGCGCCCAGATAATCTTTTACCCGACCGCCATAGGCAAAATCATCGGATACGACGCCGAAGGCGACTGGCATGACGCCTGGGAAACCGTGCAGAGAGGGCATGCGATCTCCAACAGCGTCTATGTGGCCGCCGTTAACCGCGTCGGCCAGGAAGGCAGGATGGTATTCTGGGGGCAGTCCTTCATTTCGGACCCCTTCGGCAAGATATTAAAACGCGCTTCCTCAACGAAAGAAGAAACTATAGTCATAAAGCTCGACCTCGAACGAAACGAATTTTATTCCGAAGGCTGGGGGTTTTTACGCAACCGCAGGCCCGATACATACAAAGGGCTCGCCTCCGGCAAGCTTGTTAAAAAATCCAGGAAACTCGCAAACGTCGCGCATTATAAAAACATGAAAAAGGCGCTGGGTCAGAAATAGTCCGCCGTTTATGAATGATCAAAATAAGCTGAAGTACCGCATGCCCCCCGAGTGGGAGCCGCACTCAGCCGTATGGCTCGCCTGGCCCTACGACGAAATTACATTTCCCGGGAGAGTGGAAAAAGCGGAAGCCGCCTTCGTAAAAATCCTGAACGCTATTCATAAGAGTGAGCAGGCGGAGCTCCTGGTATTGGATCGAGATATGAGAGACAGGGCTTATGAGATGCTCGCAGCGGCAGGTATTGATATGGCCAGGATAAATTTTTATACCACGGACTACGCCGACGTGTGGCTCCGGGATACGGGACCGACCTTCGTTAAAGACCGCGCGGGCAGAGCCGTGATTATCAAATGGCTATTCAATGCGTGGGGCAATAAGTTTGAGGAGTTGCTTAAAGACGGCGCAATCCCGCAAAAAATCAGCGAATGGAAAGACTTGCCCATCAGGAAACCCAGGGCCGTCATCGAGGGCGGGGCGATCGACGTGAACGGCATGGGAGTGTGTCTCACCACAGAGCAGTGCCTCCTCAACGAAAACCGGAACCCAGGCAAATCAAAGGCGGATATAGAAAAATACCTCCGGGATTACCTGAGTATCACAAAAACCGTATGGCTTAAGGAGGGCCTCGTTAACGACCATACCGACGGACATATAGACGAAATCGCCCGTTTCGTAGCGCCCGATAAAATTGTCTGCGCGTATGAAGACGATAAAAACGATGAAAATTACCAAATACTTCAGGACAACTATAAAACCCTATCGCAAGCAACAGATGTCAACGGAAAACCGTTTGAAATCATCAAGCTCCCGATGCCGCACGTGCGGTACGACGACGGGAGCAAGGCTCCCGTCTCATACACCAATTTTTACATAGGCAACACGGTAGTCCTTGCGGCTACATTCAACGATGAAAACGACGAAGAGGCGCTCGAAATCCTTCGAGGCTCTTTTCCCGGACGCGAAGTCGTCGGTATCGACTGCAGCGATATAATCTACGGAGGAGGCGCGATACATTGCATTACTCAGCAGCAGCCGGAATAAATTTTGACAACGATTTATACGACTATAAAATATTTCCGGGTCGAAACGTTAGAACCGGAAGTATTTGTTTCCGCAGGAAAAAAATTAATTCCATCCCGAGCTGCTTGATAATTCCCCGTAAGTGAATATATACGGGGATACGTATCTGAATTCGGGACGGTAAAGGAGAAATCGTAAAATGGCTAAGACAAAAACCAGCAAAAAAGAGCTGTTGAAAGAAGCGATCAAGCACGTCGACATAAAGAAGATCGACGGCAAGCAGATTATCGACGCCTACCGCGGCATGTCTTTCTCTTCGAGGGACACCGCGAGGGCAGCCGACATATTCAACATGAACCTCGCGGACAAGAACGCCTCCGTGTGGCTGACCCTGGCGGGCTCCACATCGGCAGGCGGCTGTATGCAGGTGTACGTCGACATGGTCGAGAATAACATGGTGGACGTTATAGTGGCCACGGGGGCTTCCATAGTGGATATGGACTTTTTTGAGGCCCTCGGCTACAAGCACTACGCGGGCACTCCTCATATAGACGACGGCATGCTCAGGTCTTTATACATCGACCGCATTTACGATACGTTCATCGACGAGGAAGAGCTTCAGGCCTGCGACAAGGCCGTAGCGAAAATAGCGGATACCCTCGAGCACCGCCCGTACTCGTCGAGGGAATTCATATGGGAGATGGGGAAATGGCTGACCAGGCACGCAAAGAAGAAAAATTCCCTCGTACAGGCAGCTTACGAGCATAATGTGCCGATCTTCTGCCCGGCGTTTACGGATTCCTCGGCGGGGTTCGGCATGGTCTTCCATCAATGGAATAACCCCGATTCGCACGTGTCTATAGACAGCGCCAAGGATTTCCTAGAGCTTACAAAGATAAAGGTTGCATCCAAAGAAAGCGGACTGTTTATGGTGGGCGGAGGAGTGCCCAAGAACTTCGCTCAGGACACCGTAGTCGCCGCCGAAGTGCTGGGGCTCGACGTGCCTGTGCATAAATATGCCGTGCAAATTACAGTGGCTGACGTGAGGGACGGCGCCTGCAGCTCATCGACGCTCAAGGAAGCGTCTTCCTGGGGCAAGGTCAGTACCGTTTACGAGCAAATGGTCTACGCCGAAGCCACAACCGTCGTGCCGTTAATCGTCGCAAACGCGTATCAAACGGGGAAATGGAAGCAGAGAAAGCCGAGGAATTTCGCCAAGATGTTCTGAGACATTGAGGCCTCCGCGGGGAACAACTAACGCGGGGACCCTAAAGCCAGGGAGCGGCCGCCTTATCGACGTACCATTCGAGCATGCCGTCTCCCGGGTGAACCATGGACGCGGGATACGGAAGCGGCTCCGTGGTCTTTTGCAGTATCTCCTTGAGTATCTTCTCCTTCCCCTCACCAGCTACGAGGAACGAAACCCTCTTTCCGCTGTCGAGAACCGGAAAAGTAACGCTCACCCTCTTCTGCCCGGTCTGCGGATGTGTCGCGACGACGCATATCTTCTCTTTCTCTTTCAATGTTGGCGCGCCGGGGAATAACGAAGCGGTGTGCCCGTCTTCGCCCATGCCGAGGAATATCCAGTCAAACCGGGGAAAGCCGTTTCCGCCTGACGGAACGTTGTCTTTTATCTCCTTCCCGTAACGAGCCGCCTCTTCATCGGGCGGGTTTTCACCAAGTACGCGGTGGATATTGGCCGGAGGGATTTTGATATGGGACAGGAGCGCGAGGTTAGTCATTTTATAATTGCTCTCGTCGTTATCGGGAGGGACGCACCGTTCATCGCCCCAGAAAAAAACAACCTTGTCCCAGGGCAGACTGTCGCGGTAAGGAGGCGCGGCAAGTATTTCAAAAAAGGCTTTCGGGGTATGTCCGCCGGAGAGCGCGACTTGAAGAACCTCCCCACCGGAGGCTTTCTCCCGCAAGGCTTTCTTAAAATCCTCTGCAAGGCGCTTCGCCAGTCCGCTTATATCATCGAAGAGATAAACTTCCTTTTTCATTTTATCTTCCTCTATTCACGACAACTAACCCACTCGTCCCTATTTCAGCTCGTAAAAATCCCCGTCCGTGGTCAGATGGTCGGACGGATACCTCCAGTCCTCATCGGGAGAATCGAAGATGTGCCTCGCCTCCGGGGGCCCCCACGTACCGGCTGGATAGCCGAAAAGCTTTATTTCCGGGTCATCCTCCCACGCAGTGAGTATCGGGTCGACGAACTTCCAGCACGCCTCCACGGCGTCCGCGCGGGCGTAATGAGTGGCATCGCCCATGATGCAGTCGAGTATCAGGCGCTCGTACGCTTCGGGGATGTAGGCGTCGGCAAGCTCGGAATAATGGAAGTCCATCCCCACTTCTTCTATATCGAACCCGGCGCCGGGCTTCTTCATACCGAACCTGAGCAGTATCCCCTCGTCCGGCTGTATCCGTATTATGAGCTGGTTAGGCTTGGCGGAGCACAGCTCCTCCTGCGTGAAAAGATGGTGCGGCGTCTTCTTGAATTCTATGACGACCTCGCTCACGCGGGAGGGCAGGCATTTTCCTGTCCGGAGGTAAAAGGGCACGCCGCCCCACCTCCAGTTATCGATATAAAGCTTGAGCGCAACGAAAGTCTCCGTCATCGAATCGTGGGCTACGTCTTTTTCCTGCCTGTATCCGAGCACCTTCTTGCCGTTGATCACCGACTCCGTGTACTGCCCCCTCACGGCGTACCTGTCAACGTCCTCGGGCTTGATGGGTCTCAGAGACTGAAATATTTTGATGGACTCATTACGGACATCGGTTGCGTCGAAGAATGACGGGGGCTCTATCGTGACTGTGCCCAAAACTTGCAGAAGATGGTTCTGAATCATGTCCCTGAGCGCGCCGTAGTGGTCGTAATACCCTCCCCGCTCCTCGACTCCGATCGTTTCTGCTGCCGTGATCTCGACGCGGCTTACGTAATTCCTGTTCCAGAGAGGCTCGAAAATGCCGTTTGAGAACCTCAATGCGAAAATGTCCTGCACGGTCTCCTTACCGAGATAATGGTCGATCCTATATATCTGGTCTTCCTTGAAGATCCTCTGCAGGTCGTGATTTAGAGCCTGCGCGGACTGCAGGTCCCTGCCGAACGGTTTTTCAACGATTATCCGTCTCCAGGAGGAGCCTTTGCCTTCCTTATCGAGCCCTTTTTTACCGAGGTTCTTTGCGATAGCCGCGTATAAGCTCGGCGAGGTGGACAGATAGAAGATATAATTGCCGCCCGTTTTCTCGGCGGCATCGACTTTGGAGAGCTTATCCTTGAGATCGTCGTAGTGGTTGACATCGGTCGCGTCCATAGCTTGATAGTAAATATGCTTTGAAAAGGGGTCCAGCTGCTTCTGCTCCGATTTTTTGATACCGGCGTACGTTACGATGTCTTCAATAATTTTTTTCCTGTACGCATCGTCGGTGAAAGGCGATCTGCTCGTGCCCAGTACGGCGAAATTTTTGGGAAGGAGCCCCTGTCTGAAAAGGGCGTAAAGAGCGGGCATGAGCTTACGCTTGGTCAGATCCCCGGACGCCCCGAAAATCGCGATTATACAACCGTTCTCCTGTGCCATCTTGCTTTCCTCTCGATCTAATTCGATTTTGTTATTGATCAGCCGATGTGAAATCCTCTCCTACTTACTATCCTTTTTCTTAACCGCGTGCCCGCCGAACTGGTTCCTGAGCGCGGCAATGGTCTTCATGGCGAAGGAATCCGTATCCCTCGATTGAATCCTCGCCAGAAGCGACGCGGTGATTATCGGCGCCGGGACGTTCTGATGAAGCGCAGCCTCGACGGTCCAGCGTCCCTCGCCGCTGTCCCATACATAGGGCTCGAGGTCAGATAGCGTTGGGTCGGCTTTGAATACGCGCTCTGCCAGATCGAGAAGCCAGGAGCGTATAACGCTACCGTGCTTCCATACCCTGCTTACGGCGCGGAGGTCCAGGTTGAACGGCGAGGTGTGAAGCACGGCAAAGCCTTCGGCATAAGCCTGAAGCAACCCGTATTCGATCCCGTTGTGGACCATCTTCACATAGTGGCCCGAGCCTACCGGGCCGCAGTAGAGATAGCCGTACTTAGGCGCAAGGGTCTTGAAAATGGGCTCGACGTAATCACATGCGGCTTTATCCCCGCCGTACATGAGGCAATACCCCTCTTTCAATCCCCATATACCGCCGCTGGTTCCGCAGTCTATGAAATGGATCCCCGTCGGCTCAAGCGCTTTTGCCCTTTTCTGTGAGTCCTGCCATTCGGAGTTCCCGCCGTCTATTATGATGTCTCCCTTCTTGAGATACTTTTTGAGCTCTCTTATGTTCTGGTCGACGGGCTTGCCCGAAGGGACCATGAGCCACACGACCCTGGGTTTGGGGAGCTTCTTTACGAGGTCTTCAATGGTGTCCGAGGGTATCGCCCCCTTCTTCGCATACTCCTTGACCGGGTCTGGGGTCAAGTTCCAGACGACGACCTCGTGACCGTCTAGGAGAAGACGCTCCGTCATGTTCCCACCCATCTTTCCGAGTCCTATCATTGCTATCTTCATTACTCCCTCCTGAAATATTTTTGTATTTTCTGATTAATATTAATTCCGTTTCTCAAATCGTAACATCAACAACTCTCACTGTACACTGTCGAGCAGGGCTTTTATGTTATCCCGCACGGTACCCTTATCGTTATAGACGCTCGATCCGGCGACCAGGACCGACGCGCCTGCGCGGACGATCTCATGCACATTGCCGATATCTATACCGCCGTCGACCCCTATCGGGACATCGAGCCCCTTTCTATCGAGCAATTCTTTTAACGCACGTATCTTATCGAGCTGGCTCCATATGAATTTCTGTCCGCCGAAACCCGGATTGACGCCCATGACCTGGACAAAATCCGCAAGCTCGAGGACCTCTCCGATAGCGGAGGGAGGGGTCGCGGGATTGAGAGTTACGCCCGATTGTATCCCCAGCTCCCTTATAGATTCCAGCACGCGGTGGAGGTGGTAGCACACCTCCTGATGGACGATGATGCGGTCGGCTCCCGATTGAGCGAATAGATTTATGTATTTCTCAGGCTCGACGATCATAAGATGTACGTCCAGCTTCAATTTCACGAGCGGTCTTATGGCAGCGACGACTCCGGGGCCGAAGTTAATATTCGGGACGAAACGTCCGTCCATCACGTCTATCTGAATCCACGTTACGCCCGCGTCCTCGGCTTCCCTCACTGCCTCGCCTAACTTTGTAAAGTCAGCGGATAAAATCGAAGGCTCGATAATTACCATGATTCTCCACTCAGCAAGAGCTTTTTGTTCCGGGGCCCCTAAGAATCCTTACGCTTCTGATACCTTATCCCGTGCGAAGTCGCGACGATGACCTCGCTCGCCGTCCCTATGAACAGACCGTACTCCGCTATCCCCGCTTTCTGTCCGAGCTTGAAAGCAAGCTCATTAAGATCACGGATGGGTCCGAACTTACCGTCAATTATATAGTTATTCTGGTCTGTGGTGTAAGGAGATCCGTTCTCCTTCATACGTAAAACTGCCTCAGCGCCCAGGGACGTGAGGAAATTCGCAACCGGCTTCCAGGCAAACGGGATCACCTCTATAGGCACGGGGAAGTGAGTGCCCAGCACAGGGGAAAGCTTGCTCTCATCCACGATCATCACGTTGCGCCTGCTCGACTGGGCGAGAACCTTCTCCCGGAGAAGCGCGCCGCCCCCGCCCTTTATCAGATTGAGGTCGGGATCGACCTCGTCCGCTCCGTCTATCGTGAGGTCTATTTCCTGTCTCTCGTCAAACGAGGTCACGGGAATGCCGAGCTCTTGAGCCCTTTTTTCAGTCTCCCGGGAACTCGGAATTCCGATAATATCTTTGAGCCTTCCGTCTTTCAGCCTCGCGGCTATCTCTTCAAGCGCGTACCTGGCCGTGGTCCCCGTGCCCAGCCCGAGCACCATTCCCGGGCGGATGAGGTCGACCGAGCTTATGCCAGCCTCTTTTTTCAGCCTATCCTGAAGCTTTTTCTGATCCGGAGTGGGAGAATCGCTCAACCGGCTTTCTCCTTATGTGAATTGAGGTTGCTAATAAACCCTTTGGCCGCATCAAGGAGCTCCACCGGGTCATCAACTATACGAAGGAGCGCCGATGGCGGAAGCGCGTGAACACCCTCTCTCGTGAAATCGGTCGTGACGGCGATACAGTTCATGTCCGCACCAAGCGCCGCCTTCACCCCCGAAGCCGAATCTTCGATAACCAGGCTATCGTGATGGGTGACTTTCAGCTCATTCGCAAGCAGTACGTATATCTCGGGATCGGGCTTTCCGTGCTCGACGTCCTGAATCGTGGCGATGAAATCGAACTCGGACCTTATACCGAGAACATCAAGCACGCGGTCAGCTTCCTCTCTGTGAGACATCGTGCCGAGCCCCGTGGGGTACCTTTCGTCCCGCGCCCATTTGAGAAGCCCAAGATTGTAGGGGCAGAGGTGCTCCTTTAATATTTCCGGGTCGGATATCATTTTGAAATACGTGTCGAGCCTTATATCGACGTAAGCCTGCCACGGCGTACGCACACGGAATTCCTTCATTCTCGCCCTTGCCGCGCTCTCGAGGTTAAACCTTTTGAGAAGCCCTTCGGCAACCTCTTTACGGGAGAGCCCGACGTAGTCCTTGAATGCTTCTATTACTTCGTCTTCGGTCAATGATTTATCGAGCTCGACCGCAGCCCTGGCGTAGGACTTCGCCTTGAGTACCTCCGTCTGCACGAGCGTGCCGTCAAGATCGAATATCAGCGCCTTAATCACTTTTCCTTCTGTCAGAGAATTTTTGCAAGCCTCTTTATGCCGCTTATCACGTCTTCGCCCAGATGAAACGTTATGACCTTGCGTTTCCCGTCCAGGAGCGCCTGACGGTCGCCGAGGGCCTCCGCATCTATGAATACTCCGAACGTTATGGACGAGGCCTTCTTGCCGGGCTCATCGGGAATAGGGATGTCCTCAGGCTTATCGGAGGTGAACTGAATAAAAAGACCGTTCCCCGCGTCCCCCTTGTGGAGCTGCCCGGTGGAATGTAGGAACCTCGGCCCGAACCCTACGGTCGTGGCCAGACGGTACTGCCTCTGGACTTTGTTCCTCAGTTTCTGGAGCGCGTCGTATGTCTCGTCCGTGGGCTTGACGTATGCCTGGAACGCAACGTAGCTCCTGCCCTTGGATTCGTCCCTGCCGGGTTTGGCGTAGGAGAGGAACTTTTTAAGTGCCTGCTCGAGGCTCGTAGCCCTGAAATCGGAATAAACCGTTATACCGCTTTCCTTGAGGGTCGGCTTTATCACGGGGAGCTTGCCCTTTTTCTGATATTCGGCGATCATCTTGCGGGCGAGCACCTTTGCGGCCTCCACGTTCGGCTGGTTGAAGGGATGAATGCCTATGATCATCCCCGCTATCGCGATCGCCATCTCCCACCTGAAGAACTCTCCCCCTAAGTCGTAAATATCTTTTAAGTTGATGTGCACTACCGGATGGCCCGCCTTTTCGAGAGCCTTGACCTGCCTGTCGTACGTATCGTCGTGCGCGAGGCGGAGGTATACGAAGAGCCTGTCGTTCGCGTAAAACTCGGGCTGGGCAAGGGGTTCCCTGTCGACAGGGAGAATCCCTTTTCCGTCCTTGCCGGTGCTCTCGGCTATGAGCTGCTCGACCCAGGAGCCGAAGCCCTGTATGGGAGGAGAGGCGACGAGCGTTACCTTGTCGTGACCCGCCTTGGCGAGCTCGCCGAGTATAGCGCCCAACCATGCGCCCGAGTTGTCCCCGTCGACAGCGGGGTTGCAGCTTTCGTTGTTATGGAGCATCGTAACGGCTCTCGATAGGAGCAGATTCAGATCGACTCCCTGAAAAGCTGCGGGGGGAATGCCGACGAACGAGAGCGCCGAATAGCGTCCGCCGATGTTGGGGTCGTTTAAAAAGGTCTTTCTGAATTTGAGCTCGTTCGCGATCTTCTGAAGTCCGCTCCCCGGGTCCGTGATGGCTATGAAATGCCGCCCGGCCTCTTTCTTCCCCACCTCTTTTAAAACCTCGTTATAGAAATATTTCATAAACGAAAGAGTCTCGGCGGTGCCTCCTGATTTCGTAGAGACGATGAACACGGTCTTTGACATATCGAGCCTTCGCCTCTCCGCAAGCACGGCTCCGGGATCGGTGCTGTCCAGGACCGCGACATCGAGATACCCCTTTTTGACGCCGTAGGTTTCCCGGAGTACCAACGGGGCGAGGCTCGAACCGCCCATCCCGAGGAGGAGGACGTTCTTGTAGCCGTCAGCCCTCACTTCATCCACGACTTTTCTGATTCCCGGAAGGGCGTCAACCATGACCTCGGGTATGTGGAGCCAGCCGAGGCGGTTACTTATCTCGGTCGGGTCGTCTTCCCAGACGAGGTAATCGAAATTCCATATTTTCTGGATGATATTGTTGTCTCTTATGTTCTCGAGAGCCTTATCGACTGCGGGCTGAAATGCGCCTAACGAAGCGGAATACGGTTTTTTGCCCGAAAGTATCTGCTCCTTTTTTTCCTCTATGCTCGACATGAGAGTCTTGAAGGAGTCCGCGAATTGATCCACTCCATCCTTGAGCAGCCGGTTTGTCACCGCCTTTAAATCTATTCCGAGCTTCCCGAGCTTCGCTATATCCTGCTCTGCCTGCTTCACCCCTCTCGTGAGCGTGAGAGCGGCCTTCCCGTGATCCCTGAAGTTCTTATATGTGGCAGGGGGAACGGTATTTACAGTGTCGGGCCCTATGAGCTCGTCAACGTATAGCGTATCGGAATAAGCGGGGTTTTTGGTGCTCGTGCTCGCCCAGAGACACCTCTGCACCCTGGCTCCGGCGTCGGCGAGCTTCTTCCAGCGCTTGCCCTTAAACGTGTTTCTGAACTCGTCATAGGCGAGCTTTGCGTTCGCGATTGCGATCCTGCCCTCAAGACCTGTTTTACCGATTTTCTCCAGTTCGGGGTCTATGGCAGTATCGACCCTGCTTACGAAAAAGGACGCGACAGAGGCGACCCTGTCGACCTTGTGCCCTTTGAATACCGAGGGGCCTTCGGCGGCGAGCTTTTCGAGACCCTTTATGTACGCCTCGGACACCGCCCTATACTGCTCGAGGCTGAACATCAGTGTTACGTTCACGTTTATACCGGCGCCGATGAGCTCCGTGATCGCGGGTATGCCCGCTTTGGTCGCAGGGACTTTGATCATCACGTTCGGGCGCCCCAGCGCGACGAAATATCTCCTCGCTTCCTTGATAGTGTTCTTCGTGTCGTTGGCCAGAGTGGGGCTGACCTCCAGGCTTATAAACCCGTCCCTGCCGTTCGTCTCGTCGTATAGCGGCCTGAACAGATCGGCAGCCATCGCAATGTCCTTTAAAGCGAGCGCCTCGTATATCTCGTTTACGGATTTATTCTCCGCTACGAGAGCCTTGAGGTCTTCGTCGTAATCCGAGCTTCCGGCTATAGCTTTTTCGAGGATCGAAGGGTTCGAGGTTTCTCCTCTCAAGCCCTCGTCTATCAAAGCCTTGAGCTCTCCCGAGGTGATGAAAGACCTCCTGATATAGTCGTACCAGATCGACTGGCCGAGTTTATTTAGATCCTTGATTCTGGACATTGTCTATCTCCCGTTATCAACAAGTTATTCAATTCAAAGGAAACGAATCACGACAACAATTCTTAAATCTACTTTATTTTTTTACGGATTTTTTATTTTTCTTTTTGTCCCCGTACGCAAGAACCTCTTTTGCTTTCGCCACGACGTGGTCGACCGTGAACCCGAACTCGGGGAGGAGGTCGCCTATCGGAGCGGATTCTCCGAATGTGCTTATGCCTATTACACCGCCCTGGTCGTAGGAACCCACATACCTCCGCCAGCCGAATGTGGAGCCTGCTTCCACGGAGACCCTCGCCCGCACGGAGGAGGGGAGGACCTCCTCCCAGTACTCCGCTCCCTGCATCTCGTAAATAGACCAGCAGGGCATGCTTACGACACGCGCCTTTATCCCCTGTTTTTTGAGCTCCTCGTAGGCACCGAGGCATAACTGGACCTCGGAGCCCGTGCCTATCAGTATTATGTCGGGCTTCGGCTTACTGTCGGCAAGGATATAAGCGCCCTTCAAAGCGCCTCCGGCAGGGGCGTATACGCTCCTATCGAAGGTGGGGACGTCCTGTCTTGTCAGAATCAACGCGACGGGACGGTTTTTCACTTTCATTATGTACTTCCACAATACGCTCAATTCGTTGGCGTCTGCGGGCCTTATCACGTCGAGGTTGGGAATGGCCCGGAGAGACGCCAGGTGCTCGATAGGCTGATGGGTGGGGCCGTCCTCTCCCAATCCGATACTGTCATGGGTGAATATAAAAATGACTGGATTCTGCATAAGGCAGGCGAGTCTGAGCGGGGCCCTCATATAATCCGAGAACACGAAATAGGTGGCCGTGTAGGGCCTCAGCTTGCTGAGCGCCATGCCGTTTGCGGCGGCGGCCATGGCGTTCTCCCGTATTCCGAAGTGAAAGTTCCTGCCGTCGTACACCCCCTTCTCGAAGCTGCCCGCGCCTTCTATGTAGGTTTTTGTCGAAGAGCCGACATCGGCAGCTCCCCCGAGGAGAAAGGGATACACGGGGACGATAGCATTCAGTATCTTGCTGTTGGCGGAACGCGTCGCGGGGCCCTTCGGGTTTGCGGGAAATACCGGCAGGCATTTCTCCCACCCCTCGGGCATTTCATGGTTCTGCATCTGGCGGAACTGCTTGGCAAAGTCGGGATATTCGCGTTCATACGAGCTGAATTTCTTATTCCATTCGTCTTCGTTAACCGCTCCTTTCCTTATAACCGTCTCTCTATATTGCTTCACCTCTTCAGGCACATAGAATTTCTTGTCGGGGTCCCAGCCGTAATTTATTTTCGTCTTCCGTATCTCCTCGTCGCCGAGGGGCTCTCCGTGCGCGGCGGAAGTATCCTGTTTATTCGGGCTGCCGTAACCGATATGGCTGTCGACTATGATAAGGGAAGGCTGCTCGTTCTCCTTGAACGCCCTCTCTATAGCCTCAGCCAGCATCTCGAGGTCGTTCGCATCGCCCACGCGCTGAACGTGCCAGTTGTATCCCATGAACCTGGCGGCCACGTCTTCGCTGAACGCCAGCGCCGTATGTCCCTCGATGGTTATGTGGTTGTTATCATAAAACCAGATGAGGTTGCTCAGACCCAGGTGCCCCGCAAGAGAAGCGGCCTCGCCCGATATGCCCTCCATCATGCACCCGTCGCCGTCGATCGCGAATATGTTGTAATTGACGATCTCGTGCCCGGGCTTGTTGAAATAAGCAGCGAGCCACCTCTCGGCTATCGCCATACCCACCGATGTGGCGACGCCCTGGCCGAGGGGTCCCGTGGTCGTCTCGACACCGGGGGCGAGCCCGTACTCGGGGTGACCGGCACACTTGCTGTGGAGCTGTCTGAATGTCTTTATGTCATGGAGCGACAAGTCGTAACCGGTAATGTGAAGAAGGCTGTAAAGAAGCATCGATGCATGACCGTTTGAAAGAACGAAGCGGTCACGGTTGGGCCAGTCGGGGTTTTTCGGATTGAATTTCATGAACTTATCCCAGATCGTGAACGCAACGGGAGCAAGGGCCATCGGTGTGCCCGGATGACCCGAATTAGCTTTCTGCACCGCGTCCATGGACAGAGTCCTTATGGTGTTGATTATCAGCTGCTCGAGCTTGTCTCTGTTTATCTTCGGCATCGATTCCATCATGCTTCTCCTTACTAATACATTTTGAGAACGTTTGTTAATCCTGTATTAAGACCAAAAAATAGTATACGGATTCGGGCGCCGGGCTCGTTTTATTTTAAACGACCGCCGCCGGGTATCCGGGGGCGGCTTCGAATCCCTCACGCGGCGGAAACATGCTCTCGGAACTAATACCCTCTTCGGAGTGAATCTCTACGCCGGGGATTAAATTGTCTCCGCGATTAAGCGGAAAGGAGATATAAATTCGGAAGTGATTTTCAGCTCCGGGGGGATTATTCACTTTCCCTTGTATTAAGTGCCGAAGAGATTCCCTACGAAACAAGATTCAACCTCGAACAAGCGGAGTCTAATATTGCGGAAACGAAGAATTTGCTTTCTGCCATTATCACATATCGAATCCGATATTGCAAGAAAAGCCTTGATTTTAAAGCTCGGAAGCGAGCGCGGCGCCGATGATACCCGCGTCGTTAAGCATCTTCGCAGGGACTATCTTGGCTCTAACTTGTATATACGGAAAGAACTTGTCCGACTTTTTGCTGATACCCCCTCCGATAATTATCAGGTCGGGGGAGAGAAGCTTCTCCATATGCTGTAGATATTTATTCACCCTTTTCCCCCACTTCTTCCAGCTGAGCCCCTCTATCTCCCTGTGAATCTCGGCCGCCCGCTTCTCCGCATCTTCCCCGTCTATTTCTATATGTCCGAACTCCGTGTTCCGGACGAGATGGCCGTCAACGAAGAGAGCCGAACCTACTCCCGTCCCCAGGGTCACCATGAGAACGACCCCCCCGCCGTGCAGGTTATATTTTTTCCCGGCGCCGAACTTCATCTCGGCGAGACCCGCGGAATCCGCATCATTTATGACGGCAGCCCTGCAGGGGGAAATTTTCTCTATCTGGTCCCTGATATTCACCCCTATCCATTTCTTGGACAGGTTCGCAGCCGTGTAAACCTCACCGCTCTTCATTACGCCGGGGAAACCGCACCCGAGTGCGCCCTCCCATTTCCAGTGGTCGATTATGCCTTTTATAGCCGCGAGCATGCTTTTAGGGGTCGCCGGATGGGGGGTATCGACGCGGTACCTCTCATCCAGAAGGACTCCCTTCTCGATATCGACGGGGGCGGATTTGATGCCCGTCCCTCCGATGTCTATTCCGAGTACGGGGGATTTTAATTGAACCGGTTTTTTAGCCATGTCTCCGCCTTTGCCCAGATGTTTTCTTTCCTTATTCTACACCAATTCGGTATAAGATTTAAAGAAAGGGGTATATTTTCCCCGGGATCGAAAGAGCCGTGAACCGGGCTTAGCCGTATGCACCCCGTGTGCTATACTCTCGATATCTAAAATCACGGCGCACGATCGCATAACGCATAAAGAATCATGAAAAAAGCGGCTTTGATAACCGGGGGCGGGACGAGATTAGGCAAAGCTATGGCGCTCGCTCTGGCTGAGCTGGGGTACGACATCGCCTTACACTATAACAGCTCGGAGAATCACGCCAAGAAGACAGCGGAAGAGATAAAAGCCATAGGAAGAAAGTGTGAGATATTCAAAGCCGACCTGTCTAATACCAAGGGCATTAAACACTTGACGGTGCGGGTATTCCGCGCGTTTCCAAACTGCTCGCTTCTCATAAATAACGCGTCGATCTTCGAAGACAGAGATTTTATGGAAGTCACAGAGGAATCGTTCGACCGGGAATTCGCTCTCAACTTCAAGGCTCCTTTCTTCCTGTCCCAGGAATTCAGCAGGCGGAAGTCAGCGGAAATAATAGTCAACATGCTCGATACGAGGGTTTCCAAAATCGAGCCCGGACCACTTCGTTTACAACCTGAGCAAGAGAGCGCTCCGCGACTTTACACTCATGGCGGCTAAGGCTCTGGGGCCTAAAATACGTGTCAACGGAATCTGCCCCGGGCCTATGCTCCCCCCGCCGGGCAAAGACATGAAATATCTCAAGCGTATATCAAAAGACACGCCCCTCGGAAAACCGGGGCATCCGGACTTCGTAATAACGGGATTAAAATATATAATCGAGAACACGTACGTAACCGGAGAATGCCTCTTCATCGACGGGGGTCAGCACCTCGTCTGAGGGAACAAGACCGTGATAATAAAGATCGAGAACCTGAGATTACGGACCGTCGTCGGTATCTTCGAGTGGGAGAAGAAGGTCAAGCAGGATATCGTAATAAATATTGAGATCGAGTTCGACGGCACAGAAGCCATAGAGAAGGACGATATCGAGTTCACGGTCGATTATAAGTCCATCACGAAAAAAATAATATCCGAAATCGAGGGGAGAGAATTCAATCTCATAGAAAAGATCGCCGGAGACGTCGTTAAGATAATTCTCGAAGACGGGAGGGTCCGGAGGGCTACGGCAAAGGTCGATAAGCCTGGGGCGCTCCGCTTCGCGGATTCCGTCTCCGTCATACATTCAGAATCGAGATAACCCGCCGGTATCTTACATATGAAAACCAACAGGGCTGTAATAGGACTCGGCTCCAATATTAATCCCGAAGAAAACATTCGCAAGGCAAAAGAGGAGATAGCTTCCGTATTGAAACTCGTAAAATCATCCTCATTCGTCGAAACGGAGCCCGTCGGGTTTAAGGAGCAGGATAAGTTCCTGAACGGGGCTCTCCTCATCGAAACCGATATGGACACCGGGGGCTGAAATCATGGTTAAAGAGCCTGGAGGTAAAACTGGGAAGAGCAAAGACGGACAACAGGGACGGACCCAGGACTATAGACCTCGACATACTCGTTTGGAACGGAAAAGTGGTAGATCAGGAAGTCTATGAGCGGGAGTTCTTAAGAGAGTCTATCAAAGAAATCCTGCCAGAGCTCGATTTATCTTAACCCTGCCTCTTCATCAATTCATTGGACGGCAGACTCGGGTCGAGGACCTTACGTGCTGTTTCCGCTCCCGCTACCGGCAAATTATCCGCGCTTAATACACCTATTTGAACGAGCACCGTAGCCTGGTCCCAGTAAATATGCTCGCTTGAAATTTTGCCGTCCTTAAACCCGACTATTACGACAAGCGGAAGCTCGACCTTTTTTCCTGTCGGAGGTATGCCGGGCAGCATCCAGGGCATTTCCATAATATGTGTGAACTTGAAAATAAGCTCATCGACTACGGTGTCGCTGCCGACAGTGCGTGAAACCAGGACGAGTTCGGTATCCGGAGACTGGAACGGAATAAAGTGTTTCGAATAAAAATCGCGGACGTTTTCCCTGCCGCAGCCCCCGGTCATTACAGGCACGTGATTAACGTGAGGCTCATCGGTCATAGTCCGCATGGTTTCCTCCACATCCTTGGTCTCGAACTCGCACATGGTATGCTTTCCCCAAATATCCACCATCTCTTGCTGCTCCGGCGTAAGCTTATTACTCATTAAACACCTCCCTACCAGTTATGCTCGAATTCTATACTATATTCCCTTCATCCGGCTATGCTCAACAAAAAAATCGGGCCGGATCCGGAATTAAATGACACCTTCATGAATTCTTCAGGACCCCGAGCGTCTTGTTCATGTGATCGTAGTGCGACCCTTTCCAGTAAATTTTGCCACAGTCCGAGCAAATGAAGAATTCGTCGAAGTAAAGGACCGTTTTGGGCTCGAGCCTTTCGAGTATCTTTTCCTTCTCGACCGGTACGATAACGCCGTTACACTCTAGGCACCTGTTGAAAGGTTTGATAAGCGAATAGAGACCGAACCTTCTAAGCACTTCTGTTATCTGCGTTCCGGGATCGTCCGACCTGAGCCAGTAGCCGTGGACTATTGCCTTAAACCTCAGGAGGCGGCGGTCACGGCTGAGCACGATGCGGTTCTCTCTCTCCGCGAGCCCGGCAACATCGTGATCCGTGTAATCGTTCCTGTAACGAGCATCGAACCCGAGCATCCGCAGGAGCCTCGCAAGCTTCCCGAGGTTGACGTCCACGATAAACACGGGGCAGGGATCGCCCCGCAAGAGCACCTTGGAAGGAGCGGCTGAACCCGAGGATACCGGGTATACGGTTACGTCGTCCCCGTCCCTAAGGTGGTAACCGAACCCGACGGAGGTGCCGTTCACAACTATGGTATCCACTTCGGTGTGAGGGACTCCGATCGCCTCGATCGCATCTTTGACGGAAGGGTTTCGGTCGAAACCGTAATGTAGCGGGAACTCAATATCGGAGCCGGCAAAGAAATCACGCAACTCCCCTTCAAAATGAAAAAGCGCTTTATATTCAGGCATTAATTAACCCTGATGTTTATTTGCAGATAATTATATCCGGCGGAACAGCCGATAGCTCAGAGGAAGATATTTGAAAGATATTCCGTGAGGTCGCTCTTGCTCGCGGGCTGGTTCCTGAACCCGATGTAGCCGTCCGGGCGAATGAGATAGAGGCTCGATTTCGCGGCGCCGAAATCGCCGTGCATGAGGTCTCCCTCGTCCGTCCATACGGAGCTAATTTGCATGAGATCAGGCGGAAGCCCCTTGCAGCCGACGATTAAATGAGGCTTAATAAGACCAATAAACTCTTCGTCGATAGTGGCGAGTATTTTTCTGAGCTCGTCGAATTCCATATCCTCGGGCTCCGCACCCGTGAAGATCAGGAGCTCATGCTCCGCCCCCTTAAAAAGGTCATAAAGCTGTATTCCGCTTTTGCCGTCAAGGCTGAGAAGCGTGTAGTCCCCGACCCTCTCTCCGGCTTTAAGATCATGGTGGTGTTTATGATCCCCGGGAATCTCCCCCGACCGATACCACCTCTCATCGACTATCGGGCTTTCCCCGTAGTTGATCTCTATCTGGGACAAGGTCGTGAGTATCCTTTCCTGAACCGCGTCGAGCTTCGACAGCGTGCCAACGAGCTTATTCCGTATAGCGCTCAGAACAGGGTTATGTATCCCGACCATCCTGGTAGCCATGTCCGTCAAGCCGACCACGCCCTCTCCGACGCGGTGTCTTTCCGCATTGTAGCTATCGAGGAGGCTTTCGGGCGAGCTGCCCTTGAGCACCAGAGCGAGCTTCCACGCAAGGTTATACGAGTCCTGTATCCCCGTATTCATCCCCTGTCCGCCGATAGGGCTGTGTATGTGCGCGGCGTCTCCGCATAAGAAGACCCTCCCTTCGCCGTATTTATCGACCATGCGGTGATGGAGCTTGAAGTAGGCAAGCCAATTGGGATCGCTCACGCTTTTATAGTCGATCTCCCTCTCGCTCATGAGCCTCCTGACATCCTCGATCGTCGGCTCGGGCAGCCCTTCGTCCACATGAGCATCGGGCAGCTCGAACATTAGTCTCCCCCTGTCGCTGTAAAGCGGGAAATAGGCCGTCACTCCCCGTGGATGTATAAAGACCGACAGGTGATGGAGGGGGTAGCTCCAGTCGAGGTTGCAATCTGCCAGGAGCCAGTAATTGGGGTAGGGGGCGCCCTTGAACTCGAGGTCGAGAACGTGACGTGACGTGCTGTGAGCCCCGTCGCACCCAGCTATGTATTTGCAATCGACAAATTCCTCGGAGCCGTCCTTTAACCTTAAGCGGGCAGCGATCCCGCTATCCGTCCGCTCGATCCCCAGAAGCTCTTTCTCGCGCTCGACCTTGACGCCGTAGGATTCCAGATGCTCGTTCAATATCCTTTCGGTGTCGCTCTGCGCAAGGATGAGGAAAAAGGGATATTTGCTTTCGAGTGTGTCGAAAATGACATGCGCCAGGGGTTTCCCGTGATTGTACATATCAAAGCCGTTACAGATGTTGCCCTTTTTGAGCACCGTGTCCACGATGCCGATGTTCTCGAAGAGCTCGAGAGTCCGGGCGTGTATTCCGAAAGCCTTCGATTTATCCGAAGGGGCCGGGGCCTTGTCTATGATTCTTGGCGTGATTCCGTGCCTTGCGAGCTCGCATGCCATCGTAAGCCCGGTCGGTCCCGCGCCTACCACGAGCACGTCTGCGTGTGAGTCATTGGAAGCTGTCATACGAGTCTCCTCAAGCGCATGATGTTGTCACTTCAATCAAAATAATTCAGGAATCCATAACAATTCGACAGAGTGTGTCGATATAATCAAATTATACATCCCGGAGAACGCCCGGTGAAATAAATGACGGATGAAGGAGGGCCTTCGGATTCGTATATCTGAGATTTAATCGGAGCCGCTTCCTTTTTACTTCAGGAACTGTTTCAGGGGGCCCTGGGGATTAATCATCCCTTTGAGATCACTGTAGCCGACGAGAACAAAATACGGCCCTTCGACGTAAGGGCCCACTGCATACGGGGCGAAAGCGAACGTGATACCCCGGGGAGAGACAGCGAAAACGCTCAGGTCACCGGCCTTAAGCTCCTTCAATTCCCCGTTCAATACCCATCCGGCCTTCTGCTTTCTGAGATCGCCTATGCAATAACCGGAGAGTGCTTTTATAAAATCCGAATTGGGCTTAAAAAGGTCCGGCAAATTCAGAAGTAATGCCTTGCCGTCCTTTATCCAGTAATTCGAAGACATGTATAAGGTATTACCGTGGGCGCCGCCGGTGTAGGAAAAGACCTCCCCTGAGAGACTGACCAATTCAGGCGAATAATATTCAATCGAGTAGCTGTAGTCTTCCTGCCAGCCGCCGGCAGAATCCCGAGTGGTGAAAAAATCCTCCGCTTCTTCCGCGAATTTTTTTCTTTCCGAGGCGGCTCCTTTCTCCAGTCTGTCCGTTATTTCACGGAAAGCCTTGGTGTCCGATAAAAAGTAAGGGTACATATAGGACGCCTCATATTTACCTCCCCCGTTTGCATTCGTTGAAACGAAGTCGGCGACCTTAGTGAGCTTAAAGGGTAACGTCGTGAGTCCGTTCGCCTTTGACCACTTACCTTCTATGACCTTCCCGAAATCCTTCCCGTCACCGCGGACCGTCCCCGTAAAAGTTCCAGTTTTGCTCCCCTTTTCATCCTGCTCCACGAGCGTAATTGCAGAGGAGTTGTAGTCCGCCTCCCCGGTAAGAGCAATCGGGATGCCGACTTTGTCATACATATACGATCCAGAAGCGTCTCCCGAGTCAATTATCAGCTCCATCTGCACGTCGAGATTATCCCCTATGGTCCCGACGTAGTAATAACGCGATTCCCCTCCCTGCTTGTCCTGCGCCGGCAGGGGTAAACAAAAAAAATTACAAAGAGCTATGGAAAATACGAGAATTAAAGCCGGCTTAGAGAGCCTCGACATTATCATCTTTCACCCCCGGGAGGTCGATCAAGAACGATTATAGAATATTACGCTCAAAGCAATAAGGTGTACATCGTCCCCGGAGACTTGCTTCTTTTTGTCGCTAATTATCGGAATCTGTCATACCGCCCTTTGACAACTTTTGTCAAAAAAGTACAAAAAATTTACCGCTTTTCCCCGTTTAATATATACATGCACCATTTCGATATTTATATTATGCAATAATCAGAGCAAGTTGTATCGTATCATTACATTTGGCACGCGCATTGCATAATATCGGATTAAGTTTTGTAGCAAATTAATGAGTTGATTCCAGAATCGAATTTGCGGAGTCACGAGAGAATGGAAAGTTTGAAACAAAACGTATCGATTGACTTAAAGCTGGCCATAACATATTCCCCATCCTCTAAAGGGTGGATCCTTGAAGAAATTCATGGGTTCACCCTTATTTCATCTCCTGACTTTATCACCGGATAAATTTAGGTATTCACTATCATTCACTATTCCCTATATTGAGGGAAAGAACTTTCATCATTTCTTCGTGAATGCCGCCATTGGACGCGAGGATTTCCTTTACATAGATGCTGTAATCCCCGCCCGTCAAATTCGTTACCCTGCCCCCCGCTTCCTCTACGATCAGAACCCCCGCAGCCGTGTCCCAGGGGTTAAGGCCGAGCTCCCAGAATCCGTCGAACCGGCCGCAGGCAAGGTAACAGAGGTCAAGCGCCGCCGAACCGTCCCTTCTCACCGATCTTGCCCTCCTGATGAAATCGGCGAAGTGCTTCAGATTCTCCTCGACCATCCTGATATCGTCATGAACGAAACCTGTGACGAGGTGGCCCTCGTCGAGGCGCACGGCACCGGTTACGTGTATCGCCTCTCCGTTCAAAAAAGCCCCGCTGCCGAACTCAGCCGAAAACAACTCGTCTTTAATCGGGTCGTAGACCAGGCCCGCCCTCACAACGCCTTCGATCTCAAGCGCTATGGATACGGAAAAAAAAGGGTAGCCGTGGGCGAAATTGGTAGTGCCGTCGAGCGGGTCTATTATCCACACGTATTCGGAATTTGCCGACTGCCTGCCCGACTCTTCCGCAAATATGTCGTGGGAGGGGAAACTCCTCTTTATGCAGTCGATAATAATTTCCTCGGCCTGCTTATCGACTTCGGTCACGAGGCTGTTCTTGCCTTTATAGGTTATTTCTTTTACCTTCCCTGATTTTTCCCTTAAAAGCTCCCCCGCCTCCCTTGCGGCTTTTTCAGCGACTTTTATATATATCAAGACATACTCCTGAGTGGGATGATTTTATAAAAAGCTCTGATAATCTATGCTTAATCAAAGATTCCGACTCTGTGAGCGGGAACCTTTCTTGACGAACCGGGCGTACACATTACCCCTATTTCGAATACCAGGATATTTATTCGAAGACCGCGGCTCAATACCGAGGATCAATCAGCAGGCGTTTCCGGTATTATTATCCAGCCCAATATGTAGACAATCACAGCCGTACCGAGAGTAAAAAGCGCGATCAAGGCAAATATGAGTCTTATCAGAGTGGGATCGATTGAAAACATCTCGCCGAGGCCGCCGCATATGCCCCCTAACATCCTGTCGGTTCTCGAACGGTAGAGCTTCTTTATATTATCAGCCATGGTTCACCCCCGAATTGAATTATAAAGGAGTATACCTAAATATAACGCCCGGATTATCTATTTTAATTGAACCTTAATGCGGATACGCCCCATATAAGAATTCACGGGACCTCGTCTACGGAAAAAACATTTACCATGAATTATAGGCTTATTGTTTATCATTGCCGCTGAGCTATAATAATCCGGGCGGCGATGCCGGAGCGTCGCGAATTACGGGTTTAAGGTTCGATACCCAAGAGAAAATTACGAGGAGAGTCAGCATATGAGTGGTTCACTGAAGCCCGGAATGACTTTCGAGTTCGATTTCACAATACCGGAGTCGAAAACCGTTCCGTACATATATCCCGAATCAGAGGAATTCCAGATTATGCCGAAAGTCTTCTCAACGGGGTTCATGATAGGCCTTATCGAATGGGCGTGCGTCAGGTTCGTCAACAACCACATCGACTGGCCGCGTGAGCAGACCGTCGGCATAGACGTGAATCTGAACCATACGGCCGCGACCCCTCCCGGATTGACCGTAAACGTGAAAGGGGAGCTCATCGACGTTGACGGCAGGAAACTGACGTTTTCTATTGTCGCTCACGACGGTATAGACGTGATATCGGAGGGGACGCACCAGAGATTCATAGTCGACGCCGAGAGGTTCAGAGCCAGAGTCGAGAAGAAAGCGAAACCGGAATAACGGGACCGCGCACAATTTTCACATTTTAAGCGCGCCATTCCGATTGCCGGATGCAGGTGCAATGAATAAAAACGATACTGCAAATAAGAAAATAGATACATCCGCCGTAAAAGCTCTTACATTCGATGTTTTCGGGACAGTCGTAGACTGGAGGTCTTCGATTATCAGGGAATGCAGTCTCCTCGGGAAATCGAAGGGGATCGAGGCGGACTGGCCCCGGTTCGCCGACTCCTGGCGCGCGGGCTACGCCCCCGCCATGAACCGCGTCCGCACGGGCGAGCTGCCGTGGATGAGCATCGATTCCCTTCACAGGATGGTACTCGAGAAACTCCTTCAGCAATTCGGTATCGAAGGTCTATCCGAGAGCGAGAAAGACGACCTCAACCGGGCATGGCACAGGCTCACACCCTGGCCCGATTCAGTCGAAGGGCTCGAAAGGATTCGGAAAAGATATGTTACCGCAACTTTATCAAACGGAAATATCTCGCTTCTCGTAAACATGGCGAAATATGCGGGGCTCACCTGGGACTGCGTGCTCTCTTCAGAGCTTGCGAACCATTATAAGCCCGATAAGGAGGTATATCTGACGGCGGCAGGATTGCTCGGACTCGAGCCTGAGAACGTCATGATGGTCGCCGCGCATACGGATGATCTTCTGGCGGCAAAGGCCCTTGGTTTCAAGACCGCTTTTGTCTGGAGGCCTCTTGAGTTCGGTCCCCCGGGCGAGACTGAGGAAAAAGAAGAGATGCCGTTTGATATAGTCGCCCGTGATTTCAACGACCTCGCAGAAAAGCTCGGAGCATGATTTCCGATAAAATTATTTTCCGGGCAGTCAATTAATCCGATGCTTTTATAACTTCAGCAGAACCCGAATCATATATATTGTCACAGGCGGATACGTCCCCGGTGTCTATTCGAAAGTCTGAATTTTATAGAGACCCGCGTATATGCCGTTTTTTTCCATAAGCTCTGCATGGGTCCCGTATTCAACGAGCCTCCCCTTGTCGAACACCGCAATGGAATCGAACCCGCTTATAGAAGGGACCCGGCTTGAGATAGCGAGCAAAGTCCTTCCCTTCATTTCCCTTCTGAGATTCTTCAGTACCATGCTCTCGGTCTTGAGATCGAGCGAGGAAAATACATCATCGAGAATGAGCACGCTCGGCTTAAGGAGAATCGCCCTCGCGATCGCGATCCTTTGCCTCTGCCCTCCCGAAAGGCTGAGACCCCTCTCGCCGACCCTGGCGTCGAACCCGCCCGGGAAATCTAGGATTTCATCATATATCTCGGCGACCCTGGCGGCTTTCTCGATGTCGGCATCGGTGATATCCGGGTCCATGAAAGAGATATTATCCTTCACGGTGCCGCTGAATACGGTCGTTTCCTGGGGGACGTATATTATCCCTTCCCTCAAGCTGTCCTTTTTTATTTTTCTGACGTCGATGCCGTCGACAAACATCGTATTTTCAGGCGGCTCTTCAACCCTGGTGAGGAGCTGAAAGAGCGTGCTCTTACCCGATCCCGTTGCCCCTGTGAATCCTACGGCTTTACCGGCCGGTATAGTGAGTGTTATGTTTTTAAGCGCCCTCTTCCCGTTATATGAGAAGCTCAGGTCCCTCAACTCGATATTCCCGTCGATTTCGACCTCGACGGTGCCCGACTCCGCGGGAGACTGCGGCTTGACGAGGAGTATGTCGTTTATCCTGTTGAGCGAAGCGTTCCCTCTCTTGATTATGTCGACCGCCCAGCCCATGGCCATCATGGGCCACGCGAGCATCGTCAGATAAACGAGGACGGCGGCGAAATCACCAAGTGTGATATTGAGCGTGATGGTGTCTATCCCTCCGAGCCAGAGGAAAATAACGGTCGCGATCGCGGCAAGGTACGTAATTACGGGCTGATATACTCCCCATATCTTTATCAGGTGCAGGTTCTTTCCCAAATAATCATAGCTCGAAGTCTCGAAGTCTTTTTCTTCCTCACGCTCCCTCACGAACGCCTTAACCACCTTTATCCCGGATATCGATGCCCTGGCGCTCTCGGTGAGCACCGAGAATGAATCCTGTACCTTCTGGAACCTTTTCTCAATCATTTTGCCGAACCTGAGGATGATAAAGCCTAATATGGGAAAAGGGATAAAGGCGTATAAGGTGAGCTGCGGGGATATGTACAGCATCGCGCCGAAGATAAATATAAGAAGAAAGACTCCGTCGTAAGCTATGAGCACGCCGAGACCGCAGGCGAACTTCAGGGTTTCGATGTCGTTCACCGTGTGGGCCATCAGGTCCCCGACCTTTCTTTGTGAAAAGAAGTCAAAATGCAGGCTCTGGAGGTGTGAAAAGAACTCGTTTCGGAGCGACTGCTCTATCTTCCGCGCCGCGCCCATTATGAAATATCTCCAAAAAAACCTGAATACGGACATGGCGACAGCTATCAGCAGCAGCAGCAGGCCATATTGTGAAATATCGCCTAAGCCCGCGCCTTTGAGCGTCAGGGTGTCGACTACCCTCTCTACGATCAACGGGATGGAAAGCTGGCAAAGATCCACCAGGGAAAGAGCCACAAGCCCCGCAAGAAAAGCATATTTGTATTTCAGAAGTAATGAAAAAAGGGTCTTCTTTCTATCCATCAAGATCGAACTTTCGTGGTCAGGATATTATTTAAAGCAGGTTAACAGCATTTTAGTATACCTGAAGGGGCGGGGCGAATATTTCCGGCCCCGGAGGTCCCCGTTTTGGAGACTAAAGTCGGCCGGGCTCTTGATAATATGCCCGTCACGTGATCATCGCCCCGAAGGCGGACGTATTGACGTGGATTCATAAAAAAATGATGTTTCAATCCCTGGATATTGAAAAAATCGACTGTCAGGGCATGGACTTAATGCCTTTTCCCGATTCACCCATTTTCAATGCTTTCCCGTCGGGGGAGTATTGAGCCCAGAACCAGTTTATATCCTGCGGATCATTCCCGCCTAAATTTATCATCGCCGAGATTGTTTGAAGCTGGTCCTGATCGTCGTATCTTTCCTTAACCACTATCGAGCCCGGAGGAAGAGACTTTGAATGACTTTGTATCGCGTTATCAGCCAGATCGTTTATATAAGTTTTAACATAATGTTTCTTTTTCTCGGAGTCCTTATTTAAACTATGTGCGGCGGGTAGCTCTTTCCAGTGTTTGTATTCTTCGGTCTGCATCTGATTCCAGAGCTCGGTCGCTATCTCGGCAGGGGCTTTCTTATTCAGCTCCTCGACCTGCGCTTCATGCATTTCCTTGCTCTTTTCGGCAACATCTTCAACCGCTTGCTCCGCTTCCTTTCCCGCCTTATCGGCTGTCTCGGAAACATCTTCTTTTACCCGTTCCGTAGTTGAAGTTTCTTTTTGAGTATCGGATTTATTGTCGGACTTCTCGCATCCGGCATAGATTAAGCAAAGCGCAAAAAGCACCACGGCTAGGAAACTCGAAGCTCTCATATACTCCTCCGTTCTTTTTTGTGTGATAATTCTATCATCATGATTTTAAAAAATCCAAGTTTTATTGTGTATTCGGGCAGCAGTGTTATTTACCCGGTATCCCGATAGTCATTGCCCGATGCGTCCCGAATGAGCCCGGAAACCCGCCCGCGGAACCCGTCGCGTACCCGTTCAAAAGGGGGGATATCGGTTCCGGGGCTTCGAAAAAAAACCACTTGACAAAAATTTTGAGATATACTAATATCTGATGACTGACTAGTCAGTTCAATACTTAAGTGATGGGTTAAAGATGGCTAAACCGCATAAATCAATTAAAGAGCAGGCCTCTCCGCGTACGAGGCAGTTGAGAAAAACCGGACGAAAGGAGGAGATCATAAAGGCCGCGGCTAACCTCTTTTCACAGAAGAGCTATCACGACGTCACGATGGACGATATAGCGGAGAAAGTCGGCGTCGCCAAGGGGACGATTTACCTCTATTTCGATTCCAAGGAGAACCTCTATCTGGAAATACTGGAGGAAACCTACGAAGAAATCGAGTCGATACTAGAAAGGGAAACAGCCAAAAGCGACTCCGCCCCCGAGAAGCTCAAGAAAGTCCTCGGACTTATCTTCAATTTCTATCTTCAGAATCTGGATGCGTTGCGTATCCTGAGCAGGGACGAGACTCACCTGATCAGAGAGCATTTCGAATTCACCGAGCACTGGCGCCTCAGAAGAATAAAGCTATATCGAAAAATTTTGGAAAAAGGAATAAACGAAGGGTCGTTCCGCCATTCCAACACGGAGCTTACAGCCCTCATTATTTTCGGGCTTGTCAGGTCCGTGATGTTTTATTACAAAACGGATGACAGCGCGGAAGATATCGCGGAAGAGGTATATTCGATGATTTCCGGGGGAATCCTGGTCCCCCGTTTCGAAAAGACCGAAGCCGCGAGTATGTACAAGTAAGGATTTAAAAATCATTCATCAATAAGGAGGTATTACAAATGGCAGTCTCATATCCTTTCAGCTCAAAGATCAGCCATTTTGTTCCACCGAAGCAATGGGCCAGCATGAGGGTCGCCCGGGAGCTGGAGAAAAAGACCGGGCAGAAGATTATTCATTTTGAGAAAGGGGATTATCAGGGTCCTGATTTCGATACCCCCGAACACGTGCTCCAAGCTACAGTGCAGGCGCTCAGGGACGGTTATGTCAGGTATGATCCGGGTCCCGGTCTCCCGGAACTCAGGGAAGCCATAGCGGCCGAGATGACGAGCCGCGGGAGAAAGACAAAACCCGAAGAGGTCATTGTGACTGCAGGAGCCAAGCACGCCCTGACCATGTCTCTCCTCACGTTCCTGGAAGAGGGGGACGAAGTGATTTTCCCGAATCCGGGCTATCCGCCCGACGAAGTGTGGGCAAAATACGTTAGAGCGAAAATCAATCATACGCCGCTTACCAAACCCGACTGGCAGTTCGACATGGAAAAGCTCGAAAGCCTGATCACGCCGAAAACGAAGCTCCTTATCATCAACACCCCGCAGAGACCTAACGGGCACCTCGTCGAGAACCCGGAGGAGATTGCCGAGCTCTGCTTCAAGCACCCGAATTTGATGGTCATATCGGACGAGATTTTTTCGCATGTGACCTACGACAAGCCGCACAGAACGATATCCGCAGTCCCGGGTATGGCCGATAGGACGATAGTGATCGATACTTTCTCCAAAACATACGCTATGACCGGCTGGAGGATAGGCTGGGCAGTAGCCCCTGTACCCGTCATCGACAAGCTCTCAATTTTCCTCCAGGACTCGATAACTAATGTCGCGGCATTCATTCAAAAAGCGGCCTATGCCGCAATGTCGGGGCCGCAGGACTGGACCATCGAGAAGACCAAGCTGCTGAAGAAGAAGAGGGACAGAATGGTCGCGGGGCTGAACTCGATCCCCGGAATTCAGTGCGATTCGCCTGACGGGGCGTTCTACGCTTTCCCCGATATTACCGGAACGGGTTTAACCTCGCAGGAATTCACCGACCGCCTCGTTGAAACGGCCGGCGTAGCAGTCGTCGCAGGGACCGCGTTCGGCAGTCAGGGAGAAGGCTATGTTAGGGTCACCTACGCATGTTCCGACGCTGACATAGACGAGGGAATAAGAAGGATAAAAACAGCGGACCTCAAAAAGACCGCTTAATTGAAGATTACCGGAGACAGACTTTTATCCCCGGCCGTGTTCACGTTTCAGGCACGCGGGATAAAAGTTTGTCTCCGCCTTTATTTTTCAAACACCCCTGAAAACGAAAATATTATTGCAAATTGCCGTTAAATTGATAAAACTAGATTTATCATGAAATCCGCCGCAAGAAATATTAAGAAAAGGCTGACAGTTAATTTTCTTTTAATCGCATTTGTTTTTATTTTATCCGGCGCAGTCATTATAGCCTGTTACAAAGCGCCCGTTACGGGGAGGTCTCAGTTCATCATCCTCTCCCAGTCGGAGGAGAACCAGATGGGCCTCGCCGCGTTTCAGGAAGTCCTCAAGACGGAGCAGGTATCTAAGAATGACCAGTACAACGAGGCTGTAACCAGAGTGGGCATGCGGATCGTCGGAGTCGCCGATACGCCTCATTACAATTGGGACTTCAAGGTGCTGAATGACGACGAGCAGATAAACGCTTTCGCCCTCCCGGGGGGAAAGGTAGGGGTATATACGGGTATCCTGCCTGTCGCAATGAACGATGCCGGACTCGCAACGGTAATGGCTCATGAGATCGGGCACGTCGCCGCACGCCACGGGGCAGAGCGCGTTTCGACGGATGTGCTCGCCCAGATAGGCGCCGTGGGACTGAGCACGGCTCTCGGCGGAAGCGACCCGTGGGTGACAGCCGCGGTTATGCAGGCGTACGGGGTAGGCGTCACGGTCGGGGGGATATTGCCATTCAGCAGGACCCAGGAAGCGGAAGCCGACCACATAGGACTCATATACATGGCTGAGGCGGGTTATGACCCGAGAGAAGCCATAGCGTTCTGGGAGAGAATGGACGCAGCCGTGAAAGGAAAACCCCAGCCTCCGGAGTTTCTGTCCACACACCCGGGCTACGGGACGAGAATAAGCAATCTGAAAAAATGGCTGCCCGAAGCGCTGCCCCATTACGAGCAATCGAAAAAGGCCCCCAATAATACTATTGCCAAGTAGAGCCGGAAACGGGACCCGGGACCAGCTTTGCAAACCGGCCCGAAGACACGCGGCTCCGGCCTGGGACTTAAATGACAAAAAGAGAGCGGATAGAGAAATTTTACGAGGAGCTCCACAGAAAATTCGGCCCTCAGAGATGGTGGCCCGCGGAGACGGCGCTCGAATGCATTCTGGGAGCCATACTTACACAGAACACGTCGTGGAAGAACGTCGAGAGGGCGCTTGAAAACTTGAAGAGAGAGAACCTCATTTCGGTCGAAAGCCTGAATTTAATAACCGCAGAGGAGCTCGCGGCCCTCATCCGCCCATCGGGTTACTACAATCAGAAAGCGCTTAAGATCAAAAATTTCGTATCGTTTTTGGTCAGGGAATACTCAGGCAGCCTGGACAGGATGTTTGCCGTGGATAAGTCACTGCTGAGAGAGAAGCTGCTGGGTATAAGAGGGATCGGGCCCGAGACTGCGGACAGCGTCATGCTTTACGCGGGGGCGATACCGGTGTTCGTCGTCGATGCGTACACGTGGAGGATACTGTCGAGGCACGGGCTCGTGCCCGCGGAAACCTCGTATGACGAAATTCAGGAGCTATTTACGGACTCGTTAAAGGAGGACGCGGGGGTTTTTAACGAATACCACGCACTCCTGGTGAAGGTGGGTAAGGAGCACTGTAAGAAGCGCGGCCCGGTATGCGGAGGATGCCCCCTCGAATACGACCCTCATACGGTATAAATGCGGACCCCGTCATAATGCTGCGTTCGTGTCGGCTGGTATGGAAGGTAAATTCGCAGGCTAATTCAGCCCGGTCTTAGCGGCGTCGACGACGGCCTTGAAGCTCTCGGGCTCCCTTATCGCCATTTCCGAAAGGGTTTTTCTGTCGAGCTCGATCCCGGCCTTCTTCAAAGACCCCATAAACGCGCTGTAGGAAAGACCGTACGGCCTGACAGCGGCGTTTATCCTCACAATCCAGAGCTTTCTGAAATCCCTCTTCTTAAGCTTTCTGTGCCTGAAAGCATAGGCCATGGCGCGTATAACGGTTTCTTTCGCCCTTCTTATATTATTCTTTCTTCTGCCCCAAAAACCTTTTGCGAGCTTGAGGACGCGCTTTCTCCTCTTTCTTGAAGCTACCCCTCTTTTTATTCTCATCTTTATCTCCCGTCTTTTATATCGTCACCAGTGAACTGACGCTCAAAGCAGCCAGACCCTGCTGACAAGTATTGATTATTTATACGGAACGTATGACCTTATCCTCCTGGCCACCGCGCCCTCTTCAATCTTCGAGGAAACCAACCTTCTCATGCGCTTTCTTCCCTTCTTCTCGTTTGAATGGCTTTTGCCGCCGCTCGACCTCTTTATCTTACCGCTCGCTGTAACCCTGAACCTTTTAGCGGCGCTCCTGTTCGTTTTAACCTTCAGTTTTGGCATTTTCTCTCCCGCCTTGCGAGGTTTTCTTCGGTGATATCACCATTATAAGATTTTTTCCTTCAAGCCTTGGGGGCATATCTATCCCGCCGATGTCGGCCACCCTTTCTATAATTCTGTTTGCGAGCACTCTGCCCAGCTCCGGATGAACTATCTCTCTGCCCCTGAAAAATATCCTTATCTTCGTTTTATTATCGTCCTCCAGAAACTCCCTGATCCGGTTTATTTTAACATCAAGGTCATGGTCGCCGATATTAGGACGGAATTTCAACTCCTTTATAGTCTGCGTTTTCTGTCTCTTCGCATTCGCTTGTTTTTTCAGCTCATATTTATACTTACCGTAATCCATCAGCCTGCACACGGGAGGATTCGCGTTGGGTGCGATCTCAACGAGGTCGACGCCCTTTTCTTCAGACATGCTGAGAGCTTCCCGGAACGGAACAACCCCAAGCTGTTCTCCGGTCTCGGAGATAAGTCTCACTTCCCTTGCTTTTATCCTTTGATTTACCCGAATTTCGGCTTCTCTACCTTTAGTCCCTTTAACTATTGCCGTTCAACCTCCCTCCATGTATGAGGATCAAGTTCAATTGCTATGTGGTTTAAAAACTCATCTATCGTCATCGAAGGTAAATTCTTGCCTCCGAGCTTCCTCGGAGCCACAGTCCCCGATTCCGCTTCATTCTTACCGATTACGAGCAGATAGGGAACTTTCTCAAGCTGCGCCTCTCTGACCTTCAATCCGAGCTTTTCGTTCCTCGTGTCGCTCTCGACCCTTATCTTTCGCGCTCTCAATGTCTTATAGAGCTGCTCCGCATATTGAGCCTGCTCATCCCCTACAGTCGCGATACGCACCTGCACGGGACTGAGCCAGAGCGGAAAGGCGCCGCCGTAATGCTCTATCAATACACCGAAAAACCTTTCCATAGACCCGAATATAGCGCGGTGAATCATAATAGGCTGATGACGCGCGTTATCTTCCCCGACGTAGCTCATATCGAACCTTTCGGGAAGGTTAAAATCTACCTGAACTGTGGAGCACTGCCAAGCTCTGCCGAGAACGTCTTTTATCTTGAGATCAATCTTCGGTCCGTAGAACGCACCCCCGCCTTCGTCCACCTCGTATTTTAGCCCCTTTTTATCGAGAGCAGTCCTCAGCGCCTCCGTGGCCCTGTCCCATACCTCGACACGCCCGACGAATTTCTCAGGCCTGGTAGAGAGGTAAACCTCATATTCGTCAAAGCCGAATGTCCTCAGGAACAGGATTGTCAGGTCGAGGACGCCCAGGACCTCTTCTTCCATCTGATCGGGCCTGCAGAAAATATGGGCGTCGTCCTGGGAGAAACCCCTTACCCTCAGGAGCCCGTGAAGCACGCCAGAGCGCTCGTAGCGGTAGACGGTGCCTATTTCAGCCCACCTGAGCGGGAGGTCCCTGTAGCTCCTTATGCCCGTTTTATATATCATGATGTGAAAAGGGCAGTTCATGGGCTTTATCTGGAATTCCGTATTCTCGACTTCCATGCGGGGATACATGTTTTCATTGTAGAACTCGAGGTGGCCGCTCGTTTTCCATAGGTCTATTTTTGCTATGTGAGGCGTATAGAGGAGCTCGTAATCGCAGCGCTCGTGCTGGTCGCGCCAGAAATCCTCGATCACCCGCCTTACCCGCGACCCTTTCGGATGCCAGAGCACGAGCCCCGCTCCGGTCTCCTCCTGAATCGAAAACAGGTCGAGCTCTTTGCCGACCTTTCTATGGTCGCGTTTTTTGGCCTCTTCGAGCTTGTCCAGATACTCTTTTAATTCCTTTTTATCCCAGAAGGCGGTGCCGTAAATCCTCTGGAGCATGGGGTTCTTCTCGTCCCCCCTCCAGTAGGCGCCCGCGATACTGAGGAGCTTGAAAGCCTTGACGTAGCCGGTCGAGGGCGCGTGCGGCCCTCTGCAGAGGTCGTGCCAGCCGCCCTGCTCGTAAATGGTTATCTGCTGGTCGGAAGGGAGGTCGTTCACGATCTCGACTTTATAGTTCTCCCCCTCGGCGCTAAATATATCGATAGCTTTTTCCCTCGATACTTTTTTCCTGACGAGCGGTTTTTTCTGCTCGACTATCTCCCTCATCTTATCTTCTATCTTTTCGAGGTCTTCGGGAGTAAAGCCTCTGGAGTATTCAAAGTCGTAGTAAAACCCGTTCTCTATCACGGGGCCGATCGTGACCTTGGCCTCCGGGAAGAGGGACTGCACCGCTTCGGCCATTATATGAGCGGCCGTGTGTCTTATGAGGGCGAGGCCCGCCTCAGAGCCCGTCCTTACGGGCTCAAGCTCGGAGTCGGAATCAATCTCGAACCAGAAATCCACAAGCTTGCCGTTTACCTTAGCGCCTACGGTGCCGTTCTGTATTCCGATCGAATTTATTATCTCCCCTACGGTCGTACCTTTAGGAAAGGTTCTTTCCGCCCCGTCCGGAAGGTTTATATTTACTTCTGCCATAATCTCCGATACTTTGTGGTGAGCACGGCAGGATTTGAACCTGCGACCTCTTGCGTGTCAGGCAAGCGCTCTCCCCCTGAGCTACGCGCTCAATAATTACGAGAACCCTTAATTTTCTTATATAAAACAATAGCTGTCAAGATAAGGGAGGGGCATATTTTGCCGCCCTGTTTATAATACCTGACTTATATTACGATCTCCTCGACCTTCTTACACAGCCGGACGAAGGGATGTTCCTTCAGCTGCCCGAGCAGCGAGGCAAATTTCGGCAGGAACGGCTTTGTCTTCCATTCAAAATAGCTCCGGTATAACGCTTCATCCCGGGAAACATCGAGGAGGTACCGGGCAAGCGATTCAGGGCTGTCCCACTCGGACGCATTGATAAAGCATTTGTCGCCGGGGGCAAAATCGCCTATATTCGGAGCGCCCAGATAGACGGGCACAGAGCCCGCAAGTAAGGGATCGTAGAATTTCTCGGTCACATAGTCCCGCGCAATAGCGTTCTCGAAAGCAATCGTAAACTTGTATCTCGAAATCGTATCCAATTTGAACTGGTGTCCGTAATCGTCGCCGGACGGCATGTTCGGAATCATCCGCCCGTACGAATGGACATCGAGAACGTTCATCATTCTTATCAGATACTGCAGCCTCCCGCTTTTATTGACATGACTCGAGATGAAGGCATTCACGATCTTCCCCGGCTCCTTTTCCGGGACAGGCTTACGTGAAAGCACTGCGAAGTCACGCGGAAGGTACGGGGAAAAAATATCCGCATCCAGACGGTGAGACATTCTCAGGTCGAAGCGGCTCATAAAAGCGGGATCGCTCATGTGAGGGTAATGAGCCTCGCACTCCACATACCAGGCGACCCAAACCTGTCCGCTCTTTTTAACGACCCCGCCGTCCGTGAACATGGCGGGCGGGAGCGTAGGCAGATGGAATACGACCGCTGCTGCTTTGTCCATGAAACGCCTCTCCATTGTAATGACGTACCTCTCCGGCAATTCATTCACCGGATAAACGAGAGGATCATGCCACATACGATTGTAAAAGAGTATTATTTTTCGGTCCATTTATTCCGAGCCGCGCTTTTAGTCATAATTCTATGCCATCCGTGTTGCTATGTCCAAGCATTTTAACTCCCTTCTCTTTCCTAAGGGCGCGGGTTCGAGTCCGCGCAATAAGGCCGCGAACATCGTCAGTACTGCATGCGTGGACCGGCCCATTTTCATTGATATAAGGGCAAAGTCTTGGTAACATTACTGGGTAGCAGTTGGGGCGTCGTCTAACGGTAGGACTCAGGCCTTTGGAGCCTGCTGTGGTGGTTCGAGTCCACCCGCCCCAGCCAGTGGACGAAGAAATATTCCTTACCCCGATTTCTATTTGTGAACTCTGATGACATCCGAAAACACCTCTAATCTCAATCCGTCCCAGGCGGAAGCCGTAAAACATGCGGGCGGGCCCGTCCTCGTGCTTGCCGGCGCGGGCTCCGGAAAAACGAGGATCATAACGGAGAGAATCGCATATCTGATAAACGCGAGAGGGGAGCACCCGTCCAATATACTGGCGGTCACATTCACCAACAAGGCGGCAAACGAGATGAAGGAGAGGCTCAACCGTTTGATCGCGCACCGGACAAAGAGCCTCTGGCTCGGGACCTTCCACTCCCTATGCCTCAGAATTCTGAAGAGGGAAATAAAACACCTGAGCGGGTTCAGACAGGACTTCGTAATCTATGACGACGGGGATCAGATAAAGCTGATAAAGGAGTGCATGAAGCGTCTTGAGATCGGGGAAAAGGAGATCGAGCCCAGATCGGTAAGGTCGAAGATAGACAGCGCAAAGAATAAAGGGCTCAATCCGGGCGATGTGGGGAGAGACATTTACGACGAGAATGTCTCCAAAATTTACGAGCTCTACGAGCAGGAGCTCAGAAGATTAAATGCGCTCGACTTCGGGGACCTGCTTTATATCACCGTGAGGCTCTTTCAGGAAAAACCCGACGTGCTGCGCCATTATCAGGAGATATTCCACCACATGCTCGTCGACGAGTACCAGGATACGAACCATACGCAGTATAAGATTGTCGAGCTCCTATCCAGGAAACACAGAAACATATTCGTGGTCGGGGACGACAACCAGTCGATTTACGGCTGGAGGGGAGCCGATATCGCGAACATACTGAACTTCGAAAAGGATTACCCCGATGCGAGGGTTATCAAGCTCGAAAGGAATTACAGGTCGACAAAAACAATACTGAACGCGGCCAACGGGTTGATCCTGAAAAACAGGAACAGGCACGATAAAAACCTATGGACCGAAAACCCGGAAGGGGAGAAATTACATTACTACACAGCGCATGACGAAAGAGACGAGGCGAGACACGTAGTATCACAGATCGAGTCAGAGGTTAGGGGGGGCGGCTATTCCTACAGGGACACGGCGGTATTCTTCAGGACAAACAACCAGTCGAGGACGATCGAGGACGAGCTGGTCCGAAAAGGGATACCGTATACGATAGTGGGGGGGATAGGTTTTTACCAGCGCGCGGAGATTAAGGACATACTTGCATACCTGAGGGTGATCGCGAACCCGCTCGATGACCTGAGCCTCCGCCGCATCGCGAACGTGCCCCCGCGCGGGATCGGAAGGGGAACGCTCGACAAACTCGACGAGCTCTCGAAAAATGAAGGCTCATCGCTCTTCGATGCGATGCATAAGGCCGTACGAGAGAATATTCTCCCCGCGAGGGCGGCTTTAAACCTCGAGAAGTTCCTCGGCCTGATGAACCGGCTCACAGGATTCGCCGAAAAGTATGAAATAGGAAAGCTCCTCGACCTCGTGCTTCAGGCTACAGGGTATCTCGACATACTGGAGAAGGAAGAGGAGAAAAGGGAAAACGTCGGGGAGATACTGAACCTGGCGGCGGAATTCGAAAAGGAGGCGGAGAGGGCTACCCTGCATGACTTTCTCGACTCCGTCTCACTCGCAAGCGACGTGGACAGCTACAACGAAAAGGACGACAGGGTCCCGCTTATGACCCTTCACAGCGCGAAGGGACTCGAATTCCCGGTGGCCTTTATCATCGGGCTCGAAGAAAACCTCATACCGCATTTCAATTCCGCGAAGGAGGGGCAGGTTGAGGAAGAGAGGAGGCTCTTATACGTAGGGCTCACGAGGGCGAAGGAGAAGGTCTATCTCACGAGTGCTGTGAAGAGAAGGGTGTTCGGCAAGGAGGAGAGACCCGCGCCATCGAGATTCATAACGGAAATACCCGAGGAGCTCCTCGTATGGAAAAACTATTACGGCGGCTCATATAGTGAAACCCCACGGTCAGATTACTATTCAGAAACGAGAGACAGCGGCGGGGAGCGAAAAAAGGGCGGGAGCACCGATAACGGAAATAGATATAAAGTCGGACAGAGGATAGAGCATCCGTCATTCGGACAGGGGACCATAAAGAGGGTCGAGGGGACGGGGGAGGAAGCCAAAGTCACGATATCTTTTCCGGGCTACGGTTTAAAAAAGATTATCGCGAGCTATCTGGAGGGATAGAAGGATTGCAGGGTTAGAATAAGAGATTGCTTCGTCACTCCGTTCCTCGCAATGACAGACGAGAAGCGTGGAATGGAAGCGGTTCACAAAAACTAAGACGAGCAGCTTATGATGAGTTTCCGCGCCCAGGCGGGAGCGGGCTCGGCGTAGTTATCGAACTCCGGCTGTTCGGCGAAAGGATTCCTGAGCAGAGTGTGAACGCGCTCTATTTCCGAGTAATCATTCTCATCAACTGCTTTCCTAATCGCCTGCTCGGCGATGTAATTTCTCAGAATGTATTTCGGATTAACCGAATCCATCTCTTTCTTTCGCTCCCGGTCAGTGCTTTCCTCGATTCTCAAACGCTCGGCATATAAAACCGACCACCCGTCAAACAGAGATCCGTCATTAAACACTGATGCAATGCGGTTATTAGAGTCCGGATTGTCTTTCGAGAAATCGCTCAAACGCCTGAAGAAATTCGTATAGTCTGCTCTCCCGTCTTTTAAGATCTCAAGGAGTCTCCCGACAATGTCACCGTCTCCGGCGGCGGATCTCCTTAAAACCCAGCTTCTTCCGCATAATTTGAAGATAGCTGTCTTTGTAACACTCCTTATACCCCGAAAGGATTTCCTCAGATTTGTCCGAAGCAACAAGCGGGCTCAAAGACTGGGCGAGCTTGCGGAGGTTCCAGAGCGCTATGGGAGGCTGATTGGAATATGAATACCTCCCGAAATGGTCGGAGTGGTTCGGGACGTAATCGGGCTCATACTCCTCCATAAAGCCGAAGGGGCCATAATCGATCGTAAGCCCCAATATGGACATATTATCCGTATTCATTACCCCGTGTGTAAATCCGGAGGCCTGCCAGAGAGCCATGAGCTTTGCCGTCCTCTCCGTAACGTCCTTGAGAAAAGCGGCGTATTTATCGTCTCCCTCTATAAGATGAGGGAAATGGTTTTCTATGACATAGTCGGCAAGGAGCCTCACATGATCGTTGCGGCCCGTGTAATAAAAAGCCTCGAAGGAGCCGAAGCGCACATGGGTTTCCGCGATCCTCAGCATCATTGCGCCTCTCTCGGAGGTTTCGCGCTCCACTCTTTCATCGCTCCCGACGATTGTGAGGGCTCGGGTCGTGGGTATCCCGAGTCCGTGCATAGCTTCGCTGCAAAGATACTCCCTGACCGCCGACCTCAGCACAGATCTCCCGTCAAAGACGCGCGCGTATCTCGTTCTGCCCGCACCCTTTAAATGGAGGTCCCGCTTCTCCCCCGCCGAGTTCCTCACCTCGCCAAGGAGAATCGCCCGTCCGTCCCCGATATCGGGATTGTAAACGCCGAACTGATGACCCGTGTAATACATGGCGATAGGCTCCGAGCCCGGGAGCAGCTTCTTACCCGAGAAGTAATCGAGAAATTCCGGCTTATTAGCCTCCTCGGGGTCAAGGCCGATCAGTGCCGCGGCATCGGGGTTGAAGCTCACGAGGCGGGGATTCCCGAACGGGGTCGGATTCACCCGCTCGTAGAAATCTTCGGGCAGCCTTGTGTAAGTGTTGTCGAAGCTAAGCTCGTCTAATTTCCGCATTGAGTTAAGATAAAAGAAAAATAAATTTATTTTAGGGAGTTAGTATCCTTCCGGCGATCATTGTATATTTAATCCCGGCATCCGCAGAGCTTCACGTTAACATCAGGGACTGTATATAAGATTATATGAAACACAGAAAGAACAAAATAAAACGACAGCACAGTATAATCAAAGGGCTCGGGAGCTATCTCGAAACCTATATTTCCCCGCTCGAGTTTGTAGAGTCTATTATCCCCGGAGAGATAAAGGTCGGGAAAAAACCCGGAGAAAACCTGGTCGTCCGTTACAAGTACAGCACCGTAAGCGGAGCCAAGCTCATTGCGCGGAGCGGAACATCGGTACAGGAGGTCTTTGTGGTGACGAGCGACCCGGAGGGACTAAAAGGAATTATTGAAAGCTCACAAGCCGCCTGAGCGTCAAACCAGCCTCAGACAATTTTTGCCCAGAAGCCTTTCTACATCGTGAATAAAGCCGTCCCTGACATCGACCCGTGCATCGCCGACCTCGATTACCGCCTCTCCGTCATCGGTAGCCAGGTGTATGTGGACCAGTGAATCACCCGGGTAATTAGAAAAGATATCTCTCAGATGAAGGAAGCTGTCCCTTCCGGAGTTCTCTCCGCCGAGGCTTATGTGCACTGTCGAGCCGTTTCTTAACGCCTTTAACGGCAGAATTTCCGTAGCTCTCATCTTGACCCTTTCCTCGCTCGGCTCCAATATCCCCTTAACTATGACAGGCTCTACTTTATCCTCGAGGAG
Source organism: uncultured bacterium (assembly GCA_963705505.1). Taxonomy (GTDB): domain Bacteria; phylum Desulfobacterota_D; class UBA1144; order Nemesobacterales; family UBA2774; genus 2-12-FULL-53-21. The sequence continues at coordinate 126,708 of CAVPJU010000006.1, forward strand.
CGGCAGCGACTTTCTCAGAAGGTCGTTGAAAATCACGACCTCGACCGAGCCCTTTAAATCCTCAAGCACCATATTGCCGAATATGCCCGAGCCGTTCTTCGTGTGCTTAACGGTGAGCGAGCGCACTACTCCGGCTACCGAGACTTCGCGCCTCTCTTTTAATTCGGCAAGCGTCTCCGTATCCGTATTCTCGACCGATCTCGTAATTTCGGATGCATACTTCGACATAGGGTGACTCGTAACGTAGAAACCCAGCACCTCCATCTCATACGTCAGCAGCTCTTTTTCGTCCCATTCCTGAGCTTGAGAGAGCTGAGGCAGGGAAACAGAATCGTTCAGCGCAAAAAGGGAGTGCTGCCCTTCGACGGAGCTCTTCTGCTTCAGGGAGGTGTAGTTGAGCAGGGTGTCGAGAGATTCGATAAGGCTCGCCCTCCCGATAGAGATGGAATCAAAGGCCCCGCTCTTGATGAGGCTCTCGAATGTCCTTCTGTTGAGTTTTCGCGCTTCGACGAGCTCACAGAAATTATAGATCGAATCGAACGTCCCTTTCTCCCGCCTGGCTTTTATTATCGCTTCGACCGTGCCCTCCCCCACGTTCTTTATCGCCGAAAGGCCGAACCTGATGCTGCCGTTGTATGCGGTAAAACCGGCGAGGCTAACGTTTACATCGGGGGCGAGTACGGGAATCCCCATCTGCTTGCATTCCGTGATGCTCGATATGACTTTATCAGTATTGCTTGATTCCACGGACATGAGCGCCGCCATGAATTCGGCCGGGTAGTGAGTTTTAAGATACGCGGTCTGGTACGTGATCAGCGCATACGCGGCGCTGTGGCTTTTGTTGAAAGAGTACTCCGCAAATTTCTCCATCGCGTCGAATATCTCTTTGGCCTTTTTATCCTTTATACCTTTTCGTTTCGCCCCTTCGAGGAACCTTTCCCTCTGCGCCTTCATCTCTTCGGGCTTCTTCTTGCCCATTGCGCGCCTTAGGAGGTCGGCCTCGCCGAGACTGTACTCGGCGACGACGCTCGCCGTACTCATTATCTGCTCCTGATAGACGAAGAGCCCGTAAGTATCGCGGAGTATTTCCTCGAGCTCGGGGAGGGGGTACTGAGTCTTTTTCCTCCCGTGCTTGCGGTCTATGTATTCGTCCACCATACCGCTGTCGAGCGGCCCAGGCCGGTAGAGAGCCAGCACAGCGATTATGTCCTCGAATCCCGAAGGCTCGAGGTTGATCATGAGCTCTTTCATTCCGGAGGACTCTATCTGGAAGATACCGCGCGTCCTGCCGCTAGAAAGGAGACTGTAAACCGCCGGGTCGTCGAGGGGTATCTTGTTAATGTCGAACTTCGTTTCTTCCCCGTTCCCGTAATTTTCCTTTACGAGCTTAAGCGCCTTATCGATAACCGTCAGGGTCCTGAGACCCAGGAAATCGAACTTTACGAACCCGAGCTCTTCTATCGAGTTCATATCGAACTGGGTCACGACTTCGTTCTTCGAGCCCTTACAGAGAGGTATGTGATCGGCGAGGGGCTCGTTTGCGATAACGATACCGGCCGCATGTGTGGAGGAGTGCCTGACCATGTCTTCCAAAGGCTTGGCAAGCTCTATCATCTCTTTTAGCTGAGGGGAACCCTCGATGAGCTTCTTTAATTCGGATACGCTCTCGATAGCCTTCTCTATGCTGAACACCTTGCCCCTGAAGGACGGGATTAATTTGCTCACCCTATCGACGTCCGCGTAGGGTATGCCCAGGACTCTGCCCACGTCTTTGACGACGGCCTTGGCGGACATGGTCCCGAACGTCCCTATCTGGGCTACTTTGTCCGCCCCGTATTTTTCTGTTACGTATCTTATGACTTCGTCCCTGCCCTCGGCGCAGAAGTCTATGTCTATGTCGGGCATGCTGACACGCTCGGGGTTTAAAAACCTCTCGAATATGAGGTTATAGGGGATGGGATCTATCTCGGTGATTCCGAGCGCGTACGCGGCCAGGCTCCCGGCAGCGCTGCCCCTCCCCGGACCGACCGGAATACCGTGCGACTTGGCATAGTTGATGAAATCCGAGACGACTAGGAAATAGCCCGAAAAGCCCATTTTCTGAATAATCTCTATCTCGGTCTCGAGCCTTTCCTTATAATGCCCGATCTTTTCGGCGGGAATGGCGTTCTCTTTAAGCCTTTCGTCTAATTTTTCTCTTGCGAGCACGGCAAGGTATTCGTCAAGCGATATGCCCCCTTCGGCCTCGAAAACGGGGAGCTTGTAACCGTTCCTCTCGAACTCGAAATTGCACCTCTTCGCAATCTCGGACGTCATTTTAATCGCGTCCTCAAACCCCTCGAGGTCCTTCATCATCTCGCCTTCGGATTTGAGGTAATACTGGTCGCCCTGGAACTTGAACCTGTTCTCGTCCTGAAGCGACGACCCCGTCTGTATGCAGAGAAGCGCGTCATGGGGTCTCGAATCCTCGCGCCGCAAGAAATGACAGTCGTTGGTCGCCACGATGGGTATGCCGAGCTTTTCCCCTATCTCTCTTATCTTTTTGTTGACTCTCTTCTGCTCGGGCAGGCCCGTAGCCTGAACTTCGAGATAGTACCTGTCGCCGAAAATTTCCCTGTACATCGCGGCTACGTTCAATGCCGCTTTCATGTCCTTGCTGAAGATCGCCTTCGAAAGCTCGCTGTTGAGACAGCCGCTCAACACGATGAGCCCTTCGTTGTGCTTGTCCAGAAGCCCGTGGTCCACTCTCGGCCGCCTGTAGAACCCGTCGAAGTAAGCCTTCGTCACGAGCCTCGAAAGGTTCTGATAACCGGTCCAGTTCATAGATAAAACCGTGAGATGATGGGTCTTGCCCTCCGAAGGGTTATCCGGGTTGATTTTGGCCGTAACGTAGAGCTCGCACCCTATGATGGGCTTAATGCCGGATTCCTTGGCTTTTTTATAAAACTCGTATGCGCCGAAGAGGTTCCCGTGGTCGGTGAGAGCGACAGCCTCCATGCCGAATTCCTTGGCTAAAGGGAAAAGGTCTTCGAATTTTATCGCGCCGTCAAGCAGTGAATATTGTGAATGGAGGTGAAGATGGACAAAACTGTTAGACATCAGTTTTTATTATATCCAAGAAGATTCGGGCACGGCAAGAGCCTTGAAAACATCATTTGTTTCATAGAGGTTAGAGGGGAGAAAATCGAGCATTCCAGTGCGGAGGAAAGTATACCGAAGCGGCGGTATATTGAAAAGAATTCCCTGAAAAGTATATTAACGTTGAATACAACTACAACAAAAGAGAAATTTTTTTTGATAACTGCATCTTATTCCGCAGAGTGATCGATTATTTTTCTAAGGTGCAGTCAAGGAGGCTTTAAATATAATGGAAGAAATTCTTTCCGCTTTTAACAGCATACCCGGCCCGTATTCGGACCTGGTAGCGGTAGGCGTGATCTTTTTGATTCTCCTTCTTATTGCACTCATTATTACGTTTCTATTCGAGGAGAAGCCGAAAAAAGAGGCCGGAAAACCCGAGCCAGAAAAGCCCGCCTATGAAGAGGCGGAGAAAATATTGAAAGCGCCCGATCTGGAGGTGTTTAAGGCACCCTCCGTAGAGGAAACACCGCCCTCGGTCTTTGAAGCCCCGACTGGAGGCGTAGAAATCCGGCAACCACTAGAGCTTGAAACGGCGGCTGTCGAAACGGAAGAAATCGAGGCGCCGGAAGCTCGTGAACTAAAGGCGGAGCCTGAACAACCCCCGGCAGAGGCTAAGAAACAAGAGGCTGCAATCGAGACTGCCCCTGTAGAAGAAATCGAGGAAACGAAAGAAGGGCTATTCGCGAGGCTCCGGAAGGGGTTATCCAAGACACACACGGGGCTTTTCGGCAGGCTCAGCGAAGTGCTGTCAAAGAGGGAAATAGACGAAGGCGTATGGGACGATTTTGAAGAAACGCTCATAATGGCGGATATAGGGGTCGGCACGACGATGAAGTTGAGGGAGAGGATCGAGGCCGGGGTCGGGAAGAAATCGCTCAGGGACGGAGACGCGATAACAGAGGCGCTCAAGGAGGAAATCCTGAGGATTCTGAAATCCGCACAGGGGAATCCTATAAGCATCACCGCGAAACCGTTCGTGATAATGGTAGCGGGAGTGAACGGGGTCGGGAAAACGACTACGATCGGAAAGCTCGCCAATAAACTTAAAAAAGAACATATGAGCGTCATGGTTGCTGCGGGGGATACGTTCAGGGCGGCCGCCATGGAGCAGCTCGAAGTCTGGTCCAAAAGAGTGGGATCGGACTTCATCAAGGGACAGAGCGGCGCAGACCCCTCTTCGGTCGCATTCGACGCTATAAAAGCGGCTTCCGCGCGGGGGACAGACGTGCTGATCATAGACACAGCCGGCAGGCTCCACACGAAGGAAAACCTTATGGAAGAAATAAAAAAAATGAAAAGGATAATATCGCGCGAGCTGGAGAACGCCCCGCATGAAACACTGCTTGTACTCGACGCGACCACGGGCCAGAACGCAGTCCAGCAGGCGAAGATGTTCAACGAAGCCCTCGACGTCACGGGAATCGTGCTTACGAAGCTCGACGGTACCGCGAAAGGGGGCGTGATCGTCGCGATTGCGGACGAGCTGAATATCCCCGTCAAATATATCGGGATCGGCGAGAGCCTGAGCGACCTCAGGGAATTCAATGCCGAGGAATTCGTCGAAGCCCTGTTCTATTCGGGGGATGAAATAAAACATTGACATACCCCGGGGATTACTAGTAAAAATAATTATTGTTGTCTCCCGTTATTATGAATAAGGACCCGCACGAAAAATACATGTCTCTCGCCATAAGCCTCGCGAAAAGGGCCGAGGGCATGACGAGCCCCAACCCCCTTGTGGGGGCGGTGCTTGTGAAGAAGGGGAAGATCATAGGGAAGGGATACCATAAGAAGGCCGGGCTCCCGCACGCGGAGATAGAGGCATTCAACGATGCGGAGAGAAAAAAACACGGCGTCAGGGGCTCCACTCTTTACGTATCGCTAGAACCCTGCTGTCACACCGAGAAAAAGACCCCGCCCTGCACCGACGCGATAATCGGAAAGGGGATTAAGGAAGTCATCGTCGGCTCGCTCGACCCCAACCCTAAGGTGAGCGGGAACGGGGTAAAAACACTGAGACATAAGGGCATAGAGGTCAGGACGGGCGTGCTAGGGGAGAAGGCCCGGGAACTGAACGAGGCGTTCAACAAATACATCGCGACCGGCACGCCGTTTGTAACGCTCAAGCTCGCGGCCACGATGGACGGGAAGATCGCGACGCGTACGGGGGACTCGAAGTGGATCGGGAGCGAGGAGCAGAGAAAGATAGCTCATAGACTGAGAAACAGTGCTGACGCGGTCATGGTCGGGATAGGTACTCTGCTCAAGGACGACCCCAGCTTGAACGTGAGGCTATATAAGAACACCGGCAGACAGCCTGTGCCGATAGTGCTCGACAGGAGACTGAGGACGCCGGTTAAATCCAATATATTCTCAGTTCACGAAAAAGTAATAATAATCACCGGCAAATCACACGATCAGGCGAAGAGGAAGAGGCTCGAAAGCAAGGGGGCAAAGGTCATCGAAGTAAGGCTCGGGAGGGACGGGCTCCTAGACTTGAGGGAACTCGTCTCCGTGCTCGGAAAAAATGAAATCACAAGCGTCCTTATCGAAGGCGGGAGCAGCACGGCTGCGGAGGCTTTTAAGAGCGGAATAGTGGACAAGGTGGTGTTTTTTTATGCGCCCAGGCTTATAGGAGCCGACGGCTTAAGCATGGTGGGGAAGCTCGGCATCTCGGCCATAAAAGACTCTTTACGGATTAGCAGGGTGAAAATAAAGAAAATGGGCGACGAATTCATGATAGAAGGCTATATCATTAAATAAAAGCGAAAAAGAGATGATATGCTTTCCTTAGACAATGGATAATAACAATAAAGAGAGAGCGGGCTTGTTCGGAGGGACATTTGACCCCGTACATCTGGGCCACCTGCGGGCGGCGGAGGAAATAAGGGAGGAGCTATCGCTTAACAGGATATTTTTCATTCCGGCGGCTATCCCCCCTCATAAAGACGAAACTCACATCACCCCTTCTCATCACAGGCTCGAAATGCTTAAGCTCGCCGTGAGAGAAAACCCCCACTTTGAAATATGCGATTATGAATTGAAGAAAAAATCCACTTCCTATACCGTGGACACGCTCAGGTATCTGAATACGGCCTATCCTGGTTCCGAATTTTATTTCATCGTAGGCAACGAGCTTTTCTCGGAAATAGAGACGTGGAAGGAATATAAAGAGCTGTTTAAACTTTCTAATTTCGCCGTGATCACGAGACCGGGTTACACGGACGAATGCAGCACAAAACTCCCGCTTGCCCTCAAAAACGATTTTAGTTATTATAAAGAAACAGAAAACGTGATACTTTACAAAGATCAAAACTCCAAATTTATTGCTTTTACCAAGATCCGGGGCCTGGAAATATCCTCTACAGAAATAAGGCGTTACGTAAATTGCGGAAGGTCGGTTAAGTACCTCGTCCCGTCCGCGGTCGAAGAGTACATACTCCAAAATAACATATACCCAGAGGAGGAATCCTGATAAACTCCAAAAAGAAAGCAATCTCCATAGCTCACGCGGCATGGGACAAAAAAGCGGAAAACCCAGTGCTGCTGGATGTCGGATCCACAAGCGATGTGACAGATTATTTTCTGATCTGCAGTGCCAATTCAACAAGAGGCGTAAAGACCATCGTCGATAATATCAAAAAAACGCTCGAGGAGTCAGGGGAAAAGGTAATCGGCATAGAGGGTTACTCCGAGGGGAACTGGGTTCTTATCGATTCGGCGGACGTAGTCGCCCATGTCTTTTACGAGCCGTACAGAAAATTCTACGATATAGAGAGCCTGTGGATAGACGCTCCGCGCGTAAAAATATCTTTCGAAAAACAACTCCGGAAAAAATCAGACGAGTACGAGAAAATGCAGGCGGCTGACTGAAGCTGCCGTTTATGAAGTAAATCCGGTTCAAAAAAAAGAAAAAAACAGTGTCTCGGAATTAAGGCTAAATATTATGTAATCTCGGGGGCAATCTTTCCCCTTCTTAAATATCCGGCTGCCGATTCCCTTTCAGCCGTATCAGCCCCTCACCGCTATTGGCCTTCTTTGAATCCCCGTCTTCTGATAAATGCGGGTATTTCGAACTCGTCCTCTCCGATGTCCGTAGGGAGCTTGGTCACTAATTTCTTTATGTTCTGACTCTTTATACTGTGTATGCCGGTCGCTATTACGGTAAGCTGGACCGATTCCTTGAATTCGGGATTGAATACCAGACCGAATATAAGGTTCACGTCCTCGTGAGCGCGGTCCTTTATGTAGTTGCAGGCTTCGTTAAGCTCTTCGATTCCGAAGTCAGGAGAGGCGGTTACATTGAGGAGGATACCCGTCGCCCCGTCTATTGATATGTCTTCCAGAAGAGGACTCGTTATTGCGGCTTCGGCTGCCTCTATAGCCCTGTTGCTGCCCTCCGCGTACCCGGTGCCCATGAGGGCCTTGCCGCCGTTCTCTCCCATGATGCTCTTGACGTCGGCAAAATCGACGTTGATATAGCCTGTCCCCGTAATTATGTCCGAAATGCCGCGGACGGCCTGGTGAAGAACCTCGTCCGCTCTCTTAAAAGCGTCGAGGATCGTGATCTTATGCACTTCGGTCAGACGGTCGTTCGGAATCACGATGAGAGTGTCCACTTCCTTCTCCAGACTTTCAATGCCCTCGAGCGCCTGCTTGTTTCTCTTGGGCCCTTCAAAACCGAAAGGTCTTGTAACAACGCCGACCGTGAGAGCACCCATGTCCTTGGAAACCTGGGCGATGATAGGCGAAGCTCCGGTCCCGGTGCCTCCGCCCATTCCCGCGGTGATGAACACCATATCTGCGCCTTCCAGGGCTTCGGCGATCTTTGCCTGATCCTCGATCGCGGCCTCCCTCCCTAAAGTCGGATTCCCGCCTGAACCGAGACCTTTGGTAGTCCTGCTGCCGATCTGAATTTTTATGGATGCTAATGATTTTCTCAGGTCCTGCGCATCGGTGTTAGCCACGACGAAATCGACACCGTGCAGTCCCTTTTCTATCATGGCGTTTATCGCGTTGCCGCCCGCACCGCCGGCCCCGATAACTTTTATTCTCGCCTTTTGTTCTATACCAGTGTCTTCGAGCTCGAAGTTTGCCATATTTAACACCCTCCTCCAGTAGCTTTAGTTCATTTTAACCTAAAAAAACTCCTGAAACCAGTTTTTCATACTATCAAAAATTTTTTTAAAAACATTTTCATCCCGGATACGTAATTTTTTATCCCCTTTGTACTCGCAGCCGTAGAGCACAAGACCCACTCCTGTCGAATAAACGGGGTTGGCAATAATGTCGGTCAAACCTCCGACATCCGTCGGGACACCCATTCTTACGGGCATTTCCAGAACATTCTCGGCAAGCTCGACAGTACCGTTCATAATGACGCTCCCCCCGGTTATCACGGCGCCTGCGGGGATGAGGTCTTCAAAACCCGACTTCTTGACCTCCCTTTTCACGAGCGCGAATATTTCTTCCATTCGCGGCTCGATGATCATCGCGAGATCCCTTCTCGATATCTTTCTGAAATGTCTCCCGCCTACGCTCGGGACCTCTATCGTCTCGTCGGGCGATACCAGGTCGGCAAGCGCGGTGCCGTATTTCTCCTTGATCCTTCTTGCTTCCGCTAGCGGAGTCGATAGTCCGAGGGCTATATCCCTGTCTATGTTATCTCCGCCGAGGGTAACGTTTTCGGTATATCTGATACTGCCGCCTACGAATATGGCTATATCCGTCGTCCCGCCGCCGCAGTCTATGAGCACAACGCCTATTTCCTTTTCATCTTCCGTGAGCACCGCCTCGCTCGAAGCGAGCTGCTCGAGTACGATATCGGCGACATCCATGCCGGCCCCGTGAATGCATTTAACGAGATTCTGCGCCGCTGTTACCTGGCCCGTGACTATATGCACCTTGGTCTCGAGCTTGATTCCGTAAATACCTACGGGGTCCTTTATCCCGCTCTGCCCGTCAACCGTATATTCCTGGGGTATGACATGAATGATCTCCCTGTCGGCGGGGATTAACACGGCGTTGGCGGATTCAATCACCCTGTCTATATCACGCTTCGCGACTTCGCGTTCCCTGATGGTAATCATTCCGTGTCCGCTTATGCCTTTTATATGACCGCCGGCAATGCCTACGAATACGGTCCTTATTTCGCATCCCGCCATGTGTTCGGCTTCTTCGACGGCATGCTTAACCGACTGGATAGTATTTTCTATATTTACGACAACACCCCTCTTGAGTCCGTAAGAGGGATAAGTGCCAACTCCTATTATTTCGACTTCCCCCGTTTTTGAATTTAACTCGCCCACAATTGCGCATATTTTTGTCGTCCCGATATCGAGCCCTATTATCAAATCCTGCTCCTTACCCATCCTTAGCTCCCGATTTCACAGCCGGCTGCCTGAAATTCACGACTCCCACGCTGTCAGAAGACACGTTGATATAGGACTCCTCGAGGCCCAGGGAGTCCGAATATTTAATAATCCGTTCCATCTTGTCCCACTTTTCAACTATTTTGTTTTTATCGAATTCAATGCGCAGGTTATTGTTCGTAAATACGTTGATTCCGTATACCGAATCGATCTGGATCTCTGATATTTCATCCCATTTCAGCAAGGTGCTGTTTTTAGCCAATTCCAAGATTTCGAGGGCCTCTTCCAAAAGCTCCGGGTCTCTTATACCATCGCCTATCAGAACCGGAAAATCAAGCCCCAGATCAAAATTTCCGGTGCCCAGCATCCTGCCGGTCCTGCTCATGTACTGAGGTCTTCCGTCATCCGATAGCACGATGCAGTAAACATCCTCTTCCTCCACTTCTATCGTGACCTTTTTAGGGAACTCCTTGCGCACGGACACTCTTTTTATCCAGGGATTTTTGAGTATCTCATCCTCAACCTGTTTCTCGAAAAAGAAGATGCTGCTCTGGCCTCCTCTGAGACCGGACCTTTTGAGTATTTCCCTGGCCGTGATCCTTTTGTTCCCCTTTATATCGACATCCTCCACCGTGAACATTCCGAGACGAAGCGACAAGTAGGACGATACAGCGATGAGAGCCAGTATGAAGAGAACCGACAAAAGGATAATCAGTTTCCGGTAGGGGAACCTCGTATTATCTTCCAACTTTATCCTTCCCTATTATCCTTACCTCTGTTTCCAGCTTTATTCCTCTCTTGATCAACGCTTCCCTTTTCGCCTTCTCGATAAGCTCGAGCACATCGCTTGCGCTCGCGGCCCCTGCATTGACGATAAAATTCGCATGGAGCTCTGAGAACCTGGCGCCCCCGATGCCGAAGCCCTTAAAACCGAGCTCGTCAAGAAGCTTCCCGGCAGGGATTTCGGGGGGGTTTTTAAATATCGAACCCGTGTTCGACATTTTTATGGGCTGAGTCCGGTTCCTCTTCTCCATGTATTCTTTTACGCTGCGCTCGATCTCGCGTCTGTTACCAGGCCTGAGTCCGAATTTCGCCCTCGTTATTACGCTCCCGGGTGGAAGGTAGCTTTTACGGTATTCGAACCTCAATTGCCTTCTATCAAGCTCGATCTCCTCTCCCCCGAGCCAGACCCACACTGTTTCGAGCGCGTCTTTTATCTCGCCCCCGTTCGCCCCCGCGTTCATAAATATTCCGCCGCCTACTGTACCCGGAATGCCGGCCGCAAATTCAAAACCGGTAAGACCGGCTTTAATAGTTTTATTGAGTATCGTGCCCAGTACCGCGCCTGTCTCGGCGTATACCTTGTTGTCTTCCGTGATCTCGATTTTTTTCAACTTCCCTGTGCAGACGACAACCCCTTCTATCCCGGCATCGTAAACGACCGTGTTCGAGCCCGCTCCGAGCACGACCCACGGCACGTCGGATACCGAGAGCAAGTCCAGTAATTTCTTGAATTGTTCAAGGTTGTTGGGAGTGACCACCATATCCGCAATACCGCCGACGCGCAGAGACGTGTATTTATTCATGGGATACTTTTGTTCGATTTCGCAGCCGATAAGACCGATTTCACGCACTAATTTCATCCCGTTTCTACTGCCCTATTTGCTCCGCAATTTTTTCCCCGACAGCCCATACGTTGCCGGCCCCTAAAGTAATCACCACATCCCCCGGCCTTACAGCGCTCAGGACCGAGGAGACCAGATTATCGCTCCCGTTCGAGTAAAACACGTTTTTATGGCCGTGCTCTTTCACGGACTGGTATAAGGATTTCGATGAAACGCCCGGAATGGGCTCTTCCCCGGCGGGATATATGTCCATGAGGAAGAGGACGTCTATATCGAGGAGCACCTTGGCGAAATCGTCAAAGAGAAGCTTCGTCCTCGTATACCGGTGAGGCTGAAAGATCGCCACTATCCTGCCTAGCCCGGAGTCCCTCACCGCGTTGATCGTAGCCCTTATCTCGTTCGGATGATGGGCGTAGTCGTCCAGGACGAGAACGTCCCTGCCCCTGCCCTTGATTTGAAGCCTCCTGTCTATGCCCCTGAACTCACCGAGTCCGTCCCTGATATCGCCGAAGCTCATTCCGAGCTCCATGCCGACCGCGACTGCGGCAAGCGCGTTCTGCGCGTTATGCCTGCCGGGTACATGGAGGCTGATTTTACCGAGCGGGGAGGAATTGAGTACTACTTCGAATTCGGTATTGAACCCCGAAATCCTGACGTTCTCCGCCCTCAATTCGGCCTGTGTGTCAAAACCGTACGTAACCGATCTTTTTTCAAATTTATCCGCGATCGCCCTGACCCTCGGACAGTCGATGCAAAAGACCGAAAGCCCGTAAAAGGGGACCTTGTTTGCAAAGCTCGAAAAAGCGCCTTCCAGCTCCCGGAGGCTCTTGTAATGGTCGAGGTGCTCTTCGTCTATGTTCGTGAGCACGGAAATGACGGGAGATAGTAGGAGAAAAGAGCCGTCGCTCTCGTCGGCCTCGACAACCATGAAATTACCCTTGCCGAGGCGCGCGTTCGTTCCGAGCGTTTTGACCTTGCCCCCCACGACTATAGTCGGATCCAAGCCACCGTGGGAGAGAACGGTCGAAACCATCGAAGTAGTCGTCGTCTTGCCGTGGCTCCCGGCGACTGCAATGCCGTATCTGAGCCTCATAAGCTCAGCCAGCATCTGCGCCCGGGGGATGACGGGGATGTCGAGGCTCCTCGCCTCAATCACCTCGGGATTCCTGTCATTCACAGCGGACGATATGACGATCACACCCGAGCCGTGAACATTCTCACCGCTGTGGCCTACGGATATGGAAGCCCCCAGGTCTCGCAGCCTCTTTACCGTATCCGAGTCTTTGAGATCGGAGCCCGAGACCGCATAGCCCATATTCAGTAAAACCTCGGCGATGCCGCTCATCCCTATTCCGCCTATGCCTACGAAATGTATCCTTTTAATTTTTCCGTACACTAACTCTCTCCGGCAAGTCTTGATATTTCATCTACAATCACACTCGCGGCGTCCGGCCTGCCGAGTCCGAGGGCATTCGATGCCATCGTATTTAGTTTGTCTTTCTGAAGGAGGTTGGTCAATGCCCCGGATAGATTTTCGGGGCCGGCGTCCCTGTCCTCCATCACTGCAGCAGCGCCTGCGCGCTCAAGCACCTTCGCGTTCTCAAGCTGATGGTTATTCGCCGCATACGGATACGGTATTAAGAGTGAAGGCTTGCCGAGCGCGGTAATTTCGGAAACCGTGCCCGCTCCCGATCTGCCGATTATAAAATCGGCCTCGCTGTAGGCGCCCGCCATATCGTCAATGAATCGTAGCACGCGGGCTCTTATGTGATTCCGCTCATAGGCGTTTTTTACAAGCTCGTAATCCTTTTCTCCGGTCTGGTGAATGACTGAAATATCACTCCTCCCCAGTTTCGCAAGCGCCTCGGGGACGGACCGGTTGAGCTTATGAGCGCCCTGACTCCCGCCGAATACGAGTATGGTTACCGCACCGGAACCTTCTTTTAAACCCCGGGACCGCAGTATATCGCCTCTCACCGGGTTTCCTGTAATTACTATCTTCCGATGAGGGAAGAATTTCAGGCTTTCATCGAACGTGGCAAATACCTTGTTGACGAATTTACCGAGTATGCGGTTAGTGATGCCGGGGTAGCTATTCTGCTCGCAGATTGCCGTGGGGACCCCTCGCAGAGAGGCGGCCAGCACCATAGGTCCCGAGACATAACCCCCGACCCCTAAAACGACGTCGGGTCCGAACCTCCTTATTACGGATAACGAATCCATGAGGCCTTTAAAAGCGGAAAAAACCGCAGTTATACTTTTTTTCACGCCGCTCCCTTTGATACCCCGAGCGCTTATGTGTTCGACTCTGTAACCCCTCTTCGAGAGCAATTCGTTTTCCAACCCTTTCTTAGTACCCACAAAAAGTATTTCGTTTGCCGGGTCTCTCTTTAAGATTTCTTCCGCAACCGAGATTGCCGGAAATATGTGCCCCCCGGTGCCCCCCCCGGCGATAATGACCTTCATTTTAATCCTGATTTAGAGACGTTGAGGATTACCCCGACGGCGGATAAGCTGGCTATTAAAGATGTTCCGCCGTAGCTGATAAAGGGAAGGGTGAGCCCTTTCGTAGGGAATAAGCCTACCGCGACAGCCATGTTGATCCCCGCCTGAAGAGTTATGAGAAGGACACATCCGAATACGAGATAACAGCCGAAGAGATCAGGAGCCCTGAGCGAGACCTTGAGGCTCCTTACAAGAAGCACGACGAAGCCTATAAGCACGAGCACTATTCCGATAAATCCCAATTCCTCGCCGATTATGGAAAATATGAAGTCAGTATGCGCCTGGGGCAGGAAGAAGAGCTTCTGGGAACTGTCCCCGAGCCCCGTTCCGGAAACCCCTCCCAACGCGAACGCTATGAACGACTGTATAGCCTGATAGCCCGAGCCCAGGGGGTCCTGCCACGGGTCGAGAAACGACATTACACGGTTCATCCTGTAGCCCTTCGTGATGACGGCAAGACAAAGGAATATGACGGATACGGCGCCCACGGGCAGCAGGTACTTCATCTTGACTTCCCCTATGAATAACATGCCGAAGAGAGTGACGAGCATGATCGTCGCAGTCCCGAAATCAGGCTCTAAAAGCACGAGTATCACATAAACTCCCGCAATCAATATGTGGGAGGCGAACCCGACGACGAAGTTGTCGAGCTTGTCCCTTTTTTTAGTGAGCGAATGAGCAAGGTAGAGGACGAGAATATACTTAGAGAACTCGGAGGGCTGGAAGCTCAGCAGGCCGAGGTCTATCCACCTTCTCGCGCCGCCCACCTCTTTCCCGATTCCGGGAACGAGCACGGCCACGAGGAGGGCGAGACCGAGCAGATATGCGGGATAAACGAGCTTTCTCAACAGCCTGTAATCGACCCTCATGAGGACGATCATGCATACGAGTCCGATCGCGAGGTATATCCCGTGACGGATCAGGAAGTAATTAGCGTTCCCGTACATCTCGAGCGAATATACGGAGCTCGTGCTGTAAACCATCAGAACACCGACCGCCGTCAGAAAAACAGCGGCGACAATAACGCCTATATCGTAGGCCTTTCCTTTTGCGGAGCTAAATATTTCTAACAAGTTCTTTGTATCTCCTTCCTCGATCTTCGTAGGACTGAAACATATCAAAACTCGAGCACGCGGGCGAGAAGAGAACCGTGTCGCCGGGAGCGAGACTCTCAAGCGTCTTTTCCAGAGCTTCCTCGAGGGACCCGGCCAGTGCAGTACCTACCTTTCCGCCTAACTCTTTCTGCATCCTGAATCTTGACTCGCCTAAAAGCACCATGAACTTAACTTTTTTTTCTATTATCTCCTTGAGAGAAGCGAAGCTCACACCTTTGTCCTTTCCGCCCGCGATGAGGATTATCGGAGCAGGAAGACTCTCAAGGGCGCGGAGTGTAGCCCCGGGGCTCGTCGACTTGGAATCGTTATAGAACCCGGCGCCCCTTATCTCCCCCAGGAACTCGTTCCTGTGCGGGAGGGGACTGAATTCGAGCACAGCTTCTTCTATAAGGGCGGGGGCACAGCCGACGGCCCTCGTAGCGGCGATCGCGGCCATGATATTCTCGATATTGTGGTAGCCTGCCAGCTTCATCCCCTCAAGCGCGTAAAATTCGTTTCCGTACCTTATCCCGCGCCCGTCATAAGAGAGCCCGTTTTCGCCGTGACCGGCGCCGAACGGTATCTTCCTCGATCTTATGCCGTGCAAATGTTTTCTTATAATTTCGTCATCGGCCTTATAAATGCAGAGGTCATTTTCTGTCTGGTTTGAAAAAATCTTCATCTTGGACAGGACGTATTCATCGAAAGTCGAGTGATGATCGAGGTGGTTGGGTGAGATGTTGAGTATAACGGCGACGTCCGGACGGAACGATTCTATCCCCTGGAGCTGAAAGCTGCTCAATTCAAGCACGAGGATGTCGTACTTGTCGGAATCATCGGCGATCGTTATAAGCGGCGTCCCGATATTGGCGCCCAGGAAGACCTTTTTCCCGTTCTTTTCCAGTATGCGCGCTATGAGGGTCGAGGTGGTCGTTTTTCCGTTCGAGCCTGTAACGGCGATCGAGGGTTTCTTTATGAACCTTGAGGCGAGCTCGACCTCGCTTATCACTTCGATACCGCTCCCCACGGCCTCCCGTACGGGGGGTATGCCGAACGGAACGCCGGGGCTCAATACTATCGTATCGGCGGAAAGGAACGTCTCCCGCGTATGACCGCCGGATTCCAGCTTCACGCCCCAGGACTCGAGCATCTTTGCCTGCTCCGCTATCTTCTCAAGCGGGGAGCTGTCGCTTACGGACACGTCCGCCCCTCTCTTCAGCAAGAACTTAACGGTCTCGATACCTGTTTTGCCTACGCCGACAACGAGCACTTTCCTTCCACCTAACTCCATGAGAATTTTATTTTCACCGCCTTTAACGCACGTCAAAAAAATTTAAACGCCTCATTTATCTCAGCTTCAGTGTCGAGAGAGCGAACAGAGACAGGACAAGAGATATTATCCAGAATCTTATAACAACTTTGGACTCAGACCAGCCGCAGAGCTCGAAATGATGATGCAGCGGAGCCATCTTGAAGACCCTTTTTCCGGTGAGCTTAAACGACGCGACCTGTATGATTACCGACATCGCCTCCGCTACGAAAACTCCGCCTACAACTATCAGGAGAATCTCCTGCTTGATTATGAGCGCAACCGAGCCGATAGCCGCGCCCAGGGACAGGGAGCCCACATCGCCCATAAAGACCTGGGCGGGATGAGAGTTGTACCATAGAAAACCGAGGCAGGCCCCGCCCACGGCGGCCAGGTAAACCGCGAGCTCTCCGCTCTCCGGTATGTAGGGTATCTGGAGGTACTTTGAGAACTCCGCATGGCCCGACAAATAGGCCAGGATGATATACGTCGCGGCAGCCACCGCTATAGAGCCGATCGCGAGCCCGTCAAGCCCGTCCGTGAGATTCACGCTGTTTGAAGCGCCCACCACAACGATCAGTGCAAATGGAATATAGAGCCAGCCCAGGTTGATTACGGCTTTTTTGAAAAACGGGAAAACAACCGACGTAAATGAGTAATCGGCAACCTGGTTTGCGCTGAGGGACATTGTAAAACCGTTGAGATCGCTCGTTATCAGGAGCACGAAAAGCACTCCGAAAAAGATTTGAAGCATCATCTTCTCTCTCGCCTTCATCCCCTTTTTCCTCGAATATTTCAGCCAGTCGTCGAGAAAGCCTATCAAGGCATAGCTAAAAGTAAAAAGGAGCACTGACCACACTATCCCGCTCGTCAGATTAAGCCAGAGAAGGGACGAGAAAAAAATTGCCAGCACCATAAACGCCCCGCCCATGGTCGGCGTCCCGGCTTTGGACTTGTGGGAGGCAGGACCGTCGTCCCGGATATTCTCCCTGAACTGTTTCCTCGTAAGGAAGTCAATAAAAAATCCGCCGAGAACAATGCTGATCAGGAACGCGGTGACGCCCGCCCCGAAGGAGCGGAACGTGATGTATCTGAATACATTAAATAGTACGAAGTCGCCCTTCATCAAATAAAGAAGGTGAAACATATTAATGCTCCTTAGACAAGCCTTTTTGTAACCTCTTCCATCCTCATCCCGCGGGAACCCTTTACGAGAACGAGATCGCCGGGCCGCGCAATCTCCATAATTGCCTTAGCCGCTTGCTCGTGCGTGTCCGCATAGAAACCTTTCGTTATACTCCCGGCCCCTCTGAGCACGCTCTGCCCGAAATTCCCGAAGGCGATTACATAATCGACCCCGGAAGCGGATAAATACTCGCCCAGGCCGAAGTGCTCGCCTTCGCTCTCTTCGCCGAGCTCGAGCATATCCCCGAGGACCGCTATAGCCTTCCCGTCGGCCTTCAGTCTCATAAGCTCGCCTATCGCGCTCCGCATGGAGTCGGGATTCGCATTGTAGGTATCGTCTATAACCCTGAACCCCGCCCGGCTTTGCAGCACCTCGAGCCTCATGTGCGGAAGAGTAAGCCTCAGGAGGCCCTCCGTTATCTCATCCTTTTCGCATCCGAACGAAAGCGCGATCCCCGATGCGCAGAGAGCGTTCATAACGTTATGCATGCCTATCCCGTTTATCCTCACCGGGAATTCCTTCCCCAAGGCTTTCATGCGAAAATTTATTCCCGAGAAGCCGTCCTGCCCGATGTCCGCTGCAGTCAGATCGGTTCCCCCGGTCTTAATGCCGTATGTGATTTTCCTGCATTTCACATTTTGAGAAATTTTGCAGGTCCGCGGATCGTCCGCGTTTACAACAAATACCCTGTCCCCGCTGAACCCTTCTACGAGCTCGCCCTTAGCCTTTGCCACGCCTTCGATCCCGCCGAGTTTTTCGAGATGCGCCCTACCTATATTGGTTATCGCACCCGTATCGGGGAGCGCTATCTCCGCGAGCCTTCTGATCTCCCCGAAATCATTCATACCCAGCTCCACAACCGCCGCCCTGTAGCTGCCGTCCAACCTGAAGAGCGTCAGCGGAAGCCCGATAAGGTTATTAAAATTCCCCGAGTTTTTAAGTGTCCGGTATTTGAGCGAAATGATGCTCCAGGCCATCTCCTTTGTTGTGGTTTTGCCGTTCGAGCCCGTTACCGCCGCAAGCTTAAGCTCAGGGAAACTCTTTCTCCATTCGGAAGCGAGGTCCCCGAGGGCTTTAACAGTGGAGGGGACCTGTATTAATAATTTCCCGTCATTATGCGCATGAGAACTGTCTTCGATAACAGCCCCGCCCGCACCTTTTTGTAGTGCCTCATCTATGAACTGATGACCGTCGTAGTTATCGCCTTTGAGCGCAAAGAATATTTCTCCCGCGGATATCTTCCGCGAATCGGTGCTGACGCCCGAGAAATCGTCCAGTTTCCGGCCGGAAATAAGCTTTCCCTTGGTTGAATTGAGAACAAAGTCCAATCCGAGCATTTTCTTATCGAAAAACTAATTAAGCATCTCCTTTACAATGCCCCTCGCGACCGTCCTGTCGTCGAAAGGGAACTTCTTGGTACCGATAATCTGATAATCCTCGTGACCCTTGCCGGCTATGAGCACCGTATCATTCTCCCCTGCCATGCCGATAGCCTTCTTAATGGCTTCTTTCCTGTCCGATATCCTGAAATAGGGCCTGCCGTCAGAGGAAGACTCGAATACGCCGCGCTCGATTTCGTCAATTATTTCTTCGGGAGATTCCGTCCGCGGGTTATCCGATGTAACGATCAGGACATCCGAAAGCTCCCTCCCTATAATGCCCATTTTGGGCCGCTTGGTCCTGTCCCTGTCTCCGCCGCACCCGAATACAAGAATTAGATTTCCTTTAGTCAGGGGCCTCACCGCAAGAAGAACATTTCTGAGGGCATCGGGGGTGTGCGCATAATCCACCAGTATTCGGAAACCCAGGGGATTCTCCACTCTTTCGAGTCTCCCGGGAACGGCTGAGAATGCCGACACCGCTCTTTCTACGGAACCCGCGGAAGAGCCCAGGGAAAGTGCTGCCGAGACCGCACCGAGTATGTTTGATAAATTATGCTCCCCGAAGAGCTGCGATTCTATTTCGAGGCTCCCGTACGGAGTATTCACGAGGGCGCTTATACCGTCTTCCGAGACCCTATGGCGCTCGGCAAATACGGAGGCGCTTTTATCTCTTACGGAATATGTGATAACTGTTTCAGGCGCCACTTTGGCAATTTCTCTTCCGTAGGGATCGTCTAAGTTGATTACGGAGAACTTGTTCTTCTTATCGCTCCGCCGAAGAAGCTCCGTGAAGAGCCTCTTTTTCGCATTAAAGTAATTCTCTATCGTTCCGTGGTAATCGAGGTGATCCTGGGTGAGGTTAGTGAATACAGCCGCGTCGAAATGGCATTCCAGAACCCTTTTTCTATCTATGGCATGGGAAGACACTTCCATCGCTGCGGAGTCCGCTCCCGAATCCCTCATTTCTCTGAAAATCCTCATAAGGTCTAGAGATTCCGGTGTCGTCATAGGGGCTTCGATTTTTTTATCCCCGAACCTGTACTCGATCGTGCCTATGACGCCCGGTCTTTTTTGTTCCGCCTTCCATATCGATTCGAGGAGATAGGTTATAGTCGTTTTCCCGTTCGTACCGGTAACGCCCGCAAGGCAAAGCTCTTTTGTCGGATGGCCGTAAAAATTGGCCGAAACCCTGGCAAGCGATTCCCTCGAATCCCCGACCTCGATTACCGAAACACCCGGATATATTTTCTCCGGCTGATCTTCAACCAGGAGAGCTTTAGCGCCGTTTCGGAACGCTGACTCGATATACCTGTGGCCGTCGGCCTTCTCTCCCTTTAGAGCGACAAAAAGGTATCCCTCTTTAACTTTGTTTGAATCAATTGAAACACCTGTGATCTCTAACCCGTCGAATCCATTGAAATTTTGTATATTTATTCCTCTTATTATTTCCCTTAATATCATATATTCTGTTTAAGTTCTATAGAACATACCATACCTTCCCTTATCGTATCCCCGGGCGAGGGGCTTTGTCCCGTCACATACCCGCTGCCCTTGACCTCGACCTTGATGCCCTCCTGCTCCGACCATTTAAGGATATCCCTTACGCTTTTGCCGCTGAGGTCGGGCATTATCTTTGCGCCGACGAGTTCTTTTCCGGGAGAGATACCCATATGGAACAGCACCTTCTCCGCAATCTGTTTGAAAATGGGAGCCGACACCGAACCGCCGTGAGTCATTTTCTTTGGGGCTTCGACAACGACGACGAGCGTGATCTTCGGGTCGTCCGCAGGGGCGAATCCGATGAATGACGCGACGTACCGGTCGGGATAATACCCGCCGCTCACGGGGTCGGGAATCTGCGCGGTCCCCGTTTTTCCGGCGACTTTATAACCCGGAATAGCCGCTTTTTTCCCTGTCCCCTCTTCCACGACCCGCTCCAGTATATGGGTCATCTCCTGAGACGTATCGTATGATATTACCCGACTTTCCACCTCAGGTTTGTTCTCTCTTATTACGGTGCCGTCCGGGTTTCTTATCTCCTTGATCAGATGCGGCTTCATCAGATATCCGCCGTTCGCGATCGCAGACAATGCGGAGGCGAGCTGAAGCGCAGTGACGGATACCCCCTGACCGAATGAAATCGTGGCGAGCTCTATCTTGCCCCACGATTTCGGGCTGGTAAGCCTCCCGCTCGATTCGCCGGGAACATCGATCCCGGTCTTGTCGCCGAAGCCGAACTTTTTGAGATAGCTATAGTATTTTTCCTTGCCCAGCAGCTCCCCTATCTTCGAAGCTCCGATATTGCTCGAAACCCTTATTACATCCGCAAAGCTCAGTGTGCCGTAAGGATGCACGTCCCTTATTATCTTCGCCCCGACCTGCCTTCTCCCTTTCTCGCAGTAGAACTCGGTATCCGGAGTCGCCACCTTTGCCTGGAGCGCGCTCGAGGCAAGAAATACTTTCATTGTTGATCCCGGTTCAAATGTGTACCAGACCGGCAGGTTCCTCCTGTATTCGAGCGGGAAGTCGCCGTACTTGTTGGGGTCGAGAAACGGGTAGGACGCCATCGCGAGCACTTCGCCGGTCTCGGGGTCTAGGAGAATTGCCATTCCGCTTTCGGCGTTCATCGCCTCGATTCCGTCTTTCAATTCCCTTTCCACTATGTGCTGGATCTGTGAGTCCACGGTCAGGACGATATCGTGACCGGCGGTTTTCTCTTCGTCGAAGTCCGCGACTATGTCGGGATTGCTTATGATTTTTCTTCCGCGTGCGTCCTTTTTCAGCGTGATTTTTCCGGGCTTGCCTATCAGGAGTCCGTCATAACGGTATTCGATCCCCTCTATACCGGTCGAATCTATATTGGTAAAACCGAGAACCTGTCCCATCAGATGACCGTTCGGATATACCCGTTTCGGTTCTTCGATGTAGCCCACGCCTCCCAGGTTCAGGCTCTCGAGCTCGGACGTAATATTCGGATCGACGAGCCTATCGAGCCATACGAACGAGGATTTGGACGCCAGCTTCTGCTCCACGCTTTTTTCCGGCATGCCGAGCTTTTCCGAGAGGGTCTTGGAAAGCTCCGAGGGATTCTTGACTGCGTAGGGGTTGGCGAATACAGACTTGATCTCGACATTCACTGCGAGCTCCTTCATATTCCTGTCGAGGATTTTACCCCGGCGGGGAAGGAGGGTTGAGCTGCCCTCGTGTTGTTTTCTGGCAATCGTGAATGCGCGTTCGCGATCGAGGACCTGGAGGTCAAGCGCTTTAACGCAGACGAGTGAAAAGAGTAATAGCACAAAGACCCCGACGATTATTACCTTCCATTTGGGCCTGTCGAGGTCCCTTCCCAGGGAAATCCTTTTCGAGCTCTTTTTAGGCTTCATTTTTTGCCGTCTGCGACCGGGTTCTGTTCTACGTATATTATGTCTTCCTGAGTCGGATACTTGAACCCCATCTCGAGGGCGATTTGTTCGAGCCTGTCGGGTGATTTCGCCTTCATAAACTCGGACTGAAGTATCCGTTTCTCCTTGAGGAGCTCATTCGTATGTTTGTTGTTTCGCGAAATCTCATAGCCCACCCTTAATTCCTCGACCTTGAACCTGACATAAAAAAGTGCGAGCGCAACGGCGATCAGGACGAGAATCACGAACCCCGTCGATACCGTTGTTTTCTCCGATTTTTCCTTCTCCCTGGACCCGAGGGCCTTGACGTGCGCCATATCTACACCCTCTCCCCAACCCTCATTTTTGCGCTCCGCGCCCTGAGGTTGTTTAATATCTCTTCATCGCCCGGAATTATCGGGGAGCGGGTGAGGACCTTGAGGACCTGCTTTTTGCCGCAGCCGCATTCGGGCATACCGGGAGGACACACACAGGGCGACGACAATTTCCGAAAAATAGTCTTGACCAGCCTGTCTTCGAGCGAGTGAAAAGAGATAACCACGAGCCTCCCGCCGATCCGGAGCCGATAAACGGCTTTCCCTATGAACTCCCTGATATTCTCAAGCTCGTTATTGACCGCGATCCGGAGCGCCTGAAATGTCTTCGTCGCCGGGTGTATTTTGGCGGGGTGGAATTTTTTAGGGATCGCAAGGGAAACGACCCTCGCAAGTTCGGCAGATGTCTTGATGGGGCTGTCTTTCCTGGTCTCCACGATTCTTTTCGCAATTCTTCTCGACCACTTCTCCTCTCCGTACATCTTTAATACCCTTGATATCTCGTCCATCGTCATTTCATTGACGAGGTCATAGGCCGTAAACCTGAGCCTGGGGTCCATCCTCATATCGAGCGGCTCCTCCCTCATGAAGCTGAAACCCCTTTCGCTCGATTCTATCTGGTATGAGGACATTCCCAGGTCTGCGACAATGCCGTCGACTTCCCTTATATCGAGGCTGTCGAGGACCTTATCGATGTCCGAAAAATTACTATTGCGATAAATAACGTGGCCGTTGTACTTGGACAGAATATCGCGGGATATCGAAATCGCCTCTTCATCTACGTCGAGTCCTATAACGAGGGACCTGGAGTTTGTGTATTCGAGTATCGATTTGGTGTGTCCGCCCATTCCCAGAGTGGCGTCCACGTATATACCTTCGGGACGCGTGATGAGGTAGCTCATAACCTCTTCAGTCATCACCGACCGATGAATCGGCTTCGATATTTCCATGACTGCGCTTTCCATTTCCTTATAGTCCTTGTCCCGCAAGTATCTCCCTGCTCTTTTTGAATTCTTCGTACGCGCGGCCTTGTTCCTCTTCTTCCCACACTTCTTTAGCCCAGATTTCTATCCTGGTGAGCATTCCGATCATGATAAGCTCTTTGTCTATCCTGGCATGGTTCCTTAGGGGCTGGGGAATGAGGACCCTGCCCTGCCCGTCAAGCGGGCAGTCAACAGCACCGCCCATTAAGTACCTCAGAAAAGAAATGACCTCTTGTTTGAACTGCGGGAGCTCTGAGACCTTTCTTTCTATCTCGTTCCATTCCCTGAGCGGATACGCAACAAGACATTTATCAAAATTAGTAATGATTAAGGTCTCGTCAGCGTACTTTTCCCTGCACACCTCCCTAAACTTTGCAGGTATACTGACGCGTCCTTTATCCGTCATAGTATGTTCGTATCGTCCTCGAAACATATCATACCATCTTATGCCACTTTATGCCACTCAGAACCACTATATAACTTCGTATTAAGTTTGTCAAGTAAGTTTGTGTTATTTTTCAATTTTTTAGTTAAATCACCGGTTTGAAGTAAAAACTTTGATAATTAACTTACGTCTTGGCTCGAAAAGAATGAATTTTTGAACGCCCGGGAACACGTTCACTTTAAGAATGTATCATAACTTATCGATATTCCTATAATTAATATTGACAGGATTCATGCATATAAAAATACAATAATGCCACTTTATACCACCGTACAACTAAAGTCATTTTCAACAAAGCTTTAACGATTCAAATTTACTCATATGGAATCGGAAAAAGGCATAAAGTTGTATATAATCATGTACTTCAAAATACGGTAACCGGATACATGCCGACTATATTCATAAAGCTCAAAAATAACAGTGAATCCGTGTACTTCCAATCGATTCTGGGCACTTATTCCCACGTTGCATGGGTAAGAACGGAGGACCCGGCGTCGGGGATAATCAAGGTAATACCGACGGAGGACCTTCTCCAGGAAACCCGTAACATCCTGGAAAGGTTGAGAAAAGAGATTGAATTCGAGGAGGTCGGCCCGGGCGGGGAAAGATTATAAACCCCCTCGGCCCTCTCGCATATGGGCGAAAGAGAAGAAATTACACGCTCCGTTGGAATGGTCAGTTTTATAACCATTATCAGTCGTATAGCGGGTTATTTAAGAGATATGCAAATGGCTTATTTCTTCGGGGCAACGACTTTTACTGACGCGTACTGGATTGCCTACAGAATCCCGAACCTGTTGAGGAGGCTCCTTGCGGAGGGCTCTCTGACGATATCGTTTATACCCGTTTTCACGGAGACTTTGGAAAAACAGGGTAAAGAGGAAGCGAAGAAGGTATCCGATATCGTATTCACGATTTTATTTATTATACTGATCGCAGTCACCATACTCGGGATTATATTCTCCCCTTTTATAATAAAGCTCTTTGCGTATGGTTTCGATCAAAAAACCTTCGAGATCGCGGTAAGTCTCAACCGTGTAATGTTCCCCTACATCTTTTTCGTATCGCTGGCCGCTCTGTGCATGGGGGTCCTGAATTCTCTGAGAATGTTCTTTGCCCCCGCATTTTCCCCGGTGCTGCTGAATATCGCGATTATCGGAACGGTCTTCACGCTGCATAGTCACTTTAAGCTGCCGATTTATTCAGCCGCCATAGGAGTCATAATCGGAGGAATCCTCCAGCTCGTCCAGCAGTTTCCTTATTTGTACATAAAAGGCTTCATGTTCAGCTTCAGGAAAAACCTGCGCCATCCCGCCGTCAAGCGTATTGCGCTTCTGCTGGTGCCCCAGCTCTTCGGGCTGGCCGTTTATAACCTGAATCTCATCGTGAGCTCTCAATACGCCTCGTATATGTCGGCGGGCACCATCTCCTACCTTTACTATGCCGAAAGGCTCACTGAATTCCCCCTGGGGATAATTGCGGTCTCCATAGCGACCGTGCTCCTCCCGAGTCTCTCAAGCTATGTAAGCAAAGGGGATTATGAACAATTTCACAATACATATACGTTCACACTGAAGCTGATGCTGCTTATACTGATCCCTTCGCTCGCGGGCCTCATTGCCTTAAGGATCCCCATATGCAACATCCTCTATCAAAGAGGTGAGTTCACGTACGAATCCACGCTCGCCACCGCTCAGACTCTTTCCGGATACTGTCTGGGACTATGGGCTGTGGGCGGGCTCCGGGTTACAGCCCCCGCTTTTTACGCCATGCAGGACACGAAAACGCCTGTCGTGGTCGCGTTTTTCTCATTTCTCCTGAACGCCGCTCTCGGATACGTGCTCGGATTTACGCTCAAGCTCGAACACACGGGACTTGCCCTCGCAAACTCCACCTCCTCTATATTCAACTTTCTCGCGCTTATTTACCTGCTGGAAAGAAGGACAGGTGATTTGAAAGCCAGGACCGTCTTCAACTTCTGCCTTAAAATGATCGTAGTTTCCGCAATTATGGCAGCGGCGGCCTGGAAGATCTCGATGTACGCGGACTGGACAGGATCCGCCTTTTCTCTTAAAAAGACCATCGTACTGGTCCTGTCTATAGGCGCCGCGGGTTTGATATTTATAATTTGTACGAAAATTTTCAAAATTGAGGAAGCAGGGTTCCTCGTGAACCTGATCAGAAGAAAAATGCCGGGGGTTTAAAGTGAAGCCTGCCCGAACATTCTCTCCCCTTGATTTTTCCCCGGCGGGCGTGCCGCGGAATCTCATTATTCCCAACTCGGTCAATGTCTCTTCCTGTAGATGCGGGATTCTTGACTACCAATTTGGTAATAAAGTAATATCAAAATAACCATGGCCGAAGATAATTACTCGACCGAAGACGAGCTCAGCAATTTCGAGGAAAAGTACGCAAGAATCTTATCTCAGGACCCCTCATCGGTCGCCTTCATTTTCCTCGCCCAGGTCCTATACAAGCAGGGGAAAGTCGACAAAGCCATTAATGTATTGATTAACGGATTGAGATATAATAAAAAAAGCGTCACCGGGAGATTCTTATTAGGAAAAATCTACTACGACAGGTGGATAATAGAGCAGGCGAAGAGGGAATTTCAGACCGTCGTGCAGCTGGCACCCGATAATCTCGCGGCCTGCAAAATGCTCGTACAGATATATAAGAGCGAGGACGCATTCGAAAAGGCGCTTGAGATGCTGAGAACAGCTTCCGCGTACCATCCCCACGACGGGACAATACTTGCGGAGATTAAAGAGATCGAAGACACTCTGTCGAATGTAAAGAAGAAGGAGAAGGAATTTCAGACCGCGAGGGAAAACATAAGGACGGCCCTCGATTCGAAGAGCATCGAGGAGCTCGAAACGAGCCTCAAGAAATACGATAGGGAGCTATATACAGAAACAGTGGCCGACATCTACTTCGATCAGAAGCTATACGACAAATCCTGTGCGGTGCTGGAAGCAATCTTGGAAAACGATCCCGGAAATGATAGAGTCCGGAAGAAGCTCGGGCAGTCGAGGCTCTTCCTGATAAATAAAGCAGCTGGGTTCATTAAAGGAGAATAATCTCAGATATGAAAATACTTATCATCCACGGACCAAACCTCAACATGCTCGGAAAACGCGAGCCCGAAATCTACGGGGCGGGCACGCTGCAGGAAATCAACAGACTGCTCCGGGACGAGGCAAAACAGCTCGGGGTTAAAAACGAAATTTTCCAGTCCAACTCGGAAGGAGAAATCGTGGGCAGGATACAGGACGCCATGAAAAAGTTCGACGGACTCCTGATCAATCCCGGCGCATATACCCATACGAGCATCGCGATCCGTGACGCGATACTTTCAGCCGGACTGCCTGCGGTCGAAGTCCACATTTCCAATATATACAAGAGAGAGGATTTCAGACAAAAATCATTCATTTCAGGCGTTGCGCTGGGCGTCATATCCGGATTCGGAGCGGACAGCTATATCCTCGGATTGAGAGGACTGGTAAATTACCTAAGCGGCCGGAAACCGGAGTGAGCGCGGACTTATATGATTAATTTAAAAACGAGCTTTGCCTGAGCCGCAAACGGCTCTCTGTTTTCTCCGATCGAAATTTTCATGAAAACATTTTTCCCGTTCATATGAAGAAGCACTGGACAATAAAAAAAGAGAACCCGAAGCTAAGAGACAAGCTTGCGAAGAACCTTCAGATCTCGCCGATAACCGCTCAAATCCTCATAAACAGGGGTATCGGAAACGAAGCCGAAGCCAACCTATATCTCAACAGCACCCTTTTCGACCTCCCTTCGCCGTACCTTATGAAAGGAATGGATAAAGCGGTGGAAAGGATCAAAAGGGCGATAGTCAATAAGGAAAAAATAGCGATATACGGGGATTACGATGTGGACGGAGTCACGTCCACAGCACTCTTTTATACGTTCCTTAAATATCTCGGAGCTGATGTAATTTTCTACAACCCCGACAGGATTAAAGAAGGCTACGGTGTGAATATCGAGGCCGTAAGAAAACTGGCGGGGGAAGGGGTGACCCTCTTTATATCGGGGGACTGCGGCATAACGGCGGTAAGGGAGGTCGAGGAGGCAAAGAGCCTCGGGGCCGATTTTATAGTGACCGACCACCACAAACCCCCGGAGGAGCTGCCCGATGCCGTGTCGATATTGAACCCCCAGCTCTCCGACTGTAAATATCCCGGGAAAATGATAACGGGGGTGGGAGTAATGTTTAACCTGGCGGTAGCGCTCAGACGCTCGCTCAGGGAAGACGGGTTCTTCGGGAAGCGCGAGCCCAACCTGGCGGACTACCTCGATCTCGTCGCCCTCGGGACCGTCGCGGACTGCGCCCCGCTGATGGACGTCAACCGAATATTCGTGAAAGAGGGAATAAAGAGGATGGAGAACCCCAGGAGGATCGGAGTTCAGGCTCTCAAGGAGGCGAGCAGCATCGAAGGGGTCGTCAATTCTTATGATCTCGGGTTCAAACTCGGGCCGAGGATAAACGCATCGGGAAGGCTGGGAAGCGCCGGGAAAGCGGTCGAGCTCTTCATATCGGAGGACCTCGAAAGCGCGAGGGATATCGCGAAAACACTCAGCAGGGAAAATTCGAACAGACAAAATATAGAAGGAGAAATTTTTGCAGAAGCAATTACACAGATCGAATCCAACCCCGAGATTTTAGATGCCAACTCGATAGTGCTCGCTTCACCCGATTGGCACCCGGGAATAATCGGTATCGTGGCCTCGAGGATCGTCGAGAGATACGATAAACCGGTGATTCTCATCGCGATCGATAAAAACGGCATAGGTAAAGGTTCCGGGCGGAGTGTAGAGGGAATCAATATATACAGCGCGCTCTCCGAATGCCGGGATCTCTTCTTACAGTTCGGAGGGCACGAGCAGGCGGCGGGTCTATCCATCAGAGAGGACAGAATAGAAGAGTTCAGGTCGATGTTCGATAAGGCGGTCGCGGATTCGGGTCACGCTTTCGAGCCCAGCCTGAATATAGACTGCGAAGTGGAATTCGGCCAGCTCACAGATGAGCTAGTTTCCGAATTCGGTCTCCTGGAGCCTTTCGGCATTGGTAACCCGGAGCCCGTTTTACTCGCTCAATCCGTCGAGGTCGTATCACAGCGCCTCTTCAAGGACAAGCACCTGGGTCTCAGGCTGAAGCAGGGGAATAAATCCCTCGAAGCAATATGGTTTAACGTGAACGACGCCACGCAGCTGCCCGGTAAAATCGATATCGTATTCACACCGGAATTCAACAAATGGAACGGGAAAAGGGATATAAGGCTCAGGGTACGGGACGGAAGCTGGTAGCCTTGCAGCACAAGATGTAACAGAAATGGGACGGCACGCTCCGGAGGTTCACGGGGAGGTGAAACCGTTCCGTTCATAGACATCGAACCGGTAATTAACGATAAGCAGTGAAGCGGAGTGTTTCCGTACCGCACAATGGTCGAGTGTATGAACTTATTCTTCGTATGATTTTACGTCCGGGCAGGTGCAGACGAGGTTCCTGTCTCCGTAAGGATTATTGATCCTCCCGACAGGCGGCCAGAACTTATTCTCCTCAACATAGGGAAGCGGGTACGCGGCCTTTTTTCTGGGATAGGGATGAGTCCAGTTATCCCCCGAGACTTCGGATGCCGTGTGAGGGGCGTTCTTAAGCACATTGTCCTCTCTGTCGGCGATCCCTTCGGCAATTTCCTTCACTTCTTCATTGATGGCGATCAATGCGTCGCAGAAGCGGTCGAGCTCGTCTTTCGCTTCGCTCTCCGTGGGCTCGATCATCACGGTCCCGGCAACAGGCCATGAGGTTGTAGGTGCATGGAAACCGTAATCCATGAGCCTTTTCGCCACGTCTTCGACCTCGATACCGGCGTCCTTCTTAAACCGCCTCATATCGAGTATGAATTCGTGCGCAACCCTTCCCCTCGAACCCGTATAAACGACGTCATAGATTTTCTCGAGCCTCGATTTTATGTAATTGGCGTTTAATATAGCGTATTTCGTAGCTTCCGTGACACCCTGCCGGCCGAGCATCTTAATATACGCATAAGAAACGAGTAATATGCTCGCGCTCCCCCAGGGGGCCGATGCAACTGCAGGTATGGATTTTTCCCCTCCGGTTTTCACTATGGGATGTCCGGGAAGGTATGGCGCGAGATGCTCCCGTACGCAGATGGGACCCATACCGGGGCCGCCACCGCCGTGGGGTATGCTGAAGGTCTTGTGCAGATTGAGGTGGCAGATATCCGCGCCGATTATAGATGGGCTTGTAATGCCGACCTGAGCGTTCATATTCGCCCCGTCCATGTACACCTGACCGCCGTGCTCGTGGACGATGGAGCAAATCTCCCTGATCTTTTCCTCAAACACGCCGTGCGTCGAGGGATAGGTAACCATGAGCGCTGCAAGCTCGTCCCTGTGCTCTTCGGCTTTTTTCCTGAGCGCATCGAGATCGATGTTCCCCCTCTCGTCGCAATCGACGACCACGACCCTCATGCCGGCCAATGCGGCGCTCGCCGGGTTAGTGCCGTGAGCCGAAGAGGGTATCAGGGCCACGTTCCTCCGTCCCTCGCCCCTGTCCCTGTAATAAGCCCTTATAACCATGAGCCCCGTGTATTCACCCTGCGCGCCTGAGTTGGGCTGGAGCGAAACCGAAGGGAGTCCGGTGATCGCCGACAAAAAACCTTCGAGCTCTTTGAATATCTGCAAGTATCCGCGGGCCTGCTCAGACGGCGCGAACGGATGGAGCTTTGAGAATTCGGGCCATGTTACGGGAGACATCTCCGTAGTCGCATTTAACTTCATGGTGCACGAGCCGAGCGGTATCATGGATGTGGTAAGCGAAAGGTCTTTACTCTCGAGCTTCTTTATATAGCGGAGCATCTTCGTTTCCGAATGGATAGCGGTTGAAAACGGGATGCGTAAGAAAAACGCTTTTACGCTCAAGCCCGGACGGGTATGCCGGATCGATACCGCCGGGATTCATTTCGGCGCCCGGGGCTTTCGATTCCTTTCCGAGTGAACGTGAAAAAATTTTTATTATATTCCCTATGTCCTCGGGCCCGGTCGTCTCGTCGAGCGATATGCCGATGTGGCGGCCGTCGATGTAGTTGAAATTTATCCGGGACTTTTCAGCATTCGATTTTATGTCTCTTTATTAATTCTTCATGACCGTCCCCGAGGTCTATTTTCAGAGTGTCGAAGTAATATTTATTCTTCTGAGCAACTCCCAATTTCCCGAGCTCGTTTTCGAGAAGTCGGGCTGACGCATGGATTCTCCCTGCTATTGCGCTCAGTCCGTCGGGACCGTGATAAACCGCGTACATAGAAGCCATAATAGCGAGGAGCGCCTGCGCGGTGCAGATGTTGGAGGTAGCTTTTTCCCTTCTTATATGCTGCTCACGGGTCTGAAGGGCCATCCTGTATGCGGGGTTTCCGTGAGAATCTATCGAGACTCCGATTATCCTGCCCGGGACCTGGCGAGCGAATTTTTCGCGCGTAGCGAAATACGCGGCGTGCGGTCCGCCGAATCCGAGAGGGACACCGAACCTCTGTGTCGATCCCACTACCGCATCGGCTCCGAACTCGCCCGGCGGAGTAAGGAGCGTGAGCCCGAGTAAATCCGCGGCAACCGCTACGAGGACTCCCCGCTCATGAGCCTTCTTAATAAGCTCCGAGTAGTCGAAAATCCCGCCGTCGGAATCCGGGTATTGGACGAGGGCGCCGAATACGCCGTCGCCGAATTCAAACCGCGTGTGATCGCCGAGCACGATCTTTATCCCGAGAGGCTCGGCGCGAGTCCTCAAGACGTCGATAGTCTGCGGGAAGCATTTCTCGGAAACAAGGAAAACGCCTTCACCGGCACTGCCGGTCTTTTTATCGCTTACACGGCTGAGCATAGTCATTGCCTCGGCCGCGGCGGTGCCTTCGTCGAGGAGGGACGCGTTTGCGATCTCCATACCCGTGAGATCGACGACCATGGTTTGGAAATTGAGGAGCGCCTCCAGGCGGCCCTGTGATATCTCGGCCTGATATGGGGTGTACTGCGTGTACCAGCCCGGGTTCTCGAGTACGTTCCGCTGTATTACCCCGGGAGTAATACAGTCATAGTAGCCGAGTCCTATATAAGACTTAAAAACTCGGTTTTTATCCGCGATCTTTTTCAACTCCTCGAGAAGCCTGTATTCGCTTATGCCCTCGGGGAGTTTCAATCGTTTTTTCAGTCTGATGGAAGAAGGGACTGTCTCTTTTATAAGACCATCGAGAGAGCCCACGCCGACGACATCGAGCATCGCACCCGACTCCGCCCGATCGGGGCCTATATGCCTCCCGGCAAATGTATGGTATTCGTCCTGAGGAGTTTTCATAGGTGTACTGAAATTAACGAGAAATTATATTTAATTATCGGAGGAGTATTTTTCCGATTGAATAGATAGAGCCGAATATCTAAAAGTGAAGCCCTGAAGGACTCTATCTCTCAATTCTATTCTTCCATTTCTTTCTCTACGTATTCCGTATAATCTTCGAAGTCCATCAGGTCTTTGAGCTCTCCGGGGTCGTAAGGCCTCACCTTTATCATCCAGCCCTCGCCGTAAGGGTCCCCGTTAATGGTTTCAGGAGCGTCCAGGAGAACCTCATTCACTTCGACCACATCGCCGCTCACAGGGGCGTAGAGATCGGACACGGCCTTGGTCGATTCCACAGCGCCGAAGGGGTCCCCTTTCGTGATCTCGTCCCCTTCGCTCGGAAGCTCGATATAGACAATCTCGCCGAGAGCGTCCTGAGCATAATCCGTAATGCCGATCACAAGCAATTCACCCTCCTCCATTGCCCATTCGTGGTCAGCCGTGTATTTGAGTTCATCCGGAATTTGCACCATAGTCAGATCTCCTTAATTAACATCCTTTTTATAAAAGGGAATATTCACTACCTGAGCCTCCCTGTATGTATTTCGAATCTCGATTTGTATTCTGTCGCCAATGTTGATTTCACCTGTTAGATAACCCATCCCTATCGATTTTTCAAGACTAGGAGATAAAGTCCCGCTTGTAACTGTGCCGAGTAAAGCACCGTTTTTAAATACGCCGTACCCCTCTCTAGGGATGCCGCGGTCGATCATTTCAAACCCGCAAATCCGGTGTTTAATGCCTTCCTCGAGAACTTTTTTTAACGCCTCTTTGCCTATAAAATCCCCGCCGTCCATCTTCACATACCTTCCGAGACCGGCCTCAAAAGGGTTTATATCGTCATTTATCTCGTGCCCGTACAGGGAGTAGCCCATCTCGATCCTGAGCGTGTCGCGCGCCCCGAGTCCGCAGGGCTTGATCCCGTACTGCTCCCCTGACTCCGTTAGTCCCTCCCAAAGCTCCGGACCCCCTTCCCAGGGTAAAAATATTTCAAACCCGTCTTCCCCGGTATAGCCTGTCCTCGCTATGAGCAGCTCCACCCCGTTCCACGTCAGCGGAAGAAAGCGAAACCTCTTCAAAGAACTCAGATCGGCCCCCACGCAACCGGATAAAATAGCCTCGGACCGGGGACCCTGTAAAGCGATCTGGGAGAATTCGGGACTCCTGTCAGTTATCTCGATATCATAGCCGTCGTTGGCCCTGAGGACCCAATCATGGTCTTTGGCCGTATTGGAAGCATTAACACAGAATAAAAAATTCTCATCCGAGAGCTTATATAAAATTACGTCGTCCACGACCCCGCCTTCATGGTTGCAGAAGAGAGTGTATTGAGCCTCATATTCTCTGACTCCGTATACGTCATTGGTCGTTATAAACTGGCAGAACTCGGCCGCCTCTTTTCCCTTTATTTCTATTTCTCCCATATGGCTCACATCGAAAAGCCCCGCACCCCTTCTGACCGCGAGGTGCTCCTCCCTGACACCTTCGTACTGAACCGGCATCTCCCATCCGGCAAACTCGACTATTCTCGCTCCCAGCCGTTTATGAATGGGATACATCGCCGTTCTCTTCATCGCACACTAATTGTTTAACAACTCATGATAGGATTGTCAATAACGGGGGAGGTAAATATTTAAGAGGCCGGGCTGCCAGATAAATTAACAGACCGGGATAACAGGTATGGGCAGAGACCGGGTAAATAGAATTATTTAGTTTCTGAAAGATTATAAAAATGATTTAGTAGTAGCGAGAAAAAAACGAAGAATTCGGATTTATCACGAAGGAGCAGTTATTCGGCACCCAGGGTCGTGACTATGTCCCTGTACCTGAGCGGCACAAAATCGAGGTCGTTCACATAATTTCGAACGCCGCTTTCGTCGACCCACACGTATATCGTTTGCTCTTCGGAAGGCGGGGGGGTGGAGTACTCGATAACGGAATCCTCGGCTGGTTCAGTATATGTATGACCTGCATCTGAATTATCCTGACGGTAGTCCGCGGGCGATGGTGAATCCTGACCGAACTGATTTACCTCCAGGTTGCTCGGTCTTTCGAGAGTGGTGCCCATTGTAGTCCCGTAACCGAGCGGATAGTCGGGGTCGGCATTAGCATAATAATCCGTATAAGGCGCATAACCGCCGTAGTAACCGAAATAGTAGTACGGCGCATAGAGGGGATTAAATTTATGCGGGCCGTCATGGTGATGATTGTGACCCTGCCAGTTGTCATGACCGCCGTGCGAATTACCGTTATTATCACAAAAATCATGCCGGTTGTTACGGTTGTTGTTGAAATTGTTATTGAACCCCCGGTCCTGACCGGAGTTGCGGTTTTGCCCGTTCTTTCCGGGCATATTATTGGGCCGGGCTTGGTTATTCGTAACCTGTTTTGACTGCCCCATCTTTTGCCCGAGCTTCGGTTCGGCAGAATACGTCGATAGCGGGAATATTATTAAGACTGATATGATAACTACTAAGCGTGCAAGTCTTATTTTCATTACCCCGTTCACACCCTGATATAGTATACATTAGCGCAGATCACTTTAGATAGTCATTATTTGTTTCTTCACTCGTTTGGCTTCATCCCGAAAAACGCTCGTTTTTGAACAAATTAGCCACAATTGGCTTCGTAACCTTGCCCATCTGGTTACGGGGAAGCTCTTTGATCACTAAAATCCTCGACGGAACCTTATATGGGGCAAGCCTCTCCCTGCACCATTCCCTGAGCGATTCCAGACTCACCTCTTTGTCCCCGGTCATGACGAGGGCCGCGCACACCCTCTCTCCCCACTCTTCATCCTCTACGCCTACGACTGCGCATTCCTCTATGCCCGGGTGCCCCCTCAGGACCTCCTCTATTTCGAGAGCTGAAATTTTATATCCCCCGCTCTTAATAATGTCGACGGATTTCCTCCCGAGTATCCTGTAGATCCCGTCCCTGTTGCGCTCGGCGAGGTCGCCGGTCTTAAACCATCCCCCCTCTGTGAAAGCTTCAGCGGTGGAATCGTGTTTATTCCAGTATTCGAGAAAAACGTTTTTTCCTCTTACAACGATCTCGCCCGTCCCCTCGCCTGCGATTACGCTCCCGCCTTCGTCAATGAGCCTCACATCCACTCCCGGCAGGTGTCCGCCCACATGACCGGGCATTCTCTTCACCCCGGAGAGGATTTGAAAGCGCCATGCCGATCTCGGTCATCCCGTACCTTTCAAGGAGCACATGGCCGCTTATCTCCCTCCATTTCTCTAAAGTGCTGACCGGTAAAGCCGCAGAGCCCGAAACCATCAAGCGCATCTTCCGGCATGCCCCGCTCATTATCTTCTTTTTCTCATCCGGGGCCTCGTCCCATGAACGGATGAGCCTCGAATATATGGTCGGGACAGCCATAAACAGCGTGTAGTCATTTTCTATGAACTTTTCCCATACGCCCAAGGCGTCAAAGCCCCGCACTAATTCGCACCGTGCGCCCGACCAGAGAGCGCATAGTAGCGCGTTCAGGATGCCGTGTAGGTGGTGAAGAGGGAGCACGTTGAGAATGAAATCATTTCGAGACCACTCCCATGCTTTTACGAGCGAGGTGATCTGGGCCTTGATGTTGGCGTGTGTGGTAACCACACCTTTGGGCCTGCTCGTTGTCCCGCTTGTGTAGATTATCATCGCCCTCCGCTTCTCGCTCACCTGAGGCAGACGCCGATTTTTAGAAGAGAGGGCCTCTTCCGACCCCATAAACCTCGCCTTCCTGCGACGAGCGAGATTCCTGAGCCTGTCTTCAAACTCAGGCGACGCAATTACGACTTCGGCGCCGCTGTCATGAAGCACATAGTCGAGCTCGGGGTCGGGATGAGAGACGCACAAAGGTACCGCAATCCCTCCCGCGCGCCACACGCCGAGAATGACCGCAACGTACTCGAAGCTGGAAGGAATTAAGAATGCGACCCTCTTTTCGTTTAAATCTTTCTCACCGTCGAGAAGGTTAAAGGCGACTGATTCAGAGGATTTTTCCAAATCGCCATAGGTATAAGACCCCTTATAATCGGTGATCGCAACGTTACCCCTGTACCCGGATACTTTTTTAACCAGCTCTATATGATTCATAAACCGACCTTATAAGTCGTCCTCCCTGTATTCTAACCCCGGCTTCATGACTCTAAATTATAATTAGCCCCAAATATTTGGTAAAATTAGTTTATATTCAAGATAAAATGGACACGGTAAATATTTTGGAAATAGCGGAGCTGGGGAATCCCGCGCTCAGGGAGAGGGCATACGAAGTCGAAGACATACATGACCCCGGGGTGCAGAGCTTTATAGACGATCTTATCGTAACGGGGCTTAATGCGAACGGCGTCGGTATCGCCGCTCCGCAAGTATCCGTGCCCAAACGCATATTCATAGTTTCTTCCCGCCCGAATATCCGGTACCCGAACGCGCCCGTAATGGAGCCGACAGCGATAATCAATCCCGAGATAGTTTCATACTCAGAGGAAACCGTAAAGGACTGGGAGGGATGTCTCAGCATTCCGGGCATAAGGGGACTAGTCCCGCGCCACAGATCCGTGCGTGTCAAATACCTCTTGAGAGACGGAACAAGGGAGGAGAGAGAGTTCTCCGACTTTATCGCGCGGATATTTCAGCACGAATACGACCATCTGAACGGGGTCCTTTTCCTCGACCGCCTCGAGTCAAACAAGGATATAATTACGGAAAGGGAATACATGAAGCTCTTGCACAGAGAATCGGAATAAACCGGAGAGAATAATGACCTTCCTGAAATATTCGGCTGTAATAGCAACCGTGCTGTTTTACGCCGCGCTTTCCATTGCCGGGGATGATAACGATACTATATTCCAGACTTCGACGATCGGCGCGCTCATGGAGGGGGTCTATGACGGGAATTTCACATACGGTGAATTGAAAAAGCACGGAGACTTCGGTCTCGGAACGCTCAACGACCTCGACGGAGAGATGATAGGTCTCGACGGGGTTTTTTATCAGGTGAGATCGGACGGGAAAGTGTATGTCGTGCCGGATACGGCCAGGACGCCCTTTGCCGCGGTCACGTTTTTCGAGCCTGACAGGAGCCTCACGCTCGCAAAGCCGCTCGGATGTAAGGAGCTCGAGAGTTATCTCGAAACCCTTTTACCCTCGAAGAACATATTCTACGCCCTGAAGATAGAAGGGAGCTTCGACTATGTAAAAACCAGAAGCGTCCCGAGGCAGAAAAAACCGTTCCCGCCCCTTGCCGAAGTCGTCAAGCACGAATCGTTCTTCGAGTTCAACGACATAAAGGGGACTATGGTCGGTTTCTGGCTCCCCGAATACATGAAGGATATAAACACGACCGGATTCCATCTCCATTTTATTACCGGGGACAAAGGAGCCGGGGGGCACGTGCTTGACTGCACTGTAAATAACGTGAGGATAGAAATCGACTATACGAGGAAGCTAGATATATCGCTTCCGGAAACGAGTGACTTCTATAACGCGGATTTGACAAAAGCGGGCGGCAGCGAAGTTAACAAAGTGGAAAACGAAAAAAACTGAACGGCTGCAATTTACAATCGAGAAGGCGGGAGCGGAGGACCGCTGCGGATCGTCGCGCTCGTCCCGGAAACGAATTGAGCGGGTAAAATATAAACATGAATACCGGAATTCAAACCAGAAAACGGGCGATCGAAGAAGGGAAACAGAGGGACATCACGGAAGCGGCGAAGGAGGCCGGACTCCTGGTGCCGGTATTTATAACTTCCACTGTTTGGGATAAATGGATTACGCCCGACGAAGATGGCCCGAGGACCGTGGAAGACGAGAAGATGAGGCTCAGAAGCATACTGGACAAGCTCTTATACTTTATCAGGGTCCACCGCCAGACCAATAGATCCAATCTTATATATTTCCCCGTCCCTTTTACAAAGGAGGGGAAAGAGGAAAACGTACAGCTTATGTCCCACCTCGGCCCGCTCGAGAGGGCTGACCAGAGACCCTGCATCACCATAATGACCCCGGAGGAATACGACCTCGAAAAAGGGGTATAAAGAATAGCGCCTTTACATCCATGATACCGACCGTCCATTTGAGAGAGTGAAAACCGGGAGCCCTCGTTTTCATAAGCATGGGACAAGCCGGTCATACAGAAACTCTAAATAATGTATAATATTCCATGACCGGGACTGGTTATGGAATATAGAGAAATTTATCTCGATAACAACGCAACTACGAAGCCGCTTCCCGAAGTCAGGGAAGAGGTCTATAAAATACTGGGCGATGAATTCGGGAACCCTTCGAGCGCTCACTCGACCGGCGAAAGGGCCAGGAGGTATCTGGCCAATGCCCGGAACCAGGTAGCGGAACTCATCGGATCGAGCCCCTCTAAAATCACTTTCACGAGCTCGGGAACAGAGTCAAACAATATGGCGTTTTATTCCTGCACAAGGGACAAGGGAAAGAAATGCCGCGTCATCACGAGCACCGTCGAGCACTCATCGATAAGAAAAATGTGCAGCTACCTTTGCATAAACGGTGTGGAAATAAAGCTGATCCGGGTAGATTCGAAAGGCCTGGTTAACCTCGACGAGCTGAAGAAAACGATAAACGAATACACGACGCTCGTTTCCATACAGTGGGCTAACAACGAAACAGGGGTCGTACAGCCTGTAACCGAGATCGGCGAAATCTGCCGCGAGAGCGGAGTCCCGTTCCATACGGATGCGGCTCAGGCCGTAGGGAAAATAGAAATGAGGGTAGAGGACCTCCCGATCGATTTCCTGTCGTTTACCGGGCATAAATTCCACGGACCCCAGGGCGCGGGAGTCATATACTCGAGAGATAAGTTCATGCTCGCGCCGATAATGTTCGGTGGGTTTCAGGAGGAGGGATTCCGTCCGGGGACCGAGAATCTTCCGGGGATTGTAGGACTGGGTAAGGCGGCTGAGCTCAGAAAGAAGGACCTCTTAAAGCTCATTTCGTACATGAAGGAATTGAGGGACAGGTTCGAGGCCATGATACTCGATTTCATCCCGGGGACCAGGGTAAACGGTGACATAAAGAACAGGATATGCAACACCACTAACATTATGTTCGGAGGAATAGACGGGAGGAAGCTCGTCAGAGAGCTGGACGAGGTCGGGGTAAGGTGCTCCCAGAGCTCCGCATGTACTAATTTCGAAGTTTCTCCCTCGTACGTGCTATGTTCGATGGGGCTCTCCGAAAAGGACGCATATTCCAGTATCCGCTTCAGTTTTTCCGTGGAGAACACTTTTGAAGAAGTCGATAGAGCGGTTGACCTGATCAGAAATCTGTGCGACGAGCTGAGGGCTTGAAGATACGACCGCCATTCCTAACCACCCATAAAACATACTGCTGCGACAAATCCCAAACATCGATTTATTACCCGACTGACAACGTGCAAATCCCGCCTTCCGGCAAATATCGGGAACCGGAAAATAAACCATGGACAAGGAAAAAAAGAATATCCTTATAACCGGGCTCCCCGGCATAGGGAAAACCACCCTTATAAAGCAGCTGCTTTATAAATTAGAGAGATACGATCCGGTAGGGTTTTACACGGAGGAGATACGGCACAAGGAGGAGAGGAAAGGGTTTCAGATCGTAAGCCTGGACGGGAAGAGGTCGATCCTCGCCCATGTTTTTATCGACAGCCCCTACCAGATCGGCAAGTATAAAGTGGACATCAACGGTTTCGACTCTTTCCTCGATTCCTTAAACATTCATGAGCATAAAAATAACCCGATAATTATCGACGAGATCGGCAAAATGGAGTGTCTTTCCGTAAAATTCGTGAGGATGATACAGGAAATACTGGACTCAGAAAATATCGTTATAGCGACAATTGCCCATACGGACGGTGGCATCAAGGGGAAAATCAAGGAAAGAGATGACGTACGGCTTTTTAAAATGAATCTCGAGAACAGGGAAACCATTATAGACGAGATAATAGAGACCCTGAGGAATTTCCCGCAATTAAGTCAATTGGGGGACGATGAGCAGTGATTCCCCTTAGTTGAGAGAAACCGTTTTAACGAACTCATCCCCTTACCGCGGGCATGAATCAAGGCAGTTATACTCGGCCTCCTTGCACCCGCCGAGGCACTCTCCGCGCTTTCCGCCGCCGGAACCTTCTTCCGAAAACATACCGCAGCTTACTTCGCATTCCTTGCGCTTTTCACCGCAGGGTCCTTCGCATGGGTTATTCTCGTAGACCTCCGGATTAAACGTCGGAGCGGCATTAGGGTTCGCACAAAAGTTATTACACTTATCGAGTTCCACACCGCAGTCCTTCAAACAAGCCAACTTTTTGACGCTGGCTGCGCCGCCGCCTGTATACTTCGTGCATTCCTCGGCGCAGTCCTTGTTCTTATACTCGCAGGCACCCGTGCAGGACTTATCGTGATAGGCCTCGGGCCTGAGCGTAGGACGCGGGGTCGGGTTTACGCACCCCTTGTTACACTCGATAACTTCATTGCCGCAGGCATTTAGGCACTCCCTCTTTTTCTCGTTCTCGACTCCTCCGCCCATTATTTGAGAGCAGGAGAGCTCGCAATTCTTCCGGGAATTCTCACAGCTGTCGGGGCATGAAATTTCACCGGAATTATCCGGGTCATCCGCGCCCCGGGATGAGTTAATACAGGGAATGAGTGAAAGGAGGGGTATCAAAATCAGCGCCGGCAGGAGTCTATACATGGTATCATCCTCAATTAATCTCATTCATGAATCTACCTGTGATTTCAGGGATTATGAAGAGAGAGATATCCGCACGGGGGCAGGCGGAGGGGAATTCGGCGAGGCAGCCGTAGTTCCTTGTTACATAATTACGCGCTCGTTATAATTTGAAGCAATGGATTCGGAACAGTTAAGAAGAGACGCAATTTCAATATTCGAGGCGGGTCTTAAAGCGGTCGATCCGGTGGACGCCGTAAAAAGACACATGAGGCTCAAGAACGGCATTCTCGCGCTCGACGGCCGGAGATACAACCTCTCGGAATATGAAAACGTTTACGTAATCGGAATGGGAAAAGCGGCCGCCTCCATGGCCCGCGCCGTTGAGGAGATATTGGGAGAGAGTCTTACGGCCGGGATAATAAACGTTAAATACGGGCATACAGCCGAGCTCAAGAGCGTAAAAATAAATGAAGCGGGCCATCCCGTGCCGGACGCTGCCGGTCTCAGCGGGGCGCGGGAGATCGTCGGGCTCCTAGGGAAAACGGGAGAAAACGACCTCGTGATCTGCCTCATATCGGGTGGAGGGTCTGCGCTGCTACCGCTGCCGGCAGAAGGCCTTACGCTCGAGGACGAGCAGAATCTCACTAAAATATTGCTTGAATGCGGAGCCGCTATACACGAGATGAACGTACTCAGGAAGCACGTCTCTCAGGTCAAAGGAGGACGGCTCGCGAGGCTCGCTTACCCTTCTGCGGTGATTTCGCTCATACTGTCAGACGTGACGGGGGACGACCTCGACGCGATTGCCTCGGGCCCTACAGTCCCCGACAAAAGCACGTTCGGAGACTGCATAAATATCATCGAAAAATATGACCTCGGAGAAAAGCTCCCGCGTCGGGTGCTCAGGTACATAGAAAAGGGCTTGAGCCGGGAGATCGAAGAGACGCCGAAACCCGGCGACCCGGCTTTTGACCGCACGCAGAATATGGTAATCGCGAGTAACATCATGGCCGCCCTCGCGGCAAAAGATAGGGCCTCAGAGCTCGGATACAGGAGCCTCCTCCTCTCCACTTTCATAAGCGGGGAGACGACAGGGGCGGCCAGGATGCACACCGCAATCGCCAGGGAGATAATCTCGTCCGGAAACCCCGTGGATAAACCCGCGTGCATCATATCGGGCGGGGAGACGACCGTAACGATAAAAGGCAAAGGGTCCGGCGGCAGGAATCAGGAATTCGTACTGTCGGCGGCAATCGATATCGAAGGACTTGAAAATGTTCTTGTGCTGAGCGGCGGGACCGACGGGACCGACGGCCCTACCGACGCAGCGGGGGCGATTGCGGACGGCACAACGATAGGAAGGGCGCGAATATTGGGATTGAACGCATACGAACGCCTCAGCGAAAACGACTCCTACAATTTTTTTAAGCCGCTCGGCGATCTCCTCTACACGGGACCGACAAATACAAATGTTATGGATTTAAGGGTTATACTGGTGGCATAAAGCCGATGAATTTTAATAAAAGATCAGAAATATATAATAATATGCAGTATGGGAATGAGACCAGCTCCGACAAAAAACTGTCAGACCGACGACTCTTCTGATATACTTAAAAAACCGAACGTGAAGGGTTAATATAATTGAATCCCAGCCAATTCATCACCGATATTATAAATGAAATCAGCATACCGGGTCTCTTCGATATCGCTTTCATGTCTCTTCTTATCTACTCGGTACTCGTATTATTCAATAAGACAAAAGCGCGGTTCGTGCTCACGGGCGTAATCATAATCAGTATAATCTACCTCCTGGCCCGCCAGTTTAACCTGGTACTCACGACCTCGGTGCTCCAGACGTTCTTTGCAGTCATATTTATCGCTCTCATAATAATCTTCCAGGAAGAGATAAGGCAGTTCCTGGAGCAAATCGCGCTCTGGAGCCTGAACCCGCAGCTGGCCCTGGAGAGATCCCGCGGCTCGTCCCGGGAGGAAATAGAAGTTCTTGTAAATACAATTACCGATCTTGCGAAGGACAAAATCGGAGCCCTCATCGTCCTCCCCGGAAAAACTACTATAGAGAGGTCGGTCGAAGGGGGCAAGAACCTCAACGGAAAATTAAGTGAGCCGCTGCTTAAGAGCCTCCTCGATCCTCACTCGATAGGGCATGACGGAGCTATAATTATCGATAATGGAAATGTAGTTAAATTTTCCTGCCATCTTCCGCTTTCGAAAAACTTCGCCATGCTTCTGAACAGAGGCACAAGGCACGCAGCGGCACTGGGTTTATCGGAGTTAAGCGACGCCCTGTGTCTTGTCGTCTCGGAAGAAAAAGGCACTGTCTCCGTCGCAAGAAACGGTGAGCTGAGGGAGATCGGAAGCGAGCAGCTCAACCTCATCCTGGAAAAATTTTACAGTGAAGTGAACCCGATTAAAAAAAGAACGCACTGGTTTACTTTTTTTACAAAAAATTACAGAGAAAAAGCTATTGCCATATTCATGGCGATCGCTCTCTGGTTCGTCTTTGTACACGAATCGAAGCTCGTTTACATGACCTACAACGTTCCGGTCAAATATACTACGCTGCCATCGGACCTTAAGGTCGAGGACATAAAACCCGAGACGGTGAAAGTTACGTTCCTCGGTCCGAGAAGAGCGTTTTACTTCTTTAACGAGAAGGAGGTCGAGCTTTTCCTCAAGATCCCGGAGGCGAGGAAAGGGATAAAGACGGTAAATATATCGGAATCGAGTCTGAAATTCCCCAAGGATATTTCTCTTGAAAATATAGAGCCCCGGAGGGTCCTCGTAAGAATCGACAATACCAAGAAGAGCGGCAATAATAAATGAGTGGCGGCTTTTTTAACGGGCCGTCCCGTCCGCAGCATTGGTAATACTGAGCCAAGAGCCGAGACGGTCGGGTAATGTCACCCTACTGCCGAGTCTCACTCAAGCCAGGTCTATCGCATGTTTTTTTAAATCCTCGAGCGAA
Organism: uncultured bacterium; assembly: GCA_963705505.1. GTDB lineage: Bacteria > Desulfobacterota_D > UBA1144 > Nemesobacterales > UBA2774 > 2-12-FULL-53-21. The sequence continues at coordinate 170,558 of CAVPJU010000006.1, forward strand.
ATGACATCGAGCACGGATTCATGGGTCGACGCGAGTATGACGGGAGGAGCGAACCCGCTATCAAGCGCTTCCTGCCACCTGAGCGCGCAGAGGCACCACCTGTCCCCCGGCTTTAAGCCCGGAAAATCGTACTCCGGATTCGGAGTGGTAAGATCATTCCCGCGCAATTTCGAAAATTCCAAGAACTCCCTTGTGACCTCGGTGCAGACAACATGCATGCCGAGGTCCTGAGGACCTGTCCTGCAGCATCCGTCACGGTAGAATCCGGTCATCGGGGATACCGAGCAGCTCTCGAGTTCTTCGCCGAATACGTTCTTTTCTCTCTGCATATCAGCTTCCGTTGAACTTGAATTGCCAAACGTGTTTCTTTTCTCAATAGATATAATATATCAAGGTCCGGGGCACGTAGAAATCAGGACGAAAAATTTATTTTGTATATCCTGTTCACCCGAAGCCGGAATTGACAGACCCGGCGGGGAATATAATTCCGCTAAATGACCCGAAACAGTCCGAACCCTATGCCTGTATTCAGGTACTTGATTGCGAACTCGTGATAGACTTATAATAATACTCATCCGAATATGGCGATTAATGTCAATAATATATACAGCGGTACTTTCAATGAACATATATCGGATGCCCCAAACCCCGACGAAATCAGAACGTCTATCGGGACGCGGAACTTAAAACCAGAACTCGGTGAGCGGTTTGAATAAATCGCGAGTAGTAGAACGATTCGAAGAGCAGATGCTGAACCACATGGATTCGGCCTATAATCTTGCGAGGTGGATCACGGGTCACGACCAGGACGCAGAGGACGTAGTGCAGGAGGCTTATATAAGGGCATTCAGATCGTTCGATAAGTACACGGAGATAAACAGCCTCAGCTGGCTCCTGACAATCGTACGCAACACATCTTATAGCTGGTTAAAGAGCAAGCATGTACGCAAGCAGCAGGTAGAGTTCGACGAGGCCTTGCATAGTTCGAAACTCGAACCCGGTTATACGGCGGAACGGCACATCGAGACAAGGCAGGAAAAGTTCTTCAACGCCATGGGTTGCAAAGAGCTGCTCAACAACGCGCTCAAAAACATGCCGCTTATCTTCCGGGAAGTCATTGTGCTGCACGAGATAGAAGGGCTTTCCTATAAGGAAATCGCCGATATCGTCGGTATACCGATGGGGACGGTCATGTCGAGGTTGTCCCGGGGCAGAAGAAGGTTACAAATGGTTCTTTCAAAACGCCTGAAAAGAGGGTAACAGACGGGCGGTTCGGTAGGGATTTTTTATACTGTCATCCGAAAGTTACACTCTTAACGGATTCGGTAAGCTCATTAATGTAAATATCGGATGTATCTTTCCACTCCTGAGCCAAATAAGGCGTATCAAAAGTTCCCGTAATAAGATTTAAATACGACTCGAGTACCCGAACCATACCGAGTGAAATCTGCTGGAACGCCTGATTTTTATCATTCCTTGCCCCCGTCCAGCCCCCGTAGAGGTTAATAGCGGTCTGAGCGGATATACGGTTATGATCCACGTGCAGCAGCTTTAGATGCGAAAAGCTCCCCGAGGCATCATTGAGCGCACCCGTCATAAACCCCTCTTCAAGACCGTCGTTAAGAGATTTCTCTGAAAACTCGGCTGCCTTGTTCACGGTGTCGGTTAATATTTGAAGAGCCTGAACCGGCTGTTTATCCTTTATTTCCTTTAATTCGTCTACCAGCAGAGCCAGCTCGGAAAGTAAAAGTAATAGTCCGGTTTCAAGTTCGATCTCGTTCCGAGACCCCCTTTCGGCAGCCGGCCCGCCCGACTTGACGTAGTCCTTATTCTCTCCATCCTGATCGACGACGAAAAATTTACGTATCATGTTTGCGTGTCCCGATACATCTCCCTATTTATATACCGTATGTCCCGTGTCCCATTACCCGGCATACTTCTCCACAGCTTCAACAAGAGAATCGGCCCCGAAAGGTTTGGTTATATAGTCGCTCGCCCCCGACATCTTCACTTTCATCTTATCGAGAACCCCGAGCTTTCCTGACAGCATCACCACAGGTATATCCTTTGTCAGCCCATGACTTTTAACAACTTTACAGAGCTGGTAACCGTCCATGTGGGGCAATTTAATGTCAACGAATATCAAATCGGGAATCGCTTCATTAATCTTTGCAAGAGCCTGCATCCCGTCGCCTGCCGCAGATACCCTGTACCCGGCCCTTTCAAGTGTTATCCTCATAATTTTTTGGACCGTGGGACTTACATCCACTATCAGAATCGAGCGCCTGGCATCGTCTCCTTTTGTCTCAGGCTCGACTGACTTAGCGGAATTCATAATCGGAGCGATTTCGGAAGGTTCCTCTCCCGAAACTGTATGCCCGCCGCCGAGACCCTCTTCAGTCCCGCGGGATTCGGTACTGTTACTCGAATTGTGTTCCCGGGCGGAGGAGTAATTGACCGCATTCCCTGCATTATCCTCATTATCAGAATTAATTTCCCGGTCTTCAACAAACTCTACTGCAGGAGAGCGGTCATTCTCATCGGCTTCAGGTTCATGTGAGCCGCCCCCTTGCCCTTCAACACCGTCCTCTTCGGATCCATCGAGTCCATCTTCCGATCCCGCATGAACAGCCTCTTCTGCAGCGCTCGTTTCCGGGGAAAATTCTTTATGGCTAATTACTCCATTCTCCGGCGGTGGGGTAAAACCGATTCCTCCCCCGCCGTCTGCTCCGGTATCCGATTCCTCGGTAAAATCAGGACTCTCGGATTCAATATCATTTTTTATTTGAGAAAAAAAGTTCTCAGCCTGTGAAGAACTATTTTCGGCGCGATCATTACCCGAATCATCGTCGCGTTTAATTTCTTTTCCTGAAATTCCGCCATTTTCATCCTGTGAATACGACTCCTCGGCGCCAGCCCTCATCCCAAGCACTTCATCATGGGCTGAGCCTGCCCGAGACCCGTCTCCCGACATAGAGAACCCCGCACCGGAATCCGGAGCCGGGGAGCCGGAACCTCCAGCCGATGCATCCGTAAAATCGAAAACAAATTTATCATCCGGCTTATTCACACCTTCTCTATTTTCTTTTATGACCTCCGACTTTACAGACTCTACGTTAAAATCAACTGAGCCCGAATCGAGCCCCGCGTTTAAAAGCTCCTCTTCAGAGCCCGTGAAATTATTCACGGACGACTGATCTCTCTTATACTGATCGATCTCTTTTATAATGTCGTCTATCGGGCTGCTTTTTCTATCTGAAAATAAGTAAGCCTCATTTGTCCTGTCCGTATTCCCGGACTCACCGGATACTTCGTCATCCGGAAGCGCCCCGGCGGATTCCCTTTCGCCGTAATATTTGGATAGCTTATTCTTTATCGACCTTTCCGAAGAAACCACGGGTTTAATGTTTTTACCCGTAATAAACCCCAGGTCGTCGAGCAGTAAAATATTAGAGGGGTCGGACAGGGCAATCGTTAAATCCGTGCCTTCAACCCTGATGGGTACCAAAAATTTTTCAAGCGCAATGTCTTTCGGAATCAGATTTACAACGCTTTCCTCTATATCGCAGTCATCTATATCCATGACCGGAACGCCGTACTCATTGCCCAGAAATTCGATTAATTGCGGTTCGGTGATGTATCCCAGATTAACCAAAGCCTCTCCCAGCTCGTATCCGGAATCCCTCTGGAGCTCCATAGCCTCCCTGATCTGCTCCAGGTTGACTAAAGCTCCCCTAACCAGCAATTTTGCCAGATGCATTCTCATAATATTGAAGAGAGCAATTATCATGCCATATGCAAAAGAATGCATAGCTCCGGTGTAAGTGCCAGAAATTACTTTATTAAATACTTCGAAACGACCTGTTATTTTCCTGAAAACTGACAAAAAACGTCAATGACATGAAATCAATGCACAGTAGAGCCGTAAAGTTCATGGCCGGAACATAATGAAATAACCGGATGAGGCTATCTAAATTCAAGGCTGGAGAAACGAGAATGAAGGCGTAATCCCTCTCGCACACTTATAAGCCCGGCTTATTGTCCGATCAAGAGTTAGGTCCGGAATCGTGCCGATGAATAAATTCACGGCTGAGGATGATGAAGACTCATATTGTCCCGACTCGCAGTTGACGTAGGGACGTTTCCGGAATCAGACCTTATACGGTTTCTTCATCTTTGTTCATGTGCTGAGTAACGATACGGTTTCAAACATACTCGGGGAATGTTTAATTTTTGGAATGCTTTGCTTAAGTTTTAGGCACTTACACGGGATACTCTATTATAAACCCCTATTATTATTGATTGAAAAGCTTTTCGATAAGTGGTATGTTGTTTGCATCAATTGAATGGGAAGGAGGAAAATCCCATGAAAAAAGTAGAAGCAATCATTAAACCGTTCAAGCTGGACGACGTAAAGGAAGCCCTTAAAGAAGTCGGGGTACAGGGTCTTACAGTGACTGAGGTTAAAGGCTTCGGAAGACAAAAAGGGCATACCGAGCTCTACAGAGGGGCCGAATACGTAATAGATTTCCTGCCAAAAATCAAGCTTGAGATTGTCGTATCCGATGACATGGTAACCAAGGTTATAGATGCCATAATGGACAGCGCAAAAACAGGTAAAATCGGCGACGGAAAAATATTCATTTTCCCAATGGAAGAGGTCATCAGGATCAGGACTGGCGAAAGGGGAGAGGATGCCTTATAATCAAGTGAATTTTAAAACCACAGGAGGAGCAGTACGAATATGCCTACAGCAAGAAAGACCAAAAGCAAAGGAGGACCCGAGGAAATGTTTCCCAAAAAGCCCTCGGATGTATTAAAAATAATTAAGGATAACAGCGTAGAAATGATAGATCTGCGCTTTCTGGACTTTGTGGGAATGTGGCAGCATTTCAGCGTCCCCGCACATGTATTCGAACCCGGGACTTTCGAAGAAGGTCTCGGATTCGACGGATCGAGCATCAGAGGATGGCAGTCTATCCACGCAAGCGACATGCTCGTTATTCCCGACCCTGAAACAGCCAGAATAGACCCTTTTATGGCTCACCCGACTATGGCCATTATTTGCGATATCGTAGACCCGATAACCCGCGAGCCTTATTCCCGCGACCCCCGCAACATAGCCAAGAAGGCTGCGGCCTATCTGAGGAGCACGGGCATAGGAGATACAGCGTTTTTCGGACCTGAGCTCGAATTCTTTATTTTCGACGACGTGAGGTACGACCAGACTTCGAACTCGGGATATTACTTTGTGGATTCAATCGAGGGAATATGGAATTCGGGAAGGGATGAAAACCCCAACCTGGGTTACAAGCCGAGGCATAAGGAAGGTTATTTCCCCACGCCTCCCTCGGACACGTTTCAGGATATGCGTTCCGAAATGGTCAAAGAGCTCGAGAATCTCGGCATCGAGATCGAAGCCCACCATCACGAAGTCGCGACCGCCGGTCAATGTGAAATCGATATGAGGTTCTCCCCGATCGTACAGATGGGGGATCAGATGATGTGGTATAAATACGTGCTAAGAAACGTCGCTAAAAGACACGGAAAGACCGTTACATTCATGCCAAAGCCCTTGTTCGAGGATAACGGCTCGGGTATGCACGTTCACCAGTCGATATGGAAAAAGGATAAACCGCTTTTTGCAGGTAACGGCTATGCCGGTATGAGCGACCTTGCCATGAACTATATAGGCGGAATCTTAAAACACGCAAGGGCGATATGCGCATTGACCAACCCTACGACCAACTCCTACAGGCGTCTCGTACCGGGTTTTGAAGCCCCGGTGAACCTTGCTTATTCCGCAAGGAACAGGAGCGCGGCAATAAGGATCCCAATGTACTCCCCTAGCCCCAAGGCTAAAAGGCTCGAGTGCAGATTCCCAGATCCTTCATGCAACGGCTATCTCGCATTCTCCGCAATGCTGATGGCGGGTCTTGACGGCATCGAGAAGAAGCTTAGCCCTGGCGAACCTCTGGATAAAGATATTTATGCATTGGGTCCCGAGGAATTAGCCGGTATCCCGAATGTTCCGGGATCGCTCGAGGACGCTCTCAAGGCACTCGAGAACGACCACGAATTCCTAATGAAGGGCGATGTCTTTACCGAAGACGTTATAGAAACCTGGATCGAATACAAGACGGATAAGGAAGTAAACCCCGTGAAGCTGAGACCCGTGCCTTACGAGTTCAAGCTTTATTTCGATGTGTAAATAAGACGCCTGAAGGCGTACCGAAGATTACAAAAGGCGGCGGCCACGAAAAGGCTGCCGCCTTTTTTTTATCCCTCAACAATAGAACATTCATTAAAAACCGGCTGAGACTGCGGAGTAAAAAAAGTTCGCTGCGCCGAGGGAGTTTGAATCGAGGCTGGCAGATCGGGCATGTCGGTTTTAAACGAAGAGGCGATAGGAATAAATTGAAACTGCCGAATCGGATGAAGGGAAACTAAGCCCGTCCTAAAAGCTCTGCCACAATATTATGAAAGCCAGTATTGCAAGCGCCCCTATTGCCATTAGCGTGGCGTAGCTGCGCAGCACCCCGCTCTGTGCGGCCTGAAGTGTCAACGCCATCTCTTTTAAAATATCGGCAACGCCGTTTACTGCTCCGTCAATAAATCTCAAATCGAATTTCGAAGCCTGCTCCGAAAGGTATTTAAACGGCTGAACAAAGATATAATCGTAGAGCTCATCCACATACCATTTGTTCAGGGACCCCTCATATAAGGGCTCGATATTCTCATTTGAGGCAATCTTATCGGGAAGAGAAGGTTTTATGTAGTACAAATAGAAGGCGGCAATGATACCCGCGGCGGCGGCAGTGATAGAAAATACGATCAGCGTAGTATGGCCGAATAGATGATGACCTGCGGAAATTACACTATCCATCGTGATCGAGGAAGAAACGAACTTATCGAACAAATTGGATTCATGGATGCCTACAAGCTCGCCCATGAATTCTGGGACCCCCATGTACCCCCCTATGACGGAAAGAACCGCGAGAATCATGAGAGGAATCGTCATAGTCCAAGGGGATTCATGTATATGATCCCTTATCTTATCCGCAACCCTCGACTTACCCTCGAACGTCAGTAGATAGAGCCTGCCCATATACAGAGCGGTCAATATGACCGTAACGATGCCGATCAGCCAATGGATAAAGTACCCGCGCTCATAGACAGCGCCCAGTATCGCATCCTTGCTGAAAAAACCCGAAAAGAACGGTATGCCGGCTATGGCCAGAGTGCCTATAAAAAACGTTATGGCCGTGGTCGGGATAAATTTTCTGAGCCCGCCCATGTGCCTGATATCCTGCTCGCCTGAAAGTGCGTGTATAACGCTTCCCGAACCTAAAAACAGGAGCGCTTTAAAGAATGCATGTGTTACGAGGTGGAACAAGCCCGCTGTATATGCCCCTACGCCGATCCCCATGAACATATACCCGAGCTGGCTTATGGTTGAATAAGCGAGCACCTTTTTTATGTCGTTTTGAGTAATGGCGATCGTGGCGGCCAGGAAGGATGTCAAAGCCGCGACGGTAACCACGACCATCTGGGCTGTCGGCGATTGTGAGTATATTACGTTACACCTCGCGATCATATATGCGCCGGCAGTGACCATTGTAGCCGCATGTATGAGCGCGCTCACCGGGGTGGGTCCCGCCATTGCGTCCGGGAGCCATACATATAGCGGTATCTGAGCGGATTTGCCGACCGCTCCGACGAAGAGGAGTAATGCAATCACAGTGATTACGGCCGCGGGGACAGCACTCATGAATGCGGGGTCCGAAGCCTTTCCGAACACCTCCTGATAATTCACGGAGCCGAATACAAAGAATATGAGGAAGATTCCGAGAATAAAACCGAAATCGCCTATCCTGTTCACGATAAAAGCTTTTCTTCCGGCGTTCGCGTTCTCCGGGTTTTCGTACCAGAAGCCGATAAGGAGGTATGATGCGAGCCCGACCCCTTCCCAGCCGACAAACATGAGCGGGAAACTGTTCCCGAGAACCAGCGTCAGCATGAAGAAAATAAAGATATTCAAGTAAGTGAAATACTTCGAATAAGCCTTGTCGTCGTGCATGTATCCGACCGAATACACATGTATCAGGAAGCCGACCCAGGTGACGATGAGCGCCATTACGCAGGAGAGCGTATCGAAAAGGAGCTCGAAGCTGACCGTAAAGCTGCCGGAAGGAATCCATTCAAAGAGGTTTTGTATTATCTCTCTCCGGGACGGCTCGACGGATAGAAGCCTGAAGAAGAGCACCGACGAAATGAGCGCGGATATCAACACTACGCCGCAGCCTACAATACTGACCACGGTTTTTTCCGTATGCTCGTCGCCGCGGAGATACTTCTTCCAGAATCCCGAGGCAAAAAAAAGCCCGTTCACGACCGCACCGATGAGTGGAACCAGAATAATCCAGACTGTCATATTTATCTAACCTTTGAGAATTTTTAATATATCTATGTCCAGGGTCTCCCGGTGCGCGTAAACCGCCACGACGAGAGCGAGCCCCACCGCTACTTCGGCTGCGGCGACGGTGATGGACATAATCATGAAGACCTGACCGGTCATGTCGTTATAGGCCCTCGAGAAAGCGACGAAAGCGAGGTTGGCGGAATTCAGCATCAGCTCGAGAGACATCAGAACCACAATCAGGTTCCTCCTGGCGATTACTCCGTAGGCCCCTATTACGAACAATATAGCGCTCAGAACAAAATAATGCCCGATAGAAATACCCAACTCAGCTTTCCCTCCTTTTCGCTATTGCGACAACGCCGACTATTGCAGCCACGATCAGAACCGACGTAAGCTCGAAGGGCAGAAGATAATCGCTGAAAAGCAGTTTCCCGACACCCTCAACCGTACCGAACCCTTCCGTGAGGGAAGGGGAGGTATAACCCTGAGAAAAGGCCTTGTTAAAAGCCACGCTCGCGAAATAACCCGTAAACAGCAAAACGACGAGCAAGACGCTCGTTTTAAAAGCCATGTTCCGCGCGTCGAACCTGAGCGCGTCCGGCCTGAGGTTCAGAAACATTACCGTAAACAGGAATAAAACCATTATCGCCCCGGCATAAACAAGTATCTGGATGGCCGCAACGAAATGGGCCAGGAGAAGGACAAAAAGTACAGCCGTCGAGAAGAGGGTCAGAACGAGCGACAGAGCGCTCGAGACAGGATTCCTGTGCGTGATGACGAGCAGCGCGCCTGCGACTGAGAGGGCGGCAAAGAGATAAAATACTACCGTTTCCAAACCGTACAAACCTCCCGGATTTATGGACAAGTAAGCTGGGTAAGAGGTTAATGAATTATATGTGAGATAGCGGGATAGTCAAACATTCGAGTATATAAACAAGGGGACAAATACTTATCCTTCAGCGGCTCTTTTGAACGCCCGCCTTATCGCAGTAACTTTCGACGGGACAGAGGGTGCATTTCGGTGAAACGGGACGGCAAATGTGCTGCCCGAATGCGACGAGCAGGCTGTTGTATTCGATCCAATACCTCTTCGGGAGCTTATTTCGGAGCGCCATTTCGGTATCATGCGGGTTTCTGGTTTTAATATATCCCAGTCTGTTCGAGATTCTGTGAACGTGCGTATCGACGCAGATCCCGTGTTTGCCATACCCCAAAGTCAATACGAGGTTCGCGGTCTTTCTGCCCACGCCCTTAAGCTGAAGCAGGTTTTCCAGATCATCCGGCACACGCGAGCCGTATTTGTCTATCAGGTCACGGCAGATTCCCCGGATGTTTTTTGCCTTGGTCCTGTAAAACCCCACGGGGTATATCGCCTGAATGATCTCCTCCTCGCCGAGATTAAGCATATCTTCGGGGTTATCCGCAATGCTGAATAACCTTCCCGATGCCGCAGCGGTGGTTTCGTCTTTTGTCCTGAGACTCAAAACAGTGGAAATGAGCACCCTGAAGGGGTCGTGCGAACTCTCCGCCTCAAGCGTAACCGCAGGCACATCCCACCCCGGGGACTCCCTTCTCAAAACACGTATGATTTTACTTATATCATCGGCGTTCATTTCGAGGATTATCAAATCGATAATATACACAATAAGGTAAGAATTCCACGTTTGAAGGGTATAACATAGGGCACAGGCCCATGGAACCCGCCTGCACCAGGATTAATCGGTGTTTCCTATCGGGATATAAGCAGACTCCTCCGGCGTGAAAAGGAATCTACATGGGATCAGTTATAAACGTCCATTAAACTTCTAAGGACAGGGGCGGACTTCGACCTCCTTATACGGTCGAGCGCCTTCTTCTCGATCTGCCTTATCCGCTCTCTCGTCAAACGGAACTTCCTGCCTATCTCGTCCAGTGTATAAGGGCAGTCGTAACCGATACCGAACCTCATCTTCACGACTTCCCTCTCCCTTATGGAAAGCATCAAAAGGGCGTCGTTTATATTGTCGGGTATGGAGATTTCAGCTATCACGCTGTCCACTTCGAGAGAGTTCGAATCTTCTATGAAATCCATGTAAGTCGCTTTTTCGCCGCTCCATACGGGTGTGTCGAGCCTCACCACCTTGTTTATACTGGACTCGAGAATCCTTTTCACGTTCTCGACACTCATCTGCGCTTTTTCCGCAATCTCCTCCGCATACGGCTCCCTCTCATAGTCACTTGTCAGCAGCCTCCTTACATGCCTGACCTTGCCTGCCTTTTCAAGCAGGTATGCGGGCATCTTTACCGTCCTCGTCTGATTGAATATGCCCCTCGTCATTGCCTGGTTTATCCACCAGCATGCATAAGTCGAAAACCTGTAACCCTTGGTATGATCAAACCTCTCGACGGCTTTGATCAATCCGAGGTTACCTTCCTGAATCAAATCGAGAAAGGGAACGCCCCTCCCTACATATCTCTTCGCCATGCTCGCTACGAGCCTCAGGTTGGCTTTAATAAACCTGTTCCTCAATTGAAAACCTTTCGTAACATACGCCTCATAGAGATTCATCAGCAATGTGAGATCCCTTACGGTCTTCAAATGCCTTATCCCATTTTTAGAAGAGGGTTTCTCGCTGCTTGTCTCCAGGAAATTCTTAACTTCGGAATGAATCCTATCCACGTCATCCCCTAATCTTTTCCCGAGAATCTTTTCGATCTTTCTCCTTATATCCCTTGCTCTCTCCTCACAACACTTAATCTTTGCCGCAACATGCGCCTCTTCGTGCGGTGCCAGAAGCGCCTCCGTGCTCACTTCCTTGAAATAGGCGTTAACAAGCCTCAGATCCTGACTAATTTCCTGTTCGTCAGCGGATGCCTCCGTTAAATTTTGACCGGAGTCCGCAACCGGCTGTGGTTCTTCATCAAAGTAAACTTCAACTTCTTCCAATTCATCCTGGTCGAAGCTTTCCACTATCGATTCCGCTTGATTAGCTTCGAAATCACTGAATACGTCAATAAATTCAGGCTTCTTCAACATTACTAGCCTCCTTCTAATTATGATGTTCCTAATCAGCAGCTGGATGCGTCTGACTGAATTCGATCTTACTTCTATAAACCAGTACGAACGGCATTTGGTTTCAGATTCAAAACATGAGCTATAACCGAGACAGATCATTGAAGAAAACGGCGTTTATATGGTCTTATATCGTCGAAAAGCCGGACTTTTTTGAGACTAATGCCCTCCGCCGCCCATATCTACTGATACGAAAGAGCCGTGAAAACCATTCGGAGAGGAACTAACCCGGGATGATAGGTACTATGTATTGAGTATTGAGAAGACGGGCTAATTGGAAATAATTGGTTAATTGCGAATGAAAAATCGGCAATCCCAATTTTCAATTTCACTGAATCGTGGAGTTGTCCAGGTTTCCCGAGGCAAAACTCCTAATATCGTCCCACTTCTGCAAAAAAGCCTTAAGCGATTCGTTGGCTTGACGGAAATTTCCCTTATCTAATAAACCGAGGAACTTCCACGCCTCTTCCACGGAGCGCTCACGTTCCAGGCTGTAGGGATTGATAACGGAGCAAAGCTCGCCGTAGTTTAGAACGATGAATCCGCTGGGATCGAAACCTGAAAGCCATGCTTTAAGATCGGCCAGCCCTTTCGATAAATTGTCCTCGATATAAATATAGGCGGAATTATCCAGGTCTCCGGGGCGTCCTTTTACGACATCAGCAAGTATGCCCTCGGCTTCGCTTAATCTGTCGAGGGCCGTGTGTACTCTTGTATCGTAATGAAGGGCGTTAAACCCCCAGTGGGTATAGAGGGTTTGCCTATCTTCCTCGCTGAAAAGTAAAAACCATTCGACCGGGATGAAATTCTCGCAAAAAAACAAGTTCGCCTTAGACTGGAACGGAGCTACATAGTATTTACCATCTTCATCCTTCGTAAAAAAGCAGTGCTCTATCTCTTCCGCAGCGATTCCAAGGTTATTGGACAGGGCGTTTACGAAAGATTCGTATTCATTTCCGAACCAGACACCGAACGGAGAGGTCGGACCGCCCCAATATAGTTCATAAAATTGAACATACTCGGACCAGTAATAGCTTTTATCCGTCATACTGTTCAGAGGTTCATACAAAACCAGAGTACTCTTGGCCATCAGAAATTAATAAACCAAAACCCATCTAAAATCAACGAAGCATCAAAATATAAAACTATAAGTTAATACGTTATTTGTTGACGGATTACATAAAAGCTTTTTATCCCCGCATACGATAAGCCCCGGGGAAGGCACTGCGTATATGACCGAAAGTCCATCAAAAAACGGATTGACAAAGGGTTCATATCCTGCTTAATATGATGGTATGGCAGAAATTTCACTGGAAGAAATGATAAGAGAGGCAAAAAAAAGGAAGATAGACCTCGGAACCGACCCGGAAAAAACAATTAAAATCTGCTCTAGACTCGGTCTCATACCCAAACCGAAGAGAAAGAAATTTACAGTGGGCGGGGAAACAAAGACACATCTTGTATTTCCCGATGCGACTCTGGAGAAGCTCGCGCACATTAAGGCTCTGAAATCGGAAGGACTTACACTCGAAGAGATCAGAGACAGTTTTGCGCTCGAATATGTCCAGGGCGCATTAAAGGACCTGATCAACAACGCCGACGACGAGAAGGTAAAAGAGCTCGCCAATATTATCAGCAGGGAGAAAGAGCTCGAATCGATCGTAGAGGCACCGCTCGTCTATCTGATAGAAGGAATGTCCCCGGAAGAAGCTAAAAAACTGCTCACATTATTCTTCGGTGTCGGGTATTATGCCCTCCTCGAAGCCCAGAAGTCGATCGAGGAGTTCAAGTTCAACGATGCCAGGAAGTCCCTGTTTAAAGCGATCTTCTATAACTCTATCGCCATATTGAGACTCGCGAGGACTACAGGCGACACAAAGCTCGAAGAAACCGCTTTCGAGCTGTATGAAAAGACCGTGATCGAGCCCATCGGGAGGGCGAGCGAACGAGTCAGGAAAGAATTCATCAATTCCTTCGAAAAATATCTAAAAGACAAAGGCTTAACGAACTAGAAAGTTTTTGTCAGCTTAAAGGCATTATTAATTTATCGGATCCTTTCCGAAATGTAATCCGAAATACTCTCAATAGTCTCGAAAAAATCCGGGGTTATCTCGCTTTCGTCGAGCTTCACCCCGAACTCCTCTTCAAGCGCGACCAGAAATTCGAGCCTGGCAACGGAATCGATACCGACGCCGTACTCGATTAAAGGAAAATCGTCCGCTATCCCGCCGGGGTTCATTTCTTTGAGAACATTCTCGGCAAGGACTCTCCTTACCCTCTCTCTCGTATCCTCACTCATTGGCCCGTCCCAGATTTGTTATCATTTTAATTGCTCCCTTAGTATTTTACCTGTAGGGCTTCTCGGAAGCTCATGGCGAAACTCAATAATCTGAGGAATCTTATATTCAGTAATCCTGTCCCTGCAATATTCCAACACCTCCCTTGCCTCGATAGGGCGTCCTGCAACGATCACGGCTTTCACGCGCTCATTCCCTGATCTGTCTTTTATGCCCAGCACCGCGGCCTCGGTTATATCCGGATGCTGGGAGAGGAGATTTTCCACCTCAGTCGGGTCGACCTTAAATCCCCCTACATTGATAAGAAACTTCCTTCGCCCCGTGATGTATATGTACCCCTCTTCGTCTATCCTCCCCAAATCCCCCGTGAAGTAGTAGCCGTTTCTGAATACCCTCGCTGTTTCTTCCGGGAGTCCGTAATAACCCGTCGTCATGGACGGGCTTCTGACGGCGATCTCGCCAAGCTCCCCGGCGGCGGCTTCTTTGCCGTCCTCATCAAAAACTTTGACTATGACGTTTTTGACCGGCCTTCCGACAGAATTAAACCGTTCCCCGATTTCATCCTCATCGCAGAGGTTAATCGATATGACTCCGGTCTCGGTCGAGCCGTAAAGCTGTCTCGGGTAAATGGAGAATTTCTCATGGAACCTGTAAAAGGTGCGCTCCTCCAGAGGGGCGCCTGCGGAAATAACCAATTTGAGTGACGACAGATCTATCGGTGAGGCCAAGTACGTTTTCGACAGTACGTCGAGCATAACGGGGACCGATGGGAAGGCTGTTATGGACTCCTTCACGAGGATATCGAGGACCCTGTTCCTGTTAAAATCGCCTGAAACGACCACGGCAGCCCCTGCTTTCACCGCGCTTATAAAGTTCCCGAAGCCGTAGGTGTGAGAAATGGGAACCGTGAAGAGTACCCTGTCCTTATGTGTCCAGCCCACGGTTTCCGTATGGTTGTCTGCGAGGGCCGAGAGGTTATAGTGGGTCCTGGCCACCCTTTTAGGTTTTCCGGTCGAGCCTGTTGAATAGAGATATATAGCCTCATCTTCCGGTCTGACATTAGAGTCGAGGGGCTGCCCGGAGTATTCTCCGGGAAATTTCCAGGAGGCTTTGTCCCCCTTTATCGAGACGGCTTCTATCCCTCTGCCGGATGAGGCTTCCGCAGCCGTGTTTATCAAATCGTCCCCGGTCACAAGAAGTCTCGCGCCCGAATGCTCCAGATAAAAACCGACCTCGCCGGTCTTAAACGAGCTGTTGATAGGGACGGACACCGCCCCGGACAACGACACTCCGAAAACCGCCGTCACGAACTCGATAGAGTTGGGAAGGAATATCGCGACCCTGTCACCCTTCACAACTCCGCGGGAGGAAAGAAGGGACGCGAACGCCCGGGCACTCCGGACAAGGTCTTCATACGTGACGCTTATGCCGTCTTCGATAACGGCAGTGCGGGAGGAGAATTTCTCGGCCGCAGATAAAAAGAGTCCTGATAGCGTATTCATGCCGGGCAAATTCTCCCTATGGATATATTCCCGAACCGCCGAGCGATTCCGTTTCCTCAAAACCGAACATTATATTCATATTCTGCACAGCCTGCCCCGACGCCCCTTTGACGAGGTTGTCCAGAGCGACGACCGTAATCAATCTATCCGACAGCAAGGTGAAACCCAGTCCACAAACATTCGAATACCTTACGTCTTTAATGCCGGGGAATTCATCGGATGCGTATACCCTGACAAAGGGCTCGTTCCCATAATATTTCTTGTAGAGCGCGGAAATAAACTCAGAAGTACGCATTTCTTTAAGCCGGGAATAAATCGTCGTCAATATGCCACGGTTAACGGAAACCGTGTGGGGCATGAAGCTTATGCCGACATCCGTCCCGGAAAAAGGTGAAAGCACTTCTTCCATCTCCCGCCCCTGATTATTCGAGGCGTTTAAATTAATCCTCACGTTTTCATTCGATTCGGGAAAATGGTGCTCGAGGGTCGGAGCGCGTCCGCCTCCTGACTCGCCTCCCTTGGCATCGGCGACAATAGAGCCCGCGTCTATGAGCCTCTCCGATAGAAGCGGGTACAACCCCAGTATGACCCCTGTCGCATAGCATCCTGGGTTCGCAACCAGTCTTGAATTACTTATATCCCTTCTGAAGATCTCTGGAATGCCATACACGGCATCACTAATGTAATTTTTATATCTATGACCGGTATTGAAAAGCTTTTCGTACACATCGGGATTTTTAAACCTGAAATCCGCGCTGAAATCTATGACCCGGACCCCGGCGTCGAGAAGCCTGGCCGTAAAATGCATCGAAGAGCCGTGAGGAAGGCAGGAAAAGGCCACATCCACCTTACCCAGGTCTTTCAGTCCCGATACGCTTCTGCATTCCAGATCCGAAAATCCCCTTAGATGGGGGAAGACTTCGTATATTTTCCTTCCTGAGAACTTCTCAGAAGTAAGCCATTCTATGTTTACGCCGGGATGGTTGACCAACAGCCTGAGCAGCTCCGCCCCTGTATAACCTGTGGCTCCAAGAATCCCAGCTTTAATCTTTACGCCCATGAGACCCGCTTATTTTTTACTCTATATCCGGCAAAGGAATATTGTAATGAAAAAATACACCTCAAAACAGCTATTATTTCGATTCGACAAACAAACTCTATGTAAAAATCCAATATTCTCAGTTAATATAGGATAAGCTGTATGTTTTTGCGGATGATTTTAACCATAAACCAACTACTATGGAGGATAGGATCATGGTTAAATTACTGAATAAAAATCTTTTCCTTTTGATATTGCTTACTTTTGGTTTCTTTCATGTCGTCCAGTATGTGGAGCTGCGGCGGTGGGGGCGGGGGAGGCGGAGACAACAAAACAAGGATCAACGGTACGGTTCAACAGGTAATCAGCGGGCCGGTTTCGGACATAAAGGTCACTATATTTGAGAACAACAACAAGCGCGCTTCAACCAAAACAAACCAATTCGGGGAGTTTTCTCTGGGGTTCAAGCCTAATGCCGATACTGTTGAGATCGAGTTCAAGGGCTCCAATTATACCCTCTCGAGGTTTATATCCGTCACGCGCGACAGTGATGTCGAATTCGATGTCACGCTGCAAATCGATAGCAGCAATATCATAGTTAACACCTGGACAGTCTCCCAGAACCCCGTACACGTAAACAACGATGAATTAATTTTCAACGACCTCGAAGCCGATTTTAATATCGACGGCAACGGGAACGATTGTATCAGGGCGCAAGGGGACGGCCGGGTGGAAATCACCGCCATGAGTATATCTCTCAGTGACTGCAAAGAGGGTATAAACGCCGAAAACTCCGCGACTGTAATATTCGAGTCTGATGAAGACATAAGGATAAGCGCAAAGAAAAACGGTATCAAATCAAACAACAACGCAGTCGTCAGGATTGCGCAGACCGTTACGCCCATCGATAACAATATCTTTATCGCATCCTTAAATGAAAACGGCATAAGGGCTGCGGGTTCATCAGAGGTCATAATAGATCCTGAGAACACCTGTACGATCAGCGGGGGGACAAGTAAACCCGCAATAAACCAGAGCGGGGCGGCGACAGTCGACCCGGACGGATGTACCCTTAGTAACGGGTGAAGTATTAATCAAGGGAATCAGTCGGGCGGGGGTAATTTGAATGGTGATTAGTGTGCTTCCGCCCAGTTCTTGCCGGTTCCTATCTCGACTTTTATAGGAACCCTGAGCTTCCAGGCACCCTCCATTCCGTCCTTCACAATCCGCGATATCACTTCCAGCTCGTCCTCGGGAACCTCGAATAGGAGCTCGTCGTGGACTTGCAGTATCATGCGGGTCCTGTAATCGGAGGAGAGCTTTTCCTGTATCCTGATCATAGCGATATTTATTATATCCGCCGCGGAGCCCTGAATCGGCGTGTTCATGGCGGTACGCTCCCCGAACCCTTTCCTGTTCCTGTCATCCGAGTTAAGCTCGGGGATAGGGCGTCTCCGTCCCAGGATCGTCTCCGCATAACCCTTACTCCTGGCATCGTCAATCGATTTCTGGATGTATTCCTTAACCTTGCTATAGCGTTTGAAGTATTCGTCGATGTAGCTTTTGGCGATGGAAACGGAAGTCCCCAGCTGTTTTGCAAGGCCGAAGGCGCTTATACCGTATATGATCCCGAAGTTGATATTCTTGGACAATCTCCTCATCTCGGGGGTTACGAGG
Source organism: uncultured bacterium (assembly GCA_963705505.1). Classification (GTDB taxonomy): domain Bacteria; phylum Desulfobacterota_D; class UBA1144; order Nemesobacterales; family UBA2774; genus 2-12-FULL-53-21. Next base: position 188,547 of record CAVPJU010000006.1, read on the forward strand.
TCCTCGGTGACCCCGAAAATTTCAGAGGCAGTCCTGTTATGAATGTCGCTCCCCGTCATGAAAGCCTCGACCAGGCTCTCGTCTTCCGAGAAATGTGCGAGGAGCCTGAGCTCTATCTGAGAGTAATCGGCGGAGAGCATGATGTAGCCTTCCTCGGGTATGAAGGCTTCCCTGATACGCCTCCCCTGAGCGGTCTTTATCGGTATGTTCTGGAGGTTGGGTTCACTGGAGCTGAGCCTCCCGGTCGATGAGCCCACCGGATTAAAGGAGGTGTGAAGCCTCCCCGTACGGGGATTTATAAGCTTGGGGAGCGCGTCCACGTACGTCGATTTGAGCTTGGAGAGGGTCCTGTGCTCGAGCACCTTCTCCGGGACTGAATGGAACTTGCTGAGGTCGGTGAGCACCTCGACGTCCGTGGAAGATTCGCCCGTCTTCGTGAGCTTTTTCTGGGGCAGGCGCAGCGTCTCGAAAAGGACCTGGCGCAGCTGTATGGGGGAATTCAAATTGAACTCGTACCCTACCTCCTCGTAAATCGTCTTTTCTATTTCCTTGAGTCCGGTATCGAACTCCTTTGACAATTCCTTAAGCCTCGATGCATCGATTTTCATCCCGTTTATCTCGATGCGGGCAAGAACTTCTATGAACTTGAGCTCGATGTCCCTGTAAACCCGGATCAGATTTATCTCTTCCAGCTCCCGGGCGAGTTTCTTTGCAAGGAGCATCGCCACATCCGCATCTTCGCAGGAATATACCTTCGCTGCCTCGAGCTCGACTTCTTCGAAGTTAATTTTGGATTTCCCCGTGCCCGTCACGTCCCTGTATGAAATCATCCTGTGGCCCAGATAGAGCCTGCAGAGCTCATCCAGGCTATAGCTTATTCTCGATGAATCGAGCATATGCGCGGCGATGATTGTATCGAACGAAATACCCGTGAGCTTTAGCCCGTACATCTCCAAGAGAACCAGTTCGTATTTAAGATTCTGGCCTATTTTTCTCAAGCCCTTGTCTTCAATGAGGGGCTTTAATTTCTCGAGCACGAAAGGGAGCGCGAGCTGTCTTGTCGAAGAGTCGGCAAGCGACCTGTGCGCTACAGGGACGTAATAAGCCTCGTGAGGGGCGGGACAGAGCGCTATGCCCACGATTTCCGCGAGCATGGGATCGGTCGAGGTCGTCTCCAGATCTATAGAAACCTCTCCTGTTTCCTTTACCCTTTCGATCGCGCGGTGAAGACCCTCTTCCGTCAGGACGAGCGAATAGTTATCGTAGGGAACGATACGATTCTCATCCGCTTTTGCGGCGGCGCTCCCGCCATCGCCCAGCTCGCGCAGAAGGTTCTTGAACTCGAGCTCCTCGAATAATGCGCGCAGCTTTCCCTTATCGAACCCTTCATATTTGAATTTCTCGAGACCCATATCCACATCGATATCGGTCTTTATCGTGACGAGCTCTTTACTGAGGAGCGCGTCGCCCTGCTTTTCCCGGATGAGCTTCCTCTGTCTTTCGGCGACGTCGTCCAGATTCATAAGAAGGTTATCGAGCGAGCCGAACGTTTTTATAAGACCTATGGCCGTCTTCTCGCCGATACCCTTAACCCCCGGAATGTTGTCGACCTGGTCTCCCATAAGGGCGAATACATCTATCACCCTTTCGGGCGGCACGCCGTATTTCTCAATGACATCCGGGACAAACGTTTCCTTATTCTTCATCGTATCGAGGAGTTTCACTTTTTCGGACACGAGCTGGCAAAAGTCCTTATCCCCGGTGACGAGAACGACATCCATGCCCCGCTTCTCGTAGTCCCTCGCAATAGTGCCCATGATATCGTCGGCTTCGTATCCCTCCATCATGAACTGCGGGATGTTAAACGCGTCCACGACCTCGAAAATCTTTGAAAACTGCGGAACCAGGTCGTCCGGCGGCGCCCCTCTGTTAGCCTTGTAAAGCGGGTACATCTCGTTTCGGAAGGTGTCCCCCTTGGCGTCGAAGACAATCCCCAGGTACGCCGGTTTATAATCCTTCAGGAATTTGAAAAGCATGGAAGCGAACCCGTAAACCGCGTTCGTCGGAAACCCTTTCGATGTCGTGAGTCCCCTTATCGCATAATACGCACGAAATATATATGAGCTGCCGTCGATGAGATATAAAACAGGTTTTTCCATAACCGTACAGTTTAGGTTTTAAAGGGATGTGTGTCAAAATGAGAGCGGCCCCATTCGGTCACTTTATATTTAATATAAATCGTGAATAATATCGTGAGAGTATCGTAATATCGGCCTTCACAAATATTTCGGTAAGGAGGGGGATACAATGAAATACCTTTTGATTCAGTGGATCATAAGCGCGGCAAGCCTTTTAATCGTGTCGTATATTATTCCGGGCTTCGTAGTGGAAGGGATAGGGACGGCCCTCATAGCGGCCGTAATCATAGGACTGATAAACGCTACGATAGGACTATTTCTCAAGATCATTACGCTCCCTCTCTCGATTCTGACGTTCGGGATATTCCTTCTAATCATCAACGCACTTATGCTGATGCTCGCTTCTTCGGTAGCTCCGGGCTTCCACGTGGCCGGCTTCTGGACTGCGTTCTTCGCAGCCGTGGTGCTGGCAATAGTCAGCATGATCCTTCGTCACCTGCTGGGGGAAAAATAATAGTTCAGATACCGGGGCTGATTATAACTTTTATAGAGTCCCGAGCCTCTTCCACCATGCGGAACCCTTTCAGGGTCTCGGACAAGGGAAGCCTATGAGTTACCATATCGAGCACGTTAACCCGTTTAGCCCGTATTAGCTCAAGGGCTATGGCGAGATCGGAAGGGGAAGCCGCATACGAGCTCACGGTCTTTATCCCCGACCACCAGAAGTCGTTATAGGGGATCGTAATTGTTGCAGCAGGCCCCGAAGGGGCGAAAAATAATATCGTCCCGCCCGGCTCCGCGAGCTTGAGGGCGCCTTCGATCGCCGGTTGAGCGCCCGTGCATACGATAACCATATCGGCAAGGCGTCCTTCGTTAAGATTCCGCAAATAGGAAGCTATGTCCTCGCCTGCATGCACCGTGTGATCAGCGCCGAAATCAGACGCGGCTTTGAGCCTGAAATCGCTTATATCGGTCGCAATGATACGTCCCGCCCCCTGAGCCCTCGCAAGCTGGATGTGGAGGAGCCCCGTTATACCGCTCCCCATCACAAGCACGCAGTCGGTGATCTGAAATCCGGCGAGCCGCTGCCCGCGCACGACGCACCCGAGGGGCTCGACAAAAGAGGCCTCGTCGTATGAGACCCCGTCAGGGAGCCTGAGCACGCCCCTGTCCACGTTGATGGCGGGTATTCGTATATATTCCGAAAAACCGCCCGGATCGAAATGGGTCGTCCTCAAGGTCCTGCACGCGGAATGGTTCCCCCTGAGACAGTAAAAACAGGTGTTGCACGGGACGTGGTGAGTGGCAATGATACGGTCGCCGGGCCTGAATTTTTCGACACCCTGGCCTATCTCGACTACCTCACCGGCCACCTCATGGCCGAGCACCAGAGGAGCCTTCGGAAGGCGGTACCATTCCATGAGGTCGCTGCCGCAGATACCGCTTGCATGGACCCGCATGAGTATCTCGCCCGGACCTGTCCCGGGAACGGGCATATCCTCGAGCCGTATATCTCTGTTGTTATAGTACATGGCGACACGCATATTCTTGGGAGCGCTCCGGGAACTTGCTTTTATGGAAACTTGCCGGGTTTTAGCTTTTATACGCTTGCTACCTTCTTGGATTCCTCGTTCTTTATGGATAAGAAGAGGTCGTGCGCCTGTTTGGGCTTATTATTTTCGTGGACTATCGACCGGATCGCCCTGATTACGGCTACAGGGTGGTCGTTCTGCCATATGTTCCTGCCCATGTCCACACCGACGGCGCCCTGCTGAATTGCATTATAGGTCATCTCCAGAACGTCCATCTCGGTTTCTAATTTAGGCCCTCCGGCAATCACTATGGGCACGGGACAGCTCGTTGTAACCTTCTCGAACTCCTCGCAGTAATAGGTCTTGACTATATGAGTGCCAAGCTCGGCGCAAATACGGCAGCAAAGAGCGAGATACCTCGAGTCCCTTTTCTCGAGCTCCTTTCCGACGGCAGTAATGCCCAGCACGGGAATTCCGTATTCCTCACCCTGATTGACGAGCTCCGCGAGATTGAGGAGCGTCTGGCGCTCATGCTCACTGCCCACGAATACCGATATCCCGACGCCCGCGACATTCAGCCTAATGGCGTCCCTGAGGGAAGTAGTAAGGCCCTCGTCCGAAAGGTCGGGGCCGACGATGCTCGAGCCGCCCGAGACCCTTAAAACCACATTCGCGCACGATTCGGGGTCTACGGAGCTCCTGAGCACTCCTCTGGTCAGCATGATGGTATCCGCATACGGGAGCAGGGGTGTTATCGTGTCCCTGGGGACCTCAAGCCTGTGTGTGGGGCCCAGGAAATACCCGTGGTCGAATGCGACCATGACCGCCCTCCCCGTCCGCGGGTTTATTATCCTCGCCATTCTGTTTTTCATTCCCCAGTCCATAACCGTAACACCTCTCATTCGTTGGAATTTATCACACAAAATTTAAAGTAACCGGGGTTAATTGTCAATCAAAGCCGGGCAATATATGAAAAAACCGATTCCCGGCAGGCGGTTACGACATTAAAAGATAATTCGAATTTCCTTAATATTGTGCTCATATCATGATTGGCTGCGGGGATCATCGGAGGAGATATTGTGAATGGGCGCCACGGCGAAGATCAAATCCGATGCAATATTGCAGTTGCACATAAATATCGCGATGCTCAATAAATAATGAGTAAACGCAGCATGTTGTAAGATGTTAATAATACGCATTTGCAAAATAATTACTTGACTCCGTATTTTTTGCCCTTAAATTTATATGTATGGAGAAAACCATGAACAGATATGAACAGGGTATAGAGAAATTTAAGGAAATCAAGGGTGACGGGGCTGAGAAGTCGCTTGAGCGCTTGAAATCACTCAACCCGGACCTTGAGAAATTCATAATGGAATTCGCTTTTAACGATATTTACGGAAGGCCTGCGCTCGACACGAGGTCGAGGGAGATCGCTACGGTGGCAGCCCTTGCGGCAACGGGGCACATTCCGCAGCTTAAAGTTCATACGCAATCTGCCTTGAACGTCGGAGTCACAAGGGAGGAGATTATCGAAATCATACTCCAAATGGCTCTTTACGCCGGCTTCCCCGCCGCGATCAATGCCATGCAGGCAGTAAAGGAAGTATTCGACGAATTGGAAAACAAAGAATTGGAAAACAAAAAAATAAATTCAAACGGCAGCGGGGTGAAGCTCGAAAGAAAAAAACTGGCATCCCTATGACAGAACCTCGATCAGGGACCGTTAAAGTAAACGGCATAGACATATATTATGAAATACACGGCTCGGGCGAACCGCTCCTGATGATAGAGGGGCTCGGGTACTCCGCATGGATGTGGTATAAGCAGATACCCGCGTTCTCGGAAAGGCATCAGGTGATCGTATTCGACAACAGGGGAGCCGGGAACACGGATAAGCCTGATACCGAATACTCGACGGAGATCATGGCAGACGACGCTTCCGGTTTGTTAAGGACGCTCGGCATCGGTCAGGCTCACGTTCTGGGCGTATCCCTCGGCGGATTCATAGCGCAGGAGCTCGCCCTGAGACACCCCGACCTCGTGAAGAGCCTGGTCCTGGTTTCGACGAACTCAGGCGAAGAAAACCCGCTCAGGAGGAACTCCCACCCCTGGAACGGATTTTTAAAACTCTGGGGATTCCTGCCGGGGATGTTCGAGATGAGCGGAAAGGCAGGCGTACCCTCCGGGATAGAGTACGGCCTCACTAAAGAAGAGAAAATACGCTACGGCCTCTCGCTTGCCTTCACTCCCGAATATTTCAAGGAGCATCCGGACGAAATCGAGCGGATCGTAAAATGGAGGCTGGATAACCCGCAGCCGGGCTATGCGTGGACTCGTCAGATGATGGCCGGAATGAAATTCAATTCTACCGCCAGAGCCGGAGACATTAGCGCCCCCTCAATCGTTATTAGCGGCACCGAGGACAGGATCGTTACGCCCGAAAGCGCGTTCGTGCTTGCCGAAAGGATACCGGATTCAAGGTTCGTGCCGATAGAGGGATCGGGGCATCTCCTCTTTATAGAGCGCTCAGAAGAGTTTAATGAAACCGTTCTGGAATTTCTGGACGAGGCCTGCGGGAAAAATCAAAAAACCGCTCCCGGTAATATAGAAAATTCCGGATTGTGGGAAAAAATCGTTTCCTTCTTTTCGGGCAGCAATATTAAAAACGGCAATGCCATGAAGAATTAAACCTGCGCTTCTATCCGCCCTCGCCGTCCCAATAATCCACTTCAGACCCGCCACGAAAATATTTATGGACAGTCCTTTTTTCCTTCGAACCGCCCGGAGCGGAGCCCGCCGGTCCATTCCAAATCCTTTTCGTTAATAATATGAGATCGTGCCGTCACGGCCTCCTGCCGTTGATGATCACTACGTTCACTTATTACACGTCGCCTCAAAGGCAGCTTTAAACGCGCCGAGCGCAAGATCGACATGCTCTTCCGTATGCCCGGCCATGAGTGTGGCCCTGATCCTGCACTTGCCCTGAGGGACCGACGGAGGCCTTACGGCAGGCGTATAGACCCCGTTCTCCCTGAGGGCGGCGGCGAACCGGAGAGCGGGCTCAGCCTCGCCGACCAGAACCGGTACGATAGCGGAATCCGACGGGAGGACAGTAAGCCCTATATCCTCTATACCGCTCTTAAATTTTTTAATTAGACGCCAGAGGTGCTCCCTTCTCTCAGGCTCGTTCTCGATTATACCGATCGCGGCTATAGAGGCTGCGAGTGAAGGGGCCGGCAGCGACGTGTCGAAAATATAGCTCCTGGCCCGGTTCCTTATAAAATCGATCAGCTCCTGACTGCCCGCAATATAGCCGCCGAGGGAGCCTACCGCCTTTGAAAGCGTGCCCATAACAACGTGAATACGGTCTTCGACCCCGAAGTATTCGGTCGCTCCGCTCCCTCTTTTCCCGAGCACTCCGGTCGCGTGCGCTTCGTCGACCATGAGCATGCATCCGAAGCTCTCCGCAAGCTCGATCAGACGCGGAAGGGGAGCGAGGTCGCCGTCCATGCTGAACACAGTATCGGTAACGATAAGCTTCTTACATTTCCTTTTCCTGTCGGAGAGAAGAAGCGATTCGAGATGTTCGGTATCGAGGTGCCTGTAGATTTTTATATCGGCGCGGGAAAGCCTGCAGCCGTCTATTATGGACGCGTGATTGAGCTCATCGCTGTAGACGATGTCACCTTCGCCGAGAAGTGACGAGATAGTCCCGATATTGGCGAGGTAACCGGAGCTGAAAAGGATCGCGGCTTGGGTGTTTTTAAAGCCCGCGATGCGTTCCTCGAGCTCTCTATGCAGGTCGGTGCTCCCGCTCACAAGACGGGACCCGCCTGAGCCCGTCCCGTATTTCTCGAGAGCAAGCCTGGCCGCCTCTACGACCCTCGTGTCGACGGACAAGCTCAGATAGCTGTTCGAGGCCAGCAGTACATAACGCTTCCCGCCGATCGTTATTTCCGGGAGCTGGCCGGTCTCAAGCTCGGTAAGCGCGCGGAAGAGCTTCTTATCCTTTATCCGGGCTAAATCCTGTTCTATCCAGTCTAGAGGGCCTTTCATATCGGTGAGAGTAATTCAATAAATTTTCATACACGCGGACGGACTTTGTATATAGAATTACGCGTCCTCGGTCACTTTTTTAATTGAATTGTAAGTCACCCGGACAAGCTTTTTTAAATCCTCCATTGGAATTCCGAGTGGGGGCATGAGAACCACTACATTTCCGAGCGGGCGTATCAATACCCCCTCGTTCATAGCCTCCTCGGCGACCCTCCATCCCATCCTCATATTCGCCTGATAAGTCTCCTTTGTTTCCTTATCCTGTACCAGCTCGATGCCGACCATCAACCCCTTGCTCCTCACATTCCCCACGTGCTTGAGGCCGTTAAATTCCCTGAGCTCCTCTTCGAGATACCCGACCTTTTCCTTAAGGCTATCAAGCGTATTGTAGTTTTTAAACGCCTCCAGGTTCCCGAGGGCAGCTGCGCAGGAAATGGGGTTTCCGGCGTAGCTATGTCCGTGGAAGAAGGTCTTGAACTCCTCGTATTCGCCGAGGAAAGCGTCGTACACTTCCTGTGTCGTAATCGTTGCGGAGAGGGGGAGATAACCGCCGGTCATACTCTTTCCGAGCACCAGTATATCGGGCGTCACGTCCTCGTGCTCGCATGCGAACATCTTACCGGTCCTGCCGAACCCGGTCGCGACTTCATCGAGTATAAGCAGCACGCCGTACTTCTCGCAGTATTCACTGACCAGTTTAAGATAACCGGGAGGGGATACGATCATACCGCCCGCCGCCTGGACATAGGGCTCCAATATAACCCCGGCGATCTCATCGTGATGTGCTTCGAGAATATTTCCGACCTCACGCGCGCACGCCAATCCGCAGGAGGGGTACGTTTTGCCGAGCGGGCATCTGTAGCAATAGTATGAAGGCGCCTGATAAGTCTCGAAAAGAAGGGGCTTGAACGCCGCGTGGAAAATATCGATCCCCCCTACAGAGACCGCGCCGAGCGTATCGCCGTGATAACCGTTTCGGAGCGAGACGAATTTCGTTTTACCGGGCTTGCCAACGTGCTGCCAGTATTGAAATGCCATTTTGAGCGCTGCCTCTACGGCACTCGCGCCGTCTCCCGAATAAAACACCTTTTTCAGTCCCAGGCGGACATATATCTATCAGCTCTTTCGCAAGCTCCGCCGCAGGGGGGTTTGTGATACCGAGCAACGTGCTGTGGCCGAGCTTCTCGACCTGGTTTTTAATGGCGTTGTCAATCTCGGGGACCCTGTGGCCGTGGACATTGACCCAGAGCGAGGAAACACCGTCGATATACCTCCCGCCTTCGGAATCAATGAGGTAAGCACCCTCGCCTCCTTCTATGATGACGGGCTCTTTTTCCTCGTATTCCCTCATCTGGGTAAAGGGGTGCCATACGAACTCTTTATCATAGGCTCCTAACTTTTTCTTTCTATCGGACATTTCGAAGTTTGCTAAGGGTCTCGGGGATAAGGGCGTATGCCCGGGTTAACCGGCTGAAACTGTGATTAATTAACATCCTTTCTGACAGGCATTTCAAGGTCATCGAGCATCCTGAGGTCTTCCTCCGGGGACCTGCCCGGGGTAGTGAGGTAATTTCCCAGAATCATCGCATTCGCTCCGGCGAGTAGTCCCATCGACTGCAAATCACGGAGCGTAACTTCCCTTCCACCGGCCGTCATGAGTATTTTGTCGGGGAGGATGAGCCTGAATATCGATATTGTCTTCACAGCCTCGAAAGGGGGGAACATGGGCAGCTTTTCAAACGGGGTTCCGGGTCTCGGGTTCAGGAAATTGATCGGTACCCAGCTCGGACCGAGCTCCTTTAACTCGAAAGCAAGCTCGATTCTTTGTTGAGGGGTCTCCCCCATGCCCAGTATGCCTCCGCAGCAGAGGTGCATACCCGCTTTTTTGACAAGCTCCGCCGTCTTGAGCCTGTCATCGTACGTATGGGTCGAGCATATGCGGGGGAAATAGCTCCTGCAGGTCTCGATGTTATGATTGTACCGCCAGACGCCGTGTTCCTTGAGCTCGTAAGCCTGCTCTTCCCTGAGATCGCCTAGAGAGCAGCCTACTTTAAGATTTGTTTCCGCGCGAAGCATATCCACGACCTCGAGCACCTTCTTGAAAATCCTCTGTGTCGGTCCCTTAGCGCTTATGACGATACAGAAATCCATTGCCCCGAGCCTCTCCGCCTGCCTGGCGGCCAGTAATATTTTCTCGGCGGCCATAAGCGGATGGGCGTTTACTTCCGTATCATAATGGACCGACTGGGAGCAAAACGAACAGTCTTCCGGGCAGTTGCCGGTCTGGGCGCTGATAATGGACCTTAAAAACACGCCGTCGCCTTTATACTTTAAGGTGACCTTCCTGGCGAGTGAGATCAGGTCCGGGACTTCCGGCTTTGGAAGCTCGCTCAAGGCCAGAGCTTCGCCAAAATTTATGGGCTCCTCGTTAACAAGCAGCTTTTCGGCAACGATATCTAGTATAGAAATTCCTGCTCTCCCGTCTCCCATCCTCGAATTCCCCTTAGATTACTGGAACGGACTTTATTGTCAACAACACTAGCGATTTCTGAGAATGGTATTATAGTGTTATATAATTATTAATTGAATATGGCTTGAATCGCCGGGAAGTATTAGAAAGGGTGAAGACATTCCATCGCCAATGGTATAAAATATATCCAAGCCTGATCTATGGGTCTTTGAATTCATTCGAATTAAGCCCGCCTGATAGATCTGACTGAGCATGATTTTTACGTATGGCCGGCAATAATCGAAAACGTGAACACTAAAAATTTCATAACCATCTCACTCGAGAGTGCCAAACAGGAGGAATCAAGCCAATGGAGCAAGTACTGACTCTGGAAGAAGCCGCTCAATATCTCAAAGTTGCCAAACCTACTCTATATCGATTGCTTGAAGACGGAAAGATCCCCGCATTCAAGGTCGGGAACCAGTGGAGATTTACGAAAGAGCTTATCGATAAATGGCTTTGGGATCAGCTGCCAAAGAAAAAGAACGTGCTGGTCGTTGATGATGAAAAGCTTGTATCGATGGATCTTAAGAAGATAATTACCTCAGAAGGACATGATGTAATCACTACCCAAAGCGGAATAGACGCGTCGAGGGTAATCGAGGATTCGAACATAGATTTGGTATTCCTTGACCTCATGCTCCCCGATATATCAGGGGTGGAGGTATTGAAGGAAATTAAAAAGGTTAAAAGCAATTTGCCCGTAGTGATCATTACCGGATACCCGGACAGCGAGGTCATGAACAAGGCGCTGGAACTGGGACCGATCTCCGTCCTTAAAAAACCGTTTAGCCGGGAGCAGATTCGGGATTTGTTGAAAATCCTCCTGGCCCCTACAACGGGCATGGGAAGAGCCAAGGCCAGGGAATAGGCAGGAGAAGGGGTTGGGGGAGGAATAAAGCCTCCCCCCGCGCGGTCGACCGCATACGGCCGCTATAAGCCATCTGAGACAATAAGCCCCAAGGAAGTGTAATTACAACAAAAAATTATAAATTGAAGTATCAGTCCGCCTCGTTAATGGCTTATCACCGCAAAATTGGATAGAATTCTCCCAAAGGCAGAGAGGAGGTGCTACTATTGACCGCAAGGATAAGAAAATACGGATTATTCATCAACGGTAAGGAAGCGGATTCCGTATCCGGGAAAACCTATATCAGAGAAAATCCCGCAACCGAAGTGCCATTTGCGGAAATTGCCGAAGCCGGGAAGGAGGACGTGGATAATGCGGTGGGAGCAGCGCGGAGCGCTTTTGAAAAATGGTCGAAAGTACCTGTTTCCGAGCGGGTGAGATTGCTCCGCAAAATTGCCGACCTGCTGGATAAAAACAAAGAACAAATAGCACTGACAAATACGCTCGAAACCGGAAAACCCATCCGGGAAAGCCGCCTCGTGGAAGTCGGAGGCTCCATCAGGACTCTCGAATATTATACGGGAGCGGCAATGAACCTCAACGGGGAAAGCATGTCGGTATCTGAGCACCAGCTGACCGTAACACTGAGAGAGCCGATCGGCGTTGTGGCGCAGATAATACCTTGGAATTTCCCGCTTCTTCTCTCTTTCTGGAAAATAGCGCCGGCCCTGGCAGCGGGGTGCACGATAGTGCTGAAGCCCGCCGAATATACCCCCTGCGGGATACTGGAAGTCGCCAGGATTTGCTCTGAAGCCGGCCTTCCTGACGGAGTGCTGAACGTTGTGCCGGGCCTGGGTGAAGTCGCGGGGCAGTCACTTGTCGAGCATCCGGACGTGGGAAAGGTCGCTTTCACCGGATCAACGGAAGTCGGAAAGATAGTGATGAGAACCGCGGCTCAATCGATAAAACGGGTGTCGCTCGAGCTCGGCGGGAAAGCACCCTGCATAGTATTCGAGGACGCGGAAATAGAGAACACGATAGAGGCTGCGCTAAGAGGCGGGTTCTTTAACCAGGGGGAGAACTGCACAGCCGTAACACGGCTCCTCCTGCATGAGGATATATATGACAAATTCCTTCCCCCCTTTATAGACAAGGTAAAGAAGATCAGGATAGGAGACCCGCTCGACGAAGAAACGGAACTCGGCTCATTAATCTCTAAAGAGCATTTCGAGAAGGTTAAATCTTATTTCGCAAAGGGAGTAAAGGAGGGAGGCCAGCCGCTTCATGGCGGAGGCCGCCCGAAGGAATTAAAAAAAGGCTATTTCTTCGAGCCCACCGTGCTTGCCGACGTAGAGCCGGATTCAACAGTAGCGTGCGAAGAAATTTTCGGCCCGATCGTGGCGGTATTGCCTTTTAAAACGGAGGAAGAGGCCGTGAATATGGCCAACGACACCGTTTACGGCCTGGCCGGAGGTATATGGACGCGGGATATAAAAAGGGCTCTCAGGGTCGCCAAAGCCGTAAAGGCGGGTTATCTCTGGGTAAACACATACGGAGGAATAATCCCCGAAACCCCGTACGGAGGTCTTAAGCAGAGCGGGATAGGGAAGGAACTCGGTACGGAAGGGCTCAATATGTATCTCGAAACCAAGGCGGTGAATATATTCATCGGCGATAAGCTCCCGGCGTGGTACAAGGGATAAATTCCGTCTCTAACTGCCCGCCGCATAACCCGACAAGCCCGTCAGGCCCAGTCTAAACCCTAAAGACGGGCCGGATTATCTCCGACGCGCCCCGGAGACTAAATGATAAAGTTTTTAAAATTTGGGAATCCGGCTAGGGGAGATTCGTATAGCCCATCAAATACCGGTCGCACTCCCTGGCAGCCTGGCGCCCTTCATTGATCGCCCACACTACGAGGCTCTGGCCGCGTCTTGCATCCCCTGCGGCGAATACGCCTTCTATATTGGTCTTATACTTTCCGTACTCGGCCTTCGCGTTCGAGCGTTCGTCGCGCGCGATTTTAAGCTGGTCGAGGAGGCTGTCTTCGGGCCCCAGGAAGCCGAGCGCCAGAAGCACCAGTTGAGCCGGCCAGACCTTTTCAGTCCCGGTCATCTCCCGGAAAGAGGTTCGGCCATTGTCCCCCATATGCCATTCTATCTGAATAGTATGCAATTCTTTCAAATTCCCCCGCTTGTCCCCGACGAATTTCGTCGTCAGAACCTGGTACCTTCTGGGGTCCTCTCCGAATACGGCCATAGCCTCTTCCTGGCCGTAGCTGAGCGTATATACCTTCGGCCATTGAGGCCAGGGGTTGTCGGGAGCGCGCTCATGGGGCGGCCTGGGCAGTATCTCGAACTGGAGGAGGCTCCTGCATCCGTGCCGCATCGAAGTCGCGACGCAGTCGGTCCCCGTATCTCCGCCGCCGAGAACGATCACGTCTTTATCCTTCGCGGATATGAATTTCCCGTCCTTAAGATTGCTGTCAAGCAGGCTCTTCGTATTGGCCTTAAGGAATTCCATGGCGAAATGTATACCCTTAAGCTCCCTCCCCTCGACGGGCAGATCGCGGGGCTTGGTCGCCCCCGTACAGATTACGACGGCGTCAAATTCCTTGAGGAGCTTCTCGGCCGGATAGTCCTTCCCTATCTCCGTATTCGTAACGAACTTAACCCCCTCTTCCGACATGAGCCTGACCCTCCTCTCGACCACATACTTGTCGAGGTGGGGGTTGGGGATGCCGTACATCAGGAGTCCCCCGACCCTGTCGTCCCTCTCGAATACGGTAACCCGATGGCCGGCTTTATTCAGCTGCGCGGCGCATGCGAGGCCCGCGGGTCCCGACCCGATCACCGCTGCCTTTTTCCCGGTCCGTGTCTCGGGTATCTCCGGAGCTACCCACCCCTCTTCAAACCCCTTGTCTATAATCGTGCATTCGATTGTTTTAATCGTTACGGGAGGCTCGTTTATGCCCAGCACGCAGGACCCCTCACACGGCGCGGGGCATATCCTCCCGGTGAATTCCGGAAAATTATTCGTCTTATGGAGACGCTCCAAAGCCTCCCTCCAGAGCCCTTTGTAAACCAGATCGTTCCATTCCGGTATGAGGTTATTTACGGGACAGCCCGAAGTCAGACCGCCGATAATCTGCCCCGTCTGGCAGAATGGAATGCCGCAGTCCATGCATCTTGACCCCTGAACTTTGAGCTTTTCATCCGGAAGGTGTTTGTGAAATTCCTTCCAGTCCTTAATGCGTTCTGAAGGCGAACGGTCGGGCTCAAGCTCTCTATCGTGCTCCATAAAACCAGTAGGGTCACCCATTAAACTTCCTCCAGTAAAAGTTCGATACGATTATACCGGATATTGAATTAATTTGTTCGAGAATCAGGGAGAACTAATTACCGCTTACGCGGGCCAAGTCTCTTTTGTTTTCTTCAAACGCAGCCATAAGAGCTTCGTCCCCGCTGAGGCCGGTTTTTTGGACTTTCTGTATCGCTTCCAGCATTCTCTTGTAATCCTTTGGCATAACTTTAACGAATTTGTCGGACAGATTCCCCCAGCGCGCGAGTATGTCCCAACCCTTGTCACTGTGGGTGTACTCGACATGACGCTTTATCATGTCTTTGACTTCCTCGATATCCGCATCGTCGAGCTTTTCGAGACTCACCATATCCTTATTGCATCTGATCGGGAAGTCGCCTTTTTCATCGAGGACATATGCTATTCCTCCCGACATCCCCGCAGCGAAATTCCGGCCTGTGGAACCGAGCACCAGAACACGGCCTCCGGTCATGTATTCGCAGGCGTGATCCCCGACGCCCTCCACCACGGCGCGGACTCCGCTGTTTCTGACACAGAAACGCTCGCCCGCCATACCTTTGACGTATGCTTCCCCTCCGGTAGCGCCGTAAAATGCCACGTTCCCGATGATAATATTTTCCTCGGGTTTAAATGTCGATCCCTTGGGGGGATATACGATAATTTTGCCGCCCGAAAGACCCTTGCCGATATAATCGTTCGAATCGCCCTCGAGAATAAGGGTGATGGCCTTGGGGATAAATGCGCCGAAGCTCTGTCCCGCGGAACCGTTGAAGTGAAGCCTGACGGTGTCCTGAGAAAGGCCTTCCGGACCATAACGCCTCGTGAGCTCGCTTCCCAATATAGTCCCTACGGTCCTGTTCACGTTCCTTATCGGCAGAATCGCCTCCACATGCTCGCCTGACTCAAGCGCGGGCTTGCATATCTCGAGGAGGACCTTATTATCGAGAGCCTCACGGAGGCCGTGGTCCTGTTCGATCTGACAGTACCTTCCCCAGTCGGCAGGCACATCGGGCTGGAACAGAACCTCCGAGAGGTCGACGCCCCTTGCCTTCCAGTGATCTATAACTTCTTTCATCTCCAGCTTGTCGGTTCTTCCTATCATTTCGCTTACAGTTCTGAAACCGAGCTGGGCCATCAGCTCCCTCACTTCCTCGGCAATGAAACGCATGAAATTCACTACGTGCGCGGGATCTCCCGCAAACTTTTTACGGAGCTCCGGGTTCTGTGTGGCGACTCCGACGGGGCAGGTGTCAAGGTGACAGACCCTCATCATAATACATCCGAGAACGATCAACGGGGCCGTGGAGAAACCGAATTCTTCCGCTCCCAGAAGGGCGGCGATGACTACATCGCGTCCGGTCTTCATCTGACCGTCCGTCTCCAGGACTACCCTGCTCCTGAGGTTATTGACCAGAAGTGTCTGGTGCGTCTCGGCGAGTCCGAGCTCCCACGGAAGACCCGCGTGCTGAATGCTCGTCTGAGGGGACGCGCCGGTACCGCCGTCGTATCCGCTTATGAGAATCACGTCCGCATGCCCCTTCGCAACCCCGGCGGCGATAGTGCCGACGCCAACTTCAGACACAAGTTTCACGTTTATCCGAGCCCTCTGATTTGCGTTTTTAAGATCGTGGATAAGCTCGGCCAAGTCCTCGATCGAATATATGTCGTGATGGGGCGGCGGCGATATCAAGCCTACGCCCGGCGTTGAAAGCCTTACCTTCGCAATCCAGGGATATACTTTCTTTCCGGGAAGCTGGCCGCCCTCGCCCGGTTTTGCGCCCTGAGCGATCTTTATTTGAATTTCTTCGGCGGTAACGAGATACTCGCTCGTCACTCCGAACCTTCCGGAAGCCACCTGTTTGATCGCGCTCTTTCTCGAATCCCCGTTCGCATCGGGAATATAGCGTCTGGGGTCTTCTCCGCCCTCGCCGGTATTACTCTTTCCCCCGATCCTGTTCATGGCGATAGCCAGGCTCTCGTGCGCCTCGAGACTTATTGCGCCGTAAGACATAGCTCCCGTTTTAAAGCGCCTGCAAATCGATTCTGCGGATTCGACTTCGTCGATATCTATAGGCTCGGGCTCGACTCTCAACTCCAGGAGCCCTCTCAGTGTGTGGAGCTGCTTTGACTGGTCGTTCACGAGGCCCGAGAATTTCTTGAAGCTCTCGTAACTTCCGGTACGGCAGGCATTCTGAAGCATGTGCACGGACCTGGGGTTAAATGCGTGATGCTCCCCCTCGGGGCGCCATTGATAAATGCCGCCCACATCGAGCGTCTCGGGCTCGACTTCGCGGTCGGGAAACGCTTTTTCATGCCTCATCCTGATCTCGTCCGTGATTATTTCTATCCCGGCGCCTTTGATCCTGGTCGGGGTCCATGTGAAGTATTTATCCACGAACTCGTGGTTGAGACCAATGGCCTCGAAGATTTGGGCGCCGTGATAACTCTGAACGGCAGATATGCCTATCTTAGACATCGTTTTCACAACACCCTTAACAACGCTCTTGATATAGTTCTTTATCGCAGTCTTTTTATCGACGCTCTTCAGCATTCCCTGCTCGATCATGTCCTCTATCGATTCGTAAGCGAGATAGGGGTTGACCGCACTCACACCGTAACCTATAAGGAGTGCGAAATGATGTACCTCGCGGGGATCCCCCGATTCGAGAATCAACGCGACTTTAAGCCTGTTCCCGTTCCTTATAAGGTGGTGGTGCAGCCCCGAGGAAGCAAGAAGCGAGGGTATGGGGGCGTTATGCGCATCGAAACCCCTGTCGGACAGAATCAAGAGGCTAGCCCCTTCCTCGATTGCCTCATCGGCCTTTGTGAATAGATCCTTCAACGCATCCTCAAGACCGTCGCTACCCTCGGCGATATTAAAGAGAATGGGCAGCGTTACGGATTTAAATGTGCCGTTGTCGATCCCC
Organism: uncultured bacterium; assembly: GCA_963705505.1. Lineage (GTDB taxonomy): Bacteria > Desulfobacterota_D > UBA1144 > Nemesobacterales > UBA2774 > 2-12-FULL-53-21. The sequence continues at coordinate 205,883 of CAVPJU010000006.1, forward strand.
CTTATACGCTCGAGCTGCTCGTTCGTAAGGATTGGGCTGTCGAGCTTTATCAGGCGGCAGCTCTCGGGCCGGGGGTCGAGTATGTTGCCTTCAGGACCTATGGTCACCTCAGTCGCGGTAATGAGCTCCTCGCGGATGGCGTCTATCGGGGGGTTGGTTACCTGAGCGAAAAGCTGTTTGAAATATTCGAAAAGAAGCCTCGGTTTGTTCGAAAGGACTGCTACCGGGGTATCTTTTCCCATAGACCCGACCGGCTCGACGCCGTTCTCGGCCATCGGTCCGATAATTATTCTCATGTCCTCGAAGGTGTAACCGAACACCCTCTGTCTTTGAATCATGGCTTCGTGGTCGTATTCTTTGGCTTCCGTTATATCATCAGAAAGCGGTATGTCGGAGAGGCTGACGAGGTTTTGGTTGAGCCACTCCCTGTAAGGCTTTTCCTGAGCGAGCCTGTTTTTTATCTCGTCGTCGCCCACGATACGTCCTTCAACCGTATCGATCAGGAACATCCTTCCGGGCTGAAGCCTTCCTTTCCGTAAAACCATATCGGCCGGGACGTCCAGCACCCCGACTTCGGAGCCCATTATTACGAGATCGTCTTTCGTTACGTAATAGCGGGATGGCCTGAGCCCGTTCCTGTCGAGAACCGCGCCCACCTTGAAACCGTCCGTAAAGGCGATCGATGCCGGCCCGTCCCATGGTTCCATGAGGCAGCTGTGATATTCGTAAAAAGCCTTCTTCTCGTCGCTCATCGTTTCGTGATTAGACCAGGGCTCCGGGATCATCATCATGATCGAATGTTCTATCGGGCGTCCGGAGAGCGTCAGGAACTCGACGCAGTTATCGAAATTGGCGGAATCGCTTCCGTCGGGCTGTATTATCGGGAAGAGCTTTTCAAGCTCCTGACCGAAAAGGTCGGAAGAAAGCACGGCTTCCCGCGCATGCATCCAGTTGATGTTCCCCCTGAGAGTATTTATCTCGCCGTTGTGGATTATATAACGGTAGGGATGAGCCCGGTCCCAGCTGGGGAACGTATTCGTGCTGAAACGGGAGTGGACAAGGGCTATAGCGGATTCCATGTCCTCGTCGCTGAGATCGGGATAGTATTCCTCGAGCTGCCAGGTCGTGAGCATCCCCTTGTACACGAAAGTCTTATATGAGAGGCTCGGCACATAGAAGTACTCGCCCCCCTGCATGCCCGAGAATCTTATTTCGTTTTCAGCGCGCCTCCTTACGACGTAGAGCTTGCGCTCAAAAGCCGCGTCGTCCGTTAAGTCGGGACTACGGGCAATGAAGACCTGCTTCATATAGGGCTCACCCTTGACCGCGGTGAAGCCCAGCGAGGAATTATTGGTCGGGATATCCCGCCACCCGAGGACGGAGAGCCCTTCTTCGTTTATTATTCTCTCAAACGCCTTTATACACTCCTTTCTCTCGGAGGATTTGGGCGTGAGAAAAACCGCTCCGCTCGCATAAAATTTATACGGAGGCAGCGCGATACCGGCCTCCCGGCCCACCTTTTCAAAAAACCTATGGGGGGTTTGCATGAGGATTCCCGCGCCGTCGCCGGTATTCGCTTCGCACCCGCATGCGCCCCTGTGCTGCAGATTCCGGAGAATAGTCAGGGCGTTTTTTATTATGCTGTGCGATTTTTTACCTTTGATGTTTACAACAAACCCTATACCGCATGAATCGTGCTCGAATTGCGGATCGTAAAGACCCTGTTTTTTCGGATATCCCACGGGCTTCATCAAAACACCTTCCTGACAGTTCTAATTTAATATGAAATATAAACGAATGAATGCAATTATGGCCGAATAACCCTAAATTAATGTTAGATGAAAATTAAGACAAGTCAACCCGGAACGGGCATCAGGAGAATCAGTGGGTGACTGCAGCAAAACAACCTATTCGAAGCCTATTGAGCAGGCTCGCCTACTCTCTGTACAAATTCGTAATGGGGAACCGGCGGTCCTTGCCGAAGGCCCTTGCGGTTATCTTTATTCCCGGGGGGGCTTGTCTCCGCTTATACTCGTTCCTGTCCACCATTCGTGCCACCTTATTGACGACGGACGCTCCGAACCCGAGAGATACGATGTCGTCGATACTGAGATCGTCCTCCACGTATGCCTTCAGAATCGGGTCGAGGACATTATAAGGCGGAAGTGTATCCGTGTCGAGCTGGCCCGGCTTGAGCTCGGCGGAAGGGGGCTTCGTCAAAATTGCGGCAGGGATAACCTCCTTCTTCCTCCACTTATTGTAATAGTTTGAAACCCCGTACACGATCGTCTTGGGCACGTCTTTGATTACCGCGAACCCTCCGGCCATATCGCCGTAAATCGTACAGTATCCGACGCTCATCTCGCTCTTGTTTCCGGTAGTCAGGACGAGCCACCCGAACTTGTTAGAAAGAGCCATGAGTATATTCCCCCTTATACGGGCCTGGAGGTTCTCTTCCGTGGAGTCCTGCTTTAACCCCGCAAAGACTTCCGAAAACATTTCGTTATAAGCGTTGAACACCCTTTCGATCGGGATGTTAATAAGCTTTATCCCCAAGTTTTTCGATAATTTTTCCGAATCCGTAACACTCCCCGGAGAGCTGTACCTGGAGGGCATCGCGACAGCGACCACATTCTCCTTCCCGAGGGCCTCGACAGCGATAACCGTCACGAGCGCGGAATCGATTCCTCCGCTCAGGCCGACGACAGCCTTCTTAAATCCGTTTTTGGTCACATAGTCCCTGGTCCCGAGAACGAGCGCCCTGAAAATTTCTTCTTCGACCGACAAGAAATTTTCTATCCTGTTCTTTACCGCCTTTACGGCGGCCCTGCGGGTTTCTTTATCTTTCTTCGTATCTATGACTATTAACTCGGCCTTATCCGAGTGAGCCTTCATAGTCAGCTGCTCTTTTCTTCTTCTGGGGTCATGCATGCGCGAGCGGAACACGCGGTCTATATTTATATCCGAAACGAGCAGGTCCTCCTCGAACCCCTTGGCCCTTGCCAGAATCTCCCCCCGCTCTCCGATAATGACGCTGTGGCCGTCAAATACGAGCTCGTCCTGTCCCCCGACGAGGTTGCAGTAAGCGACGACCGCCGAATAGTCCTTAGCCCTCGTAACCAGCATCTGTTCTCGGGCCTTAACCTTGGACGAATAATACGGAGAAGAGGAAATATTGATGATTATCTGCGCTCCCCCGAGTATGGACTGCCTCCTCGTGGGGTCTCCCGGATACCATATGTCCTCGCATATGTTCACGCCGAATACCACGTCCCCGAGCCTGTATACGGGCGCCCGCAGTCCCGACTGAAAATACCTGTCCTCATCGAAGACGCCGTAGTTGGGGAGGTAATGCTTGCGGTAAATATCTATGAGCTCTTTATTATGGAGGATCGCCGCTGCGTTATAGATATCCTCCCCGCGGTCGGCAAAACCCAAAACGACAGTCAGCCCTTCCGAGGCCCTTCTCACCTTGTCCACCGCCCTGAGGTTGTCGCTTATGAACCGCGGTTTGAGAAGAAGGTCCTCCGGGGGATAACCCGTAACCGCAAGCTCCGGGAAGCACAAGATATCCACTCCCAGCGCTCTTGCGTTCTTGGTATATTTGAGGATCTTATCCAGATTCCCGTCCACATCGCCGACACGCACGTTTATCTGAGCCAGTCCTATCCTTACAGTATCCATGTAATCACTCTCGTATAAATTATAACACTCTAAGAAATAAAATAATTACAGTATTTTAACCTATGTCAGGTCAACAGGAAATATGTCGAAAGGGAAATTACACACAAGGGAGCTTTTAATTTAGTTGCTCTGCGCCGGGTCCTGGTGATTATGATAAAGCGGCGGAGATGTGAACAAGATTGGCAAGAAAGTGGAAAATAACGCTCGCCCAGAGCGTTCCCGTGGTCATATAAAGATAGCCCATAACAAGGGAAGGAAAGAATGTCAGGACCGCCTGAGAGCACACGGGAAGTCCGTGATCACCCCCCAGACATAATGTGACGAAATGTCCGAGCGCGAACAGGAGACTTACGGCTATTATTCCCTTTATCGTGTTCCCGAGCCTCTGCTGTAGGTATCCTCTGAAAAAAACCTCTTCCGGGAGAGCCACGAGCAGGAGCTGCATGAGTATGAACGAATACGAGAGCTTGTTGAACGCGAGCGTCTTTCCGGAATACAGACCGTATCCCGCGAGCACGGCTATATAGATAAGGAGAATTACGATCGAAACCGCTATACCTACGATCACACCCCTTAAGTCCCACCTGAGGTCGCTCATATCGGTCTTGAGAATAAACGGCACCGACAGCATCAGAACAGCGGAAAGGGAGATTACGTAAGGCCATGGGATGAACAGCTTCATAAGGAAGATCAGGGATATGAGGGCAATATAAATAATTAATGGTCGCAGGTAGTTACGATGAATCAGTTCTCTTTCCATTTAGTGGGTGCCGAAATGCAATATTGAAAAATCTAACGCGTAAAAATACATAACACGGGATATGAGGTCAATAAAGCTTGTACCAATCGAATTTGTTCAGAAACAGCACTCCCCACAGGTTGACCAGCACGCTTAAGATAATCAAGGCCTTGTGATACCATTTTAGTTCCTCGCCGATACCCTTAAAAGTCAGAAGAAGAATGAATGGGTAAAAATCCAGGGCGTACCTGTACCCGAACTGCGTCCATCCGGTCCCGCTTTTAATAAATATCAGAAATGCCGTGGGTATGATTGCCGACCAGCAGGCAATCGAGAGCCTATTCCTAATCCCTGCAAAGAGAGCGAATATGAAAGCGGGCGTCGTGATAAGAACCGACAGGCCGACCTTCGAAGGGATAACATACGGCCATTTATCTATGAATACGGGGGGCTCGAGTAAAAAAACCCGAAGGTGATAGGGGATATACGAGAAGCTGAATAGCCCCTTGTTAAACCATGGCGATACTCTTTCCTTTGCCGGAGAAATCGAATGCAAAATGTATGCCGCGTCGTACGGCGAGCCGAACCGGAGGTAGTTATATATAAAGTTCAGCAGTATGAAAATACCGGCTCCGGCGCAAAGCAATATAACCGGTCTGAATCTGGCTTGCCTGAGCAGCGACACCTCATCCTGCATCCGGGGCAAGCTGCCGGTAAGCATAATTATGAAAAAGGGCAGGGTCAGGATCGTCGGCAATCTCGACCAGTATGAGGCTCCGAGAAGGAGACCGATCAAAAAAGGGCTCCGGCCGGTGAATGTCCCGTATACGGCCAGCAGCAGAAATGTCATGGAAGTAATTTGAGCGAAGTACCATACGGAGCCCACCGTGGCCGTGTACCAATGGATGGTCCCGAATCCGAAGAGAACAGCCATCCAGACCCGGATATCCTCATTCTCTGTCAGCCTCTTCATTATCAGGTATACAATTGATATATTGATACCGCCCAGAAAAAAGGACAGGAACACCTGCTTGAATTCGATTCCCCATAGGGCTATGAAAGGCATAAGCACGATTGCCGGCATAGGAGGGTAAATTTCGTAAGATTTACCGCCCCTGACTATGAGCTCTTCGAAATAAAAGGGTGTATCCGTCACGTATAGTCTTCCGTGGAGAAAAGCGTCGGCGAGATAATTGAAATAATTAAAGGGATCGTGGACCACGGGCTGCGTGAATAAATAAACCAGGATACCAGTTATACAAAGGAGGGCGGCGGTGATTAAATGGGAATACCCATTATATATCCGGGAATGGATTTTCATAAAGTGTATCGAAGCGAGTATTCAATATTTCCGAATATTAGATTAACATAATATACGATATCTCCAGTAAATATCAGCAAAATGTCCAGATACATGACGCAGACCGCCGGCGCGAAATGAAGCTCAACGCTACCCTGAGAGAGTTGTCCCTGATAGCCGTTATCTCGATAATCGGGACTTTCATTGTCGCTTATGCAGCATATGTGCTCCTTCAGGACAAATATCCCGATTCCATAATTTCGATCTGGAACGTATGGGATACACACCACTATATCGCAATCGCTCAATACGGTTATACGAGCTCGACGGTCGATGAAAGAAACCTGCAGATCGTATTCTTTCCGCTCTATCCCTATACCGTTAAAATATTTTCAATAATATTCAGAGATTATATACTGTCCGCGCTCCTCGTATCGAATCTCGCGTACGCAGGAGCTGTCATTTATCTCTTCAAACTTGTCAGGCTCGATTACGAGAGCGAAGACGCGTTCAGAGCGGTGACATATCTATCCATATTCCCGACCGCATATTTCCTCCACGCAGCTTATACCGAGAGCCTGTTCATAATGCTCACCATAGCCAGCTTCTACTATGCAAGAAAAGAGAATTGGGCGCTTTCGGGACTCATCGGAATGCTGGCTGCGGCGACACGGGTTACCGGAATTATTCTGCTTCCCGTACTTGCAATCGAGTACCTGAATCAGAAAGGTTTCAAATTAAGGAATGTCAGAAAAAATATACTCTGGCTCTCGATTATTGCTCTCGGCCTCGTTTTTTATCTGGCAATAAACTATATTACGTTCGGGGATCCGTTTAAGTTTCTGGAAATCCAAAATGAACATTGGTCAAAACACCTCGACTTCCCCTACAAGGGATTTCTGGACGCGTTGGGGAGCATATTCTATAGGACTCCCCGTGACGCCGTGACTGCGGGATGGGGTGAAATAACATTCGCTATACTCGGCCTCGCACTCATCATCTATTCATTTTTCCGCATTCGCCTTTCGTACAGCCTATATGCACTGGCAACCTGGCTCTTTGTAACATCGACCTGGTTCTGGCTGAGCATCCCCCGATACACCCTATCGATGTTCCCGATCTTCGTTGCACTCTCGTTATTGGGCAGACGGAGGGAGGTAAATTATCTGGTCATATTTATATCGCTTACACTTTATATGCTCTTCCTAGCACAATTTATCAGGTTCGGCTGGGCGTTTTAGAAATAACTGTTGATGACTTTATTCGGATATAAGGATTTTAGGAATCGGAAAACCTAACAGTTTGCAGTTTGTCCGTTCCCATTTGGAGTGGTAAATATCACGTATCAGATATGACAACAAGTACGCATACGTGAGCAAATTTATTGCTGCGATGGTTATCGTAAAAAAAGTTACTGTACCGGGATTGTGAAACAGTGAGCCGTAGATGCGCTCATAAACCACAAACATATTTAAAAAATATGTCACTGATAAGATGACATACACATACAAATACTTTCTTTCATCCGCGAGCGGGACCAATAAAGCCAAAAAAGGTATGGCCCAGAACATATATCGCTCATGTATACGCGTGAAGAAAATAAAAAATGTCAGATAGATAAAAAATGACGCGAAACACAGCGACCGGAAACTGAATCTATATTTCCTGATATAAATGTTTAAAAGAACAGACACCAAGAGATAAACCAGAATTCCAAAATATTTGGGTATAACAAGAAAATAGAAATTCGTGTCGAGCGGCGAATCATACCACTCTCTTGTCCAACCGGACCAGTTAAATAACCACCAGAAATTATATGCGTTTACGGTGATATTCGGAAAAGAATTAAAAGACCCGACAAAGACAACCTTATATAGGGTTACAATCTCCGGCAAGAACGGCAGTAAGATGACCGTCGAGGCGATCACAAAAGATATGATCAATTTCAGAAGACCGTCCGTTCTAAAGAGTATTGGAGCCAGGATCACCCCCTGGAGCTTCGAGAGGATCGATAGGGCATAAAATACACCCTCTTTGTAACTGTTGTAATTGTATATTGTCAGCAGAAGAAATAATGCAAGAAGCGGGTCGTCCCACTTTCCCCAAAATGCCGAATCAAAAATAATAGCGGGGTTGAATAAAAAAACCGCCATGCTTATTAAAGGAGCGTTTTTTAACAGACCCTCACCGTCGAGCTTCCTCTTAGACGCTATGTAGATAGTTACGGATATGAATATATCCGCAATTGTGCCCGGCAGCTTTACAATTAGAAAACTGTAATTCGGGAATTTCATCATCGGGTAGCTGATAAGATAAAGTATGTATACAAACACCGGGGGCAGATTGCCCTCGGTATTTGTATAGAAGTGAAAGAGACCTTTATTATATAAGGACTCCGCCCATGATTTGTGTGTAAAAACATCCACCACAAAACCCGGATTCTGAGAGACGAAGAGGCGAATTGACAGGCCTAAAACAAGCAATAACGCTACTAATATCGTCTCTTTTTTGTTCATGGAGAAAGGCGTGACTTCAGTACTATAGCATAAGAAAGATATTATACATATCAACCGGTTGTACAGCGTAAATAAGTAGCCTCAAGCTCCCTCATTTCACGCCGGAACGCATGGGATAGAGAGGTCAATCAGGAATCTGGCTGTCTCCCGAGCTTGTTAAATCCAACATTTAAAGAGAGCCGTGGAGCTTGATTTAGAGTGCTGACTCTATCATCTTTTTTCGCCCGAAATCGCTTCGAGGCTCGTTACTTACAACCCCGACTTCCACGGCGGACCTGTATGCGGGGCCAAATGACCTCAGTCCCTGAAATGTACGGCGAAACAAAGCCAAAAAAAAGCGTTTTCGCATTTGCAACCAACCAGACCCAATGAATATATATTTCATTATAATTAAATGATATTATAATTGGCGCAGGAATATGGATATTACGCTGGTCATACCGACATATAACGAATCCGAGAATATACCGATACTCCTTGAAAAGGTATTCGGGGTATTCAAGGAGTCGAATCTCGACGGCAACGTAATCATAGTGGACGATAACTCCCCCGACGGAACCTGGAAGATCGCCGAAGGACTAAAGGAAAAATACGCCCGGCTCGAGGTATTGAGGAGGCTCAACGAAAGAGGCCTATCCTCAGCCGTCCTACACGGCTTCAGATCATCGAAAAGCGACATACTCGGGGTCATGGACGCGGATTTAAGCCACCCCCCCGAAAAAATACCCGAGCTCGTAGAGCCTATAATAAAAGGGGAAGCGGATATCGTCATAGGGAGCCGTTACGTCGACAGAGGTGAAATAGGGGACTGGGCCCTGCAAAGAAAGATTTCCTCCAAATTGGCGACCCTCGCCGTAAAAGGACTAACGAATGTCAAAGACCCGATGTCTGGATTCTTCTTCCTGAAACGGGAAGTCATAGAGGGCGTCGAATTGAGCCCGAAGGGGTTTAAAATAGCGCTTGAAATTCTAGTTAGAGGCAAATACCATAAAGTTGTGGAAGTACCCATATTATTCAGGGACAGGATTTACGGAGAGACGAAGTTAAACAGCGGGGTAATCTTCGATTATTTTTACCACGTCGTAAGGCTATACGCATATAAGATTTTTTAAATCGCAGAAAATCTGAATCGGAATGGATAGCGGGAATTCGGGCTCAGACAGCCGCAAGATCGTATTACTCATTTTTCTCATAACATTCGCGGTATCCTTCACGGTATACTTTTTCACACAGCAAGGCCCGCCCACAAAGTTTAACAATTTCGTAAGACTCGCCGATGCCTTCCTGCACGGCAGGCTTTATCTGACGCATGGCGTATCGTGGCTTGAGTTAGCTCCGTTTCAAGGCAAGTACTATATTGTTCCCCCTCCCTTTCCGGCGTTATTAATATTGCCTGTCGTCGCCTTATTCGGCCCCTCGACGAATCAGACCCTGATATCGATATTCTTCGGCGCCCTTAACGTCTCACTCGCTTTTCTGGCCGCGAGAGCTCTCTCGGAGAACAGGAGCGTTCAGGTTTGGACCGCCTCCATGTTCGGATTCGGGAGTATCCACTGGTGGGTCGCGACTGCGGGCGGAGTCTGGACGTTCTCACACACCGTATCGGCCACACTGCTTTTTATTGCGATCCTGCTGACCCTTTACAATTATCACCCTTTTTATACGGGAGCCTCACTGGGAGCGTCTTACTGGACCCGTCTCCCGACAATACTTTCATTCCCGTTCTTCCTTGTCATGTACTCGGACGAAAGTCCTATTCAGGGAAAAACCCCCGGCTTTTTTCAAAAGATACATGTTAGACCCTTACTCTGGCTCGGAGCGGGCGCCGGAATATTCATACTCTTAAACGCGGGCTATAATCTGCTCAGGTTTAATACTCCTTTTGATATCTCCTATTATCTTATACCGGGCATACTCGATGAACCGTGGTACCAGAAGGGGATATTCGACATCACGTATATTCCGAGACATTTAAAAATCATGTTCGCGGGCTTTCCGAGGTTTATAGACGAATTCCCCTACGTCACCCCCTCCTGGCACGGGATGGCGATATGGATCACTACGCCCGCGTTCGTATACTCATTTTTTGCGGGCATAAGAAACAGGCTCGCGGCAGGATGCTGGCTCTCCGTCGTACTCATAGCGCTTGTGAATTCCTGCCACGGCACGTGGGGGTTTCAACAGTTCGGATATAGATTCGCAATGGACTTTTATCCGTTTCTATTTCTTTTGACGGTGAAAGGTATAGGGAATAACCTGAAATGGCATCATAAGGTTCTGATAATAATCGGTATTCTTGTAAACCTGTGGGGAGTACTCTGGATAAACAAATTCGGATGGGTCGGTTACTGATCTACTTTTTAAAAACCAAAAATTTATAGCCGAGGAAGTTCCAGATAATTACAATGATAATGGATGCCAGGCTTGCTATGTTAGCCCATAAAACCGGCGAAATGCCGCCAATGGGTCCTATCACATTGACTATAAATGATGCTACCAGGACATTGAGTGCAAAACCTATAGCCGATACGATAATGAACATAATAAACTGCTTCCCCATACCGTCCCTTTCCCTGCTTTCGAAAGTCCAGTACTTATTCCACACATAACTATTCGCCACCGCAAATAGGAATGAAATAGCCTTGAAGACCGAAAACATGTACCCCTTATGGACACCGGTGATAAACATAAGAAAGTTTAGAATTCCGAAATCTATTGCCGTATTCGATACGCCTATCGGTATGAATTTCCCGAATTGAAAAAGAACATGCCACTTGGTACCGGCGTGTGAGGATACGTATACCCAAAGAATGACGAAGGCCGGGATAATTATCAGACAAGCGGGCCATAGAAGATTATAATGCATGTCCTGGATGTGCAGCTCACCCTTGAGGGTACTCAATATCGCAATAGCGAAAATCGCAATAATGATACCGAGTATTACGGAAACCGTTACATCAGATTTTTTCATTTTAAGATACGGAACTCCTCAAGTTGAATTCCCGATATGGAGTTTAAAGCAATGACTACTATACATTGTATGCAGATTATATTATCTCCAGGTGCTCAACCACATGTAACGGTCGATATCCAGCTCCCTCATCGGGACCGCGGCAAGAACAGGGTAAAAATAGAAAAACATGCCTCCGGCTATACAAAAATATATAATTACGAGTATCTTGCCTCTCTTAGAATAATTCCATAACTCGTTCAGAAAATAAGTGATTACCAAAAGTAGAAATATTAACGAGGGAAGAAAATGATAAAGGAATACAATCTTTCTCGGCGAGAACGCCCAAGGGAGCCAGTATGCGAATACGCTCAACACGGCGAATATAAGAGTGGGCGTTTCTTTCCTCACTGCCTGGACTATGCCCAGAATTAAAAACAATATACCCGTATACCATATGAAGAGATTCCCCATCAGGTAGATGTGCGCCCGCCATCCTTGTCCGAGGTCCTCGAAATAGAGGTACACGGGTCTCAACATCAGAGGCCACTGCCACCATGACGACTGGTAAGGATGCGTCTCGGTCACCCCTTCGTGATACCCCAGCATATTACCCTGAAGAATGAAGAAATCCCGGATCGAGTTACCATGATAGAAAAAGGGCAGATATGTAGCCATGTACACGAGCAGCGGAACAACTATAAACGCCAGCGTGAATCTCGGGAGGATCCTTATAACGGATGCGATAAATTCCTTATCCCGGGACTTCGCGGCGTATACCTCGAAGTAATACATCAGAAGGAGTGCCACGCCTGCCAGGTATTCCGTGATGTATACCCCGCTCCACTTTACGGACATTCCGGCACCGCAGAAAAATCCGGTCAAAATCAGGAATATATTCCTCCTGGTCCTTGCGTATTTCACGATGAAGAGAGACGCGAGGATCAAAAAGTCGGCAATAAAAATATCCACCATTGTAATCCGGCTCAATACGAATAAGAATGATTCAAAGCCGAATAAAATGGCGGCGATCAAACCTGCCCCTTTGCTTTCAAATAAATTTTTTCCGAGAAGATAGATAAATAGTATTCCCAACCCGCCGAATATGGCTTGAAAAAACCTCCATCCGAATGTGTTATCGCCGAAAATCAATATTCCTACTGCGCTTATCTCCTTACCCAGGGGCGGATGAGTCCATTCGAAAGCCATCTCTTCAGGCGCCTTGGAAGTGCTTTCCCAGGCGGCTCTATTACCTTTTGCCATCTCCTGCGCCGTGAAGGCGAAGTAAACCTCGTCAAAATAATAGCTATCGGGGATTTCCAGCCTGTAAAGCCTGATACAGATTCCGAATATCAGTACAAGAACCAGAAGAAACTCAACTTTGTATTTCAGGAGATAGGATTGCAGCGTCATATTTCTAAACGTCACCGGGTCCGGGGCAAAAGAGGATCATAGGAATTTCTATAGTTGACCGTATTTGTAACAAAATTCAAGAGCACAACGATATATGCGATCAGGTATAAAAGAAACAGTCCCGGAACAAAATAAACGGTATAATTCACGGGTATCGCCTGATATGAAGTCGTAAGCTGGATGTATGAATAGGTCATGTTGAGTACATAAACACACGACACAATAGCATAAAAATACCAGAATATCCAAGTTCGAAACGTTATCAGGGTAAAAAATACTATAGTGGGCAGCAAATGCCTTTCATGCGCTCGTGTGACAAAAAGAAACAGGGTAAAAAGTATAAGCGTGATCGCCTCGAATACGTAATAACCGTAGTCCCTGCTTTCATAACTCCTGGCGAGGACAGCGAATCTGACCAATAACCCCATAATAAGCGCATAGGCCGCTCCGAATATCAAAGTACCGATATTCTTATACGAAATACCCAGGAGCTTGGTCTCATCGCTCTCCCAAAGCGCGGTGGCCCCCCAGAAATTAAAGGCGTTCAGGGAGGTGAATTTATATTGCTCGTACGCCTCACCGAATCTTTCCCTTATCAGGTCCGCAGGCCCTATAAACAGGTAACTAACGGAATCGATCTTATCCCAGATGAAGGGAAGAGTGACAACAATAGACGTAATCACTATGGTGACCGCAAGCTTTATGGACGGCAGAAGAGACCGGAAGTTAAATTTATTCCCGCCGCGGATTACCGGCGTGAGGGCCAGAAAACCGATCAGGGGGAAGATGACGATGGTTTGGGGCTTTATCATGAACGCCAGCGCGGCAACTACGCCTGACAGCATAAATTTTTGTCTGAGTCCGAGATAAACCGAGAATAAAATCGGAAAGGCATGGACAGAATCGACCTGTCCCCAGAATGTTGAATTCGACAGCGATGCGGGATTAAAAAAATATACTACGGATGCGATCATCGCGTTTTTAGGAGTTGAAATTAACCTGACCGAATAGAATATGATTATCGAAATCCCGAGGTCGGCCAGATTCGCAGGGAGCTTGAATAGTATATCGACCGAAAGCCCGGGAAGGGCGCGATGTATGTTGTCGAGGATCCAGAGGACGTATAGGTACCCCGGCATGTAGTCGCACCAGTATGTCTCGTAGAACTTCCCGAATCCTACCAGGGAAATCTGCTGTCCCCATCCCGTCCACGTGGAAAAATCAGGACTGTATGTGAGAAATAAAGACAGGAATATTCTGAGTATGAATCCTGCTGCGAGAATTATGGAAAAACGAACATAAGGATTCTTCAGGTAACCCCGTTTTTCAACTGTCCCTAAGTTCATTTCTCAGTTTCCAAGATTCCCTGAACATTTTTAGAATTACCTTCAAGTTGGCCCCCGATTGAGAGCCGAACTGGCGGGGGAAATGCCCGACGGGCACTTCTTTAAATGTAAACCCCTTACGCTTCAATTTTATCAGGAATTCGGCGCTGAAAAGCGCGCCCTCGGATTTAATGGGCTTGACCTCACGGTAAGCACCGTTGGGAAAAATCTTAAACGCACAGTCCATATCCCTTACACTCAATCCGAAAACGAGAAATATATACTGGCTGTACAGCCAGGCGTTCAGGGATCTTATAAAAGAATCCGCCCTATTCTCCCTGTACCCTATTACCACAACCCTATCGCCGGTAAGCGGAATGAGCCGGTCGAGATCGTTTATATCGAACTGCCCGTCGCTATCCATAAAAAAGATATACTCCTTCGACGCCCTATCGAAACCGCTCCGGAGCGCGGAACCGTATCCCCTGTTAACCTCGTGATTCACGAGTACGACGTTCGGGTTAGCCGAAGATAGCTCTCCGACAATCTCGCGGGTCCTGTCAAGCGAACCGTCATTAACGACTACAACCTCATACGGAATCTTATTCTTCTCTAGGTAGGAAACACAGCTATTGACCGTGTTTTTTATATTACCTTCCTCATTATGCGCGGGAAGCACGACGCTGAGGGAAATACCTGTTTTCGTCTCTTCATTCATGGGAGTAAATACACCGTCGGGCTCAATTGCGGCTCAACGGATTAATTTCACATTTTATTTCACTGATTTTAAACTCTCTTGCCTTATCAACGGAGATCCCTTTGAAAGAACAGGCCTTGCCGCTCGGCCAGACGACTTTGATATCGGCAACTTTAACATTTCCAAGCCCGAAATAGAGAGGGAGCATGTCCTGCTCACAACAGCCTCTGCCCCCCGATACTTCTCTTATCTGAACGCCGGCCGGGGTTGAAACCTCCGCACGGGCTCCGATTGCCGAACTGTTGCTGCCTTTGCCGTCGCCCGCCAAAGTTAATGTAAGAGAATTATTGGAATTGCCGTTGTTCCTCATAAGTGCGGTACCAATATGGCCGTTCAAAAAAACATCGATAAATCCGTCACGGTCGTAATCCGCCCAGGTTGCCGCAAATACATCACTCGGAGTAGTCAATGCCGGCTTCTACGCGACATCGATAAAAACCCCATTTCCACGTATTTCTGAAAAGTTTAGTGGGTCTTACGTGATTGGTAGTAAAAAGGTCTATATTGCCGTCCGCGTCGAAGTCAACCCAGGCACATGTTCTGCCGTCTCCCGCATCTGCTGTTTTAGTTTCCACTGTAACATCCGTAAATGTTCCGTCTTTATTGTTCCTATAAAGTGCATTTCTATTTGACGCCTCCCATATTTGTAATATAGAGGTCTAGAAAGCCGTCCCCGTTATAATCTCCCGTGCATGCCGATGTTGTTTTCCAGGAAGTATCACCGCCAAGCCCCGAACGCGACCGTAGCATCAGTGAAAGTTCCATTACCGTTATTTACGTAGAACATATTTAATCCGCTATTTGCAATGAATAGGTCCTGAAAACCATCATTATTGGAATCGAACCAAACAGCCCCGTTTGCTTTTGTCTGCTTTATCCAGTCCGGCAGAATTAGTAACTTCCTCAAACTTTCCGTTTCCTTTGTTTCGGTAGAGAAAAGAATACACTCGTACCCGGCCTGAAACAGATCGACATAACCGTCATTATCGTAATCAGCCCACAATACATGATTCACAGAAGAACTATCGTTTGTTATGCCGGATGATTTCGATATATCAATAAAAGAAATTCCGCCGACGTTTTCATAAAGAATCAAAGGTTTCCCGGCATTTAAAGTTCCAATAGCTAGATCTAAGTGACCGTCATTATTATAATCAGCCCATGAAGCGGCTCTAACACCTAAATCCGGCAGTCCTGATATAGAGGAAACATCTTTAAGTTTATTGTCCTTTTGACCCGCCCATAAAGATAATAATCTGCTGTTAATGTCTTCTTTTATTTTGAGGTTTGGATAGCCTATTTTCCTATTATAATTGCGCCGAAATCCCATACCGTAGTTTGCTATAACTATATCAAGCATTCCATCGGCATTATAATCCCCCCATACAGCGGTATGCCCCATCTTAAAGACCGAATTTATGCCCGCATCCTCTGTAATATTAGAGAATTTAGGTATATCCTCTCCGTAGGCTTCGGATGTAATAAGTACAGTAGTTGGACTAAACAAAATGAGACATGAAAGAATAACAGATACGATTCTAATCAAAAGTTGGTTAACCTTTCTTAAGATCATTCAATAAAAGGTCAGCAGCACGCAAGCTCAAAGCTTCTATAGTCAATGAAGGCGCCTCCCCACCACCTGAAGTAGGGAATACACTTGCATCGGTTACAAGCAAATTAGGTATGTTGTGAAATCTAAGTGAAGAATTCACAACGGAATTCTCCTCATTATTACCCATTCGACATGTTCCAAAAACGTGTGTTGCTGAAAAGAGATCATATGAAGATACCTCTTCTACTATCTCATCCGCACCACTCGCTTTTAAAATTTGCTTTGATTTTTCCGCAATAAATTCAAGGGATTTGATTTCTGATTCCCCGAGTAACGACTGTATTTTAGCAACTGGGATACCAAACTCATCTTTAATTGTAGGATCAACTGTTACAAAAGTGTCCTTATTCGGGAAGAAACTCCGCAATTCCACCAAACCCAATTGCATGCCCAAACCATTTATCCATTTCGTTCACAAACTTTTCACCCCAGCCTTGACAGAATTGAAATGCGTAATTAATGGGACCGATAGCACTTGCAACCGTTGGGAATAATCTCAAACCTCCGGCAAACCCACGTTTTGGATCTGGCCTATTCCACTTCCAGATGATACTGTCAATTGGTATCCCTCTATACGAATCAACCCTGCTAGGGTGAAATGCAACTGCTTCATAAAAAGTAGTCTCCATAAAATTCTTGCCTACTAGATCGTTCTGATCTAGCTCTGAGTTCAATAATAGTCTCGGTGTTTCAACAGCACCGCAAGCAATTACAACGTGTTCACCCGAAACGAAATTCTCCTTGCCATTTTGGTCATAATATAGAACCCCTTTTGCCCTTTTTTGCCCAGCTTTTTTTCCACTTCAATGCGAGTGACAAATACGTTCTCAAGTATTTCACATTTACCAGTATCTTGTGCAAGGGGTATGAAAGTTACGTCAACGCTTCCTTTATCCTTACGTGGACAACCCCATACACACCCATTACAGTAATTACAAGGAGGAGCATCCCGGTAAGGTTGAGAAAGTATGGCAACAGAATTTGGTTCTAGCTCGATTCCCAGTTTCTTACACGCCTTTTCCACAATCTGGCTCGCATAGCTCAGTTTATGGGGTTTCAGCGGGTAGGGCTAGTTCTCGGACGATACGGCACATTATCAGGACCGGCTACTCCAATTGTATTCTCTACTTTGGTATAGTAAGGTTCAAGATCTTTATATTCTATAGGCCAGTCTACAGCTACGCCAAAAAGACTCTTCATCCGGAATGCATCCTTATTGAGCCTGTGAGCTTCGCCTTGGAAATGAAGCGTCGTTCCCCCCACACCCAACACCTGTTGATACCTCACATATCTTCTGAACGCAGTTGGATTTAGCAACCCTGAAGCTCTATTCCAGGATCTTAGTTTCTTATATTTTTCGTCTAATGCCTGCTTCTTGCCATAAGCATATTTAATCTTCCTCCCTCGAGGAAATCCCTTCGTTTCCCAATCTGTTTCACTGAGTGCGTAGTCTTTATAAGGATCGTATCGAGGACCAGCCTCAAGAATAAGTACACTCATTCCCTGTGATGCAAGTTTCCATGCAAAAGGAGATCCACCCGGACCTGATCCGACTACCAAACAATCATAATTTTTTTCTTTAGGGGGCATAATCGTAAGGGGATACTATAAATAAGCTATTGCCTTATGTCAATTTATAAGTTATAAATTCTATTCAATCTTGTAAACCTGAAGAAAGGAGCCATTAAGGAGCCACTAATGATAAAATCTGTCCCTATTCTTATTTTAGCGCTATTAATTTTATTCGGGTGCAAACAATCAGAACAATCAGAAATCCATACTAAAAGATTTAAACCAGAAAAAAATGAACAAATTCTAGCTCGTGTCAATGGTGTCCCCATCTATCAAGATGAGCTCAAAGGAAATTCTCTAAATTCTCTTATCACGGATGAAATCCTGTATCAAGAAGGTCTTAGACGTGGTCTTGATAAAAAATACGAAGAAAAAGTTATGTCGTATCAGATGTCATTGGTTGTTAATGATATGAAAAGAAACATTTCTACGGAGTTGCCGCCTACAAAAGGAGTATCCGAAGAGGAAATAGAAAGTTACTATAAAGAGACAATACTAAAATATTCAAATGCAAGGTTACAAGGATTATGTTTCAGTGACAAAGATCTAAAAGACGAAATCTATAAGACGGCTGCAGAAGGAACGGATTTTCAGGATATAGCTAATAAATATTTGGATTCTAAAGCAAAGGTTGTTGTTGAAGATATAGGATACGACAGAGAATTAAACAAGCGTTTCAAGAAAATAGAGGTCGGAGCGATGACGGATGCGATTGAGAAAAAAGACGGAACGTACTGCATTATAAAAATAGTAAGTATCCAACAAATGCCTATTCAATCTAGTAAGAAAGCGATCAAAAATATCTTACAGGCTCAGAGAAATTCTAATGAGTTAAATAATTATGCCAGAAAACTTGCAAAAGAAAAAAACATGGATATTGTGCTTCTAAATACGCCTAACTAGGATTATATAGAAAAAATGAAAAATACGCGTAGGCAATTTATAAAATCTATAGGCATTGGGATAATCGGAAGTGGAGTGATTTTGGGTACACCCACATTACCTTTAGCTGACGACAGCCCTCCCGACGACGGATTTGAGGTACAGAAAGGTTTCAAGGTATTCAACGATGTTACACAAAAAAATATGGAAAAACTGGCGGAGGAATTAGTTCCGGGCTCTAAAAACATCGCAATTAAGAATAAAATAATGGATTATGCCTATAAAAATAAAGGAATTGCCGCTTTTCTCGATGCTGGTTTCTGGAATTTAGATGCTTTATCCAGAAAAGTATACAAAAAACCTTTCTATACCTTGAACAATAAAGATGATATCAATCGGCTGATTAAGAATATGATCAGAAATAATGTATCTTTTTTTAAAGAATTCAGGCAACTGGTAATTAAGATGTATTATTCGGATCCCACTGTATGGAAGAAGCTATCATACAATGGTCCACCCCAGCCAAAGGGATTTTTAGATTATTCAGAACCTCCAAAATAGGCAACCAACCATAGGAATTGGTATTTTTTAACTAGAATAAGACAGCTAAAGTATGTGAACGGATACAAGTTCAAGTGTTTTCTCAATTAGTTTAGCCATATCTATAGAATTTTCGATATATGACATATGCTCACTTTTAGCCTTTGTTTTTGGCTTGGAAGAATATATTGAACAGCAGTCCTTATAGGGCTCTATTGATAATTCATAAGTACCTATCTTTTTTGCATAATCGACAATCTCCTGTTTGTCGTAGGTTATGAGTGGCTGAAATATCGGCATCGAAACCGCCTGCTTTACAAGCGCCATATTATCTATGGTCTGAGAAGCGACCTGACCCAGGCTGTCTCCGCTTACAAGAGCCATACATCCGTTCCCAACTGCTATCCTTTCAGCCAACTTAGCCATAAACCTTCTGAATAGAACTACTTCATATCCTGCTATACCACTCAATTTAAGAATGGAAGTTTCAAATGGGTGATACGGGACAAGATGAACACGAGTTTCTCGCTGGAATTCATTTATATGTTTAAATAAATTATACATTTTCGTACTTTTCACATAACTGTTGTCGACAAATACATGAAAATGGATCAATTCGACCCGACAGCCCCTTTTCATCATTAAGTAAGAAGAGACTGGTGAATCTATTCCTCCCGATATTAAGGATAAAACACGACCACTAACATCAACTGGAAATCCCCTGAGCCCCTCCGTTTTCTTAAAATAAATATATGCCCTGTCGGACACCTCTATAAAGACACTTATATCTGGATTTCGAAGGTTTACCTTTAAACCGTAATTTTTAATGATCACATTGCCTACCCTACCTGCAATCTCCATAGATTTATGTACAAAATCCTTATTGGCTCTGCGGACAAATACCCCGAAGTTATCTAAATCGCTGGTTATCCTTTCTCTGACCTCTTCCAAAACCTTTCTTACAATCTGTTCGATTTCATTATCCACGACGAATGCTTCTGCGTACCAGGATATGCCCGGGACATGATCAAGAAAGCGTGGCTCGCCCCCTTCGAGTATAAAATAACCCCTGTACCTTCTCACTCCGCCCCCTGTCACTTTTTCAATATTCTCCTTGAGCTTCAACTCAAATACACTCCTGTTTCTGCCCTTAAGTGACAATTCGCCGTAATGGATTAAAACGCATTTATCGATTTTCATGCCGGTTCAATGTTTTTAGACTTTAAACAGTATATGAACGGACGAATAAGTAAATAAATATTGCTGGTCAACTTTATCATGAATAAAAATAAAAAAACCGGGAGAGCTAATTCTTAACTCCCCCGGCTAATAAACTTTATTATTAAAGGAGGCAGATTTAAATCCCGCCTCCCCACACAGTTTTAACTCTTATTTCTTTCTTCTTCTAGCAGCTCTCACTCCGAAAGCAAACGCTACAGGTACCAGAGGTATAAGTACGTTAGCAAATGCCGTTCCGAGCTGTACCGGGTTACCGGCGATCGCACAACCGCCGCCGCCGCCATGTTTGCTAGGTTTAATAGTCGGTCCGATCGTCGGAGACGGTCCGATCGTCGGAGACGGTCCGATCGTCGGAGACGTGCTCGCCGGAGTGAAGTCGTCACTGTTTGGCACATCTGCATCAATACCCAGTCTTGAGAAGCATATATTCTGGTTACCACAGCTCTGGGGATGTTCATCTAAATCCCATACAGTAGAAGCTACATTAACGAATGCTGCCAGCGGGGTGTACGATGGACTGTACACATCTCTGAAGTTGATGTTCACTACATCAGCTCCAGAATTGTCACCTGGTAGCGTATTAAACTGGCCCGCAAAGAATTCAGGCGTATAATCGAGGAGAAATGAATTCACACCGTTAAGTACACTATACGGTGGTATGAAAACGTCGTCGATAATCCCTCTTTGATCACAGATAATCATCGAACGCTAGTAGCCTGAAGTTATCAACCAACGCACCATTTGCGGGATGAACATCATCGGGATCAGTACCACGGTTGGAGTACTACATTCAGGAGTGGCTATCTGACCCGTAAAGACAACAACTTGTTGATCCTCACAGAATTCGCGAAAAGACTATCATGTATCAAGGATCCCTTACCACCCACAATTTCAACCGGACCGATAGCATAAGTATCACCATCAGTACGAATCTTATCGCATGTGCTTACCACCCGGGAAATCTTGTGAATATACAAAGCCTGTACCAGTGGCATTGTAACAATTGCAATCGACGAATTCATTGGGAAAGGCATCCAGATCAACAACACAAACAGCCGTGTAATTCTGCGCAACCAAACTCATCATCTGGATTGAGTACTTGTATATCATATTCTACCTGATTATTACCAAATGACCTGATCTGTAGTGAACGAATTCGACGCAAGAACTGTTACATTCGTCTCTGTTCCTAGATTAATAACTTGTGTCAGCCCCCCCAGGATTTGCATAGGGCAAGCTGTTGCCCATTATCAGTATTAGAACCATCCGGGAATCTGAACGGACCACTTGTCGCAACACTCGGGTCTGATGCAACGAATGCCTGGAAAAGATCGGAATCAGGATCTTGACAGTCAGGATTTAAAATATCATCACATGGTGGAGGAGCAACCGCGGTCTGAAATTCCATTTTTATCTATAAACCCAAATAGAAATGAACTCCGTTGGTGATAACGTTAAATGGAGAAGTAAAGTGACCACCATGGAATCAATTCGATCGAAATAAATCCGCCCTGAAAACTTCCGTTTATCAATCAAGTTCTCAACTACCGGAAGACAAACACCAAACCTAGCAAACGTATTCATATCCATAATCGAACACTTCTTTGCGCATCATTGATATAAGCTGTACCCGCAAGGAAGTTATAGTCAATAGCCTGTTTGTCTTCGCAATTGTTTACAACAGTAAAGGTTACGAAACCCTCATGTCCCTGAAGAACAGAATCATCCGGTGTATCCCCAACGTTTGTAACCAAGTCGCCAAAGTTATAAACGTGTGTATCACCCGAGCTGTATTCGTCGCAGAAGTCTCTGATTTCATTGCAATTTTCATCCAAAATGACAACATGAACGTCTATAAAATCGAAATCTTCTGCATTCGTCAGCTGAAGGAATGTATTTCTACCATCTTTTTGAGTCCACCACGAAACGAGTTGAGCTCCCGTTACGTTGCTGGGATGTGTAAACTCAAAGAAATCAAAACTCCTGAATATATTACTTATTAAATCACCCTGCTGATCTATCACTATCTGGTCTAACGCATTTGGAGAGAATCCATGTTGCCAGTCCATACCTCCGATGTTTTCACCGTTATGAGCTTCAACAGTGCCAATCAACGAGCCAGAAAAATTCGGAGCTGGGTCCAAAGGCGTAACAACCTGTTGCAACCAACCGCTATCAACCTCTACCCCAGGACACCATAGAGGGCCCTCTTGCCCCTGTGCTTTGTTTTGGAAACCAAAACCCAATAGGACAAGCAATATTACCGCAACAAGGGAATACTTAAACTTGCTTATCATTTGTTTATCCTCCTTTTTAAAATTTATCAACTTAACTGATGTCATTATCTTTATCCTTAGACTCGTTATTCTATTTTCTGCCATATCTATTTCATTATACGCTCGTGGAGTTAACTCCCTGGATTTACTTTACTGATTCTAACAACGCACAGTTTGAGTTGTTAGTATTAAATAAGCAATACGAATAATCGTATATCAGCTCACTAACTGAAATCCAGGAATCCATCGTGCCTGTGCCATCACCGTTGTTTAGACCCAAAAATCCCGCAAAATATGTGGGGAACTCACATTGACCATCAGCTGGATCTCCTGAGACAGCTACGTCAAAACAGAAATTCCCATCAAACCCTAACAACAACCATCCGGAATCAGTTGTCCCCACAACCGAATCACCATCTAGTTTTGATGTAGCGCATATTTCGTCAGCTCCCCGGCTGTTAGGCACCGAATGGTCAATACCTTTATTTAACTCTGTCGGTTTTGTGTTATCACAAGTGAAAAACGTTGGACTGCACGAATTAAAATTCTCATCATCGTCGAAAATTAAATTCTGATCAAAAGCATCTATTCCACCGAATTGAGTTCCTACAAATGGCGACGCGTATGTATTACCATCTGGCAAAGCTACATAGGTGATACCAACCACGTCTGATAGGTTGTTGTCAGTCACAGCATTAAAGTTCAAAACGTTCCAGAGTTCATTTTCAATAAAACTACCCTGACCAACCCCAATTCGCAAGCCATTAAAAAGGGATTCTGTATTTGCAGCATTTGTTCTGTATTCATAACCAGCTTTATCGATTATTCTGAACATACCGATCAATGGCCCAGCGAAATCATTCGAAGATACAAGCCTTGTTTGCGCCCCTCCGGTAGCCAAAGGAACATCATGATTACACTCAGGATTTGTAGGCATAAACTGGATAATTATCAGATGTGATTGTAATCAATCCAAAGCCGTCCGCCGCTAGAGAACAACCTGGAAGATCTTTTGCGTCGTACACGTTTGAATCGCCAGGAGTCAATTTTGCATCGAAATCACATTCATCGCACGAATCATTTGCATTAAATATCTGCACGTGAATGAAATGCGTATCTTCAGACACATTGGTAACCTGAAAAATTGTATCTCTGTCCCGGATGTCCCAATAATATACCAACCTATAAGCACCCGTATCCGTTTGATCTACTGGTTCAAAAAAATTGAAACGAGTCAAAAGTGGACTAACGCCCGCCCCAGCATTTCTCATCGGAATTAATAATATCAACGCAAGTACAAATAAATACTTAATCTTGCAAAAACTATCCTGTAGCATTGAACCTTTCCTCCTTGTTTTGGTGTTGAATATTGAATTTGTCTAATCATAAAGCATCCTCCTCACTCTTGAATTTCACATCAATGCACACTGTTCTCTGGATTTGCTTATTCAGGCTGCCTCCATCTCCATCAGCAAACAAATACCCGAGCAATTCACAACTGCAGTGAATTACAACACATTATGATTGTGTTGTCAAGACCTTTTCTCCAACTTAATTTCTGAACTACTTGCAGAAGTAACATTACTCCATTTCCTCCCTTAAAAACAAATAAATTACATCACAAATTATACGTCTTGTCAAGACATTTTGACCGTACAAAGGAACGATATAATGCAATAGTATAAACAATCTGGTATTCAGAGCCCCGGAGAAAATATTTCAAGACGGATAACATAATATTTAAATTGGAACCCAAGCCATGGAAATCTAGCGGCTTCGCCCCCGGCCGGGTCAAATCCAGTCTAAAGGGCTCCGATCTTTTAACTAAACCCTCTTTCAACGATTGAGATTCATAAAATTGTGAGATTGCAGCTGATTAGCCTCGCATAACACTTATACCGGGGGGGTCTTATAGCTCAAGGTCCCAGTTTCCTCTAAAAAAACCGTTTCCGGACAGATCCTCTTAAAAACTCCGCTATCGAAGCCGATATAACTCTGAGGAGGATCACTTCCCCAGTAAGCGTCAAAACCTACGCAACAATACCAGACTGGGTTTTTCAGACAAGGGTCTACAGTCCGGTAAAGCAAACTATATCACAAGCAGGAAGCATAATAAAATCGCGCCTCCCACATCATCCCCTCCTGAGTTGCCCCAAGATATAATTGATGCTGAGCCGCTCGAGACTTTTACAGCCGAGTCCCTGCCATAACCCGGGGTCGCCATATTGATTTATTATCCGGCATTATTCAGCCCACCTTAACAAATAACAGCTCATAAGGGGAAAGGAACATCTCCATTAATATATATCAAATCCTCTATATATTACATATATAAGAGGAGGCAAAGGCCAGAATTCAGATACCAGAATTAAGTAAATGAACATTTCTCAGAAAATCTGTTAGAATTATATATTTATTGTCATGAACAGCCAGTCAATTATTTCGAATGCCGACCAGATCTTCGCTTTGGCTTTAAGACCGGGAACGTGCAGATGAGGTCAATTTGATTGCCGGTCTTCATGATGTGATAATATCAAAAAACCAACTAAGGGATTAAGGAGAAAGAATTTTGAATAAACTTCCGGAAAGGGCTAAAAAACTCTTCATACTAACAGCCGTCCTCGCCTCCCTCACATACATACTCCTTTTCACGCCGGGCATTGTCGGTTTCGAGCAGAGGGCCGAAGCAGACAACCTGAATATAACAGACGCAGTCATGCAGTACGTTAAGCGCTACTACGTCGACAAATCGGTCATCGACCCGAAAAACATGCTTATTCTGGGGCTCGGGAGAATGGAACAGATCGTGGACCAGGTCATGGTGAATTTCCCCAACGGTGAGAACAGCACCGAATTTGAGGTTCAGGCCGTGGGCGATAAAGCCGAATTCAATCTGAGTGGCGTGCAGGACCTCGATGACGTTACGGACCGATTGGAACAGGTATTCCAGTTCATCTCGCCCCATTTAACCTCAAGCGACCCCAAGATAAACGATATCGAATACGCAGTCCTCGATCAGATGCTTAACTCGCTCGACCCCCATTCGGGAATAATAACCCCCCAGGTATACAAGGAGTTTATGATTGAGACCGAGGGCAGCTTCGGCGGACTCGGGATAGTGATCGGCGTAAGGGACGGGAACCTAACAGTGATATCCCCCATCGAAGGCACTCCCGCTTACAGGGCAGGAATAAAACCAAACGACAAAATAGTACAGATCGCGAGCGAATCCACGATAAATATGTCCCTCATCGAGGCCGTAAGCAAACTGAGGGGGCCGAAGGGAACCGAAGTATCCATACACGTGATGAGAGAAGGCTTCTCCGAGCCCAGGGAATTCAAAATGGTTCGGGATACGATAGTGATAGAGAGCGTCGAGACTTTCGAGCTCGAGGACGGAATCCAGTACGTAAGAATCAGAGACTTTCAGAAAAACACGCTCGACAGCATACTTCAAAACCTCGACAAGAACGGTCCCTCAAACCCGAAGGGCATCATACTCGACCTGAGAGGAAACCCCGGCGGACTGCTGGATCAGGCGGAAAGGATCTCGGACCTGTTCCTCACGAACGGAGTGATAGTCACGACAAAAATCGGGAATTCAGCTAAACGGTATCACGCAAACGACAAGGACCAGCAATTCAGCGGCAATATCGTCGTCCTCGTCGATTCCGGAAGCGCGAGCGCTTCCGAGATCGTAGCGGGCGCTTTGAAAAACAACGAGAGGGCAATCATAATAGGGGAGAGGACATTCGGCAAGGGGACGGTTCAGCAGATATTCGACCTGAATGACGGCTCCGCGCTCAAGCTTACAATCGCGCAGTACCTCACTCCCGGCGATATTTCCATACAGGATGTCGGTGTGACTCCCGACATCATGCTCCATCCAAGTATAATCACCGACGATACAATAGTGTTCCATCCGCATTCCGATAACCAGCTCGTCGAAAAGCCGTGGAAGAAGAAGGAAGCGAAAAATCAAAATCGGTGTCCTCGAAATGCCGGAATATTCGATCACTTACCTCGATAATAACGCTGTCGTGAAGAACAACGGCAGCGACGAAGATGATCACTGCCCCCGAAGAAACTCTTAGCCGTGAGGAAAAGAGGAAAAAGCTCGATGAAGACTTTTACGTAACGCTGGCCCGGCAAATCATAGACTCATCGACAGTTCCCTCGAGGAAAGAATCGCTCGGGGAAATCCAGGGAGGAATCGCCAAAATATCCAAGAGCGAAGAAGACAAGATAGTCGACAAATGGAAGCTCATGGGAGTCGACTGGTCGAATGAGAAGACAAAGCCCGAAAAGCCTTCGCTCTCGGTCAGTGTAACGCCGGAAAATCCCTAAGGCGAATGCCGGCAGCAAGATCGATATCAACGTGGAGGTGGACAACAAGGGCCGTGCACCTCTATACAGACTCATGGCGACCACAAAATCGGAAAACCCGGTCTTCGACGGCAAAGAGCTTATTTTCGGCAAGGTAAATCCCGGTGACAAGAGGTCCTGGAAAACGACTTTCGAAATACCGAAATGGAGCCTTACCAGGGAGGACACAGTCACTCTGAAATTCGAAGACGGAAACGATTCGCAAATACCCGATTACAATTTCACCGCCGATACATTCGGCCTCGAGAGACCCCTCTATTCGTTCAATTACGAGATAGTGGACGACGGCAGGTACGGATCGAGCGGCAATGGAGACGGAATAGCGGAACCCGGGGAAGTCATAGTATTCCACGCGAAGGTGAAAAATATAGGCCGGGGGGAATCGGAAAAAACGATCCTTACGCTTAAAAACAACTCGGGGGATAAAATCTACCTCGAAAAGGGAAGGGCGGAGTTTAAAAACCTCGCGCCGGGCGAGACCAGAGAGGCCGCTTTCACCTTCGACGTGAAAAATACCGATACCCCGCTCGATCTGGAGCTCCAGATAGTTGACGACGTCTTCAAGGAAGGTCTAATCGGGAAATCGGTCGTCCCGGGAAATACAGACGGCTCGGTCTTCGTAAAAAAAGAATCCAAAGTGACGGTGCCTGATGCCGGCACGCCCATCAGGGGTGGAGGCTATAAAGAAGCCCCCATAATAGCCTTGTCGGAAAAAGGCGCTACATTCAGCGGCCTCGGACAAAACGGCAATTGGGTAAAGATAAAACTCAATGAAAATTCAGCAGGCTGGATAAACAAAAACAAAGTAATCATTTCCGAACCCTCAGTACCGGCCCAGCCGTCCGGCGGTCCCGCGTTCAAGGAAACCTTCGAGGCTCCTCCCGTCATCAGCGTCAAGGGAATGCCGGTCTCGACAACATCCAAGACGATTACTCTCAACGGAGACGTTAACGACAAGGACGGCATCGAGCTCGTATCCGTTTTCATCGGAGATGACAAGGTCGCGCTTCTGCCGTCGACAAAGACAGATGTGCCAATGTCTCTGAAACTGAAACTGGACAACGAAGTGAACCTCATTACGATCGTAGCCAAGGATTCGAAGGGACTCCTCTCCAAACAATCCTTCGTGGTAAGAAAAGAGGACCAACAAGGGTAGCGGGCTTGATTGGAAAATTCGTCCTCAGTCGCACACTAACCGGAATCTTCGTTATATTCGCAGTCGTGACGATAACTTTTTTTCTTCTGAGGACTCTCCCGGGGGGACCGTTCGATACCGAGAAAAAACTCCCCCCGCAGATCAAGAAAAATATAGAGGCCAAGTACAAGCTCGACGAGCCCGTCTGGAAACAATATATCTTCTACTTGAAAAACCTCGCGTACGGCGATTTCGGACCTTCTTATAAGTATATAGACAGGTCCGTGAATGAAATAATCGCAGAGACGCTCCCCGTATCCGTCGAACTCGGGCTCATCAGCTTAATAATCTCCATAATCCTGGGGACAGCGATAGGAATCGTATCGGCGACAAAGCCGGGGGGAGCGTTTGATTTCATGTCCGTGGCGATCGCGACCGCCCTCGTTTCGGTGCCGAGCTTCGTAACCGGGGCGGTCCTGATTTACGTCTTCTCCGTCAAGCTGAGGCTGCTTCCGGCAGCGCTCTGGGGAGGTCCCGCAAATGTAGTCCTTCCGGCGCTCACCCTCGCGGCGGCGCCTGCGGCCTACCTTGCGCGGCTCATACGGGCGAGCATGCTCGATACTTCAAAAGCGCTATTTATCAGAACAGCGCGGGCGAAGGGGCTCAGCAATTTCACGGTGATTACCAAGCACATTCTCAGAAACGCTCTGATACCGGTCGTCACGGTGCTGGGCCCGATAACCGCATTTCTGGTAACGGGCTCTTTCGTCGTTGAACATATTTTTGCTATACCGGGAACCGGCAGGTTCTTCGTAATGGCCGTCTCGAACAGGGACTACCCGCTTGTCATGGGAATAACGATCGTGTATACGATAATCCTCGTCCTTGCAAACCTTATCGTCGATATCCTGTACGTAGTTTTGGACCCGCGTATCAAGTTCGATAAGGGCGGCATCTAGATATGAAGACCATCAAGCTTACAATCGAATACGACGGGACTAACTATGTCGGCTGGCAGAGGCAGCTATCGGGTCCGACCATACAGGAAAAGATCGAAACGTCACTCCGAGCCATGACCGGGGAGAATATAAAACTCTCGGGGTCCGGCAGGACAGACTCCGGCGTGCACGCTCTCGGACAGGTCGCGAGCTTCAAGACCCAGATCAGACTCAGTCCCGCCGAGATTCAGAAAGGGCTCAATTCCATGCTGCCGAAAGATATAGTGATAATAGCCGCGGAGGAAGCGGACCCCGGCTTTCACGCCCAGCTCTCCGCCGAGAGTAAAACCTATATCTATAAGATATTGAACCGTCCTTTTCCGTCCGCTATATTGAGGGAGAGGGCTTGGTTCATGCCTTACCCGCTAAACGCCCGCTTCATGAACGAAGCCGCCCGTATGCTTCTCGGGGAACACGACTTCAGAGCCTTTACACAATCCGAATCGTCCGTTAAGTCAACTGTCAGGACCGTTCTTCACGCCGGTATCGAAACCAAGAGAGATATTCTGGAATTCCGTATCGAGGCCGACGGATTCCTTAAAAGAATGGTCAGGCTTATTGTCGGGACCCTCGTTCAGGTCGGTAAGGAAAAAATTACCCCCGAGCAATTCCATGAAATTCTGGAATCGGGGGAAAAAACGAAGTTCGTGCACGCTGCACCCGCCCGCGGGCTGTACTTAAAAGAGGTCAGATATTAATTCATGTATAATCCCTTGCGAACGCCCGAAACGTAGAATATCCGCTCAGGGGAGGTAACGAAATATGAAGATTCTGAGATTCGAAACACACGATATAAAAACAAGATACGGCACTCCCGCCTACGGCAAAATAAAAGAGCTCGAGGGCGATATATTCGGGAAATTCAAAATTACCGAGCATACGTTCGATCCCGATGAAGTTAAATTGCTCCCTCCCGTAACGCCGACGAAGATAGTCGCGGTGGGACTTAACTACAAGGACCATGCAGCGGAAATGGGGAGGGAACTGCCCGAAGAGCCCCGGATATTCATCAAGCCCAGCACATCTGTAATCGGACACGGGGACAAAATAATATATCCGGGTCATATGTCCTCACATGTCGATTACGAAGGGGAGCTCGCACTCGTGATAAGAAAGACGGCACGGCATGTCGAAGAAGCCGATGCGCTCGATTACGTGCTCGGCTACACATGCCTAAACGACGTCACGGCGCGGGACCTACAGGCTAAAGACATACAGTTCACGCGGGCAAAGGGTTTCGATACATTCGCCCCCGTGGGCCCTGTAATCGAGACCGACGTCGACCCGAGCGACCTCAAGATATCGACTTATTGTGAACGGCGAAAGGAAGCAGCATTCAAGCACTAAAAACCTGCTCTTCAGCGTGCCCAGGCTCGTGAGCTTCATATCGAAGGTTATGACACTCCTGCCGGGGGACATTATTTCGACAGGCACTCCCGCCGGGGTAAGCCCCATAAAGAGCGGTGATAAAGTGGAAGTGGAGATCGAGGGCATAGGCGTGCTTTCAAATTACGTCGAGTAATTCCGCATAGGACATCTCACAGGCTCCCAGTCAGTAGTTCATATTAGTTTCGTTCTGAATCGATTTCGCTTCGTTTATAATTTCAGGATCAGCAGTAAATTCGAGAGCTGCTCCAGCCTGCTCCATGGCTTTCTGTCTGTCTCCGAAGGCCAGATAAAGCTTAGCAAGAAGGATATTCGCTTGGGCAAATCTCGGGTCGTATTTAAGCGCATTCTTGAGCGAGCCCTCTGCAAGCCTGTATTTATCGACGGATTTCTCACGAATTGCTTCTGTGAAATATATCGACCCCAGAAAATAATGAGCCTTAACGAGTCCAGGGTCTTTGTCGAGCGCTTTCAGGAGATACATCTTTGCATTCTCCGGATCATTTTTTTTATAAGAAATAAAACCCATATAAAAATAATACTGGCTCCGCATACCCAGGGCTATATTCAAGGGCCGCCTTAAACCATTTTTCAGCTTTTACGAAATCTCCTTTAGCAATATATGCGATGCCGAGTCCATGTGCGGCCATAACTCTGCCCCTGTAATCACTATCAATAGCTGGACTCAGCGCCGTTAAGAACTGATTTATGGCCTCATCGGTTCGTCCTGTTGACTCGAGCGCTTCACCATACCTTAACTTTGGGACAATCTGATCAGGGGATTTCCTCACAGCCGCTTCCCAAAACGTGAGTTCGTCCCTCCAATTCTCTTGCCCCTTTACAATTACAAACAGATAAGACACGCACAACAATCCCCCGATGACCCAGCTCAGCCATTTTTGTCCGATCAAGCTACCCGCCCTCACAAGCAAGTACCCTACGAGCATGCAGTAGCCCGCCGAAGGCACGTAAACGAACCTCTCGGCAAAACGTGTTATCGCAAGCGGATATAAAGCGATAATTACGGCGGGACCGAGAGTCGCGAAAATCCACAGGAGCGAGAAGGCGGAAACGTTCTCCTTTTTCCTTATCGAGATCACGAAAGCCGCGGTAACAGCAGCCACGAGCAATAGCGAAATAATTATGTGCGACGCGTCTCCGCCCGCAATAGTCCCAATGAAGTGGTTTAAATCGTATGGGAAGAGCAGTTTCTCAATATAAAATAGATAAGTCCCAAGAAAAAGGGTTATGAATACCTCCGGGGCCAGTAAATCTCCCCTGTCGGGTGTGAAGCCGCTTATCACCCAGCAAGCCGGAAAAATTCATTATAGACCCGAACCTGGTGTAAAAGTAAAAAACGATCAGAAGAGCGATCATCAGGTACTTGAAAATACTGGCGCGTGCATAGAATCTCCTGCTGATGAGGTCAAAGCCGAGGATAATGATGGGGAAAGAAAAAGCGACCTCTTTAGAAAGAAATGAAAGATAAAAACAGATACCTGCCAAGATAATGAAAAGAAACTTTCTATAGGACATGATATAGAAGATAAGACATAACAGGAAGAACATCGCCGCAAGCAGATCGCCTCTGGCGGCTATAAACGAAACCGATTCGACATGCAGCGGAAATAGGGCAAAAAGCATGGCCCCGAGGAACGCTTCGCTCTTTCCGCTCCCCCTATTAAATTCCTTAAACAGGAGGAGAATCAGGAAGAAAAGCAGTACCGTAGACACGGAATGCAGAACTGATATTGGTCAGATGAAATCCGAACGGGGATACGCCCCAGATCCTGTTATCTATGACGAGTGAAGCAAAATAGACCGGCCTGAAATACTTGTCTGTGCTTTGCATTCTTCGACCTTGAGGGGACTAATCAGCTTGAAATCCAGATGGGAGGATTTGAGATTTGGGGCCCAAGTTTTGACATAGGTAATATCGTCCCAAACGAGGCCGTTTCGGAGTGAGGGAATAAACACTGAAAAAGAAACCAGAAATAATAACGCGGCAGCGAACGCCCTGTGCATTAATATTCGTTTGATTCTTCCGTCAGCCAAGCCCCCGCTTAGGGAAGGCCCGGCGGACCGCCTTTCCGCAGGCTCCTGTTTTGGTTTTTTTCTTTTCCTGCTTGCCATACTTTTAATTAAAAACCTTTGTTATTGAAATAGGAATTTTCTCCGCACTAATGAACCGGGTTCAATCCGTGGATTCTATTATCCTCCCGGCTTTTTGAGCCAATGAATCTGTGAGGCCGCTATTCAATGGCAAGCCTTGCGTTCTCCCTCGCTTTTTCTCTTTCCCCGAGCTCTAAATTCACCATGGCAAGCAAGAGATATGCTTTGCCGTACGAGGGGCGGATTTTTAATGCATTCGTTATATACTTTTCCGAGGTCCTGAAATCCTCCGGCGACCCGCCTGACTTTCCCTTTTAAATAGCTGACAAGCCCCAGGTGATAGCTGGTCTTATAATATCCGGGATCGTATCCGTAGGCTTTGAGAAACCATTTTTCTGCGTTAGGGATATCCTCCTTGCTAATATACACAACGCCGATATTGTTAGCTGTCACCGACCTTCCGGTGTCATTGATTTTTACGCCTTTGTCGAAATTCCTGAGAAGCTCCCTCAAGGCTTCGTCATCCCTGCCGGCGTCGAGGAGAGCAATACCGTAATTTATACGGGGAATAGAGCTCAGAGGGGACTTCTTTACAGTATCCTCCCACAAGGTTAAACCGTTTTTCCACGCTCCCTGCCGATCGACGGTAAATAATAAATAGGAAGCCGCCAAAAGAAAAGCTAACGCCAGAGAAACCTTTTCTTTCCCGACGCTCTTTCCCAGGTGAATGAGGGCGCATCCGAGGAGCAGGCAAAAACCGGCTGACGGTATGTATAAATACCTCTCCGCTACAGGCGTCGAGGCGATATCGGATAGAGCTACGAGGGCAGAGGGGAAAAGCGTGACCAGTATCCAGATCAGAGAGAACCCGGCTACGTTCTCCCTCTTCATTATCGAATATAATACCGAAAGCGATATGAGGAAAAATACTATAATCGCGGAAATTATATATAGCGGCCCGCCGGGCACCGATTCGATAAAGGCGTTAAATTCGAATGGGAAAAGGAGCTTCGAGAAATAATAGAGATATGAAACAAGCATGACTTTTATTACTCCCAGGAGCCCGGCTGCACCGCCTGCGCCCGCGGGACCAGTGACCTCGCTCAATACCCTCATTTGCGATAGCTCCGGGAAATTTATAAATCCCCTCCCCCTTAAATAAAGGAATAGCGCAAGAAGGCACGCATACACCGCATACCTCGCTATACCGGCCGGCCTCCACAGCCTCCGGCTCAGAAGATCGAAAGCCAGGGCCGCTAACGGAAATACCACCGCCACCTCTTTTGACATGAGCGAGAGCGAAAAGCTGACCGCTGTCAGGAGGATGTAGAGAGGATTCCTCAATGAAAGTATATGGAATATAAAAGCGAGGAAGAAGAAGAGGGCGCAGAGCACATCCGGTCTCCCTGAAACCCAGGATACGGACTCCACGTGCATGGGGTAAAAGGCAAAGAGGATGCCGGCAATAACGGCTGCCGTATCTTTTCTTTCGAATTTGAACTCCCCGAGCAGAAGAAGGACTAACAAATAGAAAAAAACCGCGGAGAGGGCATTGAAAACGATGTTGCTCAGATGAAAGCCGAAAGCCGAAACCCCCCAGATCCCCTTATCCAGAACCATAGAAATATAAATCAGGGGACGGTAATAGAGAGCCTCCTTGTTTTCCGCCGGGGGAGGCACGGTTATAGAGCCTATCCTCGATGCATTGAGCGCGTAGTAGCTGTTTTCAATAGTCTCCACGTCGTCCCAGACGAATTCGTTCCTCAGGGAAGGAATATAGACCCCCAGAGCAATGAGGAAAAAGAGAAGAGAAACCAACCACCTTTTCCGCAGGAAGCTCACTAATCTTACCTCTCGGGAAAGCAACGCCTCTCCGTAACCTGTTATTCGGCTAAATACCGAAAATGAAAAATTATTCTACGCTTTGGGTATTTTATTTCAAACCCGGCATTTGTGACGGGGAGGGCTTCCGCCCGAGTTCCGCGGTAGGTAAAATACGATGCGTTTAAAAAAGATCGAAAAGGAGATGCAGATTGCCTAAGGTACTCGTACTTCCCGGTGACGGTATAGGTGTTGAAGTTACTAATGTGAGCCTGGACATACTCAAAATATTGGGAGAGAAGCACAGGACCGAATTCGAATTCGAGACCGAGCTATTCGGGGGAAGCTCGATTGACGCGCACGGGGTCCCGATAACAAAAGAAGTGCTTAAAAAAGCGAAGGCCTCGGACGCGGTTTTGATGGGGGCCGTAGGGGGACCTAAATGGGAGAACCTCGAGCATTCGAAGAAACCGGAAAGCGGCCTCCTCGCAATTAGAAAGGAGCTCGACACATTTGCCAACCTGAGACCCGCCGTCGTATACCCCGCACTCGCAGACGCCTCGACGCTGAAGAGGGAAGTCGTCGAAGGGACGGATATCATGGTGGTGAGGGAGCTTACCGGCGGTATATATTTCGGCACCCCGCGGGGAATAGAGAAGATATCCGAGACCGAGGAAAGGGGGTTCAACACGCTCGTATATACGACCGGGGAGATCGTAAGGATCGCGAGGGTCGCCTTCGATATTGCAAGGAAGAGACGCAACAAGGTGACGTCCATAGACAAAGCGAACGTGCTCGAAGTGATGCAGCTCTGGAGGACCGTCGTGACGAGGGTCCGCGATACGGAATATCCCGATGTGGAGCTTGAGCACCTGTACGTGGACAACGCAGCCATGCAGCTCATAAGAAGACCCAGGAGCTTCGACGTGATGCTCGCGGGCAATTTGTTCGGCGACATTATTAGCGATGAGGCAGCGCAGCTAACAGGCTCTCTCGGAATGCTGCCATCGGCGAGCATCGGCGCCGGGGCAATCTACGAGCCTGTCCACGGGAGCGCTCCCGATATCGCCGGACAGGATATAGCAAACCCGATAGCCTCGGTGCTCACTTCGGGGATGATGCTGAAATACTCATTCGACATGGACGAGGCCGCAAACGACATCGAAAATGCCGTCAGATCGGTGCTTGATAAAGGATACAGGACGGCAGATATATACCAGGAAGGGACTAAAAGAGTCGGGTGCGCGGAGATGGGGAAGCTGATTGCCCGGGAACTTAACGGCTGAAATCCGCCCCGTATATACTATTCAGAGTGAAAAACAAAACCCGCTTCAAATATGAAAGCGTAAATAAGACGCTAGACCAGAGCGGTAAATTCAGAAGCCTCTGTAAAAAGATCGAGGCCGGGGAGAGGATAATTCCGCTTTCGGGTCTTGAAGGGTCGTCAAAATATTTTCTCATTCAGGCTCTATACAGGGCTTTTGACAGACCCATCCTTTTAATTTCCCCCACCGGAAAAAAGGCGGAAGCCGCCTCTCAGGACTTGTCCTTTTTTCTCGGCAAGAAACCGCCGGTCCTCTTAAAAAAAGAAATAGGGAGCGGGAAACCCATATTTTCCTCGACCGCCACGAGGTCGGGCTCCAACCGGATAGCCTGGCTTGACTCCGCAATCAGGGGAGACGTTTTAATCGCCGAAACATCGGGCCTCTTTGAGAAAACGATCCCAAAAAAAACTTTTGAGGATTCGGTCATCCGGATCGAAAGAGGGGGGATTCTCGAGAGGGATGAGCTGATACGGAGGCTCACGCAATCGGGCTACGTGCGTACCGACTTCGTTCAGAACGAGGGCGATATAAGCTCGAGGGGCTCCATAGTGGACGTATTTTCCCCCGGAGGCGAAAACCCGGTGAGACTCGAATTTATCGGGGACGAAATAGGCTCGATCAGACATTTCAGTCTCGAAAGCCAGAAATCCATGGACAAAATAGAGAGCGTCGCGGTCCTCCCGGCATCCGAAGTGATACTGGGCCCGGATTCGCTCGCAAGATCGATTACTTATCTTAAAAACAGGGCCGGCGAAAGCGGAATCACCGCCCGCGAAAAATTCCCCGTCATAGAGGAGATCGAGAAAGGGGGCAGGATCCCGAACATCGAATGGATGCTCCCGGCTTTTTACCCGTCTCCGGGCTCGGTGCTCGATTTCCTGCCCGGGAACGCCCTGATCATAACGGACGATCCCGAAGAAAACTCGAATGCAATTCATCGCTTCCGCGAAACGATCGGCGAGACGAAGGCATTTTTAACAAAAAACCTGAAGATCGCTCCCGGCATAGATGAGCTCTTTTTCACCGAAGACGAGGTCAAAAAGGCGATAGAAAGATTTCAGAATATACCGATACACGACCTCGATACCGCCGGGGCGAAAAAAGAAGTAATCCGTTTCAGCGGAGAGTCCGTCTCAATCGAGATCAGAAAGGAATCGGAGTCTCCTCTCGACGCGATAGAGGAAAGGATTTACGAGGACCGGCAAGACGGTTACTCGCTCCATTTCGTTTTCAGGACTCATACGGAGCTTGAGAAATTACTTATTCTCCTGAAAGAGAGGGGAATAACAAAAATAGATGCGTACACGGGCGAGTTATCGCGCGGCTTCAGGTTAGCCGAAGCGAAAATAGAAATCATAACCGAGGGGGACATATTCGGGGAAAAGAAGGAGAGGGCGGCTCACAGAAGGGGTACGGATGTCCCGTCCGCATTCATCACTTCGTTCAGCGAGCTCAAGCCGGGCGATTACATCGTGCACGTGGATTTCGGCATAGGGATATTCAGAAGCCTCAAGAGGCTCAGGATCGGGGACTCCGAGGGGGACTTTATCCAGTGCGAATACGCCGGGGGAGACAAGATCTACGTGCCTATAGACAGGCTCAAGCTGGTCCAGAGGTACATAGGCGAGGGCAAGTCGCCGAAAATAGACAGGCTCGGGCAGGAGAGCTGGAAGAGGCGCGTAAGGAGGGTAAGGGCAGCCGTCGAGAACGTGGCGAGGGAGCTTCTCGAGCTCTATGCCCGGAGAAAAGCGCTCAAGGGATACGGTTATTCCCCGCGGGGCGAGATGTTCAGGGAGTTCGAGCTCGGATTCTCATACGAAGAAACACCGGACCAGGAAGCGGCGATCGAGGAAGTGATGGACGATATGGAGGCGCCGAGGCCCATGGACAGACTGATCTGCGGGGACGTCGGGTTCGGGAAAACGGAGGTAGCGCTGAGAGCGGCCTTCAGGGCCGTCACGGACGGCAAGCAGGTCGCATTCCTCGTACCCACCACACTTCTCGCAGACCAGCATCACAAGACGGCCGTCGCGAGACTGAAGGGCTACCCGGTCGTCATTGAATCGCTGTCCAGGTTCAAGACGGGCAAACAGGAGAGCGGCATACGGTCGAAGCTCGAAGAGGGGAAGATAGATGTTATAATCGGCACGCACAAGCTTCTGAGCGACAAGATAAAATTCAAGGACCTGGGGCTCGTGATAATCGACGAAGAGCACAGGTTCGGAGTGTCTCAGAAGGAAAAGCTCAGAAAGATAAAAGAGGGGGTCGATACGATTTCTCTGAGCGCGACCCCTATACCCAGGACGCTTCAGCTCTCACTCGCCAAGATACGGGATATCAGTCTTATAAACACGCCCCCGGAAGGCAGGCAGACTATAGAGACGTATATACATCACTCGAGCCCGGAGATCATACACGAAGCGGTGACGAGAGAGCTCGAGCGCGGGGGGTGCGTATTCTTCATCCACAACCGCATAGAGGATATCTACCGTGTCGCGGACAAAGTCAGAAAGCTATTTCCCGAAGCCAGGATCGAGGTCACACACGGAAGGATGAGGGAGAGAGACCTGGAAAAAGCGATTTCAAATTTCATAGAAGGCGGAATAGACATACTCGTCACGACAGCGATCGTGGAATCGGGGCTCGATATTCCGAGAGCCAACACGATAATCGTCGACGACGCCCACACGTTCGGGCTCGCGGACCTCTATCAGCTGAGAGGGAGGGTCGGGAGGTCGGAGAGGAAGGCATACGCATATTTCCTCGTACCGGGAGCGGGCTCCCTCACACTCGACGCGAGGAGGAGGCTGAAGGCGATATCCGAATTCAGGGAGCTCGGCTCGGGGTTCAAGCTCGCGCTCTCGGACCTAGAGATAAGGGGAGCCGGACAGCTTTTCGGAGTCGAGCAATCGGGACATATAGCCGATGTCGGGCTCGAGCTTTATCTCGACATGCTGGAGGGAGCCGTAAGGAGGCTCGAAGGACACCGGGCGGAGGACGAACCCGAGCCGGATATATCCGTAAGCTCGCCGGCATTCATACCGGACGATTACGTCTCAAACGATTCGGAGAGACTGCTCATATACAAGAGATTGTCATCCGTGACCACCGAAGAGGGGCTCAGGGAAATAACGGGGGAGCTCCGGGACAGGTTCGGTGAAATCCCCGCGCCCGCGTCTTCGCTCGTCGAAATCATAGGCCTGAAATTACTGATGAAAAAACTCAGGGCAGAGAAAGCCGACATAAGGAGCAAGAAAGCCGTTATAATGTTCTCAAAAAATTCGAAGCTCTACGACAGGTTCCCCCCGGCGGGAAAATTGGAGGCCTACTTCGAGAAACCCGACCCCCTCGGGGAAACAAAAAAACTACTCGAAAACCTTAGAAATGCCGATGCCGGAGAAAAAATACAAGGGACAAAATTCAGAGGAGACAAGAGAGCATGAGATTCCTGGCCATATTATCGGTTATCGCAATACTCGCCGGCTGTAGCGATTTTAACGACTTTTACAAAGCCAAAGTAAGCGGAAAGAGAGAAAAAGGAGCGGGCCCGGAGGTTATTGCCGTCGTCGGCTCAGATGAGATCACGAAGGACGACCTCATGAGGGCCCTCGAGAGACTTCCCTATAAACAAAGGAAGCTCTATCAATCCTCACCCCAAAAAATGAACGAGTTCCTGGATTCCTATATCAATCAAAAGGTCTTATATTCGGAAGCCGTGAAAAGGGGAACGGATAAAAGAAAGGATGTTCTTGAAAAGACTGAGAATTTTAAAATAAAGCTCATCGGACAGACCTTCGGTCAGGAGATTTTGAAGAACATTAAAGTCAGTCAGGACGAAATACGAAACTATTATCAGGTACATAAAAATGACTACGAGGAGATAGGCATAAGCGAGATTTTCATAAAAACCGACCCTGAAAAGGGGCTTACGAAGGAAAAGGCGCTTGCGGAGGCGGAGGCCGTTTCGGAGAGGGCTAAAGCCGGCGAGAGCTGGGAAAAACTCGTTGAGGAGTATTCCGACGACGCGGTATCAAGAAAAAAGGGCGGCAATGCGGGGTATATACAAAGGGGCAAATTCGCCCCTGAAATAGATGATCAGTTATTCGGGATGAAAAAAGGGGAAATAACAAATCCGCTGGAAGTTAACGGGGGATACTTTATAATTAAAATAGATGAGGGAGCACGGTTTTTGCCCGACGGCCAGGTGAGCCGCAAGATTGAATCCCGGATAATAAACGAAAAGCTTATCGAATATGTAAACGGTCTTAGGGAAGAATGGGGGGTAGAGGTTTACAGAGACAGATTAGAGGAGAGTGTGAAAAGTGATTAATCGAAAGAACATTATTCTGACGGCTCTTTTTTTAATTCCCGCGCTCATGTCGCTCACGGGCGCTGCGTATCCGAGAGAGACAATAGACAGGGTCGTTGCCATAGTCAATGACGACGTAATTACCCTTTCCGAGGTAAGGGAGATGGCTCTCAGCATCAATCCCACTTCGACTGAGGCGATAGACGAGAGCACGGTGCTCCAGCAGATGATCGAGCAGAAGCTCTTCGAGCAGGAAGCGCAAAAGCTCGGAATAACGGTCTCGGAAGCCGAGCTCGACGCAAGCATCGAAATGGTGAAAAAGAAATTCAACCTTAACGACCAGCAGATGGAGGAAGTCCTCAAGAAACAGAACCTGACGCCCGAAACCTTCAGGGAGCAATGGAGACACCAGACCCTGGGGAACAAGCTCCTCGACTCACAGCTGAAAAACAAAATCGTAATCACGGAAGAA
This sequence comes from uncultured bacterium, assembly GCA_963705505.1. GTDB lineage: Bacteria > Desulfobacterota_D > UBA1144 > Nemesobacterales > UBA2774 > 2-12-FULL-53-21. The sequence continues at coordinate 246,632 of CAVPJU010000006.1, forward strand.
GAAATCGATAATTACTACGTACAGAATTACGGCGGAAACGCTTCCGCGAGCAGCAGCACCGTCAGCACCGCGATACCGACGGAGCAGGTAAAAATTGCGCATATCCTGATAACGGCAAAAACCCCCGACGCGGAAAAAAAGGCCGAGGAAGTTGCGGAGCTTGCCAAATCAGGAAAGGATTTCTCAGAGCTGGCGAAGGAATATTCGGAGGACAAACTCTCGGCGGATAAAGGCGGAGACCTCGGCTACTTCAAAAAAGGCGATCTCATAGAGACCCTCGAAACTGCGGTCGAGACCACACCGGTCGGCGGTATAACGGGCCCTGTGGAGTCACCGGCCGGTTACCATATTATAAAGGTCCTGGAAAGAACCGAGCCTGAAAAGACAGAGGCGGAAAAGGCAAAGAAAGATTCGGGTTCGTCCGAGAAAATCGCCATGAACGAAGATACGAAGAAAGAAATCACCGACATCCTTTACAGACAAAAGGCGGAGGCACAGCTAAAAAAGTGGCTCGACAGCCTTAAAGAGAATGCATATATAGAAGTTAAGCTCTAGGACTCCTGAGTGAGAGTGAGCCTTCCGATGAAGTCCTTGTGCTGGGGGTATTGATCTAACAGCTCACTGCGGACCCCGAGCTCGATGTCGGAGAAATCGAAGCCGGGGGCGACCGTAGCCCCCATCAGAGCGAATTCCCCGCCCTCAAGCAAATAAGCGCCCTGCCATATACCCGCTGGCACGACTGCCTGGACGAACTGGCCCGCCTGAATGTCACGACCTAAAAAGAGCACCTTTGTAGTCCCGCTCGGGTGAATCAGTACCAGCTGCACGGGGTCGCCCAAATAAAAATGGTAGATCTCGTCGCTTTTCAGTCTGTGGATGCACGACCGCGTGTCCGGGGTAAGAAGATAGAAAATCGCCGTACTGTGGGGTTTATCCGAACCATAACGCTCCGGAAGAGATGATTTTTCGATAGCCTCAGCGGCACGATAGGTTTCGACGTAATAACCCCCTTCCCCGGGAAGCGGCTTCATGTTGTAAAGCTTGATAATCCTTTCCGCCGTCAACATTATCTTTCCTCCTTGCAGATAAAACCATAATCTTAACCGTATTTTGCGGCTTGTAATAAAAAACCATCCTTGAATACCGGGAAACCGTGACTACCTTGTAAGTAGAAAAACAAAATTAATTATCACGGAGGTATTAAAATGAGAGTAAAAGTTTGGGAACCTTTCAGGAGTTTCAGACCCTTTTACGGCGGTTTCGACAGGTGGTTCGATGAAGCAGCGAACACTGTGTCCGCAGAATCGGCCCCGGCAAACGGGACTTGGCATCCGAGCGTGGATGTTTATGAGAACGAAGGCAGTTACGTATTAAAAGCGGAGCTTCCGGGTGTAAACAAAGAGGACATCAGGATAGATATAAACAACAATGCCCTGACGCTCAAAGGCGAGAAGAAGTTCGAAGAGAAGACCGAGAAAGACAACTATGTGAGGATCGAGCGCAGCTACGGAAGCTTTACGAGAACCTTCGTGCTCCCCGACAAAGTGGATAGTGAAAGCATAAAAGCCAATTACAAGGACGGCGTGCTGGAAATCACTCTCCCCAAGAAAGAAGAAGCAAAACCCAAGGAAATCAAGGTAGAAGTCAACTAAAAAATTCGATAGCGGCCTCTTGAATCGAGGCCGCTTCACTTTCATCCAATCCGCAAAGGTGCTTACCCGCAAAATCCGGTTTCGGTCATGCCGAAGCTCTCAATATTATTATCGGCAATAGCCGCAGTAATAAATGAGGGGCTTTCCGATGGCTTTCGACTCATCGGGATTTTCGCTGAACCGGAAAAGGAGAATTGAGGCGTCAAAAAAACAAGGGTAAGCCAGTGAAAACGGATTTCACCGGCTCACCCTATGGAGGATGATGGCTGAATCAGGTTATTGGAAAAATGAAGAATCCGCGGATTCTCCGCCTTGCTACAGGAATATAGAATTAATCCATAACCCAATACCCGAAAATTAATATAAACTCATTTAAACTGATAAAACAGAGGACTATAGTACTGATTTTAAGTAATTCTTTTTTGATATGCAGGCGTAACTTTAATACTTTCGTATTAGGTCTATGGTTGGTATTCCCTTTCCCGGCCCGAATAGACTCTTCAAAAACTAGCGGCTCAGAACGGCAATAAATCCCAACTTATGGTAGTTTTATATCCCTGTGAAAAAGATCATCGAAAACTGGGTCCACATACCCGGAGTACACTGCGGCTCCGTAACTCTCCGGGACGTGATGACATACTACGGATACCCGTGGTCGGAAGCCATGTGCTTCGGCATCGGAGGGGGATTGGGGTTCTATTATACGGTCAGGGATGATTTAAGCCCGACGAGGATGATATTCGTAAGGGGACCCGAAATGGAGCCGTCATTTTTCAGCGTGGCTCTGGAGCCCGTATCCTGGAAGCATGCTAATAAAAATCCGCTCGGGATCATAAGGGAATCCGTGGACAAGGGTGTACCCGTAATAATTCAAACCGATATTTATTACCTCAGCTATTACAAGTCGTCGACTCACTTTCCGGGACACATCGTGTCCGTATGGGGTTACGACGACGCCGTCAGGACAATGTACGTGGCGGATACCCATTTTGAGGGACTGCAAACAGCCACTTATGACGAAATCCTCGAGGGGATGGGCTCTAAAGACGCTTCGAACCCTCTTGACTATAACTACATGGATATAGACCCCGATAAAAAAGTGAGACCGCTCTCCGAGATCATTCCCGAAGCCATACGTATGAACGCCTTAAAAATGCTCGAAGGCACCAACGGAGCGAGGGGGAAATCGGGCGTCGGGATGATTAAGAAATGGTCCCAGGACCTCCCCTCCTGGAAGGACGCGCCCGACTGGAAATGGTGCGCAAGGTTCGGATACCAGGTGATTGAAAAAAGGGGCGTGGGAGGCGGCGGATTCAGGTGGATTTACAAGGATTTCCTCAAAGAAGCCGAGGGAATTGCCCCGGAGCTCCGCGAGCTCAATCTGTCACGGAGAATGAACCATATAGGAAATAAATGGAGCGAAATTGCCGCAGTCCTCAAGGATATTAGCGAAAAGGAATCTCCCGACGGGAATTTACTGCGAAACGCTTCCGAACAAGCGGAGATACTCTGGGAGCTCGAAAGGGATTTCTATATGACGGTTCTCGAAAATGTTTGAAATAACCGATCCATGAAACTGCTTCTCTTCGATATAGACGGTACGATACTTCTGACAGACGGCGCGGGGACGAGGGCGATCAACCGCGCATTCGAGAAGTTATACGGTCTCAGAGACGCCATGGCGGGCATAGACGCCGCCGGGAAAACAGACCCTCTGATCCTGAGCGAGATGTTCGGGAACGGGCTTTCGAGACAGTACACAGAAGACGAGGCCAGGGAAATTTACGGGGAATACGTTTTATTCCTCGAAGAAGAAATAGAGAAATCTCCCATCGACATAATGCCCGGCATCCCGTTCCTGCTGGAGAACCTGTCGTCGAGAAAAGATATGGTCCTCGGAATCGCGACGGGAAACATAGAGCACGGCGCGCGTATAAAATTGAGGCGGGCGGGGCTCGACGGACATTTCACTGTCGGCGGTTTCGGCTCCGACTCGGATAACAGGGAGGCGCTTATCAGGGTCGCGATAGAGCGCGCGAAAAGTCATACGAAAGACGGCAGGGATTTCGATAAGGTATACGTAATAGGAGACACTCCCTACGACATCATTCACGGGCGTGCGGCGGGGGCGGTAACCGTAGCCGTGGCCACCGGAAGGTATTCACCGCCTGAGCTTCGAGAGCACGAGCCCGATTATTTATTCGATCACCTGGCCGACTACGATAACGTAATAGGAATATTCGAATGACTGTCCGGACCTATAATACGCGCCTCAGTATCGAGGCGAGCCTTTCGTAATCGTCCTTCAGGAACCTCGAAAGGCTCTTTCCCATTCTGACCATGTAGTCCTTATCGTTCCGGCGGACGCTCTGAGCGCCCAATAGAGACGATATGATGAGGTCGTCCACAGGCAGGTTAGCCGAAGAAATAATAGCCCTGAGGAAAAAATCCTCTGAGCTGAGCGCCTCTTTTTCCTCGTCCGTACATTCGTAGACGAAGGAGTGGATCGGCGGCGGGAGGGGTGGGAGCGCAAACCTTATTTTTTCCGATTGTGTGTAGCCGAGGGTCAAGACGTGGAACTCGGTCTTCAGGAGCTCGAATATCTGGGGCTGCTCCCTTCTCAGCTCTTCGATACTCATATCGTACGCGTCGGGCTTTCTCCCGGGCTCTTTACTCCCCGTGATTATTTCGTATACGAGACCATAGACCGGAGAGCCGGCATCGGTCCTGACAAAACTACCGAAAGGAGGGGCTTCCCCCACCTTCGGGGAGCGTGCTATGAACCCTCTCGTGCCGGACTCGACTACTTCTCCTATATATCCCTTCATACGCCCGGAATCCTTTTAGATAATCCTTTCCTCGAAACGGTTACGGCAAAATCGGATTTGACCATAGCTTCTCTTATGAGCGTGAAGAAAAAATCCCTGTCCCTCGCCTTAACGACAGCCTGCTCATGTGCCTCCGCAATCGCCACCGGATAACCCTTCCCCTTTTTCGCCTGATCGAAAATAAGCGTATGAACAAGCTCCAGCAATTCACTGTCCTCCGCCACCCATTGCGGAATCTCGACTCTGGCGATTTCCTCGCCGATATTGACGTAGAAAAAATAAATTTGATGATCCCCGTAGGTCTCCAGAATCTTTGAGGAGCTTTTGAAAACAGGAGAAGCCTCGCCGGGTTTTAAGACGGTCGAAAACAGGAACCGGTCCGTAAGCCCCTCAATGGGAGCGCACGGGAGCTCGGGGAGCTCGGTATAGGGGCACTGGTTGCAGTAGCTTACTTTCTCGGGACATAGGCCTACCCTGAGTGCGTTTATAACATCCGTGCTGCCGGGAAAGCTTATGTATCCCGCAACCGGTATCCGGAGATTTTTAAATTCATCCATTATACGGAGAAACGGGTTGATGATCCCTTCCCTGAAGTCTGACGGAGCCGCCTCCAGTCTCCAGAGGATAAGCGTCCCGTCGGAGAGAGCGATCGTGTTTCCATTCACATTATTGTCTTTTACGATTTCAAGAATTCTCCCGAATTCCATCAGCGTTCTCTTGAGCGATATGACGTCACTGTCTGCCGGTATCTTTTTCCCTCCCCATGTCGTGAACCTTTCTTCGTCCCTGTAGAAGAGTAACGGGTCCGAGCCGAGTTTCGCCGCCGCCTTTTCCCCGTAGCTGAGGACTATCGAGCTGATATTGATCAAATAACAGGGAAGCGCTTCGTGCCTGTCGGGGAATATCTGGGAGCCGTCCGAAGACACGGCCGTATAGCCCGGAGGGCGGTCCGGGAGAGGAAATGCTTTATCGAGTGGAGAAGATATGCCCGCGACAAGCCATGAGGTCTTGCTCTCCTCGACCTTCCGGGAGAGCTCCTCCCAGTTTTCGGATTTACGCCTGAGCTCCGCTTTCGCGAGCTTTATCTTACCGGCAAGCTCGTCCGCGAAATCCTTCCTCTCTTCGATCATGGAATCTATTTGTGATTTCAGGATATGGAAATTGAGCACGCTGAATCAAAGATAACACACTTTGTAAGCGTTATAAATCTTAGAGACCCGCGCGGATTCAAAAAAAAGGCGGGCAGTCCCCGGAGGAACAGTCCGCCTTTGAGTTTTATACTCTTTTATTCTTTTTTTAAATTACATCATGCCGCCCATTCCCGGGTGCATGCCCCCCATTCCGCCTCCGCCGCCTCCGCCCATCTCTTCCTTAGACTGCGGCTTCTCGGCAATCAGGGCTTCTGTGGTAAGGAGCAGTCCCGCTACACTCGATGCATTCTGCATCGCGGTCCTCGTAACCTTAGCCGGGTCCACTATACCCGCCTCTATCATATCGCAGTACTCGAGCTTCGCGGCGTCAAACCCGTTTGAGCCCTTCTCCTCGCTTACCTTACCCACTACTATCGATCCGTCCCATCCGGCGTTCGTCGCTATCCCTCTGAGAGGCTCCTCGAGCGCTCTCCTCACTATGCTCACCCCCGCCTTCTCCTCGTCGTCCGCCCCCTGGAACCCGTCCACTGCCTTTATCGCCCTTATGAGCGCCACTCCACCTCCGGGCACTATCCCTTCCTCTACGGCCGCCCTCGTTGCGTTGAGCGCGTCCTCCACTCTGGCCTTCTTCTCCTTCATCTCGGCCTCCGTGGCCGCCCCTACGCGGATCACCGCGACTCCGCCCGCGAGCTTGGCTAGTCTTTCCTGGAGCTTCTCCCTGTCGTACTCCCCGCTCGCCTCATCCACCTGCGCCTTTATCTGTTTTATTCTCCCCTCTATCTCCCCTTTCTTCCCCGCTCCCCCTATTATCGTCGTATTATCCTTATCTATTACTATCTTCTTTGCCCTTCCAAGGTCCTGAAGCTTCGTGTTCTCGAGCTTCATCCCAGCTTCTTCGGCTATAACCTTGCCCCCTGTGAGCACGGCTATGTCCTCTAGCATGGACTTACGCCTGTCCCCGAACCCGGGCGCCTTTACGGCCGCGGCCTTCAACGTCCCTCTCAGCTTATTCACAACGAGCGTTGCAAGCGCCTCCCCCTCTATATCCTCCGCCATTACTAATAGCGGCTTTGTGCTCCTTGCCACTTCTTCGAGCAACGGAACCATGTCCTTCATATTCGATATCTTCTTGTCGAACATCAGTATCACCGGGTCCTCAAGCTCTATCTGCATCTTCTCCGGGTCCGTTATGAAGTACGGGCTCAGGTACCCTCTGTCAAACTGCATACCCTCCACAACGTCGAGCTCTGTCTCTAAGCTCTTGCCCTCTTCCACCGTTATTACTCCGTCCTTCCCCACCTTCTCCATCGCGTCCGCTATTATGTTCCCTATCGTTGCGTCCCCGTTTGCGGATACCGTGGCCACCTGCGCTATCTCCGTGCGCCCCTTTACCTGCTTACTCTGCTTCCTTATGCTCTCCACTACCACTTCCACTGCCTTGTCTATTCCCCTCTTTAACTTCATCGGGTCGTGCCCTGCGGCTACGAGCTTTATCCCTTCGCGGATTATTGCCTGCGCCAGTATCGTAGCAGTAGTCGTGCCGTCTCCCGCCACGTCGCTCGTCCTGGAGGCCACTTCCTTCACCATCTGTGCCCCCATGTTCTCGAACTTGTCCTCAAGCTCTATTTCCTTTGCTACAGTCACGCCGTCCTTCGTCACTACGGGCGCTCCGAACGTCTTCTCTATAAGCACGTTCCTGCCTCTCGGACCTAACGTCGCCTTTACCGCGTTCGCTAGCGTGTTCACTCCTTTCAATATCGCGTCCTGCGCTGCCCTCTCAAATTTTATTTCCTTCGCTGCCATGTCTTGTAATACCTCCTCACATGTTTTCTATTCACTTCATTTAATCAATAAGCTGCCAATCAATCAACGATGGCTAATATATCTTCTTCCCTGAGTATAAGGTAATCCTCGCCTTCAATACTGATGTCGATTGCCCCGTACTTGTTGAAAAGCACTTTCTCGCCTTTCTTTATCTCAAGCGGTTTTTTCGTACCGTCTTCGAGTATTCTTCCCGTCCCGACTGCTATCACCTTTCCTTCCTGCGGCTTTTCCTTTGCGGTATCGGGAATGATGATGCCGCCTTTTGTAGTCTCCTCGGTGTCGAGTCTCTGGATTAAAACTTTGTCATGTAGTGGCCTTACTTTCATTACAAACTTCCTCCTTACAAGGTTATTATCTGAATTTTATAATTGGCTGGATTTTCTGCGTATATTATAAAAAGCCTGCTTGCCGGGGATTAAAATAACCATCTCGACTGCTTTGTCAAGTTTAAACAATATATTATACCGAATGAAAATCATAAAATGAAGATACTTTACGCATCCTTGAAAATTTAATGCAAAAAAGATATGTTAAAACATTATGCCAAAAGTAGCGATAATCGTAGGCAGTGATTCGGATCTGGGAAGTATCGAAGACGCATGGAAAACGCTGGAGGAGCTGGGGATAGAGTACGAGCTTCGCGTTGCTTCGGCCCACAGGACGCCCGACAGGGTCAGAAAATATGTGCAGAGCGCTGAAAAGAGGGGGATCGAGGTAATCATAGCAGGCGCAGGCTGGGCTGCCCACCTCCCCGGCGTAGTAGCGGCTTATACGACACTGCCCGTTATCGGGATTCCGGTGGATTCGTCCGCATTAAACGGTCTCGATGCGCTCCTGTCAATCGTACAGATGCCCCCTGGCATACCAGTCGCCACTATGGCCATTGGAAAAGGCGGATCGAGGAATGCTGCGCTCTATGCCGCATCCATACTCGCCCTTAAGTACCCGGCTATAAACAAAAAGATCAAGGACTTCCGGGTACAGCTCGCTAAGAAGGTTGAGAGCGCAGCCAGGAAGTTCGATAAATAGATTAAGCACTTTGACTGAAGTCATCAAAGCGGATGATCCCGGAGCGCCCGAGAAAGCAGCCTCTATACTGAAAAGCGGCGGAATAATCGTATACCCGACCGAGACCCTGTACGGGATCGGAGCCATCGTATCAAACGAGCTGGCAGTGAGCAGGGTTTTCGAAATCAAAGGACGCCCCCACGGAAAACCCATACCGGTCCTGGGAAGAGACAAAAAAATGCTCGCGGAAATAGTCGAGTTCAATGAAGCGGCCTCGTCCCTCGCAAAGAAATTCTGGCCCGGCCCTCTTACACTGGTATTGAGGGAAAAGGGGAAGCTGCCCGGGCTTATTACCGCCGGGACCGGAAAAGCCGCCGTCAGGGTCTCCGCCGACCCTTTCGTTATAAGGCTTTTTAACCTCATTGACGACCCGATTACATCGACGAGCGCTAACGTCAGCGGCGGTGACAACCTGCTCGAACCCGACTATATTTATGAAACATTCAAAGGGAAAGTTGAACTTATAATAGACTCTGGTAACATTCCGCCCTCGAAAGGGTCCACAGTCGTGGACGTAACTGCAATCCCTCCTGAAATAATAAGAGAAGGGGACATAACCCTCAGTGATCTAAAGGAGTTTTTCTCATGCCGATAGTAAGAGGATTCAAGGCGATAAGGTATAATCCCGATAAAATTGAAGATTTCCGCAGTATATTGGCGCCGCCCTATGACGTAATCAACCCCCGGGAGCAGGAAGAATTTCACGAGGCCCATCCTTTGAACGTCATACGTCTCATCCTTCCCAAAGGAGAGGGGGATATAAAATACGAACGGGCGAGTAAAGTGTTCAGGGACTGGTTTGTGCAGGACGTCCTCATACAAGACGCTCAACCGAGCATCTATCCCTATTATCAGGATTTCGAGGAGAACGGGAAAAAATTTATCAGAAAAGGATTCATAGCCAGGGTAAAGCTCGAAGACTTTTCGACAAAGAAAATCCTGCCTCACGAAAGGACTTTCCCCAAACATAAACTTGACAGACTTAAGCTCAATTCCGCCTGCAGAGCCAATATGAGCCCCGTTTTCTCCGTTTATTCCGACGCCGAGGGGGTTAGCGAGAAATTAATCGATGAGAAACTGCCGAAAAAGCCGATATTCGATGTCACGTACAGGGACGGTATAAGAAACAGACTATGGAAGATTTCAGACCCTTCGGTAATCTCGTTCATAACCGAGCAGATGACCGACATGAGCTTCCTCATCGCCGACGGTCATCACAGGTATGAAACCGCACTTGAATACAGAAACATGCAGAGGGAAAAAAAGGACGGATCGGGAGAAGAGCCCTTCGATTACGTGATGATGTATATATCGAGGGCGGAAGGAGAAGGACTCATTATCAACCCTACGCACAGGGTTATTAAGGATCTGGGTCAATACACGGCTGACGGGTTCATCGACAAGCTGGGGGGAGAATTCAAAGTGGAAAAAATGCCTTTTAAGCCGGGAATCTCCGACATCGGCTACGAGGAATTTACAGTGGTCACGAAAGACCCCGAATCCGCCTACAGAATATCCTCGCCTAAAGCCGCCCAACCGAGGTACGCAAGATTGGGGGTCATGCTCCTTCACAATATAGTATTTAAAACGATCCTGAACGAGGAAGAATCAGGCATATTTTATACGAAATACCTGGATGAGGCTCTGGAGCTCGTGAGAAACGGGGATTATAAGCTTGCTTTCATCCTCCCCGAATTGAGGGCAAACGACATTTTCGAGGTTGTCCTCGCAGGTGAGAGGATGCCGCATAAGACGACTTACTTTTACCCGAAAATTCTCTCGGGTCTGACATTTAATCCGCTCTGGTAAACCGGGCCGTTTCGAGCACCGTGCACTATCCATAAACCCCCGGGATAAAACCGGCACCTCTCCGGCCAATAAACCTGTTCAATTTAAAAATCCTTCGCCTCCGAATACAAATTGATTTATAATTTATCCGGCATTAATAATTGTTCTGTAATATTTACTAACGAATCAGGCAAAAGCACAAGGAGGCAAACATGTCGGCATTGCTGATACTGCTCGTAATAATCGCTGTACTGATATTAATGTTTGTGGGTATTTATAACGGGCTCGTAAAGCTGAGAAACACATCCGAGCAGGCGTGGTCCGACGTCGACGTGCAGCTAAAAAGGAGATACGACCTCGTTCCGAACCTGGTTGAAACCGTAAAAGGGTATGCTTCCCACGAAAAAGATACGTTCGAAAAAGTAGTGCAGGCCAGAAACCAGGCAATGCAGGCTACTTCGCCCGGGGACAAGGCTCAGGCGGAGAACTTTCTTCAATCCACTCTCAAGAGCCTCTTTGCGCTTGCCGAAGCCTATCCGGACCTAAAAGCGAACCAGAACTTCATACAGCTCCAGACGGAGCTCTCCAATATAGAAGAGCAGATTCAGCTCGCCCGCCGCTACTATAACGCGGTGGTCAGGGATTTGAATACGAAGATAGAATCGGTACCCAGCAATATAGTGGCAAATATGTTCAATTTCCAAAAAAAGGAGTTCTTCGAGCTAGAGTCAGCCGAGGAAAGAAAGGCTCCTCAGGTGAGCTTTAAATAGAAACACGCGCATCTGACACGAACATTGTTCCGTATGAGTAGATTAACGCCGATAAAAATTTTAGTTTTATTCCTGTTGAGCTTTTCTTTTTCCCTGAATGCTCACTCAGAGGAAATCAAGAATTTTTACTCGGAAATATTCATCAACCGGGACGGAACGATAGACGTCAGGGAAGATATAGAATACGACTTCCAGTACGCCGAGAGGCACGGTATATACAGAGACATCCCCTACAATTACGACTTCGGATATAAGAGGTACAGCATCAAGCTCGACGTGAAGGACGTCACGGATTTTAACGGCAACCCCTATAGATACGACGTCAGCAGCTCGGAAGGAAGAATCCATATAAGGATCGGCGACCCGGATACGACGGTGACCGGCGTGCACGGCTACAGGATCGAATACAAGGTGAGGGGAGCAATAGCCTTTTTCGAGGACCACGACGAACTGTACTGGAACGTAACGGGGGATGAATGGAGAGTCCCGATCATAAGAGCGAGCGCCAAGGTCTATCACGACGAGGGTGTGAGCGAGGGCGTAAAAGCCGAATGCTATACGGGTGCAAGCGGCTCTAAGAATCAGGACTGCGACTACAAAATTACGCCGGGAGCCGTCGACTTTCAGGCGTCGGGCTCACTCTGGGCGGGCCAGGGACTCACGGTCGTAGTTGGGCTGCCCAAAGGGTTCATCGAAGAGCCCTCCTCCCTGACGAAAGCGATATGGTTCCTCTCCGACAACTGGTACTTCGGACTGCCTTTTATAACACTCTTCGTGATTGCTTATGTATGGAGCACCAGGGGACGCGACCCTGAGGGAAAGGGCGTCATCACGGTAAGATATGAGCCGCCCAAAGATTTATCTCCCGCCGAAGCGGGAACTCTCGTCGATGAAAGGGCGGACATACTCGATATCACCTCCACCATAATCGACCTCGCAGTGAGGGGCTATCTCAGAATCGAAGAATTAGAGAGCACAAAATTTTTCTTCTTTTCGGACAGGGACTACAAGCTGTTTAAAATAAAAGAGCCTGCTCCGGGCGAGTTAAAGCCGCACGAGGAAAAGGTCTTATCCGGCATCTTCAAGGACAAGGACAACGTATTGGTCTCGGACCTCAGGGAAAAATTCTACACTGAGCTGCCCTCTATAAAAAATGCGCTTTACAGTGAGCTAGTCGGCAAAAAATATTTCCCTACGAACCCCGAAAGGGTCAAGGGCATATACAAGTGGGTCGGCATAATAGTACTGATAGTGTCATTCGTCCTTTTCAGCAATTTCTTACTGAAGCTCTCGATTGCGCTCTCGGGACTTATAATCCTCATATCATCGAGATACATGCCGAGAAAAACAAAAGAGGGGACTCTTATGAATGAAGAGCTCCTCGGCTTCAGGGAATTCATAGACAGGGCGGAGAAGGACAGGATAGAAGCGCTCGCAAAGAACGACCCGACTCTATTCGACAGGGTCCTCCCGTTCGCGCTCGTATTCGGACTCGCGGACAGGTGGGCCGGCGCGTTCCGGGACCTGTACAGGGAACCGCCGTCCTGGTACTCGTCACCACACTATGGAAGTAATTTTACACCGAGTCTCTTCGTTTCAGATCTCGGAAGAAGCCTGAGCGTGATGAACAGCTCTCTATCGTCGACTCCCAGAAAATCGGGCGGGAGCGGATTGGGAGGCGGCGGGTCGAGCGGAGGCGGATTCGGCGGAGGCGGAGGCGGATCCTGGTAATTGCCGCCGAGCCTGCGGAGACAGGACAATCCAAGACCTTCTTGCAGACTGACTGAGATTTAACGATATCTTCCGGGTTTCGGCTTTATCCTTCTAACCCGTAAAGAGTCAGTATTCTAAAAATCATCAATGATAATAATTCATTACATGCACCTGCAAAGATACCTCCCATCTTGAATCGGAATGGCGTTATACTTATGCGTCATGTTTCGGATATCCGACATGACCGCAAATAACCGATTTAATAAGGGGTGAACTGAAAATATAAAGGGAATAGACTTTAGCCGATAAAATGAATTCTGAAGCCGGGTGTGCGCTCAAATTCATATCAGCCGTATGATCAAGACCGCTAATAAGGGATGACAGGGACCTTGGCGGCGATTGAAACCATTCACCAGAACCACCCGGATATCGCACCGTTCAAAGTTTCTCTTCAGCACGCTAAAAGGAAGAAAGAGAATGCAAGACAAGTCCAAGACCAGAAGAGAGTCTATAGAGGAACCGAAGGAAATAAAAAAACGGTCAGGCGCAGGCGGCAAAGTAATACACTCCTCCGGGATAAGCTCCCAATCGCAGTCCGACCAACAATCGTTATACGAATCTTTTTATGAATTCAGTCCGTTGATGTATTTCACTATCGATGATAAGGGAAAAGTCACGGCTGTAAATTCTGTCGGTGCAGTACATCTCGGCTACTCCGAAGACGAGCTTATCGGATCGCCGGTCCAAAATGTGTTTTATCCGGAGGACAGGGATGATGTCGAGCGGCAGCTCGAAACATGCATCAAGAACCCGACTGAGGCGCACAGGTGGGAGCTTCGTAAAGTTAAAAAGGACGGAAGCGTAATATGGGTCAGGGAAAATGCGAGGGCGACTTGCGGTGATGACGGGAAAACTTATATAAACATAGTCTGCGAAGACATTACAGAGCTGAAGCAGGCGGAGTTTTTGCTCAATACCGAAAAAAAGGTCTTCGAAGCGATCACACGGAACGCGACCATACCCGACATACTAACCCTCCTATGCCGGGAGATCGAGGGACAGGCATACGGCATGCTGTGTTCTTTTCTCTTACTGGATGAAGACAAAAAAACCCTGAGGCACGGGGCTGCGCCTAGCCTTCCGGATGGTTATATAAAAGGAATCGACGGAGTTGAAATCGGGCCATGCGTCGGGTCCTGCGGTACAGCCGCATATCTCAAAAAGCCCGTTATTACGAGGGATATTGAAACCGACCCGCTATGGGCAGACTACAAAAAATTGGCTTTGCGATACGGATTAAGAGCCTGCTGGTCCAACCCCATTATTTCCACCGATGAGAAAGTATTGGGAACATTCGCTATGTACTATAAGCACCCTCGTTCTCCCAACCCTTATGAAATCAAAGTTATAGAGACCGCGACTCACCTGGCACGGATTGCGATAGAGCGGATGTGCGCTCAGGAATTGGCAAGCCGATTCGGGGAAATATTAGAGGAATCACTTAATGAGATTTATATCTTCGACGCCGGGACATATAAATTCGTGCAGGTCAACAAGGGCGCCAGAGTAAATCTCGGATACACGATGGAAGAGTTGCAGGAAATGACTCCGCTCGACATAAATCCCGAGTTTACATCAGATTTCTTCATGAAACTGGAGACCCTCATGTCGGGCGACAGGGACAAAACGAGATTCCTCGGCATACTCCGGCGAAAAGACGGCTCGACGTATCCGGTCGAGGCATACCTTCAAATATCCAGCTTTAAGGGAAAAAAGGCATTCGTTTCCAATGTAATCGATATAACGGAGCTTAAAAAGACAGAAGACGAGCTGAAAGAAAATGTCGAGCAGCTGTCTAAAAAGAACAGGTACGAATCGATTATAAGGGCTGTAACGGAGAGCGTCCATCAATCGCTCGATTTGCAGGAAGTTTTTGAGAACGCGGTTGACGCCCTTAATAAGAACGTCGAAGGGGCAACGCATGTTGTGATTTTCATGGTGGAAGGGAACGAGGCCGTAATGAAAGCCGCCAGGGGACACGCGGATTGGTATTTAGAGCGTGTTAAAAGAATTCCATATCCTAGAGGGGCCACGTGGAAAACAATTTTAGAAGAAAAACCCAGATATGTTCCCGACACCGAGAGGACGATGAAACTTTAGGTCCTGCGGGAAAAGAGTTCGGCACGAAGAGCTATTTGTCCATGCCTATCCAGTCCGAGGAGAAGACCATCGGCTGCATCCATATTCATTCTCAGGAAAAAAACAGGTTCTGCGGCGAGGACCTCGACATGCTCCAGATTGTGGCCAGGCAGCTGGAATCAGCCATTAAGAACGCAAAACAAGCCGAGGCGCTGAAAAAGTCCGAGGAAGACATTAAACAAAAATTAGGGGAACTATCCAGGAAAAAAAGATACGAAGAAATAATAGGCACCATCACAAGGAGCGTTCACAGCTCTATAGATATACAGGAAGTCCTCGAAAACGCAGTAGACGCCATGAACAAGAATCTGGAAAGCGCCGACTATGTCGCAATTTACTTTATCGAAGGAAATGTAGCTGCACTTAAAGCTTACCGGGGTTACCCGGACTTATTTGTCAGACTGGCGAATAGAATTCCATACCCGAAAGGTTTTACTTGGAAAGCACTCAAGGAGGAGAAACTGCTTTATTGTCAAGATGCGGAAACTGATGACGTTATAGGTCCGGCAGGAAAAGAAGTTGGCACTAAGAGCTATGCTTCAATGCCTATAAAGTATGACGGTAAGACCATCGGCTGCATAAATATAAATTCTCTCAGGAAGAATGCATTCGACAAGGACGAGCTCGACCTCCTTGAAATCATCGCTGCCCAGATAGAGATCGCAGTCAATAATGCACGGCAGGCAGAGGCTCTTAAAGAATCCGAAGAAAGATATAGAACGCTGTTTGAACAAACACCGGTCGGTGTTTATACCTATGATAAAAATCTGATCATTACCAACGCCAACGAACGGCATGCGGAGATAATGCACTCATCACGCGATAAGATAATCGGCCTCGATATAAATGAATTGAAAGACAAGTCATTTAACTACGTTCATGAAAACGCGGTCCGGGGGCATATATCCAGCCATGAGGGTTATTACGAATCAACTACAGGAGGCGTTGAGAATTATCTGCTCGTGTCCGCGGCGCCGCTGAGGGACGCCCAGGGCAATATAGTGGGCGGCATGTCGGTAGTGAAAGATATTACCGAGCGCAAGAAAGCCGAAGAGGCTCTCAGCAATTCCCGGAAACGCTACGAAGTACTCGTTAACTCGATCGAGGGTATAGTCTGGGAAGCCGAGCCCGACACTCTGAAAACAAACTTCGTAAGTAAAAAAATCGAGGACGTCCTCGGCTATCCCGCCGAAGCCTGGACAAGCAATCCGAGCTTCTGGGTCGAGAAGCTCCACCCGGACGACCGGGACTGGGTCACAAATTATTGCCTGAATGAATCCGCCCGGAAACGGGACCATAAAATGGAGTACAGGATGATAGCCGCTGACGGGCGGACGGTCTGGGTAAGAGATATCGTATCCGTCGCGATAGAGAACGGGGAGACGGTCGGACTAAGGGGCCTCATGGTCGACATAACCGATCTTAAAAATGCCGAGGATATGCTGAAAGAAAGCGCAAACAGGTACCGCACACTGGTTGAGAATATAAATGATCTGATCGTAGAAACTAGCTCCGACGGCAGGTTCATTTACCTTAGCCCCAAGCACGAAGAAATCCTGGGATACAAGCCGGAAGAGCTTATGGGCAGGAATATTTTCGAAAACATACATACGGACGATCTTCCGCTGGCAGCAAAAGAGTTCGAGAGAGTCCTCACCCAGCAAACACCGGGTAAAGCGATCTTCAGGTATAGACATAAAAACGGAAACTGGCGATGGTTTGAGAGTACGGGTCAGACAGTCGAGACTGCGGCCGGGGAGCTTAGATGCGTGATAGTTTCCAGGGACATAACCGACCGGAAGAGATTCGAGGACGAACTTTTCAAAGCCGAGAAACTCGAGTCCCTGGGTGTCCTCGCCGGAGGAATCGCACACGATTTCAATAACCTCCTTACAGTAATTCTCGGCAACATCTCTGTCTCAATGATGAACCTTAACACCAAGGACAAGATTTATGGGAGACTTGCCGAGGCCGAGACCGCAACGTTCAGGGCCAGGGACCTTACCTCACAACTCCTTACATTCTCCAAGGGCGGAGCACCTGTAAAGGAATTCGTGCAATCCTTGGACGAACTCATAATGGACACCGCCAATTTCGTCGTCAGCGGATCAAAAGTGAAGTGTCAATTCGATATAGAAAGCGGCCTATGGCCCGCGGAAGTGGACGGGGGACAGATAAGCCAGGTGATACATAACCTCATCATCAATTCGGACCAGGCGATGCCCGACGGCGGAATTGTTAAAATCTCAGCCAAGAACACCGAATTGGATAAAAACAACGAACTTAACATTAAAGAGGGCAAATATCTTAAGATAACTATAGAGGACACCGGAATAGGAATGACCGCGGAGCTTATAGAAAAGATATTCGACCCTTATTTTACAACAAAACAGAGGGGGAGCGGCCTGGGGCTCGCGACCGTCTACTCGATCGTCAAAAACCACGACGGCCATATCGAGGTCTCCTCGAATATTGGGTCGGGCACCAGGTTCGATATCTATCTGCCTGCGGCAAAGGGGAAACCGAGGGGTAACGTCTACGGCCAGGAGCTGCACAGGGGGAACGGGAGAATACTTATAATGGATGACGATCTGATGGTGAGGGAAGTCGTAGGTGAAATGATAAGCCATCTCGGATATGAGGTCGAGTGCGCCTCAGACGGGCGCGAAGCTATAGAAAAATATACTAAGGCGATGGAAGAAGGAGAGCCCTTCGACGCGGTAGTGATCGATCTCACCGTGCCCGGAGGGATGGGAGGACAAGAGGCTCAAACGATACTGATGGAAATAGATCCGGCAGTTAAGACAATAGTGTCGAGCGGTTATTCTAACGACCCCGTGATGTCAAAATTCGAAGAATATGGGTTCAAGGGCGTGGTAACAAAACCTTATAACATCGAAGTATTGAGCAAAGCCATCCATGGTGTCCTGAACGATACGGGCAATACTAATAATCATTAACAAAAACTCAACAAAATCATAGTAAAAATGTAATTTAACCGGCAGCTTCCGTAGCCAAAATCAACGACACGGCTTCGACTGCGAATTCCCGAGCCCAAGTTGAATATAATCACTTTTCCTATATACTACGTTCTTTCCCGCGATCTCGGGCTATATTTCAGCACAATCACATGGAATCCAAATATATAAGGAATTTTTCTATAATCGCCCATGTAGACCACGGTAAGTCCACGCTTGCCGACAGACTGCTTGAGTTCACGGGGACCCTCAGCGAAAGGGACAGGACCGAGCAGTTCCTCGACAACATGGAGATCGAAAGGGAAAGGGGCATAACGATAAAAGCCCAGGCGGTAAGGATTTATTATAACGCCGACGACGGACAGAGATATGAATTCAACCTCATAGACACCCCGGGGCACGTTGATTTCAGCTACGAAGTCTCGAGAAGCCTCATGGCGTGCGAGGGAGCCCTTCTCGTCGTCGACGCCTCGCAGGGCGTGGAGGCGCAAACCGTTGCAAACGCGTACCTGGCTTCCGATTCGGGACTCGAGCTCATCCCGGTAATAAATAAAATAGACCTGCCTGCCTCCGACCCGGAAAGGGTGAGGACGGAAATCGAGGAAGTAATCGGCATAAGCGCTGAAGAAGCAATACTCGCCAGCGCAAAAGAGGGCATCGGGACAAAGGATATACTGGAATCCATAGTAAAGAATATCCCCCCGCCCCCCGACAAGTCGCATCTCCCGCTTAACGCCCTGATCTTCGACAGCTGGTTCGACTCCTATCAGGGTGTTGTAATGCTGATAAGGGTATTCGAGGGAAAGATAAAGCTCGGTGAGCGGATCAGGTTTATGTCCACCGGCAGAGCGTTCGAGATAAAAAAAATCGGCGTCTTCTCACCGCGGGCGATAGAAGTGGAGGAGCTCGGGACCGGAGAGGTGGGATTCGTATCGGCATCTATAAAAGACATAAGCGAGGCTAAGGTCGGAGATACAATTACAAGCGATTCAAACCCGACGCAGACGCCTCTCGCCGGCTTTCGCGTGATGAAGCCCATGGTATTCAGCGGTCTCTATCCCATTGAACCCAGTGACTATGACAGGCTCAGGGAAGCGCTGGAAAAATTGGGATTGAACGACTCATCCCTCGTATATGAGCCCGAGACATCCGTAGCGCTCGGATTCGGTTTCCGCTGCGGATTCCTGGGCCTCCTCCACATGGAGATCGTGAAGGAAAGACTCGAGCGGGAGTTCGAGCTCGAGCTCATAACGACCGCGCCGACGGTAATCTACAGGGCAACCAACAAGAAGAGAGAGGTTTTTTACGTTAATAATCCGAGCGAGCTGCCCACACCCGACAGGCTGGAGATGGTCGAAGAACCCTATGTCCTGGTTTCTCTGCATACGCCCGGGACTTACCTCGGAGCGATTTTCGACCTCTGCATTAAAAAGCGGGGGATTCAACGCGATATCAAATACGTAACGCAGGACAGGGTGATAGTGGAATACGAGATTCCGCTCTCCGAAATTGTATTCGACTTCTATGACAAACTGAAATCCGTTTCCAGGGGATACGCCTCGATGGACTACGATCCCATAGGATACAAGCCATCTGACCTTATAAAATTAGACGTGCTCGTAAACGGCGACTCCGTTGACGCGCTTTCGATTATCGTGCATAAGGAAAAAGCGTACGAACGTGCGAGAGACCTAATAGCAAAACTCAGGTCTCTCATTCCCCGTCAGCTCTATGAAGTAGTGATCCAGGCAGCGATCGGGAACAGGATCATTGCCCGCGAGTCCGTAAAAGCTCTCAGGAAGGACGTAACAGCCAAATGCTACGGCGGCGACGTGACGAGGAAGAGAAAACTTCTCGAAAAGCAGAAGGAAGGTAAAAAGCGTCTTAAGCAGATAGGCAAGATCGAAATACCCCAGGAAGCTTTTCTAGCCGTATTGAAAACCTAGAAATATCTTACCGGACTCATTCTTCAGAGATCACAGTCACTTCTTATTAGCCGACATCATCATCTCGGTAATCGCGTAGGTCGCTCCGCTCACGGCCTCGGGGTCTGTGACGACGTTTATGAGCGCAGGCACGCCTGAAGAAAAAGCCCTCTCGATCGCCCCTTCGAGTTTTTTCGGGTTATCGACTAACTCCCCGTAGCCGCCGAGCGCCTTCAGTACCTCGTGAAAAGGAATGAAGCCGAGCTCCACCCCCTGAACCGTACGGCCCTTCCCGTACGTTATCTCAATCTGATGCCTGGTCATCCCCCATGCGCTGTCGTTGCACACGACGGCCACGAACGGTATCTTGTGCCTTATCGCCGTCTCGAATTCCATAAAGTTCATCCCCATGGCTCCGTCGCCGCTTATGAGCGCCACCTGCTTGTCGGGTCTCGCCACTTTCGCTCCTACCGCGAACGGGACGCCTACCCCCATACATCCGAGCGGCCCCCCTTTGACATAATGCCCGGGCCTTCTCACTCTGTAATTGCCGTCGGTCCATGCCTGCGTGTCGCCGCCGTCTATGACGAGTATGCCCTCTTCTCCGGCCACGTCCTCGACAGCTTTAGCCACCCTGACAGGATGGATAGGGGTTTTCGATGACTTCCTTAATTTCCCGGCGTCCTCCCATTTTTCGAGACGCAGTCCGGACGCCTTCCTGAGCCATTTCGAGTAATCGAGCCCGACCGAGTTTTCTTCCACGTAATCCGTGAGCTGCGATAATACCGTTCCCGCGTCCCCCGCAATCCCAAGATCGGCGGGCCTGTTCCTTCCTATCTCGCCCGGGTCGATGTCTATCTGGACAATTTTCGCGTCGGGATTGAATGTCCTCCCGAAGCCGATGTATATGCTAAGCCTCACGCCGAGTAGGAGAATGAGATCGGCTTCGCGCGTGATTTCCTTAAACGCGTTCGGGGCCGAAGGACTGGCCGCGCCCAGGCAAGCGGGATGGTCATCCGATATAATCCCGCGTCCGAAGTTGAGCGTGTATACGGGCATGCGCACTCTCTCTATAAACCTCAGAAGCTCTTTATCGGCTCCCGAATACCAGGCCCCGCTGCCTGCGACCGCAACGGGCTTTTTTGAACGGGTCAGGATATCTGCCAATTTTGCTATCGACTCTCTTGAGGCTCCTGTTTTATAAAAAGGTATATCGGTGTTATAGGCGGAAACCTGATTTTCCTCGCAGCCCGGATAGAGGACCTCGTAGGACATGCCGAGGTAAACGGGACCCGGCCTTCCGGTGAGTGTTTTTTTATATGCCGACGCTATGTATTCGGGGATGCGCCTGGTATCGAATACGGTCCTCGACCACTTCGTCACGGAGGCCGCCATTCCCTGCTGGTCAATCTCCTGAAGCGAGAGCCTGTCGTTCTCTTCGACCCCCGACCGTCCCGAAATAACCATGAGAGGGGAATTCGCGAGGTATGCACCGGCTATTCCCGTTATAGTGTTAGTAAACCCGGGCCCGGCGGTGACAATGCATACTCCCGGCTGCCTTTTCACCCTGCCGTAGGCATCCGCAGCCATGGAGGCCCCTTGTTCGTGATGCGTGTCTATTATCCTTATGCCGAAATCCGTGCATGCGTTATATATCGGGTTTATGTGCCCGCCGCCCAGGGAGAATATCTCCCTCACGCCGAGCTCATAAAGGGTTTTCGCCACAAGCCGTCCTCCCTCCACAGTCGCCATCGTATTCCCTCCCGTCTTTCAGTACTAAATACTTTTACACTTTTAAAATTCCAAATCAACTAAATCCGCAAGTGAATGTAAAATTAAACGGAGTCCGGTGAGGACTGTCGGTTTTAAAAATAATTTGTGTTAGAATAGACCTTTGAAAAATAAGGAGGCAGAAACATGACAGATCAGGAGCAGCCGCAGGGCGGAGCACAGCAGGGCGAATTCGGCAATATAGCGAGTTCGATATTAATGGCTTTTAACCTGGGAGTTTCCTATAACCAGCAGACGGGCGGGATAAAGAGCACGATGGAAGCCGTCGGGGAGCTCGGAAACACGATTTATACCAACCTTGCACAGGCTTACGGAACCCGGTTCCAGGACGATTTCCTGAGAGCCAATACCGAATATTTCCTTCAAATTGCCCTCCTCGGATACATAATACCCTCCGTATGCGCTTACGATGAGGAGTTCAAGAACAGGCTTTTGGATTTAATAGAAATGAGGGCTTTGAAGACGCAGCAGCAAATGTCTTCCCAGAGCAATCCCGGGGGAAGCATAATAACCCCTTAATTGACGGTGCCTAACATGAGCAAGAAAACTCTCGGAGGAAGAGAGAAAGTAAAGGCCGCGGTCATTCAGGCTTCTCCCGTCTTTATGGACAAGGGGAAGACCATCGAAAAGGCGTGCGCTCTCATAAGAGACGCAGGAAGGAACCACGCCGAGCTCATCGCCTTCTCGGAAGCCTTCATTCCGGGCTATCCCGCATATTACACGGTCGGGTACGAAACGCCTCCCCACGAATGGACGGATTACATGATAGCGCTTCAGGAAAATTCGGTCGTCATACCGGGCGAAGACACGAGGATACTGGGAGAAGCGGCCAGGGACGCGGGCGCTTACGTCGTCATAGGGTGTAACGAGCTCGACGACAGACCGGGGAGCCAGACCGTCTTCAATACACTCTTATTCATAGACAAGAACGGCGAAGTGATGGGGAGGCACAGGAAAACGATGCCGACCTACACGGAGAGAATATACTGGGGCATGGGAGGCGCGGGAGACATAAGGGTGTTCGACACCGATATAGGCCGCATAGGCGGTCTTATATGCTGGGAAAACCACATGCCCCTTATAAGGGCCGCGATGATTCACAGAGGGGAGGATTTCCATATAGCTGTATGGCCGGGAAACTGGAAAAGGGGTGAAAACCATCTTTTGGATGCGGATACGAGCCCCGGGGGCGCGCTCTGCAACCTCCAGTCATTAATAAAGGTGCACGCCTTTGAAGCGGGCGCCTTCGTGCTAAGCGGATGCGGATACCTGGACTCGGACGATTTTCCCGAAAAGTGGCACTATATAAGGGACGGAGACCACATCAACTACGACTGGGCGCGAGGCGGAAGCTCGATAGTCAACCCTGCGGGGAGGTATCTGGCCGAGCCCAATTTCGAAAAGGACGCGATACTTTATGCCGAATGCCACGCAAACCAGATAAAGGCCGTCAAAGCGGTCTTCGATTCGCTCGGACACTATTCCCGGTGGGACATTGCGCAGCTCGCATTAAGAGATGCATCGTGGGAGCCCGAGACCGCAATGAATAAGGCGGCAGTATATGGCCCTGACCTCCCGGCACACGAGCTCAGGCGAATATCCGAAGAATACGAGATCAGCGTGGAAAACCTTGAATCGCTCCTGGAAGAGATCGGGAGACTCAAAAAAAATTGATCCCTCCACCCGACCCCTCGGATATCTAAGAACTAAACCCTCTTATTTAATAGGCGGCGTAAACATAAATCCCTTGACACGGATACAAATAAGTTATATAAACCAATAGGAAACAAAGGTGTTGGCCCGCAGTGTCTTTAAAGGAGGAACGGATGATGAATTTCAGGGTGGAGTACGGGGAGTACTCGGCTCAGGAAGCAGTGGACGCCATACTGGTGATCCTCAAGAAAAACGGGATCGAGATAGACGAGAGAAGCTTCACCTGGACACTCGTAGGCGCTCTCTTTGAAAAGGGTATAATACCGAAACGCGAGTTCGAGCGCATATACTTTTCACTTAAGAACCACGAAAATAACGGCAGCAAAACAAAAGAGAATATTATATAAGACCTTCTTTTATTTAGATAGTTTAGCCATAGCAGAATTCAATTCGCCCTCTATGAGCGACCTTATCTCCCTGAGCTTTTCACCTGTCTGAGCCTCAAATCTTAAAACAAGCGCCGGCTGTGTATTTGAAGCCCGGATCAGTCCCCATCCGTCGGGAAATTCGATCCTGACGCCGTCTATGTCGATAATCTTGTAAGACTTTCCGAGTTGTTCCTTCACGTTATCCACAACCTTGAATTTTATTGCCTCCGGACAATCGACCCTGATCTCCGGCGTCGATATCGCGGGCGGGATGCCCTCGAGCAATTGAGACAGGTTTTTCCCCGTCTTCGATATTATCTCGAGCAAACGGAGCGATGCATAAAGGGCATCATCATAACCGAAAAATTTGTCGGCAAAAAAGATATGGCCGCTCATCTCCCCGGCCAGGGAAGCCTTCTCGATCTTCATTTTATCTTTTATGAGGGAATGGCCCGTTTTCCACATTATCGCCTCCCCGCCGGCCTCGCCTATACCGTTGAAGAGACGGTTAGAGCACTTAACATCGCCTATTATCTTTGCACCCGGCTTACGGGAGAGAACATCTCTGGCAAAAACGAGCACAAGCATATCCCCCCAGATGATATTCCCGTTCTCATCGACGACACCCTATCCTGTCCCCGTCCCCGTCAAAGCCTATACCGAGCGGAAGCTCCCCGCTCTTAACGGTCTCGATCAAGTGAGCCAGATTCTCCACGACCGTCGGGTCCGGGTGGTGGTTCGGAAACGTCCCGTCGGGAGTTACGTATAATTCAGTCACGTCGCATCCCAACTCCCTGAATATGCGCGGCCCGATCAAACCGACCATTCCGTTCCCGTAATCGATTCCGGCGCGAATACCGGGTTTCAGCTCTATATTCTCTATAAGGAATTTAACGTAAAGCTCCTCTATATCCATTTCCCTGACAGAGCCTTTCCCCAGTGCGAATTCCCCGCCTTCCGCGATCTCCCTGATCTTCTGTATCTGAGCCCCGAATACGGATTCCTTCCCGCGGCAGAGCTTTATGCCGTTATACTCACCCGGGTTGTGGCTCGCTGTTATCATTACCCCGCCCCCGACGTCGAGGTTATAAAGAGAGAAGTAGAGCATAGGCGTCGAAACCATACCTATATCTATTACGTCGATGCCGGTAGAGTTGATGCCTCTCGACATAGCCTTCGCGTATTCGGGCGAGCTCAGCCTGCAGTCCCTCCCGATCGACACGACCTTCGCGCCGTAATCCTTCATATATGTGCCGTATGCCTTTCCTATCCTCTCGAGCACGTCCGCATTGAGATCATCGTCGACGATCCCCCTTATATCGTACTCTCTGAATATCTGGGGATTTATATAAGCCATAAAACTATCCTCCGATCCTTTAAGTAAATTGCGATCAGTAAAAGTAATAAATAATAACACCTATCCGTTTAATCGGACTCTCCAAGCCTATTTAAAAAATAAAGAGATAGATGATACAACAACGAGTGAGCATTTAAAGGTGCTGCTTGACTTTAATACTACGGCTTTTATTCTTTTTTGCCATGATTTTCCCCTCTTTAGACGAATTCAGGAAAAAATTGAAAAAGGGCAATCTCATCCCGGTGTGGAAGGAGGTCCTGGCCGACTTCGATACCCCCGTGTCCGCTTTTAAAAAGATTGAATCGGGGGATTACGCATTCCTCCTCGAAAGCGTGGAAGGGGGAGAGAAGTGGGGCAGGTACAGCTTCCTGGGGACGGAGCCGTCCGTCATTTTCAGATCCAAAGGTAAGGACATCGAGATAACCGAGGACGGAAAATCGACGAAGAAAAAGGGTGACCCGATAGACTGCCTGAGGGACCTCATGTCCAGGTACAAACCGGTGCCCGCAGAGGAGCTTCCGAGGTTCCACGGGGGGGCGGTGGGCTATTTCAGCTACGATATTGTGAGGTTCGTCGAGGATCTGCCTGACCTGAACGAAGACGAGCTCAAGCTCTGGGACTCGCTATTCATGATCACGGACTCCGTGCTCGTTTTCGACAATGTAAATCACAAGATCAAAATCATCTACAACGCGTATGTTTCTCACCCGGAGAAGGCCGAGGACGCCTACAACGGAGCGGTTGAAAAGATAGAAGAGATAATAAAGAGGCTCAGGAAACCGCTGACCGCTTATAATAATAAGAAAAAGGGACAGAGCGGCGAGCCCGTGCTCAAATCGAATTTCAAGCCCGAGGACTTCAGGGAAGCCGTAAGGAAAACAAAGGAATACATCACAGCAGGCGACATTATTCAGGCTGTAATATCCCAGAGATGGAAAACCGGGCTCAGCGTAGACCCCTTTGATCTCTACAGGGCGCTCAGGGTGCTCAACCCCTCGCCCTATATGTTTTATCTGAAGACGGATACAGAAACACTCGTCGGCTCATCCCCCGAGGTCATGGTGAGGGTGGAGGAAGGAGAAGTCGAAAGCCGCCCGATTGCGGGGACGAGGCCCAGGGGAAAGACAGAAGCCGAAGACCTCGAGCTCGAGAAAGAGCTCCTTTCAGACCCCAAAGAGCGCGCCGAGCATATAATGCTCGTGGACCTGGCGAGAAACGACCTCGGCAGGATATCGGAGACAGGGACGGTCAAGGTCGACGAGCTCATGGTAATAGAGAAGTACTCACATGTCATGCACATAGTGTCGAATGTAATTTCTAAGCTCAGGCCGGATAAGGACGCTTTCGATGTGCTCAAGGCGACTTTTCCGGCGGGCACCCTCTCGGGCGCGCCCAAGGTGAGGGCCATGGAGATAATAGAGGAAATGGAGCCGAGCAGAAGGGGAGCATACGGCGGCGCCGTCGGTTATTTCAGTTTTTCGGGCAACATGGACACGTGTATCACAATCAGGACATTCGTGATCAAAGGCGGTGAAATCTTTATACAGGCAGGGGCGGGTATAGTCGCCGACTCCGACCCCGAAAGGGAATATCAGGAGACCGTGAACAAGGTCAAGGCGCTCGTCAAAGCGGTCGAGGTCGCAAAGGACGGACTTTAGGCGATACGGGATGAAAATATGATTTTGATGATCGATAATTACGATTCGTTTACTTATAACCTCGTCCATTACCTCGCGGAGCTGGGCGAGGAAGTAGTCGTGCACCGTAACGACAAAATAAGCCTCGAGGAGGTGGGGAAGCTCAATCCGGACATGATAGTCGTATCCCCCGGCCCGTGCACTCCTAAAGAAGCCGGTATCTCGGTCGACGTTATAAAGGAATTCGCCGGACGCACCCCGATCCTCGGTGTCTGCCTCGGTCATCAGTCGATGGCCTACGCCTACGGCGCCGATATAGTGAGAGCCGGGAGGCTCCTTCACGGAAAAACCTCACAGATCCACCACGACGGAAAGGGGATATTCAAAGGAATCCCGGACCCGTTCGAAGCCACGAGGTACCATTCCCTCCTCGTCGATAAAGAGACCCTCCCCGACTGTTTTGAAATATCCGCATGGACGGACGAGGGAGAAATCATGGGGATAAGACACAAGGAACATCTGATGGAAGGGGTGCAATTCCACCCGGAATCCATTCTGACGAAATACGGGAAGGACATTCTCAGGAACTTTATCTCGATCGCCAGCGGAACGAAGCGTGAATGAAATATCGGGTTTTGTTGATGCCCTTGCCGATACCCTCCCTCGTGTTATGACCCGTTTTTCATGTTGACAAATTAAGAATATTTCTTTTATATTGCTAAAGCGTTTTTATAAAGCGGGGGGCTCATGCTTTTATTATTCAAGCCGCATGAAAAAAAATACATCGGAAAAGGGATCCTTCCTTTCGGAAGCTTTGACGACACGTCGGAGTGGAAGCCGATTACAAAATACCTTGAGGCGGGCGCAGAGATGTTTCCCGAAAAAACAATGTTCAGGGTGGCGGACAGGGACGGGAACCTCAACGAAAGCTTCACTTACGAAGAGACCAATAAATGGGCAAACCGCGTCGCAAACGGCCTGATTAAGAAATACAAAATAAAGAAAGGGGACAGGATCGGCATATATATGCTGAATTCCTCGGAGTACATAATCTCGATACTCGCGATTCACAAGACGGGCGCGGTACAGGTCCCCATCAATAAGGACGAAAAAGGGGACAGACTCGCATACATAATCAATTACTCCGAAATGAAGGCTTTGATTATCGATGAGGAAAGCATTCCGATGGTCGGGCAGATAGCGAATGACTTAAAATTACTCAAGCATATCTTCGTCGCGGGCAAGGACGGCGACATCCCAGGCAAAATCGGGAAGATCAAGGTTCTACCTTACGGCAGCTTCGACGAATTCCCCCCGGACAATCCCGGCATAGACGTCAAAGTTTCAGATGTCGAGCGCTGTATGTTCACCTCGGGCACGACGGGTATGCCGAAAGGGGTATCGAGGAACCACGGCGGCGTAATACTGACTGTGCGCGGATACATTCAGCAACAAGGGGTGAGAAGTGAAGACGTCCTCATGAGCGTATTGACGCTCGGGCACGCGAACGCACAGGTAATGTGCCTTTTCACTTCAATAGGTGCCGGAGCGACCGCGGTATTCTACCCGCGGTTTTCAGCGTCGAGCTTCTGGAAGTGGGCCGCGGAATGCGGAGCCACGTGCGTAAACATGCTCGGGGCTGTAGCGGAGTACCTGTGGGCGGCCGAGCCGAGCGAGTGGGACAGCAAGCACAATGTCAGGATCGTGCTCTCGGGACCGTCCCCCCGAAACCTGAAGGAATTTCAGGAGCGCTTCAATACCCGTGCTATCGACGGGTATGGGTCCACGGAGATGGGGATGGTGTTATGGAACGATCCCGAAGACATGCGGCCCGGCTCATCGGGAAGTCCTATGGAGGGTTACTATGTGGAGCTGAGGGACCCCCAGGACACGACAAAAGTTATGCGCCCATTCTGGGATCCGACAGAAAGCCCCAGGCCGCCCGACGAAGTAAAGGGCCTTCTCTTTATAAAACCGCTTATACCGCACACCACGCTTAACGAATATTTCAAGGACGAAAGACGCACCAGGGAGGCGTTCGACGACGACGGTTTCTTTAATTCTGACGACCTCTTCGCGAGGGGAATCGACGGCAGATACTATTTTCAGGGGAGGTTCAGCAGGATACGGGTATCGGGAGAGAACGTAGACCCCATTGCGGTGCAGGACCTAGCCGCTCAATATCCGGCGATACAGGAGGCGATTGCTGTCGGAGTCAGGCTCCCCGACGTTTCAGACGATGAAATAAAGCTGAATATAACATTAAAAAAAGGAGAAGTGTTCGACCCCGAGGAGTTCTCAAAGTGGATGGCCGGTATAGCGCCCGTGTTCATGGTCCCTAGGTTTATAGAGGTATACGAAGGCGGGTTCCCCGTTACCACAACACAGAAAATCAGGCTTGCCGAAATTAAAGAGATAACCGATAAGACCTGGGACAGGAACAAGACCGGGCTCAAATTCCGCGCCCGCTGACCGGGGAACCGACACTTTATACCGTGCGGCGGGTCGAACGATGAGCGTGATTAAAGAAAAAAATAGTATCCTCCCTTTCAGCATTTTTTCCAAGTTTTATAATCATTTAGTTGATTCACTAAATTTATCGGGTGGAAAATCCGGCACGAATTATCAGGTTGACAAATTTATCCTATTTTTTTATTGTAATAGAATTAAGTTTCTGAAACTGTTGGAAATCGATTGAGCCACCACAAGGAGGGTTGTTATGCTTTTATTGTTTAAACCCCGTGACACAAAATATCTCGGTAGCGGGACGCTCCCGTTCGGTACATTCGATGATACATCGGAATGGAAACCCATTACAAAATGCCTGGAGATGGGAGCCGAAAAATTCCCGGACAAGACCATGTTTCGAGTAGGGAACAGTGAAGGAGAGGTAGCAGAGGGTTATACATACAAGGAAACGAATGAATGGGCCAACCGGGTTGCAAACGGTCTGAAAGACGAATTCGGAGTCAAGAAGGGCGATAAAGTCGGAATGTACATGATCAACTGCTCCGAATACGTCGCCTCTATTATCGCCATTCACAAGACGGGAGCCGTACAGGTTCCGATAAATAAGGACGAGAAAGGAGAGAGGCTCGCTTATGTAATCAATTATTCCGAGATGGTCGTGCTCATTGTCGATCCCGGGAGTCTGCCCTTCATCGAGGAAATCGCTAAGGATTTAAAGAACCTCCGTATTATATTCATGACCGGAGACGCGGCGAAAGTTCCGGCTGAGATAGGAGGCATAAAGACGCTACCCTTTTCTATCTTCGATAAATTCCCCGTTAAAAACCCCGGGGTGAAGGTAACGACCCACGATATGGAAAGATGCATGTTCACTTCGGGCACGACGGGGATGCCGAAAGGCGTCGCGAGGGATCACGGCGGAGTCGTATTGACAGTCCGCGCATATCTCCAGCAGCAGGGCGTGAGGAGCGACGACGTTCTCATGAGCGTACTTTCGCTCGGTCACGCGAACGCGCAGGTCATGTGTCTGTTCAGCGCCATGGGCGCAGGCGCCACAGCCGTGTTCTTCCCCCGCTTCTCCGCGTCGAGCTTCTGGAAATGGGCCGCCAGGTGCGGCGCTAACTGCGTTAACATGCTCGGAGCCGTCGCCGAATATCTATGGGCGGCCGAGCCCGGCGAATGGGACAGGAAGCACAAAGTAAGGATCATGTTAGGCTCCCCGGCCCCACGGAACCTTCAGGAATTTCAGGAGAGGTTCGGAGTAAGGGTAATCGACGGATACGGCTCGACGGAGATGGGTATGGTGCTCTGGAAAGACCCTGAGGACCACCGTCCCGGCTCATCCGGTTTCTCCATGGAAGGATATTACGTCGAGCTCAGGGATCCGCAGGATCAGAGCAAGGTGATGAGACCCTTCTGGGACCCGTACGAAGACCCGACCCCGCCGGATGAAGCAAAGGGACTGCTTTATATTAAGCCGCTCGTTCCGCACACCACGCTAAACGAATACTTCAAGGACGAAAGGAGGACTAGGGAAGCGTTCGACGACGACGGTTTCTTTAATTCGGATGATTTATTTGCGAGGGGGATAGACGGAAGGTACTACTTCGTAGGAAGATTCAGCAGGATA
Source organism: uncultured bacterium (assembly GCA_963705505.1). Classification (GTDB taxonomy): domain Bacteria; phylum Desulfobacterota_D; class UBA1144; order Nemesobacterales; family UBA2774; genus 2-12-FULL-53-21. Next base: position 277,493 of record CAVPJU010000006.1, read on the forward strand.
AGGGTCTCGGGAGAAAACGTCGACCCGATAGCAGTTCAGGATTTCGCAATGCAGTACCCTGTCATACAGGAAGCGGTGGCGGTAGGCATAAGACTGCCCAACGTCTCGGATGACGAGATTAAGCTCAATATCACACTCAGGCAGGGGGCGAAGTTCGACCCGGTAGAGTTCAGCAAGTGGATGGCGGAAAAGGTTATGGTCGCCATGGTGCCGAGGTTTATCGAAGTGTATGAGGACGGATTCCCCGTTACGGCTACACAGAAAATCAAAGTTGCGGAGATAAAGGAAATAACGGATAAGACCTGGGACAGAAATAAAACGGGACTTAAATTCAGCGCGAGGAAATAAGCGCGATTAATATTCAAATATTCCGCATCGCCTTTTAATGACATACACCGACGATGAGAAATTCATGCGCCTGGCTATTGAACAAGCCCATATAGCCGGGCGTATGGGCGAAGTGCCCATCGGGGCTGTCATAACCGATAAATCCGGCGGGATCATCTCTACCGGATATAACCTCCGTGAAGCCGCAAACGACCCCACGGCTCACGCCGAAATAATAGCCATAAAAAAAGCAGGTGAAGCACTCGGAAGCTGGAGGCTCGAGGGTACTACCATATTCGTTACTGTAGAGCCCTGCCTGATGTGCGTGGGCGCTATTATACTCGCCAGGATAAGCCGTCTCGTATTCGGCGCGCGGGACCCGAAAGCCGGGGCCGTGGTTTCGGTTTATACTATTGGGAACGACTGCAGGCTAAACCATAAGTTCGAGGTTAGCGAAGGCATTTATATGGACGAGTGTTCAAATCTGATAAAAGATTTCTTCAAAACTCTCAGGAAATAATAGAACCCATCTTACTTCTTCCCGCTGAAAAAGCCGAGCACATCGGATATAACGCTCTTGTCTTCCGTCCCCGCAAGCTTTTCGAGCTCCCCGTTATCGAGCCAGACACCGCCGCAGGTGCTGCACCTGTCGATCCTTATCCCCCTGAATACCACTTCATTGAGATTCCCGCCGCATTTGGGACACTTCATATAACAGAAAGTCTTTACTCTTTCCCTTTCCTCTACCTCGGTCTCATGCTTGACCTTCTCTTTCAATCTCTTCGATTTCTCAGCTTCCTCTTTGGCAAAATACTCATCTTCTGTTTTTGAAGGCTTTTCTTTTGTCATTTCATTCTCCTCTCGATACGGTTTGGATTACAAGACGGAAATATAAATCATAGGATAAAGACTCCTTGACCGGGACTGAAGACTCGATTAACCCTTAGTCAAAGGGGTTATTATAATCCTCTTTTCCTCCTGCTCAACCTTCGTCTCATAACTCACTCCCGGTTCCCGTTTGAGAGTGATGTAAGCGATCCTCCTCTCGGAAGCCGACATCGGCTCGAGCGATACCGGTTTTTTCATCTTCCTCACTCTCTTAGCCGTTTCCCTGACAAGCTTGGAGATGTTGTCCTCTCTCCGTCCCTTATACCCGTCGACGTCTATGGCGACCCTTTTATCCCTGCCGTCATTGCACGTCCGTCCGGCGATTTTGCCGACCACGTACTCGAGCGCCTTTATCATTTCTCCCTTCTTGCCTATAAGGAGCCCTTTGTCGTTCGTATCCCTTATATCGAGCTTTATTTTTTCGGGGCTCTCTTTTAAGGCGACGGAATAAGTGGGGACTAAATAATTAAGAATTACTTCGAGGGCTTTCTTCGACCTGAGTCCCTTCTCGCTCAGATTTTCATTTTTGACCGTGATCCTTATCCTGGCATTCCTGCTGCCTATACCAAAAACACCCTTTGAACCCTCACCCAGTACCTCGATATCGACTTCGCTCCTCGGAATCCCGAGCTCCTCGCATGCGCTTATCGCGGCTTCCGATACCGTTTTCCCTTCCCGTTCAATTACAATTCCCATGATCAGCCTCCTTGAGGAGCGTTTACACGACGGTTAACGTACATTTGTTGACCTATGGAAAGTATATTGCTAACCGTCCAATAGAGTATCAAACCAGAAGGTAACCCCCAAAACATTACTGTAAAAATTATAGGCATAAATTGCATCATTTTCATCTGCATCTGCATATTTTCGTTCCCGGTGCTCGGGGTCATCGGGGTCATCTTCTGAGAGATGAACCAGGACACGCCCATGACAAGGGGGAGTATTCTGAAAGGAATTCCGATCCCCGGTATATCGAATAAATGCTCGGGAGCGGAAAGGTCGTTAATCCAGAGAAAAGAGCTTTGCCTGAGATCGATAGAATGGAGCAGCACATCATAAAGAGCGATGAACACCGGCAGCTGGATCACCAGCGGCAGGCAGCCCCCGAGACTGCTGAGGGGATTGATGCCGTGACTCGTATAAAGCTTCATCAGCTCCGAATTCTGTTTAGCTTTGTCGTCCTTATATTTTTCTTTTAATGCGTCCATCTTGGGCTTGATCTTTTCCATCTTGATCTGCATTTTCTTCATGGACACCATGCTTCTGACAGTCAGGGGAAGGAAAATCAAACGCATTATAAGAGTAATTACGATTATGGAAATACCGTAATTGTGGAAATAACTGTTGAGCCATTTAAGAAGGTCAACGAGCGGCTTCGCGAGAAATTCGACCCATCCGTAATTAATCGATTCCTGGAGATTATAGCCCACGGCTTTTACGGTATCGTATTCCAGGGGACCCAGATAAACCTCCCAGTTCTTAACAGAGGTTTTCCCCGCAGGGATGGTGTCTCCGGGGTAACTGTATAACGCTTTGACGAGCCCCTTGTCATCGAGCGGGCTCACCGCGATCGTAGAATCCGCACCCGTTTCGGGGAGGAACGAAGAAATGAAGTATTTCTGTGAATACCCGAACCAATCTATAACACCCGTGTATACGTAAGGTTCTTTCGGTTTCTTGGTAACCATCTTCACACTGTTCGAGACGAGCGCCATAAAACTCATCGTATTCCCGCCCCTGCCTTGCTGCTCGACTTTACCGAACCACTTTATATCGAGTTTCTGCTGTAAGGGGGAGCCGCTCGGATTGGTCACTTCAAACCTCTGCTTGAGTACATAGCTTGAGGAATCCACTCCATAGATTTTCTTTATAATGATCCCCTCGGGGGACTGCCACGTAAGGGTAATTTCCTTCGTCCCTTCCGGAACTTTTACATCGCTCTCGCCGCTGTACTCGAACGGGATGAGCTCGGGCGTCTTATATTCTCCGAGATTTAACAAAGTGCTGAACCCCGGAGGGGTATTCTTAAAAAGGTCGACCGGGGCGCCGCCGCTTGTGTCCTCTTTAAATTTCTTAAGCTCCCACTTGTATATTCTTCCCCCGGCCGTATCTATGACACCGTGATAGAGCGGCGTGTCGATCGTTATCAGCTTGCCTTCGGGAGACGGGTGGATGTTGTCCGAGGCAGTCTCTTGCTGAAAATCTTCTGACTGATCGGTACTGCCGGCACCCGGAGCTGGCGAGGATTTCTCCGTAACCTGCTGCCCGGCAGGCTGCTTTATCTGCTGCTTTGTCGGTTTTGAAAAGAAATACGTATATCCGAAAAAAATTAACAGCGATAGTACGAAAAACAGTATTGTATTGATTTTGTTGTCAGTCATCCCCTTGTCCTTTACTGAACCGGATCATATCCGCCGGCGCTTAGCGGGTGACATCTCGCGATTCTCTTCAGAGCCAGCCATGTACCCCTCAGGAGTCCGTATTTTTTGAGGGCATCCACCGCATACTCTGAACAGCTGGGATGGAATCTGCAAGAAGAGGGCAAAATCGGTGAAATCAGATATTTGTAAACCTTGATCAGCGAAGTAGCCAGATACACCGGTAATTTCGAAATCATGATAATTTGGACCTGATTATTTCCTCAATCTCTTTCTTCGCGAGAGAGTAATCAAGCGTTTCGCTGCCTTTCTTGGCTACAAAGACCACATCCATAGAACCGAAGAGGGATTTGTTCAGCCTGAATACCTCCCGCAGAACCCTCTTAATCCGGTTCCTCTCAACGGCCCCGGGCACCATCTTTTTCCCGATTACAAACCCGGCTCTGGCATATCCGAGCGAGTTTGGAGCGCATAGTATGTTAAAATGCTCTGTACTGAGCCTCCTGCTCTTCCCAAAAATCTCTTCGTATTCAGAGTTCTTACGGATTTTTAATTCTTTTGGGAAAGATAAACTCACCACAAAGTTCATTTCTTCCAGCGCTGCACCGTGAGACTGTGCCTGCCCTTTGCAATCCGTCTCTTGAGAGTGCGCCTTCCGCCCTTAGTGCTCATTCTTTCGCGAAACCCATGCACCCTTAATCTCTTTTTTTCGTGAGGTTGAAAAGTTCTTTTCATAACGCGCCCTAAAAACTAACACGAAATGTTTTTACGGTCAAGAAACAAAAACCCATAGTAACCGATAGATTTTTTCCCGTTCCCACGCCCATCTGCACCGTCAAGCTCCCTAATTCACACCCCTATAAAACTAGCATAATTGTTAGCGATTGCAATATAAGATAGTCATATCACACTAAAATGAGCCCAAATACGGGGTTTGTATATATTGCAACTGCGAAGTATTTTCTTGACAAACCGGCCCCGACCCTTATAGTATTTTGCCGGAAAAGAAAAAATTTATAGAATTCGTAAAACTTAATGGGAATACTTGAAAAGAATCGTTTTAAAGAAAATACACCGTTTGGAGTGAAAGATTTTATTGACGAACCGATTAAAGCAGTGAAAACCGTAAAAGAAATATTCATAACGGACTTCGGGTCGTTTAAACCCTTCAAACGAGACAACCTATTTAAAACGGGGTCTGCAAACACTTTAAAACCCATACAATCTAAATAAACCGACTTACATCTGCTGAAAGCTTTATTGTCCCAATCCCCCACAGCGAGGAGTAATAAACATGATTCGAAACGTCTATGAATTTTTAATTCTTTCTCTACCGGGATTCGTTAAGGTGACTATATTCATTCTTCTCTTCTGTTTTTCAATGATATTCTTCTTGGAATCGAACGATCTGGCGATTGAGGAAAAGCCGGCTTTCGCCGGCTTGCTTATAAATCCGGGCAGCGCCGAATATTTAAAGTCCGGCCCATTCTTTGCAATACCGAAGGACAGCGCAGCTGACGAGCCCGATATAGAAGATATGACGCCCGAGGAGGCGGAGATCTACCTCTTTATTGACAGGCTATCGGATTCAATAAACCCGTCCAACGCGCGTAAGCTCGCAAAACTTATCGTCGAGGAATGCGACAATTACGAAAACCTCGACCCTTACCTCGTGCTCGCGGTAATTCAGGTCGAGAGCGAATTTTCGCCGAAGGCGATATCCAAAAGAGGCGCAATCGGCCTGATGCAGGTCATGCCGGGAACGGGGGAATTCATTGCGAAGGAAATGGGCCTATCTTATACCGGACGGAAATCGCTCTACGACCCGTTCTTAAACGTGAAGGTCGGAATTCATTATCTCTCCTTGCTGACCGAGCGCTACGATTCCATGGAGGACGCTCTCGACGCTTATAACAACGGCCCGTCGAATTTTGAAAAGTTTCAGAGCTCGGACAAAAAGCAGTCGAGATATGTGAAAAAGGTGCTTAATCTCAAGAGCCGTCTCGAAGAAGAGAGCGTGTTGCTTGCCAAAGCCACATGAATCCTTTAATTATTATTCCGGGCATGTAAGGGTTCAATAATCACACTCAAGGCAGAAAGTGGATTTTCAGATCAGATGAAATTCGGCATAGCGGTCCCCAATTTCGGCAGTCACGCGAAGCGAGAAGAAATTCTGGAGATCTCGGTACTGGCCGAAGAGCTTGGATACGACTCCCTCTGGGTAAGCGACCATGTAATAATGCCTGACTCCCACGAGGGGTTCGGAGAGACGTTCCTCGACCCCCTTATAACACTCGCATTCATTGCGGCTAATACGGAAACGATAGAGCTCGGAACGAGCGTAATAATCCTCCCCTACAGGAACCCCGTCGTTCTGGCGAAGACGGTCTCCACACTTGATACCCTTTCCCGCGGAAGGGTAATTCTCGGGGTCGGCGCGGGGTGGCTCGAGGATGAATTCGACGCCCTCGGCGTGTCTTTCCGGGAACGGGGGGCGATCACCGACGAATATATAGAAATCTTAAAAGAGCTCTGGACGAGCGAGAACCCGCATTATAAAGGAAATTACATCGAATTTTCGGGTATAAAGTTCTCTCCGAAGCCTTTCAGGAAGCCGCACCCTCCGATATGGGTCGGGGGAGGGAGCACGAGGGCAATCGAGCGCGCGGTCAGGTACGGCGACGGCTGGCACCCCGTGGGACTCACACCCGGGGCGCTCCGGGAGAAGGCGGATTATCTGAAAGGCCTCCTCCCGGCGGATAAGAAAGACGGCTTCGTAATATCCCTCAGAAGGAACCTCGAGATAAATGAGGATAGAGAATTTAACGAGGACGATACACTCCGCGGCGGGAGAGAAAAGATAGCAAGGGGTATTCGGGAATACGGGGAAGCGGGCGTGACACACCTAATCCTTTATATACTCGCGGGCGATTTTAAAGGCATTCTGAAAACGCTCAGGGTTTTTGCCGAAGAGATAAGGCCGGGCTTCGAATGATCCGAAGATTGGAATATGAAGAAGCCGGTCGCTCAGATGTTATAATTCATTAAAACAAACCGCGATCCGATAATGTCCGGACGTCTATTCCCGCATTTACTCCGTTGACACGGACTTTGAGTTCGTGGGATAATGGGTTTCGGCGTATACTTTAAAAACGGGGAGAAACATAAATGGATTATGAAAACAGGAAATTTACCGCAGCAGCCGTGCAGGCGGCCCCCGTGTTTCTGAATAAAGCGGAAACCATCGGGAAGATCACGAGCCTGATCGAAGAAGCGGCAGGGAACGGCGCGAGCCTGATAGTATTCCCCGAAGCGATGATCCCTTGTTATCCGTATTGGCCCAAGGACATCGGGACCGGGGAGGGAAGGAAGCTCGTCCTGGACGCATACACCGAGCTCTATAAGAACTCGGTCGAGATACCCGGAAGCGATACGGACAAGCTATGCGAGGCCGCGAAAAAAGCGGGGGCCTACGTCGTGCTCGGGGTGAACGAAAGGGACGGCGGTACGCTATATAATACGATCCTCTACATCGACAAGAACGGAACCATACTGGGAAAGCACAGGAAGCTCATGTCCATAGACAGCGAGAAATGCATATGGGGCAATGGCGGCGCGGAGGACCTGAACGTATTCGATACGGAAGTGGGCAAGGTCGGGGGGTTTTTCTGCTACGAGCACCACATGACCCTCGCAAAGTATGCGATGTTCATGAAGGGAGAGCAGATACACGCGGGACTCTGGGCCGGGCACGGGTTTGTAAAACCGACCATGGATTTTGCGAGCCGCGAGTACGCATTCGAGGGGCAGGTGTTCGTCGTCGCATCATCCGGGCACATAACGGAGGACATGGTTCCCGACAGCTTTCCGCTTAAAAAATATACGATGTGGGACTATCCAGGCGGGAGCGGCATCATCAGCCCACGGGGGGAGTACTTAGCAGGACCCGTTTACGGCAAGGAAGACATCGTCTATGCGGAGATCGATATGGATACGATAATACGGTCAAAAGCAGTGATCGACGGCGTCGGGCATTTCTCCAGGCCCGATATATTGAAGCTAGAGATAAAGGGATACAATCCGGACAAAAAGAAAAAGCGGAGCCCGGATCAGAGCCGAAGACAAAAAAAGTTTGCGAAAGCGCCTGACGGGGAGAAAGGGAGGGCGCGGGCAGGGAATTAAAAAAATTCAGCCGCTTTCGTTCTCGATTGACCGGATTAATTTTTGTTTGAGATCCCAGAGCTTTTCTGAAAGCGAGACGTGATAGATATGGGGGTTCATGATACGCCTGACCCCGGAATCGAGCTTCTCTATATCATCCGTCCTTACGATTCTGATTTCTTCTATAGTAGGAAATTCGTATACGGGCTTGCCTTCATCGAGCACCCTGACAAGAAGGGGCTCGGTCCTGCTCATTTCATTACGCCTCAAAATCCTGTATTTGGTATGGTCAGAAGGGTGGTGCAGCTTTAGTATGTCACTTTCCATGGGATCGCCTTCGTCTATCGTGAGGACGTCAGCAGTCGCGTTTCCCCTTTTGTCATAGATACGCCAGGCCATTTTATTTCCGGGGTTGAGCGTCTTCTTGGGCGTTTCGGATAATTTAATCGCTGGCACCCATTCTCCCTTCTCCTTTACGGCGACAAGCTTATACACACCGTCGAGCGCCGAATCCCCCTTTGAGGTTATGAGCCTCGTCCCCACTCCGTAGACGAGCCTCTTTATGAGACGGTCGGGATCGATCCCGTAGCGCGGAGCCTCCTCTTCGATCTGGGTTATTATCTGCCAGACGACGAGCTCGTCGAGCTGATTGGAGAGCACTATCTTCGTATCGGGAAATCCCGCGCCATCCAGCATCTTCGCGGACTGTATGGACAGATACGCAAGGTCGCCGGAATCGAGCCTGATCCCGAGCGGCTTATGCCCTTTGTTTCTGAGCTCTTCGAATACCTTTATGGCATTGGGAACTCCGCTCTCGAGCGTGTTTATCGTGTCGACAAGAAGCAGGCAGTCATCGGGATATACTTCCGCATAAGCCCTGAAAGCTCCGAGCTCGCCCTCTCCGAGCGCCATAAACACCTGCACCATGCTGTGGGCATGCGTGCCTTTGGGTGGGAAGCCGAGCACGTATGAGATTCCGACGGTCGAAGAAAAATCCGCACCCCCAATCAACGCCGCCCTTATCCCCGCGTTAACCCCCAGGTCGTGCCCCCTCCTCATACCGAATTCGAGAATCGGCTGACCCCGCCCCGCTTCCCTGATACGGGCCGCTTTGGTCGCTATCAGTATCTGGTAATTGAGCTTGTTGAGAAGACAGGATTCGAGGATCTGCGCCATAGGGAGGGGTCCCTGAACCACTGTTACGGGGACATTCGGATGCACCACCCTTCCCTCCGGGACTGCAAGCATCGTTATTCCGTCGAAATTCCCGTTCTTCCTCAGCCATGCGAGGAAATCGTCGGTGAATACGGGCGCGCCCATCTGACCTGTCTGCGTTTTAAGATAGCTTATCTCCTCGTCCCCGAACGCTGCGTTTTTCATCCAGTCCACGAGCCACTCAAGCCCCGCATTTACACAGTATCCGGCCTTATGAGAGCCGTAATCCGGATAATTCCTGAAGAAATGATCGAACTGCGCATGGGTTTCATGAAGCCCGAATCTGTAATACAGCTGGGCCATCGTGAGCTGATACTGGTCGGTAAACAGGATCCCTTCTGCTATCTTGTTATCCATTTCGATCGGTTAAATCACGGATTATTTATTGTTACTTGGGAATCTTCCGGTTTCTAGTAAAAACAAAAATCCCGTTTCTTAAATGTATAGATTTTTTTTAACCTTAAGTCAATAACAACGGTTCTTTGGGAAGCCGACATCAAATACTTTAAATTCGTGAATATAAGCTGACGACAATGTTACAATTTGAGTAAACGCATGCCGCAATATTAAAATTGTTGACAATATGCGATATTCTATATAAAATTTTGTCATAATAGTAATTTGCAGGTAATGACATAATAAATATTGTCATTTTCCGGACGAAAGGGCAAACCATTCGAAAGGATGGAGCGCAAAGCAAAGGGCCTAAAGGGAAAACAACCCACATGGTTGCCATGCTGCCGAAACGGGAATAAACAGCCACTCAAATACAGCCGGCCTCCCGATTTCCGTTTTTGAAAGAAGCAGCCATCCGAAACAATCCGGAGCCATTACGTTCGGGGCATGAAGGGGCAGTGCAAGATGGAAACCATCGGCAAAGTATTGAGCATTACCCTCCTTACTATTTTCGGTTCCGCCGCTGCGACAGTGTATCTAGTAGATTCGAACACAATGCCTTTATTCCTGGGCAAAGAACCCGTCACCTACACTTCGGACACAAGTAAACCCCAAAACGATTCCGGATTTTATCACGTTTCTTACCACAGGGAGAGAGAGCGGTTTAAGTACGTGGAACCCGTCGAGGAAAGCGACGAGCCTGAAAACTACAGCGATGTATCGCCCATCTGGGGGCAGAGCTACGACTCCGACCCCGCCTCGCCTTATTCGAGCGAGGAAAGGGCCCGAAGGCTCGCGCGGGAAAACTCGATCGATTCCCTGAAAACAAACATAGAATACTGGAATGGTCAATACGAAAAGGCCCTTAAATCCGGCAGGTCGGGAAATGCGGATACCGCATACCGGAACTATGCGGAGTATATGGAAGCTTTAGGGCTGAAGCAATCATCCGTTCATAAATAAGCTCTCGAATCTAAATACTCATTTGCAGGGAAAGCCCCAGTCTCATTGCCCGCGTCCTATGTGATCCCCCCGCGAGAAAAGAGACTATCATAAGAGAAGGAACAGTTTCGTCAGAAAGAAATCCCCGATAATGATTAAGAGGAGAGCTATTACCACGGTAGACGTCGTAGCCCTTCCGACTCCCTGTGTCCCGCCTTCCGCTCTCATGCCCACATAGCATCCTACAATGGCCACTATTATCCCGAAGAAGAATGTTTTTGAAATTCCGCTTACGAAATCGTCTATCGTTACCCACTCGAGTATGCTTGAAATAAAGAGCCTCGGTTTTACGTCGAGGTCAATATTAGACATGATCATTGCGCCCAGAATTCCGGTGAGGTCGGATATTATAGCGAGAAACGGAAAAGAGATCACGGAAGCCACGAGCCTGGGAACGACAAGCTTTCTGAGCGGGTCCGCTCCGAGAGTCCTTATGGCATCTATCTGCTCGGTTACCTTCATCGATCCTATCTCGGCGGTAATTCCCGAGCCGACCCTGCCTCCGACGAGGAGAGATGTAACGACGGGGCCGAGCTCCCTGACGAACGATAGTGAGACGACGGGGCCGACGACGCCTTTCGCCCCGAACCATGCAAAACCCCAGGCAAGCTGAACCACCATGACCATTCCTATCGCCATTGCCGAGGCTATAACTATCGGGACCGATTTAAATCCGATCTCATCGAGCTGCTCGAGTACGAGCCGGACATTAAACGGGCGTGTGAAGCACGAATAAACAGACCTGTAGAGAAAAAACCAGATATCTCCCAGCTGCTCGATGAAAGAAACGCAGTATGACCCGAATCGTACGATGTAGTTATCCATCATTAATCAGAGCACTCTGAACTGAGAAATAAATTCGTTAAAAACCGCAGCTCCCGTATCGAACCTGTCGGGAGACGAAGCGTATGTAAAATCATACACGCATTCGTTCTTTTTAAACACACGTATCTCTATCATCACGGGGACGCTATCGAGCATGCCGGTGTATACGGTGCTGAGCGCCTGCTGTCCGTCGATTTCAGTTTCCTGCCTCGACTGCGCCTTCTTATCCTTTATGCCTACGATGAGAGATTCGGAAAGCGCTTTCAAGCTGTATTTCATTTTACGCTCATCGCAGGTCGAATTCACCGTGATTGTCGAATCGCCGGAGATGTTACTGAAAGCGAGGTCCCCGCCCTTGATCTTAATCCTTTTCCAGCCGTCGGGGAGAGCGCCTATCCGGTATGACGTATTTTCAGATGTATAGACCTGCCCGCTTAGCTTACCCTTATCGCCCGACCCGGAAGAGGCATAAAAACCCACGAACTTCGCTACGGAACAGGAACCGAGAAAAATAACCGCCGATAATATGATAACGATACCTATGTTCATTAGATGATGAATCTTGATTAAGATTTTACGTTCCTGACTCAAGCGGGCCTGTTTTTATTATGGGCCGACGGGTTCTCAATAATACTCGAATCTTTAAAAAAACCAAACATATTAAAACCTTAAATAGTATTATCCCCTCTTTTCCCGGAAATAAATCGAGTTAGGTAATTTTATATACAATTTGCCGCTCTGCATACTGCAATTAAACAGGGACGAGAATAAGGACGGATCGGAGAGATCACCTGCGACGGCGTTACCGATAACGGGTATTCGGCGTCAATTTGACTCACCCGGGACTCTAAATTAACATTTAACCCCCATGACGGTCAGAACCAGATTCGCCCCTAGCCCCACAGGGTCTCTCCACATCGGAGGGGCGAGGACGGCCATTTTCAACTGGCTCTTTTCAAGGCACCACGGCGGCGAATTCATACTGCGTATCGAAGATACGGACCGCTCCCGCTCTACGGAAGAATCCATTGAAGAAATTACGGACGCCATGAAATGGCTCGGGCTCGACTGGGACGAGGGACCGTTCAGACAATCGGACAGGCTCCATATATATAAGGACCTCGCAGACAAGCTCTTAGCCTCGGGACATGCATACAGGTGTTACGTGACCTCAGAAGAGCTCGAAGAGAAGAGAAGAGAGGCTCAGGGGAGAGGTGAGGTCTTTCATTATAAACGCGAATGGGCGGATAAAAACGCAGGCCCCGATAAACCCTATGCCATACGCCTCCTGACGCCCGACGAAGGGACTATCGAGGTGCACGATCTTTTGCGCGGGAAGGTCGTATTCGATGCCGGGGAGATAGACGATTTCGTGATCCTTAAGACGGACGGCTTCCCGACATATAACTTTGCTGTCGTAGCCGATGACGCTCTGATGAGGATAACCCACGTTATAAGAGGGGACGACCATCTGATAAACACACCGCGGCAGGTCCTTATCTATAATGGGCTCTCGCTCGAAGTGCCCGAAGTAGCCCACGTCTCCATGATCCTCGGACCGGACGGCAAGAGGCTCAGCAAGAGACACGGTGCAACATCGGTCGTAGCGTACAGGGAAGAGGGTTATCTGCCGGACGCTCTCGTGAATTACCTGACGCGCCTCGGCTGGTCATACGGCGATCAGGAGATATTCACAAGGGAAGAGCTGGTCGAGAAATTCACTCTCGATAACGTCGGCAAATCGGCCGCCATATTCAATCCCGAAAAGCTCGAGTGGTTAAACGGCTGGTTCATACGGAATAAGCCGCCCGAAGAGATAGCAGAGCTCGTCCTCCCGATTCTTCGTGGTAAAGGTATTAATGCGGAACTAGATAAAAAACTCATCATGATTGTAAAAGAGCTGAGTCAGAGGGCAAAGACACTTCTCGATATATCGGATTCACTCGACTATTTCTACGCTGACGAGATCGAATACGACGAAAAAGCGGCGGGCAAATTCCTCACTCCGGAGATACTGGACGTACTAGAAGATTTGACCGTAAAACTCTCCCTGTCAGATTCATTTACAGCAGCAGATATACAGAAAGTGTTCGAGGGCATAATGGAGGAGAGGGGATTAAAGCTGGGGAGCATCGCACAGCCCGTAAGGGTCGCGCTCACGGGTGGAACAGTGAGCCCGGGTATTTTCGAGGTGATGGAGATACTGGGGAGAGAAGAAGTTTTGAGCAGGCTCAAAAAGGCAGTTGAGTATATATACGCAAAAAAAACCGGATGATTAAACTCGACTTCAGAGGGACACACGTGAACATACGCTTCTCCCTCTCAACTTATTACAGTTCAGCTCTCACCTGAAAAATATAACCCTAATTATTTACCTGTAGCTATTAGTATTGAAAAAAGCCCTTGCCGGATTTTCTACCGAGCCATCCGGCCCTGACCATCTGTCTGAGTAAAGGGGCAGCGCGGTATTTCGAATCCTGGAACTCCTTATAGAATACGTCCATCACATCTATAGTCACGTCGAGTCCGATGAGGTCGATCAATGCAAGCGGGCCTATCGGCTGGTTCGTGCCGAGCTTCATCGCCTTGTCTATGTCCTCTGCAGTCCCGACCCCGTCAGAAAATGCGAATACCGCCTCGTTCAGCATCGGGATAAGGATCCTGTTCACGATAAAGCCGGGTATGTCCTTTGTCTTCACAGGCTCTTTTCCGAGAGCAGTTGCAAAATCAAATGCGAACTCCGCGGTCTCATCAGACGTAGTAAGGGTTTTGATTACCTCGACAAGCTTCATGACCGGAGCGGGGTTAAAGAAGTGCATCCCGACTACCTTATCCGGCCTCCCGGTACCTACGGCGATCTCCACAATCGGCAGAGACGAAGTGTTGGTCGCGAGAACCACATCGGGCTTAGTCGATTCGTCGAGTTTTTTATAGATTTCCTTTTTTACCTTCATATCCTCGAATGCCGCTTCTATAACGAGGTCAACATCCTTAAAATCCTCATATTTTGTGCTGGTTTTTATTCTCGATAAAATGGACTTGCTTTCCTCTTCCTTTATAGTCTCTTTCTTCACGAGCCTGCCGAGACTCCCCTCTATCCCCTTCATTCCCCTGCCCAAAGCGGCCTCGGTAACGTCGACCAGCACCACTTCCCTGCCGCTCGAAGCTACCACCTGCGCGATCCCCGAACCCATTGTTCCGGCTCCGACGACTCCCACTTTCTTTACATCTTCCACCTTTTTGGACATGTCGTTCTCCTTTTCTTTTCGCAATTGCGAAATTTAAGGATTTATTATACCCAACTGATAATTTAATCAAGTCTCCCGCGTGAAGAGCGCGCCGCCGCATTCGTGAGACCCGTAATTTGAAAGAGCATAATTACCGAATTACAATACCCCCGATGAAGGTCATCGGGCTTACGGGAAACATAGCTTCGGGAAAAAGCTCTGTGGCGGCGATGTTCGAAGAGCTCGGAGCGAGGATAATCGACGCAGATGAGATCGCACGGCTGGTCGTCGAGCCGGGCAAACCGGCGTGGAGGGAAATTATCGAGAAGTTCGGAAAAGATATACTGAAACCCGACGATACAATAAACAGGAAAAAACTCGGAGAGATAATCTTCAACGATGAAGACAAAAGGAAGACACTGAACGAAATCACGCATCCCAGGATAATCGGTAAAATCAGGGAGCTTGTTCATGAGTATGCGAAGGAGAAGGTCCCGGTCGTCATAATAGAAGCAGCGCTCATAGTGGAAAAGGGCGGACTCAGGGACCTGATAGAGGGTCTTATAGTAGTGACCTCCGACGAAGAGTCCCAGATAAAAAGGCTCATGGAGCGAAACGGGTATTCGAGAGAGGAGGCGGTCTCGAGGCTGAGATCACAGATGCCCGCCCCGGAAAAGCTGAAGCATGCAGACTACATAATAGATAACTCCGGGCCCCCTGGAGAATACCAGGATCGAGGTAAAGGGTGTCTGGGAAGCTATCGGCGGTTTGAGCTGACACCGCATACACAAGTCCGAAATTATCAGGAACCAAACAATTCATCTACCGTCCCCGCTCCTCAGGCACATGCCCTTGGTGCGAAGGATGAATTAATAATCCTTATAATTTCCGGGCTCTATACAAATCCCGCACCCGGCCGCGCCACTTGCCAATTGGGTATTTACGTAGTATTTTTTTGGATTCTCTAACACCTTCAAAGGAGCCAAGAATGAAGGATAAGATTGCCGTACTGGAACAAAAAGAAAGAGAAGCCGAGGCGGGGGGCGGTGAGGCGAGGGTTCAGAAACAGCATGAAATCGGCAAACTCACGGCAAGAGAGAGAATCGACCTTCTTCTCGATAAAAACACCTTTGTAGAGCTCGACAAATTCGTAGTGCACAGATGCACTGACTTCGGTATGGAGAGTAAAAAATTCCTGGGCGACGGTGTCGTCACGGGCTACGGGAAAATCGACGGGCGGCAGGCATTCGTCTACGCACAGGACTTTACTGTTTTCGGCGGCTCGCTCGGTATGGTTCACGGCAAAAAGATATGCAAGGTAATGGACCTTGCCATGCAGGTGGGCGTCCCGATTATCGGCCTCAACGACTCCGGCGGCGCGAGGATACAGGAAGGCGTTGAGAGCCTCGGGGGGTACGGAGAGATATTTTGCAGGAACGTGCTCGCCTCGGGAGTCGTACCGCAAATATCGGCAATCATGGGTCCCTGCGCCGGGGGTGCGGTATATTCCCCAGCGATAACCGATTTCACGATAATGGTCAGGAACACCAGCTATATGTTCATTACAGGGCCCGACGTAATAAAGGCGGTGACCCACGAGGAAGTGGACTCCGAAGAATTGGGCGGAGCGATGGTGCATAACTCCAGAAGCGGCGTCGCACATTTCGCCGTCGAAGACGACAAGGAATGCATACTGCTGATTAAGGAACTCCTGAGCTTCCTGCCTTCCAATAACATGGAGGACCCGCCCAGGACAGGCACCGACGACCCTTCCGACAGGAAAGCAACGGCTCTAAGAGCCATTGTGCCCGAAAACCCTAACAAGCCATACGATGTTAAAGACGTGATAAGCGCCATTGTGGATGAAGGCTACTTTTTCGAGATTCAGGAGCATTACGCTCAAAACATAGTAATCGGCCTCGCAAGAATGGCGGGGAGAGTAATCGGCATTGTCGGGAACCAGCCCAATATCCTGGCAGGCTGTCTCGACATAGACGCCTCGGTAAAAGCTGGCAGGTTCGTGAGGTTCTGCGATTGTTTTAATATCCCCATTTTGACATTCGAAGACGTGCCGGGGTTCCTGCCGGGGACTTCCCAGGAATGGGGCGGCATCATAAAACACGGTGCAAAGCTCCTATATGCATACAGCGAGGCGACCGTTCCGAGGGTGACTGTCATAACGAGAAAGGCTTACGGCGGAGCCTACGACGTCATGTCCTCGAAACATGTGAGGGGCGATATAGTGATGGCATACCCGACTGCGGAGATCGCCGTGATGGGCTCGGACGGAGCAGTCAATATAATCTCGCGCGCGCAGATAATGCAGGCCGAGGACCAGGAGGCGGAAAGGGCGAAGCTCATCGAGGAATATAAGGAAAGGTTCGCCAACCCGTACAGGGCGGCAGACCTCGGTTTCGTGGACGAAGTTATAAGACCTGAGGACACGAGGGTGCGGGTAATCTCGGCGTTTGAGATGCTCGACGGGAAAAGACAGACCAATCCCCCGAAAAAGCACGGGAACATACCACTTTAAAAACCAAAGGATTATTAAATGTTCAAGAAGATTCTCATAGCTAACAGGGGGGAAATCGCGGTAAGGATTATCCGTGCATGCAGGGAGTTAGGGGTAAGCACCGTTGCCGTATATTCCGATGCTGACAGACGCTCCCTTCACGTGGCGCTTGCCGACGAAGCATACCACATCGGAGGCTCGGCCCCCGGAGAGAGTTACCTGAATAAAGAGAAGATTATAGACGCCGCAAAAAGCTCGGGCTCAGAAGCAGTCCATCCCGGTTTCGGATTCCTATCCGAAAACGAGTCCTTCGCCGATATGTGCGAGAAATCGGGCATCGTCTTCATAGGGCCCACCCCTGAGGCCATACGCCTGATGGGAGATAAGATCACGGCAAGAAAAATCGCCCACGAAGTCAAGGTGCCGCTGGTGCCGGGGTCCGACGGAGCGGTGAGCGATGTAGAAGCCTCAGTGATCGCCGACGAAATAGGATATCCCGTAATGATAAAGGCCTCCGCGGGCGGCGGCGGGAAAGGGATGAGGCTCGTGAGGAACAAGGACGATTTCGAAAGCTCTCTCCGCATGGCGAGGAGCGAAGCCCGCTCCGCATTCGGAGACGACTCGGTTTTCGTCGAAAGGTTTATAGAGCGTCCGAGACACATCGAGATACAGATCATAGCGGACTCGGAAGGCAATACGCTCCATTTATTCGAGCGCGAATGCTCTATTCAGAGAAGACACCAGAAAGTGATTGAAGAAGCGCCTTCCTCCGCAATAAGTTCAAGGACAAGAAAGAAAATGGGGGAAGAGGCGGTGCGGATTGCAAAGGCCGTTAAATACAGGGGAGCCGGTACGATAGAGTTCATAATGGACCAGAAGCAGAATTTTTATTTCCTCGAGATGAATACCAGGGTGCAGGTGGAGCATCCCGTGACGGAGATGATAACCGGATTCGATATAGTTAAATGGATGATCAGGATAGCCGCCGGAGAAATGCTCCCGCTCAAGCAGAAAAACATCGTCATGAAAGGACATGCGCTCGAGTGCAGGGTATATGCCGAGAACCCCGAGACAAATTTCCTCCCGTCCCCGGGTGTAATCGAATACCTGAGGACTCCGAGCGGCCCGGGCATAAGAGACGACTCATCTATATATAACGGCTGCGAAATAACTCCCTTTTATGACCCTATGCTCTCGAAGCTCATTGTTTGGGCCGACACGAGGGAGGCCGCGATCAAGAAAATGGAATCATCCCTCAGGGAATATATAGTGCTCGGCGTGAAAACAAACATCGGATTCCTGATCCGCGTAATGAACAATGACGAATTCCGGAAAGGAAAGATCGATACGGGGTTCATAGAAAGGCATCCCGAGCTTTTAAAGCCATCGGCAGTGGAAATAGAACCGGCCCTGATAGCAGCCGCACTCGCGATGAACAGTTCAGAATACGCCGCTCAGGCAGCACAGAAACCGGCGTCGAACTGGAAACTCTTCGGTAGAAGATTAGGCGTATCCAGGAGCCCCCTTGCATGATATACACCTTTAAAATCCGGGACCAAATCTATAAAATCACTCTGGAAGAAGACGAAAACCAGCTTCAGATAGATATCGAAGGCCGCGCGATCCCGGTAGATTTCAAAAAAGTTGAAGACAACCTGTATTCAATAATAATAAACGGAATATCCAAAAGCGTGGGTGTCCTGAAGAAAGGCAAGAAGGTACAGGTCTTTCTCGACGGCGACCTTTATGAGCTCGAGGCTGTCTCCGAAAGAGAGCAGCGCAAGACCTCCCACATCACCTCGGGAATACAGGAGATAAAGTCACCGATGCCGAGCAGGGTTGTGAAAATCCTCAAGGGCGAGGGCGATGAAGTCGCGCCCGATGAGGGAATTATCGTAGTCGAGGCCATGAAGATGGAGAGCGAGCTCAAATCCCCGATCGCGGGAAAGGTCAAGAACGTGATGGTCAAGGAAGGAGACGCTGTCGAATCAGGGACTGTGCTTCTAGTTGTCTCCTCCGAGTAAAACTTTTTTACTCAGTTAAACAAACTTCCCGACAACAGGACGGCATCCGGCCTTAACGGAATGTCTCTCATTTTTCAGGCGACGATAAAGGTCCCGAGCCGCCCGGATTGCGGGTCCAGACCGTACCGTTACTCCACTTTATCTTGGTAGCGGCATCATTCACGAGTCCCGTAATGCCGAGAGAAGGTATGTAGAGCTCGCGGCTGCTTTTTGCATATCCATTGCTCGTCTGTCCGTTTTCGTTCGTTATGCTGAACTTCCATCCGTTGTCATAGACCTGTATGGAGGTAGGGCTGTTCCCGTGATACCATCTGCCGGTTATATGAGTTTTGCCGCTCGGATACCTGGTCCATACCGTATTGTTGGACCACGTAATCTGGTTTCCCCCGTTCTGAATCGCACCCGTTACATTCCAGCCGGGCACCTTTATTTGCCAGGGGTCGACAAAACGTCCTACGGCCTTGTCGCCGTTCTCGTTGATCAATACTACATGCGTAAAGTCCTTTACGTTTATTTGGGTCTGCATATTATTGTGATACCAGGTTCCGCTTATCCCGAAATCCTCCGAAGACGATATACGAGGCAATACCAATAATAATGAAAGGAAAAGCAGCGACGAGATAAGTGCGTTACGCATAATATTTACCCTCCTCAAGAGTGAGCTGGAAGCTAAACAGGAATTATATAACTTGCCGGTTATTCATTCAACGGGACGAAGACCCGGTCGGAATTAAATCGGGTTTATGCCTGCGCGCCACCTCATCGGCTAACAGACCGAATTCCTGAATGGTCAGTGTCTCAGCCCGTCTCCTCCTGTCTATACCGCACGAAGCGAGGACGCTTTCCGCCGCATCCTTGGGAAGTATCGACCTGAGTGAATTTCCGAGCATCTTCCTCCTCGATGAAAATGCCGCCCGCAAGACCTTCTCGTAGAGCTCCTCATCCGATACCGGGACCCTCGGCTGAGGAAGAGGGACGAATTTCAAGACCGCGGAATCGACTTTCGGCCTCGGCCAAAAGGCCGCAGGCGGGACCCGGAATTCAATCTTTACGTCCATATATGTTTGAATCAGCACGGATATGGAGCCGTATTGCTTCCCGCCGGGCCCGGCGGATATCCTCTCGCCGACTTCGAGCTGGAGCATCAGGATAAGAGACGAGAATATATCGCGATTTTTAAGGAGCCTGACGAGAACGGGAGTCGAAATGCTGTAGGGAAGATTCGAAACGACTTTAATCTTATTCCCCCTGTAAAAATCCCTGTAATCAATTTTAAGGCAATCCCCCGGTATTAGCTCTACGTTCGGATGTCCGTCGAGTATTTCACGCAGACGGGATATTACCCTCTCGTCTTTCTCGATTGCAACGACTCTCCCCGCCCTCTCCGCAAGCGCGAGAGTAAGCGCTCCCATACCCGGCCCGATTTCGAGAACCTCGTCTTCAGGCGATAGCGACGCGGTTTCGACGATCCTGTCTATTACCCTCCTGTCCGTTATAAAATTCTGACCGAGGCTTTTTCTGGGATAAGCTTTTTCGCCGGAGAAAAATTCTTTAGGATTAAACTCTTTTCTTTTTCCGTCCGTCATTTGTTATGGGAAAAAATCAATAATTGGAAGTATAGCTTTTAAATCCGGGAATGGTACACAAAATGGGGGCATTAACCGCAGCTTTCTGACAGCTCTATCGCCTCTCTTCAGCTCCCCAATTCCTCAAGGGATATGTCCTCGTAATGCGTAATTTTATTTTTGCCATGATTTTTCGATTCGTAGAGCGCCCGGTCCGCTTTTTCAATCAGCAATTCCTTGTCGGCTGCACATTGGGGATAGGTCGCAATACCGATGCTGAGCGAGACCACTATATCCCCGGAATCGGATTTGAGAGAGATCCTCTTCAGCTTGCTCCTTACTTTTTCGGCAACCGCGATCGATCCGCTCTTATTGGTGTTCGGGAGAATCACGGCGAATTCGTCGCCGCCGTACCTGGCGGGTATATCTACTTTCCTCAACGACTCGCGCAATAAATTTCCGATCGAGGACAGCACGGTGTCGCCCGCCTGATGGCCGTAGGTGTCGTTTATAATTTTCAAATCGTCCACGTCAACGAGTAAGAGAGAGGCCTCCGTCGAGAACCTGTCGGAATGAACGAGCGTATATGAAAGCATTTCCTGAAAATGCCTGTGATTATACAACCCGGTAAGCCCGTCCCTGATAGCGAGCTCCTTTACCTTCTGGAAATTGAGGGACGAGGTTATGGCCTTGGACGATTCACGGCAGATAATTTTTGCAAGACTGATCTCGCCCTCGTTAAAGGGGTTTTTGGCCCTCCTGCCGATAACGACACAGCCGAGGACAGCCTGATTATTATTCTCGAGGTCCTGAAAAGTTTCGTGGAACGGATAGATCAGCACCGACTTTATAGTCTTGATACCGAGTGCAAAATCGATTTCCTTTCCGAAAACGCTTCTGTATTTCGCCCTTGCAGAGATATCGTCGAAGTGAAAGTGGTTTCCGCTCTCCGCGACGAGTCCGATGAGAGTATCGCCGTGCGGAATCTGTTTATCCTCCAGATGCTCCTTCATCCCTTCGCTCGCCCTCTTGAGATAACTATATCCCCCCTCTTTATCCACAAGCGATACGCCCACGAAATCGGCCTCGAATATCCTCAGCAGCGTATCGATAATGTGATCCAGAATTACGTCGACATCGCTTGTTGAATTGAGCCTCTGAGTAAAATCGTAGAACGAATTGAGCTCCTGGGAGCTGAGATTGACCTTCTCCGAAAGCTGGAACCTGTCTATGGTTTCGACTATTCTGTCCGAAATGAGCGACACGATCAGCTTTTCCTTGTCACCGAATGCCTCCTGCTGAAGACTATCGACTACGAGCATGCCGAATATGCTTTCGCCCCCTTCAGTCTTGTCCCTATCCCCCTTAAAAAAGAGCGGGGTTGCAAGTAAGGATTTAACCGGCAGGTTTTTATTGTAATATATGAGATTTTTCCTGACGTTCTTTATACTGGTTATGAGAACCTGGGTCTTAGTCTTTAATACCCAGCCCAGATAACCTCCGCGGAAGTTGAGCCTCTGACCCCTGTCAACATAATCCTTGCTCTTGGATATAAAATCCGCTATAGCATAAAGCCCGTCGTCCATTTTCATGTAGAGCACGACACTGTGATTCGGAACGAGCTCGCAGAGTATGCCGAGAGACCTCCTTATCTCATTCTTAAGCTCTTTAACGCTGAACGGCTCGTTCTTTTCGTCTTTTTCAGCGTTCCCGGATATGAGTGCGGGAAGGATTACATCTTTTCCCCTGTTTCTCTGAAATATATAAGAACCCAGCCGCTCCTTATTGCCTTTAAGCAAAAACCCGATTACAACAGTCGTAATCAGAAGCAGTGAAAGCTGAACCGGAGTCCCTATTCCCATATGCAGAGTTATCTGAATAATTGAGATAACAAGGAAAGAGAGGCTCCCCCCCGCCCATCCGAAGAAGTAAATGAGAACAGGGACCATCAAAAACGATATGGGGAAAACATCGTTTCCGAATATCTCCAGTATGACTTCAAACAGAAGTGTATAAAGCAGAGAGAACTCGAGCCTGTCCAATACAGGGATATCTTGAAAACCTGCTCTTATATAATTAAGCGTCCTGTAGCCGACGGTGGAGATTAAAAACAGAGTTACCAGAACCGAGTAAAAATTAAGCGAGTGAAAGCTGTCCTTATATATAAGTATGAATATCAGTGCGGAGAGTAGTACAATAAATACCTTGCCGAGTAAAAAATTCGAGTATGTGATCTTATTCTTTAAATCTGTATATTTTTTCACCTGTTTTGATCATCCCCAGCTCTTCTCTGATGATTTTTCCCATATAAATCTTGTCCTTTTTTATCAAGTCTATTCTCTTCCTGAGTTCGTTGTTCGCCGCCTCCAGCTCCTTTCCCTCCATCTTGACCTTATCGTTCTCCCTGTGGAGGGCATAAACCTGCGAAATTTCCCTGGCAAATAGATATACCAGAAACGATGCAACTGCCAGTATCAATATAATTCTGAATATCAGCCTTTCCAATCTATAAAATAATCAAATCGCCCGTCAAAAAGGGATTCGATCTCCTCTCTATTCCGATAGTTGTTGAGGGTCCGTGTCCGGGGTGGACGTCGTAGGAGTCCGGAAGAACCATAAGCTTTGTCTTGATGGAGCGGACAAGCTCTCTCATGGATGTACCCCCGGTAAGGTCCACCCTGCCGACACTCCCTGCAAAAAGGGTATCCCCCGTTATGACCTGGTCATCTATTACGAGACAGATGCTTCCCCAGGTGTGGCCGGGAGTGTGCAGCACCTTCGCTCTCAGGTTTCCAATCTCTATTTCATCCCCCTCCTCGATATAACCCTCTATCTCGGGAACCTTTACGTCGCCGAACTGGGGGAACCTCATCGCGGATTCGGGAAGCGCCTGCAGGACCGGCTCCTCCTCCGGGTGTATATAAAATCCCACTCCCAAAGCTTTCTTCGCCTCTACCGCTCCCGCTACATGATCTATGTGAGTATGCGTATTGACGATCTTCGTGATATCCAGACCCGATCTCTTTACCTCCGCCAGGATGTCCTCGATCTGCTCGCCCGGGTCAATGAGAATCGCCTCGTTCGTCTCTTCGTCTCCTATGATGTAGCAATTGGTTAAAAAAATGCCTCCGGGAATGCATTTAATTATCATTTTTTAATCTCACCGCCGCCGCTATTCGACCGTGAATTCGGAAAATTCATCCAGAAAGCGCTCCCATTCTATTTCTACGTTATTAACCACAGCATGTCTCGGGCCCATATGAGACCATGCTACAAGCTTATCGAGTTCTTCTCTCAAACCTTCCGCCACCACTTCGACGGAACCGTCAGGGTTATTCCTCACCCAGCCTTTAAGTCCGAACTCTCTCGCCTTATCCATAGTCGATGCTCTGAAGAATACCCCCTGAACCCTCCCTTGAATTTTAAGGCGCACTCTGCTTTTGGACATTTCATAAGCTCAGATTACCAAAACGCCGATTTTGTGTCAATTAATACACAGCGCTCACCGTAAATTTCATAATTCCCAGAATACTTATGATCTAATTTTTAGAACTTCCTTTAATTATACACACTACACCAATTCTGTAAAAATTACCAGTAACAACAAGCATCAATTATATAAGAGATCCCGATTCATCGGCAATGGCGGACTCGACACGGCTATGTTTGACAGTCAAAATCCGAAGGGGTATTTTGTTTATCTATGAGTAAATACAGGGCCTGGTTCAGCTGTATAGATGAAGACTGCGGTGAAACATACCCTCTTAATGAAATAATTTACCGCTGCAGACGGTGCGGAAGCCTCCTGGAAGTAACACACGATATCGATACGCTGAAGGAAAAATCCGCGCAGGAATGGAAAAACCTGTTCGATAACCGCTACCGGAGGCAATCCTGGCCTTACGGGAGCTCCGTCTGGGGAAAGAAAGAGTGGGTATGCCCCTATGTGGATGACGACAACATAGTCTCGATGTATGAAGGGGCGACTAACCTCTTTTGGGCGGAAAGGTTCGGGAACCAGATAAAATTAGAAGACATATGGATAAAAATGTGCGGCAACAGCCATACCGGGTCGTTCAAGGACCTGGGCATGACGGTGCTCGTATCGGTTGTCAACCAGATGAAAGCCGAGGGCAAGGACGTACCGGCTGTGGCCTGCGCATCTACGGGAGATACGTCTGCGGCGCTTGCGGCCTATTGCGCATCGGCGGGTATTCCGGCGATCGTCTTCTTACCTAAAGACAAGGTCTCCATCGCCCAGCTCGTACAGCCCATATCTAACGGCGCCCTCGTATTGTCGCTCGACACGGACTTCGACGGATGCATGGAAATGGTGCAGAAGGTTTGCACGGAAAATAACATTTACCTTGCAAATTCCATAAACTCACTCCGTATAGAGGGGCAAAAGACGATAAGCATCGAGCTCTGCCAGCAGTTTGACTGGGAGGTGCCGGACTGGATCATAATTCCCGGCGGCAACCTGGGCAACATATCGGCGCTGGGGAAGGGGTTTTTGGTTATGAAGGAGCTGGGGCTTATCGACAAGCTCCCGAGACTGGTGTGCGCACAGGCCGAGCACGCTAACCCCCTTTACCTGAGCTATCTGAAAAATTTCGAGGAATTCCATCCGGTCAAAGCCCAGAAAACCCTGGCAAACGCAATCCAGATCGGAAACCCCGTAAGCGTGAACAAGGCCATCAGGATACTCAAGGAGTTCGACGGTATAGTGGAGCAGGCGAGCGAAGACGAGCTTTCGAACGCCGCGGCGCTCGTCGACAAAACCGGGACGTTCAACTGCCCTCACACCGGAGTCGCGCTTGCGGCCTTCCTCAAGCTGCACGAGAGAAAAATTTTTAAACCCACCGACAGAATCGTGATTATTTCAACAGCGCACGGCCTCAAGTTCGTCGAGTTCAAGATCGGTTATCACAAGGGCGAGCTCGAGGGCGTATTCTCCAAATACGCGAACAGACCCGTTGAGCTCCCGCCTGACTATAACGCGGTGACCGACGCGATATTCAAAGCTATCGGGAAATAGCAACGATACCGGATGGAAGAATTAAAAGGGCTTCGGAAAGTCCGTCCTGCATAGCGCGTTATCCGGGGTTAGAAATCAGCCTCCGAACCTCATCATCATATCCAGAACAAAATCGACGTTCGCGAAATCACTTATCTCATCGCTCCCGAAAGGTACCTGCACTCCCGCCCCGAAACTGAACATCCGCCCGCCGAACCTCACGCCCGGCGTGACATACGCGCCTGTCACGTTATTATCGAACGACGTTGACGACGCCATCAAGAGCTCGACGAGAAACGAAGTGGAGAAGGGGAGGTTAAAATGAGGCGTAACGCTTCCGCTTATACCATATTTGAGAATAAGCTCGGTATTATCGCCGCCGGTATCAAAGGGGCTCTCGTCCGCGTGCTTCGCGTTCGTCATAATATCGAAATCAAAATTCGCCTGGAGGGCGAAAACATCGCCGCCTATTGCGAATACGCCGTAGGGTACGAATGTATAGGCGTCGTCGGTAAAGTAAGCGAAATCACGGAAATAGGATCGCGCGCCCAGCGCCCCTAAATTATTTCCGGTCGTCGGCAGGAGGACCTCAAAGCCGAGCGTGAACGCCGAGTTGTTGGAGCTCACGAGGGCATACTTCGTTCCGAGTCCGATATTCCCGAAGTCATAATCGCCGTTTCCGAACACCCCGCTCGTCACGCCTGAAAAGGGGAACTTCGCATATATCCCGAAATAGTTATCGGATAAATTCAGGTCCGCTCTCAGCTGATTCATAATGAGCGCTCCCCCTCCGTCAACTGACGCGATTTCGAGATTCCCCCTCACTCCCGTCACGCTGTAGGGGTGTTCGAGGAAAAACGAGTAGGGGATTCCGCTGCTCGCCGCGCTTGCTCTATTTATAGGTGTGATTAGAATTGAAGATAATATGCAGATGGATAAAATCAGAGTCGAAATTGACACCTTCACCGTCCTCATTTTGCCTCTACCTCCTCTTAATTTGCTAAAATTTTATAATATCCTCTAAAATATTTCAAACTGTTTCTAATATTACGCCATAACAATCCGGCATTACATATTATTATGCGAATGATGCGCATTATTTAGAGAACTTTTGGTGAACGGCTAAAATGCTTTATGCCACATTTGCACAAATACCAAAACCCCGATAAATTTCTAATGTTATGAAGCATATGCTGAAAGGGCTATACGTAATCACGGATAAGAAGCTCATACCCAGGGACAAGTTCGTGACGACAGTGGAAAAGGCCATAAAGGGTGGCGCAAACGTAGTTCAATTAAGGGAAAAAGATACACCCGGGGATGAGGTCCTTAAGCTCGGAGAAGCCCTGCTGAAATTGACAAAAAAATACGGAGTTCCATTAATAATCAATGATTCTATAGAGTTAGCACAGGAGATAGGGGCCGACGGAGTGCATCTGGGCGAAGACGACCCACAGGTAGCTCATGCAAGGGAAGTACTAGGCAGCGATAAAATAATCGGCGTTTCGTGCTACGGTAAGATCGAAAGGGGATTGAACGCCGAAAGAGAAGGGGCCGATTATGTAGCCTTCGGGACCCCGTTCTTCACTCCCACCAAACCGGAAAGGACCCCTACTTCGTTCGATGTCCTGAGAGAGGCCGTTTCAAAAATAAAAAGTATTCCCATTTTTGCGATCGGAGGTATAACCCCTGAAAACGCCGATTCGGTCCTCGAAACCGGCGTCGATGGCATCGCTGTCATCACAGGCGTATTCGGATCAGATGACCCGGAAAAAGCCGCGAGGAATCTGGCAGAGATAGCTAAGAAACATTTGAGTAAAAGGAATTAACTTGAGAGAGCATATTACACCACAATGTTAACCAATTTTTTCGGAACTATAATCACTTTCTTAGGCTCCTTTCCCGCTATATAACTCTTTACCTTCTCGTCGGCAAACGCGGCTTCCTTCATCTCCTCCTCGCCTATATCCGCATCCATCGTGAGCTGCCCCCTCACCTTCCCGTTCACCTGCACGACCACCGTTATCGCGGCGCCGGCCACGAGCTCTTTATTCCACTCGAGCCAGGGTTCATCGACGAGCGATCCGTCGTATCCAAGCTCACTCCAGAGCTCCTCAGACACATGGGGGGCAATCGGGTAAAGGAGCCTCACCATTGCTTCGACCGCCTCCCTCACAACCTTCATATCCTCGCCGCTCGCGGGTTCGAAACGGGACGTATCGTTTAGAAGCTCCATAATTGCAGCAATTGCAGTATTGAACTGAAACTTTTCCAGGTCGTACGTAACCTTCTTTATCGTCTTATGCACGCCGGTGAGGAAATCTTTGCCGGGGCCGGATATTTTTTTCAGGTCGGGGGCTTTGCCCTTGAGGGGTTCGATTTTCGGGAACCTGTCGGAAACGAGCCGCCAGAGCCTGTTTAGAAACCTGAACGCGCCTTCTATCCCCTCATCGCTCCAGTCGAGGTCTTTCTGCACGGGGGCGGCAAAGAGCATGAAGACCCTCACCGTGTCGGCGCCATATTTTCTTATCATATCGTCAGGGTCGACGATGTTGCCGACGGACTTCGACATCTTTGCGCCGTCCTTTATCACCATCCCCTGAGTGAGGAGGTTCGTAAACGGCTCGTCGAGGTTACACATCCCTAAATCTCTCAACACTTTCGTGTAGAACCTCGCATATAAAAGGTGGAGTATTGCGTGCTCGATCCCTCCAATGTACCTGTCCACGGGAAGCCAGTACCCGACCTCCTTCCTGTCGAACATACCCTTACTATAGTGAGGGGATGCGTACCTGAGGAAGTACCATGAGGACTCGACGAACGTGTCCATCGTGTCCGTCTCGCGCCGTGCCTTACCGCCGCACTTCGGGCATACGGTATTTACGAAGCTCTCCGCTTTCGATAGCGGCGACCCGCCCTTCCCCGTGAACTCTATATCGAGCGGAAGCTCCACAGGGAGATCCTCGTCGGGAACGGGAACAACGCCGCACGTTTCGCAATAGACGATCGGTATGGGCGCGCCCCAGTACCTCTGCCGCGAAATCCCCCAGTCCCTGAGTCTGTAATTGACCCTTCTTATCCCGATCTTCTTTTTCTCTATAAATTCAATTATTTTTTCTTTGCCGGCTTCTGAAGGCAGTCCTGAGAACTGCCCCGAATTGACCATAACGCCGGGGTCTTCATAGGCTTCGGTCATATCCTCCGGGCGGAGCTCCGTTCCTTCCGGCTGTATTACCGGCATTATGGGAAGGCCGTACTCCCTGGCGAACTCGAAGTCCCTCTGGTCGTGTGCCGGGACGCACATTATGATTCCTGTCCCGTACTCGATGAGCACAAAATTGGCTATGTATATCGGGACGCGGAGACCGTTGAAAGGATTTATGGCGAAAGCACCGGTGAAGACGCCCTCTTTTTTCGCCCCTTCGGCTATCCTTTCGAGGCTGCTCTGTTTCGTGACCCTTTTTATAAATTCGAGCGCCTGCTTCTCTTCGGATTTACCTTTGATTAGCTCAGCCGCAAGAGGATGCTCGGGCGCGATGCTCATATACGTGACGCCGAAGACGGTATCGGGGCGTGTCGTGAATATCCTGAGGCTCTTTTCACCACCGACGGGCGTTTCAAGAGGGAAATCAATCTCCGCGCCTGTGCTCTTGCCGATCCAGTTCTTCTGCATGGCGAGAACCCTCTCGGGCCAGCCGTCTTTCAGCTTTTCGGTCCATTCGAGCAGCTCCTCGGTATATTCAGTCGTCTTGAAAAACCACCCCTCCATGACTTTCAATTCGACTACGGAGCCGCAGCGCCAGCAGAGCCCGTCCTCAACCTGCTCGTTCGCAAGCACTGTCTCGCACGAAGGGCACCAGTTGACCGTCGTCGATTTCCGGTACGCAAGCCCCTTCTCGTACATCCGCGTGAATACCATCTGCTCCCATTTGTAGTATGACGGGTCGCAGGTGGCAATCTCCCTCGTCCAGTCGTAGCTGAAGCCGAGCTGCTTAAGCTGCGCCTTCATCTGCGTGATATTCTCATAAGTCCACTTGGCGGGGTGCACGCCCCGGGCGATCGCGGCGTTCTCGGCGGGGAGCCCGAACGCGTCCCACCCGATCGGATGAAGCACGTTATACCCCATCGTGCGCTTGTACCGCGCGACGACGTCCCCTATCGTGTAGTTCCTGACGTGGCCCATGTGTATGCGGCCGGAAGGGTACGGGAACATCTCGAGGACATAGTATTTCTCCCTGTCCTTCTCCGCCCGGACCTCGTACATTTTTTTATCGTCCCAGATGTCCCGCCACTTCTTTTCTATCTCTTCCGGTTTATAGCTCTCTTTCATCGCGCGCTCGTCGACTCCGGTCGTTTATAATAAGGATAGAAATATTTACCATAACCGGAGGCTTTGGACAAAGAATACGGATATTTTCGGGATATGGATTTTTCGGTCTAAACAGTGTTAATTATAGTAGGTATCGACCGACATGAGCCGTGAATCAGAGCTGAAAGGGATTATCGAGGACTTAAAGAGGCACCTCGAATTTCAGAAATACATGGGGGTCGGGAGAGTCCCGATAGAAAAAAAGGCTAAAGAAGAAACCATCCCGAAAGCTCCGGAGAAAGAACCCGTGAGAACACAGACGAAAGCGCCGGTCAAGGCCGGAGAGAAGGACGGCGTTATAATAATAGAGCAGCAGTTCGACATATTCGACGCCTCCGCTAAAAAAATGACCCTTGAGGAAATAAGGGAGGAGATAGGCGACTGCACCCGGTGCAAGCTCCACGAGGGGAGGACGAAGCTCGTATTCGGGGAAGGGAATCCCAAGGCGAGGCTCGTATTCGTCGGCGAAGGGCCGGGGAGGGATGAGGACTTGCAGGGACGCCCTTTTGTCGGCAGGGCCGGTCAGCTCCTCAACAAAATCATAGAGGCGATGGGGCTCAAGAGGGAGGACGTATATATATGCAACGTGGTGAAGTGCCGCCCGCCGGATAACAGGACGCCCGAGCCCGACGAGATGGCGACATGCGAGCAATTCCTCTTTAAGCAGATAAGGGCGATAGACCCGGTAGTTATAGTGTGTCTCGGGAGCACGGCCGCACAGTCGGTGCTTAAATCGAAGCTCAGCCTCGGGAGCCTCCGCGGGAAGTTCCATCAGTTCGGAAGAGCGAAACTTATGGTAACTTATCATCCTGCGGCGCTTCTCCGGAATCCGAATTTCAAGAAGCCGCTCTGGGAAGATATGCAGGTAGTGATGAAGGAGCTTGGAATTTCAAAACCGGGCGATTAGCTCAGTGGATAGAGCGCAGGCCTCCGAAGCCTGAGGCCGGGGGTTCGAGTCCCCCATCGCCCGCCATAGTTTACCGAATATATAATTTTTATATGTGTTAGTCGATGCTATCTCCTGATATCAACTGCAGGATGCATTTTTTTCATGATTAGATCAGCATCTGCATAAGCGGATTGGACTATGGAAACACAGATCATATGAGACGAAAATCGACTATGCGTTGAAAAAAAGAACTGTGAATTATATTAGAAAGGAATACATTTTGCGAACACTATATCTTTACAGGTAAGCATATAGGCAGATGTCGATGTCTCATCAGGTTTAGAAATATGGATATCGTATTCGATTGGAAAATTAAACCTACTCTTAAGAATTAAGTAGAATCCTTCCTCCTAAACCGAATTCCAATAACTTTAAGAGCATAAGTATAATTACAAGTAAAGCGCTAAGACACCAGATAACAGAAAATATAAGATTAGTACGATGAAGTGAATGTATTTCCCGTGATAATTGATCGTCCTCTTAGTTTGATTTTATGGCGAACCGTTTCTAATTCATCTTTTATTCCATTTAACTGCGATTGGCCTGCCTTAGTCATTAGATTATATTCGACGAAAGCATCTGAGAATGCATGTAAGTATTCTTTGCGTTCGGCTCTTGAAGCAGTAGCGTTTGCAAGTACCTCTAAGATACTTCCGAAGATCGATGGAGCCGAAAATGGCCCATTTTCTACAGATGCAAGAACTATGGCGATGATTTGGCTTCTTTGAATAGATATGGCAATTTACGAGAATTAATTGTTTGAAGCTACCTGGCATCGATTTCCGCCAATTCATATAAATAGCAGGCAAGCCTGTTTTGCATTCATTCATACGATCAGATTTGGATAGTTTAAGATTCGTTTACATAGCAGACGAATGCTCAGGAAATATACTGCCGAGTCGATTATTAGATCTGAACAATCAAAGAATGTACCTATAATGCATCTATTAAGCGTATTGATTTGAAAACACGAATAATTATATGCTTACCACTCGCGTATATTGATACTCTTCCGGGAGCGATTGAATTTGATTCTCAATATCCGGAAGATGTTCCAACTGGATAAAAGAGTATCCTATTACACCAAGAAAGAATGTGACAAATGCCAATGCTAATTTTTGAGTACCATCCATATTAATATTCTGCGCTGGAAATATGTACAGTCTCTATAGTTCTGTTTAATCTCCAAAGCTGAGCTTATTAGGTGCGATTTCCGTTACTCACGTATCGACTCCTCCGAGTGGAAAATCAATAGATACATACTTGAAGATTAATATAGTATCGATTCTTTCACAACGGGCTGTTTGATAGTATCGAGATAAAATTCAAGCTATGTACAAAGACAGGCTTAATAAGAGGTATAATGTTGACGAGGCTTGAGTATAGAATGTATAGGCTGGAGGTAGGGTAGGGTTCAAGACTCAAATGACCTAAAAATGCTCTATCAGCTTATCCTTCCACTTTCAACCGGTCGAAACTTTTTTAAGAAAGCTCTGCACTGTGACAGCGTCCGTCTTTCGTCCGAAGTTCATAAATATCCATAAGGCTTGCTGAAGTCCGGCCTAGCCTTTCATTATCCAAGCGAAAGACCTGAGACCCATTCATTTACTCTAATAAGGTGTGTCACTATCCATGATGAAACATAAGGATACAATGTCGTGAAAATGCCTGGCTGGCAATTTGGCTATGCGGTTATCTGCTGCGTATAAAATAAGAAATAAACAGACATGACGACTGTTACGTTTAGCCTGAATTTGTATTAATAGGAATTGAAATCGACTCCAACCGTCTCTAAGCCTGAGGCCGGGGGTTCGAGTCCCCCATCGCCCGCCACCACTTTAATCAATACTCAGGGTTTGTTAAATCCGCTCACTTTCTTAAGCAGGATGGTCAAAATTTAAGTTAGTGTCCAAAAGTGTCCATAACCTCCCTACATTATAGACAATAATCCATAATTGTTTTGCCAAGAATGCTATATATACCTGCAATACAATAGAACGTGGGATATTGCACCTCCTATTAAATAGACATGCTTGCATCCAAATGCCGACTTCGTGTGTCTAACTAATTTATCAGGAGAAGAAGATTGAAAACGTTAATCTCTTTTATATTTATAATGCTCGTGACGACGTCTTTCTCGATTGCCCAAAGCAATAAGGAGACGGAGTCAAGGCTTTTGGCAAAAGCTGAAACAGGGATTTCTACCGACAGGGATATCATTAAGGACGGCGATGTGTCTAAAAGGAATTTTGAAAATCCTGCAAACAAGAATGCTGAAATAAATTCCCCGTCTGCTTCCGGCTCAGATGAGCCCGGCCCTACGTCCACGGAGCTCAACGCAGGCTCGAGTGATATTTCGTTATTAGTCAAAAATGAACTGAAAGCGGAACAAAATCTTGATCTGACATACGAATCACCTTCACTGAAGGCTGAAGACCTTCCTCTGGTTATGTCAAGCGCAGATAAGAAAACTATAAGCGTCGTGATGCCGCCATTCCTGTATTTCAAGAAACAGTTCTAGCAGCGAAGGTTATTCCGGCTGATAGTAGCTGCACTCCGTAGTTCTTCATGTCATGGTTTTATTCGATGCTTCAATAAGCTAATATTAATAGACTTGCAGCCATGTCTCGCCGATTCGTAGTACATGAGCATCATTCGTCTCATTTACATTTCGACTTTCGTTTGGAAATGGGCGGAGTGCTCCGCTCATGGGCGATACCGAAAGGTCCCTCCATGGTTCCGGGTGAAAAAAGACTGGCAATCGAAGTGGAAGACCATCCGCTCGAATATATCGATTTCGAGGGCATTATCCCGAGAGGCATGTACGGCGCAGGAGCAGTCGTAATTTGGGACGAGGGGACATACGAATTGATAGCGAATGAAAGAGACAAGATAGAAATTATCATTAACGGAAAGAAACTACGCGGGGAATTCGATCTTGTGCGATTTAAAGGCAAGGGCAGGGAAAACCAGTGGCTGCTTATCAAACATAAGGATAGATATGCATCCCCTGACTGGAAGCTGGAAACGTGCTTGACCCAGGCTAAGATGTCCAATTTGAAAGAGCGTATTCCGCCCTGTGCTTTTAGTTAAATAGCAAAACCGAAGAGTACAAGCGCCCGGGTCGTTTTGACAGAAGTTCTCAGCTTTCGAGCACCGCGTCCATCGTGATATCGGCGTTGAGCACCCTGGAAACGGGACATCCTTTTTTCGCGTTATTCGCGGCTTTCTCGAACGTCTCTTTATCCGCTCCCGGCACCTTCGCCTTTACGTCCAGATGAACGGCTGTAATCGTAAACCCTGCATCCGTTTTTTCGAGCGAGACGGCAGCCGTCGTCCTGATACTTTCCGCCGTCAGGTTCAGCTTTCCCAATTCAGAGGAAAACGCCATCGAGAAGCAGCCCGCGTGAGCCGCCGCGATCAGCTCTTCGGGGTTCGTGCCCTTTCCGTCTTCAAAACGTGTCTTGAATGAATACTGGGTATCGGACAGGACTCCGCTCTCGGTCGAGATCGAACCTTTCCCGCTTTTTAAATCTCCTTTCCAAACCGCTGAAGCATTTCGTTTCATTGTTCCTCCTATTTTCAGAGTGTTTTATCAGGAAGCTGTGCAAGATTGTAATTCTAGCTTACCAGTTGACGATCGAGAATCCCACCCCGGGGCGCGATCCCTGGTTATCCATTGCGGTCCCGGCGATGGGGTATCAGCTGGCTAAAGTAAAATGGGCAACAATCGCGCCATGAAAGCTTTACAATCGAAGCCATACGCGTAATCTATGGGTGAGCGCTCACTCAATCTATGCACGGGATTTAAATTGAAACGGATAATCACGAACGGCGACCAAAATTTCTCGATATTCGATTCCGCCTATAGGCCGTTTTTTATACTGGCGACGGTGTCATCGTTGTTTTATATGACCTTATGGACGGCTTTCTATACCTTCAAGCTCAGGCTGAATTTTGAAAATATATCCCCGACTATGTGGCATGCGCACGAGATGCTGTTCGGTTACGCAATCGTAGTAATAGCAGGTTTTTTGTTAACGATTGAGAAGTACAGGTTCGGGACCTGATAAGCAAAAAATCCGCGCTCATTATATTGATAATTCTTTGGATACTCGCAAGGGTGTCTATCTCGGCGGGCCGAATGGATGTACACCCATATTGATCAGAACGGTCGCTTATGCCTGGATCGCGGTCGGGTTCGGCCTCAAGTTCTTGTCCCTTTATTTCAACATCCCGGAGCTGCCGGCGCTCCACAGCTTCACGTACGGCGGGATCGGTATCATGACGGTCGGATTCATGTCCCGCGTGACTCTGGGGCATACCGGCAGGAACGTATTCGCGCCGCCGAAGATAGTGTTCTGGATTTTTGCCGTTTTACTCGCGGGAGCTATCGTAAGAGTATTCTTCCCGTTAATAGACAGCGGCAATTACCCGCTCTGGATCGCTATATCACAAATATTATGGATTGTATCGTTCCTTATTTTTGCGATCGTATTCCTGCCGATGTTATGGAAACCCTCTGTAGAGAAAAGGGCATGAGCATCTTATGACTGTGGAAAGTAAAGACGCAGGCTCTTCTCCGTCGTCGGTCTGAAGAGTTACGGAAGCTTATCACGCTCGAGCGCCTGACGGTCCCACTTTGCGAGATTCGCAGCCGCCTCATAGGTGCTCTGGAGGAAATCGAGGAGCATAGCGTCAGGCCGACCGGCCTTTCTGACTTCGTCGTACGGAAGGAGGAACTCTCCGAGATCGGTGTTGTAGAATAGCGCCTGACGGCTTCACAGGGGCGTCCTTAAACCCCTCGGGCGCGGGGTATGCATAGGCGTAGAACACCGGATAGGGCACAGGGCCGCCGCCCGGCCAGAACCCGCAGCTGCTCACCTCGTGAGAGTAGGCTTCCCGCGCGACGACGTCGGGAAGGTGCGGCACGCCGCCCGGATGCGGAGGAGCGGTCCGCCCGGAAAACCGCGTCACTGCCATGTCGAAGCTACCCCAGAAGAAATGCACCGGGCTGCACTTGCCGATGAACCGCGCGCGGAACTCCTTGAACACGCGGTCTGTCTGGACGAGGATACGCCAGAAACGGTTGGCGTAGTCAGGGTCGTAAGAAGCGTGCTGCTCGTCTTTCTCGAACGGAACAGGGTCGGCGACCTCATTCGGAAGTGTGTGGATGTGAATGTCCAGACCGAGCTCCCGGAGTTTAGCCATGACCTCCCTGTAGAAATCCGCGACCGAGCGCGGACTTGAGGTCGATAAGCCGAACATCACCATCGCTCGTCTCGATCACAAGCTTATGGTCTATAAAATCGAAATCGATCTGGAAGGTCCTTTCACCGTAAGGAATGGGGGAAGTCGTTAACCCCCGGCAGGTGACATACAGTGTCACGTGCCATGAATGGTTGATCCAGGGGGTCAGAGCGAACCTGACCTTGCCTACGATCTGAGTCCACATGTGGAGGGTCGCATATGTGTCCTTCCACTCCTCAAGCGGCAGACTCGGCCATGCTTCCCTTTTGTCGCTGCTCTTTGAACGGTCCGAAGACGACATGATAGACCTCCGTCACTTCCATCGACTTATTGCAGGTACAACTATTCAGTATAGCATAAACACACCATGCTACTCGGATAAATTGATGGATAGTCCGTCGCGCTTCAGCCCGAGAAGAACATGTATTACGGGTCTGAATATTCCGAAGCGATTCCGAATCGGTGACGGTGCTAATCGCCTAACTTCTTAACAGGGGCTTCGACTTTGATATCCCCCGCGTTTTCGAACTTAAGATCGAGCTCGATCTTATCCTTATCCGTGACCGGTTCTTTTAAGTCCATCAGCATGACGTGAGTCCCGCCCGGCTTGAGCTCGACGCTTTTCCCGGCGGGGATAACGAGCGCATCGACCATATTCATATTGGCGACACCCTCATTGTCGATGACGGTCTGATGGATCATGGTGCTTCCTGAAATGCTGCTCGTAACGCTGAGCAGCTTGTCGTCTGCATTCCCTTCATTCGTAATAGTCATGTAAGCAGCGGCGACCGGCGACGAAGGCGGGACCTTCCCTATCCATGCATCCTTCACCACGATCTTGCTCTGGCCGAAGGACAATTGAGTCAGCACAAATAAAACCGCGAGCGAAAACAGATACTTTTTCATTTTAATCTCCTTTAATCATGTATTTGTCTGTCATTTTCAAAACTTATACATTCAATTTTAAAGCAGTATTCGACATAGCATCCATCCCCTTCGTCTTTCATTTCCCGACGCTATGCACGTGCTCATGCCCGGCGTGAGAAAGATGTTTCGCCGGCATATTGTGAAGAAGAAGCGCCGTGCATACCAGAAGCGCTGCGATAAGAACCGCCTCCGCCCCGACCTTACGTATGAGCCCGGTAACCGTCGCGCCGTTCTCCTCCCGGGAGCCCGTGGACCGGGTAATTCGCGGAATGCTGATGTAGCGGTTCGATGCGGCGAGTATAACGAGCACAGCGAGGAGCATTATCTTAAGTAGAATGATTTTACCGTAAGCGGTCTCCCGGAGGGCGCGGAAACTCCCTACCTCGGTCCATCCGTTGTATGCGGCGGTTATTACAATAGCGAAGAGCGCAACGCCCGCAAGACCGGAGAACCGGACGGCAATGTCCGCGATATACTTACGGCGCTCTCCCGGGAGCCGGAATATCGACGGGAAAACGGCCAGGGAAAGCGTAATGAGACCTCCTCCCCATATTGACGCAGCCATCAGATGAAGCCAATCCGAAATCTCAGGCAGGCTGAAATCCCCCGCGTCTGCCGCATGCCCCGAAGCGCTGCGGGTGGCCGCTATCACCGCTGCAGCAATAAACATGCAAATCGAATACCGGCGTGCGTACAGGTCCCTCCCGCCGACCAGCCACGCTGCGCATAATACAGGCGACGGCGGCTATGCGTATCAGCCACACCCGACCATAATGGGTTTTGAACAGGACCGTCGGCACAAGAGATAAACCGGCCGCCAAAGGGAGTCCGCTCATCTCGGCTGTACGTGTGAGGAGAAGAACGGAGCTGCTCAAAACAAGCATTGCAGCCGTGAGGCCGATCAGCTTCCACACATTAGCCAGGAGCAGCCCCTCGTCCCGCTTGTCCGAGATGCTGCCGGTCACATGCAGTACCCATATTCGGCAGGAAAGAGCACCGATGCAGGCGGTCAGGGCCAATAGGTCGAATAATGTCGGGGCGCTGTGTCCGAATTTATCCAGGATCATCATATCCTCTTATTTTACCGTGAACGTATAGCTCCCCTCGGTACGATGACCGTCCCTCGAGACAGCGGTCCAGATAACCCTGTAGATACCCGCGGGAAGCGGAGGCAGGTCCACCTCAAGCAGCTTCGCATCGGATTTGTCAACGTGCCCTTCTCCCTTATCCACCCTCTGCGAATCGGCATTCTCGACCCGAATCTCGCTGAATTCGTCCTCTAGCTCACTGTCGAACCAGACGCGGGCCTGCGGCGGCGAAGCGCTTATGGTCGATCCCACCCTGGGGTCCGAATGATCGGGGAATGCATGCCCCCAGGCCGCCATCGTCTGAGCGCCCGCGTATATGAGACCCAACAGTATAAAGACGTTTAATACTTGCCTCATAGTTCTTGATCTCCTATCTGAAAATAGGCCTCCCGAGACTATCCGGGAAGAGGTCATCGATGAAGACGTGGAAAAGGGCGAGAACCCCGACCCCGTCGCCTGAGTTGTCGTTGATCGGAATTTGGGCCTCGATCCCGAGCTGAATATACTTACCGAACCATATAATACCGGGGTTGACGAAGCCCGTCGGTTTCACCGCCGCTGCCCTGATTCAAAGCCGTTTCAAACGGGAACTCCACGACAAGAATCATCCTGTTAAGCGGCACCGGGAGTCCAACATCCTTCACGAAAGCCTCAAGATACTGAAAACTGTATTGGATGGTAAACCCGTATTCAAATACGTCCGGCTCTTCGCTATCGATTGTGAAGGCAGGGCCGATTACGCCGGTAATAGCAAGCGGCCTCAGGAACCTCAGAGTCTCAGGCAGGTCTCCGAACCCTTTCCCGAAGAATAAGCCGGGAGCGAGTGTCGTGAAATCATCGGCGTCAACGGAGCTATCCCCGGTGTGGCCGATCTCGGCATCCACGCCAATCGACATGATAGCCTCGTGTGGGGCGTTCGTAAGGAACTGGTACTTAAGACCCACGCCGAGGTTCGAAAATCCGTGCTGGGTTTTTTCTCCCTTGGCTTTTATAAACTCGTACGAATCTCCGACCGCTAAACCGAAGTGCGGCGTAATGCGTTTGGAATACTCGACCGACAGCTCGTAATTCTGTGCGTCCTCCTCGTCCTTCAGATAACCGAAGAGAAACGAAAACTCGTCCGAGACGAACGGGTCTTCAACTGATAATGTGGTGGGGAAAAAACGCTTGCCAGCATATCCGTGCGACCAGGACGACGCCGGCATTGAAACTAAAATCAGAACAAAAGCGATTCCGCATAATAGCTGTAATTTATATTTAATATACAACATAGGACTCCTCCTCTATGCAATAGATTGCAGCCGCGAAAGAGTCTGGCTTTCCGCAGCTGAATTCTTTTTATATGAAATGAAAAAGTGAGGTTAAGAAATTAAGAAAGGAGGGGAACGGTTGGTGTTGCTTAAGGTAACTAACTCGTATTTTACTTCCCGCTCATAAATACGCAGGAAATTTATATCGGCATTGTATGAAAAAAGATTATTTCCATTAAGACCGACCAGCTGATGATTATTATTGGAAATAGCGGTCTGATTCAAACTGAATAAAGATTGTTCTCCGGGGTTGCTGCCCCTGCTGGAAAGGCTCGAACTGCTCATGCCCTTCAAAACTATAATCGTCCCCATACAGGGCGTGTTTGTAAACTCAATCTTTCCGGATTCGTCATGGGAAACGGAAAAGAGTATAAAAAATAGAGCTATTACGGGAACAAGCAGGTATCTGAGGTGTGAATATTCGATATGAGCAGCCATTAATAAGGTTTAAATTACCATGATTTTGAATGGGTTGTAAAGGGGGGATGAGACCTCCAAACCCCAACCCGTTTGAATATCTTAGCGAATTACTACCCGCAATCAGTATTTGTTCCTGCCTCATTTCGAATCCCAGTGTTATATGATCAAGCGCGGATTTGGAGTAAAGAAGGTTATACATTATTAAGGCAATAACCAGTAATGAATGACAGATATGTGAATTGTTATCTCGCGGATTAGGTCTTCGGGTGTTTATAGGAAAGGTATAACAATACGAAACCGACGGCGGGAAGTATAATGTCGGTGGGCAGAACCAGCCCCACATTACCGGGCGAGTAATTATGCTCAACGATCATTTGATAGATATGCCCGCCCGCGGCGCCCAGTGAGAAAACGGCAGGCGGGATGAAGGCGGCGACCCGAAAGGGTAATCCCGCCCGGAAAGCCAGCACACCGACGATCCCTATTCCAAGACTCGCAAAA
This sequence comes from uncultured bacterium, assembly GCA_963705505.1. Lineage (GTDB taxonomy): Bacteria > Desulfobacterota_D > UBA1144 > Nemesobacterales > UBA2774 > 2-12-FULL-53-21. The sequence goes on from CAVPJU010000006.1 coordinate 317,844, forward strand.
CCTACCTCTGCCTGGAAGGGACTCTGCTCCCAGCCGATGAACCGCGCAGCCATATCCCCGAAAAAAACATGAAAAACAAAATTGACGAGGTTGTTTATGCCTATTGCAAAAAGCATATAATAAGACAGGAGAGCCTCGGCGACCACGTTTGCAGTGCGGGGCTTCGGTTTATTTCCGAGCGACAGGAATCCCGCGATCAGACCTATGATCAGGAGGGTCAAAAAATAATTCCCGACAACCAGCGTAATAATGTCTCTAACCATTTCGATATTTGCGGCCTGGCAAATATTTAGCCGGATTTGTGTAAGAATACTACTTGCGGTTCACGAAAATATAAAGGCGGGTCCCGTATTCAGCTGTCCGCGCACATTTTCCCGGGATCATCCAACCTTGCGCCACTCGAGCAGCCGGTTATTCGCCGGCATTTCGTGGTCCTTGACGAGCTTCAAGCCCGTCCGCTCAGCGAGGGAATTTACCCACTCGAAATCGCGGATGGCGCTTTGGGGATTTTGATTATGCAGCCAGGCGTCGAATTTCTCGTTGCTCTCGCTCGTATATTTTCCGTTGTAATTAAAAGGCCCGTATATGCACAGCGTCCCGCCGTGCTTAAGCACAGGCTCCATGCCGTCGAACATGCATTCGATTTTGGACTTAGCCATTATATGTAAGGTGTTTGCCGTAAAAATCGCGTCTGCTTCCCCGACAGGCCAAAGGGCGTCAGAAACATTCAGCACGACCGGCTCTTTGATGTTGGGCAGCTTCGCTTCATCGAACCAGAGCTTCATGCCCGGAATATTTTCCGCTACATCAGAAGGCTGCCAGACCAGGTGGGGAAGATTACGAGCGAAGTGGACGGCGTGCTGCCCTGTGCCGCTCCCGATTTCCAATACGATAGACGCATCCCGAAACGCATCTCTCAGAATCTTTAGTATTGGCTCTTTATTATTTTCGCAGGACTGACTGAAGGGTTTTTCCATCGGAATAAACAAACTGCCGCTTACACGCAAGCATGCGGCTATCAGCTATAAAAACTCACTGACTGTACTTCTTCTCCCTCTTAAGCTCGATCTCCCTTTTCGATGCCGTGAGCTCGAATTTGCGGAGCCTCTGGGTCTGCGGAGTAATTTCGACAAGCTCGTCCTCGGCGATGAACTCTATCGCCTGATCGAGTGATAGCGGCCTCGGCGGTCTCAGAACGACTGTGGTCTCCGCAGTCGAGCTCCTCATGTTGGTGAGCTTCTTCTCCTTAGTGATGTTCACGTTCAGGTCTCCGCTCCTGTTCCTCTCCCCGACGATCATCCCCTCATATACATCGGTGCCGACATCGACAAAAAGCTCTCCCCTGTCGGCCATGGATAGGCACGCGTAAGTAGTCACCTTCCCGCCCCTGTCGGAGACGAGCGCGCCCGTAGACCTCTGAGGTATGGGGCCATACCACGGCTCATAACCTTCAAAGAGGGTATTTATTACGCCCGAGCCCTTTGTGATTATCTGGAACTGGCTTCTGAAACCGATCAGCCCTCTGGATGGGATAAGGAACTCGATATCCACCCTCCCGTTCCCGTTGTTACGGAGGTTTTCCATGCGCCCCTTTCTCGATGATATGACCTCGGTTACAGCACCCACAAACGCCTCGGGGACGTCGACGAATATACGCTCGACCGGCTCCGTGACCTTTCCGTTTTCGTTCTTTGTCAAAACCCTGGGCTTTGAGACCATGAATTCATAGCCTTCGCGTCTCATCATTTCTATTAACACGACCATCTGAAGCTCGCCGCGGCCGGAAACCTCGAAGGCATCGGCCCTTTCCATCTCCTTGACTTCGATGGCGACGTTCCCGAGCTTCTCCCTCAAGAGCCTGTCCCGCAAATGGCGGGAGGTGAGGAATTTACCCTCCTTGCCCGCGAAAGGACTGTTGTTAACATAGAAGATCATGGAGATCGTAGGCTCGTCCACTTTTATACGCTCTAGCGGCACGGGGTTTTCCAGGTTCGATACCGTATCGCCGATCTTCACGTCTTCCTCGCCGGCGATGGACGCTATGTCCCCCGCTTCTACCAATGCCACCTGTGTTTTCTGGAGGCCGCTGAACGTATAAAGGACCGAAATCTTGATCGGAGTGTTTGTACCCCCTTCCCCGCACAAGGCGTAGCTTTTGTTGGATTCGAGCGCGCCGTTCATCAGACGGCCAATGGCTATCCTCCCGACGTAATTATCATAATCGAGGTTCGTAACCAAGAATTGAGTAACACTTCCGTCCCCAATCTCGGGACCCGGGATTGCGGAAATTATCGTGTCGAATAGCGGTATGAGGTTATTCGAGTCCTCTCCCAGGTCGTACCGGGCGGAGCCGATCTTGGCGTTCGTATAAATAATCGGGAATTCTATCTGCTCCTCGTTCGCATCGAGCTCGATAAAGAGGTCGTAAACCTCGTTTATCACCTCACCCGGGCGGGCGTCGCTCCTGTCTATCTTGTTAATTACGAGTATTATGGGGAGTTTTTTCTGGAGCGCCTTTTTTACGACGAAACGGGTCTGCGGCAGCGGCCCTTCGCTCGCGTCTACCAGAAGGAGGGCGCCGTCCACCATGTTGAGACTCCTCTCCACCTCGCCCCCGAAGTCGGCATGTCCCGGCGTATCCACTATATTTATCTTTATACCCTTATAGAAGATCGCGGTGTTCTTTGCCATTATCGTTATGCCGCGCTCCTTTTCGAGGTCCATCGAGTCCATAATTCTCTCCTCGACGACCTGGTTCTCACGGAATACCCCGCTCTGCTTGAGCATTGCATCGACGAGCGTCGTCTTTCCGTGATCGACGTGCGCTATGATGGCAATGTTCCTTATATTTTCGTTTCTCATAAATATCTGTTCTCTCTCCCCAATAAATTGACCGCTTAAAGCTGTTAGCCGTTAAATATACACTACCGTGCGGGATATTCAGGAAATTCGGAAAATCCGCTTATCCGAAGGGCGGATTTATCGATTCTTATCCGTGGCCGGATTCAAGGGAATTTGGCTGCTATCCCTTTATAACATCTATATATTCATCTATTGCGTAATGTTCAATATCGCTTTTGATTTCAATAAATACCTCTCAGGAGAATTTGTCCAGTCGTTCGGGTTGGTTACAGACGATAAATATCCTGCTCTAATCTAATTTACTCTCCGTATAAGTAAATGAGCGGGTTTTTGTCACTGGATTGGCGGGTATTTAGCGTGATGTCTAAAGTTTAGCAATTAATTATGTTATAATGGGTTCAAAATACTGAACAAATGACATCGAATTACCCGCGAAGCCGATACAATCCATGGACCCCGCCGCACCATCAATAAGTTCGTATGCTGCAAAAGAGCAGCATGAATTACGGGATTTAATTTCCCGGATTTCTCATGGAAGCGAAGATGCCATGAGAGCATTTTACAAGCAAACTGTAGGCCTGGTGTATGGTATGGCTTACAGGATAATTTCTAACGCTCACGAAGCCGAAGAGGTGGCGCTCGAGGTTTTTATGCAGGTTTGGAAGAATGCTTCGAATTACAATTCCGAGCTCAGCGAGCCGCTAACGTGGCTTCTTATGATTACGAAGAGGCGTGCGATAGACAGAAAAAGAAATATTTCAAAAAAATTGATAACCGAAGAAGCATTTGACGAGAACCTTGCGATATCCGAGAAGAGCGCGGAAGTTTCATATATCGCCAGGGAAAAAAGAGAAATTGTCCGGAGCGCTCTCGAGCAGCTCACCTCGAAACAGAGGCGTGTGATCGAGCTGTCTTACTATTACCAGATGAGTCACAGCGAGATAGCAGAGCAGGTAAATATACCCATCGGATCGGTCAAGAGCACGATCAGGGTTGCACTGGTGAAACTGAGAAATATAATAAAGAAGCTCGACAGGAAAAAAGACCATGGCTCGAAAATACACTAGAGAAGAAATCCGGGATCTCGCTGCATCGTATGCCCTCGGGAACCTGAGCGACGCAGAAAAAAAAGAATTCGAGGAGCTGCTCCGCCAAAGGGACGGGACAATCGAAAGAGACCTGAAATCATTTGCCGAAATCGTCGAATACCTGCTCTACCATGCCGAACCGCTGAAAGAGCCGGATGGCCTGGAGAAGCGGTTATTCGCACAAATTAAAAAGGAAGGAAGTAAGAAGAAAAAAGACGAGGGGTTTCTATACGTACGTAGAAATGAGGGCGAGTGGGTTGAGATTATGAAAGGAGTAAAGGTGAAGAATCTTTACAAGGATCCCGGGAAGAATTACTCCACCCTCCTTGTAAAAATGGACCCCGGAGCTACTTTCCCGGACCACGTCCATACCGACACCGAAGAGTGTTACATCATCGAGGGCGACCTGAAAATGGGCGGAGAGGTTTTCGGGAAAGGGGATTATATCAGAGCGGAAGCGCACAGCACTCACGAAAGCATTTCTACCGAGAAGGGCTGCTTTCTCCTGATATCGGCTTCGGAAGAAAACGAAATGTTGTTATAAAAGAATCGATATTTCCACGACCCCGTACCGTATCCCGCCGCTATCCGACTATACTGAAATTGTTGCGTCCGGCGCGTAATAATATTCTCCATCCGCCTTTTCTCAATCCGGGCTTTTCCTTGTGATCCGATCCCGGAGCTCAACCGTATAACTTATTGGAAAGTATTCCGGTCCGCGGGTACGGCAGTCGTTAAAAAACCCTTTGATTTTGCCCCGCCGGTATTTCAATCTACTACAAGCGTAATCCGCTTTTTATCAATATATTACATATCTATCATATAACATATATCGTCCTGATCCGCGACATGACACATGCATTTTGTAAATTATGTTCCCCGGAGAGATCCAAAAAATGATACCCCCCGTATAAATATTCAAATTCAAAAATTTTAAGGAGGTGCTGAAATGCACAAGGTTATAAAAAATTATTTAATACTGCCGGTCGCGGCAGTTATTTTTTCAGTAGTAGGATTAACCGCGTTTGCCGACACGACAGTAATGGTCGGCGGTGAGGCCATGTATCCTACAAAGGATATAGTAGATAATGCGGTTAACTCCAAGGATCATACGACGCTCGTGGCGGCGGTAAAGGCTGCGGGACTCGTAGAGACGCTCAAAGGGCCGGGCCCGTTTACCGTATTCGCTCCGACCAATGACGCGTTCGAAGACCTTCCCGACGGAACAGTCGAGATGCTGCTCAAGCCGGAGAATAAGGACGCTTTGACAAAAGTGCTCACTTATCATGTCGTTCCGGGCCGTCTCACTTTCGATGCGCTTGTTGAACAGATAAACGCGGGCAACGGCAAGGCTCAGCTGAAAACAGTAAGCGGCGGCATGCTGACCGTATGGATGAACGGACCGCACAACATCCTTATCAAGGACGAGAAGGGCGACGTAGCAAATATATCGACTTACGATGTAATTCAGTCAAACGGAGTTATCCAGGTTATAGATACTGTTCTTCTGCCGAATTAAGCTGATTTCAACGACGACAAGGGCGCTCTCATAAACAGAGGAGCGCCCTGATTTTATAGAGCCCGCCGAAGCGCTATACCCGACCCTCCGAAAGATAACTTCGGGACGAAAGTTTTAAGCAAGATACTAACTAAAGTCTAATTGTAAATTCATCGATTTGATTATATTCTAATGGAGTGGAAAACGGTCATTCCAATAACAGGGAAATAAAGTTAGGCCAGCTCACCAAGAGTGCGGAAAGTTCAATCAATGTATTGAGGCGTTCCACAAGAATCCCTTATTATAAGAAACTTAAATACGGGCTCCTTAACGGAAAAGGCAGGGACGGCGAAGACCTGTTCAGGTTTAACGGATTCACGTTTAATATCTCCGAACACGGAATCGGTATGGAAGGCAGCAAAGGGTTCCCCCCCAATTTCAAAATCGAAGCAAGCTTATTCACGGGAGAACAAACGATTAGGTTCGAAGGTACAATCAAATGGCTCTACCATTCAAACTCCGAGAAATGGTACATGGGTATTGAGGTTACGAGCCGAATAAATGATATCAGAGAAATTTATTCTATTCTTGCCCAGACGAACGACCTCGGGCTGTAGTTCCGGATACTAAACTTACGAGCAGGCTTTAACCGCCTGACGTTATCCTTTCCTTTATAGCGCTGAATTTGGATTTAAGCTCATTTACCCTTATCCTGGAATCCGATAACTTTTGTTTTTCCATCTTATAAAAATTCCTTAAAGGCGCAAGCGAGTCCGTGACCTGAATTTCTATCCCGCTGAAATCCCTCTCGAGCTGAGAGCTTACGCTCGATATCATCTCTTCAATAAGCGCATCCACCTTCTGGTTGAATTCCCTGATCGCGTCTCTTCTCTTTTTGGGGAGAATCGCAAAGGCCGTGGCCATCACGGCGATAGTCGCGAGAATGCCCGTAATGTCCACGACGAGCGATGAAAATGCGGAAACCACGGCGGCCCCGATCGCGAGCGAACCCACCTGAACACCAAGCACAGAGGCCACAGCGCCCCTTGCCGAATCGACGAGATTCCCGCCGAGAGTCGCAGGGTCTATCGCTTTTCTCTTTGTCTCGAGCTCGCTCCTTACGGTATCTACGAGCCTTGTCCTGTCGTAAATAAACCCGGTACCGGCACCCGAAGACTCGGGCCTTATCGATTTGTTATAAAATTCGATACTGCTGTCCAAAAGACTCCGCGCAGATTTTTCGGTCCATATGACCATCGCATCGAGGTCCTTTTCAAGCTCGGCCACAGTCTGACGGGAAACCCGGTACTCGAACTCTTTTGCAATTTTCTGCTTGCTCATGAGCTTAAGGATGTTGCCGAATCTTATAAGCTCGTCGATGTACTCCATCCCTCTCGTCTTGAATTCGAGCAGCCTGCTTCTTATCCTCTCCGTAAACTGAGCGGAATTCTCGACTATCTCTTCCTTCATCGATTCCAGTTTCTTCTCGAACTCCCCGAGCCTCTGCATATCTTCGGAAATTTTGTCGATGTGCCCGTCGAGGGATCTATCGGTTTCGGCGCAAAGGCTGATCGCAAATTCCGAAGTTCCCCTTATCTTCATCCTTATACGCTCTTCCTCGCTAAGCGTGTTGAAAATATATTCCTCGAGCCTTCCGAAACCGCTCCTCGAATATAACGAGGTATCGGAAGCAGTCCTTCCTTCCCAGGCGAGTTTCGCGGAGACCGGGATCAGGAGCGGCTTTATCCCGAACGAACGCTCGAGCTCCCCTTCGGTGTGCCGTATCAGAGTCTCAAGCTCTTTATCGTCATGAGCGATATCGATCTTGTTTAAAAGGAAAACGATATTTTTTAGCCAGCCCTCTTTTATAAATTTAATAAGCTTCGCTTCGCTCCCCGTTACCGCGCGCTCGGCGCCGATCGTAAAAAACACAATGTCCGCTTTCGGTATATAATCCTGGGTGAGCCGCTCGTGCTGTTCTATGGTAACGTTCGTGCCGGGAGTGTCCACTATATAAAGCCCCCTAAGCCTTTCCTGGGGAACGGAAATTATACGGCATCCCTTCTCAACATTTACCCCGCCGCTCTCACCGTATTTTATTACCGTTATCTCGTCCGTCGTAGGCGTGATGCCTTTCGGCAGCGTTTCCTGCCCCAGAAGAGCGTTTATGATGGAGGACTTTCCCGTGCTGAACTCTCCGATAAAGACGAGCGAGAAGAGATTGTCCATACTCTCCTGAACCGACCTCAACCTGCTTTCGAGCTCAGTGCTCGACAGTTCTTTTATCTCGGCAAGGAGCGACTGCAGGAGGAGCTTCTCTTCGAGTATGATTTTCGAGTATTTTTCGTCCAGTATCTGCATACTTAAGAAGTACATGAATTATAACCAAGAAAGTTGATTATGAGTATTTTGAGACGCGATATGATACATCCGGCCGCTATTAGACTCGTACAATACGTATAAGCTTGTAACAGGCATTGTGAGCAGTAAACTGACTGATATAGAGCTGATTGTGCGATATTGAGGGAAATTGTGGAAACAAAAAGCCTAAGAAATCCGGCGTTGGTTCTTATTACTGGTATGGTATATGTATCGGTAGTATTTTTTACATTGTGTATCGGGGGGAGCTCGGGAGCCGAGCCTCCTGATAATAAAAATATGCCTAAACAGAACAGGCTTAAGAACGAAAAGAGTCCGTACCTGCTCCAGCACGCAGACAACCCCGTTGACTGGTACCCATGGGGGGAGGAGGCATTCGAAAAGGCCGCCAGGGAGGATAAGCCCATACTCCTTTCGATAGGGTACTCGACCTGTCACTGGTGCCACGTAATGGAGCACGAATCGTTCGAGGACCCGGAAGTCGCAAAGCTGATGAACGACACGTTCGTCTCGATTAAAGTAGACCGTGAAGAAAGGCCCGACATAGACAACATATACATGACGGTGTGTCAGCTGCTCTCGAAAGGGGGATGCGGATGGCCCCTCAATATAATCATGACCCCCGACAAGAAGCCCTTTTTCGCAGCTACGTATATTCCGAAGGAAACGCGCTTCGGCCGCATAGGCATGGTCGAGCTCGTACCCAGGATTAAAGAGGTATGGGAAAAACAGAGGGAAGAAGTCTTGAAATCCGCAGACAGCATCACAGCCGCGATCAAGAAGGCAACCGATGTTTCACATGACATTCAGGGCAGTGACCTGACTCAGTCCGCTCTGACTGTGGGATTCAATCAGCTCCTCAGCAGGTTCGACGAAACGAACGGAGGCTTCGGGACAGCGCCCAAATTCCCAACTGCCCACAACCTTCTTTTCCTGCTCAGGTACTGGAAACGAACGGGGGACGGGCAGCCGCTCTTGATGGTGGAAAAAACCCTCGACGGTATGCGGAAGGGCGGCGTGTACGACCATGTAGGTTTCGGCTTTCACCGTTACTCCACGGACCCCAAATGGTTTCTCCCTCACTTCGAAAAAATGCTCTACGACCAGGCGATGCTGGCTCTGGTTTTTACGGAGACTTATCAGGCCACCGGAAAAAAAGAATATGAAGATACGGCGCGTCAAATCTTTACGTATGTAACCAGGGATATGACAGCCCCGGAAGGGGGATTTTATTCCGCTGAAGACGCCGACAGCGAAGGGGTTGAGGGTAAGTTCTACGTGTGGACTGAGGAAGAGATAAAGCGGGTACTGGGAAAGGACGAAGCGGAGCTGATAATCACAACGTACAATGTCGATAAATCCGGGAACTTCAGCGAAGAAGCCTCGGGAGAGAAATCGGGCTCCAACATCCTCTATCTAAGGAAACCGCTTGCGGAACTCGCTCCTTCTTTCGGAATGAGCGCTTCAGAATTCGAGAGCAGAATAGACAACGCAAGGAAAAAACTTTTCGCAGTCAGGGAAAAAAGGGTTCATCCTCATAAGGACGACAAGATACTGACGGACTGGAACGGGCTGATGATAGCGGCGCTTTCAAAGGGCGCGAGCGTCTTCAATGAACCCCTCTATGCGGAGGCGGCGCGACATGCCGCGGACTTCATCCTCGATAAAATGATAGACGGCGAGGGACGCCTCCTCCACCGTTTTAGAGACGGCGAAGCCGGGATCAGAGGAAGCATCGACGACTATTCCTTCTTTATCTGGGGCCTTCTCGAGCTCTACGAGTGCACGTTCGATGTAAAATATTTGAAAACGGCCCTCGATCTTCAAAGCGAAATGACAGAACTGTTCTGGGACGATAAAAACGGCGGATTCTATTTTACATCGAATGACGCCGAAGAACTCTTAGTGCGTCATAAAGAGATCTACGACGGCGCAATTCCGTCCGGCAACTCAGTAGCTATGCTGAACCTTCTCAGATTAGGAAGGATAACGGGAAACCCCTCGTATGAGGATATGGCGGCAAAGCTCGCGAGAGCGTTTTCGCAAACAGTGGAGCAGGCTCCGATGGCTTATACACAGCTCCTCTCGAGTCTCGATTTCGCAATAGGTCCGTCTTATGAAGTCGTCGTAGTCGGAGATCCCGCCTCAAAGGGCACAAAAGAAATGCTGACCGCGCTCAGAAAACAATACACTCCTAACAAAGTATTATTATTCAAATCAATCGATGATAAGTCCGATATCGCTACTATCGCGGAATTCACAAAAGGGCAATCGTCGATCGGAGGAAAGGCGACTGCTTACGTTTGTCTTAATCATATATGCAAACTTCCCACTACTGACTTAAACAAAACGCTTGAGCTCCTCACTCAATGAGTGTCCCAAACGTATCATATGAAATATTTCGCTGACGGTACTGTTATTGATTTTTCTATTTTCCGGGTGTAAAAATTATTTCGAATAACAGATGTTGCTTTTCAATTAGTCTGTCTTATAATTTTTATTTTTCTGCTGATTGCGCTCATAGCAGATTGTAATAAAATTTTTATTTCAAGCTTGAAGCATCGAAAAAAGTCTGTGTTATAGTATTAATTAAGTTCATGTTGGGGAGGTGAGAGCAATGGAGGAAAAGAGAATGGGCAAAAGAGGTAAGAGAAAAATAAAAGACCTCGTCGATATGCTCGAAGACCCGGAAAATTCCGGATACATAGGCGGAGACTACGAGGACATGATGGAGCTCCTCGAACAGGAGCTGGCCGAATCGGAAGAAGACGAAGATCAGGAAGAAAAGGAATGAGAGCCTTCTTCTTTTTCAAACACACCCTTTTTCAAATAAACCATAAGCACAGAAATAGCAGCAGGGGTAATGCCCGATATCCTGCTCGCCTGCCCTAAAGATCCCGGACGAACATTTGACAGCTTTTGTACTATCTCTTTCGATAAGCCGGGAATCCCGTCGTAAGAAAATTCCAGAGGTATGGACAAATTTTCGAGCTTCTTGAATTTGTCGATCAGCTCGGCCTGCCTCTTAATATAGCCCTCATACTTAACTTCCATTTCAATCTGCGTGATGTAATCCTCGCTGACGGGCGCCATTTTCCCGCTGCCTCCAATTAATCCGAGCTCTCCGTACGTGATCTCGGGCCTCCTCAGAATCTCCTTAAGCGACTGTGGCTTTTTCAGCGGGGAAGAGCCGAGTCTCGATAACATTTCATTAACTCCCGCGTTGGGCATAATCTTGATGTTCTCCAGCCTGAGTAGCTCCCGGGCGATGGTCTTCTTCTTTTCATAAAATTTCTCGTACATTTCTTCGCTTAATAATCCGATCCTGTACCCCGCCTCTCCCAGCCTGATGTCCGCATTATCCTCTCTCAGGACGAGACGGTATTCGGCCCTCGAGGTAAACATCCTGTAGGGCTCGTCCACTCCTTTTGTTACGAGATCGTCGATCAATATCCCGATATACGCCTGGGAGCGGTCAAGGACGAGAGGGCCTTCCCCTTTCACCCGGAGCGCAGCGTTTATACCGGCCATTAGTCCCTGACTCCCGGCTTCCTCATATCCCGTTGTACCGTTGATCTGACCCGCGAAGTACAGGTTATCGACGAGCTTTGTTTCAAGCGTCGGCTTTAGCTGTATAGGGTCAACGAAGTCGTACTCGACCGCGTAGCCGGGCCTCATGATTTCGACATCCGAAAGACCGTCGATAGTCCTCACGAGCTCATACTGGACTTCGAGAGGAAGACTCGTCGAGACGCCGTTCGGATATATTTCATACGTTTGCGTCCCCTCCGGCTCGAGAAAGATCTGGTGCCTTTCCTTGTCGCGGAACTTAACCACTTTATCTTCGATCGAGGGGCAGTACCTGGGTCCTATGCCTTTTATTTCGCCTGAGTATAAGGGCGACTTGTGGAGATTATTCATTATTACCCTGTGCGTCCTTTCATTCGTATACGTGATATAGCAGGGCATCTGCTCCCTTTTGACGGAACTGTTAGAGAATGAAAATGGCTTGGGATTCTCGTCCCCCGGCTGGGGCTCGAGTATCTCCCATTTAATAGTCCTGCCGTCCAGTCTCGGGGGCGTCCCTGTCTTAAGCCTCCCTACCCTGAACCCGAGGCTTCCGAAAGAATCCGAAATGCCGATCGCCGCCGCTTCCCCGGCGCGTCCCGAGGAGATCTTCGCTCCCCCAATGTGAATCAGTCCATTTGGAAATGTTCCGGGCGTCACGACAACGGCATCGGAGAAAAAATGCTCGCCTAGAGTTGTTTTCACACCGAGGACCCTGCCGTTCCCGACGAGAAAACCTTCGGCCATCCTCTGCTTGATATCGAGGTTCTTCCGAGCCTCGAGTGTGCTTTTCATGTAGGCTCTATATGCCTGCCTGTCGGCCTGTATCCTGGTCGCCTGGACGGCAGCCCCTTTGCTGGTATTCAGTCTCCTGAACTGGATCGCGGCATGGTCGGCCGCTTTACCCATTTCGCCTCCGAGAGCGTCTATTTCCTTTACGAGGTGCCCCTTGCCGACGCCCCCGATCGACGGGTTGCACGACATGAGCCCTATCGTATCAATATTCGCCGTAAGGACGAGGGTCCGGCACCCCATTCTGGAAGCGGCCAGCGCAGCCTCGCACCCGGCATGGCCGGCGCCTATCACTATCACATCGTAGCTCTTCGGATAATTTATGCTCAATACCGGGACTCCCATATATAAATCAGTAAGAAATGTAAATACTTAAATCGACCGCGTCAATTATTTAGCTCCCGCTTTGGATTATGAGCGGCATAGATGGTAAAATGGTTTCCCATTCTTAAAAGGGGAGTTGACGCCGAAGTGTCCAGGACAAAAGAGATATTCGACAAAGTGGAGAGGAAGCTCAAAGAGAGGCCGGATGATTTCACGGAAGTGGGAGCCGTTTACAAATTCGTCATAAACGGTCCCGAAGGAGGGACGTGGATAATCGACCTCAGAAAAGAGAGCCTCGGGATAAGAGAGGCCGACGAAGACGCCCAGTGCACTATTCAAACCAAAGATGAGCATTTCATAGACCTCTTCACAGGCAAGCTCGGTGCGGAAAACGCGCTGCTCTCGGGAAAAATAAAGTTCTCGGGAGACGTGTTTCTGGCAATGAGGTTCGCAGATTTATTAAAGAAGTAAGCGGAGTGCGCTCACAGGGGCCCGATTTTTGAGTTCATTTATTCCAGTCTCAGCCGAAAGCGAATTAAATGCATTTACAGGCCATTCAGTATGATTCACACACCCGAGAGAATTTTCATCGAAGAATGTACTGCGGACATCCGCCGAGTATGAAAATCACATCGCGTTTAAGCTCCGTCCCGGTCGTTATGGTCGAGGACTGCAAGAGGTCCGAAGGGAAAAATAACCGAGGCTTCATCGACGCTCCCTCGCCCGGATCCGATTTCATATAACGGATTTAAACCCTAAAAGTCCGGAACAGCATATTTAAAAGAAAGATTGACGGACCGGCGCCGATTAATTTTAATAACCGTAACTCTTGAGACGGTCGGCTATCACTGCTGAATAAGCTGTAAGCTCGGGGTCTTTAAGGAATGCGTAACCCCTCGATTTATTGACCTGGCCGGCGGATTTCTCAATCTCGCCCTTATGAGCTACGAGACCGCAAAAGTCGTATAAGGTCTTCAATACGTCATTGGGATTCTCTAAAAAATCCTCGTATTTGATTTCCATACCGCGCGCTCCGAGCTCCGCCACACGCTCCCTCGCCTCTTTCATATACTCCTCCCATAACATAAGCCCTTCATCCAGGGAGGCGCCCCTCAAATCTACGAACACCCTCCTGCCGCCTATGAATTTCCGCATCAGGTAGAACCAGTAAAGGGGTTTTAGCCGGGCGTGTTTATCCCTGAGCCTCGAAAGCCCTCTTGCTCTCCGGGTCCTCAAGCTGTTGATTATGTCCAGCGGATGACGAAAGATATGGATGACCTTCGCATCCGGGAAGATATCGAGCCAGAAAGGCAGGGTAAACGTATTCCGCGGGTCCTTCCATCCCCAGGGGATATCGAGCCTGGCCGGAGTCCGGTAACGGATATACTTCCTCAATCCGAGAAATGATATAACACGAGGCGTTCTCATAGCGTATTTTACGAAATCGCCGAACAGAGACCTCGCTTCCTTATCCCGGAGAAGGTATTTAATCGTGCCCGGATTTTCGAGACCCCCGCTGCACTGTGTCAGAAGCCAGTCGTTCAAATCGCGGAAGAATATAGCTTCATGGTTATCGGTCACTCTTTTCCCGACGAATAGGCCGAGCTCGTCGAGCATTCGGGTAAGCATGCTTGTGCCGGAACGGCTCATTCCGATTATTATTACCGGGGGGCGGACGTTCATTTCCAAACTGAAATTATACTATATATCGCGGAATAACAATGCCCGTTGTCAGAATAGTTGAAATGACCGGATGAATTCCAGAAAAGCGCGGATGTTTAGAACCGACTTTACTAAACGACACACATGTGTCCGGGGAATTAGCGGGCGAGGAAGCTTCTCAGTATCTCACCCATTTCCGAAGTGGCGAGTTTTTCAAGAGCCCTTTTCTCTATTTGTCTTATACGCTCGCGGGTGAGGTCGAACCTTCTTCCGATCTCGTCAAGCGTATACGTGGAGTCCTGATCGATTCCGAACCTGAGCCTTATTATCTCTTCCTCTCTCGGAGTGAGGACGTTAAGCGCGTCCCTGATTTCATGTGTCAGAGCCGAGCTGGCCATTACCGAATCCGGTGCGGGGGAGTTGTCGTCCGAGATAAAATCGAGCAGGGTCGTTTTCTCGCCGTCGAGTATTGGTGTATCGAGACGTGCGGCGTCATTCGTGGACTCGAGGATCCTCTTCACTCCCTCGACTGAAATTCCGGCGACTTCGGCTACTTCTTCGGGCATCGGCTTTCTGCCCAGCTCCTTATGGAGCATGGAGCTAATTCTGTAAACCTTGCTTGCCTGCTCGAGTACGTATACGGGAACCCTGATAGTCCTCGTCTGATCGAGCAGAGCCCTGGAAATGGCCTGATGTATCCACCAGGATGCATACGTGGAGAATTTGTAACCCTTGGTATGATCGAACCTCTCTACCGCGCGCATCAGACCCACGTTCCCTTCCTGAATCAGGTCGGTCAGAGGGAGACCGCGGCCCATATACCTTTTCGATATGCTGACCACGAGCCTGAGGTTGGCCTTCACGAACCTTTCCTTCAAGTCAAGTGCGCGCTCCGAATATACCTTTACGAACGCCATGAGGCTTTCGATTCTCTTGGTCAGCTCTTTTACACCGATAGATCCATTGCCGGTCTTTTTCTTACCTGTAAACCCTTCCACTTTCTTCGAGAGTTTCTGTATGTGAGAAGTCAGCTCCCTTGACTTGGATTCGCACTTCTTAATCTGCGCGGAAACCTCTATTTCCTCTTTCGCTGTCAATAGGGATTCAACCGCCATATCCTTGAAATAGACGTATAGAAGCCTGAACTGCTCGTCCGGAGTCCATTCTTCTTCCTGGTCCTCAACGGAAGTATTGTCTTCGAGCTCAAAGCCGAAATCCGATTCTTCGCTTTCTATTATCACATCATCTCTGAAGCCGAGAGAAGAAAACGATTCATCATCCTGCTCGTGAAAATTTTCGATGCTTTCGATTTCCGGACCTACGTGCTCAACTTCTCTGAATTTAGCCGATTTCATTCTCACACCTTTCCCACACCTTTTAATTATTTTGAATTGTAATGCTATTTTAAGCTGATAACGCCCTAACTATATTAATATACGGTTTGAAGGATTCATTGTCAAGTGAATTCTTCGCAAATGCAAAATTCCAGATATCGTATATATTTGGCAATGATTCAGGGCAGTAACAATATCAAACTATAATCAATATACGCAGAAGCTAACAAAATATCAAGGTCCCCGTTAATAATGAAATCACTCACCTGTTTTTTCGCTTTTCTCCCAAGATTCGTTAAAGACGGTTTTCTTTCCGAGGGTTTCGACATAAGCTTCCTTACCCTCGCTCCTTTTAAATATAGCTGATTGGCTCCAGGCCTGCTCGATGCTGCTGTATTTCCCGATTTTAACCAGGTTCCAGGTCTCTCCCCTGGAATTTTCGACCTGAACCGTATAGGCATTAAATCCCTTGCTGCGATATTCATTTACGGCCTTCTCAGCGTCGGCCTTATCGGCGAATGCCCCTACCTGAAGCGTATATCTGCCTTTTCCCGTTTGCTCGGTTTGACTTGTTTCAGCTTTTGCCGCGTCGGGAGACGTATTTCCGGGCTCAGCGGGAGCCGTCTCTTCCCCTATTTTAGACTCCCCGGACATCTGATTGGGATCAATGGAAGTAAGACCGGAATCAGCTTTTTTCTCATTGCTATTCTCACTGACGGAAAGAACGGGCTCTGCTGAAGTTAACTCTTCCGATATCTGCTTCTCTTCCGTAAATACAGCCTGCTCATCAGGAGATGTGTTTTTTTCGCCGACCGGAACTTCATCCTTATACACAAAAGACTCGGTGCTTTTTTCATATTTCACAGGGCTCCGGTCGATTGTGCTTTCCTTTGTTACCTGCGGGGGCTCACTGCCGATGAGACCCAGGTCATCGATCTTGGTCCCGACATAGACACCTACAAAGAAGACTACGAGGAACGTAAGAAAAGACCAGAATCCCCCGCCGAGGCCGCGTCTTCTTCTCCCCGAATCAGCTAACATAAGTTTTGGTTTAAGCTCTCTCATATTGAACTCGCTCACATTTCGTGCCGAAGGGGGGATTTGAACCCCCACGAGCTAGCGCCCACTGGATCCTGAATCCAGCGCGTCTACCAAGTTCCGCCACTTCGGCGATTTAAGGCTTGAATGACCCTTGACCCGTTAAGTCGTAAGCTTATCATACATAATCACTGCCCGCTAGGGTTTTTCAAAGGAATTTACTCGCACTACCCCTATAACATTAGTTTTTTCAAAGAGTCCGAGCCCGGCAGCGGCTTCTTCGGAGGGGGGTTTCAAACCCCTCCCCACGCATAAAGTTGTACAATCGGTCCGGGGCATATGTAATTTTCTGCCGAATACCGAGTCAGATGCTTCCCCAGGACACTATTCTCTCCGGGACGATTTTGATGACCGGCAGTCCCGCCTTATCGAGCTTCATTTTTTTGTATTGAGGGTACTTTACACAGAGGATGCCGAGTGAACTCTGATACTCGTCGCCGCTCCGGATCACCTCCGCAAAACCGTAAACTATGAGGTAGTAAAGCTTCTTCCAGTCCTCGCAGTACTTATCCATAACAAGCGATACGCGGGGGTTCAACAGTATGTTCCTGATCCGCTTCAATTCCCCCGCAGGGACTTTCTTGGGCTTTTTATCTATGGGAGTAAATATAAAGCGGCCGTCATAGGCGAAACAGACAGGGACAACGAGGGGCCTGCCGGACTCGTCCGCTGTCGCCATCCTGGCAACCCTGCTCGAGAGGATTATGCTCCTTTCGTTCTCGGTCGGTATTGCTATCAAGCTTCCTTTTCCGGGGCAGCGGCCTGAACTTGAATTATCATTTATCTATTTTATAATACCTTGTTTTTCGTTTCGAATATCGCGTTTTTATATTTTCATGTGAGATCAAATGGACAATGCAAAGATTTTTTGCGGGACTTCGAACGTTCCGTTGGCAAAAGCTATATGCAAATACCTTGACGTCCCCCTCGGAAAAGCCGAGGTCAGGAGATTCAGCGACGGGGAGTTGTTCACCGAAATTTCAGAAAGCGTGCGCGGCTCTCACGTATTCGTGATCCAATCCACGTGTCCGCCGACAAACGAGCACATCATGGAGCTACTGATTCTGACCGATGCCCTGAAAAGGGCGTCCGCAAGGGTAATTACCGCCGTGATCCCTTACTACGGCTATGCAAGGCAGGACAGAAAAGTCCAGCCGAGGGCCCCTATCTCCGCTAAGCTGGTTGCGGACCTGATCACCACCGCCGGCATAAGCAGAGTGGTTACGGTGGACCTCCATGCCGGGCAGATTCAGGGGTTTTTCAACATCCCCGTAGACCATGTTTACGCGACACCCGTATTCATCGATTATATCAAGAAGAGATTCAACAAAGAAGACATGGTTATCGTTTCTCCGGACGCCGGGGGAATGGAGAGAGCGAGGTCCTACGCGAAAATACTAGATTCCGGACTCGCAATGACGGACAAAAGACGCCCCAATCCGAACGAGGCGGAGATCATGAACGTAATAGGCGACGTCGAAGGGAAAGAGGTAATCCTGGTCGACGATCTCGTGGATACAGCGGGGACTGCCATACAGGCGAGCAAGGCTCTAATGAGGGAAGGGGCAAAAAGCGTTACCCTTTGCAGCACACACGGGGTGCTTTCCGGCAATGCAATCGAAAAAATAAAGCAGTCCGACCTCGAGGAAATAATAATTACGGATACCATCGCCCCGTCGGAGCAAGCCGTCGCCTGCGATAAAATCAAGGTGATAACTATTTCCAACCTTTTGGGTGAGGCAATAAAAAGAATTTCAACGGGCGAGTCGATCAGCAGCCTGTTCAGCTAAAACAAGAGTAAGGAGCATAAAATGGCACAGAACACTTTGGAAGTATCGATAAGGAAGAGACCCGGAAAAAGCGGGGCAAGAGAAATCAGAAAAGGGGGAGGCATACCGGCGATACTTTACGGAAAAGGCACAGAGCCGACACCGTTAGTCGTAAATCCGGCGGCATTGAAGCAGGCGCTCTCGACTGAAGCAGGAGAAAACACGCTCCTCGAAATTACCTTCAATGACGGTTCGCAGGAAATCAAGAAGCTTTCTCTCCTGCGCGAAATTCAATACGATTTCCTCACGAGCAAGCCCATACACTTCGATTTCCAGGCCCTCGACATCAACAAAAAGATAACCGTAGACGTCCCTGTCAAGATCGTCGGAAAGTCAAAAGGCGTCAAAGAAGGCGGCATACTGGAAGAAATACTGCGCGAGATACCGGTCGAATGTCTGCCGAAAGACATTCCGAATTCATTCGAGATAGACGTAACGGATCTGGACATCGGCCATTCCATACACGTGAGCGCACTCAAGGGCTCGGACAACTTTAACATCCTGAAAGACGACGAAGAAACGATAGTGACGATTTTAGCGCCGAAGATGGAAGTTGAAGCGCCTGCGCCAGCGGCGGTAGAGGGAGTAGCGGAAAAGGCGGCTGAAGGCGAAGAGAAAGAGGAAGGCAGTGAAGAGTAGTCAGGGAAAATGATATTGGTAGCGGGACTGGGAAATCCCGGAAGTGAATATGCTTCTACGAAGCATAACCTCGGGTATTTGACCGTGGATGAAATAGGTAAAAGGGTTGGAGTCGATTTAAAGAAGAAAAAGTTCAACGGAGTATTCGGAGAAGGGTCTTTTAACAACGACAAACTGCTTCTTCTCAAACCGGAGACGTATATGAACCGGAGCGGAGAATCGGTTTCCAGTGCAGTAAACTTCTATCATATACCCACCGAAAATATAATAGTCGTGCACGATGAGCTCGACCTGCCGACAGGAACAGTAAGGATTAAGGCCGGGGGAGGGAGCGCCGGCCATAAAGGCGTTGTATCCATAATCGGAGAGCTGGGAAGCGGGGATTTCGTACGAATAAGGATAGGAATCGGAAAACCCCGATCGAAATCCGGCACCGTCAGCCACGTGCTGTCTCAGTTTAAAAAGGAAGAAAACAAAATCGTACAGGAATCCGTTTTGAGAGCGGCCGACGCGGTCTTGGAAATCATTCGGCATGGACTGGGAGAGGCAATGAACAAATTCAACGCAAGGGCGGAAGACGAAGATAACGCCGGTCAGACAAATGACCTATAAATTAGAGGAGGCGTCATAAAATGGGAGAAGTAATAGCAGCTCTCTTCGGAACCATATTGGGACTAGCCGTGCTGGCATACGCCTTTTTGGTGTACCGCGAGATAAAATCCTTTCCCGCAGGAAACGACAAGATGAAGGAAATCTCCGCGGCAATATCCGAGGGAGCGATGGTATTTCTAAGCCGTGAATACAGGATAATCGGGATATTCGTAATTATAGTTTTCATACTGCTTGCCATTTTTATCGGCCGGAATACCGCGATCGCATATGTGGGCGGGGCCGTGTGCTCTCTGACCGCCGGATTTTTCGGAATGAAGGCGGCGACGAAAGCCAACGTAAGGACAGCCCACGCTGCGGCTGCGGAAGGACAGGGGAAAGCGCTAATAGTAGCTTTTAAGGGCGGTAACGTAATGGGCCTTTCGGTAGCGGGTATAGGGCTCCTCGGCCTCTCGATTGCGTTTGCTTTGGGTATAGGGCTTCCGTCGAACCCGCAGGACGCAGCGGGTCTCGCGCTCTTTGCTCATAGGTTCGGAGCGATAATCGGCGGTTTTGCCCTGGGCGCAAGCTCTGTCGCGCTCTTTGCCAGGATAGGCGGAGGCATCTTTACAAAGGGGGCCGATGTCGGCGCCGACCTCGTGGGTAAGGTCGAAGCGGGGATTCCGGAGGACGACCCCAGAAACCCGGCCACCATTGCCGACGACGTCGGAGACAACGTCGGGGATGTAGCGGGTATGGGAGCAGACCTCTTCGAGTCCTATGTGGGCGCCGTGGTTGCGACAATCATCATCGCCGCCAGCTACGGTAAAAACGAAATCGCTCTGATGGCAATACCAATAATTCTTATAGCAATAGGAAGTTTCTCATCAATAATAGGCGCCAAAAGCGTTGAATGGATGAAAGACCTTGAGCCGCAGATTGTCCTGAGGCGGGCGACCTTCTACACCGGAGGCATCTACCTTGCCGCTTCTTTGGTCGTGCTCCTCATTGTCGGTCTTGTCGACGGTATAGGGGGCTACATAATTTGGATTTGGCTGGCTTCGGTACTGGGACTCCTCGCCGGTATCGCAATCGGACTGCTCACGGAATATTACACCTCCGGCTCGCCTGTCAGAAAAATCGCGGAGGCTTCCCAGACGGGTGCCGCAACTAACATAATCCAGGGTATTTCAGTCGGCATGATAAGCACCACGCTACCCGTTATCGCAATCGCGATCGCGATCGGTCTCTCGTACTCTTTCGCCGGACTATACGGGATAGGCATTGCATCCGTGAGTATGCTGGCCACGATAGGAATAACGATGTCCGTCGACGCATACGGTCCTGTCGCGGATAACGCAGGCGGCATCACGGAAATGTCCGGACTCGGTCACGACGTGAGAAAAATTACAGACAAGCTCGATTCGCTCGGAAAGACGACGGCCGCTACCGGAAAAGGGTTCGCCATCGGTTCCGCGGCGCTCACCGCACTCGCACTTTTCGCCGCATTCACAAAGGCCGTCGGGCTCGAGTCGATAGACCTCACGAAAAGTCATGTAGTCACCGGCATGCTCCTTGGCGGCACCGTGCCGTTTCTTCTCGCGGCACTTACGATGGGCGCCGTAGGAAGAACGGCTCAAAAGATGGTTGAAGAGGTGAGAAGGCAGTTCCGTGAGATCACGGGACTTCTCCAGGGGGAGGCAAAGCCCGATTACGCCTCATGCATAGGGATAAGCACCGATGCGGCGCTCAGGGAAATGGTTGTTCCGGGTGTAATTGCCATTATCGCCCCGATTGCCATCGGCTTCATTCTCGGCGCGGAGGGTCTCGGGGGGTTCCTGGCGGGATCAATCGTGACCGGAGTAGTGCTCGCGCTTATGATGGCTAATTCGGGAGGGGCATGGGACAACGCGAGGAAATATATCGAAGAAGGCAACCTCGGAGGAAAAGGGTCGGAAGCCCACAAAGCGGCAGTCGTCGGCGACACCGTAGGCGATCCGTTTAAGGATACATCGGGGCCGGCCATGAATATCCTGATAAAGCTCATGTCGATAGTTGCGGTCGTTATTGCCCCGCTTTTGATTTAAGTGAATAACCGGGGCTTGGGTATCTATTTTTTCAATTATTCCGGCCAGGTTACAAGAAATATTCACAATTCGGATTTTACAGGTACAATATTCCAGTTAAAAATCTGTCGCTTCGGGGTGGCAAACAAGTCATAGACCCGGGGCCGCATAGACCGAGACAGGAGGTTAGTGAAATATGGCGATCAAGCCAAACTATTACGAGACACTTTATGTGGTGAGACCCGATATAAAGGACGAAGAGCTGGCTAAGATACAGCAGAGGCTCAATGAAACCTTGGCGGCTTATGAAGGCGAGATCATTAAGTCCGATAAATGGGCTCAAAGGGAGCTCGCGTACGAGATAAAGAATTACACGAGGGGCGTGTATTACATTATTGTGTTTAGAGCGCTTCCGGGAGCAGTGGCGGAGCTGGAAAGACATCTGAGGTTCTATAACAGCGATGTCCTCAGGTTCATGACCGTAACAATAAGCGAAAACGCCGCAAAGAGAGAGAAACCCGCCCCGGAAGTCAAAAACCAGAATGAGCCTGCCGAAACGCCGGTCCAGGCCGAAGGAGAAAACTAATGGAATCACCTCGCGACAAAAAATATTTTGCAAAAAAGAAGGTATGCAGGTTCTGCGCCGAATCGATTGAAATGGATTATAAGAATGCCGATCTCCTGTCAAGATATATAACGGACAGGAAAAAAATCGTTCCCAGAAGGAACTCCGGGCTCTGCGCGGGCTGCCAGAGAGAGCTGGCATCCGCAATAAAAAGAGCGCGCTTCATGGCTCTGCTGCCCTTTACCGTTCTCCATTAATTGAAGAGAAAGCGGTTTTAGATATTCGTCACAGCGGTTTTATTGGAAAGTCTGGAGGTATAAGAACTATGAAAGTGATATTTACTTCGGATGTCGAGGCAATTGGGAAGCAGGGGGAGATAAAGGACGTTAAGGACGGCCTGGCCAGAAACTTCCTTCTTCCCAAGAAGCTCGCTATAACGGCAACCCCGGGCAATATCAAAATCTGGGAGCAAAAAAGCGTTGCCATCAGGAAAAAGGAAGACAAGATAAAAGGGGACGCGCAAAAATTTGCGTCCAGACTAAACGGAATCGAAATTAAAATTCCGGTAAAAGTCGGCGAAGAAGAAAAAATATTCGGCTCGGTCACTTCCCAAAGCATTTCAGACGCACTGGGCGGACTCGGATACGAAGTCTCGAGAAAGCAAATCGACCTTGAAAGCCCGATAAAAACACTCGGGACGCACGAGGTAACTATAAAGCTCTATCACGACGTAAACGCAGTTATCAAGGTTGAGGTCGTGGAAGAAGGTCAATAGTTAAATACCTTCCCTTGCCGGGCAAGTAGACTTCAGCAGGGTTTCAGCTTACACGACCGGGCGCAGACAGCCGGATCATCACTTCTGCTTTAAAATATCCTGATATGTTATTTTCTCGTAACCTGCGGGAGGCTGAAACTCGCTCTGGGGTATATCCTGTTTTTTCACGCTTACGATCTCTTCAACGAAGACCTTATCGCTGTCGGGAGAGTGGTAAACCGCTTTCATCGTATAACCGCCTTCGTTGATTTCCTTAAATATCTTATATTCGTCATCAGATATCGAGGCGGAGCCGCCGACATTCTGACTCATTCCTTTTAGGTCGCTCATTAGCTTCGACATCTTGTCGAGATCAATCTCTTGATAGAATACAGGATCATTGCTAACCCAATACTCGGACTGGAGCTTACCGTTTTCGTAGATTTCATACTTCTTGGAGTTGTAACCGGCGATACTGGCCGATTCGTCCGTTTTTTTCAGAGTTACCTTACGGTTTACATCCGTGTCGGTTTTATTTTCGGACATTACTGATCCCATATATTTTATATATTCTTCTCTGTTGAGGAATATATAGAGTTTCTTTTCATGATTTACATACATTATATCTCCGGAATTTAAATCCATTATAACTGTAGGAGGAAAGGGTCCGCCGTTCTGAATTTGCTTCGATTTGTTATTCTGAAGGTAAATAGTAACAGATTGCTTATTCGAATCACCCTGCTGATAATCCACCTGCTCCATGACGAGACCCGCGTGCGCGATTTTCTCCAAACCGACGCTCGCAAAAAGGGCCGTGAACACCAACATATATAGAACCTTTACCTGCATTCGCATTCAATTTACCTCCGGGAAAATTCTAAATATATACCCTCCAAAAACACAAATTATAAGATAACCTATTATTTCGGCAATCGCCACAGACCCGCCTCTCCGGGCTGCGTTTCCGGCCCCCTATCGTGTATAATAGTTTCTATTGACGCTCCCAGATTCTGTGATAGAGTAAACGGGTCTAAAGAGCCACTGCAATATTACGGAGGTACACATTTTATGGCTGAATTTAAAATCAAGTTCGCGCCCGTCGGCGAAAAAGAGGTTACGAAGGCTATCGTCGAGGGTTTTGCGAACGAATTCAACGAATATATATCGAGTGACGTGATTGTTGTGGGCGCAGGTCCGAGCGGCTTGGTGGCGGCCAAGGATATCGCGAAGCAGAAATATAAAGTCCTCCTGGTCGAGAGAATGAACTATCTCGGCGGCGGGTTCTGGATAGGGGGCTACCTGATGAACAAGGTCACAGTCAGAGAGCCGGGAAATCAGGTGTTAGATGAGATAGAAGTGCCTTACGAAGAGGTCCAGAAGGGACTCTACGTCGCGGACGGACCGTATGCTTGCTCCAAGCTCATAGCTATGACATGCGAAGCAGGCGCAAAAATAAGGAATATGACGATGTTCGACGACCTCGTGTACAGGGAGAACGGCAGGGTAGCCGGAATCGTTATTAACTGGACTCCCGTAGCCAACATGCCTAAGGAAATCACCTGCCTCGACCCGATAGCCATCGAATCGAAGCTCGTAATAGACGCCACGGGGCATGACGCTTACTGCGTATCGAGGCTCGCTCAGCAGGGGCTCTACAAGAAACTGCCGGGTCACGGCTCGATGTGGGTGGAAAAGTCAGAAGACGCCCTCGTTGAATATACGGGGGAAGTTCATCCGGGACTCATCGCGTGCGGAATGTCGGTAAATTCCATTTTCGGTCTCCCGAGAATGGGACCCACCTTCGGCGGAATGCTCCTTTCGGGCAAGAAAGCTGCCCAGGTCGCGATCGACATACTAAAGAAACAGGAACAGGCAAGGGCTTAAACAGAATATAAAGAGGGGAAGACAGGCTCTTTCCCTCATCTTATCATCCCCGATTGATTTCCGCAAAAGCTCGAACGCACTTTTCGCAGAGGTTCCCTTCATATTGAATTCTCAATACCTCTTCCTGCCAGTGGGAATTATATAAACAGCATTCCGGGTCATCACAGAACTCATTCCCCGTTAATTCGTAATTGACCGCCTGAAGGGCATAAGAGCATAGAATAGAAGACGTCTTTGGATCGCCGCATTCGATAAATCTCCCTTTGTACATCCGGTCAAGCTCCTCCGTATCCCTTCCGCTTCTGATTAAGCCGCCTTTGATAAAGTAGTACTCCCTCGGCCTGGCCGGAGCCTCCACGAGCCCGGAAGTCGAAATGAGCGAAGGGCTTCCTGCCAGGATCACCCTGGCATGGTATCGCCTCATATCGAATGTGCCGAATAAACGTCCCGTGAAAATCATGTGCAGGAAACCTCTCCCCGCCTCTCCGGGAGCCTTTTGAGAGAGGGCATTGTGCAGGATCCTCTGGATCCAGAGCCCGTCATAGAATTCCCCCCTCACGTCTTCGAGACCCGACATCTTCCTCAGCTCAGAATTCGTCTCCACGGATTCGGGGGGGCGGATCTCATCGAGCGGGCTCTCTATATCTTTAATTTTTGATGCGGCCAGGAGCTCCGCTGTGCGGTGCAAGCCGTCGTCTGTATGATCCAGAAACGAAAAGAGGCCGCCCCGGATTTCAGTCCGGATCCCGAACCTCTCCAGACGCTCGGCTATTACTTCTGTGTTTAGTGATTCGGACGGGTAATCGGTATATATAAATACGGTCAGACTTCGGTCCATAAGGGAATCGTTGCAACCAATGGAAAGTATGAATTTTCAATTTTATGGTGAAATTTCGGCAATGAGCTCTACTTCCACGGGGGCGTTCATGGGAAGCTCGGCCACTCCCACAGCCGCGCGCGCATGGCGTCCGGCTTCACCGAAGACCTGATACAGTAGGTCCGACGCGCCGTTTATCACATTCGCCTGATTGTGAAAGCCCGGCGCGCTTGCGACGTAGCCCGTCACCTTAACGATCTTTTTTACCCTGCCAAGACCCCCTAACTCCTTACTCATAACGGCGAGCGCATTGACGGAAGACACCCTCGCCGCCTGCATACCCTCTTCAACCGATACGTCTGAGCCGACCTTCCCCTCAAATAAAAGCCGTCCTCCCGATAACGGAAGCTGACCCGAAACAAAAATAAGACTCCCTGATACAGAAGCAGGCTTATAAGACCCGAGAGGTGTGGGGACGTCGGGTATCTGAATGCCGAGCTCGCTCAGGCGTTCTTCAACCTTTCCCATTTTCCCCTTCGAATTTGAGAGCGACGTAAATCGTATTCGATCCGCGCTGAATGAGGAACAGGACATTCTGTCCCGGGCTTATCGAATCCATAGATTTTTTATAATTATCGATGTTGGCGATCTTATTCTTGTTTATCTCCATTATGACGTCTCCGGGCTCGAGTCCCGCATTCTCGGCAGTACTTCCGGGCTCGACATTGGTGATTATGACGCCTTCCCTGATATCCGTCTGGAACATCCTCTGCACCTGCGGCGAAATTTCCTGAACAACCAAACCTAACCCCTGTTCGACCGCTTTACCCGTTAACTTTCTCGAACTCTCGGCGACTTCCTCCGGGAGCTCCCCGAGTTTTATATTAAGGGTCTTTGTCTCGCCGTTTCTGAGTACCTTTAATTGAGTGCTCGTCCCGGGTGCATATGAAGCGACGGACTTCGGAAGTTCCTGCATGTCCTGTATTGCATTACCGTTAAACTCGACGATAATATCGCCCCTCTGAACGCCCGCCTTCTCGGCAGGGCCTCCCGGCGTAACGTCGGCTACAAGGGCGCCCTGGTGATTCTGGAGATTAATGCTCTCGGCGATCTCGGGCGTAATCTGCTGCACATAAACGCCGATCCAGCCGCGGACCACCTTTCCGCTGTCACGGAGCTGGGCAACGACAACCTTCGCCATATTGATGGGTATGGCGAAGCCTATGCCCTGCCCGCCGGCTATTATCGCGGTATTCACCCCTATGACCTCACCGTTAAAGTTAAACAGCGGGCCGCCGCTGTTCCCGGGGTTGATTGCGGCATCGGTCTGAATAAAGTCGTCATACGAACCGAGCCCGAGCGACCTTCCCTTTGCGCTTATAATTCCTGCCGTTACGGTATTTCCCAGCCCGAACGGGTTCCCGATCGCGAGCACCCAGTCGCCTATCTCGAGCCCGTCGGAATTGCCGAACCTGACAGCGGGTAATTTTCTCTTGGGATCTATCTTGAGGAGAGCAAGATCGGTCTTAGGGTCGGTCCCCACCACCTCTGCGTGATATACTTCTCCGTTCTCAAGTATCACCTTTATGTCCGTGGCCCTTTCAACAACATGGTTGTTGGTAATAATGTATCCGTCTTCACTGAAGATGAACCCCGATCCCAGTCCCCTGCCCTTAAACTCCCTCTCGGGCGAGTCCCCGAAGAACTTATCGAAGAAATCGTTGAACTGGTCGTTTTCTTTGCCCTCGAACGGGGATTCATACGAGAAACTCCTTCCCTTGGATACGCTGGTAGTGCTTATGTTTACGACCGACGGGGTCAATTTTTTCACGAGCGGGGCCAGGGAATTAAAACCGTACTGCTGGGCCTGGGCCGTCTGATAAAACACCCCGATAGCTATGAGAAAAAATGTGGAAATTATCGATATTCTTGCCAACCTTACCATTGCTCGAACTACCTCCGAATTAAACAATTGATTTTTTATTGGGTTAAATGAATCTTTCACGCCGATACCACCGGATATCTAAATTATAAGATGTAATACACAAGATGTAATACTTCGTATAAAATACAAGTAAAATTATAACTGACGATTTGATTTCGTGTAGTAAAAATTGTCGGACAGGGCACCAAAAAAACCAAATATATAAGGGTAGTTAAGCCGATTTATATGGGCTCTTTAAGCATTGTGTCCCAGTATTTGACGTGAAGCCTGTTTGAGTAAAAACGCATGACGAAATTTCTTATGTAAGACAGCATGCGGCTGTCGGCAAAAGCGACCCTTCCCATCATGCGCGATTGATCCTGAATCTTGTTAACACGCGGACGCCTTCTCAACTCATAACTTTCAAGAGCGTGGACGATATATTGGGAGTCGGTCCTGGACAGCTCGTCCGCAAGAACGGCCGCCGACTCAATTGCCATAGACACCCCGCCGCCGGCAGTGGGCAATACGGCATGCGCGGAGTCTCCTACCAGGACGACCCTTCCCTTGTACCATTTATCCATTCTCAAGTCGTTGTAATCGTCATGGTAGATCTGACTCGGGTCGTTGAGCTCGGCCAATATGTCAGGCACGATGCCGCCAAAATCCTTGAAATGCTCTTCTATGCGGCTCACCCTTTCCTCGACCGGGTCCGGCACGCTCTTCGGGCTTCTTATGCTCGTAAACACGGACAGGCGGTCTCTCGTAGGCCAGATGCCTAAAAACTTTCCCGTACCCCAGTACTCGGCAATATGAGCCTTTTTCAGCAGGCTCGACTTGACCCAGAAGCTCCAGCCCTTCATGCCGCTGTATGTCAGAGGCACATGGCCGAATACCATATTGCGGGTCTTCGAACGAACGCCGTCACATCCGACTACCAGGTCGAACGCCTCTTCCTTTCCGTCGCTGAAAGTAACATATACCTCGTCCCCGGTCTGATGAATCTTTTCAACCGTGGTATTCATGCGAATGGTGTCGGGGTCAACGGCCTCCCTCAGAACATTTATCAGCTCGGGTCTGTATATGCTGATCATGGGACCGTATTTTTCGGTTACCGTTTGAACAGAATACGAGCGAAGCATCTCGCCTCTTTCATTCCAGACATTGTATGTGGAAAACGGGAGCCCGGCATCGAGCAATTTGCGGTAAAGACCGAGCCCTTTTAAGATTCGGCTTCCGGAAGGCCAGAGCACGATGATATACCCCACGTTCCCGTATTCAAGAATTTGCTCGGCAACAGTCGGTCTGAACCCTCTTTGACGGAGAAGGCCCGCAAGCGTCAGTCCCGATATCCCGCCGCCGACGATAAGGATACGCATCTCGGGCCCGTACCGGACAGGCAGGCTGTATTTTTCTGGATCCGCTAGCTTCATTTTTTTATTGCCGGATATTTTTTGAAACAACATCAAAAATATATCAATATAGAGGAAATAGCAAAACCTTTTATACAAGTTAGTATACCCGGCGAAAACCGGGGTATATGAATAACAAACAATCGATTAAATAAGGAAGCCGACAATTATTTTAGTCGGGCTCAGTACTGAGGCGCTTCCCCTGAAGTTTCCCCGCATATCTCAAGCTCGAGTCCATCGGGGTCGAGGAAGTGGTAAGCCTTAATTTTGCCGTCCTCACTCATTTTTTCTTCGATGAAATTAACGCCCCTTTCCCTGAGCAGCCCGCTTGCCTTTTCAATGTCGTCCACAAAAAAGGCGATATGATTCACCCCCTCTACGGAGTCACCCGCAACGCGGCGCCGTCCATTATCCTCCGCAAGCGCGAGGATCGCCTTCTTATCCGTTCCGATAAAAGTTTTTTTCCGGCCCCCTTCCGGACGGCCGTCCTTTATCAGTTTCAATCCCAGAACGTTGGTATAAAATTCAATCGCCCGATCCATATCGCTTACTATAACGGCGATATGGTCGAGGCCCTTTATGAGCATCTTCCCGCCGATAATATTACGTATCCACTCCATATGCCAGCTTCCCCGCGATTTACAGGCTTAACCGACCCTTAATCTCTTTATCAATATCCATCCCACCGCCGCAACGACGATAACTATAAAGGCAGCCATAATCAAGTAGCTTCTCGTGACCGTGAACAGCAAATTAGGCTTCACCTCAATCACTTTCTGGAACAGAGGATATTCCTTCGACATTTCGTTGTAGTCCGCGTCTTCCGCCATGATCTCGATCGATAGAAGGAGCGACTGAAACCCGCTCTTCGAGGGAGCTACCTTCCACTTCCATGTCGATGTCGAATTCTCCGTCACCTGCTTGGTCATTCCGGTATCCTCCGCGGGAAATACCTCCTCCACTCCGTCCGTTTCGGTAACCGGCCGTATGTCGAATCCGCGCCCTTTTAAGCTCAGGCCGATGTTCTGCCCCAACCTGACTTTATCGAATCCCTGGGCACTCATGCCGTTCAGAGCGTCGGACAAGCCCTTTAAAAAAGAATACGACAGCTCAACCTCGACGTCGTATGACTCTCCTATGCTCATTTCCCTGGGAGCGTCGAATACAATCCGTCCCGGCGCAAGTTTCCTCATGGAATTCTCGATCGCCTTCTCCAGATCAGGCGGAGGCGCCGACAATTCTACGACAGCCGGAGCCAGGGGTTCCTGAGCCGGCTCGTCCTGAGCCGTATTTTCCGCGGCAACTCCCCGCGGGGCCTGTCCCTCCGGTTCTGATGCAGGAGCGGGAGACACCTCGGGAACATGGGTGGAAGGCGGCGGTGTCGAAGGAGGGCTTTCCGCATGGGAGGATTCGAGAACGATGTGCACCCTCCTGTTTCGCTTGAGGGATTCCTCGTCAATGCCGCTATCGAATTTATCCGTCTTGCCGTTCCCCCGGGCTTTTACCCTCCCGGGCCCGATACCCTGGCTGATATAGAATTTCCTTACAGCCTCCGCTCTCAGTCTCGACAAGTTAAGATTATATTGCTCCTCTCCGGTTATATCCGAATACCCCTCGATAACAACTATAAGACCGGGGTCATTCTTTAATAAAGTCACGTTCTCCTTCAGTTTGGATTCGTCTTCAGGCGGGACACCGTGCTCATTCAGGTTAAAGAAAACATCCGTCGTGTCCTGCAAATTTTGCGCGGACGCGGCCGGGATGAACTCATTCGGCTCCGTCATGAGGGGGCTGAGGTACGAGGATATCAATATAAGTATAAGTACGCGGAACCCCCTGCCGCCGCCCGATTTTATAGTTCGACCCATCCTCCGCCTCGGCTGGACCATTTAATGAACAGGAACAGCTAAATTGATAATTACCATTATCTCACTTTAATCAATCCATTGTCAATAAGGACGGCGGCGTATCGATACCCTGCCTGTATAAGATAACGGGAAAAGGCGCACGCATGAGCGTTCCTTCCTCAAAGAGCGGCTTAAGCGATTTCAGCGGGGGGACACATGGATGCGTACTGTATCAGGCCTATTAAAATAAAAACGGTTTTCGGCTCAGGTGTTATACTAATTTCAGGGCTGACTCAGGGCAAGAATGCAGGATTTATTGAAGCGGCTTGATACGAATGAGTAAAGACTATCGATTGACGGTATATGACTCCATTTCAGATATAGACAGGAGCCTGTACAACGAGATTATAGACGGGGAAAATCCCTTCCTGGAGTATGAATTCCTCGAAGCAATGGAGAGATCCGGCTGCGTCGGTCCGCACACCGCATGGAAACCCAGACACATAATACTAAACGACGCCGACAGGATTGCCGGAGCGATTACCGCCTATGTGAAGCTTGACTCGTACGGCGAATATATATTCGACTGGGAATGGGCAAGGGCATTCGAGAACGCGAGACTCGCGTACTATCCCAAGATGGTCGTCGCAATCCCGTTTACCCCCGCGACCGGAATGCGCATTTCCGTACACCCCGACTACCCATTCGAAGAATGCGCCGGAATGATGGTCGAGCGTTTGAAAGACCTGTGCGCCGAGGAGGAATGCTCCTCGATCCATTTTCTCTTCTTAACGGATAAAGAGCGCGTCTTTCTGGAAAAGGCGGGTTTCCTTACGAGAATCACCCACCAGTACCACTGGAAAAACAGGAATTACGGCTCCTTCGAGGATTTTCTTTCCGACATACGGTCGGGCAGGAAAAAACAGATAAGGAAAGAAAGAAAATCACTAGAGGAGGAAGGGCTCGATATACGAATTATCGAGAAGGACGACATTCAAAGCGGGCATATCGACGCAATCTGGGAGTTCTACACTGACACTCATTCGAGAAAATGGGGGAGCGCTTATCTGAACAGGGAATTTTTCGATCTCATGTTCGAGAACTACAGGCACCGACTCGTGCTCGTCATGGCGGATAACGGCAAGAGGTGGGTCGGAGGAACTTTCAACATCGTGAAGAACAACAGGCTCTTCGGACGTTACTGGGGGACAATTCACAACTATAAAAATCTCCATTTCGAATGTTGTTTCTACAGATTAATAGATTATTCTATAAGAAACGGGATCGATATTTTTGAGGCGGGCGCGCAGGGCGAGCATAAATTTTTAAGGGGCTTTGCGGCTGTTCCTACTTACAGCTCGCACCTGTTTCCGCACGAGGGCGCTAGCAGCGCCATAAGCAAGTATCTGATAAGAGAAAGGAGGTACACGGAAAATCTTATCACGCAGTACAACACGCAGTCACCTCTTAAATATCTCCACGGTGAGTAGACAAGAAATGTTCTATACTTAAATTAATTCAGGCGGGCAATGATGGGAGAAAAAGGGTCGGGAGCTCCAGCTACCGAGATCAGTTACAATAAGCACCGAATGATCCGAGGCGGATAGTGATGGAAGACGGCAAAATATTTCGGGGAGATCTGGAAGGAGACCTTCTTGAAGAAGAAAGGGCCAGACTTAAGAGGCCCGACATGTACAGAATAGTGCTTCTGAACGATGATTTCACTCCGAGGGAGTTTGTAGTATGGGTTTTGATGAGAGTCTTTTTCAAGGGACAGGATGAATCCACAAGAATAATGCTCGAAGCACATACCTCCGGCCAAAGCATGGTGGGGGTATATACATACGACGTAGCGACTACAAAAATCGTACAGGTGGACAAGCTGGCCAAACAATACGAACACCCTTTGAAATGCATACTTGAGGTAGAGACGGGCGGTGAGGAAGAATGACACTATCAAAAGAACTGGAAGAGACGCTCAAGAGAGCGTATGAGCAGGCGAAGGTCAGAAGGCATGAGTTCATCACGCTCGAGCACATCCTTTTCGAGCTGACTTACGATCCGGACGCCTCGGAAGTCCTCGCGGGCTGCGGTGTGGACCTCGACGGTCTGAGGTCTACGCTCGAGGATTTCTTCGAGGAGAACATGCCGCCTATAGATTCCGAATACCTGGCCGACCCTCAGTATTCGGCGGGCAGCCAGTTCGTGCTCAGGCTTGCGGCAATGCATGCGGAATCCGCAGACAAATCGCAGATCAACGGGGGAAACATCCTCGTCGCGATGTTCAGGGTCGACGAGTCTCACGCAGTATATCTCTTGACGGAGCAGGGTGTAAACCGCTATGACATAGTACGGTATATATCGCACGGACGCTCTAAATACGGACAGCAGGAAAAATCGACCAGCATAGCAAAGACGGACACCCAGACCGAACAGAGATCCAAAGACCCCCTCGGGGAGTTCTGCACCAATCTGGTGAGGAAGGCCCGGGACGGGAAGCTCGACCCTCTGATCGGACGCGAATCGGAGATAGACCGCACCATTCATATACTGGCGAGAAGAAGAAAGAATAACCCTATATTCGTCGGCGAGGCGGGCGTCGGAAAGACGGCAATAGCAGAAGGGCTCGCGCTCAGGATCGCACGGAGCGAGGTCCCGAAGGCGCTCGAGAACACGGGTATTTATGCGCTCGATATGGGCTCCCTCACCGCGGGCACGCGCTACAGGGGAGATTTCGAGGAAAGGCTGAAAGCGATAATCGACAGTGTAAGAGGGGATGAGAAAAAGATTCTTTTCATCGACGAAATCCATACCGTAATAGGCGCAGGCGCCGTCTCGGGAGGCACTCTCGACGCGTCCAATATGCTCAAGCCCGCGTTGTCAAACGGCGAGATACGCTGCATCGGCACCACGACACTCAAGGAATACAGGAGCGTATTCGAGAAGGACCACGCGCTCGCGAGGAGGTTCCAGAGGATCGACGTATACGAGCCGAGCCAGGAGGAGTGCGTCAAGATACTACTCGGCCTTAAGAAATACTACGAGGATTTTCATAGCGTTAAATATTCCACACCCGCGCTTAAAGCCGCGGTCGAGCTCTCCGCAAAATACATGAACGACAGGAGGCTCCCCGACAAGGCCATAGACCTGATAGACGAAGCGGGGGCGGAGGTCAAGCTCAGAAACTCCGGAGCCGCCATAAGGCAGGTCACGGTCAAGGACATAGAGGCGCTAGTCTCGAAGATAGCGAAGATACCCACACGCACGGTCAAGGTCGACGACAGGAACAGGCTCATGACACTCGCGGATGACCTCAAGAAGGTCATATACGGCCAGGACGAAGCCGTAGACAAGCTGGTCACGGCGATCCAGATGTCGCGCTCGGGGCTGAGCGAGCCCATGAAGCCCGTCGGCAGCTTCATGTTCGCCGGGCCCACGGGAGTCGGGAAAACGGAGCTCGCAAAACAGCTTGCCGAAGCCCTGGGAATTGAGTTCATTCGGTTCGACATGAGCGAGTACATGGAGAAACACACCGTTTCCCGCCTTATCGGGTCACCGCCCGGATACGTCGGATACGAGGAGGGCGGACAGCTTACGGAAGCGGTTCATCAGAAACCCCACGCGGTGCTCCTGCTCGACGAGATCGAGAAGGCCCACGAGGATATCTTTAACGTGCTTTTACAGGTGATGGACCATGCGACTCTCACCGACTCGAACGGGAGAAAAGTGGATTTCAGGCAGATAGTCCTCATCCTTACCACGAACACCGGGTCGAGGGAGAGCGGCCAGAGGACGGTCGGATTCGAGAAGGACGAATTTGAGGACAAGAGCGTGCAGGCGATAGAGAGGTACTTCAGCCCGGAATTCAGGAACAGGCTCAACGGAGTGCTCCATTTCAATTCACTCTCCAAAGAAGTCGTCGAGAAGATCGTGGACAAAATGGTAGGGCAGCTCGCCGAGAGGTTGAAAGCCAAGAAGGTGACGGTCGAGCTCACACCCGAAGCGAGGACATATATCGCGGAGAAGGGCTACGACAAACAACTCGGCGCAAGGCCTATACAGCGGCTTATAGACAGCGAGATCACTCAGAATCTCACTCACGAGATACTGTTCGGGAAACTTTCCACGGGCGGCGGGAGCGTGAGGATCGTAGTGAACGGGGACAAGCTCGGGTTCGAGTTCGGATAAAATAATAAGTGAATCAGTTCGATTTCGGCCTTATATTTCAATCCGGAATCGTAGCAGCTCGTTACATCAAATTCAAAACCGAGGAGAGTAAACTCATGTTCAGCTCGTACTCATTTTCAAGGCAAATCAGCTCTCTGATCCTTCTATTTTTATTATGTTTCTCACTATACGGCGCAAATTCCTTCTCCATGGAAAGCCCAATTATAATTGCCCAGGGCGAAACCAAATCGAGCGGCAATGCAATGCTGAGTGCGATTGAAAGCGGCTCTGACTTCAAGGGCATGACCAAAAAACAGGTAATAGATTCATACGGAGAGCCCTTCAGCAAAGATACTAACCCCGTAAAGGGCAGGTACGATGAAAAATGGACTTACAGCTGCGAGACTCACAACGGACTCACATATGACTGTGTGCTTCTCTATTTCATGGCAGACCATGTTGTGGATGTCGAATCTTTCTAGGCAACGGGAGTGAAAATGAAAAAATGTCCAAAGTGCGGTAAAGAACTTAAACTGAAGGTCCTCGGGTCGATAGACGTCGATGAATGCGAGTCATGCAAGGGTGTCTGGCTCGACGTGGGAGAATTAGGCAAAGCAGAGGAAGCCGCCGACCCCAACATCAACTGGCTCGATTTCGAGATTTGGAAACACCCGGAAAAATTCAAATCGAAAGAAACGGACCTCAAGTGTCCGTCCTGCGCGTCCAACACAATCAGTATCGAGTACGGACATACCGGAGTCGAGATCAACTACTGCCCCGGCTGCCGGGGAATATGGCTCGAAAAGGACGAATTGCCCAAGATCATAGAGTCCCTCGAAGACGAAATATCGAAAAAAACCTTCTCCGATTACCTCCACGAAAGTATCCGCGAAGCCAAAGAAGTCGTGACCGGGCATGAGTCGCTGATGTCGGAATGGAAGGACTTCTCCTCGATACTGAGACTGATGCAGTACAGGTTATTCGTCGAGAAACCGAAGTTAATCGAGACCCTGACCGACATCAATACGCTGAATCCCTTTAAGTAGAGGGCATCATTAACGGAGCACGAGCCCGGACCACCTGGAGATTTAAATATTACAAAGGCCGATAAATGAAAATAAGTCCGTCAGAAGGCCTGGTCCAGAATAAGCGATATTTCATCGGAGCCGGTTTCCCCGGTCCTGTCGTAGACAGCCTCACCTTTACTGTTCATGACCGTTACGTGGGGGATATAACCCCTGTAATAGCGGTCCCTGAGCTCTTTTTGTTCTTTTGATAATGCAGTATCCAGATCGATAACTATGAAATCCACCTTGCCCTTATATTTCTCGTAAAGCTCGACTGTCCTCCTGGCCTGCCTCTTCGAGTTATAACACTCCCTCTGATAAAAGATAATATAAGCCGGAGTCCCGTTTCTGAGAATCCCGTTAGAAAAATCATCGCCTGTGATGAGAGGGCCGTCATTCGAATCGCTCGTATAGTCGAGCCTGGGATTGAGCTTCAGATTTGTCGCCGCAAAAGAGAACGGCGAAGCGCCTAAAAGCATATAGACCAGGAATCCGGCAGCAATCATTTGTCCGCGGAATTTATTAATCATTTCATATAACCCCGTTATACAATCAGGACATCATGACATTATACGGAATTAAATCGTACCCGGTTTCATTTTTAAAACACGAGAAAATACAGGAAATCTAAATTTATCCTTTATAATAAAGTAAAATAAACAGATCGTTACATCATTCTATGAATTTGTTTGAATCCTGCTCATCGTCAATCACTATGGAAGGAAGGAAAAGACCAGATGAATGACTCAAAGTCCCGCATAGCTTCCAACATAAAGGACAAGGACCTGATCAACGTAAGGAGGCAGGAGCTTGTGAATGCCGCCGTCGAGCTTTTCGTGAAAAAGGGGTTCCACAAAACCACAGTCCGCGAGATAGCGAAAGAGTTCGGCATGAGCATGGGGGCGCTCTACGATTATATCAGGACAAAAGAGGACATCTTATTTCTTGTCTGCGACCACATTCACAAAAGCGTCAGCGAAAAATTACAGAGCGCGCTCGTAGGCAAAAAGGACGCCAGGGAGAACCTGAAAAATGCGATACGCGATTACTTCACTATCATAGACGAGATACAGGACTACTCGCTCCTCTTGTATCAGGAAACTAAATCGCTTAACCGTACGGACAGGAATTACATACTTTCGGCTGAAAAAGAACTGGTCGCGATCTTCGAGGATATAATTACCCACGGCATCAGAGAAAAAATATTCAAGATCGACAGGAGCACCGCAAAGATAGTGGCTGAAAACATAATGGTTGAGGGGCAGATGTGGGCGTTCAGGCGCTGGTCGATCCAAAAGAGCTACACCCTTAAAAACTATATCAAAATCCAGACGGACCTCATTTTAAGGTCGATTACATAAACCCCTTGACATTAAACCCGAAAGTTCTTAGAATTGTGATAAGCGAGCGAGCGCTCGGTTGGTAATCGTCAATGGGGAGGTATGGTTATTATGTCTATAGTCAAGCTGACGGAAGAACAGGAGCTGATTCAAAAAACGGCAAGGGATTTCTCGGTCAATAAAATCAAACCCGTTGCGGCTATGTACGACAGGGAGGGCAGGTTCCCGAAGGAGATAGTCGATAAACTCGGGGAGCTGGGGTTCATGGGAATTATGGTGCCCGAGAAATACGGCGGGAGCGGGCTGGACTGCCTCACTTATGTCATCGCGCTCGAGGAAATATCGACGGCGTGCGCCTCGACCGGGATAATCATGTCGGCGAATAACTCCCTCGTCTGCGACCCCATAATTGCGTTCGGGACCGAAAAGCAGAAGCATTCGTATCTGCCGGACTTAGCCGGCGGCAGGAGGCTCGGCTGCTTCGCGCTGAGCGAGCCCGAAGCCGGGTCTGACCCCGCGAGCATGAGAACAGCGGCAGTGAAAAAAGGGGATTCCTACGTTATAAACGGGACAAAATCCTGGATAACCAACGGAGCCGAAGCGGACGTGATGATTTTGATAGCCTCGACCGACCCCGCTAAGAAACACCACGGAATATCCGCTTTCATAATCGATATGGATAGTCCGGGCGTAAAAATCGGGAAGCTCGAGCACAAGCTGGGGATCAAAGCATCGAGCACGGCCCAGATATTTTTCGAAAACTGCAAAGTCCCGGGTACGGCCCTCCTCGGCGGAGAAGGGGACGGATTCAAGGTCGCGATGAGCACCCTGGACGGGGGAAGGATAGGGGTCGCGGCGCAGGCAGTCGGAATAGCCCGGGCGGCACTGGAAGAATCGGTCAGGTATTCAAAAGAGAGGAAGGCGTTCGGCAAGCCGATATCCAACTTCCAGGGCCTCCAGTTCATGATCGCCGATATGGCCACGAGATTAGAAGCTTCGAGGCTCCTTACCTGGCAGGCGGCGGTCATGAAGGACAAAAAGGCAAATTATTCAAAAAAATCGGCAATGGCAAAACTGTACTCCTCCGAAACCGCTATGTGGGTCACTACAAAAGCTATCCAGATGCACGGAGGTTACGGCTACACGATCGATTATCCGGTCGAGAGATTTTTCAGGGACGCAAAAATAACTGAAATATACGAAGGGACTTCGGAGATACAGAGGAATATAATCGCCAGAGAAACACTCAAAGAGATCCAATAAAAAAAGAAGCCCTTAAAATCGAAAGGGCTTCTTTCCCTCAAGGAGGATGGTATAGGATGTGCTGGTCAATTCAAATATGTACTTACTGCTTCTAACATATTAGACACATTTTATCGCGGGATGGATTCAGGTAATTTTTCGGTATTCGATGCCCGTCAGTGTTAGTCTGCAGACGCCCGGCAATCGCATATATTTTCAAGTAAGACGGGAGATTAGAAGAGTCTCCTCCGCTTCATTCCCTATCAGTTCTCTTTCCTGGTGACGGACTGCGCCCAGCCCTGATATACCTTTACGATCACCCGGTCGCCGACCTTAATATCCTTTAATTTATCGTTCGAAGAAGCGATATTGAAGACGGTTTTGTCCGACATTTTAACGCTGATAAGACTGTCCGTCGCCCCCTCCTGAATGAATACGACTTCGCCCGGAACCCACTGGACGCCGCTATCCTTTTTTTCGGGCCCCGGAGTCTGCGGCGTCTGTTCCTCCGCTATATTTATGATTCGCGCCCACCCCTCGACAATCTGCACCGTTACGACATCCCCTATCTGAACTCCGTTGAGCAGGGAGGATTTGGAAGGAACACTGAAGAGTTCGCCGTCGGTCAGCTTCAAGCTGAGCAGCCCTGATCCCTCTTTCTCGACTATGGACACTACCTCTCCCGTTACCCACTGCGGAGAGCCGTTCGCATGGGCAGCAATTACTTTTACAGAACCCAAAACCGATAACGCAATCATCAGGCAGATAATTTTTCTCGACATCGTGAATCCTCCGTGAAACACCGGTCCATTCGCTCAGAATTTATTAGTCAGTCCCTTTATAAAGTGTAATTTTTATACTGCATTTATACAACTTTATTTATGCAGCCTTAATATGAGCACCTATTCTTGCTATACTATCTAATCCATATCCGGTAAAGAGGTCTCGCGGATGTTAATGTACAAGAAAGCGAGCTGGTGGTTCTGGCGCGTAATAGCGGTCTTCATTACGGCCGGGGACATCGGGTGGAGTTCCGGATTTTATGCAGCGACCATTTTATCAGCCGTGAAGCTGATACATTTCTTCATAAAAGAAGGGGCTTCAAGGGGACATGCCTGATGCCGAAATTTATAGAAAAACCGACTATTATAGAGGCTGCGGGGAATAAGCCGAAAAAGATAGAGGAGTACGCCGGAAGGGTGAACACAGGCCAGACTGCCGTCAGCGTTGCCCGCATGACATCGCCCGAGGGCTGGAGGGAGCCCGGACAGCGCCCGGACTTTGAGGAAATTACGATAGTCCTTGAAGGAACGCTCGTAGTCGATCACGAAAGAGGCTCTCTCGAAGTCGGAGCGGGGCAGGCCGTCGTTGCCAATCCCGGAGAATGGGTCAGGTACAGCACCCCTAAGCCGGGCGGGGCGAAGTATATAGCAATATGTATCCCCGCTTTTTCACCCGGAACGGTGAACCGCGACCAGGAATAAAAAACTAAGGAATCCAAATGATAAACAGATGCGGGTGGTCCATTTCGGACCCTTTGATGATTGATTATCACGATACTGAGTGGGGCGTCCCGGTTCACGACGACCGCAAGCATTTCGAAATGATTGTCCTCGACGGAGCGCAGGCGGGGCTCAGCTGGCAGACCGTCCTGAGAAAAAGGGAGTCCTACCGCGAGGCATTCGATAATTTCGATCCGAAGAAAGTAGCACGGTATAACGATAAAAAAATCCGGGAGCTTCTGAACAATCCCGGCATAATCAGAAACCGGCTGAAAGTAAACTCCGCAGTAGTGAACGCAAAGGCATTCCTCGACGTGACGGATGAGTTCGGCTCGTTCGATAAGTATATATGGCAGTTCGTAGGCCACCGTACCATACACAACGAATGGAAGAGCTTGAAAGAACTGCCCGCGAAGACGTCCGTGTCAGACACCATGAGCAAAGACCTTAAAAAAAGAGGGTTCAACTTCGTCGGCTCCACCATATGCTACGCATACATGCAGGCGGCCGGCATGGTGAACGATCACACTACAGAATGTTTCAGACATAAAGAGCTGAGACGCATGCCCCCGAATAAATAATGACTCAAAATTTTCTAGACAAGGTGGTATTCCGTCCCGCGAGAAAGGACGAATGCAGGACTATCGCGCGGCTCTACAGCATCTCCTCGGACGGATTGGCGGACTACATCTGGACGACGCTCGCGAAGCCGGGAGAGGATATTCTCGATGTGGGGGCAAGGCGGTACTCGAATGAGGACCTCTTATTCAGCTATAACAATTGCGTGATCGCAGAGCACGATGGTGAGATTATAGGTATGCTCGTTGCATTCCCAATGTACGTTCCCGAGGACCCTGGTGCTGTACGTGAGACCGACCCGGTTTTAGTGCCCTTCACTGTACTGGAGAAAGACAAGAGCTACTACATCATGGGGGTTGCAGTCTTTCCCGAGCATAGAGGGAAAGGGGTTGGCACGAAATTTTTGGAAATTGCGGAACGGAAAGCGGTTGAAAATAACCTCCCCCAAATAAGCCTGATAGTATTCGATCAGAATGTGGGGGCTAAAAAACTTTACGAGCGTCACGGATTTTATGAAATCATGCGCGAACCTGTACTCCCGCATGAGCTTATTCACCATACGGGCTACGCGCTGCTTATGGTTAAGGACGTTAAATAACCTACCGCGGCGATAAATCAGCGAGCAGAATCTTCGGCATCCCGAATACGGTCAATAACCGAACCTAGGCGTGGTCCTGTGTCACTTTCTCTTTAGCCTTCATTATAAAAGGCTCGGAACCCCTTTTCCTTTCCTTGAAGTATGACAACAGCTGTTCGGCTTCATGAAACGGCAGGGTTACGAAAGAAAACTTATCGTGAATTTTAATGTCGTTTATTTTTTCACTTTTTATGCTGCATTTGTTCCGTATGAAATCCACCAGCTTCTTCGGCGTGAGCCTGTCCTGTTTGCCTTTTGTTACGAAGAGCCTGGTTTTACCCTTCAGGTCGACAACCCCGTCTCCGATCTCAGTGTAACTCTTCTCGTCGAGCTCGTCCCTGAAAGTGTGCTGGAGCAGAGACGCTATTATATCCACAGGGCTCTTATTCTCCATAAGCTCCTTCGACAGCTCGTAATACTCCGTCCCCGGTCGGGTGTTCAATAAATTTTCGAGCTCCGACTTAACCCGCTTCTTTCTGGTCTCTATGACGTCCTTTACCTGAGGGAGCTTCGCCTTCCTGATATCCGTCTTCGTCTCCCGGCTGATAAATTTAAGTTTTCTATATTCTTCAGGGGTAATAAACGTTATCGCGTTGCCTTCCTTGCCGGCGCGTCCCGTACGGCCTACCCTGTGCACATAGGACTTCGGGTCCTGGGGCAGGGCATAATTTATGACATGGGTCAGGTTCTGAACGTCTATGCCCCTCGCGGCCACGTCCGTAGCCACGAGAATGTTGACCTGGCGCTTTTTAAACTTGTTAAGCGTCCTCTCCCTCTGGTTCTGAGACATATCGCCGTGCAGGGCGTCCGCATCGTAACCGCGCTTCATCAGCTTTCCCGCAACCTTGTCGGCATCCACCTTCGTCCTGCAAAAAATGAGACCGTAGAACTCTTCTTCCACGTCTATGATTCTGCAAAGGGCCTCGAATTTATCGGCAGCCGAAACCTCGAAATATATCTGGTCCGTCTGGCTCACTGTGAGCTGTTCCTGCTCGACCTTGAGCGTCTCGTATGTACGCATATGTTTTTTGGCGATTTGAATGACCTCGTGAGGCATGGTCGCCGAAAAAAGCATCGTACGCTTGTTATGCCCCGTGTACCCGATTATCTCCCGGACGTCATCGATAAACCCCATATCGAGCATCTCGTCAGCCTCGTCGAGAATGAGGTAAGAGATGTTATCGAGCTTGAGCGTCCCGCTCCGGAGGTGGTCGAGTATCCTTCCCGGCGTGCCCACGACGACGTCAACTCCCTTCCGGAGGCTCCTTAACTGCAAGCTCATCGACTGCCCGCCGTAAACAGGAATGATGCTGAGCTCTTTCCAGCCTTTTAACGAATTGATCTCCTCCGCCACCTGAATTGCTAACTCCCTCGTAGGCGCGAGGACGAGCGCCTGGACTGTCCTCGACTTTTCCTGAAGCAGCTCGATCAGAGGAATCCCGAACGCCGCCGTTTTGCCGGTCCCGGTCTGGGCCTGGGCGACTATATCGTCATCCCCCTCCATAACAACCGGAATAACCAGCTCCTGGATCTTTGTCGGCATTTCATAGCCCTTTTTAGTAAGGACGTCGAGCGTCCTTTCCGATAAACCAAAACTTTCAAATGATTTCATACAGTAATCCTCTCCCTTATTACATTTCTCCTATTAAGGAATAAGACCCAATCAAGCATCAAGAATCGTTTTTGGAATTGTTGAATAATTGACTAAGTATTTTCTCGTGTTAGTAGATGTCATTATTATACCTTAAAAATATAAGTTGCACTATTACCCCGATTTTTTACCCGGCCTTTCCGATTTTTTTGCATAATATCATCGACAAGTGACCTCAACAGACTTCGAAGTTTCATGAAGCTATAAACGAGGAAGTAGTACCAGTTAAGATTTTCACCGTTCGGGCCATCGCTTAATTAAAACCGGGAACATAACACAGTGCGATAGACGACCAGCGTAGTTCATCCAAA
Organism: uncultured bacterium; assembly: GCA_963705505.1. GTDB lineage: Bacteria > Desulfobacterota_D > UBA1144 > Nemesobacterales > UBA2774 > 2-12-FULL-53-21. Next base: position 361,269 of record CAVPJU010000006.1, read on the forward strand.
CTCCCGAATTTGACAGTTCATTCTTACGCACTTATAATTGAGAATCTTTCTCAATTGCAATATAGCACGGGCAAGGACAATTAATCATGAAAACAAAATCCGGCAGATCAGAAAATTCAGAGAGTTTAAAGGCTATTTTTCACGCAAAAAGACTCAAATGCACGCCTCAGAGGTTAGCCGTGCTGAAAGTACTCAAGGAAAGCGGGGCTTACCTCTCGATAAATATGCTCGACAAGAAGGTGAAGGAGATCCTTCCCGGAACAGGGCTTGCGACTGTGTACAGGGCGCTCGAAACGCTCGAAGAGTTAAACCTGGTAGTCAAGGTGCACCTCGAGGACGGGTGTCACAGCTACGCGGTCGCGCCCGAGGGGCACCGGCACCCGATAGTCTGCACGGAGTGCAACAAGGTCATCGAATTCGCGGAATGCCCGCTTGATAAGTTGTCCGAGAAGCTCTCGAAAGACACGGGCATCCTCATACAAAACCATTTCCTCCAGTTATTCGGGAAATGCAGGGAATGCCAGACTTAAGAAGGGGATATATACATGTCTCATATGCACATACCGGATGGAGTGCTTCCGATGTGGATCGTAACAGCGGGCTGGATAGCGACAGCCCTGGTACTGGCATTCTGCATCAGGAGGGTGAGCTCGATCGAGCTCAGGCGGAAGATACCGCTAGTCGGCATAATCTCAGCGCTCATGATAGTGGGCATGTCTCTCGAGATCGTACCGATCGGATACCACGTAAACCTGAGCGTAATAGCGGGTATCGTTCTCGGCCCGGCCCTGGCTTTTATCTCGGTATTCATAGTGAACCTGATAATCTCGATGTTCGGCCACGGGGGCGTTACGGTCGTCGGGCTCAACACCCTGGTCATAGGGGCCGAAGCGGTACTGGGCTATTACTTATTTCAATTATTCAGGTCGGTTATAGGGGAAAAACCACTCGGCTGGGAATCCTCGCTCGCCGCCTTCCTGAGTCTTTTATTAAGCACATCCCTGATGCTGGGAATCGTATACCTATCTCATGTGAGCCCGGCAAAAATCGAGGACATCGGTCATCTGTTATCGGGAACGGGCAATAGCATAAGCGGAAATCAGGTCTGCGGACGACGGAATTAATTTCTCCAGGTTCGCCAAAACAGTCTTTATATTGGCCCCGCTGGGGTGGGTACTAGAGGCCGCGATAACGGGACTCGTCATCAAGTATGTATCCCGCGTTAGGCCCGACCTGGTCGTGCAAGAGCGGGCATAGGAGCGTATTCATGGACGTTTCGGCAATTGATTATTACGCAAACCACGGAGCGAGCTTCCTGCACAAGGCCCGCGCCGTATCAAAGATTCTGTTTGCGGGGCTCGTTATCGCATCAGTCGTAATCACAAGCGACTTCTATCTCCTGCTCGCGATTTATCTATCACTTTTATCATTAGTTATATGGACGAGGCTCCCCGTGCTTAAGATAATCACTATTGCAGCATATCCCGCGTTATTCGCGCTGATATTCGCGGCCGCGACCTGGAACGGGAGCTGGGTACGCGCGGGCGTGATAATTTTGAAAGGCCCTGGACGCGGCGCTGGGAATGGTAATTCTCATAGTTACCACCCCTTATCCGGAGGTATTTTCATGTATAAGACCCGTACTGCCGGGGATCATCTCCGAAGGACTTCTGCTCACATACAGGTCGCTTTTCATACTCCTCGAGCTCACCGACAACCTCGTCAGGGGCCTCAGGGTCAGGGGCGGACTCACACGCGGGAGATATATTAAAAACGTCGTTAATTTCTCCTCGGGAATCGGCCTATTGCTGGTAAGGGGGCTCGACATGTCGGAAAAGTTCTACGGAGTGCTGAGCGTCAGAGGGTACAGCGGAAAGATATCGGGAAGGGAGAGGGGAGAAAAGACAGGGGTGAACGACTTCACTGCTTTTTTAATAGGCGTAATAATATTTTCAGCAGCGTTATGGATACGAACCGATAGGGAAACGTCCGAATACGAAAGCTACTTCCTGGCCTTCTCCATAATCGCGCTTCTTACATCGTCGGCATATTTCTTACTTCCGAAACTCGGGGTGGAAGCTTGGAAGAAATAGTAAAGGTCAGAGACGTTAATTTTAAATACCCTGACGGGACGGCTCTCAAATTCGACGGGCACGATTTCACCGTCAGGAAAGGGGAGCGCGTCGTAATGCTGGGGCCCAACGGGAGCGGAAAATCCACACTCCTGTCCCTCCTCCTCGGGCTCCTTAAACCTGTGGACGGCGAGATCGAGGTGCTTGGCGTAAGCCCCTCGAATGATTACGAAAAGATAAGGGAGAAGATCGGGGCGCTGCTTCAGAACGTAGACCTCCAGATCATAGCGCCCAGGGTGTGGGACGACGTCTCGTTCTCTCCCAGGAATTACGGCTACAAAGAAGAAGAAACCGCGAAGCTCGTGGACGATATACTGAAAAAGCTCGACATAGAGCATCTTAAGGATAAAGTCCCGCACTATCTGAGCGGAGGAGAAAAAACCAAGGTCGGGCTTGCGGGAGCGCTCGTAATCAAACCCGAGCTCCTCATACTGGACGAGCCGTTTGAGCACATCGACCCCGCCTGCAGGACGGAGCTGATCAAGTTATTAAATAAGGTGAATAAAGAAAACGGGACGGCTATAATTTTATCGACTCACAACATGAATACAGTCCCCTTGATCGCGGACACGGTTTACCTGATTGCGGAGGGCGGAAAGATCGTGGGGAAAGGGACTCCGAAGGAAATATTTTCTCAGGTCGAGACCCTTTCCAAATGTCATATCGAGCCCCCGGTACTGGGAGAGCTATTCTCTGAGCTGAAAAAACTCGGGGTCGATATGGACGTCTCGCTTACGGTCGATGAAGCTGCTTGTACAATAGCAAACGCAATGGTATTATCGAAAAATAAAACGGGCCTCGGATGAAACCGATAAGAGATATTAACAAAAGCAGGCGTATCGAAATTTCTTATCCCCTTCCTGGGAGTACTCCTCGTTTTCTCGATCAGCTTACATAATCACAAGATAAGCCTGAGCCCGGACTCTCACGTAACAATCACTGCCGCGTCGCATACGGCGAGTCATTCCGTGGACGGATGCTCCGCCTGTCTGCTTCACGGAAATATCAAGCTCACAGTTACGGAAACCGTCTTCAGTCTTATAGACGCCGGGCGATCAATTTCATTCAGCGAGAACGAACATTTAAATCCTTATACGTTTTTAAAACAAAATATCCCTTCCCGTTCACCTCCGGCGGTCTAAGCCGATAATCGTCATTCCGGCCCCCGGAGCCGCATTTTCAGCACACTAATTTCTTCAAGCCCCGAGTTATAGTACGCACTCATCAATTGGGACTATATCGCGGCATGTCCGACACATCCCGGATCCAAATCCGTCCGGGACTGACCGTGCGTCTCCTCCGGAAAGGCGATATCGAATCCGCTTCGATCATCTAACTACATTTTCGGAGGTGAGATATGAATTACGCAAGAATTATTGCGATATTGATAATTTCTTTTATTGCTTCCTCCCCGTTTTTATACAACGATGCGTTCGGGCAGGAGAGCGATGACGTTAAGAACGAAATAAAAGAGCTTAAACAGATGATGGAGAAAATGCAGCAAAGAATCACCGACCTCGAGGAAAAGAACAGGGTCCTCGAGCAGCAGGCGAAAGAGAAAGTGAAAGAGAATGTCGTCGTAAAAGAGGAGACACAAATAATTCCGGCAGCGCCTCCGCCCCAGCAGGAGAGCTTTTTAAGCAAAGTGGCTCAAACGCTAAACCCCGATATTAGCGTTATAGGTATTTTTGCTGCGGCTTGGTACTCCCGGAACGATCCGTACGTTTTTGCCGAGGACGACCCGCAAAATACCGGAGTAAATTTACAGGAGCTGGAATTGGCTTTCCAAAGTATTGTCGATCCGTATTTCAGGTTCGACACATTCATCTCATTAAAGCAGGATAGTGTGGAGGTAGAGGAAGCGTACGGGACCTCGCTATTCAGCATGCCTCTGAATACGCAGTTCAGGATGGGGCGTATGAGGGCGAAATTCGGAAGGATTAACCAGATACATACGCACGCCCAGAACTTCGTCACCCTCCCGCTAGTCGCTGCTGAGTTCCTGGGCGAGCATCTGAACCCGACGAGCATAGAGACCGATTTCCTCATCCCCGTGCCCTGGTTCATGGAGCTGAGCGCTTTGGGCGGCAGCCCCGATGTCGAGACCCCGACGTTTGCCACGGATGAGGCTAACGCGAATAACCTGGCCTACCTGCTCTACGTCTTTCACCTCGCTAATTTCTTCGAAGTGAGCGACTCTCTCGGAGTAAACCTCGGAGCTTCATTCGCCACGGGCAGCAACGGAACGGGCCCTAAGGAACGCTCGAACCTCTACGGAGCCGACCTCTACGCTAAATACAGACCGCTCAGAAACAGCCCGTATACGGAACTCAAGCTCCAGTCGGAGTTCATGTGGAGGCAGGCGGACACGCCTGAAGAGAAGCTCGAGGACTACGGATTTTATGCGGAGGGAATCTACAGGTTCGCAAAGAGATGGAACACGGGAATGAGATTCGATCTGACCGATACGAACACCCCCGTCGCAGGCGTCCAAGACGGCGTTGAACTCGTATCCGCGGACTCTGCTGACCTCGTCAGCAGCAGAGCGATCAATCCGGGAGAGACATTAGGATTACCGGGGAGGGCGTATCGCATATCGCCCATGCTGACCTTCAGCCCGAGCGAATTCTCACAATTCAGGCTAGAGTACGATTACCTGAACCAGAACTATGCAGGAAACCAGCACGCTATCTTCCTGCAGTTCCAGTACGCGATAGGGGCTCACGGGGCGCATCCTTATTAATCAAATTTGCTCAGGAGGAAATGAATATGAAACGGTATAACATTCTTCACTGCTTCACGGTATTCATTACTTTCGTCCTCATCTCCATTTTCTTCTACACTGGGGATGCATCGGCGAAGGTACATATAGTCGCTTCGCTCCCCGACCTTGGGGCAATCGCGCAGGAAATAGGGGGTGACAAGGTCGATGTGGTAACCCTGGCCAAGGGGTACCAGGACCCGCACTTTGTGGACGCAAAGCCCACATACGTGACGAAGCTTAACAGGGCGGACCTTCTCATCTACAACGGACTCGATCTCGAGATCGGCTGGCTGCCCCCTCTGATCACAGGGTCCAGGAACTCCAAGATCACGTCCACGGACGCCCTCGGACGTCTCGACGCTTCCGCCTATATCCCACAGGTGCTTGAAGTACCGACTACGCAGATCGACAGATCGATGGGAGACATACATCCGAAAGGCAATCCGCATTACCTCCTCGACCCGAGGAACGGTATTCCCATTGCCGCCGGGATAACGGCGAGATTAAAGGAGATCGACCCGGAAAACGCCTCTTATTACGAGGAGAATTACAAAAAATTTGCCGATAACCTGAATGCAGAAAATAAAGCAATGGGACGAGGAGCTCGCTCCTTATAAAGGAACGGAGATCGTTTCTTATCACAAAAACCTCAATATCTTTCGGAGTGGGTCGGATTTAAGGAAGTGGGATTATAGAGCCGAAGCCAGGCATACCTGCCGTCGCCGTCCCACGTCGCCGACCTGATCAAACAAATGAAAGCGACGGACGTGAAGCTCGTTATTGCTTCAAACTATTATCCCCAAAAAACCGGTTCGCTCATCGCTGATCAGACAGGCGCTGTGTTCCTATCCATACCCACAAGCGTAGGGGGGCAGGACGGGATTAATACATACTTCGACCTGTTCGATGTGATCGTGGACGATATAACCTCGGCATTGAAGAATAAAACGGGATCGACGAATCATTCGGCCTCGAAGGCGGGTGGATAGTTACGCGTACCAATGTAGCCCCCTGTGCTATCTCTCCTAACCGAAATACTCAGGGGACTACATGGTTTATTCAATCAGAAGGACGGTCAGAAATCGGATGGCAAACTTAATAAGACTCGAAGACGTGACTCTAGGATATGAGAACAGAGGAATATTGGGTCCTCTAGACCTTTCGATAGAGAGGGGCCAATTCTGGGGCATATTAGGTCAGAACGGGGGCGGAAAATCCACACTACTCAAAACTCTTCTGGGCCTGCTTCCGCCCGTTTCGGGAAACATAGAATCGGCAGAAGAAATCGTATTCGGATATGTGCCTCAGCATGAGAAATTCGACCCGATATTCCCTGTTTCGGCAGAGGAGGTCGTATCCATGGGGAGATACAGCAGGGTCTCCGCGGGAAAAAGGCTCACGAACTCAGATCGCGAAGCGGTAACGCTGTCCCTGGAAAAAGTCGGAATAAGTCATTTGAAAGACCGCACATTCAGGTCCCTCTCGGGGGGAGAGAAGCAGCGTACTCTCCTCGCCCGCGCCATATCAGGCGAGCCCGACATACTCGTCCTCGACGAGCCTACCGCGTCTGTCGATCTAAAGGGAGAGGCGCAAATCATGGAGCTCGTGCAAAAGATCAGGTCCGATGACGGGCTGACCGTACTGATGGTGAGCCACTTTTTAAACACGGTTACCAATTACGCGGACATGATTATGTTGATCGATAAGGACAGCGGATATTTCAAGGCAGGCGGCAGAAGCGAAGTACTGACCGATGACAATTTAAGTAAATTCTTCGGACTGAGCGCCGGCTCTCAGCAGATGAAGAGTTTGAGAGAAATCTAGATATGGGGACAAGGCATAATTAATGGGAATATTAAAAGAATTTATAGACAGCTATTTTCTCTGGCGGGACCCGATGATAGTAGGGGCGGTTTCGGGCGCCATATGCGGCTTCCTTGGCGTGTACGTCGTGCTCAGGAGAATAATCTTCGTAAGCGCAGCGCTTACTCAAATCTCGAGCTTCGGAGTAGCCCTTTCTTTTTACCTCGAGGGGTACAGCCTGGGAGCGCTGGCATCTTTGATACATCCCTTCATTCTGTCTATAGCCCTCACTTCGCTCGCTGCCCTCTTTTTCGCTCTCAAAAGAGACTATTCGCGCATAAGCCGGGAAGGGGTGATAGGTTTCGGGTTTTTAATCGCTTCGGGGGCGGTCGTAATACTCGGGGACAGAATAACCAAAGGCGCTCACGATATAGCGAATATCCTTTTCGGGAGCGCCGTCGTCGTTGATCCAAAGGACCTGTTAATAATTCCCGCTAGTTGCTCTCGCGGCAGCGATAATCCATGCCATTTACTTTAAAGATTTTATATTCGTTTCGTTTCGACGAAGAATCCGCACGGTTATTCAAGTATCCGGTCAGAATGCTCAATACAGTTATGCTTATTACCATAGCCGTAGTGGCGTCCGTATCGACCAGAGCGCTTGGGGCGCTTCCGGTCTTCGCGTTCCTCGCCCTCCCGCCTCTCACTTCACTATTTCTGACGGAGAAGCTCAAGCTTGTTTTCGCGCTCTCGGTAATAGTGGGCGTATCGTCGGCAACGCTCGGTTATTTCTTCTCGTTCATACTGTCCATTCCGACAGGGGCTTCCATGGCGGTCTGCGCTTCGATCTTTTTCATCCTGGGTCTCTTGTGGCGTGAGGTTAGAATCAGGATTTAGAATGAGGATAAGACAAATAATGAACGCATTATTGCAGACTATGAAATGTCTCCCGCACGCAATGCCGCTGCTGCTTTCAGCGTTCCTTATATTCTCCGCGTGCAGTAAATACGGAAAAGTCGCCGAGACCCTGGATTTTTTAAAGTTCGAAAGCTTTAACTGCGACGTGGTCAGAGTCGAAGGAAGCGGCAGTTTTTTTTGCCAGCTCCCGGACATGGACATAGAAACAATCAGGCTCATCGGAATCAGCATCCCGGCGGAGAGTGAAAACGATGCGAAGAAATATTGCGAATCGGTACTGAGCAGGGGGACGCTCGTAAAAGTAGAGCCCGATAAGGAGCTGAGGGAAAAAGAGGGAGACATTCCGGCTTACGTATTCGTTCCGGGCGGGAAAATGCTGAATGTTCTCCTTATAGAAAAGGGATATGCAAAACCGGTTACAAAAGAGCTCAATGAAAAGTATATGAATTTATTTGTCGGAGCCCAGAAAGAAGGAAAAACAGAAAAGAACGAGGCTACAGATGAAGGAGAAAAGCCGCCCTGGCTCAAGTAATGAAACGGACATGCCGATATTAGAAATTACGGATCTCAAAAAAAGTTATATCTCTCCGGAAGGAGAGAGCTTATTAGTGATAGACGTACCTCATTTCTCACTGGAAAAAGGGGAACATGCAGCCCTCATGGGAGACAGCGGTTCGGGCAAGACCACTCTTCTAAACCTTATAGCAGGAATACTGAGACCCGACAGCGGGATAATACTCCTTGCGGAGAAGGATATGTCGACTCTTTCCGAATCAGGAAGGGACAGGCTGAGGGCCGAGAACATAGGGTACATATTTCAAACCTTTAACCTGCTTCAGGGCTATTCGGCGCTTGAGAACGTAATGCTCGGGATGATGTTCGGCAGCGGAGAGGATAAGAGTTTGGCGCATTCACTCCTTCAAAGAGTCGGCCTCGGTGACCGGATCAATTACATGCCCGGTCAACTATCCGTCGGGCAGCAGCAGCGGGTCGCCGTAGCGAGAGCGCTGGCAAACCGTCCCAGACTGGTCCTCGCCGACGAGCCTACGGGGAACCTCGACTTCCGGAATTCGGGCGAAGCCGTAAACCTGATCCGCGGGATATGCGGCGAGAACGACGCCGCGCTCCTGCTCGTTAGCCACGATCAGAACGTGCTCGATAAATTCGAGCGAGTGGAGAAATTGAGTGAAATAAATCGTGCGCTGAATTATTGAGGCGTAAGCGGGTACTGCTATGAACAAATTAAGCGGAATTTTTCTTATAGTAAGGAAGAGCCTGATCCATCATAAGCTGTCGACGGTCGTGACTGTTATCTCAGTGGCGCTCGCAGCGGGCCTCGTCATGTCCGTATTCTGCATAAGAAATCAGACCTATGATGCGTTTACGGGGGGTCCCGTCGGATTCGACGCTGTGCTCGGGGCACGCGGCAGTCAGCTGCAGCTCGTATTGAATGCGGTATTTCACCTCGAAACATCTCCCGGAAATATTCCCTGGGAAATGTATCAGGCGGTCAAACGAAATCCGAACGTCGTGCTCGCTATCCCCTATGCGGTCGGAGACAATTACAGGGGCTGGAGGATCGTAGGGACGGACAATCAGTTATTTACGGACTTCGAATACCGTAAAGGAAAAAAATTCAAAGTCAGTCCGGGAGGCAGGCTTTTCGACCCTCAGAAAAAAGAAGCCGTCGTCGGCAGCTACGTCGCAGACAAGACCGGCTTGAAGGTAGGCTCGAAATTCCACCCCTTCCACGGCCTGGTATTCGACGAAAGGATGCGCCACGAGGATGAGTACACAGTGGTCGGAGTCTTGGAACCCACAAACTCACCTTCCGACAGGGTGGTCTGGATACCGATCGAGGAATTCTACCGTATGTCGGGACACGTGCTCAGGGGTGCGGGAGACGTTTACACGCCTGTCGCGGGACAAGAAATACCCGATAAAGACAAGGAAGTGAGCGCCGTAATGCTGAAGCTAAAAAATCCGCAGGCGGGGTTCTTACTCGATCAGACGATAAACAAGCAGGGAAAAGTCGCCACTCTCGCGTGGCCGATAGGAAAAGTCATGGCAGATCTGTTCGGAAAAATAGGATGGGTGAACAATATCCTGACTCTCGTCGCATATCTCGTCGTTGTCGTTGCGGCAGGGTCCATACTGGCGAGCATATACAACACTATGAATGAAAGGAAACGGGAATTCGCGATTCTCAGGGCGCTCGGAGCGAGGAGAAATACGGTATTTACGGCGATAGTTACAGAATCGGCATCGATAGCGCTAATGGGAACTTTATTTGGGTACCTGGTCTATGGAGCAATTTTAACCGGAGCGGCTGTGATCGTAAGGGAGCAAACGGGCGTTGCGCTCGACATATTCCAGTTTAACTGGGTGCTGATTATAAATCCGGTCGTCATGGTTCTGCTGGGCGCCGGGGCCGGGATAATCCCCGCCGTAAAAGCATACTCCACGGATGTCGCGACTAATCTAGCGCCCTCTTCCTGAGGAGAAACGATGGCTTCAGCGAATAATCTTACAGAGAGGTCAAGTATGAAACAGTTAATCGCGGTATTTTTAGCTCTCTTGTTCTCGGCTTCGGCTCTAAGCGCACACGAACATCACGCCCCGCACGGGGGGACTTTAGTCGAGTTCGGTGAGGAATTCGCGCACCTGGAGCTTGTCCTGGATCCCGGGACAGGGACCCTGACCGGCTATTCTCTCGACGGGGAAGCTGAAAATCCTGTACGCATAGAGCAGGATGATATAGAGATTCGAATCACGGCTGTAAACACGCAAGGCGTAGGAGAGGGTAAAATAATCTATACTTTAAAATTAGAGGCTGTGCCGAACGTTCTCACGGGCGAGACACTGGGCGACACTTCCGAATTTACCGCCCAATCGGATAAATTGAAGGGTGCACAGAACTTCGACGGGGTTATTTCAGCTATAAATATTAAGGGACAAAGTTTCAAAGATGTTAAATTCAGGTTTCCAGAGGGAAATGAGTAAATCATTTGAAGAGAACCGATCTCATCAGGAGCAACAAATTGAATGATAGGAAACGCATAAACTGGAACAGGATAATAACAAAAGCCCTTGTAGTCTGCAGTATTCTGTTCTTGCCCATACTCGGTATTCATTACAGACCCACCCCGAGTTTCGATTATTCCGCTGTGAATGCGCTTGAAACTGAAAACGGGGCGATAAAAGTCGACTTCGATTTCCTGGGAGGGTTCGACTACGAAAAAGAAGAGAAAATTCCGGAAAAGGTTAAAGACCTTAACGGTAAAACGATCAAAGTGATCGGATTTATGCTGCCCATCGATTTTGACTCGGGTGTGGTCAAGAGCTTTATGTTACTCAAGAATCAGATGGGGTGCTGCTTCGGAATAATGCCGAGGGTAAATGATTTTGTATACGTGGAAATGCCTGAAGGACAAAGTGCAAAGTATATCATGGACACTCCCCTGAGAGTCACAGGCAGGCTCGAAGTCGTCAAAGAGAACCTCGTGGGCGGACTATATTCAATGACCGCAGACAAGGTGGAGGTCTTTAAGAATTATTGAGTGCTTCAAGCGGGATAGACTCGTCTATAAGCAATATCGGTATTTCGTCTCTGATCGGATAAAGGTATTTCCGGTCTTCTTTCCGTATAAGCCCCCCGTCGATCTTCTCAGAAACCCTTTGTTTTGACCTGTTCAGCAGCTCGCCCTTTTCTATAAGCAGGTTTATTCTTTCAACAATCTCGGGCTCTGCAATGACCAGGTCCTGCTTTGTTTCGGGACAGGCTATTATGTCAAGCAATTCCTTGTCTATCATAATTTACCCGGGGCAGTCAATTTCGGCTAAAAAAAATTTTACTGGTATCGAGCGCCTTAATCATTAGAATACATATATGAAGATTAAATGCAAAAGGAGCATAAAAACATGAATAAAGTTTCTCTGATTTTACTGTTTTTCGCAGCTATTCTGATCGGCTCGGCAGCCGGGACAACTGCAGCACCCGGTGCGGGGGATAATGAAATAAAGATCGAAGCCGTTCCGAACTCTCCCGCTTTCCCCGGAGCAAAGGCACGGTTCGCCTCGCTCAAAGACGGAGACGTGCTCAAAAACCCCAACGTCTCGGTCGTAGTCGATGTCGAAAATTACGTGCTCGGGGTGCAGACCGATAACGAAAGAGCGAAGGAAATAATGAATTCGAAGGAAGGACAGCACGCCCACATAATACTGGATAACGGCCCCTATCTGGCGGACTACACATCGGGGAAGCCTTTTAAAATTGGGGTGCTTACAGAAGGCCCCCATACATTGATAGTTTTTCCGAGCCGCTCTTATCACGAGAGTGTGAAATCGCCCGAGGCTGCCGATATAGTCAATTTCTATGTCGGTAAGAAAGAAGGGGAATTCCTTATGGATAAATCCAAGCCGGCCATCATCTACAGCAGACCCAAGGGGAAATACGAGGGAGCCGGCGCTGAGAAGGTCATGCTCGACTTTTATCTCAATAACGTCGAGCTCAGCCCCGACGGATACAAAGCGAAGTACACGGTGAGGAAAAAGGATTCGGCGGGTGAAGTTACCTCGATCATTCTTACGGATTGGACCCCCGCATTCGTGACCGGACTCACGACCGGGGATTATGTCATAACTCTTCAGCTCCTGGATAAAGACGGGAACGTCGTCGAAGGACCCTTCAACAATGTGGAAAGGGTGATCAGTGTTGTGAGGTGATTGAGCTGTCGATATGTGAAGCTTAATTACAGGGGAACCCGGGTTGTAGGACCATGCGCACGGCTAGTCGTTATCCCCCGTGCAACAAAAGATTGCGGCGGTGGGAGGAAGCCCGATAAATCCCGCCATACTGGAATTAGCATCGGTCTATACTGAAACCTGCTTATATCATTAATATTATTTTGTTCCGCATGTGCCGGAAATTATGTCTTTATTTTAGTGACGGGTTTACAAAATTTATTATTGTGGAATAATTAATGGCTTCCTGAAAGAAATGATGAGGTGATAGAGATGTCTCAGAAATGCATGATAACCGGAAAGAGCCCCCTCGTAGGGAACAACGTTTCACATGCCAATAACAAGGTAAAACGCCGCCAGAACCCGAACCTCCAGTGGAAACACGTTTTCGTGCCGGAGCTCGACCGCAACGTGAGAATCCGGGTTTCGACGCGAGCCATAAGGACAATCAATAAAAAGGGACTTTCCGCCTTCCTCAAGGACAACGGTCTCACGCTGAAGGACCTGATTTAAATCCCGATATAAAACACTGGAATTTCCACCGGCCACGATTATATTAATTATCGTATGTCTATAAATACAAGACTCAGAGAGGGCCGCTACATCTTTAGGGCAGCTCAACGGGCAAAAAATATATTGAGCGATGAGAGCACAGTGAGGGATCTCATAGGCTCGGCCTCAGCCAAAATAGAATCCGGCGGCAGCAGATTAACATCCATGAAGAACGACCTCGGGACGCTTCTCGAGCTTCTTAAAGCCTGGATAAGCGGTGATTACAGGGAGCTGCCCTGGACGAGTTTACTGATGGTGACAGGCGCGGTTATCTATTTCGTAAACCCCTTTGACGCAATCCCCGACATTCTGCCCGCATCAGGGCTTCTCGATGACGCGGGCGTGATAGGCTTCGTACTGGCGTCCATGAAGAGCGATATCGAGAATTTCAGGAAGTGGCAATCAAACGCGATATCCCCTGACGCCTCTTTTTAATCGAGACAGCCGGCTTACTAACCTTTTAACTCTCGAGATGCTCGAATTCTTCCCTGAGGTGCTGAACCACAGACTGGTCGGCAAGTGTCGTCGTATCCCCGAGAACCGTCCCTTCGGCAATGTTTCGCAGGAGCCTCCTCATTATCTTTCCGCTCCTCGTTTTAGGGAGCTCCGCCGTGAATATAATTTCGTCGGGCCTCGCAATCGCCCCTATCTTTTTTGTCACATGCGCCCTTAATTCCTCCACGAGGTCCTTATCGAACTTGACGCTTTTCTTAAGTGTAGTGAATGCGACTATGGCCTGCCCCTTCAGCTCATCGTTCCTGCCGATCACAGCGGCCTCGGCGACAGAATGATGATCGACGAGGGCGCTCTCAACCTCCATCGTGCTGATCCTGTGCCCCGCGACGTTCATGACGTCGTCGACCCTGCCTAGAAGCCAGAAATAACCGTCTCCGTCCCTTTTAGCGCCGTCACCCGTAAAATAGACGCCCGGGAACCTGCTCCAATACTGGTCCACGTAGCGTTGCGGGTCGCCGTAAATGGTCCTCAGCATAGAGGGCCACGGACCCCTTATAACGAGGTAGCCCGCGCCTTCTTTAATTGACTTGCCCTTTTCGTCGACTATATCCGCCTCGATGCCCGGGAACGGCGTAGTCGCGGAGGCCGGCTTTAATTTTGTAATTCCCGGCAGCGGCGTAATGAGTATCGACCCCGTCTCGGTCTGCCACCACGTATCGACGATAGGACATTTGCTATTGCCGATATTGATGTAATACCACATCCAGGCCTCGGGGTTTATCGGCTCCCCTACGGAGCCCAGCAGACGGAGCGAGCTCAGGTCGTATTTTTTCGGGTATTCCTCACCCCACCTCATAAAAGTCCTGATCGCGGTAGGGGCCGTATAAAAGATATTCACGCGGTATTTTTCGACAATCTCCCAGAACCTGCCTATATCCGGATAGTCGGGCGCGCCTTCGTACATGAGAGACGTAGCGCCGTTAGCCAGGGGGCCGTAGATGATATAGCTGTGCCCCGTCACCCACCCGATGTCGGCGGTGCACCAGTAAGTATCCTCCTCCTTTAAGTCGAATACCCATTTGGTAGTGGCGTAAACGCCGACGAGATAGCCGCCTGTCGTGTGGACTACCCCCTTGGGCTTCCCCGTAGTCCCGCTAGTATAGAGCATGAAGAGCATGTCTTCGCTGTCCATCTTCTCGGGCTCGCAATAGGAAGAGGCCTTTTCCATCAGCTCATGCCACCAGAAGTCCCTCCCTTTCTTCATTTTGATTTCGGTTTTTTCGCCTACCCTCTTCACGACGACGACCTTTTCTATGCTCGGCGTATTTTTAAGCGCTTCGTCGGAATTCACCTTGAGAGGGACTATCCCTCCCCTTCTGTACCCGCCGTCCGATGTTATGAGCACCCTGGCCTGTGAATCGTTTATCCTGTCCCTGAGGCTCTCCGCGCTGAACCCTCCGAATACTATGCTGTGGGGAGCGCCGATCCTCGCGCAGGCGAGCATTGCGACCGCAAGCTCGGGGATCATCGGGAGGTAAATCGTTATCCTGTCTCCTTTATTAACGCCGAGCCCCTTGAGCACGTTCGCAAACTTGTTGACCTCCCTGTAGAGCTCCCAGTATGTGAGCGTGACGCTCTCCCCGGATTCTGACTCCCAGATTATCGCGGCCTTATTCTTTCTGGCCGTATCTATATGCCTGTCGAGACAGTTGTATGAGACGTTCAGCTTGCCGCCTGTAAACCACTTGGCATGGGGAAGCTTCCACTTGAGGACTTTTTTCCATTTCTTATACCAGTCGAGCTCTTTCGCAAAACTCTCCCAGAATTTTTCCCTGTCGCGAGCCGCTTTCTTATAGACCGACTCGCTCATAACAGCGGCGTTCTTCCTGAATTTCTTGGCGGGTGAAAATGTGCGGCCTTCCCTGAGTAAATCCTCTATCGTTTTTTGCGCATTAGCCATTCGGCGAACCCCCTTTAAGAATTACAATAGCAGTAAGATACTCAATACTAACAAAATTCGTGGGGGATTTGAACACTATTTTTTATCGGGCGAGCCGCGAGCTATTACTCGATTGCCGGAAAACGCCGAATACGTTTATTACTCTATCTGTCGCCGGAATTTATCAGAACCTGTATTGCGTGCCGAAATTTAGATGTATCAGATTTACAATACGGAAGATCCCCCTGTTCGCGGGGTAAGCACGGAAAAACTATTAATGTAAGGCGGACAGATAGAAAAACGAATTCCCCTATTTCGCCGTGTCGAAAGCGGGCGGCGGAAGGAGGGGCGGCTTTTCTTTTTTAGAAGACTCGCGCTGGAACTCCATCTCGGAGACGAGTATGCTGGGCGATACGGTGGACACGGGCACGTAACCCGATTCCGCGCCGCAGAACCCGTTGAAAACACCGTAGTCGTCGCCCGTCGCGATGATTTTATTCACTGTCACGATAGGGGTCCCGACGATTTCGATGTCCCTTACCGGGGTCTCTTCTCCTGTCTTCGGATCGACCTTGTATAAAACGAGCGGCGTTCCTCTGAAAGCCTGGAAGTTATAGGAAGACGTATTGGTCTCGCCCTCCTGCATGCTTTTTATAATGAGGCCGAACGGCTTATTCTGACGTTTTACCTCTTCGATCAGAAGCTCTTTCAGTTTCTCCTTCGGGTATTCCTTGGAGGACTCGATTATGGTGTTGCTCATCCTCGCCATGGGTGCCTGTCCGTAGGACGCTCTGCCGTGGCCGTTTGAATTCTGAAACCCTTTTACCGGCGTCCTGGACAGGAGGAAGTTTTTAAGAACCCCATTTTCCACGAGCACCGTCCTCTGTCCGGGCACGCCCTGGTCATCGAACGGATAATAGCCCATAAGGTAAGTTCCCTTAAAGCTCTTCATCGAGGGGTCGTCTATTATCGAAAGGAAGCCCGGTATTATCTTCTTCCCGACCTTTTCCTTGAAGGTCTGCCCCTCGTCGTCGTCTATCTGCCTTTCCCCTTCCAACCTGTGCCCCACCGCTTCGTGGAAGACCACTCCCGCAGCCTCGGGCTCGAGGAGAGCGGGTACGCTCAAAGGCGGGATAACTTCGGCCGCCTTCATTCTGAGGGTCTCTTCAACCATTCCCTTTATGGTCTTCTTTAATTCCTCTACGGGCGGTATATCCCCTTCGGTGACGTAGTAAAGATTCCTGTAGTTCTCGATAACCCTACCGTCGTCGGCCCTCGCCGAAACCTCGGCGTCTATCGAGTATAGAATTTCGTCCCTAAGATATCGAGTGCCCTCGGTGTTTACGAAATAGACCGTTTCCTTCTGGGCAGAGACCGAGAGGTCGGCGTTGAGGAGATCCTTGTAATCTTTATAAATCGAAGAAACCTCCCTCACCGTCTGCTCCCATTTCCCGGGGTCGAAGTCCAGAGTCAGCTCGGGACCGTAAAAGACGTTACTCTTTTCCCTTGTAAAGCTCCCGAAATCCTCCTCCTTTACCTGCTGCACATTTTCTGCCTTCTTATTCAGGTACTGGGCGAGCGCTTCCTTGTAAGCATAGTCTGTGACCTGCCAGAGGACGGTCCTGATCGCATCGGGATCGTTATCCAGAGGCACGGAGGAAGCCCCGTCGAACGGAATCCCGCCCCCGGACCTGCCCTTGATGGAATTATCGAACCGGTAGTCTCCTACACGCACATCGACGAAAAGACGCCTTATCCTGGTCTTGTCGGATGTGACGATTGCACCGTACTTACCCTCTATATTGTAATAAGTGTTGTCCTTGATCTGATAGCTGATGAAATAAGGGTTCTCGTAACCTTCGAGCTTGAGCTTTTTCTGAGACCTCGCGAGCTCATCCTTCATCGCACCGAGCACGACCATGTCGCCCCGCTGAGCCTGCTCCTGACCGGGACCCGCCGCTCGTACTCGAGGCGCAGAAATAATGAATATCAGGAATAAGATCTGTATAAGACCGTATATTTTTTGTTGTTTACTCATACAATGAAAGGTTAGCCATGATAAGGAAGCATGTAAAGAATAGATCGCCAGGGGGCCAGTTAAAAAGGAGCGCGCAAAAACGTTGGCCCGCGAGCGCCCGGGCTATCTCAAATACATGAACACGATAATTACCGCGAGTATCAGGCGGTATATCACAAAGAGCGTATAGCTCTCCTTCCGGACGAACCTGAGCAGGTACTTGATCGCAAGGTAAGAAAAAATGGCAGAAGCAAAAAAACCGGCGATAAACGGAGCGCTCGCCGCGTCGGCGTAAGAGAGGTGTCTTGATTCGAAGATCCCCGCGCCCGCTATCAGGGGAGCAGCGAGAAGGAAGGAGAACTTAGCGGCTTCGTCCCGTTTAAAGTTCCTGAACATGGCTCCCGTGATAGTAATCCCCGACCGCGAGACGCCGGGAATAATCGCCAGTGCCTGAGCGAGGCCGACTATTATACAGTCGGTCAGGTTCATTTCCTCAATCGATTTGAATCTCCTCGAAAACCTGTCTGAAAAATAGAGGAGCAAGCCGAAAGCGGAAAGCGTGAACGCGATGGATAAGGGGTTGCGGAACAGTCCGGCTGCCTCTTTTTCGAAGAGGAACCCGGAAAGCGCTCCCGGAACCGTGCCTATCAGTATAAACATGCCGATCCTGCCGCTAGGCCGCCCCTCGAAGCTCCTCTCCGCCACGCTTTTCAAAAAGTCGCTTACTATAAGCATCCAGTCCCGCCAAAAAAATAAAATAATCGCAGCGAGACTCCCCACATGGAGCGCTACATCGAATGTAAGGCCCTGGTCTTTCCATGAAAAGAACCACGGGAGCAGCACGAGGTGAGCTGTGCTGCTTATCGGCAAAAACTCGGTAATCCCCTGTATCGCCCCCAGCACTATCGACTGTATCAAGTCCATTTAATTGATACCTGCTCTTCGGGATTTCTTTCTTCCAAGCACTTCTCTCAGGAACATTCCTGTATAGGAGCCTTCCGTCCCGGACACCTCTTCGGGCGTCCCCCGTGCAACTATCCGGCCGCCGTTCTCACCGCCTTCGGGTCCCATATCTATAACATGATCGGCGCACTTTATCACATCGACATTATGCTCGATCACTATAACCGTGTTCCCCATATCCGTGAGCCGCTGGAGGACCAGAAGGAGCTTCCTTACGTCGTCGAAATGAAGGCCTATCGTCGGCTCATCAAGAATATAGATGGTCCTGCCCGTCGAGCGGCGGGCGAGCTCCTTCGAAAGCTTTATCCGCTGCGCTTCGCCGCCCGATAGCGTCGTTGCGGGCTGCCCGAGTCTGATATATTCGAGTCCCACCTCCTCAAGCACATCGAGCTTCGATTTAATGTGGGGAACGTTTCCGAAAAATTCCGCGGCTTCGCTGACGGTCATATCCAGGACCTCGGCGATGTTTTTATCGTTGTATTTGACCTCGAGGGTCTCCGTGTTGTACCTGGCGCCTCCGCACCGCTCGCACGTCACGTATACGTCGGGCAGGAAATGCATCTCTATCTTCACGACGCCGTGGCCGAGGCAGACGCTGCAGCGTCCCTCCCTGACGTTGAAGCTGAACCTTCCTGGTTTATACCCCCTCATATTGGCCTGCGGGAGCATCGAGTATAAGTCCCTTATAGGGGAGAAGATACCGGTGTAGGTGGCAGGGTTAGACCTCGGGGTCCTGCCGATAGGCGTCTGCTCGACATTTATGACCTTGTCTATATCTTCGACTCCCGAAAGCCTCTCGTACTTCCCGACCTTTTCTTTACTCCTATAGAGCTTACGGCCGAGCGCGTTATAGAGAGTATCGATCACGAGCGTGCTCTTGCCCGAACCCGATACCCCCGTGACACACGTGAAAACTCCCAGCGGGAAGGATACGTCTATATATTTCAAATTGTGCTCTGATGCTCCCTCTATCGAAATAAAGCCTCTCGGCGTCCTCCGCGCCTCCGGTATGGGAATCTTGACCTTTCCCGATAAATAGTTTCCTGTGAGGGATTCACGGTGACGAATGAGCTCGTCGATATTGCCTTCCGCCACTATCCGGCCGCCCTTTTCGCCCGCTCCCGGACCTATATCCACAATAAAATCCGCGCTCCTTATCGTCTCTTCGTCATGCTCCACCACAATGATGGTATTGCCCCCGTCCCTGAGCGACTTGAGGGTATCTATAAGCCGCCTGTTGTCTCTCGGATGGAGCCCTATTGTGGGCTCGTCGAGCACGTACGTAATACCGGTGAGCTTCGAGCCGACCTGTGTCGCGAGCCTTATCCTCTGCGCCTCGCCGCCCGAAAGACTCGGGGCCGAGCGGTCGAGAGTGAGGTAACCGAGACCTACGTCGGATAAGAATTCCAGGCGGGAAATTATCTCCTTGAAAATCCGGTCGCCTATCTCCCTCTCCCTCGCAGTCATATTCAGCGCACTGAAGAACGCGAGGCAGTCCTCAGAAGACATCGTGACGATTTCGTATATGGATTTATCGTCGATCAGTATGGAAAGGGCTTCTTTTCTGAGCCTCGCGCCCCCGCATTCCGGGCACTCGGCCGTGCGCATGAATTGAGAGAGCTTTTCGCGGACGGGCGGGGAATCGGTCTCTTTATACCATTCCGTGATTATCCCGGCGACGCCGGCATACGTGTCCCTGTATTTGAGGACACGGCCCCTTTTTTCCCTCTTAAACGTGATATCCTCGTCGCCTGAGCCGTAAATAAGAACCTTTTTTGCTTTTGCGGGGAGCTTCCGGAAAGGGACCGAGAGGTCGATCCCGTAGTACTCCGCAACGCTCTCGGTTAATTGCCTGAAGTAATTCGAGTTCCTCCAGGGTATTATCGCGCCGTCGTTTATGGACAGCTCTTCGTCAATGAGGAGCTCCGGGTCGCAGAACCAGGTCTCGCCCATGCCCTGACACGTCGGGCATGAGCCGTACGGGCTGTTGAATGAAAAAAGACGGGGGGAAATTTCAGGGTAACTCATACCGCAATCGGGACATGCGAATTTGTCGCTCAAACTGAGGACCCGGCCTGAGGCGGTCTCCGCCTTCGCCACTCCTCCCGAACGCTTCAATGCCAATTTCAGCGATTCTTCTATTCTATTCCGCGTCTCCCCGGGACGGATTACGATAACGTCCACTAGGAGCTCTATCGTATGCTTTTTCTGTTTATTTAGCTTGATCTCCTCATCGAGGTCGTGGAGCTTCCCGTCTATCCTGACCCTCAGAAAACCCTCTCTCCTCAGCTCCTCGAGCTCCTTTCTGTACTCCCCCTTCCTCCCCTGCACAATCGGCGAGAAAACCGAGACCTTCTCGCCCTCCCCGAGACCGGCAACGCGCTCCGTCATCTTCTCGAGGCTCTGGGCTGCTATCTCTATGCCGCAGTTTGAGCAGTAAGGCTTCCCCAGCCTTGCGAAGAGGAGCCTCAGAAAATCGTATATCTCCGTTATGGTGCCGACTGTAGAGCGGGGGTTCCTCTGAAAAGTCTTCTGATCGACCGAGATCGAGGGGGAAAGCCCTTCTATAGAATCCACGTCGGGCTTACCGATCTGCTCGACGAATTGCCTCGCATAGGCGGAGAGGGATTCCATATACCTCCGCTGCCCCTCCGCAAAGAGCGTATCGAAGGCGAGGGAAGATTTCCCCGAGCCGCTGATCCCGGTTATCACCACCAGCTTTCTCCGGGGCAGCTTGAGGGAAACGTCCTTTAAATTATGCTCTCTCGCGCCTGTGATTTTTATGAAATCCAAAGTCGTTTAAGTTTACCAGTAATTTGGAAATACGGGACAAGGTTTCGAGCCGGCCATCAAGCACAGCCCGACAAAATTAGTGCATAACCCGTACCGGATCCCCCGTTTTTGCTATACAAACGATTTTATTTCCCCGACCTTTTTCTTGTCGAGCTTCTGAACGACACCCATAAGGAGCTTTACCGTGTTGTCGAAGTCGTTCCTGTGAATTATCGCGTTATGGCTGTGTATGTGGCGGGTGGGGACGCCCAGCACGACCGTAGGGACACCGTGCTTATGGAGGTGGATAACGGAGCCGTCGGTCGCCCCCCCTTCCATCGTCGTGAACTGTAACGGTATCTTTAATTTTTTCGCCGTATCCACGATGAGGTCCCGCAGCTTGAGGTTGGGTATCATGCGAGCATCGTAGAGGAGGAGGGAAGGCCCCCCGTTGAGCTTCGTCGAGGACTCGTCGGGCTTGATTCCGGGTACGTCGCCGGCAATGTCCGACTCCAGTATTATCGCTATATCGGGACCGACCATTTCGACGCTCGTGCTCGCGCCCCTGACTCCGACCTCTTCCTGAACCGTGGCCACGCCGTATAATGTGTTGGGATGCTTGTCCGGGGAGAGGGACTGAAGAGCGGAGATAACCACGCCGCATCCTACCCGGTCATCGAACGCCTTAGACATATAGGTTTTCGGGTTAGCCAGAATTGAAAACTCGCTCACGGGGACGATCGGATCGCCCACGCGCACGCCTGCTTTTTCGACCTCCTTTTCCGAAGTCGAGCCTATGTCGATGTACATATTTTTTCTCTGAAGGAGCTTCGTACGCTCGTCCTGAGAGAGGAGGTGGGGAGGCTTTGCCCCTATGACCCCGATCACATCTCCTTTATTCGTTTTGATAATCACGCGCTGACCGAGAAGAACGTGGTCCCACCACCCTCCGAGGGTGGTAAATCTTATAAAACCGTCGGACGATATGTGCTTTACCATGAACCCGATCTCGTCCATGTGGCCCGCGAGCATCACTTTGGGCTCCGCCGAGCTTCCGGGCTTCCTGCAAATCAGGCTGCCCATGTTGTCCTTGCTTATCCCGCCGAGGGGCTTCATGTATTTCCTTATAACTTCACGTATATCCGTTTCATAACCCGGAACGCCGTGGGACTCTGTCAATTCCTTGAGAAGAATTTCGGTCTTGTCCATTGAGGTAACTCCCTTGAGAATTTTTTCTATCTGAATAGTTTAATGATTTCGGGACAGATTTTAAGAATTATCACCTTTCTAATTATCCAATGTCAACAAGACCCCCTTTCACGCTTGCAAATCAACCTTTTGAAAGTACACTAGATTTTGAGCTTCATGATAGAGTACGATCAGGGGATTCATCTCAGGGGCACAGACCTGTGGTTCGATTCCAGAAAGAAGGCGAAATTCTCTTTCATATCGAACGCTAATACAGGGAGGTTCGTCCCGCCCGAAAAAGTAATCGCCACACCCGAGACAATCAGGCTAATTGAAAAAAGAATAAAAAAATCTGTCACCCTCGCCTGCCCGTACAACAGACCCTTCACGCTCGGCAACGTACAAGTGGAGCTTATACCTTCGGGATACATGCTCGGCTCGGCTCAGATAGAGGTAAAAAAGGCCGGCAAGACCATCATTTACACGGGGGATATAAATCTGAGGGAATCTCTCACATCAGAGCCGGCAAGGGTAAAAAGGTGTCAGATACTAGTCCTAAAGTGCACCTATGGTTCCCCGAAATACGTATTTCCGTCCGCCGACAAAGTAATGGAATCACTTACGGAATTCATCGACGACTCGTTCTCGTCGGGCGCGGTCCCCGTCCTGCTCGCGGAAGCCGTAGGCAAAGCGCAGGAAACTATCAAGAGGCTGTCGGAGGCCGGGTACAAGTTCGGTGTCCACAAGTCCATACACAAAGCTCTTAAGATATACGAAGAGTTCGGGATACAATTCCCTAATTACGAGGTGTTCAAACCGAAGAAGACCGAAGGCAGGGTCCTCGTATTTCCTCCGCTCAAGGGGGAGTCCAAAGATATCGACAAGATCCGGGATAAAAGGGTCGGTATAGTGATAGAATCAGCGCCTGATGAACTTGCTTACATAAAGCAGGTGTTTAACGCGGACGAGGTCTTCCCGCTCAGCAGTCACGCGGACTTCGACGAGCTCCTTCAGTTCGTCGAATTCGTGAGACCGGAAAAGGTCTATCTCATACACGGGCATCCGACCGAGTTCGCGCGCGCGCTGCAAAAAAGGGGCTTCGAAGCGGTCCCGCTCGAGAAACCCGCACAGCTAAAGCTTCTATAGGAGGACCGATATGGCTGTAATCACGAAGAGCATAAGACTCCGCACGCAGGGGGAAACAGACCTCATAGACATAACGGCGGAGGTGGAGGAGAAAGTCAGGGAGTCCGAAATATCCTCCGGCATAGTAACGGTTTTTATACCGGGCTCGACGGCCGGGGTTACCACCATAGAATTCGAAGGCGGAGCCATAAGGGACTTCAGGGAGGCAATCGACAGGATAGCGCCCAGGAACATACACTATCACCACGACGCGAGGTGGGGGGACGGGAACGGCTATTCCCACGTCAGGGCGGCGCTTCAGGGGGCCTCTCTCACGGTGCCCTTTTCATCCTCCGAGCTCCTCCTCGGGACGTGGCAGCAGATAATCGTGGTCGACTTCGACAACAGGCCGCGCACGAGGGACGTGATACTCCAAATCATCGGGGAATAGAGACGACCCGAAGGGCCGTCTCTTCGGGACTTACACGAACTTTACAGAAAAATGCTGAGGCTTATACCTCACATTGAGATTGACGATCAGCGGGGTCATCGATTCTATCATCGCGGACGCCTCCAGGGCGCCTGCATCCAGAACACGCAGGTTGGGCATATCCTCGGTGAGCTTCTTTACCACTTCCTTTGCGCCGTCGTCATCCCCGCATATAACCACATCGTAATCGAGATGCTTGTCTATTTCGCTGAGCTCCTTCGCCGGGAGGTTATGAAAAGCGGATACGAGCCTCGCCGTTTCGGGCAGCGCCTGCTTTATCTCCAGAGCCGAAGAGCCCTGCTGCGGGGGGTTATATAAAAATGTCTTCCCCTCCCTTTTCATCGAGACGACGGGCGTAACGACGATCTGATTTGTAAAGCTGTCCCGAATCTGGCTGACTGTCGACGCCGCGTGCTCGGGAGGGATGCTTATTATTATGACTTCCGCCTGTTTCGCCGCCTCCGCATTGGGCATGCCGTGAATCCTGGGCTCGACGCCCAGAGCCTTTAGCTTCTCTATATATTCGGCGGCGATACCCTTGGCCTTCTCATCGCTCCTCGACCCGATATAGATCTCGTGCCCGGCTTTTGACCACCTGAGCACGAGCCCTTCGGCAATGTCGCCCGTTCCGCCTAAAAGCGCTATTTTCATTTCTTCTGTCCCCCTTTTAAAAAGCTGCATTTATTTTAACAAAATAGCTATTCTAGTAAAGGGAGCGGAACATCGGCAGCCGCCTAACGGAAGCACGCAAACGACCGACTTTAGATAATGCCGGAGCTATGGGGAGTAACTATAGCTTTATGAATTGATCAAAACTTCTTTTTGAAATAAAGGAAAAAGGAAAAGCTATTAGGGTTGAAAAAGTGATCTTCGGTAACTAAATCGCTGTCCGGGACAGCTACAAAAGGCACTAGCCCCCCGTAAAATATGGTATTCCTGGATTGAAACTGGTCGTAATTCACCTTGTCTTCTTCGACAAATTGTATCTGAGGATTAGGTAAGAGCGGAGTATCTCCTGATGAACGCGCCGCATCATCGGTTTGAATGTCTAATGTGCCCGGCTTGTCAATGACTGCTAATTGCACTGCATTATCAGGCTTACATACGTTGAGCACGGCGTCATAAGAAACGAAATCGGGTTTATCCGGAGAAGAGTCCAACTGCTCTTTTTCGAGCAAAGTCCCCCTTATCGAGCTATTGTCTATGAAAGTGTAATTGTAGCAGGACTGCTCGGTTCTATGCCTGTAGGCATTTTCCACGCTGTAATCGACACTTTCGGATTTAACAACAGACCCGAAAAATACCAGTAATGTTATTAATGAAATTGACATCCTCACCCTAACATACCTCAACCACTGACGATTTTGGTTAAGATGGACCTGTTAATTCTATAGCCCCTCATGTTTTTAATATAAATATAGACGGGCATATTTTCAATAGATGAATTTAAGCGGTATATGGATTCATGAAAATGCTAAGGCTCTACGGATATTAAGAAACCCCTCAGGATTCTATTGAATTCTTCGGGCTTTTCCTGCATCATGAAATGGCCCGCATCGTGAATCAGATGGTAGAACGAATCCCTGATGCTGTTTTTGAGATGCTCCCCGTATTTAGGGGGAGTCAGAATATCAAATTCGCCCGATATAATGCATGCGGGAGTTTTTATTTCATGAACCCTTTCCATGATATCGAATTCGTCGCATGCGACGAGGTCCCAATAGCAGACATCAGGGGATGTGTTTAGCAGGCCCTCTCTGAATTCCTTCCTGATCTCTTCGGGCGAGTCAGGCGCGATCATCCTTGCAGGCGCAGCGTCGCAGAATGCCTGATAGTTATTTTTTACTGCATTGAGAGTTTCACCCGCGACGCGGAGCCTCGCTCCGGCCCCGGCCAGAACACAGGCTCTCACTTTCTCCGGATGGTCGAGAGCAAATACCATTGCGACCCCGCCGCCCATCGAATGACCGACAAGAATAAGGTCGTTAAAGCAGAGAGCGTCGGCGAACTCTTCAATAAACCCCTTATAGCCGGCTATATCTTTAAAGCCGCTACCCTCAGACATACCGTGACCGGGGAGGTCCGGCACTATAAAATTGTATGCGGGGTGGTTTTTGAAAGCCTCCAGCTGATACCTCCATGTAGCGGTTCTCTGACCGGCGCCGTGTATCATCAGGACCGTGGGACGGGCAGGGTCCGTGAGACCGCCTTCCAAGTAATGTATCCTTTCTCCGCCGATTATAATTTCTGACATGGTCGCCTACAGGGAATAGTTTCGGAGAGCCTAATCTTTGCCGTATTTTGAAATGAGCTGATTATAATCTTCCTCATCGATACCGGCTATTTTAATCGTTTTAATCTTCGAGGTTTTTCCTCTTATTATTTCGACGCTCGATTTCGACACGCCTAAGGCTTTTGCCAGGACCTCCGTCAGGCGTTCATTCGCTTTGCCGTCAACGGGCGGAGCCGAAATCCTGATTTTCAGCCTGCCGTCATGGATGCCCGCTATCTCATCGCTCGCTGACTTCGGCTGGATCTGAACTGTAATTGTTATCGAGGATTTTTTCATCGGGTAGGCTACGGCAAGCCCGCTTTTAATCTATATCCGTAATCGATGATGGACTGAACTAAAACCTGGTCTATAAAGAAGAGCGCGATCATTACAATAATCGGAGAAAAATCTATCCCGCCGAATATAGGCAGAACCCTTCTCACGTACCTTAAAACGGGCTCGGTCGCCATGTATAAAAACCGGACTATAGGATTATAGGGGTCCGGGTTTACCCATGAAATCACGGCTCTCGCCACAACTATAAAGAGATAAATGTTTATTATGTAATGAAGGGTTTGCCCGACTCCGATTACCAGGTTCGCAATTATAAACACTACTTATCCTCCTTGGACAGCTGTCTCGAACGATGAGTGGCCGCCTCTACCGCCGAAATAACGCTCGCCCTGAACCCGCCGGCCTCGAGCTTATGTATGCCCTCTATTGTCGTGCCTCCCGGAGAGGAGACCTTATCCTTAAGCACTGCCGGATGAGACATATCTTCGATTATCATTTTCGCCGTCCCGAATACGGTCTGGACCGCGAGTCTCAGCGCGGCTTCCCTGGGGAGCCCCATTTTGACCCCTCCGTCGGACAGAGCCTCTATAAACATGGATACGAAGGCGGGCCCGCTCCCGCTGAGTCCCGTAACGCTATCGAGCAGGCGCTCATCGTCGACGACATATGCGATACCGACCGCTTCGAAAATCTTTCTAACATTTTCCCGCTCTTCTTCATTCAGGTTGGGATTACAGTATAGAGCAGACGCTCCGGCAAGGACAAGGGCCGGGGTGTTCGGCATTACGCGGACTATCTTGGCCTTCTTTTTAAGAACGCCTGAAATCAAAGAAGTCGGAATCCCCGCTGCAATGGAAATCAGTATTTTCTTCGCCGTAATTTGAGTCCTGATCTCGCTCACTACCTTCCGGACGGTGTTCGGCTTTACGGACAGGACCACGATATCGGACTTCCCGGCGGCCTCCTTATTGTCGCCGGTCGTCGCGACCCCGTACGCGGATTTCAGATGGTCGAGTCTTTTCCCGGCCGTATCGCTTACGAGAATCTCGTTCTTTTTATATACCCCGGACGAAATAAGGCCCCTGATAAGAGCCTCCGCCATATTCCCGCCGCCTATGAACCCTACTTTTGCCATTATCGTTTTCCGACTCTTGAGGATTATTATTGCCTAGGCCCGAAAATAGCGGTTCCTATCCTTACTATCGTCGCGCCTTCTTCTATTGCAACCTCGAAATCGCCGCTCATGCCCATCGAAAGCTCTCTCAGTCCCGGATATTTGACGCTGAGCTTATCGCGCAAATCCCTTAGAGCCGTGAAAAAAGGCCTGGCGCTCTCCGGGTCATCGAAATAAGGGGGCATTGTCATAAGACCGCGGACCTCAACGGACGGGAATTCCTGAAGACTTGCCAGGAACCCCTCCAGATCCTCTTTTCCAACCCCGCCCTTGGTTTCCTCCTCACCCGTATCCACCTCGATAAGCACCTTTGCTTTTATGCCCAGGCCCGCCGCCTTTTTTTCGATCTCCCGTGCGACTGTAACAGAGTCGAGGGAATGTATAAGCTCCACGTCGCCTATCAGGTATTTAACCTTGTTCCGCTGTAACCGGCCTATAAAGTGCCACTCCACATTTTCGCTTACGGTGCTATCGATTATTTCCTTTTTAAGCCTGAATTCCTGGGCGTAATTCTCGCCGAATGTATGTATGCCCGCGCTTACCGCCTCTATTATGCGCCGGGGCTCAACCCCTTTCGTCACGGCGACAAGCTTTACATCGTTTGCATGCCTGCCAGCCCTCTTTGCCGCATTCTCTATCCTTTCCTTTACGGACTTTAAATTATCTGGTAAATCCATCCTTTCCGAAAAATTCCGCGATCCCTAGTTTTCTCAAGGCTTCGAGAAGCTCCGCGACGGGAAGTCCGACTACATTCGAGTACGAGCCTTCGATCCCCGTGACCATGAACGAGCCTATCCCCTGTATCCCGTAAGCTCCGGCTTTATCCATGGGCTCTCCGGTCTTAATGTAACCTTCTATTTCGGAAGCCGCAAGGGGTTTCACACGGACCTTCGTATCCACGATCTCCCTGTGAAGGAGCTCGTTTTTCGGCCTTACGATGGAAAAAGCCGTGTACACATGATGCTCTTTTCCCGAAAGCTTGCCGAGCATTGCGGCGGCCTCTTCAGCATCGGAGGGCTTGCCGAGAATCTCTCCGTCCACAACGACGATCGTATCGGCCCCTATGACGATTCCGCCGTTTTCGAGACTCATGGAAACGGACGAGGCTTTTTCCGCCGAAATTCTGAGAGCGAACTCCAGAGGAGATTCATTGTCCACGGGAGTTTCGTCCGAACGGGGATGTATTACTTCGAACTCGATCCCGAGTGTGGCCAAAAGCTCCTTCCGCCTCGGGGACGAAGATGCGAGCACTATTTTATAACTCATATTTTCCAATTACCCGGGCGAATCGGAAACTCGCGAAACCAAGAACATCTCGGGTCCTTCAAAAACGACCGGTTCCCGGTACACGGCGGCTTAACCGGTAATTAGTAGTAATTCAGATCGCTGTCGATCCAGTATTTTTCCGCGCCGACATTCGTGCGGAGAGCGATACCCTGCTTGGTGAGCTGATAAATAATTATATCCGAATCGAAGGGCACCGAACCGCTGGCGGCCGCACCCTGCGTCTTGGATTTCAACACGGCATCGCCCTGGACGCCGAAATCCCAGCCCTTGCTTATAAACTGCCTGAGGACGCTCTTGTTGTTGAAAATTATCAGTTCCCTGAAATCCGTAAGGGCCACTCCGAGTCCTACCCCGCCGCCGGCCATCCTCATGAAGGTCGTTTTCCCGTTTGCATTGTCGGTTATTACTCCGTAGCCGTTCCCCGAGCCGATGATAAGAAGCTGCGTGTTAATGTTGCTGAAGACGCCGTACCCGGCCGAGTGCTCGACTAAGTCCTTTACATACGGGTTTCTACTGTAAATCTCGGCAAGCGTATTGTCCCTCATCTGGAGCACATAGGCCCTTTTCGACTGAGGGCTATAGCCCTGGGGCTTCGCGCACCCGTAAAATGACAGCAGAGAGAAAAGAAGGGAAAACAACAGCAGGCTTGTTCTCATATATATCTCCTCATCCGGAAATTTTTAATATTCGTTCTCAAAAAACCGTGCTCATGAATTACTTATATTAACTTATTTTTATCAGTCCCATAACAATTTGATGCCGGCGCTGATAAATCAGGCAACTATTATATCATGCACTCTGGCAATCCCGGAAAAAGCTACATATAATGTCTTCGTTTTTAAAAACGCATAAATCAAATTCAATCTAAAAGCGCCGTACCTCCATGAATCCCGGTAAAAAGAGCGGAATCGTGTTCCTGACTTCGGCCATAGCAGCGCTCGCAGGCCTGCTCCTGGGTTATGACACGGGGTCTATAAGCGGTGCGCTGGGTTTTATCTCGGACGCGTTCCGTCTAGACACGGTGGGGAAAGGGAGCGTCATCGCCGTGGTACTGATAGGGGGTATCCTGGGAGCGCTCATAAACGGCTTACTCGCGGACAGATTCGGAAGGAAGATAATGGTGCAGGGCGCTGCTCTGCTCTTCATCGCGGGAGCGGCCGCATCCGCCTTGTCTCATTCAGCCGGAACCCTACTCGCCTCGAGGTTTATGCTCGGGCTCGCGCTCGGAGCGGTTTCGGCATCGGCTCCGCTTTATATCGCGGAAATCTCCCCCGCAGCCGGGAGGGGAAGACAGGTTACGTATTTTCAGCTCGCCATAACGATAGGGATACTGCTCGGCTATTTCGTCGACAGGACGTTCACAGGCTCCGGGAACTGGAGGCTCATGCTGGGGACGAGCGCAGTCCCGGCGGCAGTACTGTTTTTCGGAATGTTCATACTGCCGCACAGCCCCAGGTGGCTCATCAAAATGGGTAAGGACCGGGAAGCGAAAGAGATACTTTTGAAAACATGCGGAGGGGACTCGTCTCTGGCGGATGCGGAATTGAACGAGATACGGAAGGTCATATCCATGGAATCGAAAGGCGGGTTCACCGATATGCTGAGACCCCCCGTGAGCCGGGCGCTCGTCACGGGCATAGGACTTTTTCTGATTCAGCAGTGGGTCGGCATAAATACAGTCATGTACTATGCGCCTTCCCTGTTCAGGGAAGCGGGTATGAAATCCGCGGATGCGGCTATTCTCGCTACGGTCAGTGTGGGCGTCGTGAACGTGCTCGCGACCTTCATTGCCGTATGGCTCATAGACAGAGCGGGGAGGAAGCCTCTCCTCTACGCCGGGCTGGGAGGGATGCTGATTTCCCTGACCGCGATCGGGTCGATATTCGCGCTCCGGGATTCGGGCGCAGGTCTCGAGATAGGCAGGGCTACGGTGATCGCCGTATGGTTTTACATAGCCTGCTTCGCTTTTTCGACGGGACCGATCCCCTGGATTATAATGACTGAAATTTTCCCGCTGAACGTGAGAGGAAGGGCCGTGAGTATCGCCACGATGTCGAGCTGGGGAGCGAACCTGGTAGTATCTTTTTCTTTCCTGCCCCTGCTGGAAGCTGTCGGAGCTTCCTATACGTACTGGCTATATGCGCTCGTGAGCCTGGGAGGGATCATATTCGTGCGGCGCCTGGTGCCCGAAACAAAGGGAATGACCCTCGAAGAGATCGAGGAAAAGCTCCTGGCG
The DNA here is from genome assembly GCA_963705505.1 of uncultured bacterium. Lineage (GTDB taxonomy): Bacteria > Desulfobacterota_D > UBA1144 > Nemesobacterales > UBA2774 > 2-12-FULL-53-21. The sequence continues at coordinate 392,394 of CAVPJU010000006.1, forward strand.
GAAAACAAGCGCCCGTAATAACCGCATTATATATTGAAGGGGGATTGATTTGCCGGACTCAGGATTTGCCGTCCAGCTCCTGAAATACCTCTTTCGCTAACCTTAGCCCGTTGAGGGCGGCGGGAAAGCCCGCATAGACGAGAACCTGTATAATCACCTCCACGACCTCTTCCCTCGAGCACCCGCAATTAAGCGCGCCCTTGATATGTATCTTGAGCTGATTTGGCGCAGTCCCGAGGGCGGTAAGGGCGGCGACGGCTGTAATCTCGCGGGACTTCATATCGAGACCCGGACGCGATGCTATCTCTCCGAAGACAAATTCCATCATATAGCGCACCATGTCGGGCGCTATATCGTTCAGGCTTTCAGCTGTTCTCTTTGAAGCCCCCGGAGATATCTCTTCGAGTTTTTCCACTCCCCGCTTATATTTATCGTCCGACATCATATTTCTCCCGAATCCCTTTTAAGTACGCTTGAAAAGATTCCGAGCAAAGCCTATACTACGATTTTTCATCAACTTTGTAAAGGGGAAAACCGTGCTAATACTGATCGCGAAATTCAGAACCAAGCCCGAGTGCCGGCAGCAGATGATAGTGATGTCACAGGGGATGCTGGGGCCTTCGAGAAGCGAGGAGGGGTGTATCGTTTACGAATTCCTCCAGGACCCATTCGACCCCGATTCATTCACCTTTTATGAGAGATGGAGGAGTCAAAAGGACCTCGACCTCCATTTTGAAAAGCCCTACTTCGAAGATTTCGCTTCAATATTCCCCGAGCTCATAGAGGGGACTGAAAGCATCGTTACATACGAGGTCACGGGGGAGAGCGTTTTAGCTTAATCATTCCCGATTGGACAGGCCCGGGCCCATACTTTAAGATAAGACCCATGCGCTGCAGGTATTTTCTGATAATCCTCTGTCTTTCTCTGATAACGGCATGCGGAAATAACGGTAAGACCGGCACGGGCGCAAGAGACACGATCAACGTAAACCTCGGAAACGAGCCACCTTCGCTCGACTGGTCGCTCGCCACGGACAGCACGTCCGTTACGGTCATCAATAACATAATGGAGGGGCTGACAAAGTTCAGCGACGATTTCACACCGGAGCCCGACCTCGCGGAAAGCTGGCAGATCAGCGGGGACGGGAAGACGTATACGTTTAAGATCAGGGAAGGGGTCAAGTGGACGGACGGCAAACCGCTCACAGCGGGGGATTTCGAATATTCATGGAAGCGGATTCTGAACCCGGAAACGGGCGGGGACTACGCCTATTCCCTCTACGATGTCGAGAACGCGGAGGAATATAATACGGGCAAGATAAAGGACCCGGAGCAGGTCGGCGTAAAAGCGCTCGACGATAAAACCCTTCAGGTAAAACTAAGGAGGCCGGCGGCGTATTTCCCCAGCATGCTCGCATTCATTACTACATTCCCAGAGAGGAAGGACGTCATAGAGAAACACGGGCTCGAATGGACTGAGCCCGAGAACATCGTTACGCTGGGCCCTTACAAGCTCACCTCGTGGAAGCACCACGACAGCATAATTCTCACCAAGAACCCCTCGTACTGGGGGGAGAAGCCTAAGATCGATAAAGTCAGACTCATCATGAACGAAAACCCGTCGTCCGCCCTTGCCCAGTATGAAAGCGGCGAGCTCGACTATGCGGACAGCAAGAGCATACCGCCCCTCGAAGTGCCGAGGTTAAAAGACCTCCCGGATTTTACGACGACGCTTCAGTTCAGAGGGAACTACATAGCTTTTAACGTGCAGAAGCCTCCTTTCGACAACCCTCTCGTGAGAAAGGCTTTCGCCGCGTCCATAGACAGGAAGAGCATAGTGGACCTTATTCAGGGAGCGGGGATCATGACAAAATCCTGGATACCCAAGAATATGCTCGGCTACAACCCGGACATAGGGATCGACTTTAACCCCGAGCAGGCGAGGGAGTGGCTAAAGGAAGCCGGATACCCGGGCGGGAAAGGGTTCCCGGCTGTGACGTTCCTCTGGCCCGACGTGAGCAACAACAGGGTAATCGCGGAGGCGCTTCAGAGCATGTGGAAGGAGTATCTGGGAGTCGAGGTCGAGCTTATGAACCAGGAATGGAAGGTGTACCTGAGCACTATAAATACGGACCCTCCGGAGATCCACAGGGCCGGCTGGGGGGCCGATTTCCCCGACCCGCACAACTTCATGTCGCTATTCACATGCTCGTCAGGGAACAACAGGACGAGGTGGTGCAACAGGGAATACGACGCTCTGGTAGAGAAAGCTGCGCAGGAGCTCGACCCCGGAAAGAGGAAGGCGCTTTACGACCAGGCGCAAAAGATACTTTTGGAAACCGACACGCCCATAGCGCCCTTTTATATATCGAACCAGCAGAACATGATAAAGCCCTATGTAAAAGGGCTTAAGCCGAACCCGCTCGACCTTGTTATATACAAGTACGTGTATTTCGAGGACGGCGGAGCGAAGGACACGAACGAGTCGGCGAACTAGGTTAATCCCACACGGAAAAGAAAGATTACCCCCACCTTTATCCTGATTTGGATTAAGCAGCATTGAGCCGGGAGCTAAGATGCTTTGGTGCTTTTGATTGTTCCTACCGTGGAGAGGGAAGTAAAAAAGAAGAAAAACTAAATCCTCCCTAGCCCTCCTTTTTCTAAGGAGGGGATTAAAAAGAAAAGCGAAAGAAAGCATTTCTCGCGTGCGCTCGAAATGACAGGATTGGTTAAGCGGAGGAGTAATGCAGAAATCGTATATGAACACACATTGTGTGGATTCCCGATAAAAGCATTCGGGAATGACAAAAGGAGAAAATCCACCCTGACCCTCCTTTACAAAAGGAGGGAATGTAAAGAAAAAGATGAGATTTCGCGGCTCTTATAAGCAGGCGCTAAGATATGGAAATCTTACGCATAAACCTCTATTGCCGTAAAAGGATCAGCCTTTGAAATATGGGATGATGTCTTTTGCATAAGACTTGAGAGCCTTCTCGGGGTCGGGGCTGAATCTATAGAAAAGCACGAAATGCCTTACGCCCTTGCTAATATATTTCTCGATCTTCTTTATGCAATCCTTCACAGATCCTGTAATTGTAAAATCTATAATGGCTTCCCTAGGGAAGAACTGTCCTATCTGCCTGAACTTCTGCCTGCCCGCCTCGTCCTGAGGGATGACGTTGAAATAATTAAGACCCTGGTATTCCTCGGGGATCTTTACATCGTATCCGGCTTTCTGAAGCTGATCCTGCATCACGAGCACGTATTTAAAGGGCTCGAGCGTCTTATAGGCCTCGTCCTCGTTCTTACCGAGGGACGTAAACACCCAGAGAGCCGGGTCGATTTCTTTCATCTTGCGCCCCGCGTCCTTTGCGCTCTCCTTTATCACACCGAGATACTCGGCGTAGAGCTTCGGGTTTAAGTCTATCGGCAGCCATCCGTCGCCTAATTCGCCGACGAGCTTCAACCCTTTCGGAGTATGTGTAGCTAAATAGGTCGGAATCCTGTTCCTCTTGTAGGGCTTGACCTGTAAGAAGGCGCCCTTCATCTCGAAGAACTCGCCCTTATAATCGACGGGCCCTTCGGCGGCCCATAATTTCTGCATCACCTGCATCGATTCCCTGAGTCTCGTAAGCGGCTTATTCCATTTTATCCCGTAAGCGTCGAGGTTCATGGACTCGCCCACGCCCAGTGTCAATGTAACCCTGCCTTTCGATAGGTGGTCTATGGAAGCAAGGCGCTGTGCGAAAACAGCGGGGTGCATCCTGTGAGGGTCGGATACCGTGCCGAGGCTGATGTTTTTCGTCATCATTGCGGCTGCGGTAGCTATTGTCCACGCCTCATGCGCTTCCGTAGGGGAAACAAAAACCACATGGTCGGGATACCAGACAGTATCGAATCCGAGCTTGTCGGCCATTACCGAAAACTTGAGTAGACCATCCATATCAGCCCCGGGCATAGGGGCGGAAAGTCCGAATTTTATCTCTTTAGCCATTTTTTACACCTCGCTTAAGATTGTGCTTTTCATTATAAACCGAAGAGAACGAAAAACACAATACTTCTATAACACGAAAAGCCTTACGGGTGTAATTAAACCGATTACGGTTGGATTTAATTAAACAGCCGGTGTTATAATAAATCCTTACCCGTCGATATAAGGAGGATAAGCCATGAAATTCGGTGTGGGACTATTCGGAATGCAGACGCATCAGGAGCTTCCTTACACGCATCCCGAGCTATATAAGAACACGCTCGAGCAGGTCAAGCTCGCCGAGAGCGTGAATTTCGATTCCGCATGGATATCGGAGCACCACTTTCTCGACGACGGATACTGCCCCTCCCCGGCTGTCATTGCGGCAGCGATGGCGGCGGTGACTTCGAGGATAAAAATTGGCTCGTCGGGCATCATACTGCCCCTTCATAACCCGATCCGTGTCGCTGAGGACGCGGCGGTAGTAGATAACATCTCGAACGGGAGATTCAATTTAGGGGTGGTGCTCGGGTACAGGAAAGAGGAGTACGAAGGGATGGGCGTGCCGATGAAGCAGAGGCCCTCCAGAATGGACGAGGGGATAGAGGTTCTGGAAAAAGCGCTCAAAGGCGAGAAATTCTCATACGAAGGGAAAAGGTATAAGTTCGAGAACGCGAAACTGACCCCGCGTCCCGTCCAGAATCCGATACCGATTTATATTGGGGCTTTCGAGGAGCCCGCGATAAGACGGGCAGGCAGGTTCGGATACCCCCTCCTGATTGGTCCCGGCAGGACTGTGGACATGGTGAGGGACACGCTCGGATACTACAACGATGAGGCGAAGAAATCGGGCAGGGACCCCGGGAGCGTCGAGCACATACTCCTGAGGGAGACATTCGTATCGCCCGACAGGAAGAAAGCGGTCGAAGGGGGGAATAAGTACATTATCAGCATGTATAGATTCTATTTCTCACTCGGCGTAAAGATGTTCGTGAGGGGGAAGCAGCTCACGGGATTAGAGGACCCTCTTTTCGAGCACCTTGCCGAAGACCGGTTCATAATCGGGACGCCCGAAGACTGCATCGAGGAGATAAAGATGTACAGGGATAAACTGGGTATCAACTATATCGCCTGCCGGATGGTATTCCCCCAGGCGACGCATGAGATAATCACGGAACTAATAAAAACATTCGGGAACAAAGTTATCCCGAATATCGGGTGAGATTATAAAGGGTTCAGCTTGATATTCCCGAACAATCGGCGAAAGCCCGGTTTAATTTCAGCTTTACTTGAATTCTCAAAACCTGAAAGTTATGATGTATGTAAATTAACGCTCTTTAAAAATTTATAGGTATAAGGTGCTTTCAGCTTAAAAGGGAAATCCGGTGTAGAATCCGGTGCAGCCCCTCGCTGCTGTAAGTAGTCCGTAAAGTCCCCCGCATTATGCCACTGGAGTCGGTTTTCCGGGAAGGCGCAGGGGAGTCCAGAGGCTACGAGCCAGAATATCTGCCTTATAACTGTGAATTTACTTTTCTTCGGGGAGGAGAAAGTAAATGGATTTGCAATCCAACCTGCCCCCCGGCTGCCGCTCGGCTGAACCGGGGGTGCCCGTGATAAAAGTTTTCTTATCCGCATTTCTTATCATCTCTTCGATATCGGCGTACGCCCAGGAAGATAAGGGAGAAACGCTTGAGGAAGTGGTCGTTGAAGGCACTCCCGTAGAGCCGCCTCTCGATTATCCGTCCGCCTTTTCGACCGTCATAGACCTCGATGATTTTCAGGGCGAGTACAACACCGCGTCTGAAATCCTCTCGTTCTCTCCGGGCGTTGTCGTTCGCGACTACGGAGGGTTCGGACAGCTGAAGACCATGTCCATAAGGGGCTCGTCGAACGACCAGGTGGTGATACTGCTCGACGGCGTGAGGCTCAATAACCCCATAGGGGGAGGCGTCGACCTCTCGACGATACCCCTCAACTACGTGGAGAAATTCGAAATAATCCGGGGGGGAGCGTCCGCATTCGCCGGCACGGACGCGATCGGGGGCCTGGTCAACATAGTAACTAAGAAAACGGATAAACCGTTCACGTTCGGCTCCGCGACGTACGGCTCGTACCAGACGTTCGGGCTCAACCTGTCGAGGGCGCAGAAGGTGGGGGACTTCAGCTATCTGGTCTCGTTCGCACACGCCCAGAGCGAGGGGGACTTTAAGTTCAAGTCGGTAAACGACCTCATACTCACGAGGATAAACAACCAATTCCACTCGGAAAGCTTTCTCGGCAAAGTCAGCTACGACCCGGGGAACGGCTGGCAGATAAACATGCTCAACGAATTTTTCTACGACGACAGGGGGGTGCCCGGCCTCGGGGAATTCCAGCAGCCGGACGCAAACCAGAATGATTTGAGGAACCTTACGAGCATAAACATATCCAAGGAAAAATTCATGAGGCCCGACACGGACCTCGACATCCTGATATTCAACAGGTTCGACTACCTGAAATTCACGAACCCCGAGCCGACTGTCGGAATCCCGATCAGCTCGCTCAGCAAAACGTACTCATTCGGCATAAACCCTCAGGTCACGTGGTTTGCCCCTTACAACCAGGTAGTCACGTTCTCGACGGAGCTGATGGAGGAAATCCTGCAAAACGACGATTTCGACAACCCGAAGCGGTTCATGTTCAGCTTGTTCGCCGCAGACGAAATAAACCTGCTCGACGATATGATAGTGATAAACCCCGTCATACGATACGACCTCTGGAATACGACGGGGACAACGACCACGACCGATTCGGGCGTATCCCCTAAACTCGGGGTTATAGTGACGCCGCTGAAATATCTCTCGTTCAAGGCGAATATAGGGCGCTCGTACAGGGCGCCCAGCTTCGGAGAGCTCTTCTTCCCGAACGAAGGGTTCATCAGAGGCAATCCGGACCTCAAGCCCGAAACGGCTTACGACTTCGATATCGGCTTCATACTCTCGCACCCGCGCGGCTCGCTCGAAGTCACGTACTTCAGGAACCACATAGACGACCTCATCCTGTTCGTATTCATAAGCGCGCAGACTATCCAGCCTCAAAACGTCGGGAACGTAAACGAGCAGGGGATCGAGACGAGCCTCGTACTGAAGCCGTTTAAATATTTTGAACTCTTCGCCGGATACACGTTCCTCGACGGGGAGATAAACGAGACGGGAGCGCAGCTCCCGGGAAGGCCGAGGAACAAGTTCGACCTCAGGGCGGTATTCAACCTGAACTATGTATCCCTCTTCTGGGAAACCCACTACGTAGACAAAATACCTGTGAGCGCATTCCCGGACTCGGTCACCACGCCCGCGAGGACAACATACGACGTGGGCGCGAAAGCGGAATGGAAAAAATTCTTTTTTACATTCGAGATAAAGAACCTGTTGAATAACCTCGACGTGAGGGACGCGCTCGATTTCCCTCTGCCGGGAAGGACGTACTTCGCTACGGCGGGAGTTAATTTCTAAACGGAAATAAAAATAAAAGAACCATCATCACAGGAGGAATTTCAAATGAAGACATTATTCTCAGTTCTACTTTTAGGTATGACTTGTCTCGCGCTCGCGGCATGCAACGATACGGGCGGAGGCGGAGGGTTCGTACCTTCGGGCAGCATACTCGCCGTCGCCCAGAAAGCGGGCTCCGAGGAGACGATTAAGGTGGGGGGACTCCCCGGCGCCGCGCCTTCAGGGAGCACTGTAGAGGTGACGGATATTGATACCGGCCAGACAAAAACGACGACCGCCAATTCGGACGGGAGCTTCGACCCGGCGTTCGTGGGCGATACGGACGATTCCTTTAATGTGGTCGTGACGAATGACGGTGGAGTAATAGAAGACATCGTCATAGGCGTTACCCTTCTCTCGGACGCAGTCGAGCAGAATCTGGCCAAGTTAGGAAGCGTACCCGCAGACATCGAAATAAGGGGAGACAGGGCGTACGTCGTAAACGGGTTTTCCGATAACATATATGTATTCGACCTGAATCAAAATCCCCCAGAAAAAATAGGTGAAATCGGACTCCCACCCAATTCAAATCCCATAGACATGGCTTTCCTGGACGATACGCACGCATACGTGGCTAATAACATAGGGCAGAGCGTTGCCCGAGTAAACGTACAAACCAGGGTTTGCGAGGCGCTCATAGTGAGAGCCGGACAGGGCGGCGTGACTGCACCCTGCCAGAGCGTGCTCACAGTCGCGGGAACCCCGTTCGAGGAGCCCGTAAGAGTAGCCATAACGAAGGGAAGGGTTTATGTGACAAACAATAACCTGGACGAGAATTTCAACCCCATGGGAAACGGATTTATCTCGATGATCAACGCGACGAATAATCAGTTCATCGGCACGATACAAGCTACAGGCGTGAATACAACGAGCATGGTCGTCATTGGCGACACACTCTACGCCATGAACAACGGAGCGGTGCTTTTCGACCCCGACACGAACGAATTTACATGCGATTTCGATTTCCCGCCCTCGATCGATCTCATAAATACACAGTCAAACGTGCTGTTCGACACGATCGACATCCCGCTGAGCCCCGAAAACCCGACCGTCTGCCTGCCCAGCCCTCTCGTCGCAACCCCTGACGGAAGGTTCGGGTATACGGGTCTCGGGTCTCGTGGGCGGGCTCCTCAAAGTGGACCTTATCTCGGGCGACGTGATCAACGGCACCGATAACCCGATAGTAATCACGGACCTTGATTCTCTGAATTTAACAGCCGATGTCGCAATCAGAGGCAACCTGCTCTTCACAACGCTCTTCGACACAGACCAGATAGCGGTAGTCGATACGGACACGGACGAGGTGAGCCCGTTCCCGTACATCGCTCCTTTCCCGGCCGGCATAAGGGCGTTCGATCCGGGCTCGGATTTATTCGACGGCGTGCAGTCGCTCGCGATAAGGCCGGGCGTGCCGGGAGTCGACTTCGACGGTCCGGATATATTTTTCATCACGGGTATAAGCCAGCAGCTTGGCTCGGTGGATACGACACTCGGCCTCGTGGAATAAAAACGTTTGCATAAATATCTAAAGCCGTTAATGATAATTAAACGGGGAGAGGGCAGCATCCATTCTCCCCGGAATTATCCGAGGGAGGCATTTAAAAATGCGTATATGTTCATTCCTTCCGAGCACGACCGAGATTCTGTACGCCCTCGGGTTGGGGGAGAGCGTGACGGGCGTGACGCACGAATGCGATTATCCTCCGGAGGCGCGGGAGAAAAAAAGGGTCATCATGAGCTTCATAGACCCTGAGAAACTTTCGAGCCGCGAAATAGACGAGCTTGTCAGCAGGAATGCCGCGGAAGGGAAGAGCACATACCTGATAGATAAAGACGCTCTCAAAGAAGCGGACCCCGACCTCATACTGACACAGGAGCTCTGCGAGGTATGCGCCGTATCCGGGAACGAGGTAGCAGAAGCGACAAAAGTATTGGGCCATACCCCGGATATAATTTCTTTAGAGCCGAGGACGCTCGACGAGATACTGGAAACGATCAATATAATAGGCGAAGCGACGGGGACGAGCGACATAGCGCGTGAAGTCACGGAGAAGCTCAGGCACAGGATAGAGAAGATAAGGTCGCTCCTCCGGGACGAGAGGGACCGGCCGAGGGTCTTCTGCATGGAGTGGCTCGACCCGCCTTACGTCGCCGGGCACTGGGTGCCGGAAATGGTCGCGATCGCAGGGGGCGAATGCGGAATAGGAAAAGCAGGCGAGCCCTCTTTTAAGGTCTCGTGGAAAGACATAGCGGATTTCGCGCCGCAGATGCTCTTTATAATGCCGTGCGGCTATGATATAGAAAAAACACTCGGCGAAATCAATACGGTTATGCAGCACGAGGAGTGGTTTTCGCTGCCGTCCACGGGCAAGGGCCAGATTTACATATTCGACGCTAACTCATATTTCAGCAGGCCGGGGCCGAGGGTCGTCGACGGGCTCGAGATATTCGCCAAGACCATCCACCCGGAGCTGATGAAAAGCTACGAACCTCCGCCCGACTCGGTAATCAATCTGAGGAACTATATGCAGTTCGAATTATTCTTAGGATAGGAAATGATAAAAAAATCCCTGCTAACAATTATAATCCTCGCAATCGTAACGGCATCGTGCCTGAAAGCCGTTGCGGCAGACACACCCAAGCGTATAGTCTCGCTCTCTCCGAACCTGACCGATATGATCTATGCGCTCGGGGAGCTCGATAAGGTAGTGGGCGTAACGATTTATTCGGATTTCCCGCCCAGTGCGAAGACTCTGCCGAAGGTGGGAGGCTGGATCAATCCCAACTACGAAGCCATACTCGCGCTCAGGCCCGATCTCGTCGTTCTTATGAAGGACCAGGACACGATATTCGGCGAGAAAATAAGGAAGCTCGGGCTCAAAACTCTCGTTACGAACAGCAACGATTCCATAAACGATATATTGAAGACGATAACCAACATGGGGGAGGTATTGGGCAGAGAGACCGAGGCGAAGAGAATGGTCTCCGATATGGAAAAGAGACTCGAAGCTATAAGGGAGAGAACGGAAGGAGTGCCGAAGAAGAAGGTCCTTCTTGTTGTCGGAAGGAACCCGGGAACCCTTGAGGACATCTACGTGATCGGGCGGAATAACTACATTAACGAGCTGATCGAATTATCCGGAGGGGTAAACGCGGTCGAAAATACGAGGCTCTCGATAAAGATCACGAAAGAGGCTATACTGACACTCGACCCGGACGTAATAATCGAAATAAACCACGAAAAGCTGAACAAGGAAGCCGAAATCCTCGGCACATGGAGCATTCTCCACGAGTCGAGGGCCGTAAGCAGCGGTCAGGTCTATATACTGCCGAGCACCGTGCTCCTTCATCCGAGCCAGAGGATCGTTGAGGGCGCGGAGGTTTTGACAGAACTACTTCACCCCGAATTGAAGGACAAATATGGAAACAATAATTGAGTGCTCGGGAGTCTCTTTTTCTTACGGCGGCGGAGACATCATCAAGAACATCAACCTCTCGCTCCGCAAGGGTAATATGCTCGGGATACTGGGGGCGAACGGAGCCGGTAAATCGACCCTCCTTAAAGTACTCATGGGAATATTGAAAGCGCAGAAGGGAAATGTGTTTTTTAAGGACAAGCCCCTTTTGAGCCTCGACAGAAGGGAGATCGCAAAGAAGATCGCATACATTCCGCAGGACCCTGTCTTCGCATTCCCCTTCACCGTATCCGAAGTCATACTCATGGGCAGGGCTCCATATATAGGCAGGTTCGAATTCGAGAGGGAGATGGACAGGGAAGCCGCAGAGAGGGCCATGGACACCGTCGGAATCTCTCACCTGAAAGACAGATTGATTACCGAAACCTCTTCGGGGGAAAGACAGCTCGCGTCGATCGCGAGGGCGCTCGTGCAGGAGCCCGAGGTCATGATACTCGATGAGCCCGCCACTTTTCTCGACATCAGACACAGGAACGAAATCATGAAGCTGCTCCGAAAGCTCCGGGAGGAGCGCGGGATACTGATCATCGCAGCCACACACGATATATTCACGGCCCTCTATTATTTCGATGAAATAGTAATGATAAAAGACGGGAGCGTGTTCGCGGACGGAAAAACGGACGAGGTCATCAACCGGGAAAACCTGAGCTCGCTTTACGGAATGGAGGTCCTGGTCAAAAGGGAGGGCGGAAAAGTTTTCATCTACCCCGGCGATTGATTAATGCCGGGAACCGAAATTAAATCTCACCCATAATACCGATGATTGCCAAAAAGAAATTTTTACTCGCGATAAGCCTCTTATTTTTGCTCTGGGTCTTTATAGCCTCGATAAGCGTGCTTTCGGGCACGTATGACGCGAACCCTTTTGAAGCCCTCTTTAAAGGGGATGAGCTCGCAAATACTATTTTTTATAAAATCAGGATACCGAGGGTGCTCATGGCGACGGTTGCGGGAGGGACGCTCGGCATGTGCGGCGCCGCGCTCCAGGCGCTCTTCAGGAACCCTCTGGCGTCTCCGTTCACGCTGGGCATTTCGGGAGGCGCGTCTCTGGGGGCTCTCATAGGGATAAGGCTCGGCCTGGCAGCCGGTCTGCTGGGTTTTTCGATGGTCTCTATTCTGGCGTTTCTCTTTTCTCTCTTTACCATGATCTTCGTTTACAAGGTTTCGAAGGTGGGAGGGGTAGTGGCCACCGGACGTCTGCTCCTGGCGGGCGTGGTAATGAACTTCCTCTATTCCGCCTTCGTGCTTTTTATCCAGTTCTTTTCCAACTTCACCGAGTCGCTTCAGACCATGCGCTGGATCATGGGGAGCCTCGATATCGTGGGCTTCGATGAGGTCTGGAAAACACTCATATTCGTAGTACCGGGGTGCCTGATACTTCTCTCGTTAACTAAGGACATGAATTTATTCGGTCTGGGAGACGACGTCGCATCGTCACTGGGAGTTAACGTAAAGAAAATGCAAAACCAGATCTACTTCGCAACGTCTCTATCGGCGGGAGCGGTAATATCGGTAACGGGGCCTATAGGATTCGTCGGACTGATAATTCCGCATATCCTGAGAATGCTGCTCGGGGTCGATAACAGAATCATCCTCCCCTGTTCGTTCCTGCTGGGCGCTTCGTTCCTCACGGCCGCCGATACGGTCTCGAGGACCCTCATATCGCCCGTCGAGATACCCGTGGGGATAATAACAGCTTCCGTGGGCGGACTATTCTTTCTCTGGCTGCTTATGAAGACAAAGAAAGAAGTTATTGTTTAGCTGCCGGCCCGTCGCCGCAGAGCCGATCATCAAATTAAAACAGAGAAATAACCGTGCTCTTCTTAAACTACGTGCCGGGAGCCTTGAAAGGATCGACTTCCCCCGAGGGCCGAGAAGAAGACCCTCCCGCCTGGGACGCCGCGGCAGATTTAAAAGGATCGGCATCACCCGAAGGAGCGGGCGGCGGGGTCGGCGGTGGAGGAGGCGCTGCGCTTGCGGCTGCAGCTTGACTCCCCTGAGGCTGCATGAAACGCCATATAAAAAAGGCCAAACCTATAATAATCAATGTCCACATCATTTCTAAATTTCCTCCGTAACGAAATATTCAGTATCAATAAGCGATCATAAAACAAGCCGCCTCAGATTAATACCCCCCCGCTTTATGACTGGGGCTGGATAAAACGCCATATAAAAAAGGCCAAACCTATAATAATCAATGTCCACATCATTTCTAAATTTCCTCTGTAACGAAATATTCAGTATCAAAAGCGATCATAAAACAAGCCGCCTCAGTTTAATCCCCCCCGCTTTATGACTGGGGCTGCATAAAACGCCACATAAAGAATGCCAAACCTATAATAATCAGTGTCCACATCATCTCTAAATTTCCTCCGTAGTAAAATATTCAGTATCAAAAGCGATCATAAAACAAGCCACCTTAGACGAATCCCCCCTTCTTTATGAATATTGTTTGAAATTCACCCCTAAATAATCAGCACCTACTACCTTGATACTAATAAATTTCATATGCCCGTGTCAAGATAAAAATTCGAAGACGCCGGATAAATGCCTCGTTTCCGGGAATTATAAGGATTTCTCACCCCGGCAGGGTCAGGTTTTGCTAAAAATCGCGCTTGTAATAGACTTAACATGCAAGACGGAGGGTATTTTGTTATCGATTCTTCTGAAACCTTTCCTGAATAAAAGGAAAAGGATTAACGATAACCCGGAACTGCATCCCGATACCGAGTTCTCACTATCGTTGATCGAATCGGGGTGCCTGTTTGCGCGTATGAACGATAAAACGGCCCTGATTATAAAAAGTACGGGCCAGGAAATCGATATAATGAAGGAATTTCAGGCGATTACCGTCGGTTTCGAGCTCATCGAAAGACCCGAGTTCCCTTCACTCTCATTCTCCCTGAATATAGATACAAAGAGAAAGCAAACGTTCCGTTTCGAATATTTTTTCAATACAGAGTCCGAGGAAGAGATGAGCATCCTCGGGAAAATGTGCGGGGAAAAGCGATTCGACATACTTTTTTATAACTCCTCCGTGGAGTTCATTATACGGACGGAGATTTCGGATGAACAAGCCTCCGAACTCGGATCGTTATTAAACCGGGCGGGAGTGTAGTTTGACAAACATACCTCTTCCCTGATACTATTCCCGTCGAGTAACTTGAGGAGAAACCATAAATTTGAGTTTTGTTAGGTTCTTAGGCACCGGTTCATCGGCTCCGCCGAAAATAATGACCAACCTCGACCTCGAAAAACTGGTCGATACCTCGGACGAATGGATTCAAACCAGGACCGGGATACGGGAACGGAGAATAGCCGAGCCCGACGTCGCTACGTCCGATATCGCTTATGAAGCTTCGCTCAAAGCGCTGGAAAGCTCGGGAGTGGACGCCCGCGACCTCGACGGGATAATCGTCGGCACTGTAACCCCCGATTATATATTCCCATCGACCGCCTGTATCCTCCAAAGCCGCCTCGGCGCCAAAAAAGCATTCGCATTCGATGTCCTCGCAGGCTGTTCGGGATTTTTATATGCCCTACAGGCAGGAAAGGGAATAATAAGCGCAGGGGACGCAAAAAAACTTCTTATTATCGGGGCGGAGACCCTCTCTAAAATCACCGATTTCGAGGACAGGTCAACGTGTATCCTCTTCGGGGACGGGGCGGGCGCCGCCGTTTTGTCGGAATCGGAATCACCGGGGATACTCTCGACGTGCCTCGGGGCGAACGGGGACGAATGGCAGCTTTTGTACATGCCCGGAGGAGGCTCGCGCATGCCGGCCAGCGAAGAGAGTATTAAGAACAAATGCCATTACCTGAAAATGGCGGGAAAGGAAGTTTTTAAAGAGGCGGTAAAAGCGCTCGAATCTTCTTCGCTGGAAGCAATAAGAAAGGCGGATATCACGCCCGAGGAAATAGACCTGTTCATACCCCATCAGGCGAACATCAGGATACTGGAAGCCGTGAGGAAGCGCATAGGGCTTCCGGAAGAGAAGGTATTCAGCAACCTCGACAGGTACGGTAACACTTCATCCGCATCGGTCCCTCTGGCTCTCGACGAAGCAGTCAGAAGCGGAAGGGTCAAGGAAGGGGATACGATACTCATTTCGGTGTTCGGAGCGGGGTTTACATGGGGCGCCGCGGTCGTCAGGTGGTAAGCCCGATTTCCATCCTATAAGAATTCCTGCAATCCATCCTTTTTGTGCCGTGTTTTTTGTTAATTCAAACTATCGAGCGTAAAATAAATGGCTGCTTAAAGCGATTCCTGCCTTTAAGGGGAGATGAAGAGCCATAATTAACCAGATAATCGACGTCGTGCTTCCGGTCTTCCTGATCGCCCTGACAGGCTACCTGTTCGGAAAAAGAAAAAAGATAGACCTGTCGCCCATTAACGACTTCGTAATATATCTCGCCACACCCGCGTTAATAATATCCTCTCTCTCGAGGGACACTATCGAGATATACCTCGCGGGAAAGGTCTTTATTTCCGTATGCATAATCATCGGCGTATCGATGGTCCTGTGCTTTATGGTGCTAAAGGCGCTCAAATTTCCGCTCAAGGTCTATCTGCCCCCGGCGCTCTTCGCGAACACGGGCAACATGGGTCTTCCGCTCGCGCTTTTCGCATTCGGCAAGGCGGGCTTCAATGTGGCGATCCTGTACATGGTCTCGACCACGATCCTCCAATACACGCTCGGGATATTGATACTGAACTATGACGAAAGTCCGTTCGAGATATTCAGGCTCCCTCTCGTTTACTCGGCGATAGCCGGCGTCCTGCTGAGCGTCTCGGGGTGGAGTATGCCGGTATCCGTATTCAGGGCCTTCGATCTGCTGGGGGAAGCGAGCATACCGACGATGATATTCGCACTCGGATATAAATTATCCGAAGTCGCCCTTACGGATGTAAACAAATCGTTCCTCGTGGGGGGCATGAGGATTTTATTGGGAGTGATGCTGGGGGCGCTGACCGTCTCGATTTTCAAGCTCGACGGGGTCGCGGCCAAGGTCGTGATACTTCAGTCCGCCATGCCGCCCGCGATATTTAATTTCGTCCTGGCTGAAAAATACAATCAGGACTCGGAAAGAGTCGCTTCTATCATACTCGCGGGGACGCTTATCTCCGTTATCACGACCCCTGTAATAATTGCCTTCCTGCTGGACTGATTCGATGTCCGTGATCTGCCTATTTACCGTCAAGACACTCGACCTTCATTATCGGAACTTCGAAGATGTGATATTCCGTGTCGTAAATAAAACCTTTCCCTCCGTCAACGTAAGAAATGCTTTCCTGCTGAGGAAGGGGGGTCAATTTTATAACTCTATAATCTTTGCCTTCTTTAAGCTCGGCTGAAGGCTTTAATCCCGATTTCGAAAGATCGATATCGAACTCATAAGCGTCCTCGTAAGTCAGCACGAGGAATCTCCGGCCGTCGGGTGCGATGTCGAATGAAGTAATAGCGCTCTCGAGCGCGGAATCCGAATTATTTAATTTTGAAAGATCGAGCTCCCCGAGATACTCGAGCATAACCTCCCCGCCGCCCGCATTTTCCCATCTATCCTTTTTTATCCTGAATAATTTCGCCGGAAAAGCTTCCATGTTATCGACGTTTTCCTCTTTTGTGAATATATAAATATCGCCGTTCGGATGGATGGCCAGGCCCTCGGCATTATGGGGTCGGTCGGGGTATACAAGCTTTACTATCTTGAGCGGCGCGACACGGCGGCTGTAATTTTGAAGCTCCTCTATGACAACAATGTCAACGAAGTCTCTCTTTTCATTGTTGTCACCGATGTCAGCGATAAAAAAGCAGGTTTTGCCCGAGAAGCAGGCGCCGACGGAAGCGTCCTCGAAGTCTGATCTGCTGGAGTCAAAGCCTTCGATCCTCACAGGGCTCGTCTTACCGCCGTTCATATCGGTTGTGTAGAAATATGGTCCGCTTCCGGAGTCGTTCACATGGTAGAGCCTGCCCGGAAACTTTCGCGAAGCGGCGATTCCGCTCGCTTCGTCAAGCCTCTGATAATCGAGAGTCCCTATCTTTTCCCCTTCGCTCCACTTCGTGCACAGAACCGCACGGCTCTCGGGTACGCTAAAAAGAACTATTACCGGTATCATTGCTATTAATCCGAATCTGAACGCACGCCGGCATGAAATCGGACGCACCATCGACTACCTCCGTGTCTGAATAATTAGTGTACAATTTTACCTCCGCAATTTATCAGGCAAAATAATTTTTTATAATATCGCCGCTTTTCGTTATTATACAGCTATGGCCAGAGAGAAAATTAAAGGCAGTTCAAAGCCGTTCCGGGGGGAATTCACTCCTCCCGGGGACAAATCGGTTTCCCACAGGTCGCTCATAATCGGGTCCCTTGCGGCGGGGACGACGGAGGTTAGCGGGTTCCTCAATTGCGATGACACGATTTCCACCGCGAACGCAATGAGGAAGCTCGGCAGCGAAATTGAAATAAACGGCGGCGGCGTAAAAATCACGGGAAAGGGGCTTTCGGGACTGAGCGAGCCCGAAGACGTGATAGACGCCGGGAATTCCGGGACGACGACGAGGCTGCTTACGGGACTATTGAGCGCCCAGGGCTTTTTTTCGGCGCTGACAGGCGATATGTACCTGAGAGCGAGGCCGATGAGACGGGTGGTCGACCCACTCAGGCTAATGGGGGCAAAAATTACGGGAAGGGAGGGAGGCAACAAACTCCCGCTCGCAATTGACGGGGGCAGACTGAACGGCGTCTCGTACGAACTGCCCGTCGCAAGCGCCCAGGTTAAGTCGGCGCTCCTCCTCGCCGGGCTCTACGCCGAAGGGGAGACGGAGGTCATCGAGCCCGAGCCTACCAGAGACCATACGGAGAGGATGCTCTCCTACTTCGGTGTAATGCTGAATAAAAACGGAAACAGGATTAAAATTACGAGACAAAACGAATTTAACGGACGCGATATATCTGTGCCCGGAGACTTATCGTCGGCTGCCTTCTTCATCGTCGCCGCTCTTATAAATCCCGGCTCCGAGGTCCTTATAAAGAACGTCGGCATAAACCCCCTGAGAACAGGCGTGCTCGACATACTCGGGCAAATGGGCGGAAACATCGAAATATTAAACGAGAGGGAAGTTTCGGGAGAGCCCGTAGGGGATATTCTCGTAAAGTCGAGCGATATGCGCGGAACGGAAATAAAGGGCGAGATGATACCCAAGGCGATCGACGAGCTTCCGGTTGTCGCGGCGGCGGCCTGCTTTGCCGATGGCGAGACGATTATAAAGGACGCACGCGAGCTGAGGGTCAAGGAAACGGACAGGATAAGGGCGATGACCGCTGAGCTCCGTAAGCTCGGAGCGCACGTCACGGAGTTTGAAGACGGTATGTCGATTACGGGCGGAGGGTCGTTAAAGGGGGCTCAATGCTCGAGCTGGGGCGACCACAGGATCGCAATGGCTGTTGCCGTTGCGGCCACTCGCGCCGGGGGAGAGACCGTGATCGACGACGCGGACTGCGTTTCGGTATCATACCCCGGCTTTTTTGACGTTCTCAGGCGTCTCAGAAAATAAACGGTATTCGGTTTTGACCGGAGACCGATAAGAAAATCTCGCCCGCACCCGCTTAAGCAGCAACGAACATGATAATAACCATAGACGGCCCCTCCGGGGTGGGAAAAAGCACGGTTTCGAGATCGGTCGCCCGGATACTGGGTCTCATATATCTCGACACGGGAGCTATGTACAGGGCGGTCGCCCTTCAGGCTCAAAGGAATACAGTGAATATCAATGAAGATAAAGAGCTCGAATCCATGCTTAATAACACTGAAATCAGCTTCAGGAAGAATAAAAACAACGATCTCGTCCTCATGTTAAACAACGAAGACGTTACGGACAAGATAAGGACGCCCGCGATTTCCCGACTATCCTCTGATGTAGCCACGAAGGGGGCGGTGAGAAGAAAACTCGTCCAGGTGCAGCGCGAAATAGGCAAAACGGGCAATATAGTGGCCGAGGGCAGGGACATGGGGACTTATGTGTTCCCCGAGGCGGGATTCAAGTTCTACCTCGACGCTACTCTCGATGAAAGGGCAAGAAGAAGATGGGAACAGCTCAAACAATCGGGCAATGACGCTGACTTAGAAGATGTGAAAAACGAGATAATCAAAAGGGACGCTCAGGACAAGGAGCGTTCGGAATCTCCCTTGCATCCCGCCCGGAATGCGGTAATAATAGATACGACGAATCTGTCGGCTGATGAAGTTACTGACAGGATAATCAAAGAAGTTCAAGGTTAGTAAAAATTTTTAACACTACCTAATATTACTTCCCAAAATGAAATCTGGCAGTTAATTTTAATAGAATACATCTGATAAGAAGGCAGGTCTATGGAAGAAGAGAAAGGTTTTGCGGAATTAGTGGATGAGAGCATGAATGTCCCCGACAAGGGGAAAGTCTTTAAGGGTCTGGTCGTTCGCATCGATCATGACGATGTGTTCATAGATTTCGGCTCCAAATCCGAAGGGGTCGCTCCTACACAGGAGTTCTATAACAAAAGCGGGGCGCTCGATGTAAATATCGGCGACGAAGTGGAGGTCATGCTCGACAGCTGGGTTAGCGAAGGTCTGCCGAGACTGTCGAAAATCAAGGCCGAGCAGATCAGGGAAAACAAGATAATCCAGGAGCACTTCGAAAAAGGTGAGCTCATAAAAGCCAAAATACTTCAGAAAGTAAAGGGCGGGCTCATTGCCGACATAGGGAATAAAATCGAGATCAGGGCGTTTATGCCCGGATCGCAGATAGATATAGGACCCAGACAGGATCTGGACAGCCTGATAGGCGAGACCATAGAAGCAAGGATCATCAAGCTGACAGGAAACGACATAGTCCTCTCCAGAAGGGTGTATCTGGAGGAGGAGCGGGAGGTTCTCAAGAAAGAAACCCTGGCAAAGCTGGAAGAGGGAAAAGAGATTACGGGGAAGGTCGTCAACATTATCAACCAGGGCGTATTTGTCGACCTCGGCGGAATCGAAGGCTTTATTCCCGTAAGCGAGATTTCCTGGGGCAGAGTCTCTCACCCGGGCGATGTTATTTCCAGGGACCAGGAGATAAAAACCGTCGTCCTTAAGATCGACGAGGGAAATAAGATAACGTTGAGTCATAAGGACACGACTCCCGACCCGTGGATCAACGTGAAGGAAAAATACAGGCCGGGAACCCAGATCAAAGGCAAGGCCGTATCACTCACGGACTTCGGTGTTTTTGTCGAGCTTGAGCCCGGCGTCGACGGGCTCGTACATATTTCCGAGATAACATGGACGAAAAAATTCCGCCACCCGAAAGAAATCGTGAGTGCGGGCAGCATAGTGGAAGCGGTCGTGCTCGACGCTGACACCGCGAACAGGCGAATCTCTCTAAGTTTAAAACAGATAGAGCCGAGCCCGTGGGAGCTTTTCAAGGAAAAGAACCCGCCTAACTCGAGGATAAAAGGAGTAATCAAGAACGTTACGGACAAAGGAATTTTCGTCGAAGTCGACGAAAACATAGTCGGACTCGTGAGACCAGACAATATAACCTGGAAAGGAAGGGTAAACCCCGAAGAATCCTTCGAAAAGGGAAGTGAAATCGAAGTCGTCGTCCTTAACGTCGACGAGAAGAACCAGAGGATAGGTCTCGGGTTAAAGCAGCTTGCCGCGGACCCGTGGGAGGACGCGCTGAAAAAATTTAAATCCGGGCAATCATCGGTAACCGGGAAAATCAAGGATATAAACGACAGGGGAATCGTAGTCGAGCTCGAGCACGATATAGAAGGATATATAAAAGCGAACGAGCTCAGCCAGGAAAAGGAGCAGAGGGATGCTACCAAAAGCTTCAAGATCGGGGATGAAATAACGGCGCAGGTGACGGGATTCGACAAGCGGAAGCGGCAGGTGAACCTCAGCAAACGAAAATACGACTCATGGCTCGAGAAGGAGCACGTATCCAATTTCATGTCGTCACAGGGAGAGCCTTCCGTAAAACTGGGAGACGTGCTGAGGGAAAAGCTAAAACAGATAAATAACGACGAGGTAATCTGAGGGTGCGGAATGTTTTAATCGTTGTCGCGGCGCTTTTTCTCCTCTTTTTTACATTCATAGCCGGAATGGGGTGCGGTCTCCTTATGTCGGGCGAATACGGATTCCCGGCCGGCGATAAGGTCGCGGTGCTGAAAGTCGAAGATGTAATCCTCGACGACCAGGAATACCTTGAAAGCCTGTCCAAGATAAAAGAAGACAAACAGGTTAAGGCAGTCGTCGTAAGGATCGACTCCCCGGGAGGGGCTGTAGGTCCGTCTCAGGAAATTTACAGCGAGCTCAGGAAGCTGAATAAGGATATGCCCGTTATAGCGAGCATCGGAAGCGTCGGCGCGTCGGGCGGCTACTATATCGCATGCGCCGCACGGAAGATCTTTGCAAACCCGGGAGCCATTACGGGAAGCATAGGCGTGGTCGCGGAGTTCGCAAGCTATGAGAAGCTCCTTGAGTGGGCGAAGGTGGACGTGGAAGTGATTAAAAGCGGTAAATATAAGGACGTAGGGTCCCCGTTCAGGGAAATGACCGACGAAGACCGGGAATATATGCAGGGGCTTATGAATAGCGTCTACTCCCAGTTCAAGTCGGCGGTTGCCGAATCGAGGAACCTCGACATGGCGGAAGTGGATAAAATCGCCGACGGAAAGGTATTCACAGGTGAGCAGGCAAAGCAGCTGAAACTGATCGATGAAACAGGCACGATAAACGACGCAATCGATCTCGCGGCAAAAATGGCCGGGATAAAAGGACAGCCGAACATAGTCTATTACCCGAAAAAGAAATCCCAATTCCTCGAACTCCTTCAATCCAAACTGGACATACCCGGCATCACGAGCATGCCTTCCAAATACAGCTTTGGACTTTTCTATCTGGTTGATATAATTAATTGACTATGAAAGTGCTATGGGCGCCCTGGAGGATAAAATATATAGCCGGGGATAAGGAAGAGGGTTGTATATTTTGCAAAAAACCCAAGGAAGGGAATGACAAAGAGAATCTCATACTATATAATGGTGAGACTAGCTACATTATAATGAACCGTTACCCCTATTCGAACGGGCACCTTATGACTGTCCCACATAAACACACTAACAATTTTTCCGAATTGGATCAGGAAGAAAGACTCGAGCTGATGAACCTTACCGCGAAGTGCATCGATATATTACAGGCGATCAAACCCGAGGGGTTCAATATCGGCATGAATCTCGGCAGGACCGGAGGGGCCGGGATAGACGACCATCTCCATTTCCACATCGTGCCGAGGTGGAACGGCGATAATAATTTTATGCCCGTGATCGGGGACGTCAGGGTCATGCCCGAATATCTCGAAGAAACCTACGAGACCCTGAGCAAGCAATTAAAATCGTTAGAGAGGTGAAAATATGAGATATATAAAAGTCCTGTTCATAATTCTAATAATACTTTTTTTCGCCATACTATACACCCAGAACCTGGATATGTTTACCAGTGAATTCACGCTCCAGCTCAATCTTAAATACTATGTCATAGGGCCTTACATAACAAAGAACGTAGTAATAATCCTTGCGGCGTTCGCGGTGGGAGCGGTAATTGCGGTTATATTCGGCGCACTCCAGTCAATAAGCGCAAGCTCTGACTCCAAAGAAAAATCGAGGCGCATCAGGGAGCTCGAAGCGAGGAATAAAGAGCTCCTGGACGAAAGACAAAGAGAGGAAAAACTGAAAAAGGGGGGGACATCTCCCTTTACTCCGCCTACCGTTATCGACGAAAGCAGCTCCGCTCAGGGCAAGTGACATTGGGGACTCGCTTTCGGAGCGGGCTCCTTTTCACAGTTACGATCGATTACATTTATTAATATGAGAAACACGGGAAAACCAGGCTGGATAAAGGCTCAGCTGCCTAAGGGCCCGAATTACAGCCACCTGAAAAACCTGATGAAGACTCTCAACCTCCACACGGTCTGCGAGGAGGCCAGGTGTCCGAACATAGGGGAGTGCTGGGGCGCGGGGACGCTCACGTTCATGATCCTTGGAGACACCTGCACGAGGAGCTGCGGCTTCTGTCATGTGAAGACGGGAAGAGGCGGCGAGCTCGATTGGAATGAGCCACAAAGGGTGGCCGAAGCCGTAAAAGACCTCACAGAGAAGAATGCCTATTTAACGCACATTGTCATTACTTCGGTTAACAGGGACGATAAGAACTACGAGAGCGCCCGCATATTCGCCGAGACCATAAGGAAAGTGAGGGAGGAGAACCCGTCCGTGAAAATCGAGGTGCTCATCCCGGACTTTAAAGGCGATACCAAAGCGCTTAAAGAAATTCTCGCGGCCCGGCCCGACGTCCTAAACCACAACATCGAAACCGTGCCGAGGCTGTACCGATTTCCACAGCTCACTCCGGCGGGCGGGAAAAGGTCTGTAAGGCCGCAGGCGAATTACGACTGGTCGCTCAAGGTGCTAGTCGAGAGCAAGGAATACGGACATGAAGGCATGCTCACGAAATCAGGCGTCATGGTCGGACTGGGCGAGGAAATGGACGAGCTTATCGAGACGCTCGCTGATTTAAAGAAAGCCGGGTGCGATATCGTGACGATAGGCCAGTACCTCCAGCCCACGAACGAGCACCTGCCCGTGTCGAAGTTCTACCACCCGATGGAGTTCGAGTCACTTAAAACGTACGGCGAGAGCATCATTGGAATCCCGCACGTCGAGGCGGGCCCACTCGTCAGAAGCTCTTACCACGCGGAAAAACAAGTCCTTAAAATGGCCGGCCATTCGCTCTCCTGAAAAATTAACTGCACGTACAGAAAATTTAAAACCTTTATCTGACAACTCATTTGGACAGTTTTCCGGGCCCGTTCGTTCTTGATAAATCGCCAAAAACATATAACATCATATCCTCATGAAATACGTGATATTACAGGGTGACGGGATGCCCGACCACCCTCTGCCGGAGCTGGGAGGGAAGACCCCTCTCGAAGCGGCGAATACCCCAAATCTCGACAGGATAGCCAAGTCTGCAATAAAATTCGGCATGGTAAAGACCATCCCCGACAACCTTCCGCCCGGAAGCGACGTCGGCAACCTCACTGTGCTCGGATATAACCCCAACCTCTATTACACGGGCAGGTCTCCGCTCGAGGCAGCGAGCATAGGCGTGCCGCTAAAGGAAGGAGACGTCACGCTCAGGTGCAACCTCGTTACCCTCTCTCCACTGAACGGCGGGATGATAATGGAGGACTACAGCTCGGGGCATATCACGACTGAAGAGGCGCGCCTGATAATACTCGACCTGAAAAAAGAACTGGACGAGAAAAACCTGACGTTTTTTCCCGGAGTGAGCTACAGGCATCTCCTCGTGTGGGCGGGCGGGAATAAGGACATACATACGACCCCGCCGCACGACATATCGGGCAAGGAAATCGGGGCGTATATACCGACAGGAGAAGGGACAATAAAACTTAACGAATTGATGGAGCGGTCACAGAAGATACTGAAAGACCACCCCGTGAACAAAAAGAGGATCGCCGAAGGGAAGAACCCCGCATCGAGCATATGGCTCTGGGGACAGGGCGTAGCGCCCGAAATGCCTTCCTTCAAAGAGCTCTACGGACTCACAGGCTCGGTCATATCCGCTGTTGATCTGGTCAAGGGGATAGGGCACTACGCAAAACTGAAAGTGATCGACGTGCCCGGGGCGACGGGATACCTGGATACGAATTACGAAGGCAAGGTCGACTATGCGCTCGATTCGTTAGATGAGGTCGATCTCACTATGATACACATAGAATCCACGGACGAGACGGGACACGTCGGAAAGGCGGAGCTAAAGATCCAGGCGATAGAGGACTTCGACGGCCGCGTGGTGGGACGTGTGTTGGAAGGGATAAAGAGGTTCGGGGATTACAAGATACTCGTCATGTCGGACCATCCGACGCCTATAGATTTGAGGACGCACGTAAACGAGCCGGTGCCTTTCGCGATATACAGCTCGGAAGACGAAAG
The DNA here is from genome assembly GCA_963705505.1 of uncultured bacterium. Lineage (GTDB taxonomy): Bacteria > Desulfobacterota_D > UBA1144 > Nemesobacterales > UBA2774 > 2-12-FULL-53-21. The sequence continues at coordinate 417,413 of CAVPJU010000006.1, forward strand.
TATAAAAAATGACTCCTTCGTTTATACGGAAAAATCCGCGAATACGTCTGACGTATTTATACCCGAAGGCTGGAAACTGATGGGGATACTGACCGGGAAAGAGATTTAAAAACATCTATGAACACAAATACGAATACAAAACTGCGCTTTGGTTTGTGGTATGACTTTCGTAACCCTCCTCAGTGGAGACGTCCCTACACGGACATCTACGGTGAGGTATTTGATCAGATTGTCTGGGCGGAGGAGAACGGCTTCGATGATGTATGGCTCCAGGAACATCACTTCCACGAGGACGGTTTCTCTTCGTCCGTGTTACCGATCGCGGCGGCGATCGCGGCGCGGACCAGGACAATTCGCATAGGCACTGCTGTTATGCTTTTACCCCTTCACAATCCTGTCCGTGTGGCGGAGGACGGTGCAACGATCGACATCATCTCCGAAGGCCGCTTCCAGCTCGGCGTAGGGAACGGTTACAAGGTCGAAGAGTTCGAGAGCTTCGGAATCCCCAGAAAAGAGCGCGGCGGGCGCTCCGATGAAGGGCTGGAAATCATACGTCGTCTGTGGGAAGGCGAAACACTCACCTTCAAAGGCAAATATTACGAGGTCAATAACGCAAAGCTCGCCCCAGAGCCTGTCCAGAAGCCCCGGCCGCCCCTGTGGGTCGGAGGATTCAGCCCCGCCGGGGTCAGGCGCGCCGCGAAGTACGGGGACGGGTTTCTGGGCACGGGCCCGCTTAAAGAACTCTACGACCACTACATCGCTGAATTACAGAACCTGGGCAAGCCGACAACTAATCTACGGCTCGCCGGCGGGTATTTCTGGTTAATCGTGTCGAACGATCCTGAGAAGACCTGGCACGAGGCCGTGGACCATATACTTTATCAGCTGAACGGGTATGCAGAATGGTTTGAAAAGGCGGGGATGCCATTACTCCCCCATATACGTGATGCGGAACACCTCCGGGAGCTGGGCATTTTTAATGTGGTGGATGTCGATACCTGCATCGAAATGATTCGCGCCTACGTGAAAGAGGTGCCGCTGACTCACTACTACTCCTTCACGGTTCCCCCGGGCCTACCGACGAGCTGGGTGCAGCCGCACCTGGAACTGTTCGCAAGTAAAGTGATACCGGCGTTTCGTTAGCGCATACGGACTTTCCGGAAAAATATCCGAGCGGCTCGGTTTTCTCGAACTTTGGTTTAATAACTCTATCACTCTGAATAATGAACTCATTTGCTATCCGCGAAGCACATCCGGTCTTCACTTGGTCGGAACCGTTCTCGATGTGTGATTCAGAATGACAGATTATGGATTCCCGATTTCTCGGGAATGACAGAAAAATTAATGTACCCCCTCACCCTGACCCTCTCCCACTGCGGGGAGAGGGAATTGAAAGAGAAAGGCAATAGACGAGATTGCCGCGCTTCATTTCCCTGCGCTCGCCAAGACGAGGGGAGGAAGGCGTCCTTCGATCCTTCCCGGCTACTCGTCCGGGCGAAGGCTCCGGCCGTAGCGCGACGGCTCGTGCCTTCGCCGAGACGAGCGATAAACTCAGGACAGGCTCCTGCTCAGGATGAACGGGCGGCGGGTCGCCGCGGACATATGATATGACGGCAAGGCTGAGGAGTTTCAGTAGAATCGTAGAACACACTATGCGTGTGTGTGCTCGCGCTTCACCTCTTCCCAGAGCTCGTCCATCTCCGCAAGCGACAGCTCCGATAACTCTTTGCCGCGGGCTTCCGCTTTATCCTCTATCCTCCCGAACCGCTCGATAAAGCCGTCGATCGCCTTATGAGCGGTGCCCTCGGCATCAATCTTCAAATGCCTCCCGAGGTTGACGAGAGAAAAAACGAGATCCCCCCATTCCTTCTCGATGCCGACGCCGTCGCCCTTTTTCATTTCCTCCTCCAGCTCAGACAGCTCCTCCTTCACCTTGGCGATGACCTCACTCGCATCGTTCCAATCAAAACCCACCTGTGAGGCTTTCTCTCCGACCCTCTGCGCCCGCAGCAGTGAGGGCATTGTGCGCGGGATATGCAGGAGCCGCCTCTTCCGGGACTTCTCCTTGAGCTTCTGCGTGTGCCATCTTTTCACGGCCTCCTCCGCATTGGCCGCCTTTTCCTCGCCGAACACGTGGGGGTGCCTCCTGACGAGCTTGTTGTGGAGCCTGTCTATGACATCGTCGATACCGAACTCCCCGCTCTCCTCGGCGATCTGAGAGGCGAAAAGGACTTCATAGAAAAGGTCGCCGAGCTCTTCCAGAAGCTCCTCCCTGTCCCGGGACTCTATCGCCTGGACGACCTCGTAAGCCTCCTCGATTATATAAGATTTCAGTGTGTCGAGCGTCTGCTCCCTGTCCCACGGGCAGCCCTCGGGGCTCCGCAGGTGCCTGGATAAATTTATCAGTTCCTGAAAAGACTTCTTCATAACGTCTCCTTTTTCATACATACTTGAAAGTGAAATAATTAACGACGGGTGATAACACTAAAATTAAATGGATTGATATGCATATATAACGAGTATTATTTATCATAAATACAAAATTTCACATGACTAAAAGAACAGGCAACGCAAAAGGATCGATTTTAATAAATACGAAAGAGTACATTATAACCTCGCACGGCGAGAGTGCGTGGATAGAGATTTTAAATAATCTACACGATTCGGATACAAGGGTTTTAGAAAGCGAAATAATAACAACAGAATGGTATCCCGCCCCTCTATTGAACCGTCTCCTGAACACATACGATATCCTGCATGGAAAAGGCGACTTTTTATCGGTCGTACCGATTGCGGAATATATTGCGAATCAGGACCTGGGTCCAATGCTCGAATCGTTGGTAAATTTAAAAAAACCGTCAATTATTCTGAAAAGCGCCCCGTCACTCTGGAACAGATATTTCGACAGCGGTCTCATGGAACTGGAGCTGCTGGATGCGGAAAAAAAATTCTCGACGCTCTATCTGGACGAAATTGCGGATGAAAACATGGCTTCCGGCATTGCTGTCTGCAATTTCGCGGTGCCCGAATGGTTCAAAACAGGACTGACCATGTCCGGAGCAAGTTCGGCTGAAATCGTTCACACCGAGTGCCGTTATAAAACCCCGAAACCATGCAGGTTCGAGGTACGGTGGGAATAGTTTTTATTTTATCGGCGAATGTGAGAAGCTACATTTCCGCTATCAGCCTTTTCGGATACCTGGTGAGATTAGTGCAGCCGTGCTTTTCGACGACCACAACGTCTTCTATCCTTACGCCGCCCGTTTTCTCGTAATAAAGCCCGGGCTCGACGGTTACGACATTGCCCGCCTCGAGAACCTCGTCTCCGAGGCCGATCCTGGGCGGCTCGTGAATCTCAAGCCCGAGGCCGTGTCCGGTCGAATGTATGAACCCCTGCATCTTTCCGTCGATCACACCCGTCCCGAACCCGCGGCTCTTAAAATATTCGACCACGGCAGAGTGGATGTCCCTGACTTTGACGCCGCCCTTTATCATGCTGATCGCAAGCTTCTGACCCCGCAGCACAGTGTCATACATTTTTTTCAACTCGGACGACGGCTCGCCGCGGACTACGGTCCTTGTCATATCGCCGAAGTATCCGTTTTTCTGCGACCTGGGGAATATGTCGATTACGACGGGTTTATCCGCAAAAATAGGCCCCTCCCCGCTGTGATGGGGCATGGAGGAATGCACGCCCGAGGCGACTATGGTATGGGACGCCGTGAAGCCCATCCTGGAAAGCTCGGCGTTTATTTCCCCCTTAACCCTTTCCGAAGTCAGGAGACCGCCGTTCAGGTAAAGCCTGTTCCTGCGAATCTCGGAAGACGCTATCATTTTTATCGCAAGATCCATGGCTTTTACGGTTTTTTTCAAGGCATCGCTTATCATTCCGATTTCGCGGGGCGTTTTCCTGAGTCTCTCTTCGAAAAACGGCTCTTCTTCTCTCAATGTAACGGTGTAACCCCTCTTCCGGAGCCCGTCGGCATATTTTAAAGAGAACCGTCCCGGGACAATAACCTTTTTTATCTTCAGGTCCTTGAGGACCAGATCGGCAACGTCCAGAAGCTTTACCCTCTTCACCTTTTCCGCAATCAGTCTTTTCTGGTAATCCGTCAAAGAGAGCACCCTATCGACGGACGCCTCTTCCTTCCCCCTGTCTATCTCGAGGTCGCTTAAAACGAGTATCTTTTTCCCGTTATGCTCCAGATAGATAACGGGGTCGGGAACAAAAAAGCCGGTCTTGTAATAGAGATCGGCGTTATCTTCACTCGTATCGATAATCAGGTATGTTTCTTTCTTCATTGAAAAAACACTATACCTTACGGCCTATCCATATCAAGGGAAAAGCGTTTAATCGCAAGCGCAGGGATACACATGAAAATTTTCCCGCGCCACTGGGGATATATTTTTATAATCCGCCGACTACGTGTTATAATTAAGGGCTATGGGACCGGGAATAAGCCAAAAAAAGAAGAGGGTATAATGAATTATAAAAATTCGGCTCTAATCCTGGCCGCCGCGCTGATTGCTTGTCTGATTACGGCATCTGAAAAACTTTGCCTCGCTCAGAACGGAGAGCCGGCAAAAAATGTATCTCTAGACCAGATATGCGAGCTTTATTTGGATTATCCGATGTCCGCTGATGACCTTTATCATGATAAGGTCGTGAAAACTACGGTCGAGGTTTCGAGCGTGAGAAAAATCCCTTCGATCTGCTCCGATGCCCCGGAAGGGAGTTTTACGATGGAGGCTGTAAGCAAAAGCGGACCCATACTCGAATGCGTATGTAATGCGCCGGTTTATAAAAGCGTTCCAGATAACACACCCCGGGGAAGCAGTCTGACGGTGCAGGGGACGTTCAAATCGATGACTGGCTCATACACGCAGAGCGAGCAGAAACAGTGCAAGGTAACTCTATTCAACTGTAGTTTCAAATAACAATGCAAACGCTATTAAAATTTCTTTACATTCTGGCTGTTTGTTTCTGGATAGGGAGCATCTTCTTCTTTTCGTTCTTCGCTGCGCCCAGCATTTTCAAAGTACTCCCGAGAGAAATGGCGGGCAACGTAGTATCCGACATATTTCCCAAATACTATCTCGTCGCATATATATGCGGGGGTGTGGCGATCATAACTGCTGTAATGCCGAGACTACTTTATGAGCATAAGACAGGCCTATTGTTTGCACTCAGGATAGGGGGGCTCGTAGCCATGCTGGCGCTTGCCGTTTATGCCGGACAGGTATTGAGACCCAAAGCGGTAGAAGCCAGGACCGAGATGAGGAGCCTTACCGAAAGTTCACCTAATTATCCGGCAGCACACGATAAATTCAGTAAGCTCCACGGTCAGTCGGCTATCATTAACTCCGCCGTATTTTTATTGGGAATTGCCATATTGTTCCTGAATGCTTATAATAAAGAGTAGGGATTTCATTCATTTAGGGAGGCATTTATAAATGTTTACAGTGACCACAAAAGCGACTGAAGAGATCAAGAAGCTGTTATCGGAAGAGAATATTCCGAACGCTGTTTTAAGGGTGAGGGTCGTGCCCGGCGGATGCTCGGGTTTCTCATATGAAATGGGATTCGATGACGAGACAGAGGAATCGGACAAGCTATTCGAAAATGAGGGCGTTAAAGTAGCCATCGACGAGTTAAGCCTGCCCTACCTCGAAGGCGCCATACTCGATTACAAGGACGGTCTCAACGGAACCGGTTTTTCGATCAATAACCCGAACGCAAAGGGGTCTTGCGGCTGCGGGTCGTCCTTCAACGCATAAGACTAAATCATAAAATTACAGGGCCGGAGGGAACAATTGTTCAATCCGGCCTTTTTCTATTTTAATCTTATCAATACAAGACCTTTCAGGTTATAATAATCCCAACCGTATTAACCGAAAAAAATAATTTAAATTCAATTGCCGTAACATAAATAAAAGGAGATGCCATCATGAAATTCGGAACAGGTTACTACAGCCTCCAGTCCCCGCCTTTCCGTCCGAGGTCCCATAAGGAGCTCTACTCGGAGATGCTGGATGAAATCAGCACTGCAGACCAGATGGGGTTCGATTCGGCCTGGCTCACGGAGCACCATTTTCTGAATGACGGCTATTGCCCGTCCTCACTCGTCACCGCCGCTGCCATCGCTGCCAGGACTAAAAAGATACGCATCGGAACAGGGGTGCTTCTCATGCCGCTTCACGACCCCGTACGCATCGCGGAAGACGCTGCGGTTGTTGACCTCATATCCGGGGGGAGGCTGATATTGGGCCTCGGACTCGGCTACCGCCCGGAGGAATTCGCCGGATTCGGCAGATCCCTTAAAGAAAGAAAGGGGAGGATGGAAGAAAGCATCGAAATATTAAACAAAAGCTGGATGGATGGGCCATTTGACCATAACGGGAAGTACTACAAGCTCGAAAATATAAACGTGACGCCCAAGCCCGTGCAGAGGCCGATTCCCATATGGATAGGGGCGTTCACGGAGCCCGCAATAAGGAGGGCCGCCAGGATCGGGGCGCCTCTATACGTGCCCGCGATAGGTGTAATACCGATCATAAAATATCTCTTCGATATGCATAGCTCGCTTCTCAAAGAGTACGGCAGGAATCCCGATGACTTCGAGAAACCGCTCGTCAGGGAAATTTACATATCCGATCAGAAGAGCGACAAAATCTGGGAAAAGATAAAAGAGAACGTAACATACACCGCCAAGGGATATGCGTCCTGGGGCTCCATGGTCGACCGCAAGGGGAATTTACTTTCGGACCCGACTGACCCGATACTCTACGACATAGCGAGGGATCAATCGATAATCGGAACGCCCGAGGAATGCATCGACACGATCAAACGTTATCAGGAAGAGCTGCCTATAGATAACCTCATATGCCGTTTCAAATTCCCCGGCATTAGCCATGAAGATGCAATGAGGTCCATGAGGCTCTTTACAGAAAAGGTGCTCCCCGCTGTCTCGTAATTCAGGGCTCCCGGACAAAAACGGTCATGGCCGCAATTATCACGGGACATAAGGGATAAGGGCAATATCCGTTTCCGGCCTATATATCTTATCAAATATTCTATGGTTATAATATTTCCCTTTCGAGCGCATAAACGGGTAAATTGTTTCAATCTCCACGGAGAATATGATAGATGAGCCGTCCTTCGAAACTGACTTTAATACACGAGCAATCGAGGTCGTATAACAAGATAAAGTCAAAAGATATAATCGATTACCTTTACAGGGACTTTGTGCCTTACTACGAGATCCCCGATTTCCCCATGCAGATAACGTCGGCCTCAGGGAAGGTTATCGAGATCGTGGACGACCCCGCGGTTATCGTCGGGACGGCCACGCTTAATAGAACGAATAAACGCGTCGCTGTGATAGCGCAGCAGATGCCGTCAAGCGATGCGGAGAGGGCGAGGCTCAACTACGGACTCGTGAAAGCGGACGGCTACGCCCTTTCATACAACATGATGACTCACGCGGAGGAAAACGGCCTTATGCTCCATACGTATGTGGACACCATAGGGGGCGATCCGTTCGAATACTCCGCCGGCAAGCTCCAGTCGTGGCTCATCTCCAACTGCCAGGCCAAGATGATCTCTCTCCGGACAAAATCGATCTCAATAGTGATTGGCAGCGGTGGCAGCGGTGGCGCGATAGCGCTCCAGCTCGCTCACAAGAGGTATATGCTTTCGCGTGCCGAATACTCTGTAATAACCGCCGAAGGCTGCTCCGCCATCCTCTTCCGGAGCGCTGAGAATATCGAAGGGGCGCTCGAGGTGCTCCAGCCGACTTCCGATTACATGCTCAAATACGGTATCGTCGACAAGGTAATAAAAGAGCCCGCGCTCGACAGCTCGGACTACAGAAAAAAGGTATTGACCAACATCGAGAAAACGGTCCTCACCGCTACCGAAGAACTTGAAAAATCCGATATAAAATACCTCCAGAACAACCTTGTGGAAAAAATACAGGAGTGCGGAGAGGTGGAGAAGCGCGAGCACACCTACCATACGATCGCAAGGAAAATCAAAAGCTGGCTCCCCCATTACTCTTTCGCCAGGACCGCGACATCCGATGTATCCCATATGCAGATAGCGCTTTACGGAGCGGAGCCCCACTTCTGCAATGACGAAAAAGACCAGGAGGGTAAGATCGTAAGGGCGGGATGCCGCAAGCACTTCGCCAAGGAGGAATTCCAGAAGAACTTTTTCGCGTGCCCTTACTGCGAGAAGCCGAACCCGCTCGGGTCACATGATTATATCGACCTGCTGCTGAACTCAGATTCGTTCCATGAGCTTCATTCCGACCTCAGCGTCGACGATATCGATCTGAGGTTCAGTTTCCACGACTACAGCGAAACCCGCAAGAAAAACGCGGGCCGTATCGATTCGAAAGACTCGCTCGTTGTGGGATACGGGGAGATATTCGATCTCCCGGTCGCGGTTGCGGTCAGCGAGTTCAGGTTCATGGGGGGCTCGATGGGGGCGGTATTCGGAGAAAAAATGAAGCTCATCGCCGAATACGCGATCAGCGAAAACCTCCCGCTTATCTCCATAACCGCATCGGGAGGGGCGAGGATGCAGGAGGGAACGGTCGCCCTTTATCAGATGGCCAAAACAATCTCGGCTATCCTGAAAATAAAAGAAGCCGGACTCCCTTATATATCCGTACTCGGGCACCCGACTACGGGCGGAGCGCTCGCGAGCTACGCTGTTCAGGGGGATTTTATAATCGCCGAGAAAAAGGCTACTATCGCCTTTGCCGGCGACAGGGTGGTGAAACTGACGAGCGGCGGGAGGGGCGTTGACCCCGGCACGATGACTTCCGAGTTCTTCTCAAAGAGGGGCGGAATTCATCTCGTTACCGAGAGAAGCCAGCTGAAATCCTCTATCGCGGGCGTATTGAGGCTCACACCCTGGTATAGCAGACTTAAAACTAATTCATCATTAAACGATTAGTCGGGTGGCGTAAGAGACGGGCTTTTTTAACTTTTTCCGGCTCCGTAGGAGTAATGCCGCTATATTCAAAAAATGTTATGATTGTTCCTTAAACAAAAACCTCAGATCAGGGGGGTAAGTTTTTAACGTGTCTAAAATTTATTGCCCGTTTCCTCTCCAGCCCGTATGAACTTTAAATCCGATAGAGAAATTAGAAAAGAAGATAAAAAGGTCGTGATAATCGGAGCCGGACCTGCCGGTCTCACGGCCGCCTACGAGCTTTCAAAAGCCGGGATAAAATCGACCGTAGTTGAAAAAGACGGCGTTGTCGGGGGACTTGCCAGAACCGTCAATTACGGGGGCTACCGTTTTGACATCGGAGGGCACCGCTTCTTTACCAAGGTGCGCGCTGTGGAACGCATGTGGCAGGAGGTGCTGGGCGATGATTTTCTAAAGAGAAAACGCCTCTCGCGAATATACTACAATAACAGGTTTTTTTATTATCCCTTCCGCGTGACGAACGCCCTTTTCGGCCTCGGCGTCTGGAACAGCTTCCTCATCGCGGTCAGCTACCTAAAATCGCAGCTATTCCCGGAATTGCCCGAGGACACATTCGACAAATGGGTTTCCAACCGCTTCGGAAAACGTCTTTATGAGCTTTTTTTCAAAACATACACCGAAAAGGTATGGGGAATACCATGCACTGAAATCAGCGCCGAATGGGCGTCCCAGAGGATAAAGGGACTCTCGCTTTTACAGGCATTAAAAAACGCCCTGCTCAAGGAAACGAATTCAAATAAGGAAGAAATAATCAAGACCCTCATCGACAGCTTCAATTACCCAAAATTCGGGCCGGGCATGATGTGGGAGACCGTTGCCGAAAAGGTTACGGACGACGGGAGCGAGCTGTTATTAAATTCCGATGTCCGGAAAATCCATACAGCGAACGGCAGAGTGGAAAAGATCGAACTCGGCGGAAGCGCCGGGGAGAAACATGTCTACGGGACTGATTTCATAAGCAGCATGCCCATCAGGGAGCTAGTACAAAAGCTTGAGCCCGGGCCGCCGGGGGAAGTAGTTAATGCCGCCGCCCGGCTCAATTACAGGGATTTCCTTACCGTTTCCCTCATAATCAATAAACCCGACGTGTTTCCGGATAACTGGATATACATCCACGAGCCGGGAGTAAAACTAGGGAGGGTCCAGAACTTCAAAAACTGGAGCGACGACATGGTCCCCGACCGTGAGAAAACATGCCTCGGGCTTGAGTACTTCTGTTTTGAGGGGGACGGGCTATGGTCAATGGACGACAGGGAGCTGATAGACCTCGCGAAAGGCGAGCTCGAAAAGATAAACCTCGTAAACACTTCGCTCATTGAGGACGGCACTGTCGTCAGGATGCCCAAAGCCTATCCGGTTTACGACGCTAACTATCATGAATCCTTGAGGATTATCCGCGAATACCTGGGGGGAATTCAAAACTTACAGCTCGTCGGCCGTAACGGGATGCACAAGTACAACAATCAGGACCACTCCATGCTCACCGCCATGCTCGCCGTGAAGAATATATTGGGTGCCGATTATGATCTTTGGAAGGTAAACGCGGAACAGGAATATCATGAGGAGGCGATGGAAACCGGGGCTAAGGGCCTTGATGAATTCCGGGACCTCGCAGCGACACAGCCGAGGGTACCGGAGCCCGCATACGCAAACCGGAATTCAGAGCTCGATCAGGCAATTATAAAGGCTTTTGCGCGTCTGGATAAACTCGCATTTGCAGTTTCCGTGGGCGCCGTTTGCGGCCTGGCCATTTTCCTCGTTACTATATTACTCATCTTAAAGGGAGGGCCGGTTGTCGGACCTACACTCGAGCTTCTCAATCAATATTTCGCGGGCTATTCGGTAAGCCTTAAGGGAGCTTTTATCGGGTTCGGTTATAGTTTCTTCTGGGGCTTTATTTTCGGGTGGTTTTTTGCATACTTAAGGAACTTCTTTACCGGTCTTTTCATTTTCAGAATTAAAAAGGAAAGGGAGATCTCGTCGTTCAAGAATTTTATCGATTACATATAACGGTCTGAGTCATGAGCGGAAAAACAGAAGATGAGAAACTGCTTCAGGCAGTAGCAATATTGAATGCGAAGATGCTGGGTTTAATACTCGGCATAATATTCGGGCTCGTTATATTCATTGCCACGAACTGGCTGGTGCTGAAAGGGCCTCAGCCGGACGAATCGGGACAATATGTGATAGGCCCTCATTTGCAGCTTTTAAGTCAGTTTTTTATCGGATACAGGGTTTCGTTTTTCGGAAGCATAATCGGGTCTATTTACGGCTTCGCCGTCGGTACGATAGGCGGAGCCCTGATAGGATGGGTATATAACCGTATAGTTATTCTGAGACAAAAATATTAATACCGGGGCATTAAATATATCTCAACCGGATAAGTGAATTTGACAGGCGACACAAAGTTAAAAAGGGCGTTCGTAGCAGACTTATTAAGACCGTATAAGAAATACATTCTTCTGCTGATCGTTTTATCATTTTTCGCATCCGCTTTGGACGGAATTTCCATAGGAATGCTCGTCCCTCTCCTCGGCGGTATTCAGCAGATAAAAAATTACAGCCAGCTCCCGGAAATCCTTCAATCGGTTATAAAAATCTTCTCGGGATACCCGATCGAAAGACAGATACTTCTCTCTCTTTCTCTGGTCGTGCTGGCGCTGATATTGAAAAATCTCGTACTGGCAGTCGCGTATTACCTTGCGTACTGGCTCACAGCGCGATTGATCGAGAACTTGAGAATACGCGTCGTAAATACACTTATGGCGGTCGGAATCGGGTTCTATAACAAAGTCAAGACAGGCGATCTCGTTGAAGACATGATCTATAATACGATCCTCACGGAAGAAATCATCAAAAAGTCGACAGAAGTCATTAATTACATAATGTCCTTTCTGATCCTTCTGGCGCTTCTGATCATATTCTCATGGAAGCTTACGGCGGTTACGATCATACTAGCCGCACTCATAGCCTTCGCAGTGTCTATATATATCAAAAAAATATCGCTTTACGGTCTTATGCTCGTGGACAGCGGAAGAGAGCTCACCGCATCGCTGCAGGAGAACCTATCCGGCATTCATGTAATAAAGTCGTTTACAAAAGAAAGAGAGCAATCGCTTAAGTTGAGAAAACAAATCGGAAAACACGCGGTAAACCAAATCAATCTAAATTTTTCAGGGTTCATGGTACACGTTATCACGGAAGCTTTCGGAGTTCTCGCTATCGGGATTCTATTCTTAATAGCGATAAAGAGCTCCGATATGGATTACAGGCTCGTGCTGACTCAGCTGCTCCCTTTCATTTACATACTCGCCCGCATACTCCCGCTCATAAAAGTAATAAATCAGTCGAGGGGGATTATTGTCAGCAGGCTTCCGGCGTTCGACGCCGTATACGAGCTCATCAGGCTCGATAACAAACCCGTCATCAGGGACGGCCATAAGCCTTACACGGGCCTTCGCAGCGGTATCAGATTCGAGTCCGTCACGTTCTCTTATAATCACGATGATAGAGCCGCCCTGATCGATGCGGGGTTTTTTATACCCAAGGGCAAAACGACCGCGATAGTGGGTAAATCCGGGGCGGGTAAATCCACTGTCATCAACCTGCTCTTAAGATTTTATGACCCGCAGAAAGGTGCGATTTTTATAGACGACGAGCCGCTCACTGATCTTATCGTGGAATCGTACAGGCGTAATATCGGCATCGTAAGCCAGGATACGTTTATTTTTAACGATACGGTCAGGAACAATATCGCGTTCGGCCTCCTTGACGCACCGTCCGAAGACATCATCGCCGATGCGGCGAAAAGAGCGGGAGCGGACGAATTTATAGTCGAATTGCCGGAGGGCTACGACACCATTCTAGGAGAAAGGGGTATCAGGCTCTCGGGCGGTCAGCGCCAGAGGATATCGATCGCCAGGGCTATATTGAAAAACCCGGAGATACTTATTCTCGATGAGGCCACGAGCTCATTAGACACGAGGACGGAAGAGCTTATTCACAAGGCAATCACGGACCTGAGCAGAAACAGGACGGTCGTAATCATCGCCCACAGGCTCTCGACGATCAAAAATGCCGAAAAGATAATAGTGCTGAATGAGGGCAGGGTCTCAGAGACGGGGGAGGAAAAAGAGCTTATGGAGCGAAAGGGGGAATATTACAAATTGGTCACCTCCGGCAGCTGATTACTGATATATTAAACCATGGCCTCCACGGGCGGGTGAGATTTAACAAAAAAAGCAGAAGAATAGTTATGAATTCCGTAAATCCCTACATATCGGTGATAATCCCGGTCTATAACGGCGGGAGGTATATTGCCCGATGTCTCGAAGCGCTCGGGAAATCGTCATATAAGTCTTTTGAAATCATCGTCGTCGACGACGCGTCCTCCGACAATACGGTCGAAATATGCAGGTGCTCCGGTGCTGCCGTTATCGAGCTTGCTCACCGGTCGGGGCCTGCGGTCGCGCGAAATGAAGGGGCGGGAAAAGCGTCGGGAGAAATACTGCTCTTTATCGATTCAGACGTCCTGGTGACCGAGAACACAGTCGGGACAGGCGGCGGACCGTTTTACTGAAAACCAGGATATCTCGGCCGTGTTCGGTTCTTATGACGACAGCCCCTCGGCCCCTGATTTTTTATCGCAGTACAGGAACCTGCTCCACCATTTCATCCATCAGAGATCGGATGCGGACGCCGTGACATTTTGGGCGGGATGCGGCGCCGTCAGACGCAATGTGTTTACGGAGCTCGGCGGCTTCGATCAGGAGAGGTTCTCCGTCCCGTCTATCGAGGATATAGAGCTCGGCTACAGGATGCGGCAGAAGGGCATGAGAATAATGCTCGATAAAGATATTCAGGTAACGCATCTCAAACACTGGGAATGGCGCTCGGTAATCAGGACCGATATATTAAACCGCGCCCTACCGTGGTCGAAGCTGATACTCGAGACAAAACAGATGCCGAGGGACATGAACCTCCGCATTTCCGACAGGATCAGCACGGCTCTCTCCGGATTGCTGCTCATATGCCTGATCCTTATCGTCTTAGGTTTGTCAGGAGCTTACGATAAAGAAATTCTGGATAAGGTCGCCGTTTCCGCGTTAATAATAATTACAGCGCTGCTTATACTTAACAGGGACCTATACGGATTTTTCCTTCGAAAGCGGGGGTGGAAATTCACGCTCCTCGCTATACCGATGCACTTCTTTTATTATCTCTATTGCGGCGCTTCGTTCGCGGTATGCTGGATACAAAATAAGATCTCTTAAAAGGGCATCAAACAGGGACAGAAAAATTAAGACCGGGATGACGTATAGGTTCCGGTGAGTTTTTTAACATTCTCCACTTCTTCGGGCTTGTCGAGAATCTCTCCCTTGCCCATCTCATAAAGGAAATTCGCATTATCCCGTGGCGCGTAGCTTTTTACATTCGGATCGAAGAAAACCTCCTTCGTGTGCACAAGCCCCGCCCTGTTGTAGGACGCAAGCTCGTACTTCATCCCCATCCTGAGTGCGTCGCATGGACACGCTTCGACACAAAAGCCGCAGAATACACATCTCATAAAATCGATATTGTAAACCTTGGGTCTCCTCTCTATCCCGTAGTCATCGGCGGGCTCGGCCACTATCGATATGGCCTGCGTGGGGCATGCGACCTCGCAGAGCTTGCAGGCTACACACCTTATCTCGCCGTCGTCGTCGGCAGGCATTACATGGAGACCCCGGTACCTGGGGGGAAGCTCCTTTACCTCTTCGGGGTACTGGATGGTAATGGGCCTGAAATGTATTAAATGCTTGATAGTTATAATCAGACCGTCCACGATCTGAGGCAAATAGAGCTTCTCATACCATGTGAGCTCGGGGTGTTTCAGTACTTTTATCTTGATGGTCATACGAGCTACCCTGATTACGACTACATATAACTTATAACATATATCGCCGATTTTTAAAGCCGGTCCGCTTATTAATGCGAACTGTCGGCCAGCTCTTTTTTAAGCCTCGAATAAACTATCAACCCGGATACGAGCGAGACGACGATCATCCCGGCACCCAGTATAAATGAACCGAGAAGCGCTTTCCCGACCCCCATCATCCCGAATAGAATGAAACCGACCCCGAAAACCCAGTTTATCATTACGGGGGTAAGCCGGGGCCTTTCGATCTCAGGGTTCAATTCGCTCACCGGCTTCCACCATCCCCACGGACGCACCCTCTTGTAAAACGCCGAGAGGGTTTCAAGAGGCTCCGGGCGTGTGATGAAGGTCACCGATATCCAGACAATCAAAGATACGGGGATCACCAATATCTGGTGCTTGAGCTCAAGCGGTATGCCCTTGGACCCGGTATATATGACCAGCACAAGGATAGCTAAAAGGGATGAGGCGAGCGCCGATATCTCGGACCACGCGTTTATCCTCCACCAGAACCACCTCAATAATATTACCAAGCCTAGGCCCGAGCTCATCGCCCAGAGGAAAATCCAGGCTTTTCCGATATTATCAATATGATACGCGAAATAGCCCGCAAGCACTGTCAGCACGAGGGTACAAATCCTTGAGACCTTTATATAGTGCCGCTCGCTCGCGTCTTTATGTATGAAGCGCCTGTAAATATCGTTCATTACATAAGACGCCCCCCAGTTGAGATGGGTCGAAAGGGTACGACATGAAGGCCGCGAGAAAGCTTACGAACAGGAGTCCCTTGAGCCCGGGCCCTAAAAAGTCCTTTATAACCACCACGTACATTGCTTCTTCATCCCCTCTGGCGGCATCGGCTCTCGGATAAATTATCAGCGATGCCAGGGCGACGAGAACCCATGGCCACAGGCGGATAATATAATGGTTGACCGCGAACCAGGCCGTTCCGGCGACCGAATGACGCTCATTTTTAGCGGAACACATTCTCTGTATGAAATAACCACCGCCGTCCGTATTGTGGGAAGACCACCAGATGACCGTGATGTATACAAAAAACGTGAAAAAGCTCGACGACCAGAAGCCCTCGCTGACAGGCTTGCCGCCCGAGGGGGTCATGATAAACGCTAGATGCTTGGCGTCTATGGTATTCAGCTTGTCGAGGAAACCGGAGAACCCTCCGATTGCGGGAGAGTTTATAACCACATAGGCGAGAATGATCGTGCCCGTGAGCGCTATGAAATACTGAAGGAAGTCAGTCAGCGCAACCCCCCAGAGCCCCGACATCATAGTGTAGAAAAAAGCGATGGATATGCATATCACGATCGCTACAGTCGTGTCCACGCCGAAAAATATCTTCAATACCTTAGCCATCGCGCTTATGACCCATCCCATTACAATGAAATTAAAAAGCGTGGAATAATAAAAGGCTTTAAATCCCCTCAAAAAAGCGGCGGGCTTTCCGCTGTAACGAATCTCGTTGAGCTCATTGTCCGTAATGACTTCGGCCCGTCTCCAGAGCCTCGCGAATACGAGGACTATGAAGACGTGGCTGAACACGTAATTCCACCAGAACCAGTTCTTCCATATACCCTCGGTCCTGATCCATCCTGTTACGGCAAGGGGGGTGTCGGCTGCGAACGTGGTTGCCACCATCGAAGTGCCCAACAGCCACCACGAAAGATCTCTGCCCGATATGAAATAGGAGGACATACTGCCGCTTGCCCTCCGTGTGAAATAGACGCCGAGCACAAGGGACGCAATCATGTACACCGCTACAATAATCCAATCTAGGGGGCTTAAGGTTGACAGGACAGAATTCAGGGATACTCCCATGGACGGCATAATCTACCTGATTAGGGCTTAACGGGATAGTTAGATTAAAATCCGGTATCGACGGGCATTATTCCTTTTGCTTCGCTATTCCCCAAAAGCACCCGGGCGGCGGCGGACTGGCATACGTTCAAGGAATCGAACGCGCAGATGACCGTGTCAAATCCATTGAAACCGGAAACTACGTACGGAGAGCCGAAGGATATGAGCACCTTCTCCGCCGGAAGCGCCGCTAATTCATTCAAGACGGTCCTGAAAAACTCCGGCAGGGACGACTGTTTTTTCCAGGCTCCGACCGTAGTGTAAACGAGGCATATGAGAGCGTCACGGTCACCTGACTGATCAATCAATCTATTTAAATTCGTCGTAAAACCGACGTGGGCGGTTTTAAAATCTATACCTGCATTAGCGATGCTATTCGTAAACCCGCTTGAAATATCGCCGCCCGACTGCGTCACGTCGAATACGCAGACAAGCGCTTTCCCCGAGCGGAGCTTCCCGCCCTTAAGCATGCAGATCGAACCCTGCGATATGCGTTCTATAAGACCCGCTGCCGTTTGATTGCCGGCGGGCATCTGAGGGGGCGAATCTATCAACCGTGTGTTCTTCACGGAAATGATACGCCTGACGGAGCCGTTTAAAGTGCTTTCATTGACCTCCCCTGTGAGAGCCATATCGTGAAGCCTGTTAAGTAGCGATAGCGGGGCCCTGGGGTCGAGTATGATGTCGCAGCCTGCCTGCAGTGCGAGGTGGGAATTGTCCCCCTCGTCCCCAAGCTTATTTATACCCGACATGTGAAAAGAATCGGTTATAACCAGACCCTGATACCCTAAACGTCTTCTGAGAACGCCGTTTACTATAGTCTCCGATATGGTCGCAGGAATATTCCCGTCTCCGATCTTCGGAAAAGCCACGTGAGCGGTCATGAGTGCGGCGATGTCCGACTCGATGGCCTTCTTGAAAGGAACGAGATTACAAGCCTCCAGCTGCTCCAGACTCATATCCTGAACCGGCATATCCTCATGAGAATCCACTCCCGTGCCTCCGTGTCCGGGAAAATGCTTTCCGCAGGCGAGGATGCCGCCGTCCCGGGCTCCCCTGATAAAAGCCCCCCCCAGGCGGGATACGAGTCCGGGATCGTCTCCGTAGGAGCGTACGTTGATTATAGGGTTTTGAGGGTTGGTATTTACATCGAGCACGGGCGCAAAAATGAGATTCAACCCGCACTCCCTCATTTCTCCGGCAATGAACAGTGCTTCTTCATAGACGAGCCCTTCGTCCCGGGCGGCACCGAGAGACATGGTAAAGGGAAAGAGCGCCGCTCCCGATACTATCTGCCCTACCCCGCGCTCCGCATCGAGGCCGAATAAAAGAGGTATTTGAGAGATCGACCTCAGCTCTTCCGTTGCTTTCTTCAGAGACTCCTTATCCCCTCCGAAAATGATAAAGCCGCCGACCTTGTAGTCGCTCACGAGCCTCTTCGCCAGTGTAAGCGGATCGGGCTCCCTGAAATCGAGCCTCGGCATTACGACCTGACCCACTTTTTCGAGCGTGCCGAGATCAGCTGTGTTTACAGGTTTTATATTCATTCAGTCCGGAAATCCGTCATTTAAGTTAAACTTCGCAATCATAATCTCCCCAACACTATCTTTCCCATGGGGACCCTGTGCGAGGCTCCCGTGACTCCCGTGAGATTCCCGGGATTCCCGGAAATAAGCTCGTTTGCCAAAATCGCAAAAGCCACAGCTTCTTTCGCATCGGACGGAATTCCGTAATCATCGGTCGTCGAGCATTTTATATCTTTAAATTCAGTTCTTAACCTATTCATCAAAACCGGATTCCTGCATCCGCCGCCGCTAAAAATTATCTCGCCGATCTTCCACTTGCGGAATATATATTTTTCGTATGAGAATGAAATCGATCTTACGGTCAGCTCGAGGAGCGTCGCAACCAGGTCATCGAGCGAAATTTCTCCTTTTGCGATCAGATCGTGGAGCTTCCGCTGCTCTTTCCTTACCGAAGAGCTCTTCTCCCGTGGATTTGGGAGGGCTCTTAAAAAAGTAAGGGTGGGATAAAAGCTCCTTAAGGAGTTTTTTATTCACTTTGCCCTGTGATGCGTATTCGCCGTCCTTGTCGAAACCCTTCTCGCCTCCGGTAGCGATGCTTATAACCCTGTCCATAAGCATATTCCCGGGGCCCGTGTCGAACGCGATCACATCGTCCATGCTTTCCGTAACGACGGTCGCATTCGCTATCCCGCCTATATTCTGAGCTATGCGGACCTCGCCGGGCTTTTTAAACAGCAGGTAATCCGCATAAGGAACCAGCGGAGCACCCTCGCCGCCCGCGGCTACGTCGCGGGTCCTGAAATCGCCCACGGTCGTAATCCCGGTGCGCTCGGCGATTACGTCTATCTCCCCCAACTGGAGTGTCGAGGGTATTCCATTATTATAGGACGGGGGGTTATGATAAACCGTCTGTCCGTGGGACCCTATCAAATCCACACTGTCCTTCCCTATCCCGGCCTCGCTTATTACCGAAAGCGCCGCGTCCGCGAACGCCTCGCCGATCAGGAAATTGAGTCGAGAGACATCGCCCGGGGAGCAGACAGGCGTCAAACCGTCGAGCCTCCGCCTTATATCTTCCTCATAAGGAACGCATACGAACTTTATAACTTCGATCCGCGTGCCCGCGCCGCTGCCGAAAATTTTCACGAGGGCCGCGTCGACGCCGTCCCTTGAAGTGCCGGACATGAGACCGACGACGAGCTTTTCCTTCCTGTCAAAAAGTGATTGAAGGGTTTTGATCATATAGTGCATGGTGTTCAGGTTCTCTGATTTAGAAGATATTAGAGATTAGTCCGCAAAACATTTATCAAGTTAATGCCTTACGTAAAAATCCGTTATTTTTCAGCAACAAATCTTTCGCTTGTCGATACGTCAGATTCTTTTTCCCCATTACGACCGCAGCCTTTACGTCCCAGCCGGATTTCTTGAGCAGCTTGGCTGCCTTCTCCTCGTCCACACCGGCGATTTCCATTACAATCCGCTTTGCCCTGTCCCTGAGCTTCGCCGACCCGGGCTGCACATCGACCATCAGGTTCCCGTAGGTCTTTCCCAGCTTGACCATGGAAGCTGTCGTAAGCATGTTTAAAACCATCTTTGTCGCGGTGCCGGCCTTCATGCGCGTGGAACCCACGACGGCTTCGGGGCCGACGAGCACAGAAATGATAATATCCGCCGCGTGCTCATCCGCGGGATTGCAGGTAACGAGGACCCTGCCGCTCCCTTTTTTTTCAGCATACGAGAGGGCGCTCTCGACGAAAGGGGTCGCCGCGCTCGCGGCTATTCCCACGAGGACGTCTTTTTTACAGAGCCCTATTTTTTTAAGCTCCGCTCTCGATTCTTCGGCGGAGTCTTCTGCTCCTTCGACAGATTTCCACACCGCTTTCCTCCCCCCGGCTATTATCGCCCGTATCATGGAAGGGTCCGTTCCGAATGTCGGGGGGCATTCCGCCGCTTCCATCACGCCAAGCCGCCCGCTCGTCCCGGCGCCGATAAAAATAAGGCGTCCTCCCCGGCTAATCCTTTCGACGATAAGGTCCACGGCCCCGGCGATATTTTCCTTTTGCTTTGCAACGGCTTCCGTGATCGTACTGTCCTCCGCTAAAATCGACTCGACTATCTCAATGGGGGAGCATTCGTCGAGGCGGAGGGTGCGCGGGTTAATTTTCTCCGTAAGGAGGTGTCCTGTCTTTCGGCTCTTTGCCACGGGAGTAATTATATCCCGAAGAGATGAAGTTATTAATACGGCGGTAATATATTTATTGACAATCCTGCGCGCATATAATAGATTTTTCGTGTAAAAGCGGGTGTAGCTCAGCTGGTAGAGCATAAGCTTCCCAAGCTTAGGGTCGCGGGTTCGAATCCCGTCGCCCGCTCCATTGTTTTATACAACATCTCCGAATAGTTATGTAAAGGTCGCTACCGTGGGATAGGCGTTCTATTTAGAGCATGGCGTCCGAATAGGTGTCTATAACAACCCTAAAGTCAGACTTTGAATGCTTATAGGGATTTATTGCAAATGAACTGTCAAACCCCCGGAAAGTAGCCCGCGGTCTGGCTGAAGCCGAAGGCAATAGCCACTTTCACTTGCCTTTCTTCAGTCCATCCCGCCAGGCCATAGCCTCGAGTTCGACGCGGACAGCGTCCTCTACAGGAATCACGGGCCGCGCCTGGAATTCGAAAGCAGGCCAGGTCGAACAAAATTTGTGAATGGCCAGGGGATCGTCGCAGTCAACCAACACATGCCCACCCCACTCACCGACTCGCACTACGAACAATTCGATATTGAAATTGGCAGGCGCCTTCCATTGACTGAACACTTCGAGTATTCGCTTCTGGGCATTCTCGTACTCCGTAGGCGAACCTTGCGGGCGTTCGAACCAGCTGATCATGTACTTCATCGGCATCCTCCTTTATTGTGTTGATGTCATCGGAACGATAGCCGTTCGGACGGGCTAACTACGAAATATACTGCAAAAACTACTATCCTAACTTATGGTACACACAATAAAATAAATCCATTTTATGCATAAACCTTTTCTATTCCTACTATCTCAAAAAAATAACCTCGTGTCAAGACCAATTCTCTGACCCGTCACCTTCTTGCGAGTCACTGTTTGCCCCGAGGACGATAGAAATGATTTGCAAACATTTGACCTTTGCCCGGAGGAGCTTTTAGAGTCTGTTTTAAAACTCGACATATCGAGCAAGCCTTCGTGACATAAGTTTTATCATAGCGGTATTAACGACTAGGTCGGAAATCATGGTTTATTATAATCTTTGATAGAAAGAGTGTTTATGTCGAACAGGTGTCCGTATGTTATGAATTTTCACCCTAAGGTACAGATTGGTATGGGCTAGTTAAAATTTCGTAACATATTGTGGTTATATTTTCTATACTACTGAGTACCAATCAGTAAAACTATCAAAACCCCTTCCCAAGCTTAGGGTCGCGGGTTCGAATCCCGTCGCCCGCTCCATTCAAAACAATTAACTGATAAAAAACAGGATTCGAACCCGCTCGGACAATAGAACGCTAGTTCGTGGATGAAACGTCTTTTCCCGATTGGCCGGCTTTTTCCTGCTCGATAAAGTACTTCACGGCGGCGCGCACGAACCTGCTCCTTTCGGCTTCGCCCAGGATACCCTTTAAGCTGTCATACACGCTGGGGTCGATCAGAAGCGCCCCGAGAGTGCCTTCCCCTCCCTTGAGCATCTCCGATATCTCTTTAAAATTCGACATGGTCTCTTTGAGATCGGTAATCACGCCGTTGTCGCCGTTCAGATTAGCCGTCGCAGTTTTCAAATTCGCCACGGTGGAGTTTATATCGTTCGTAAGGTTTTTATTGTAAACAAGGTCATGGAGTGTGCCGTCACCTTCGTTAATCTGGTCAATCATTTTGTCCAATTTCGTAACGGCCTTGTTGAGCTTAATGATAGCGTTCTCTTCCGATTTTCCGGACTTGCTCTTTTCACCGTAGATCATCGTATTCAGGATTCCGTTATTTTTCTCTATGGCTTCGATGTTCTTTTGAATAGCCTCGGAACTCGCCCTTATGGAGGCGATGGTTTTACTGATATTGGTTATATTCTCCTTCTCCCCGAAGGCTTTCACGATTTTGTCCAGGCTTTCGGAGATGCTTATAATGTTAGCCAGCAAATCCCCCGACTGGCCGATTATACTCGCAAATTCGACCGGGGTCTGGCTCTCTATCTCCATGGATTCAGGGATCCGGGCAAGCGGCATTTGAACTCCGGGAATTATTTCTATGTATTTATCCCCTAAAAGCCCCTCGGTCCTTATAGTAGCTTTTGCGTCGGGATTAATTCTGCTCATTCCGTCTTTGGTGACCTTCATCGTAACCGTTATTATTTTATCGCCAACCGGCTTCGGGGAGAATTCTATATCGATGACCTCGCCTATCCTTACACCCGAGAGCCTTACGGCTGCCCCCTTTATCAGACCCGCGGTGTTCGTAAAGGACGTGGTGATCGTATAACTCTTCTCAAAAAACCGCCGTTCCCCGGACAGAAAAAATATGATCAAAATCAATACGCTTAGAGTTATTAATACGAACAGGCCGACTCTAAAATTCAGAACCCTCTGATTTCTCATGAAACCGATCTCCCGAGAATTAAATTAACACTATTAAAGATGCCGATAATATTGAATAAATATTAAACCCAATTATGTCGAATGGTAAGATTATACGTAAGATTAATAAAATTCTCAAAACATTAGGGAATTGGTAATCCGCGCCGCCGATCGTAGTTTGACCGTTTGATGCCCGTCTATTGGAATTTCCAAGCGTTCCGCTACAATATTACTTTCACCGGAGCTCGGGTAAAAATTACTTTCCAAACATCGCCGATGACTTTAGGGAACAGACTGTCCGATAATCTTATCCGGGAAGGAGTGCAAATATGAACAAAATACACAGAGCCATCATAAGCGTTTCCGATAAAGAGGGCATAAGCAATTTCGCGAAGGGCCTCAGGGAATTCGATATAGAGATACTATCGACGGGCGGTACGGCAAAACGTCTCAGGGACGGGGGGATAGAAGTGACGGAGATATCCGAGTTTACGGGGTCTCCTGAAATCCTGGGCGGCAGGGTAAAAACACTGCACCCCAAGATCCACGGCGGAATTCTCGGGCTCAGGGACGATGAGGCCCATGTTAAACAGATGAAAGAGAACGGGATTGAGCCGATCGAGCTCATCGTAGTCAACCTGTACCCGTTTGAGGATGTAATTAAAAAAGAAGACGTGGACCTCAGCGAGGCGATTGAAAATATAGACATCGGCGGTCCTACGCTTCTGAGGGCCGCTGCAAAGAACTACAAGTTTGTCACTATCCTAACTCACCCGGAAGACTATAAAGACCTTCTGAAGGAGCTGAAGAAGAATAAAGGCGCCGTATCGCCCGAGACGAATTTCAGGCTCGCCGTTAAAGCGTTCTCCTACGTAGCCCGTTACGACGCTGCGATCTCGAACTACCTGGGGGCGCTCGAGAAGGACGGCGGGAAAAATAAATTCCCGGCGACCATAACCATGCACCTCGAAAAGAAGATGAAGCTCAGGTACGGGGAAAATCCTCACCAGGAAGGGGCCTTCTACGTCCTTCCCGAAATTAACGAGCCCTGCATCTCGAATTCGGATCAGCTGCAGGGAAAGGAGCTTTCGCTCAATAATATATACGACACGGATGCGGCGCTCGAAGCGGTAAAAGACTTTTCAGAGACGGCGTGCGTTATTGTGAAGCATAACAACCCCTGCGGAGTCGCGACCGACGAGAGTGTGATGGGGGCGTTCCTCAAAGCCAAAGCGTGCGACCCGGTCAGTGCATTCGGCGGCATAGTCGCTTTCAATAAGGAAGTGGACGAGGTCACTGCTTCTGAGCTCGCCAACATGTTCCTCGAAGTGGTAATTGCGCCCGGCTATTCCGAAAAAGCCCTCGAAGTGCTCTCGAGCAAGGGGAATTTGCGGGTAATGAAGACCGCTCCCCTCATAAATAGCGCAAGGCCGGGTCTCGATTTCAAAAAGGTAGCCGGAGGGGCCCTGATTCAGGACAGGGACACGGGCATAAACGATGACTTCAGGGATATGAAGGTTGAGACCAAGCGCCAGCCCACTGATGAAGAGCTCGAGGCGCTGAAATTCGCC
The DNA here is from genome assembly GCA_963705505.1 of uncultured bacterium. GTDB lineage: Bacteria > Desulfobacterota_D > UBA1144 > Nemesobacterales > UBA2774 > 2-12-FULL-53-21. The sequence goes on from CAVPJU010000006.1 coordinate 441,897, forward strand.
TGGAAGGTATGCAAGCATGTAAAATCCAATGCCATAGTCTTCGCCGGAGACGGGCAGACAGTCGGCATCGGGGCGGGACAGATGAGCAGGGTGGATTCAGTTAAAATCGCGACGTTTAAAGCGGTGCTGCCGACAAAGGGGACGGTAATGGCTTCAGACGCCTTTTTCCCGTTCAGGGACGGTATAGACGAAGCGGCAAAAGCGGGAATCACCGCCATCGTGCAGCCCGGGGGCTCGATAAGGGATAAAGAGATAATCGCCGCTGCGGACGAGCACGGCATGGCTATGGTATTCACAGGGGTGAGGCATTTCAAGCACTGATATGGACCCTCTCGTTTTATATACCCACCAAAGCCCATAAGGCTTCAACTCCGAGGGAACAGCTTGCGCTTATCCGTCGTTAAATCTATATATGATCTCAGGCTTTGAATGCGGGGATACCCGATTTTAGATCCGGCTTACTTAAATACACATCTAACATTTTGACGCTAATTATCATCTGTTCTATACTAGGTTAAAAATGAAAGTAACTGTGTTTTATGATTATATCTGCCCCTTCTGCTATATAGCTTCTAAAAATCTCGAGACGCTTTCCGGTGAGTTCGATCTGGATATCGATTGGAAAGGCATAGAGATTCACCCGGAATACCCCGCCGCCGGAGAAAAAAGCTCCGGGTCTCTTAGGTCATTGAAAGCGGGACAAATAATTAAACAAACCGCGGAAGAAAGCGGGATCCAGATTACCCTTCCCGGGTTCAGGACAAACTCGAGGCTGAGCCTCGAAGCTTCGGAATTTGCCAAAACCAGAGACCTATTTAAAGGTATTCATAAAGCGATTTATGAAGCCTATTTCCTGAAGAGAAAGAATATAGGTGATGTAAGGATAATCCTGGAAATAGGAGAAACAGCGGGAATCGACAGGGCTCTACTCGAAGAATCCATAAATCAGAGATCGATGTTTCATAAAATTGAGGAAAACAAAAAGGCCGCCCGGGGATTTCAGGTATTAGGAGTCCCTACCCTTATTTTAGGAAATTTCCCCGTTCACGGAAATCAGTCGCTTGAAACATTGAGGCATATGATCAGAAGGGCCATTGAAAGGTCTTAGCCAGGGCTCACCCACCCCCCCAAGCCAAGCGCGATAAAATATCATTCTAAAATAAAAAGCCCCTCCCCCCGCAATCGCAAGGGAAGGGGCTTATTTTTTATCACATCGAAGAGAGAAGGCTCTGAAGCCTCAACTGCGATGCATTAATTTCTATTTAAAGAACTGATCGATGAAGATCATCAATCTGCCCTGTACAGTCCACGGTGTAGAATTGTAATTTACATTATCCGGGGCTATATCGTTTGCACCCAACGTGTTGAGAGCCTGCTGCGTGAGCAAGTCATCCAAGCTGCTGCCCGGGAATACTACGCCGCCGATAAGGTCCAGATTAACACCGGGGTACATATGCCACGTAAGCGTGCCTTCAACCTCCGTAGCCATGTATGTGCCCAAGTTAAGACCGGTATAGTCACTGCCGCCTATTGCAGCCGCGCTGGGGTTATGCGTTTCATTGTTGAAAGCTACGAGCACCTGAGGAGTAAAGGAGATCTCGTCGATCAGCTTAACCGTACCCCAAGCCCTGGCATAGTACGCGTTGTATACGCTGCTCTCTACCTGGTAGATGTTCGGAATCATGTTCTTGAAAAGAAGGTTGTCGATATTGTAGGCAGGGTTAAAGAATATCGCACCACCGTTAACACTGCTCGATGCCCCATTATCGCCCGCTGCCCATCCGAACTCAGCCGCGATCAATTTCATCGGCCAGCCCGGATAAACTTCGGCTCTTGCAGCCCAGATGATGTTTCCTGCACTGAGGTCAATACTGCCACCACCGAGAGAAGCCGGTAAATCGATTGTACCCCAGGCTCCCTGAAGCTCACCAACTAATCTCCAAAGATCGGTCTTATAATCGATCAAACCGGAATAAAGGGTTAAACGGCTAAGGTCTATACCGATGTTGCTGCGGCCCGGCATTCGGCGGACACTCCAGGGTCGGCACCACTAGTCGGAACACTTCCGAGTATGTTGTTCTGATGGATGTACGGGAATATATAACCGCCAATCGTTAAGTTACCACCCCCAACGTTCGGGTTGTTGAAAATAAGAGCCGCTGCGGCTACGTCGTATCCGTTGCCCTGGGCAGTAACTACGCTGTTACCCTGTGTGAATATATCCGATACCAACACGAAGGTAATAGACGAAGACCCGGCAGCGAAAGACTTAAGATAGAGGAACCTGTCAACTACGAAACCGAGGTCGGAATAAGGATCCCAACCGCCGTTCGCAAGAATTCCGAGACCCCAGTCAAAAGGCTGACGGCCAACCCTGATGAACCCGAGGTTATGCGGCAGAACTATATCCGCATGTAACATCCTGACATCAAAAAATCCGGGGTCGTCTATAGCCCTTGGACCGGTCAGGATAGCGCCTCTGAACCTGTCACTGAAAGATATGCTGGAATTTACAACAGTGTTGCCTCCTCCAAGGAACCCTGTTGTCGCTCCTCCCCAAATATTGTTGTCAAACACGTTGAGCTGCGCTCTGATCGTGACTGCGTCGCTGAGCACCAGCTGAGGAGTTAAACGCAGAGTGGTATCCATAAAAAAGATTTGGTCATCGGCGTTGGAATATCCCAGTTGCTGAGCATTGGTGTCGCTCAATGCGGATATAAAGGTTGCGTGATCAATAAAACGCGCTCTTGTACGCATGTAACTCGGGAATCCGCCCAAGCTGAGTTCAACAGCGAATGAAGGTGCGGCTATACAAAGAGCCAATAAAAACATAACAAGCCATTTGGCTTTACTCATCTCTCCTTACCTCCTTTGATTTAGTTTTAAAGTTCTGACCTTACTTTATATAAATTACATCTTTTTGTCAAGAGGTTTTTTTGCCGCCTTACGTAACCCTCTCGACTCTTCTCTCCGATTTACACATTCTAACACTCTTTGTTTAAAAAATCCAGTTCTAATTTGAAAAAAATGTAAAAATTCTCTAAATCCCACGCACCAATTGTACACCATTTTTAATGTATAAAATACGCTGTGAAAAAAGAACCGAACCTAAACGCAGTCTTAACGGTAAATTGATATCATATTAACAATAGAACCCTATATTATGGATAATATGAAAATTCTAATAATATCAGATATCCACGCAAACTGGCAGGCGCTTCAGGCCGTGCTTGCCAAGGAGAGTTACGACGCGCTTATCTTCCTGGGCGATGTAGTCGATTTCGGCCCGGACCCGAAAAACTGCGTCAATTTCCTGATCAAATCCTCAAAAGCGCGTTTTTGGGGTGTAAGGGGGGACCATGACCACGCGCTTGCTTTCGGGTCGAACAGCAACTGCGCCGAGGAGCTGAAGAAGATCTCAAATATCACGAGGGAATGGGGGGAGTGCTTTCTCACGGGCGAGGAGGTAGGGTTCCTGAGAAGACTGCCGCTCGACAGGGATTTTTCGATCGACGGGCTTGAATTCGAGCTGGCGCACGGCTCTGACCCTTATTCCTGTATTCTTTATAATTTCGTCCGGGGCGTTGAGGAACCGAATACCGAAACGCTTGAGCGCTTAGATGCTGAGGAAAAGCGAAAATTTATCCTTGTCGGACATTCTCATAAACCGTTTATAAAAATTATGGGGAATACGACGATACTCAATCCCGGCTCCGTAGGGCAGCCTCGGGACCACGACCCGAGAGCCTCCTACGCGGTAATCGAGAACGGCGAGGCTTCGATCAGGCGGGCGGGGTACGACATCGAGAAAACGGTCAAGGACCTGGAAAGGAGCGGAATGCCCTATGAAGTAAGGGGCAGGCTTATATCGATGCTCGTTTCAGGATCCCTCGTGAATTAATTTTGTTTACTTCAAATACATAGAGTAAAACCCTCTAACCGCATTCCCTTTCCCGATTATAATAAAACCTGCTTCCACGAACGCCTGCCCCGGAATTAATCCCTTCGTATTTACATGCTCAAATCTAACCGCTCAAAGCTGAATATTCGGGGTGGATTCGGATTTTCCCTTCGGGATTTTTCATCCGATATAAAAGAAACCCGGCACAAGAGGCCGTCTCTTGTGCCGGGTTTCGGAGGTTTCGGAGCCAGAATGAAAAAGGGAGATGAATCTATTTTTTCTTGCTCTTTTTATACAAGCCGGGCTCCGATCAAATTAGAAATTAGCCTGAAGCTGCGCCCTGACCACATTCGCATCCACATTGGGCGCGTCTTGAGTAAACTCGTTTCTCTGAAACGTGTAGCTGACCATGACTTTCCACCGATGGTCATGCGAAATGTAATAGTTTAGTTCCGGTGTCAGCTCCCACTGTACATCGGGCTCGCTCGTATCGGGTGGTACGACGCTTGAACCCGTATCGTAGCCTATCCAGGCATACCTTGCCGCGAGCTCCACTGTCTTAGGCATTAAGAATACGCCCGCCTGTACCCTGAACCCCTGGTCGTATGCCGTGCTCTGGCCGGTGTCAGGATTAAGCCATCTGCCGTCATACTCCGCCTCAACGTTGAAGTACTTCATTTTGAAGTTTATGTCACCCGTAATCTGCGTGAAGTCCGTCGTCTGGAACCCAAGCTGGCTGATCCTCGGGCAAACTCCGCCGTTCGGTATATTCCTGTCGCAATTAAGTCCCGGTATGGCAGCCGCGCCAAAACCTACTACGAAGGTTGGATTTTTCGCAAAATTGGGAACTATGTCGTATGCTTTTGCGGTGGCAAAAGTGCCGTTCGAATTAAACTTATAGTCATCGTCTCCCGCCAAGCCCAGCTGAATCCTGCCGACATAGAGCAAGTTCGAGTCGATGTTTGTAACGCCTTTTGAACTGTTGTTCCCCTGCGAATTAAACACACCGGCGCTGTATGAAAAGTTACTGTTCGCTCCGATGCCGCCCATCAATGCCGCGCCCCGCGTCCTCTCAAGAGAGAACTGCGCATTGACTATGGACCTTTCGATTATCTGCAGCGCCGCAGTAGAAGTTAGCTCTTCCCTGTTGAAAGGGACCTTCCACTGTCCCACCCTGGGCCCGATCTCCTTCTGATACGCCGCAGTCAGATAAGCGTCCTTGAGGAGAGTGCTGCTGGCAGGGTCTATCATGAACGTATAATAGAACCAGGGCGCGAAAGCATACCCGTCCCACTTCAGCTCGAGTCTCCGAATTTGGAAATTGGTCTGCGTAAGCTTTTTATCGGTATCATTTACAAAGAGCTGGATCTGAGCCAAAGTGCTGAATTTCATCTTGAACTTAAATCCTTTGTCGTCCGCCGACTCGAAAACAAAACCTTTATCATACTTACCTAAAAACTTGTTATACCATGCCTCCTCATCAACTGTCGCCTGCTTCGTCGCCACTTCGGCTATCTTCTCCTGATCAGCCTGTCTGGCATTTTCCAACAGCTCAATCTGCTGTTTGAGTTGTTGTATCTGCTGCTGGTTCTGGAGTTGAATGGCCTCGATCTGCTGTTTTAAATCCTGTATTTGCTGTTTAGTCGATTGCGCCTTCGCGGTGATGCCGGAAAGGGGCAGGACTAAAACTGCAATCAATAGCAGTTTCAGTAACGTCTTCATCTCTCGACTTCCTCCTTTTAAAGAATTTGGAGAAGATAATAGAGAGATATCATTAATTTGATGTGAAATTAATGTTAAGATACGGTTAAGGGGGGTTCGGCATTATTGCATGTAGAGACTTATCGTTTAATCTAATGATATGGTTTCCTTTATACTTAGAATAGGTTAGGTGATATGACTGAAAAATTGATCACAATAGTAGACGATGAAGAAGACATCGTTAAGCTCGTAAGCCACCACCTGAAAAGAGAGGGGTTCAAGGTAAAGGAGTTCCACAACGGGAGGGACTTCCTATCCTACATAGAATCCGTGGTTCCCGACCTTGCAGTGCTCGACATCATGCTCCCCGGAATAGACGGGCTTGAGATTTGCAGAATACTCAAAAACAAGTCGACGACTTCTTCCGTGCCCATCATTATGCTGACGGCCAAAGCCTCTGAAGCGGACGTGGTCGTAGGGCTTGAGCTCGGGGCCGACGACTATATCGTAAAACCGTTCAGCCCCCGCGAGCTCGTAGCCAGGGTAAAGACGGTGTTAAGGAGAACCGGGGCCAAAGAATCGGACGATAATATAATAAAGATCGGCCCGCTGACCATAAACACCGAAAAATACGAGGTCTCGGTGGATAACGATAAAATCCTCCTCACGACGACCGAGTTCAAGATACTCGAAGTGCTCGCCGACGGTAAGGGCAGGGTATTTACAAGGGATCAGCTCTTGAAAAAGAAACGGCTTTGGGGTGATGATAAACTTGTCTATGACAGAACTATCGACGTCCACATCAAGAATCTCCGGGAGAAGCTGGGAACAGCAGGGAATATGATTAAAACAGTCAGAAGCATAGGTTATAAATTAGAAGAGTAGGTAACTGTTGAGCATATTTTGGAAGCAGTTCATTTCCAGTTTTCTGATAATATTCCTCGTATTGTTTCTGTTCACTTTCCTCGTCATAGGTGAATTAAAAGATTACGATAAATCACTCACCAAAGACAGGCTTCTGACCACCGCCAACCTCGTGAGCGAGGTCCTGAAACATCCTATAGACCAAGGTAATCCGGCAGAAATACAGCAACTGGTATCGGAGCTCGGTGAGAAGACAGGGGTCAGGGTCACTGTAATCGCACGCGACGGCAGAGTTCTGGGCGATTCCACCAGGAACCCCGCGGAAATGGAAAACCACTCGGACAGGCCCGAGATAAGGGAAGCCATATCGAACGACATCGGCGAGAGCAGCCGATACAGCGAGACCCTTCAAAAGCAGATGTCCTATGTAGCCGTCCCGTACAGGGACGGCAGCGGCCAGATAAGGGCCGTCATACGGACTTCGCTCCCCCTGAGCTCGCTTGAAAACGCGATCCACCCGATCGAAAAGAAAGTCATCTACCTGGGAACGGCTCTTACAGTGCTTGCGATATTCCTCTCTCTCGCGCTCTCGAAAACGATAACCATATCGCTCAGGGGGATTATGAATATTTCCGAAGAGCTCGCAAAAGGGAACCTCAACGTGAGCATTCCCGTGGCGGGCAGGAAAAATGAACTTTCCACGATCTCGGCAGCGCTCAACCGCATGGCTCAAAAATTAAACGAGCTGTTCAAGCAGTTGTCGAGGGAAAAGAACCAGCTCGAAGCCGTGCTCAGCGCCATGAGCGAAGGCGTAATGGTCGTATCCCATGAAGGCAGGGTGATCATCATTAATAACGCCTTAAAAAAGATGTTCAACCTGAAGGAGGACCCGACACGTAAACCCTACTGGGAGATATTGAGAAACAGGGAATTGACCAAACTGGTGGAAAGCGTGCTTGAGAACTGGATGCCCGACAGCCGGGAGATATTCTATCTCTATCCGGACGAAAAGTATTATTTCGTAAACGTCATTCCGCTCGATTCCCCGGATAAAGAGCTCATAGTGGTAATGTTCGACATCACCGACTTCAAAAGGCTCGAAAAGATAAAAGCGGATTTCATAGCCAATGTTTCGCACGAACTGAGGACACCGCTTACCGCTATCATGGGGTATACCGAGACGCTCGAGGAAGAGGCTTATGAGAGCCCGGAGGACCAGAAGCACTTTTTAAGGATAATAAAGCGCCACACGGACAGGCTCATAAACATTGTATCGGACCTGCTCGTTTTGTCGGAGGTCGAAAGCAGGGACTCTCTTTCGAAAGAGAATTCCGCAAACGACCTCGAGGAAATCGACATAAACGAAGTTATTAAATCCTCTCTCGAAGCGCTCCGATCGAAAGCCGCGGAAAAGGAGCTCGAGGTGTCGTTCGAGGCCGCCAAAGACGTCTATAGAGTCAAAGCGAACAGATTCCTTCTCGAGCAGATGTTCATCAATTTGATAGACAACGCCGTAAAGTACACACCGGAAAACGGGAAGATCCGCATCAGGGTCTCAAACTCGGACTCTCAGGTACTGACCGAGATAGCGGATACGGGCATAGGGATACCGAAAGAGCACCTGCCCAGGATATTCGAGCGGTTTTACAGGGTCGACAAAACACGCTCGAGAAACCTCGGGGGCACAGGACTCGGACTCAGCATAGTCAAACATGTAGTGATAATGCACGGCGGTAAAATAGAGGTCCAGAGCGAAGAGGGGAAGGGGAGTAAATTCAGTATAACCATCCCTCAGTAGAAATAAGCCCTATGCCGGGCCGGGAAAATTCTTAATACATCGGAAAATAGCGGAGCGGCCCCGGACTCGCAGAAAGTCAAAATCCCCTCAAATTCTCTTCATAAACGCGCCGGTTAAATCTTCCGGGGCCGGGAACGTGGTATATGTGGACAAATCAGGCGTTTCTGCCTATGGGGTAAGATCCGAGCACCTTCATATAAACACAATTTTTAGCGACCCTATCCAGGAGGCTCTTAATCGCCTTATCCTCTCTGTGCCCCTTAAAATCGACAAAAAACAGATATTCCCAGGGCCTTTCCTTGGACGGCCTGGATTCGATTTTAGTGAGATTCACCCGGGCCTCGGCAAAGGGCTGAAAAAAGGATTTTTGCAGCTCGCCGGGCTTATCCTTAAGCGAGAAAACGATCGATGTCCTGTCGTCCCCCGAGGGGCCGCTCATGCGGCTGCCTATCACAAAAAATCTGGTCGTGTTCCATGAATTATCCTCGATGTTCTTCTCGAGGATCTTCAATTTATAGATCGAAGCCGAATGCTCACTCGCCACTGCCGCAATCCCTTTATTCCGGGATGCGAGCCTCGCTGCGGCGGCGGTGCTTGCGGTTTCACGGACTTTCGCGTTCGCGAGATTCTTGTTCAGCCACTTTTTACACTGAGCAAGGGGCTGAGGGTGGGAAGCGATAACTCTGATATCCTTGAGCGATCCGGTTTTAGAGAGGAGGAAGAGATTAATTTTTTCGAAGAGCTCGGCCGAGACGGTGAGGTTCGAGCGGGAAAGCAGGTCGAGTACCACGCCGATCGAGCCTTCGATGGAGTTCTCGACCGGAACCACTCCGAAAGAGGCCCTTCCGTTCTCAACTTCCTCAAATACCTCAGCGAAGCTCCCGACAGGCAGGAGCCCCGCGGAGCCTCCGAACTCGTGAAAGGCCGCCTGGTGCGAAAAGCTTCCTTCCGGACCGAGGAACGCCACTTTGAGCGGGTGCTGAAGGGCCCGGCAACCGGAAATAATCTCACGGTAGATATTCAGCACGGAGTCGTCGGAGAGGGGGCCCGGGTTTATTTCCCTGAGCCTTTTTTCGATCTGACCCTCCCTTACCGGGTCGTATACGCCGACGTGATTTTCTTTCTTGAGCTCCCTGATTTTGAGCACAACCTCACCGCGCCTGTTCAATAAATCGAGTATCTCGCGGTCGAGTTCGTCTATTTTTTTTCTGAGATTCGTTAGGTTGTCCGAGGAGCCCATTATTTATTATTCGAAGTGATTTAAGGACAATGATAGCAACAGGGAAAATATATGTCAAATTGGCCCGGGCGGCCCCGGAACTATACGTCAAGAGCATAAAACCGGCACACAATACAAAGCCTTCACAACTCCCTCTGCACCACGTCCGACTCAATCAGAGCCGCTTTCCCAATCACCGATTTTTTCACGAAAATAGGTGCATTCATCCTCGACGCAAGCGCTATCGCATCGCTCGGGCGGGCGTCTATCTTCGATACCCTGCCGTTTACCGACATTATCACCTGAGCGTAAAAAACCTGGTCGCGAAGATCCGTTATAACGATCCTTTTTACCTCCGCATTCATCGTCCTCACGATCGCGGCAACCAGGTCGTACGTGAGCGGCCGGGGCGGTACTATTCCGGAAAGCCCTATCTCTATAGACCGTGCCTCACACAACCCGATCCATATCGGAAGAACATTCCCATTTTTTTTATCCGTAAGCAGAACGACAGGCGTTTGGGCTGCCTGGTCGAACCCGAGGCCCGTGATTACCATCTCCTGCTCAGGGTCCTCGTTCTTCTTTTCAACACCGAGCGTCACGGAAACGGCAAAAAATGCGAAAATACTCAAAGCCATCCCTATAAAATTGACCCTGCTGCCCATAACGAATGCCTCCCGGGAGTAGAATATCACAAACCCGGGTGAATCAGTACAGGATTGCTTCAGGAGATGAGATTGAAAACGTGCAAGCGGGGAAATCGGCTTACGGGACGTTATTTTTCGCCGATCATATAACGGCAGCCCTCGGGGCCGATCTTCGCGGAATGAACCGTGCCCGCGGGAACGTCGAACCTCTCTCCGGGACCGTAAGTCGCCGTGTTTCCCTCCGAGGTCACGGTTATTCGACCCTCGAGTACTATATGTGCGGTTATTCCCCTATGGGTATGCTCGGGGTAAAAAGCGTAGGGGCTGTCTCTGTGGACGAATATTCCTGAAAACCCTTCCGCGCGGAGCTCCTTCTCAAAGTCTTTTTCGCTCTTCATATTTCACTGAAAGTTTCTCGGAGAATGCAGCTATAAAAGATTAGAGACGGATCAAAACCTTGTTATTGATCCCTTTTCGAACCTCGGGTTCTTGACCGTGCCCAAGATTTTACCGCCCAGGCTGCCGTCCCTCTGAGTTACCAGATACGGGGCTAAAAGCCCCTTGTACTTCGCCATCTGGTCCCCCTTTATCTGCAGCCTGTACCCCAGATCTATAACTCCACCTTTAGGAATTTCCCAGAGGAGCGGGGCATTGCCGGTTATCTCCAGGTCGATGTCTTTCCCGGTCACATTAAATTCCTCTATGTTTGTCCTCTTTCCGTCGATATTCCCTTTGAAAACCGACTTCAAATCAGTGAAGCTCGGGAGACTGAACCCCTTAACTTTTATGTTCTTTATATTCAGCTGATTTATCTCGAACTGGAAGTCACCCTTGGGCTCGCGTCCCATCTGAATATTAACCCTCCCGTCCACCACGCCGCCCAGGGCGAATAACTCACCGCTCTCAGGGGACAACAGAGAGGGGATCGAATCGATCTTCAGATGCCTCACAGTCGCTTCTACGCCACTGAGGCGCGATTCCGCTTTGATTAAACTGAGGCTCCCTTCTATCTCACCGTTCAGGAGCTCGGCCTTAAACGGAAATTTCGGGTTATCCGAAAAGACTGCGAGGACAGAAGGCCTTATGCTTAAGCTATCCAGCTCGAGGTAACGGTCCTTTGACTTATACAGCTTAACGCCTTCGAGGTTTATGCTTAATAGGGGAGAAATGCTCGCCTTCTCTACATCCGCCTTAAAGGGGGTGTTGTTCTCGATCTCGGCTATTATACGTTTTTTTATCAGTTCGCCGGGGAATGTTATAAATAGAAATAGAGAGAACACTATTAAGAAAAATATAGTATATGACAACGGTTTAATGTGTTTGTATTTCGTGAACCTTTCTTTCAAATCAGCTTAACTCCCTGAACTTGAAGGTCGACACGCGGAGCTTAACAGTCATGGAATCCGACTTGTTGAACTTCGTGCTTATATTCAAGTTCGACACCTTGAGAAATGAAGACGTATTTTGAATCTTATATAAAATGTCGACTAGGTCTTTGAGCGATAAATCCTTCAACTCGACATCGATGCTGCTCTCTTCATAAAAATCCTCGGACTCGGAGGTTTTTAAATTAACATCCTTTATCGAAAAGTTCTTTCTGTCTATATTCTCATCCAGAAGTATACGTTCAACAACGGAAATAAGGGGCTCGTTCTCCTCCTTCATCTTACTTGAGAGCTCGGCTATTCTTTTTTTCGAATCTTCGTATTCATTCTGGAGATTCTCTATCCTGCCGAGCTCCGCCTCAAGCTGTTTCACCTGCTTCTCGAGATGCTCGGTCCCGGAAGAGAAGGAATGGAAAATCATGTATACAATCAGGAGACATAAACCCGCTCCGCCGATTTTAATGGCCCTTTTGTCCCTGTCCGATGAAGAAAGACGGGTAAACCTTTCACGCAGTTCCCTGAAAGCCTTTCTTGTATTTTCGATCGACGTATTCACGTCCATATCAGACTTCCGACCTCAATACGAGGGATAACTCGAACTTCGTCTTGCCGTCAACAGTATTACCCGTTTGGTCCCTTGTTACCGACTCGAATATTTTAGATTTGGAAAGGGCGTCTTCGATTTCCGTGACTTCCTGGTATGAATCGCAGACTCCCTGAATCTTCAGCTTTTTATCGCTCTCGAATTTTATATCGTTTACGACTAATTTCATGCTCTCAGGCAGGCTGCTGGATATATTCCTCAGGACTTCAAGAGGGGTGCTTGCGCCCTCTACGCCCTCGATCAGATTGAGTTTTTCCCTCAGTTTCGAAACCTCCGAATCCATGAACTCGACCGGCCTAGGTATTACTTTTTCATTCGGGAAAGTATCCTTCACTACCTGCGTAATCTGCCCTTCGAGACTGTTCACTTCCTTTTTCAGCTCAAAATACCTGGATGCGCCGTTGTAGAGGAAAAGTATAAGCAGTAATGCAAAGAGTATGGCCGGGGCCATAAAGACCTTTCTCAATTCACGGTCCGCGCCCGAGTACTTGAACTCCTCCTTCCTGTAATTGAGGTATCCGCTCTTAAACGAGCTGCCGTAGAGGGCGAGCGCATAAGACCTCGCGTACAAGAGGGAGTTATCCGCGCCGAGGTCGGGGATAAACAGTTTTTTCACTTCCCTCCCGAATTCCTGCTTAAAAATATCGGTTATGCCCGGCGTTTGAGAAATGACGCCCGAAATCAGTATCGTCTTTATCGAATCCTTTAGCTCTATCTCAAAAAAATGCAGTGTCTTTTTTATCTCGCTTATCACGGGCGAAAGACAGCTCTTTAAATGCTCGCTCCCCGCACCTGCAAGCTCCTCCTTGGAAAACCCGAAATCATCGACAGGGGCCCCGGTGTATCCGCACAGATTCTCGACGAATGACTCGACAGGTTTTTTCGACGACCGGGCCCGTTTTATTCCGTTCTCATCGAACAGGGTAAAACTCAAATCCCCTTCCCCTATGTCGACCAGCATAAGCGGCCTTGGACCCTCAATCACCTCATTTAAGGCTCCGAATGCCAGAGGGGTATAGGTCATTACCTTGGGATCAATGCCCGCTTTATTGAAAAAACCCAGGAGGGACCCTACGTCCTCTTTTTCGAAGACGCATACGAGCGCCTCGCTCCCGCTTTCGTTCTTGACCAGATGGTAGCCATGGATCTTCTCCCGAGGGTCGAATGTGGATATGTTCTCGAGCTCAAAGCCGTATATCTGGTCTATCTTTTTCGGATCGGAGAACGGGAACTTTATTACCCTTACGGAAATGGGGTCCTCGGGGAGGGAAACGGCGATATCGCCTTTGGGTAAAGAGTATTCCCTGAATACGTTGTTTAAGGATTCGGACGAGCCCTCAGCGAATTCAGATGACTTCGTCCTTATCGTCTGAAGCAGCTGGACATCTCTTAAGCCTCTTTTAATTAAGGATATCCTTACGTCTTTCCTACCTAAATCGAGCCCTATGAATCTTCCGTACATTTTTAAGTAATTTACTTAATCTAACCCTGTAAATCTAAAGTAAAGCCCCTTTAAAGTCAAATAAATCTTACATCCCCTTCGCTCTCGAAAGTGTGAATACGGAAACCCGGGACGCGCCCGATTTGAGGATTACACGGGCACATTCGTCACACGTAGATCCGGTAGTAAACACATCATCGACAAGTAATACGGATCTATTCTTAAACCTATCGGGAAAGGCGGCCGAAAAGGCTCCCCTAACGTTCCTTCTTCTCTCGTCCTCGTTTCTGAATTCAAACTGGGGACGCGTATCCCTTGTCTTTTTTAAAGCGAGAAAGTCGCATTTAACACCCGCGCTGCGCGCCAAATTATACGCGAGCACCGCAGACTGATTGTACTCCCTCTGTCTCAGCTTGCTGATGTGCATCGGCACAGGCACGACCAGATCGAAGCTGCCGGGAACATTATGAAAATTTTCAATCATCAGAGCCGAGAAGACTCTCTCGAGGCCGAGCCTGCCCTCGTATTTGAATTCATGAATCATGTCTCTTATCTTACCGTCATAAAGCAGGACTGAACGAGCCGCATCAAACCTGAACGCACCTCTTAAACACCTGCCGCAGAGATGGCCTTCTTGGACGCGGGAAGGGGCTTCTTCCCCGCTTTCATAATCTTCATCGCTGAAGAATCCGAAAGGAGTCCCGCATCTGATACATGAGGTAAATTCACTTATAAACTTAGCTTCGGAAAGACACTCAACGCATACCGATTCTTCTCCCCCTAACGGGCGGTCACACCTGGAGCAGACATTCGGAAATATCAGGTCGAGCATTTATGCGGGCTTAAAAATTTAATAAACAGACGGTTCTTTGGTTTCGAGGATATGTACGGGAGAGCTAAACCCGCATCGGCATTATCACGGACAGATAAACCTCATCCCCTTCGGGCCTCAGAACAGCGGGGCTCAACTCGTCGATGAGTCCGATCTGCACCCTTTCCTCCGCTATTACCTCCAGGACATCCATCAGGTATCTAGCATTGAACCCGAGCTCCATAGGGTCGCCGGAATAGTCGAGCGGCACCGTTTCTTTTGCCTCGCCGATCTCCGGTGAGACGGAGATCATGGTCATCCCTCCACGGTTAATTATAAACTTCACGCTTCTCGTTTTTTCGGAAGAAAGTATCGAAACCCTCTTAAGCGCTCTCAGAAACTCGTTCCTGTCCAGCGTAAGCTTGGCCTTCGTTACCTCGGGCGTGACCTGACGGTAATCCGGAAAATCTGCGTCGATCAGCCTGGCAATGAGTATTATGTCCTCTCCCTCGGCCATGAAAAAATTATCCCCCGCGCCTATCCTAACCTTATCCGAAAGCTTGAGGACTTTTCTCAGCTCCGCCACGCCTTTTTTCGGCACTACGAAGCCCTTACTGAACTTCACCCTGCTGTCTATGTTCTTCTCTACGAGGGAAAGGCGGTGGCCGTCTGTCGCAACGAGCCTCATACTTTTGCTGCCCGCTTCCTCAAAAAAAATACCAGCCAGATTCCTTCTCAGCTCGTCTGGAGAAACGGCAAAAATAGTCTTCGATATCATTTCCTCAAGGAGCGAGCTTTCGACGGAAAAAAGGTTATCGGAATGAAGCTCCGGGATAATGGGAAAGTCTTCGCTCGGGAGCCCGGCTATCTTGAATACCGCCGACGAAGACCTTATTTCCACCCAGTGGTTCCCTATTTCCTCGACCTCTATTTCACCCGTCTCGAGCTCTTTGATTATCTCGTAGAGCTTCCTCGCGGGGACGGCTATGCTTCCCGCCTCCGATACCTCGGCCCCCGACCACGTGCTCATGGTCGTTTCCAGATCGGTAGCCGAAATTCCGATCTTGTTTTTATCGACGTTCAGGAGGACGTGCGAGAGAACGGGCATTGTGGCGCGTCTTTCCGAGATTCCCTGTACCAGCCCCAGCTTCAGCGAAAAGTCTTCTGCTTGAGTCTTGAACTTCATAGTATCTGCTCCTGCTTATAACATTGAATAGTATTATATATTTATAGTAGTAGTAATAGTAGGGCCTGTTAATTTGTTGAGAAGTACTCAAATACATCTAAAACAAACGGAATTTTATGTTCACAAACCTGTTGATAATCGGGACAAGTTATCCACGTCCATCCACAGGGTATCTCTTAAAATGTAAAATCCCGCCTTTTCCACAAATGTATACACAACGTTATTCACCCTCTATCCACTTATGAGACTTTCTATCTTTCTCGAAAGCGCTTTCACCGTGTTTTCGAGTGAAGGGTCTTTGCCCATGTTGTTTTCTATTTTCTTCACGGCGTGGATTACGGTCGAGTGATCCTTGCCCCCGAATTTTTCCCCGATTTCGGGATAGGAGGCTCCCGTGTATCTCCTTGCGAGATACATGGTAATCTGTCTCGGTCCCGCGATGTTCTTGTGTTTCTTGTCGGATTTCAGGTCCTGGACCCTGATGCCGTAAAAGTTTGCGACTTCCCTCTGGATACTCTCGATGCTCAGAAACTTCTTGTCCTGATGTTTAAGTATGGTTTTGAGCACTTCCTTTGCGAGGTCTAGGGTAATCTCGGTTTTGAGCAGTTTCGCGTGAGCGATGATGTTCGTCAGAGTGCCCTCGAGCTCCCTGATATTGGAAGTCGTATTCTGAGCCAGATATAAAGCGACATCGTTCGGAAGCGGCGTCCCGCCGGACTCGACTTTGTTCTTGATGATTGCGATCCTCGTCTCGGTTTCCGGAGGCTGTATATCGGTTATGAGGCCCCATTCGAACCTCGACCGGAGCCTTTCCTCGAGGTATGACATATCCTTCGGGGACTTATCGCTTGTGAGCACTATCTGCTTTTTTGATTCATAGAGGGTGTTGAACGTATGGAAGAATTCTTCCTGCGTGCTCTCCTTTCCGGCGATGAATTGTATATCGTCGATCAGGAGCACGTCGCAGCCGAACCTGTACCTGTTTCTGAACTCTTCCATCTTATTGGACTTTATGCTGTTTATCACCTGGTTCGTAAAATGCTCTGCGGAGATGCAGCAAACCCTGGCCATATTGGATGTGGATTTGATGATGTGATTACCGATGGCGTTGATGAGATGGGTTTTTCCGAGACCCACGCCTCCGTAAATGAAGAGGGGGTTGTAGGCTTCGCCCGGTTTTCTTGCAACCGCGGTCGAAGCGGCGTGCGCAAACTGATTGCTCGGTCCGACTATGAACCTGTCGAATGTGTAATTGGGGTTTAATACTCCCGTGAAAAGCTTGCCGGGTCCCGAATTTTTCGAATCTCTGGGTTCGTCGCCGGTATTTTTTTCTTCAGGGGGGACCTTTTTGTCCTGCTCCGTGATTATGGTTACGGCTGTATTTTTTCCGTAGACTTCTTTTATCGTATCCCCGATGAATTCGAGATAGTGATTATTTATCCAGTCTCTGTCGAAGTCGCTGTTTGCCCGGAGCGTCAACGAATCTTCGGTTTCGGAAACAGGCTTAAGCGGCGCAAACCAGAAAAAAACCTGCGGGTTTGACTTCTTTTTTATTCTTTCGAGAACCCGGTCCCAGACTATAGTCTTTTGCGCCCGGTCTTCGCCGGTCTGGTGGGATTTGCTCGGTCGTAGAGACTGTCCTATAAAAAATTCGAGTCCCTTTCCGTCGTCTTTTTTTCCCGTAAAAAGTGTTCTAAGGTTATGTTTCAGGGGCGTTCTTTTAGCGGCCAATTTCCTCTGCTCCTCCAAGTCGAAAGACAACTCTTCCACAATCCATCAACAACCTGTGGATAGTTATGTAATTAGTTTTAGTATGTGAAATAAGCCCCACCCAAATCCGTAGGTTACATCCTAACAGATGGAAAAATATATTGTCAAGTATTATTTTTTTATCCTTAAATGACTGCTCGTTACGTTTTATTCTTCAAGATATGATTGCCCCGGCATCTAATGACCGGCGGGGCTTAAACCGGACGCAACCATTCGGGGAGTATTGAGAATTTTAAGGGCCGAGGAAGGAAAATTTTTAGCCGGGATCGCAAAAGAGCCGTTAAACAGGGCGTTTATCGAGTGCGTCGCTCACGCCCTTTTCGACATCGACGCGGCTTAGTATGAGGGCGCCTGCTATGAAGAACGAAATGAGAGAAAAAATGCTGAGCCGGCTCGTCCCGGTCAACTGTGAAACAAGGGCGAATACGAGGGGGCCGATTATACCCGCAAACTTCGAGCTCATACCGTAGAACCCGAAGAATTCCGCTGTTTTGTCCCCGGGAATCATCGACCCGTAAAGAGAGCGGCTCAACGCCTGTGTACCCCCCTGGACAGTCCCCACGAGGAATGCGAGGATAAAGAAATGAAGGGCTGTCTGCATGAAATACCCGGCAACCGAAATTACGGCGTAAACAAAAAGCCCCAGCATTATCGAATTCTTTGTACCTATATGGCGGGCCAGTATTCCGAAGGCAAAAGAGAAGGGGATTCCGACGAACTGGGTCATAAGCAGCGCTCCTATGAGCGCGCCCTGACTTATCCCTATCTCGGCCCCGTAGATGGTCGCCATCTTGATAATCGTCCCAATCCCGTCGTTATAAATCCAGAAGGCGGCCAGAAATAAAAAGAGCTCCTTATAGCTCCTAAGCTCTGAAAATGTGACGGAGAGTCTTTTAAATCCGGCAGTCAGAATATTGCCGTCAGTTTTCTTTTTTTTTCCGACGGCGGGTTCCTTCACATTTAAAATGAAGGGTATAGTAAATACCGCCCACCAGACGGAGACGGTTATGAATGAGATGCGCGTGGCAAGCGCCTTATCCGACATGAGCTTGATCAGACCGATATCCAGAGCGAGCAGTATCCCTCCTCCCAGGTATCCGAGCGCGTATCCCTTGACCGAGACGCGGTCGATCTCTTCGGGACCGGCGATACTGGGGAGAATCGCGTTGTAAAAAACCTCGGACATCGAAAACCCTATGTTCCCGAGTATGAAAAAAACGGATGCCAGGAGCCAATCCCCGGTCGTAATGTAGTAAAGAAGCGCGGTCGCAAGTATCCCCACAGCGGCGAATATGAGGAGGAGCCTCTTCTTGGTACCCGAGTAATCCGCAATCGCTCCCATCACGGGAGCCAGCAGGACGGACACGAGAAGCGC
This sequence comes from uncultured bacterium, assembly GCA_963705505.1. Taxonomy (GTDB): domain Bacteria; phylum Desulfobacterota_D; class UBA1144; order Nemesobacterales; family UBA2774; genus 2-12-FULL-53-21. Next base: position 460,599 of record CAVPJU010000006.1, read on the forward strand.
TATAACGGTCGTATAACCCCAGTACACCGTGGCGGTGTTGCCCGGGAGGTTTGCGGCAGCCACCTGGCTGTAGTAGACGGGGAGGACGGCTGATATCACGATAGTGGCAAACGAAGAATATGCCCAGTCGTACAGGCACCAGCCGAGAACCTCTCTATTATTTTTCTTCCCGCCGGCTCCGCCTGATCTATCGCTCATGTGTTTTACCGAGTCGTTTCGGAAGGGCTTTATGCTTTGACTCTGTATCTGTCCAGTATTATTATTGGAAAACGTATAAAAGTGAAGAAAAGATCTATATGAAAGGTCTCGTTATCTTTCTAATCCTATGGACGCCGCTTTGTTTATTTATCATGTATCAGCTCCCCGAGGGGTTCGATGCAAAGAGCAGGCTCAACCTCGGGGTCATTGTATGGCTCATAGGCGGGCTTCTGGGATTTTATTATCTCGTGGCCAGAAAGTGGAGATATTGATGATTTTTTTCCCTTCAATGCTCACAGTTTGATATTCCGTTAATCACTTCAGATTATTGGAACTGACGGGGGAAATAACGGAACAGCGAATACGCACAATATGAACGGTTTAAGGGTTCGGGTGTAGATGGTAATTATTCCCAAATGATAATTACTTGAAATTAGTCCCGATTTATGAGATAATTTTAATGTTAATTTGGCTACAGAATTAAGTTTTTTGTGCATTTAAGGCACTATACCAGATCCGAGCAAGGAGGCTATGATGCTTAGCAAAGAAATTCAGGACGCCTTGAATAATCAGATAAAGAACGAGTATTTCGCGTCTTATACGTATCTATCAATGGCTGCGCACTGCGAATCTATAAATTTGAGGGGTTTTGCAAAGTGGCTCAGGAAACAGAGTCAGGAAGAGCTCGGGCACGCGATGAAACTCTTCGATTATGTCATCGACAGGGACGCCCATGTGATCCTTCAAGCCATCGAAAAACCGCAATCAAAATTTAAGTCGCTTTCCGATATGTTCCAGCAGGTGCTTGACCACGAGAGGGAAGTAACCGGGATGATAAACAAGCTCTATGAAAAGGCGATAAATGAAAATGACCATGCGACTACCGTCGAGCTTCATTGGTTTATTCGCGAGCAGGTGGAAGAGGAAAAGAACGCGACTGAGATTCTGGATAAACTGAAACTGGCGGGGGATAACAGCTCTGCCCTTCTCCTTTTGGACGGTCAGCTGGGACAAAGAGCTTAGTTCGCACTTTATTCATTCTGCACCTAAATGAAGGAAGAGGGTTTCCGCATGACCACCGCATGAGCAGTCCTGCGCGACCCGGAAAACACAGTGCCTCTAAAATTCGAGTTCTGGTATGATTTCGCAAGTACTTATTCCTACATCTCCGCATTCAGAATCGAAGCCCCGGCTTTAGACGCTGGCATAGAGGTTGAATGGAAGCCTTTTCTCCTCGGACCGATTTTCAAGAGCCAGGGATGGGACACTTCTCCCTTTAATATCTACGCGGCCAAGGGCAGGTACATGTGGCGGGACGTCGAGCGCCTGTGCGATAAGTACCGCATCCCTTTCAATAAGCCCTCTCAATTTCCGAGAAACAGTGTTTTAGCTTCGAGAATCGCCTTGTTCGGAGAGCACCAGGACTGGGGCAGGGAGTTTTCGAAACTGGTCTATCGTTTTAATTTTGCGGAGGATAAAGATATTTCGGATGAAGGAGTGATTTCCACCATTCTGGATTCGATCGGACAGGACCCGGCGCGAATAATTGCAGGTTCGGCTTCGGGGGAGAATAAGAATAAGCTGCGTAAACAGACGGAGGAGGCGGTTGGCAAGGGAATCTTCGGAGCCCCTGCGTTTATGATTGGAGACGAGCTCTTCTGGGGGAACGACAGGCTCGAAGACGCTCTTGATTGGTTTAAGCGCTGCCGGGAGCGTAAGGAGTGATCCGGATGTCGGTTCGGGGAATTTCATTCTTCAAAACCGGGCGGGGAAAATATCGTTAACCCGCCCGGATAATCGTACTCAAATTCGTCCATCAATAATTTATACTATCAGGAATAAAATTTTGAAAAGGACAGCTCGCATTGACCCGCCGCGCCGTACGGAATCTGTCGAAGTTAATACTGATCTGCATCGTCCAGTCGATCCTGCTATTCCAGATATGCGCAAGCGAGGACGCATACGCCTGTAATAAGCACTTTATATGGAAGGTAAGCTCGGGCTCCAATACCCTGTATATAATGGGCTCGCTGCACCTGCTGACAAAGGACAGTTATCCGCTGAATGAAGCGTATATGAATGCGTTCGATCGCTCGGACGTGATAGTGTTTGAAGTCGATCCCGGGACGCTCGAGAAGCCCGAGACGATGAGAATGATGCTTTCGAAGGCTACGCTAAAGGGGGATAAGACGCTCGATCGTGTTTTGTCCGGCAAGACGTATAAGCTGACCGGGGACAAACTGAAGGAGCTCGGAGCCGATATACAGGTGTACAACAAGTCCGAGCCCTGGTTTGTCGCGATTTCGCTCGGAGTATTGAAGCTCAAGAGCCTCGGGCTCGAGGGGGATGAGGGGGTCGACAAATATTTTTATGATAGGGCTCTACAGTCCGGGAAAAAAGTGAAGGGTCTCGAGACGGCCGAGTTCCAGGTCGACCTGCTGGCAAAAGCCGGAGGCGCGAACCAGGAGGAGCTGCTGCTTCAGACGTTAAAGGACCTCGACGTCATGGAACATGAGTTCAATGAGATCGTTGATTCCTGGGACAGCGGGGACACGGAAAGGCTCGAGGCCGCGATGCTCGAGAGCTACAACGACTATCCCCTGATCTATGAAGAGCTTATCGGTCAAAGGAATAAGACCTGGCTTTCGGAAATCGAAAGATATCTCGGGCTCAACGAAAACTATCTCGTAGTAGTCGGCTCAGGGCACCTCGTCGGGAAAGAGGGACTCATAAACCTTCTCAGGCAGAGGGGTTATAAGGTCGAACAGATGTAGGAGAGAGCACAGGAGCCGACTTTTGAAGCTCGTCCCATTAAAGAGAAGGGACGCAGCAGGCGTGCATATATTATTCTAATTCGAGGGTTCGTCCGTATAATATTCATATGCATATGCATGAATAAGCCGAGGAGGTAATTCCGATGACCGTAAAAGAGCTTGTCCTGAATGCCATAACCCCGTCACCGCTATTTCTCATAGAATTGCCCAATACCAAGTGCAGGATTATTAAAAATAATGATTCCAGGGTCTATTGCGGTGTATATCCGCTAATCGGCGGTTTGTTCAGAAAGGATATTGAGGAAACAAAAAAATTCGGCAGAGCTATGTGCGATGAAGTCGCTCAAAAAATGGATAACCATGGATTTTTTACTACGGACGAAACGCCTGAATACGGAATTTCTTACGGAATATCCGAGGAAGAATATCAAAAAATATTCGAGCAGACCGGCGCTTCGCCGGATCGTCACCTTGTCGTCATGTTCGCATACCCGGAAAGAGAAGCGCTTGAGACTCAGACTTGCTTCGAGGAGCTCCTGAGAAAAACTTATTTGAAATACAGGATGGAAGACGCGGGCGCTGCTTCCCGCTTTGAGTTCCTTTACGAATAGAATTGACAAAGGTTTAGATCGACGAAAAGAATTTTAAGAGCTCGTCGGATACGTCTTCCGGTTTTTCCTCGGGAAGGAAATGGCCGCAGTCGAGCGCACGTCCTTGGACGTTCACAGCTTTTTCTTTCCACGTATCGATTACATCGTAAGTCCTGTGTATGAACCCCTTGCCTCCCCACAGCACTAAAAGCGGGCAAGCGATCTTTTTATCGAAGTCTTCCTCATCGTGTACGAGGTCTATTGTCGCCGCCGCCCTGTAATCCTCGCAGCTCGCGTGAATAGCGGCGGGGTCGCTGAAGCACCTCACGTATTCACTCACGGCATTTTCATCGAACCGGGCGCCGGGCGCGCTCCAGCGTCTGAGCTTTTCTTTGAGATAATATTCCGGATCGCACCCGATCATTTTTTCAGGGAGGTTGTCGGGCTGGATTAAGAAGAACCAGTGGTAGTAGCCTGTCGCGAACGCCTTGTCCGCGCCCTTGAACATCGTATGCGTGGGAGCGATGTCCATGACGCAAGCGGCTTCTATGCGGTCCGGATAGTCAAGAGCCATCCTGTGCGTTACCCTTCCTCCCCTGTCGTGCCCTGCCGCGAAGAAGCTCTTATATCCGAGGGATTCCATTACCTCGACGCAGTCCCTTGGCCATAGCGCGCTTGGAATACGTGTGGTGGTCGGGAGAGGATTCGGGCTTCGAGCTGTCCCCGTAGCCTCTTAAGTCCATGCATACGACGTGGAAGTTTTCCGCGAGCCCGGGCGCGGTCCTGTGCCACATCACGTGCGTCTGAGGGTATCCGTGGAGCAGCAGGAGGGGCCTGCCCTTTCCCCCGTGGACGAGATTGATTACTGCGCCCGAGGTTTCGATTTTAGTCTTTTGGAATTTGTCGTCGAACATGACGGTCGATCACCGACTGGGAAATTGCAATTACCTCTATTCAATTTTGACGCTATATATTGTTTCTGTCGAGCGACCTGTACTGTATCGCTTCGGATATGTGGTGAGCGAGGACGGTTTCGGAGCCTTCGAGGTCGGCGATAGTGCGGGAGACTTTCAATATTCTGTCATAGGCCCTTGCGCTCAAGCCGAGTTTATCAATCGCGGTCTCGAGCAGCTTTATCCCTTTCTCATCCGGTCTCGATGCTTTCCTGACCATTGACGGAGACATCTGGGAATTCGAGTGAATTTTGCTCCTCTTGAACCTCGCCTTCTGTATCTCCCTCGCGCGGTTGACGCGGCTCTTGATCGGGGACGAGCTTTCCCCTCCCGCTTCGTCGGCGAGCTCCTTATACCTCACGGGCGGGACTTCTATGTGTATATCTATCCTGTCGAGGAGCGGTCCGGAGACCTTCGCCCTGTATTTCTGTATCTGTATGGGCGAGCAGGTGCACTCTTTTTGCAGATCGCCGTGATACCCGCATGGGCATGGGTTCATCGCCGCGACCAGCATGAAGTTGGCGGGGTATGTGATCGAAGTGGACGCCCTCGATATCGTCACCATGCCGTCCTCGAGAGGCTGGCGCATTACTTCGAGGACATTCTTCCTGAATTCCGGGAGCTCGTCGAGAAAAAGGACGCCGTTATGCGCGAGGCTCACCTCGCCCGGCTTAGGGATCGCGCCCCCGCCTATGAGCCCGGCGTCGCTTATCGTGTGGTGAGGGGAGCGGAAGGGCCTCGTCGCGTATAGCGATGAATGGTTGGGGAGAAGGCCCGACACGGAGTATATCTTCGTCGTCTCCAGCGCTTCCTCGAAGCTCATATCGGGGAGTATGGTGGGGAGTCTCCGGGCGAGCATCGTTTTCCCCGTGCCGGGGGAGCCAATCATGAGCACACATGATCTCTTAAACTCCAGATAATCAAGAAATGGTTCATCTGTCAGATTGGGAGACCGTTCTCGTCCAGCCCAGCGAGAGCTCTAGTGGCTTCTAGGTATAGCTGTAAACGGCGGGAGTTTTCCGCTACCGAAAAATGCTTTTTTAGATTGATGCGTTCACTCAAAGAAGGAAGCGCGAATAATCGGGTTTGGAGCGAGTACTCGAGTGCTGACTCAATAGCAGGAAACAACCCGTTATCACTGATTAATTGAATGACTGTTCGCGCCGTATTGGCAGCTTCCACAGCTTTGGCCGGAGGTGATGCGTTCGATGGAAACCAACTAGGTACACCGCCTGCATTTTTCCATCGGTTTTGAATACCGACGGTGCGCCAAATCAGCTCTCCGGTAGGGAAGCGCGTATCTGCAATATGCGGAGGGTTGTAGTAAACCGCCGGTTGTTTCCAAAAGTCGAGTGCAGATTGTATCGTGGTTGTGAGTGAATCCGCGTGAGCTTGTGTCCAGCCGGCCGTGTTCAACAGGGATGGAAGCCAACTGGAAGCAGGTACGGCGTTCTTCCATTCCTTTTTTGACTCCTTCGTACTGTCGGACTCCCATTGGGTGCTGAGCGAACGCATGTCCTTTAACAGCCGGATCAGGATGCCCATGAATAGAACGTCGCCGAGGTGGTAGCGAAGATAGGCCGTGTAGGGGCCGAATCTCGGCATCTGCACGGCGCGTGACCTGTCACGCCAGGCGAGAAGTGTGGCGGGGTTGGTTCGAGACTGATACCACCGGGCTGCAACGGTTAAGGTTATGAATGTGGAGTTTCCGTAATCATCGCCCAGTAAAGCCAGCTTGCGCGCGGTTGCTGAGTCAGGTATCCCACGAGGTTTATGCATTTGCAACAGCTGGTTTATCTGTGTGTAGGCAGCCTCAAGACTCGCCGAAACGGCCGGTAGGTCCGCCTGAGTTTCGATTGAACTCATCCATAGGGTTTCTACTAGCCGGTCGAAGGAGGGTTTGTATGAGGTCGAAAGCCTATTACGACGAGTTAGGTCCACGACTGGTGATATGTTGGAAGCGGCGTGAGTTTCTGCCAAAGCACGTAGCTCGTCTCCCAAAGGAAGAGGCCACGACGTAATCGCATCCAATCCACCCAGCCAATTCAAATTCTCCTCCGTCAAAGTGAGCCGGTAACTTTCGTCTTTGTGATCCATGGCGACGTCTGCTTGCCTGATCATGATCCACCCTGGCCTGCTGAGAGCATCGTTGGTCAGCGTAGTGTCGGTTGTGCGAAATACATTGGGCTCACGGCATGTGCCTTCCATCGTAAGAGTCAGAGGCCCATTAGGGAAACTACGCTCAGGAGGTGTGCAGCAGAAATTGCCTTCCAGTCGGTACAGAGCCATCATTTCAGTAAAGGGGATCGATCGGTTACCTGAGGCCACGAGTGGCGAAACTAGAACACTCATACGGGATGTATAATCGAACCGCAGCAGTAGTTCGTGGACTTGACGTGCGGCCTGCACACCTAACGCTTGCAGCTCACGTGACAGTGAGCCGGTCTGTCCAAGGAGTGTTTGCCGCATTATAGAGAGAAGCTCCGTACCACTAAAAGAGGATAACTGCGCAACGAATGCAGCGATCTCGTCAAGCGCCACCATGCAACGATAGTCGTGCAAAAAGACATCATCCAAGATTTCGGACTGGTGGAGTGCAATCCGCGAATCGATTGTGGCGAGGAGTGAATTATTCGATGCCGCAAGTGCAAAAGCGATGCCGGGAGGCGGTGCTGATTCTAGTCGGGACAGATCGGAGATCCATGCTGAAAGCACTCCGGTCCAATAGCTTCGAGCTGCCTGCAGTCTGGAGGGATTGTCAACGATTTTCAGCGCTTCGTTGGGGTTCATGGTCGGTCCACCATCCCAAAGGGTACCGATACCAGCCATTAAACGATATCCGAGCTCTATGATTAGCTCGGCAAAACTGAGATCTAATTTGTGCTGGTCAGGCATGTTTAACACCTGCCCTTTGCAATACTTTGGACTGCGGTTTTATCTTTTGGGACCTCACTTTGCTCACCAACCGCTCTCTCGATTCTTTCCGACGTATCTTGTGTTCGAACAGATGCTGCCCTGAGGGCTTTCGCGGTGACTTTCGCTTCTGAGGTTTACCGGGCATTAGTACAATCACTCTCGTCGGAGGTTTCGGAGCCGCAGATGCGGGGACAGCGACGAAAGTCGCGGTCTGTTCGATGCGGCTATCGCTCTCTGCGATCACAATCAGTATTGTATGGAGACCTTCGTATAAAGATCCCAGTTTCAGCACGGTTCGCAATCGTAATGTTATGTCAGATTGCTGCTTGAGCTTGGGCATCCGACCTGCCGGGATTTTCGAATCGAGGGCCCACGTAGCGGCGGTCTTCTTCTTTTGCGACCTGTTCTTGCTCATCCGGATCGCTTGGTCGAAGTGTTGACCCCACACGCCTATATTGTCTCTCAGATTGACGATTGGAAGTCGCAGGCCATCGAGTGCGGTTTCAACTTCAAAACGGTCGAGCTCTAGCTCGACGCCGTCGAGCCAAACGAAGACTCGCTGTTGTTCGTTCTCGCCAAGCCCAAGGAAGGACTGAGGTACACCTTCCAGTTCGATCTGGACGGTGACGTCGCGATCATAAGCGCTGGCATGCTTCGGTTCAACGATGTTAATCGATCTCGGGCCAGGTAGCGTTTCAGCTAATTGAGTATTTACGTGCGTCTGTTCCTGCTTCACATCGCTCTGCGTGTGTTCTGCCTCTGCCAGCTCTTGCTCAAGACCGAATGCATGGGCGAGCGCCTCGGCTAAGTCGTTCGCGGCGCTCTCAAACAGTTGCAGCCCACTAATCAAGCTTCGCAGGGTCGGCTCAATCCAGCTGAGGTTCAAGTGAACGGAACCAAGATTGATGTCCACTTCAAACCTTCGCGTGCGCAAGTGCGCTCCCGACCAGTCTATCTCCACAACCTGCATGTTCCAAGCGACCTCAAAGCCGATGGGAATTGTTGGAGAGTGTCCAAGGCGGTCCAGAACACGATCGACAAACCAATCCACTAAAATCCCCGAAATCTCGCTAGCCAGATTCGCTCCTGGCTCCACATCTCGGAAGCGATCCATTAGATCGTCCACCTCATTGCTGACAGCCTCGATCGCTTCCCAGATTGCGTCCGCAAAGGAATTGTCTAGAAGATCGTTGATGGTGTTTCGTAATTGATTTCGTGCAGACTGCTTAGCTGATCTGGGAAGAGACTTGTACACAATGTTGTCGGTCAAAATCGGTTTGATGAATTTATACACTTCATCAACCAATGCGGAACGGATAGCGTTTCTGCCGGCGCCCGTGGAGAGCATCGAGATGAGCGAACGTAGCTCAGCGAAAGCAGCGGTAAATGCAGCACCGACCTGAGCGATTAATTGTGATATCTGCTGTGCGAGATCTGCAAGCAGTGCGAGGATATCCAGCGCTAGTTGATTCAGCTGATTCAACCATTGCTGAACCTGTTCCTGGATAGCTTTGATAACTTCCAACAGATCCTCGAGCAGCTTCTGACCAAGCCGCAAAAGCAGCTTGGTCACGAAGAGTTGGAAGCGCTGCCCGGCTATGCCGGCTAACTCATGGGAGAGTGCATCCAGAGTAAGGGGGTCAGGTACAAAGGTGTTATCAGCCAGTTGCTGAACGAAAGAGCCCTGGTTATCCAGAGGCAATGGCTCTAAGAGCTGGAACATAGCTTCGCGGATGTGTACGCGGGTTTCCGGTGGCAGTGGCCCGAAAACTTCCCCCCCAATCCGAAGAACTTCTTGGCATAATTCTTCAATGTCCTCCGCGTTCGAGTTGCCTACCAGTGGCGTCAAGGTATCAACTAGTCCGACTTCATCAACATGATCGGCGAGATCGAACATCAGGTCTTGCATTTCTCTCTGTGCAGTAGTCATGAGAATGTCAGTCGTGACGGCGAGACTGCGCCCAAGCAGCATGATTAACACACTCGACAGCGCTTCGGTAAAAACACTCTTGTCGATAGGATCGGTATCCCAGGTGAGGATACGGTCGAATACCAGATCCGTGGATAGCGACATGGAAGGCATCAGCACTTCGTCAAAATACAGGCGGAGGTCGGGATTTTCGCTCGACACATTTTGCACAATGGGCTCTAGCTGCTGTCGGACACCATCTTCAAGGAAGCTTGAAAGTCCTCCGGCGAGCGAGCTCAGACTCGCTTGAACATCGGGTCTTCCCTGGGCGTTATTTTTGAATGGCCCAAGCTGTGTCAAGAGAATCTCAGCAACCTGGGATAGTCCTGCAGCTACTTTGTCCTGGAAAATTTCCAAAAAGACCTTTACGTCCGGCGCGAGAGCGATGGCAAGCTGGACGCCCTCAGTCAACAGATACTGGATGAGCTCGTTCAGTTGTAATGCACTGGTAGTATTGTTGCCGCGAATTTCACGACGAATGTCACTTCCCGGGTCGGACACCACCGATCCAGTGAAACTTTGTTGAGCGCTTGCCGGATTAAGACCCACTAGTGAGAAGGAGGCCCGTGCTTGGGGCTGGTCGAGTCGATCTGAGCAAACGCGCATCAATTCCATAGCAGCCCACAGGATCGCCACAGGTTTTCGAGGCAGTGTCGCATTAGGACTAACCGCGTCGAGCGCGGCAACGGCGAGCGGTACGAGCTCGGACCAGTAGCTGAGGCTTGTGGTCGCGAAGGGGTCATCTGGACACTGCGTCATCTTCAAGCCGAGTGCGCTAATTGCAGAATTGGCTGTATCCCAACTGTTGCCGCTGAGCGTGGCAAGCTCGGATTCGAGGGTTTGTTGCAAATTGAGGAGACCAGCGGTTGCGATGCGCTGCAACAGGTAGCGCTGGCTTTCTTCCAAGATGACTTGGCAGCAGCGAAGAGCCAAACGCTTGGCACCGTCGGATGTGACTGGTACAGGCTCAGTTCCATTACCAAGCAGGATTCCGATCTCGTAAGCGGTACGGAAGGCAATCTTTGCCGGGGCTGAGAAAGCTCTAACAATGGACGCTTCGTTGATGGCCGTGGGTGGTAGCTGGCCTATAATCTGCGAAACGACTTCATCGACGACCACGTCCACTGAGCGGCTCACCAGGCGGTCGAAGTTCGTGATGCCAGCATTGACGAAAAATCGAAATCCCGCGCCTGCTTTGAGGCCAGCTCCCATCTCAAAGAGGAAATTGAAACCGGGCTTTTCGTTCTGTGTAGGACCTTGCAGAGCACGTCCTGTTACTACAAGGTTCACATAGGCCATGGCGGAAGCGGCCGCCTTCGCATATAGGCCTCCGCCGAATGTTACTTCATCGAGAAAAATCACGAAGAGTTTCAGCGGTAAACCTTTCACCTTTAGGTCGTTCTGAACCAGGCTTAGTAGATCTCCTGCGCTTAAGCCAAGCCTTAGAGAAACGCCAGCCGCGGCCTCAGCTGATAGCTTGAGACGCACAGCGAGGCCGATCTCATCGAATAGGTTAAGCGGCACCTGCACTTGGCCTGTGATACGCACTTCGGCCATGGCTTGGCCGGTCAGCTCGGCGGCGATATATTTTTGGAAATTTGCATCAAGGTTAATATATGCGCCTAAGCCAAGGTCGAAGGCAATTCCGTGCCTGACCTCAGCCTTGAGTGTGGCAAGAACGTTCCCCTGTATCCCCGCACTTCCCCAAGGACTGGAAGCACCGGCGGCTGCAGTGACAATTGGCTGGTCCAAATTCGGCATTAGGCAAGCATCCTTACAATAGAAGGCTAACTAATAATAAGAACGCAATTAATGCAAAATTACATTCGAAATGAAGGGTTTTACAATATAATTCGCTATTAATCCTGATACTACAACAATTATAATTTCTCGTCAACAAGGTATATAGAAACAGAATAGAGGCAAAGCAAAAACTATTAGATCAGTTTGTTGTGATCATGTTCAATAATTATATTAGCTTCCCGAATGACGATATTGAAGTAAGATTTCAGATAAAATCGTAATATAACTTTGTTCACAAAACAATTAAGTATCAACAAGAATGTTTCTTTATAGAACAGAAAAAGGGAAACACAATTGTGGATTTCTGGCTATAACGTAAGCACGTTGTGCACGTTGTGCCCGCCGCTCGCCGCGACTTCGAGAGCCCTCTTTACGTGCTCCTGCCCTTTCACCTCGTGGAAATCGACGTCGTAGGTCTTTGCCTTTGTGAATATCGATCCTATATCTATCCTCGTCGGAGGGATTTCCTTTTTGCCTGCGAGAAACTCGATTAATTCCTGGAGGGATTCTATCGCGAATACGTCAACACCCTCGACGACCGCGGCTTCTTCCGCGTTTTCTTTAGGGAGAAATATTCCCTTGAGCCCCGAGTCCCTCACGCAAATAGAAGAGGGCAATGCGCCCTTAATCGGCTTTACCCTGCCGTCGAGTGAGAGCTCGCCGAGGATTACATACCTGCTCAGGAGCTCGTGGTCTATCAGTCCTATCGCGGAGAGGATTCCAAGCGAGATGGGGAGGTCGAAGGCCGAGCCCTCTTTCCTTATGTCGGCGGGGGCCAGGTTGACCGTGATCCTTCTGGAAGGGAATTCGTAGCCGCAGTTCTTTATAGCCGCCCTCACTCTCTCCTTGCTTTCCCTGACCGCGCCTTCGGGGAGGCCTACTGTGTTGAACTGCGGGAGCCCGAACGCGAGGTCCACCTCGACATCCACCAGGTAGGCGTCGACTCCGAGTACTGCGCTGCTCAGGACTTTTGACATCATGTTAGCGGGGCCTATTGCAACCTTAAATGCCTTTTTTATATCGGGTTATGAAATAAAAATCAATCTAAGAACTAAAATAGTATTTTACCCTGACCTGCTCGAACATCTTTTGTCTTGAGGACAATCCTCCGGGTATGCAGGGATCCTAGTAAAAAACGTTCGGCAACGAGGGCATTAATCTCACTTTTACAATTGACAACCCGGGCATTCTTATTAATATTTATAGCAGTCTAAGTAAGTACTTACTTACACTTTCTTCAAAGCTTTTCACCGGACGGGCAGTAGAATGAAGAACCTGATATATGCTGGTAATTTATAATTACGGCTGACAAATGATCAGACCCGCAGGCTTTCGGGTGCGGGTCTTGAGGTATTGTGAAAGTGGATGAAATTCGCTCCGGGCTTTTTCGAATAGTGAGGACGGGAGGAAAAATTTTATGACTCGTCTATGGTCGCAATACCTTATCACGATTGCGGCATCTTTGATGCTTATCACGGCTTGTTCCGGGGATAGTAATAAGCAGGCTGAAAAAGCGGCACAGAAAGCTCAGGGAGCGGCTGTTCCCGTGAGGGTGGCCAGCGTAAAGCAAAAGGACGTGCCTGTTCAGCTTCACGCAGTGGGCAACGTCGAAGAGTATTCAAAGGTGGACGTAAAGCCCCAGGTGGACGGAGAGCTCGCGCGGATCTACTTCAACGAAGGTGATAACGTAAAGAAGGGCGAGCTGCTTTTTCTCCTGGACACACGCCCGTTCGAATACGCGCTCCGGGTATCCGAAGCCAACATGGCGAGGGATACTGCTCAGATGAAAAAGGCGAAAGAGGACGCCAGGCGGTACGAGGACCTGGTCAAGAGGGGGGTCGTCTCAGAGCAGCAGTATGAGCAGTACAGCGCGGATTATCAGGCCCTCGAAGCGACCGTCAAGGCCGACGAGGCCGCGGTCGAAAAAGCCGGGCTCGATCTCGAGTACTGCTCCATAAGCTCTCCGATTGACGGGCGCATAGGCGAGATACTGGTCCATGTCGGAAACACCGTTGAGAAGAGGTCTACACTTCTTGCCGTTATTAATCAGACGAAGCCCGTATATGTAAATTTTTCACTGCCCGAGCAGTACTTATCCGACGTCAGAAATTATTTGGCTTCCGAAGGTAGTCTCAAAGTATACGCCGACATTCCCAAAGGAAAATCCGGGCCTCCCGAAGGTTCCTTGAAAGAAGAGCCGGCATCGGAAACGACCGTGTCCGAGACAGTTACGGGGGAGCTCAGCTTTATTAATAACGAGGTGAACGAGTCTACGGGCACGATTATGCTGAAGGGGGTCTTTCAGAATGACGACGAGGCTCTCTGGCCGGGCAAATTCGTAAATGTGTCGCTTACACTCACTATGCAGCAGGATGCTATCCTGATACCGGCAAAGGCCGTTCAGACGAGCAGGGACGGGACATACGTTTTCGTGGTCACACCCGATTCCACGGTGGAGTCCCGGCCTGTTGTGGAAGGGGTCAAAGCCGGTCAGGACGTCGTGATACTTAAGGGGCTTAAGCCCGGAGAGCGTGTAGTTACGGAGGGACACCTTCGTCTCGCTCCCGGCGTAAAGGTGACTATAAAGGACGGCAACGAAAATGAGGTTTGAGGAATCCTGGTGTGAGAACAGGCGTAGAAGATATATATCCGGTCTCAGCGCTCAGACGGGGGAAAGCGCGAGTTGAATATATCCGGGATTTTCATACGCAGGCCCATTATGACGACGCTCATAATGTTGGGCATTCTGCTTTTCGGTATCGTGGGTTACAGGTCTTTACCAGTGAGCGACCTTCCGAACGTCGATTTTCCTACGCTCCTGGTATCGGCCAGCCTTCCCGGAGCGAGCCCCGAAACGATGGCGTCATCAGTCGCCACACCGCTCGAGCGTCAGTTCTCCACGATCGAAGGCCTGAGCTCCATGAGCTCGGTAAACGCGCTGGGATCGACTCAAATCACTCTTCAGTTCGACCTCAGCAGGCAGCTTGACTCAGCCGCCCAGGACGTTCAGACGGCGATTTCCCGCGCCACGCCGCTGCTCCCTCCGGACATGCCCCAGCCGCCCACTTACAGGAAGGTGAATCCCGCAGACCAGCCCATCCTGTATTATGCGGTGATCTCGGAAACCCTCCCGCTCTGGGAGCTTAACGAGTACGCGGATACCATCATGGCGCAGCGTATTTCCATGGTCAGCGGCGTTGCACAGGTACAGATCTTCGGCGCTCAGAAATACGCAGTGAGGATACAGCTCGACCCCGACGCGCTCAGCAGCAAAGGCATCGGCATAAATGAAGTCCAGGACGCCGTGAGTAACGCGAACGTCAATATGCCGACCGGGACTCTATACGGTCACGACAAGGCCTTTACCGTGCTCGCGACGGGACAGCTTTATAATGCGGAGCCGTACCGCGATATCATCGTCGCTTACCGTGACGGATCTCCCGTGCGCCTCGGTCAGCTGGGAAGGGTGATCGACGGGGTCGAAGAGGATAAGAACGCCGCCTGGTTCGTAACGCCCCAGGGCTCGATTAGGGCGATAGTGCTCGCCGTTCAGCGTCAGCCCGGGACGAATTCGACCGCTGTCGCGGACGCGGTCAAAGAGGTCATACCGAAACTCGAGTCTTATCTTCCGCCCTCGGTTCATCTGCAGCTTCTGTATGACCGTTCCGCTTCTATAAGGGAATCGATGTCCGAGGTCAGGTTCACGATGATGCTGACGCTGGGTCTCGTTGTAATGGTCATATTCCTGTTCCTGAGAAATATTTCCGCCACGGTTATTCCGAGCCTTGCGCTCCCTCTCTCTATCGTGGGGACCTTCGTCGTCATGTATATGCTCGGTTTCAGCATGAATAACCTTTCCATGATGGCGCTCATCCTGGCTACCGGTTTTGTTGTCGACGACGCCATAGTGATGCTCGAGAACATCGTGCGGCACCTGGAGATGGGAAAGACCCCCCTTCAGGCGGCTCTGGACGGCTCCAGGGAAATCAGCTTTACGCTCGTTTCCATGACGCTCTCGCTCGCCGCGGTGTTTATTCCGGTGCTCCTTATGGGAGGGGTCATAGGCAGACTGTTCAACGAGTTCGCGGTATCGATCACTGCCTCAATACTCATCTCCGGTTTCGTATCGCTCACTCTTACGCCCATGCTCTGCAGCCGGTTCCTCCGCAGCGAGAAGGAGAAAAAACACGGCCGATTGTATAATGTGACCGAGAAATATTTTGACACCATGTTCAGGGCGTACGAATGGAGCCTGAGGCGCGTGCTCGATCACCGCAGGGCATTTTTGATTTTAAACGGAATAATACTTATCATCACCGCCTTCCTTTTTGTGAAGATACCGAAGGGGTTTCTCCCTAACGAAGACCAGGGCACGATATTCACGATTACCGAAGCCCCACAGGGGACGTCGTTTGATAAAATGATCGAATATCAGAAGGCCGTGGCCGATGTGGTGCGTACGAGCCCTTACATCGACGCGTTTTTTTCGGCCATAGGCTCGGGAGGGTCCGGAACGTCGGGACTCAATCAGGGACGCATGTTCTTCCACCTTATTCCCCGCTCGGAGCGCCCGTCTTCGTTTGAGATCATCGAGGAGCTTCGACCGAAGCTCGCAGAGGTGCCGGGGGTCACCGCGTTTATGCAGGACCTGCCGGAGATACGGCTCGGGGGACAGCTGACAAAAAGCGCTTATCAATTCACGATTCAGAGCCCTGATCTCGACGAGCTTTACAAATATGCTCCCATACTCGAGGAAAAAATGCGGACGATGCCCGAGCTTCAGGACGTGACGAGCGACCTCGAGATAAAGAATCCGCAGGTGAACGTCGATATCGACCGCGATAAAGCCGCCGTTCTGGGCGTATCGGCGGGGCAGATAGAGAACGCGCTCTACAACGCCTACGGCGACAGGTGGGTTTCGACAATATACGCGCCTACGAATCAGTATAAGGTGATAATGGAGCTTGAGCCCCAGTATCAGATGGATACGGACGCCCTGTCGAAGCTCTATATCAATTCGTCGGACAAGCGTTTGATCCCGCTCGATACGGTCGCGACTTTTAAAGAGGACCTCGGCCCCAAGACCATAAACCATCTGGGGCAGTTCCCTGCCGTAACGATTTCATTCAATCTTAAACCCGGGGTTGCTCTCGGGGACGCCGTAAGCAGCATTAACAAGGTTGCAAGCGATACACTGCCCCCGAATATGAGCACCACGTTCCAGGGAGTTGCGCAGGAGTTCCAGAAATCGCTCGGAGGGCTCGGGCTCCTCCTGCTTTTCTCGATCCTGGTCATATATATGATTTTGGGCATTCTCTACGAGAGCTTCATTCATCCAATAACGATCCTCTCCGGGCTCCCGTCTGCGGGCTTCGGGGCACTTTTGATCCTTATGATTTTCGGGATGGAATTGAACGTGTACGGATTCGTAGGGCTGATAATGCTCATAGGCATAGTCAAGAAAAATGCGATCATGCAGATCGACTTCGCATTGGATGCCCAGAGGAATGAGGGGAAGAGCCCGGTCGATGCGATATACCAGGGCTGTCTCATCCGTTTCCGTCCGATCATGATGACTACGATGGCCGCGATGCTGGGCGCGCTGCCCCTCGCACTCGGCCACGGCGCGGGAGCCGAGTCCCGCCGTCCGCTGGGCATGACCGTAGTGGGGGGACTGATTTTCTCGCAGCTCATCACCCTTTACCTCACACCTGTCTTCTACATCTATATGGACAAGTTCCAGAGCTTCGTTCCTAAATTTTCCCTCGGCCGCCTGAGAGGAAAGCGGTCGGGAGAAACCTACGCTTCGCGCTGAGCGATGTCATTCAGGGATTCATCGGGTCTATCCTTATTTGAATGAAGACGAATAAGAGCGGGAGTGTTTTGAGACCGTGTAATTCCGATTCGGCAAAAGCGCGCCCGGGATTTTATGTTGACATATAATAGTGAATATCCTAAACTTACACTAAAACATAAAAACCGAGGATTGAAGCAATAACTCGTTATGACAGAAGCCGACCCTCATTTGTGTCACCGTATATCTATCTTTTTTAAATTCCCAGCCTTTAAAACAGATTTTTTTATCAGGAACATTCGACTAAATAAGTCAGCTTCCGGGATTTAATCAGCATGATAAATGAACTGAGCGCTCTTCGTCTCATCGAAGAGCAGTTTCATGGCGCAGCGAAATGCGTTGAGGTAGGAATTGGCGACGACGCAGCGGCTTTAAAGGTCGCACCGGGGAAGCTCCTGCTTGCGACGACGGATTGTCAGGTCGAGGACGTCCATTTTCAAAAGTCCCGTATTTCTCCGAAAGAGCTTGCGAGGAAGTCAGTCGCCGTATCCGTAAGCGATATCGGGGCTATGGGCGGCGTGCCGAAATTCATCCTCGCGTCTCTGGGGTTTTCCGGGAACGAGGACGAAGGCTATCTAATGGAATTGATTAACGGGTTCAGGTCCTCTGAAGAAGAGTTCGGAGTGAAGCTTGTGGGGGGGAATCTGAGCGCGTCCGATAAACTCTTTCTGGACGTCACGGCGCTCGGCGAGGTAGAGCCTGAGAAACTGCTCAGGAGGAGCGGGGCTCAGCCGGGGGACATTATATACGTGAGCGGCACGCTCGGGGACTCCGCGCTCGGACTGAGACTGCTCATGGACGAAAAGAGGTCCGGGGAAGACGCTTATTTGATCGACAGGCACATACGTCCGCGTCCGCAGCTCTCTTTAGGAAGAAAACTCGCCGAGAGCGGGCTCGTCACTTCTATGATAGACGTGAGCGACGGTCTGCTTCTTGACCTCGAGCGGATAACTTTACAGCAGGGCGTGGGAGGAAGGGTTCTATTAAACCAAATTCCTCTCTCTCCCGAGTATTGTGAATATATTATGGATTACACCGGAGATTTTTTTGAATTGGCTTTGAGCGGCGGAGAGGATTACGAGCTCCTTTTTACCTCAGCCCCTGCAAAGAAAGCGGAGGTTCGGGAACTCTCCGGCGGTCTCAAGATAAACATAACGGAAATCGGAGAGGTCGTGCCCGGGGAGACGCTCACGGTCCTCGATTCAAGCGGAAAGGAAATAAGTTTAACCAGGAAGGGTTTTATTCACTTCGGCAATTAAATGGACGACGCAGCTTTAACTTATAACCTTTTATTAATCGTGCTGCTTCTTCTTCTGGCGGGCTTTTTCAGCGCGTCCGAGGGAGCGCTTTTTTCATTGGTCAGGCATCAGCGCGAGAGGCTCAAGAAGGAAGGGCGAAAGAGCGCGAGACTCATTGAGAAGCTCCTTCACGAACCGTATAAACTTATTATAACGATTCTTTTTGCCGACGAAGTAGTCAATGTCGCCTATACGCTTGTAATAGGACTGACGGTCAATAAGCTGCTCGGGGGTTTTTCCGAGCAGTCGATAACCCTGATTTCGATAGCGATCGCGTCCCCGAGCCTGCTCCTTCTCGGGGAGATAGGCCCCAAGACCCTCGGTGTTAAGTATCCGCGAATAATTGCGGGGATAGTCTCTTATCCTCTCCATATATTCCACATTGTGATAACGCCGGTCAGATGGGTGCTCGTCATTCTGTCGATCGGGTTCACACGGCTTCTGGGCGGAAAGATCGAATACGAGCATAGCAAGGAGTTTACGCCCGAGGAGGTCAAGGTTCTGGTGGGGCTAGGGAGCGAGGAAGGCGTAATAACCGACATAGAGAAAAAGCTTGTAAGCAACCTCTTCAGGCTGGAAGAGGTGCCGGCGTACAAAATCATGACTCCCTCCATCGACTGCTTTTTACTGCCTGTAAATATTTCGCGCAAGGACGCTATTTATGAAATAAAGAAAAGGGGATTTTCGAGGACGCCGGTTTATGAAGGCGATAAGGACAATATTGTGGGCGTCCTTTATGCAAAAGACCTCCTGTCATGCGACCTGTCGGATGATGTGACATTGAGGAGCATCCTGAAGCCTCCGTATTTTATTCCGAGGACGAAGATGGCGTTCGATCTCCTCAAAGAGCTTCAGCATGAGCGGAAACACATAGCGATCGTCGTGGACGAGTACGGCCGTTTCGACGGCATAGTGACGATGGAGGACATACTCGAAGAGCTTTTCGGTGAGATCGAAGATGAAAGAAGGGTGGTAAAAAAGCCTCAAGTCAGGTGGGAGGGCGAGTCTCTGGTAATTCCGGGCGGTATGAAGATAGAAGAATTTAATGATACTTTTCTTTTTACCGTTCTCAGGTTCGGCGGTCTCGAAAACCTGGGGGAGGACCTCGAACAGTCGATACTCCCTGCGCAGGAGGACCATGAGACGGTCGCGGGATTTATTTTCGATATATTCGGCAAGTTCCCTAACGAGGGGGACAGCGTTTCATACGGCAGCCTCGTTTTCCTCGTTAACCGGATCTCAGGTAAAAGGATAACGGAAATAAAGGTTCAAAGAATGAGGGAGGAGGTGGCCGTTGTCGCTTGAGCTCGTAATCGCGATAATAATTCTGTCACTCCTCATTCAGGGATTTTTTGCCGGCGCTGAAATCGCGCTCATTTCCTGCGACAAGGTAAAAATTAAAGTGCTCGCCGATCAGGGTTCTAAAAGCGCGAAGCTCGTAATGGGCGCGTTTTCCGAGATAGAGCGTTTTATAAGCACGACTCTTGTAGCGATAAACCTGTCGCTGATAACGAGCACGGTGATAATGACCTTTTACATTCATCATAAATTTGGGGGCGGTAAGGAATACTATACCGTCCTTATCCTCTCGCCTCTTATAGTCATATTCGGACAGGTGGTACCCAAGGCCGTATTCCAGAAAAAAAGGGATACTATCGTTCTCTGGTCGATATATCCGCTGTGGCTGGCATCGAAGGTTTTCTATCCTATACTGATTGTAGTTAATGTATTCACCAAGAAAATATTGACCCTTATAGGCAGCACGGAAAACACTTTCATCACCAGAGAAGAGCTGATAGACGTGATAGAAGGGGACACGACGGTACCGAAGGTCGATTATAAGGAAAAGATTATAAGGAGGATATTCAGGTTCTCGGAGACTACTGCAGGCGAGATTATGATCCCGCTCATCCACGTGAGCGCACTCAGCGATGAGGCGAAAGTAGGCGATGCGGTACGAATGATAAAAGAAACCGGGTACTCGAGGATCCCGATCTACAGCCATCGTGTGGACAATATCACGGGCATGCTGCACTCTTTTTACCTCCTCGGAGCCGACCCCAATGAAAAGGTGAAGAACTTCGCCCGCACGCCTTTCTACGTGCCCGAATCGAAGCTCGTGGACGAGCTCCTCAATGAAATGAAAGAGGGGAGAGCCGGCATGGCCGTCGTCGTGGATGAGTACGGGGGCGCTGTCGGCGTTATCGCGCTCGAGGATATACTCGAAGAAGTGGTCGGCGAGATCGAGGACGAGTACGATAAGGGCATAAAGCTCTGGAGGAAGGTATCGGAAGGGGAGTACCTCATAAATCCGAAAATAGAGATAGACGTGATAAACGATGATCTCGGTCTCGGCATCCCGGAGAGCGACGATTACGATACCCTTGGCGGTTTCCTTCTTTCGGAGTCGGGCTCAATACCTAAAACGGGCGATAAAATCATACTTAAGAACTTCTTATTTACTATCACCAAAGCCACGACACGCTCTATCGATGAAGTAAAGCTCTCCATTAAGAAGAAAAAGTAACTATACACATCCGCGGCGTCATAGTTCTTTCATATGAGAAAGCAGTCCGGTTTCTTTCTCCCTCATAACCTCTTTTTCTTTCTTCTTCTTGTGATCGTATCCGAGTAAATGCAGTATGCCGTGAACGAGGAGCTTCTTTATCTCCTCATGGACCGTGTTGCCGTAATTGCCGCTGTGACGTTTTGCGGTATCGAGGGATATGACAATATCGCCCAGGAGTGAGTGATCGGGCCCTCCGCCCTGGGGGAATGAGAGCACGTCCGTAGCCCGGTCTATATTCCTCCAGACACGGTTGAGCTCTCTCATACTGCGGTCATCGATGAATGATATGGAGAGCTCGCTTTCGGAGGGTAGGTCTAGATTTTTAAGGACGGTCCCCGCGATTTTCCTGAGGCGGGTTTTGTAACCGCCCCCGAGCTCGCCGGTTTCGTCCGAAATCGCGATTTTCATTATCGATATTTTACTCATCCCTGCGGGCTTGTGAAAGCGGGAAGGGGCTTGCTCATCGGAAATAGTCAACTTGGAGAGTCCCTTAAATTCTGATATGATTCTTAACCATCTATGAAGCAGAGAAAAGCGAAAGTGGAGAGGGCTACATCGGAAGTAAAGGTAAAGGTGGACATAAACCTCGACGGAAAGGGTGTGTTTGAAATAGACACCGGTATCCCGTTTTTTAACCACATGCTCTCCCAGCTCGCAAAACACGGCTATTTCGACCTTAAGATAAGCGCCCTCGGCGACCTCGACGTGGATTTCCACCACACGGTGGAGGACGTCGGACTTGCGCTCGGGGACGCTTTTCTCAAAGCGCTAGGCGATAAGAAATCTATCAGAAGGTTCGGAGAGGCTTTCGTCCCGTTCGATGAGACTCTCGCCTTCGCATCGGTCGATCTGAGCGGGAGACCATACCTTGTCTATAAGGTGAAGGTCCCCAAAAGCAAGGTCGGGGAATTCGACCTCGAGCTCGGAGAGGAATTCTTCAAGTCCTTTTCGAACACCCTCATGTGCAACCTCCATATTGAGCTCAAATACGGCGACAACCTGCACCACATGATAGAGGCGATATTCAAGGCCGTCGGCCGGGCCCTCGACATCGCCACGAGGATCGACCCCAGATCGGGCGATATCCCTTCCACGAAAGGAAAACTCTGACCCATGATCGCAATCGTCGATTACGGAATGGGGAATTTGAGGAGTGTGAGCAAGGCGTTTCAGAGCCAGGGTGTACAAGCTGTAGTCACGAAGGAACCAAAAGAAATTTCCCGAGCAAGCGGGCTCGTCCTTCCGGGAGTAGGCGCATTCGGCGATTGTGTTAGGAACCTCGGCGAATACGGGTTAACGGCTCCGATAAGGGAATTCATAGATTCCGGAAGGCCGTTTCTGGGTATATGCCTCGGTTTACAGGTGATTTTTGAGGAGAGCGAGGAGTCTCCGGGCGCCGAAGGGTTAGGGATACTGAAAGGAAAGGTCGTAAGGTTCCCCGAATTTAAAGAGGAAAGATTAAAAGTCCCGCACATGGGCTGGAACCGGATCGATATCAGAAAGAAAGCTCCCGTGCTTGAAGGGATCCCCGACGGCAGCTGGTTCTACTTCGTACACTCTTATTACCCGGTGCCCGAAGACCGGAGCGTAATTGCGATAACGTCTGAGTACGGGATAGAATTCACCGCGGCTGTCGAGAGGGGTAATATCTTCGCATGCCAGTTCCACCCGGAGAAAAGCAGCACGCACGGCTTGAGGCTGCTCAGGAATTTCGGCGTTCTCTGCGGGGAGAAAATAAGGACCGCAACGCTCAGTTAACAGGATATTTCGTCTCCGTGCTCCGGGGGGCGGTCGTATCCCTGGGCGCCGCCGAGGCGCTATTCCCGTAAATTGCCTTGTACGCACCGTAGCTTCTTAATATTCTCCTGATGTAATTTCTTGTTTCCTTGAAAGGGATCTCTTCTATGAACTCGTCCTTGTCTAGCCCGTAAAATTCGGTTTTCCAATCGGCGGCTCTGTTCGGCCCCGCATTGTAACTCGCAAGCGCAAGCTCGACGTCTCCGTTAAATTCGTCGAGGACCTGCTTTAAATAATAGATCCCCATCTCTATATTTATTCTCGGTATCGTCAGCATTTCCGTCGTGAACCCGTTTATGCCTATTTGACCGGCCACTGTTCTCGCTGTCGGAGGGATAAGCTGCATGAGGCCGACGGCGTCTGCGGGAGAAACGACGTCCTTCTGAAATCTGCTCTCTTCCCTTATTATGGAGTAAATCAGGAACTCGTCCACGCCGTACTTTTTAGCGTAGGAGGCTACTATGTCCTTATAACCGCGCGGGAACGAGAGGGTGTTTGCCTGAGGCAGCCCTATGTCCTGCGCCACCTTTATCGAATTGTAGTAGTCGTCCACCTTCGAATAAAGCAGACTGACCGTGACAAATTCTTCCTGCGTGTTCGCGAGCGATTCCATCTTTTCGATCTCGAGCCTCGCGTCCTCGGGCAAACCGAGACGAATCAGGATCTCGGCCTTTTCCTTTCTCGCGGCCGCTGCGGGGTTGAGCGCGTCGGTCTCCGGGCTGATGTTCGAGTATGCGGGGGTGTAGCCCGTTTTCCTCTGCGCGAGGTATGAGTGGTACGTGGGGGTCGTCATGCCGGCAAGCTCCCTGTACTCCGCCATCGCTTCGTCTGTCCTCCCCTGCTTTTCGAGAGTCCTTGCCTTCCAGTACCTCGCATTGGCGGCGTTAAAAGCGGATGAGGAGTTAGTGAATGCGGAAAAGGTCGCCAGCGCCTCTCTGAACATACCCTTTCTGTAATAAATCCAGCCGAGGTTCCACGCGCCGTCCTCGGCGAACTCGTTTTTAGGGTATGTCCTTATGAGGACATCGTATGTCTTTATCGCGTTTTGATAATCGTCGTTTATCTGATAAAGCCTTCCCGAGTTATAGAGCCCTTCGGGAGCGAGCTCGCTCGAGGGGTATAGAACGTGTATCCGGGTATAGAGGCCCGAGGCTTCCGAGTCGAGGCCCTGCTTTGATTTCAGCTTTCCCCTCCAGAACAGGGACTCCGGGGAATTGATGCCGCTCAATACGGTTTCGGCCTCGTTTAATCTGCCCGCATTGACCATGGCTATTCCCTTTCTGGTTCTGTCTTCGGTGCTAAGGGAGGAAACCATTTCATAGTTTTGCGCCGCCGAAGACCATCTCGAGAGGTTAAAGAGCGTGTTGGCTCTCTCCAGGTAATCGGATTCCGTCGGGACGAACGGGACGCCCTGAGCTGTGCTGATTTCGAGCGCCTCTTTCTGGGCGCTGTATGAGGATTTCGTTTCGGGGAATTCGACCCACACCTGTTTATATGTGTTCACCGCGTCCGCATATTTCCCCTGCTTCTCTAGGGCCTGACCGAGGCTCTCCAGATATGATGCCTTTAAATCCCTGTCGCTTTCCTCGGCATAAAGGGACCTGAATACCCTCTCGGCGTTGGTGTAGTCCCCCGTTTGTGTGTAGATGTTGCCGAGCCTGGAGAGAGTTTTTTTCTTGACCCCGCTTTCCGGATATGCGGTGAGCACCCTGTTGAATTGTATCGATGCGTTTGCTAGATCGCCCAGGTTTTCATATCCGGCTCCCTGGTAATAGATCACATAGTCTGCTATGAGGGGGAGCTCGTTCTCGACGCCGGTGAGCCTAGTGACGCCTTCCTGAAACTGCCCCAGCTGTATGAAGCAGTAGCCCTTTTTGAACCTGTCCTCCGGATCGGTTTTTGCCGGGAGGTAAATTTCCGACTGGCAGTTTATCTGGGCCCGGGCTTGTGAATAGAGCGAAAGGACAATAATCAATGCGATAAGACATTCAATCGCCGCGTATAATATTCTCGAAGTATTCTCAGATTTACGGGGCCGGTTGTTCGTTGCCGTCTTGAGCATTTCTACCTCCCTCTTCTTTGCGGATCGAGGTAATCCCTCATCCCCTCTCCGAATAGGTTAAATGAAAATGCCGTAATGAAAATAGCGAGGCTCGGGAATACTATCAGATGGGGGAAGGTCCTGATCCCCTGCCAGCCCGTGCTCGCGAGCGTCCCCCAACTGGACTCGGGAGGGGCTATGCCGAGTCCCAGGAAACTCAGGGTGGATTCGGCGAGTATCGCATAGGGCACAGAGAAGGTGAGGGTAATTATCAGAGGGCTCAGTATGTTGGGGATTATGTGTATGCCCAATATGCGGGAAGGGGATGCGCCGAGACTCCTCGCCGACTGAACGAACTCGGCCCCTTTTAGCTGGAGCACACTGCCCCTCACTATCCTCGCCACACGCATCCAAGCAGTCAGGCCGAGCGCCAGCACGATTCCCAAAACGCCCCTTCCTATAACGAGGGTTATCAGGACTATGAGCAGGAGATCGGGGAGAGAATAGAATATATCGACGAGTCTCATCATCACCTCGTCTGTCTTTCCCCCTCTGTACCCGGATACCGCCCCGTACATCGTCCCTATTATAAGCGCTATGAGCGCTGTACCGAGGGCGACCGTGATCGAGACCCTCGAGCCGTATATCACCCTGCTCAGGAGGTCCCTTCCCTCCTGGTCGGTACCCATAATGTGATTTATCCCGGGCTTTGCAAGGGCGTTCTTAAAGTCGGTGTCGTTATATTCATAGGGAGTAACATAAGGCGCTGCGAGGGCGGTTCCTATTATCACGGTGATAATCAGGGAGGTTACGATAAGTTGGACCTTCAGAAGCAATGGCCGCCTGCCTTAATGAGCGGGATTTGGCAAAATTTAAAATCTAACGTCCTGTCATCTAAATAACGAACTGAGTGCTGCTCTTATAGCGGTGGACGCATCAAAAATGCTGCTTACTGTTTGAATTCTGCTTTGCCCATATCGTCCTTATAATACGATGCCCTGACTACGGTTTTTATGCCTCCGCGCACGTTGAAGTCCCCGGAGACCTCGGCTCTTAACGGTTTGCACGCCTCGACTATATCGTCGAGAATCTTATTCGTGACGTGCTCGTGAAAAGTGCCTACATTGCGGTAGGAAAACATATAGAGCTTTAGCGATTTAAGCTCTATGCATAATTTGTCGGGTACGTATTTGATATTGATCGTGCCAAAATCCGGCTGGCCGGTCTTGGGGCAAACACACGTAAACTCGGGACAGGTGATGTCAATTTCGTATTCCCTTCCCGGGTATTGATTTTTGAATGTTTCAAGCATTGATGAAGGAGTTTTTCCCATCTGATATTATTTAAGAGTGTACCTCGATTTCTATTTCGTATTCGCCTTTGGATTTTTTTATCCTGTTGTCCTTATATCCCTGCTTAACAAAAATCATCCCTTTTTTATAGGCATCTTTTAAAGCCTTTTCCACGCTCTTTCTGAGATCTGCTTTATTTTTTGCTCTTACGGTCATAGTTTTAGCCGGCATTCGTTAATTCTCCTTTCCTTAGTATTTCTACAGTTCTATTTTATCAAATAGGCGCCCGCTATCAAGGTACTTGACTGAAAAGGTATAATTATAAATACTTTAACACCCTACTGGGGCATAGTATAACGGTAGTACAGTGGACTCTGGATCCATAAGTCTAGGTTCGAATCCTAGTGCCCCAGCCAAATCACCGATCATTTCGATTCACGTTAATACAAATTAGATTATTTCCACTCAGTAGGTGAGAAGGTTCTGCGTTAATTCCGATATAAGATAATTCGGACTCGCCACTAAAACAATTCGTGTAATGGGTATAGCGGGTGAGGTTTGAAATGTAAAAAAAACCGGCGGGCGGCAGGTGCCGCCCTTCGGCTTTTTAATATTCGGAGATAAGGAGGACGTGCCTTCTTCCCGATCCCCCTCAGGGGAATGTCTTACACGTCTGCCGTAACATCACCGAACTGAAGCGAGCTTCTCCCTTTCGGCGATCGTGTCTAAAGCCGTGAAGTGTACCCTGCTGTCGAGCCTGACGGTGTCTTTGCTATTGACGAGCTGCATATCGTAAATGTTGCATTTGTTCGCAGTCAAAACCCTTTCAGCGGATACACCCTGGCCGATGATATATTCCTTAACGGAATCCGCTCTCCTGGCTCCGAGTGTGCTCGACGACTTTTCGCGTGAGTCGCAATACGACTCTATCACGACATACGTGTCGGGTTCGTTTTTTAGAACTTCGGCGTTTTCATCGAGGACCGGCTTTGCGTCTTCCCTTATTACATAACTGTTCGCGTCAAAGAAGATGTCTTTAAGTTCGGGACTGTAGGGATCGTGAGCCGCAGAACCCAAGAAAGCGCTGTAATCGGATGTTTCTCCTGTGGGTTCGACCCCGCCCGAATCCGCCGGTAAAAACACTGACGCGGCTGAGCAAATCATGAACATACCCAGTGTGCCGGGCACTAAATGCCTGGAGAATTTGCTTAAATAATTAGTTGCCTTACCCATATTGATTTACCTCCCGCTTTTGCGCGATTTTCTTATCACTTACCTGATATTAAGTGCATTCAGCGTGCCATCGGGCGCATTTAAAATAATAAGTGATGTAGGATAGTTACAACACCGGATAAGTATTAATCGGGAGGTCCGGGGCTTTTTTGTATGGACGGAAACAAACGGAATTGTACGAAAAACTACAAATAAAGGGATATCTATCTTAATGTATTTTTTCTAATTCCTGCCTTGCGATAACGGCTTCTCTCGAATCGGGGAATCTGTCTATCAGGGTTTTGAAAAAGAATTTGGCTCCGTCCTTTCTTCCGATTTTAACGAGCGAAAGGCCCTGTTTCAGATAAGCGTCTGCAACTTTACTGTCGTTGGGGTAAGTGTCTATAAATACCTGATAAGCCAGGATCGCATTCAAATACTCTCCCTGGCTGTAAAGGTCATCGGCTCGCTGGTATAGATCACCCGTAGTCGTCTCTTTTACCCCTTCCTTTTCTTTCGAGGGTTTCGGTACGATCTGTTTCCTCACGAAATCGTCCATTTTCATGTACATTTCGGAGTAGTTCTGCTCGAGGCTCCTTATTCTGGCCTCCTGTATTTCGAGCCTTCTCTGAACGTCGTTTAAATCGCTCGACATTTTCTCGACTTTATTTTCAAGATTTTCCTGCCGCTGATTTAATTCCTGAATGGAGCCGGGGCCGGCAATGCACCCTGCGAGCAGGCATGAGAGGGCCAATATGAAATAAATTACTATACGCATGAACATCCCCGGGTTGAGTGCAGGAGTCTGGCTTATTTAAAAATAGCAAACTCCGAGTTAAGAATTATTTGGTATTAAATCCGAGTTGTCAAAGCCTTCCGGCTGGTTATTGATGTGTAACAGTTTTTGCCCGGAAAGCAGGATGGAAAATCGAGTATAAAAAAAGCGGCAGGAACGGGGGGACCGTCCCTGCCGGATCATCTGCCTTAAAGCAGATTAGCCTATTGCTTTTCCAATAAATGTATTGGTATGGGGAGTCATTTCGACTCTACTTAGGCACCTTTGTCTACTTTCTCCAGTGAAATCACCGTTCCGTTCTCGACTTCCGCTATCACGAAGTCGCCGACAGCTATGCCCTTGAGTACCTCTTCATCCTGAAGCTTTAAGGAGTGTGTCTGTCCGTTTTCCTCTTTCAGCATCAGGCTGTCATTCTTTGCTCCTATTTGAGTGATCTCGCCTTTTATATTCTGCTCTTCCGCGGCTTTGTCGCTTTCACTCATGGCATCGCCGCTTTGACTCCGCTCAGACGAGCTCGCTTCACTCTGCTGGGCTGAGTGCTCTGCCTGCTGGGAAGTCGCTTCATTCTTTGCGGTAGAACCGGTTCCGTCCTGACTTGCAGGGATCGTCAGTTTCTGGCCCGCGAAGATCCGGTCGGGGTTTTGGATATTGTTAGCCCGTGCTATTTCCTGCCATTTATCGGAGGAGCCGAGCTCTGCTTCAGCAATACTTGCGAGCGTATCCCCGGACTTAACCGTATACTCCTGTCCCCCGCCGCTGGGATTCGCGGCAGGATTCTGACGCGAGCTCTCGCTTTCCTGCATACTGTCTTGAGGATTTCCGTATTGATCGGCCGCATAAGCCGCACTTACTCCGCTGAGAGCAAGTCCTGTTACTAAAAGTGATGATAGAAATAAATGTCTCATTGCTTAATACCTCCCTGGTATTAGGATTTTAATGACTGTTAACCGCAAGCTCCGTGCCAACCGTGATAAATCTAAAATATTGCCAATGATGAACACCGCTTACTTTCACTCCGGATTGGAATGAAAAAAAGGAAATCGTGAATTTAGTTGAATATGAGACAAACCGAGTTGTTTTAAACCGGACACTATCGGTTTTATTCCAGATATTGAGAGATCATTAATTTGGCTTTTTGAAAACATTGAATTTTCAGAAGGAAAAGCGGGCAGAAATATCTTTTACTTCAATTTCGATACGTGTTCGGAGATAAATGAACTTAAGCCGCTCTCTTTGCCCAAATAATAAATAATTCATATCCTGAAAACGGGAGCGGGTTGTAAATACGAATTCTCGTATTTACAACCCGCTCGACATTCAATCAGACTTATGGATTAAAGCATTATGCGTACATGAAGAAAGTTAAGGTGTTACAAAGATCTTACCCTTCTTCGGCTGCAAAGTGATGCTGCTCACGATACTTCCCGTTTCAACATCCCTGTAATTGCCTCCGAGTGAAATCGTGACAGTTTTCGTATCGCTGGGATTGACCACCACTTTGCCGAATTCCCACTCCCTCTGATACGCGCTATTCAAGTAAGCAAATATTTTAAGGGGCTTGCCCAGGTTTATGTTTTTTACCTTCTGAAGCAGGTCGTCCGGAAGGAAATTTTGCGCATAGGCCATGCCTCTTCCGTTTTCTCTGACAAGAAGAAGCGTGGAAAGAGCGTACCAGAAATCACCGAATCCGGTTTGAACAACCGGTTCCGCCCTTCTATTTTGGATCATGTCCTGAGCGGCCATCACTCTTCTCAACCAAATAGTTTCAGATTCAGGTTTTCCTTCCGGGTTGCTCGTCCATGTCTCAAAATAGGCATAATCCAGATACTGCATGAGTTGGGGATATATGTCTCTGTTAAAATATTCAGAATCGACATCGCTCCATATATTGGCAAAGTATTTTAGACCGCCTGCCTCGTTATCCGCCCTCTCTCTCAGCCTTATAGTGGCGTCCAAAACATCCTGCTCCCTTTCCTCACGAGTAAAAGGTTTTTTGGTAGCGGGGTTTACCGGCATCGCGCTCCATGCCCAGGGTGCGAAAACCAGGTAATTATCCAGGAACCTCATGTTCCATGCCCTATCGGTATACGTTCCCTGCCACCTTCCCCCTGCTATAGACGACGGGACTTTAATGAAATAGTTAAAATAAAAGTCGACAAAGTTCGGATTCCCGTGATCTAGAGCCTGCTCGGCCGGAATCCAGGGATGAATTACCACTGCTCCATTGATATCTTTAAGTATCCATTCGGGGTTATTTTTCATTATATAGTCAGTTATATATGTCTCCACCCAGATTCCATGCAGTCTTTATTATTTGTGGAGTTTGTAAATCCCCAATTGTCGTAAGGACCGCAAAATTTAACGTGCGAACTATTCCTTATATAAGGGCACCAGGTTTGGGACGGTGTAGCACCCCACCAGGTCAGAACTATCTTGCAATTGTTCTTTATCTTATCCGCCGTTTTGAATTGATCCGCATTAGCGTTGGTCCGATTCGGCAACGAATAAGTGGAACAGGCCAGTTCTACGCTCGGAGAATCGGCACCCGATACGGGAGGAGGAGTTGGGGTTGGGGCAGGCGAACCAACGGGTGGGGGTGTGGGCGTCGGCGCGGGGGTTTGCGTAGGTCTCGGAGTCGGAACGGGGTCGGTGTCGGTGCGGGTGTCGGCGTAGGTACGGGGGTCGGGACTGGCTGCGGCGATAAAGTTATGCCGTTATTGATTGCCAATGATGATGCCGATTGCTCTGATATCAGACCGGAATGTAAAAAAGAAAATCCTGAGATTAGTTTAATATGAGACAGTAGGAGTTGTTTGAAACCAGACAATGCCGGCTTTTTTCAGATATTCAGAGATTGTTAATTTCACTTTTTGAAAACATTTAATTTTCAGAAAGAAAAACGGGTAGAATTATCCTTTGGTTCTATTTCGATACGGGTTGGGAGATAAATTAATTGAAGCTCAGTAAGCAGATCAGACTCGGGTTCGGCCTCATGCTGGTTCTCATGGTAATTATCGGGGGCCTTTTCGTATTCAACGTGTACAGATTGAACGAAGCGGCTTCAAATCTTGAAGGACGCTATTCCACGTTGTACAAATTGTTCTCGAATCCCGACAGTCAAATAAAATCAGACCCCGGATTCGGGAAGGAGATCGTGGACAGGGCGGTAACACTGGTGGATCAACAGCTTAAATATAATTATACATACGTGCTGATAATAGTAGGCGTCTCACTCGTTTTCGGCGGGATAATAGCGATTCTCTTCCCGGCCAAGATCACAAAACCGATAGAGCGTCTGATAACGGTAACAAAAACGGTCAAGAAGGGGGATTACTCTTACAGGATCAAGAGCGTAGGGGAAGCGGACGAGATCTCCGTATTAGCCGGCTCGTTTAACGAAATGCTGCAGAATATCGAAATCACTCACAAGAGCAACCTGGAACTTATAGAGCAGACAAAAAGATTCAATGAAACTTTGACTGAGAGGGTGGAAGAGGCGACCCGTGCGATAAGGGACCAGCAGAACGAGCTTATCAAAACCGAGAGGCTGGCTACGATAGGGGAGTTTGCGGCGCGGATAGCGCACGAGATTAAAAACCCGCTGTCGGGTATAACCGTAGCGCTCGAAATGATGAACAGCAAATCGGAGGACCAGGGCCAGCAGCAGTCTATCTCGGAAGTCTTAAATGAAGTCAGGAGGCTCGACCGTATTTTAAAAGAGCTCCTCCAGCTTTCGATTCCCAAGGAAATGGACTTCAGGAGAGCGGACCCCAACGATGTGGTGGAAAGGTCGGTCATATTGGTAAATCCGAGAGCGGATGAAAAGGGAGTGACGATCGAAACGAAACTCAACTGCGATGAGGAATACAACCTCGATTATGAACAGTGTCAGCAGGTCGTCATTAATCTATTGATAAACGGCATCGATGCGGTTAAGCCCGGGGAGGGGAAGGTAACCGTCGAGACCGGGAGCGTCCAGGGAGAGCTTCGTATAAGCGTTACCGATACCGGTCATGGTATATCGCGGGATGAGATGGACAAGGTATTCGAACCCTTTTATACGAGCAAGAAGCAGGGGACCGGGCTCGGGCTTGCTATATCCAAAAGAATCATCGAAGCGCACAAAGGTGAAATTACGGTTTCTAGCGAAGAGGGGAAAGGGTCGACTTTTACAGTCATTATACCCCGGAGTGCTGAAGGGAGAGCCAAAATAACCGTCTAGCGCTTCGAATAAAGTAAGTTTAAGATATAAAACCCGATATTGTTTTTTAAGAGGAATAAAGAGTGAGCCAACTGATACTGATAATCGACGATGAGGAGTTCCTTTGTAAAAAATTGAGTGAAAGTCTCGAGGATGAGGGATTCCTTGTGAGCACGGCGAATAACGGAGAGACAGGGCTGCTTTTGGCCAGGAGGGATAGTCCGGATCTCATTCTGCTCGACCTCAAGCTACCGGATATGGACGGGATCGAGGCACTGGGCCAGATAGATAATATGGACCCTCGCCCTGTAACAATACTTATGAGCGGGCACGGCAATGTGGACATGGCGGTCTCTGCGATCAAGAAGGGCGCTTACGATTTTGTAGAGAAGCCTTTTTCACTAGACAAATTAAAAATAATCGTCAAGAACGCCCTCGATAACGTCAGACTCAAGAGAAGCCTCGATACGAGGTTAAGGAGCGAGCAGAAGCAATACGGGTTTCATTCGTTAATCGGAAAGAGCGATGCGATAAGGAATATTATAGAATTATTCGAGAAGCTGATTACGACGGACCCTAAAACCATTCTGATAGGCGGGGAAAGCGGGACAGGTAAGGGCCTTGCGGCGAAGGTGCTTCACCATAACGGCGTAAGAGCGCAAAAGCCGATAATAGAGCTCAACTGTGCGGCGATACCGGAGACGCTCCTTGAAAGCGAGTTATTCGGACACGAGGCGGGCTCCTTCACGGACGCGAAGAAGATGAAGACGGGCATATTCGAGGACGCGAACGGCGGCACTATTTTTCTCGATGAGATAGGGGATATGAGCCTCTCTCTTCAGGCGAAACTGGTCAAGGTGGTTGAGGAGAGGACCTTCAGGAGAATCGGCGGTAAGAGGGATATCAAGGTTGACGTAAGAGTGATAGCTGCAACGAACCAGGACCTCAAAGAGCTCGTGGATAAGAATTTATTCAGGGAAGACCTTTATCACAGGCTGAATGTTATAAATTTCGCGATGCCGAGTTTGAGAGAGCGAAAGGAGGACATACCGCTTCTTACCGAACATTTCGTCAACTACTTCAATATGGACCTTAATAAAAACATAAAGCATATCCCTGAGGAGATCGAAAAGGCATTTATGAGCTACCAGTGGCCGGGCAACGTGCGGGAGCTGAGGAGCGCTATAGAGAGGGCAGTTTTACTGAGCGAGGGAGACACTCTCAATCCGAAGTATGTACAGATAGACGAGCAGAGCAAGGGGGTCAAAATTCAGGGTGACGAGCATAAGATGTTTTTCGAGCTCGACCTCGATAAGCTCACCCTCGAGGCCGTGGAGGAAATGGTTATTAAAAAAGCGCTTGAGCTCAACAACTGGAACCAGACCAAGGCCGCTGAGATGCTGGGGGTTACGAGGCAGGTGCTGCGGAACAGGATGATTAAGATGGACCTTCTGAATTAATATATATATTTTACCTATGGGCAGTTCTTACGGATTTGAGGCGGAACATTTAACAATCCGAACTACAACAATTTCATACTCGCATTTAATTTAATATTTCCTGAATAAAAATAAGATAGATTGTTTCCGCCTGATTCGATCGGCTTTGAGCTTTCGGAGAAAAAATTGTAATATGTCGTTTTATAGTTCCGGTTTGTAACGAACCGAGCCTGACTCAAGGAGTGACTAAATGGGATTCATGGAGATTATATCATGGATTATATTCGGTCTTGCCGCAGGAGCGGTGGCAAAGCTGCTGATGCCCGGAAAGGACCCAGGAGGTTTCGTCGGGACTGTCATCATCGGAATAGTCGGAGCGCTGGTTGGCGGATATGGGGCGAAAATACTTTCCATAGGACAGGGGGTTAAGCCGGGATTCGATATTAAAAGCTTTACGTTTGCGGTTATAGGCTCGATATTGCTGCTGATTGTATATCGTTTTGTTAAAGGTAAAGGGTGACGAATCATGTTCCCTGATCTCCTTTAATTGGTGAATATTCGTATGCCTCTCTGATTACAATGCCAAGATTAGAAAAAGTCGTCCGGTTCCTGGACGATTATCTCAAAACAGACGACGTGAAGGATTCCTCCTGGAACGGACTCCAGTTCGAGGGGAGGAGTGCGGTAAAGAAGATTGCCTTCGCCGTGGACGCGGGCGTCGAGAGTTTCAAAGAGGCGGTAAAACAAAATGCTGATTTACTCGTCGTGCATCACGGTCATTTCTGGGATTTCCGTAACCCCTCGATAGCCGGCTGGGCGAAGGAAAGGGTCAAAATTCTCTACGAGAATGATATTTCCTTATACTGTAGCCACAACCCCCTCGACAGGCACAGGGAGGTCGGACATAACGCAGAGCTTCTGAGGCTGCTCGGCGCAAAGATAACGGACGAGTTCTTTCTCTATCACGGCAGAAATATAGGCTGGATAGGGGAGTGCAGGAAGGGGCTTCCGCTCAAAGGAATCGAGGAGAAGCTCAACCGGGAGCTGAGTACGGTATGCAGGGTGCTCCCCTTCGGGAGGGAAAAGGTGAGGACAATCGCCGTCTGCAGCGGCGGGGGGAGCTACAGCGGGTTTTACAATGCCCTCGACGCGGGGGTCGATTTATACATCACGGGGGACTCAGTCGAGATATACCACACGGCTAAGGATGCCGGGATAAACGTAATATTCGCCGGACACCACGCGACTGAAACACTAGGGTTAAAAGCTCTGTCCCGGGTTCTAGGTAAAGAGTTTGATATAGAGACCGTTTTTATCGACCTGCCGACGGGATTGTGAAAGATTGCCCGCTCGGATTTCACCCGGTTCCCGTCCCCCCGGTTCAATTGACAAAACATGCTCTAAGTCTTAGAATAATTTAGATTTGAGGAGGCGTAAGAGATGGGCAGCGAGAATATGGTAAAGATATTCGATACGACTTTAAGGGACGGAGAGCAGGCCCCGGGCTGCGGTATGACCGCGGAAGAGAAGTTGAGGGTAGCTCACCAGCTCGAGAAGCTCGGCGTCGATGTCATCGAAGCCGGGTTCCCCATTTCTTCGGAAGGGGATTTCCAGTCCGTAAAAATCATAGCCGAAAAGATACGCGGGTGTGAGATAGCGGGTCTCTGCAGGGCTAATTTCAACGACATAGACAGGGGCTGGGAGGCGGTCAAGGATGCCGAGTACCCGAGGATTCATACTTTTATCGCAACCTCCGACATACATCTCAAACATAAGCTCAGAAAATCGAGGGACGAGGTGTTAGAGATCATCAGCACCGCGGTCAAGCATGCGAGACACTATACCGAAAACGTCGAGTTCTCGTGCGAAGACGCGACGAGGACGGATATCGATTATCTCTGCAGGGCGGTGGACGTCGCTGTAAGGTCGGGCGCAAAGATAATAAACATCCCGGACACCGTCGGATACACGGTCCCCGAAGAGTTTTCGTTCATAATCAGGACGCTCAAGGAAAAGGTCCCCGGCTTGGACGGCGTTATTCTAAGCGTCCACTGCCATAACGACCTCGGGCTCGCCGTGGCGAATTCCATAGCGGCCATCAGGGAAGGAGCAAGACAGGTCGAGTGCACGATCAACGGGCTCGGAGAGAGGGCGGGGAACGCCTCGCTCGAAGAGATCGTAATGGGGCTCAAGGTCAGGAATGACCGTAATCCCTACCTGACGAGAATAAACACGGACCAGTTATACCCGACGAGCAGGCTTGTCTCACAGGTCACGGGTGTGAATGTGCAGCCCAATAAGGCGATCGTCGGGGCAAACGCTTTCGCCCACGAAGCGGGGATTCATCAGGACGGCGTGCTCAAGGAAAGGATCACGTATGAAATCATGGATCCGGCGGAAGTCGGCATTCCTTCAAACAAGCTTATCCTGGGAAAGCACTCCGGCAGGCACGCTTTTAAAGACCGCCTCGAGGAGTACGGATATTTCCTGGACGACAAGGTGTTCGAGAGCGCCTTCAAGAAGTTCAAGGACCTAGCGGACAAGAAAAAATACGTATTCGACGAGGACATCGAAGCCCTTATAAGCGAAGAGTTCGTCCGATCGTCCGATTTTTACAAACTGATATCCGCAAATTATTCGGGCGGGTCTGATATGCAGCCCGTTGCCACCGTGAAGCTGCTCATAGACGGGAAGGAAGTTACCATCTCCGAAAGCGGGGACGGCCCGGTGGATGCGGCGTATCAGGCGGTATCCAAAGCCACCGGACTCAATCCAACCCTGGAGAACTACGTAGTCGCCTCTATAACCGAGGGGATCGACGCACAGGGAGAGGTCACGGTCAGGGTTGAAGACGAAGGGGTCATCACCCAGGGCCAGGGATCGAACACCGATATTGTGGTTGCGAGCGTAAAGGCATACGTCAACGCCCTCAACAAGCTCCGCTGGCGTAAAGAGCATCCGAAAAGGGTTACGTCCCAGGGGATGTAAGGCCTCCTAAACTCTCATAGTCTGAGTTCCCGCAACTAAATCGACGGACATGCTATATACTTACTTGGAGTTATGGCGTTCCCCACTAAAGCTATCGAAAATTTTATAAAAGCGGGATACCCGATCCTTTACCTCGTGTCTTGGGAGGAGGAGCGTGTCGAGAATACGCTCAAGTCGATCGGCAAAAATATCTACGGAGATTCGGGTAAATTCCAGGTGTGGACGTGCGCCGAAGGTTTTAGAGAAGGCTCTGAAAACCTCGTAAAAGCCCTCGACAGAGTAATGGTAGAACAGGTTAAGGGATTTTACATATTTAAGGATGTGAATTATTTTCTGGACGACCCCAGGCTTGTAAGAAAACTGAAAGACGCCTATCAGAAGCTTAGAAAATCATCAAATACAATATTCATACTCTCCAGTTCGCTCTCGATTCCGACCGAGCTGGAGAAGGAAGTGACGGTTATCGATATAGATCTCCCCGACAGGGCGGAGACCGGGAAGATATTCGATTTCATCATCAAGTCGTATACACAGGAGAGCGTGCAGAATTCGATGAAGTCTAATTTCAAAGAAGCGGCTATCAACGCCCTTCAGGGGCTGGGCGCGCTCGAGATGGAGCTTGCGTTGAGGAGGACTCTCGTGGGCAGGGACGAGCTGGGGGAGGACGCAGTAGACGCGCTACTCGAAGAGAAGGCGCAGCTCGTGAGGAAATCCGGGTCTCTGGATTTCGTAAGGAGCCGGGTCGACATAGATAAAGTCGGCGGGCTCGAAAATATAAAGGAATGGCTCAACGTGAGGCGGCTTGCCTTTTCGAGCGAGGCGAAGGAATTCGGACTCGATACGCCCAAGGGCATCCTGCTTATGGGTATAAGCGGGTGCGGGAAGAGCCTCTGCGCGAAGGCGATAGCGACGGCGTGGAGCCTGCCGCTCCTGAGGCTCGATCTCAACCAGGTCTATAGTAATACGTTAGGGAGCCCCGAGGAGGCGTTCCGCAAGGCGATAAAGACAGTAGAAGCGAGCGCCCCGTGCGTTCTCTGGATAGACGAGATCGAGGCCGGGATAACGAGGAGCGGGGAGAAGTCCGCGGACAGTCCCACTTCGAGGATATTCGGGTACTTCCTCACATGGATGCAGGAAAAGGCCTATCCCGTTTTCGTTACGGCGACGGCGAACCAGATAGATTTGCTTCCTCCCGAGATATTGAGAAAGGGACGGTTTGACGAAATTTTCTTTATCACGCTCCCTAACCAGAAGGAGAGGAAGGAGATTTTCAGAATCCACCTTCAGAACCGCGGGAAGAACCCTGAGAGCTTCGATCTCGATTCGCTCGCCAAGAATACGGAGGGGCTGAGCGGAGCCGAGATTGAGCAGGCGGTGATATCTGCGCTCTTCGAGTCGTATGCCAAGGGGAAGGAGCTTGACGACAGAGAGCTTATAATCGCGTCTTCGTCGATAGTCCCCCTCTCGACTACGATGAGGGAGGAGATTTCGAAGCTCGAGCGCTGGGCTTCGAACAGGGCGGTGAAGGCTTCGCGGTGATTTTTCCGATGTTTCTTTCCAGTTGCAAAAAATTCATATAAAATCCATAGCAATCACAGACGTGGGGATGTAGCTCAGCTTGGGAGAGCGCCGCGTTCGCAACGCGGAGGTCGGGGGTTCGATTCCCGTCATCTCCACCAGTAAATTCAGCCAGTTAGAGCCAAACGTCCTTTCAAACATTCAGCTGCTTCAGAGGATTAGATGAGTGAGATATTTCTTAATTCAGAAAGACTGCCCGATCTTGTAGCCTAACCAGATGCCGGCGATTCCGCCGATAAAAGAAAAAACGATAGCGGACATTGAAAATATCCCGGCTCCCCATAATTCAGGAACAAGGCCTCCTACGGTCGAACCGACGAATAACCCCATCCAGATAAGTGATCGAGTCATTATGTGATTAAGAATACTGCAAATCTGGTATATAGGCCTAATTAGTCCAACCCTCTTAAACTATGGTCCATCCCGGATCGGGATTCGATTTTCCCGAACCTAGCCGCCGCAAAGGGGATAATTAATTGACTCGATATTTGATATATATTATTATTTCTACGGCATTCCATGATCAGCATAATGAGTAGTCAGGAGGATGGCTATGAATAGCACTTTTAAACCCATGAGACTGATTCTGTATTTATACATCCTGATTGTGATATTGCCGGTAGTGTCATTCGGAGCTAGTCCTGCTACGGAAACCTTTGATAACGGTAACTTGGACGGGTGGGTGCCTAATACAATACACACAGTTGTT
Source organism: uncultured bacterium (assembly GCA_963705505.1). GTDB lineage: Bacteria > Desulfobacterota_D > UBA1144 > Nemesobacterales > UBA2774 > 2-12-FULL-53-21. The sequence continues at coordinate 499,576 of CAVPJU010000006.1, forward strand.
ACGGGTGAGATAGCAGGGGGAAACCCGGGCGGGTTTTTGAGCAGTCTGGCGGATAGTAATGTTTTTGGAGGTGTTGTGGGAGCTGATAATGTGTTCCAACCCTGGGTTGGCGATTATGCGGCTGCCGGGATAAATTTCATTGCTGTCGATTTGAAATTTTTTCAAACAATACAGGATCCCAGAGTCCGTTTTCGGAGGTCCATCTCTGAAAATGGGTGGAATTTCGTCCTGACCCCGACGGGCAGTCAGAGCAACGATTGGGAACACTTCGAAATTAATTTCGACCCGACATGGACTGATAAGGAAGCCACCGACAACGGATGGCAGCAGGAGCCATCCACCGGAAGCTTCAGCGAAGTTATGTCAAGCGTCATAGACTTCGAGATAAGAGCTGACGGCGCGCCCGAAGACGTTCAAGCGCTTGGCGTAGATAACATTCAAATCGATAACGGCTCCCGGTTACCTCGTCCTATACCCACCCTTTCGGAATCAGGAATACTCCTGATGACGGCGCTTCTCGCTCTAGCCGCCGTAATATTTATGAAACGGCGTTCAATGGCAGTCTGATTTTTGTACACAGATCTGCCCCACGTGAGTTGTACCACGGCAAGTGAGAGCTCCCGCTTCATTTATCATTCTCAAGCTTCTTTTAACGGGCAAATGGCTGACTCGATACTCCGGTATCTTTCCACAACCCTGATCCTGAAATATTGTTTCTTAATCCGATGTGTTATTATCTAAATTTGGTGTTTGACTTGAGAAATATCTCAGAAGGGGGGACACGAAATGAGGGGTAAATACGTAGCAGGCGCAACAGTTATTTTTCTTCTATTAGCGGCTCTGAGTTCCCAGGCGGCCTCGAACTTAAACTTATCCAAAAGCAACATAAACAGGCTCATATACCCGGCGGATACCGTGAGCTCGGCGCAGGCGGCGGCTATACTCGCAGACCTCGATGCCGCTACGCAGCAGAGCCAGGGACGGATTAATCTCGAAGGGGCGGTGAATGAGGCTTTGACGAAGCAGGGGCTAGAGACAAAGATTAAAAAGATAATCATTAAGCCTGCGAGCGCTGCCGGTCAGCTGACCACGATCATAATACTCTCAAACCCCGCAGACGAGGCGCAGGCGATTGCCGTTTCAGACGAAGGCGTGCCGGCGAACAAGCCGAAGAAGGGGTCGACGAAGTAGAACCGGGGCTCACGTTCGGATTAAATCACCGGAGAAAAGGTTCTTCACTGATGAAGAGCGGGAAGCCTTCACTTCACGCGGTCTGGACTTTTTTCTCCCTCTTTTCCATCTCGGACTTGAGATAGGCGTACGGGTCGTGGTATATAGCGCCTTCCGGCAGGTATTCCCACAGCGGGCCGAGGTCTTTTTTAATCATGTCTATATAGAACTGAGGTATCTCGGTAGTCTCTCCCTCGAAAAACGCCCTGAACCTCACGTCTTCGTCGAGGAACTTCCTTATCTTACGGTAGTACCGGAGCCTCCCGAAGCCTTCTGTAGATACTGCCCGCATAAGGTTCATCCACCTGGGTATCCTCGAGGTCGTCGCCTGGAAGCGGTTATAGATCGAGCGCCAGGAGTACGAATATTCCGCGAGACTGATGAGGAGGTCGTAGAATTCGGGCCACGAATAGTTCTTGGGCTTCACGTTCGAGGCGTGACTGTTGTTGAGAAAATGGAACGGGAACGGAAGGACCCGGTTCTCGCTCTGATATTCGAGGTTCAAGGGGGCGGCCCGTCCGAACGCGGTTATAAGCGGATACGCCGGAAATGCGGCGGGCGCGAGATCGACAAATTTTTTCGTAAGCTCGAACGATTCGGCGCCTTGATCGCTGTCGAGTCCGACTACGAAGTTTGTTTGTATGTATGGAATATGGCTTAATATCATATTTACATGCTCGGAGACGACCTTTACTTTCTCCATCCCCTGCTTGGCTCCGGTCTTCGACTTGTTCCCCATGTCGAACCAGGATTCGATACCGGGCAGCAGAGCTTTGAACCCGTTCTTTTGGAGGCGTTTCAAGTGCGGCTCCGAAAGCAGAGAGAGACTGCTTTCCGCAATGAAGTCTATACTGTTTATAGGCACCGCGTCTTCTATGGCGTCCATGTAATCGTCGAACCTGACTCCGAAATTGGGGTCATACCAGCTCACGAGGGGACGTTTTATTTTCGTCAGAACAAACCTGAGATCGTCTTTTATCACTTCAAAATCGAGCGGCTGATAGGGCTGGCTCGCATCTATGCAGAAGCTGCACGTGTACGGGCAGCCGAGGCTGCCTATCATGGGTACGACTCTGAAAAGGAAGGTCGTTTTCTCAAGCGCTTTCGATATATACTTCCAGCGCTCCCTGACTCCGGGTAGGTGTTTCGGTGAGCTCTTCGCGGATAGGTACATGCCGATAGGCCTGTATTGCGAACAGTCCTGAAGCACGTCCCGGCACAGCTCCTCGTCCGTGAGACCGAGTACGTAGTCAAAGTATTTAACTGCGTCTTCCGGATAGCAGCGGGCGTGTGGGCCTCCGAGGACGGTGATGACCCCTTCACGCCTGTATTTGCCGCTGAGGGCGTAAGCCTGAATCGCTGACTGCGTGAAAGCGCTTATGAAAACCATGTCCACGTCTTGAGGCACATCCCTGGAGAGGTCTTCGAGACCGGTAAATATAAAGTATGTGACTTCATGCCCCGAATCTTCACACCACTTGGCGATAACCTGGGGCATTATACCCATGAAGTTAGCGTGCATTATACGTGCAAAGATTGAATGGTTAGGGGATTTTGTTATAAAATCGACTACTCCGATTTTGAGTTTTCGCATGTAGCTCCGGATTAAACGTTCTTAGTAGGTCCCATCTGGTTTTAATCAGGAATGGAATAAATTCAGAAAGGTCTACTCGATTTTTTTTGTAACAGACCTTATGTAAAGAGCCAGATTAATTATCGAAACTTCTATATCACCCACAAAAATTACAAACACAATACCCTAAATACCCTTATAAATCAAACTGTATCGGACAATGTCGCTCAGCCCGCGGGGTTTCGGCCTCTCCAACAAACATTGAAGACTGAAAAATCAGGTTTATTACATTTTTGTAATGTTTTAATATGTCTGAAGAGAATCTTTTACCGGCGTAGAGTTAATTATGACATTCACCGGCGGATTATCCCGGATAGAAGGAGGAGTGGGTACTAAAATGGTTCGAAATAACATGGTTCGGCTGATTGTTCTGTGTGTGTTGCCGGGTCTTATTCCCTGGGCGTCTTATGCCGCTGATTCCGTCACTGATTCATCTGAATATGCGAGGAAGGAAGTCCGCGCGGCTCTCGATAAATGGACCAGGGACTTCAACGATAAAAATACGGACGAGGTATGCGGACTGTTCGCGCCTGATTTGATCGCGAATTACGGGGACTACCCGGAGAAAAGCTACGACTCCATATGCGCGCAGCTTAAATCGTCTCTCGCTAACCCCAAGATGACGTTCCGTTATTCGCTTGAAATAAAGGAGATTATAGTCTCGGGGGATCTCGCGGTCGTGAGACTGATCTGGACACTTACAGTCACCGATGCCGATAATAAGGCGGTGGAGACGACGAAGGACAGGGGGATCGACGTATTCAGGCGGCAGGCGGACGGGAGCTGGAAGATATCGCGGTATATTGCATATCCGATGAAAGAGAGCTAACTCCGCTTTCAGGTATACAGTTGTAAGAGCTGCATCTATTATAAAACTCCCCGCAGCGGACGGGCCGCCGCGGGGTTTGCCAGTCAATTAATTCTTATCGTCTGAAGTCCATTCGTTTACTACCACCTACCGGGGATATTCGAAGCTCCCCTGCGTCCATACAGCCCAGTCGGGCGCCGAAGACGTAGCTATCCTTAATCTTGGGGTTTATAGCCGGGAATTCCGTGGTTCAGTCGAGGGAAGGGATAAATCTCAAGCAAGCATTGACCACCCTCCAATCCTCCTTTATTCAATCGAAGAAAGGTCAATCCGCTACACCACCTATTCTTATCGATTTTCACGCATATGTCAAGACACTTTATCTTGCCGCTCATGCGCCCCTGAGATGGCGAAGGGGTCAGAGCGTTTTATGAGGCGGGGTTTGAATTATCGAGACGCTTTTTCGCAGATATAGATGAATGCTGGCGGGATGTTGCTCCATACCGTCCTGCTCGTTTTGACTTTGTCGAACTTGGCGTAGAGCTTCTTTTTAAATCTCCATGCCGAGGGGGCGACGATCCCCAGTACGTAAGCATAAGTCAGAAATATACCCCCCGGTTTTAACACGTCGTAGATCGAATCGAGTATGAGCTGCTGAGTCTCTCCCTTGAAGGTCGACCAGGGCAGGCTGCTTATGATCCTGTCGCAGCCGCTTTCTCCGTGGAGCTCCAGGTGTTTCATGACGTTTTCCGCGGAAGACTGGTAAACCAGCGCATCGGGACACCTTCTTTTCGTAGCTTCGACGAAGGCCGGGTTTATCTCCAGCGCAAAAAATGTGGTATTGTCGGCTTTTTTCGCCATTATTCTCTCGGTTATTACGCCTGTCCCCGAGCCAAGCTCGATGACGGTCGAAACGTTCGGGAGGTCGGCCGTGTCAGTCATAAGATCGCATAGCTTGTCGCTCGAAGGAAGAATTGCTCCCGTCCGCGTAGGGTGGATAATGAATTGGGTAAAGAATTTAAGATTATATTCCAGCTCCGTTTCGGCGCTCATGTTATCTCTTCTCATTGTATAGGGTCCCATACCGCTGCAAAATCGTAATAAGGGTGACTATTAACGTTATGCAACTGTTCTTTTTATAAGCCATTTTTATACATCGTTTAATAGAAAAAGTCAATTTTTACTGTGAATTGGTGTTATTTTTGAAGGAGCCGAACCTCTTTTGACAAATTGTTGTTGTATAATTACAATCCCAGCATGATTCTCTTAGAATATAATTACCATTTGTGATTAATCAACATATTTTAAAACGGCGGATATTGGATGCAGGATGAAATAATTATTGATCTAAAGGATGTTTATAAGGCTTTCGGCCCCAAGGAAGTCCATATGGGGCTCACGCTGTCCATAAAGAAGGGAGAGAATATCACGGTGCTCGGCGGGAGCGGCTCGGGGAAGAGCGTTTTGCTCAAGGAAATCACGGGGCTGCTGAAGCCCGACTCGGGCGATGTCATTGTGGAAGGTGAAAGCATAATACCGCTCGAAGAGAGCGAGCTCGTTCACGTGAGGAAGAAGATGGGGATGCTTTTTCAGGGGGCCGCGCTTTTCGATTCCATGACGGTCGAAGAGAATATTGCTTATCCGCTGAGAGAAAATACAAAGCTGCCTGAGAACGAGATCAAAGAGGTGGTCGCCAAAAACCTCGAGCTCGTCGGGCTGCCCGGTATCGAGGATAAAATGCCTGCCGACCTGAGCGGCGGTATGAAAAAGAGGGTCGGACTCGCGAGGGCGATGGCGATAAACCCTCAGATTCTTCTCTATGACGAGCCGACTACGGGACTCGACCCGCCCAATATAAGCAGGATTAACCAGCTGATCAGGGATATGCAGGCACAGTTCGGTATAACGGCGGTGATTATCACGCACGACGTCAAGAGTGCGTTCCAAATATCGGACAGGATAGCGTTTCTTCATCACGGGAAGATAATATTTACCGGGACTGTGGAAGAAGCGGAGAAAACCGATATAGAAATCCTGAGCGACTTTATTAACGGAAGGATGAGCGGGGCGGACGAATAGTTAAAAGCCTCGAAGACGGAGGCGGGTTCTGGCTAGTAATCGCTTTCCGCTGCATCGATCCCCTCGACTCCGATAATCTTCCAGCCGCCGAGCCCTGACTTCTTGAGTGTGACCGTGATGTTGTCGGGCGCATCCTCATCCCCTATGAGTTTATAAGGAATACCCGATTTGAGTCCCGTCACGACGACGTCAAGATTGGCCGCAGCCTCTTTTTCCCCGTACTCGTTTTCGCTGAAAGCGACCGAAAGGTCCGAGTAAGAGGCTTCTATGCTGTCGTACTTTTCAAATGCGCTCCCGATGATGTTTTTAACGACCGGGTAGCCTGCACCGTATTCGTCCTTATACTGAATAGAGAAGTGCTCGGAGATAGCGTCCGGGTCCTTTTTCCCCGCGGCTTCTATAACTTCATTGAATACCGATTCTATCTCCCGTGTATCGTCCCCGCGCGGAAAGAAAAAATAGATCAGGATCGCAGCCAGTATGACAAGAGGGATTATATATCTCGACACACCGAAAGTTTACTGCAAGTTCACGGTCTCTTCACCGGTATAGGTTTTAACGCTTAAATCCAGACCGTCCGTACGGACCGTTACCGCTCCGTCTTTAGCGGTTTCAAAGAAGGTCATATTTGTTTTTAATATCTCAAGGGCGGGATCAATTTGTCGTGAGGAGGGGCCGAGTTCGTCAGTTACCAATACCTGAGGGGAGACTACGCGAAGGAATCCGGGAAAAGCGGCGTCCTTTTCGATATCCGTCATACTGAGGACATTACTCTTCAGTATTTCTCCATAAGCCCCGGTGAGCGCCGATTGCACCCCGGAGTCGTCGAGGTCTTCTCCCGTGAGAAAACTTTCGTCCTTATAACTAATCTTAATGGCGAGCGGACGGGGCAGGGACGAATCCTTTATCACGAAATTCCCGCCCGGTTTCAATATTTCGAGCCTGCAGTCATCCTCCAATGAAACATCCACGATATTCGTCAGGTCCTTCCATGCTATGCCGTCGTTCTTTATTATCTCCCAAAGCGCGCCCTCGAGCTTATCGCCGTTTGTGTAGATCGTTTTGACGTCGAAATTCTCCAGCAGATATTTGGCTCCGCTCATGTGGTCTTTATCGGTCGAGGATAAAATCAGATAGTCGATTTTGCTTATTCCCGAATGGAGTAAAAATCTGCCGACTACGTTTCTTTCTATGTAGCCGTTCCTGTCGAGGTTCGAAAAGCCGCCGTCGATGAGAATGTTTTTGCCACTCGGCAGCTCGAAGAAAACTATGTTCCTGTTGTCTCCCGCGTCGAGGAAACTGACTATAAGCTCATGCCCGCCTGACTTTCTTATCACCGGGTACGCCGCGCTCGCTATAAATGCCAGTGCGAGCAGAGGGAGGAGGAACTTGAGCCTGCTGATCCTGCCCGTGAGTAAGACCGCTATGCCTAATGCTCCGAATAACGCCAGGCTCAGAACGCTCAGAGGGGGGATTGTCAGCGACGAATAGGGAATTCGGAGTAACTTCTCTATTCCGAAAACCATCATGCGGATTAAAAATATATTGACCGAGATAACCGGCGACGCGATGTGCTCCGAGATCAGGAACGCAAGGAAAGAGAGGAGCCCCAGGGGGACGATCAGCAGCTCGACTAACGGCACGAATATCATGTTTGCGGGAATCGATACGACGGGCAGTATCCCGAATGAATTCAGTAATAAGGGCAGGGTTGAGAACGTGGCGGCGCAAGTGGTTTTTATCAGAGTCGCCGCCTTATCCCTGAGCGTGCCGAGCTTAAATGGAAAGAAAATATTGGCGAGCAGTATGCCGAGAACCGCCGCGAACGAAAGCTGGAACGAGAGCTCGAATAACGACCACGGGTGCCATAAGAGAATTATGAACGCCGCGACGCCCAGGGTATTTATCTTGTTCTCATTCCTGCCGGCTATTATGGCCAGGAAGAAAACGGATATCATAATAAAAGCCCTGACCGCGGGCGTGCTGAAGCCCGCGACAACGGTATAGAAGAAAAGGGGAAGTATCGAGAGGGCAGCCGCAATTCTTACGACCTTGAAGCGGAGCATAAGGTACTCCGAGCGCTTGAGCAACCACTTGATGAGCAGAAAGAAAACCACGGCTACCGCACCCACGTGGAGCCCCGATACAGATAGGACGTGGGCTACGCCGGCCTTCGAGAATTCGGTCCTCACGTCCGGAGGTATGCCCCCTTCATCACCTATAGTAAGGGCGTTCAGTATCTCGTTTTCCGGCATGCGGAAATTCGTCCGCACATAGTTTCCGTATCCGAGCCTCAGCCTGTCAAGCGCGTAGAATACAGGATTATATGAATCGTCCCGTCCGAACGAGATTATTTGTTTCTCTCCCTCTACGAATCCTGCCGCGTAGATGCCCTGTCTCCCGTAATACTTTTTGACGTCAAAACCGCCCGGATTTCTGAAATTGCTTATCGGTCTCAGCTTTATGCCGATAAGGCGTATCCTGTCGCCGTAGGAGAGCGCCTGAGTATCGTCGGCTGTAGAAACCATGACTTTCCCTGAGACGGCGTTGAAAACACCGTCTTCAATTGCATACTCTGTTTTTAGAAAGAGTCTCGTCCCGTACCCGGTTTTTTCGGTGGACCTGTAAACCGTGCCTTCGAGGTCGATTTTTCTTCCGGCGAATGCCGATATATCCGTACCGGAAGATAAAAAAGGGCCGGCGCTGAAAAGAAGACCTATCGGAATGAATAAAAGGAATCTGAGGCGGGGAAAAAAGAGAGAGATTATTCCGGCGACCGGGCTCGCGATTACGATTACCATCCACACGTTTTCTATGTATTCGTTTAGAAGGATTCCCACGGTTAAACCGAGGAGAGGGGGGAGTATTTTATACCTTGCCGGTAATTCCCGTAAGAAGCTCGTGAGCCGCGGTGTCATTTCGTTTAGCAGAGTCCGGATACCGACTTTATTTGAATATTAATTATATGATGAAGACGGGTATGTTCTCAAATGATTTTTGATTTAAATCGCTAATGAATTCTTTTCGCCGGAAGCCGTGATTTAGAGCGTAAATGCAGGGCTCTGAAAAAACGGCTGACTTAGAGATTCGGCTCTGAGTGCGCGGCGCGTGTTAAACAGAGCGTATGGGCGATTAAGCCCGGGAGGATTTAACTAAAGCGACCGCGTAAGCCGCTATGCCTTCACCCCTGCCCGTAAAGCCCATGCTGTCGGTGGTGGTTGCCTTGATGCCGAGCTCTTTTTCCGGGAGGCCCGTCGCTTGGGAGAGCTTCTTCTTTATTGCCGGGACGTGCGGAACGATCCTCGGCTTCTCGCATACGATAACGCTGTCGATGTTTTGAATTCCGTATCCTCTCTCCTTCAGGAGCTTGAGAATATCGCTCAAAAACACCAGGCTCGAAATGCCTTTATATTTTGGATCGGTGTCGGGGAAATGAGTGCCTATATCCCCCTCGCCCATCGCACCTAAAAGGGCGTCGCAGATCGCGTGAGTCAGCACGTCGGCGTCGGAGTGTCCCGTCAACCCGAGGTCAAACGGTATCTCGACACCGCCCAGTATCAGCTTCTTATCCGCCGTGAATTTGTGGGCGTCAAACCCGAACCCTACTCTGAACATAATTTCGACCCGCAAGGGGATTAATCATAAATCAGTATAAATTTTTTGGAAGAGCATATTCGTTTTTATCCTGTTCACCGGACGCCCTCTTTTAAAATGAGCTCTCCCAGCCTGAGGTCCTCGGGTGTCGTTATCTTGATGTTGTAGGGGGAGCCTTTCACGAGCTTTACCTTTACTCCCGTACGCTCGACGAGGAGGGACTCGTCCGTGCCTATAAACCCGTCCTCTGATGCCTTCAAGAACGCATCCCTCAATACTTCATAGCTGAAGGCCTGGGGAGTTTGAGCAAACCAGAGGGAGTCCCGCGGAACGGTATTTTCTATGAACTGAGCAGGGGATGATTTCTTGATCGTGTCGTTTGACGGGAGAGCCGCAATCGCGCCCCCGCACGCTGAGGCCTCTTTAATGACTTCTTCAAGCAGTCCGAGCGATATAAACGGACGCACACCATCGTGAACGACGACTATATCGGGCTTTTCGGACAGGGAGCTGAATCCGGCCCGGACCGAGTCCTGCCTTTCCGCGCCCCCCGGTATTACTTTCGTTGCCTTGGGTATGCCGAGCTTTTCCACTATATCGCTTTTTGCGTAATCCACCCAGCTACCGGGCACGACGACTATTATCTCGCCTATGAGGTCCGACTTCGAGACCGCCTCGACGGAGTGTGCTAGTACGGGTTTTCCCAGAAGGGGCAGGAACTGCTTCGGAATTCCCTCCGCCCCGAACCTTTTTCCCAAACCGGCTGCCGCAATGACCGCCGATGCGCGAATTTCAGCCATGAAGATCAGAAACCAGGCGTTTGCCGTCTTCGTCCTTGACCCTCGAGAATATCATTCTTCCCGTAGGGGTCTGGAGCACGCTCGTAACGGATACTTCGATCTCGTCTCCCAGATGCCTCTTGGCTTCATCGACGACCACCATCGTGCCGTCTTCTAAATACCCTACGCCCTGATTTTCTTCCTTCCCTTCCTTTACGACGTGGATCCACATGGTTTCGCCTGGAAGGACTACGGGTTTTAAGGCATTTGAAAGCTGGTTCAGGTTCATGACCTTCACGTTCTGGAGTCCGGCAACTTTATTGAGGTTAAAATCATTCGTGATAATAATTCCCTTGAGCCTCCTTGCGAGCTCTACGAGCTTCAGGTCAGCCTCTTTTATGTTGGGGAAATCATGGTTGGTGATTTTAACCGAGACGTTCGGTATGTCCTTCTGCATTCTTTTGAGGACGTCGAGCCCCCTCCGTCCCCGGACACGCTTGATCGGTTCGGATGAATCGGCTATATGCTGAAGCTCCTTGATAATGAATTTGGGGATAATCATCGTCCCGGTGATAAAACCCGCCTCCGCGACGTCGGCTATCCTGCCGTCGATTATAACACTCGTATCGAGGATCTTCGTATCGCTCGCGGGTCTCGTTTGAACCCTTCTTACGGATTGCTCGGTTTCCCTTCCCTTCCTGTATCCGATTGTGATTCCTATATGGAAAAGCATTAGGAAGAACGCCGCGGATATGTATGGTACTACTCCCGGAGGAAGCGCAAAGCCGGAAATTACATCCCTTACCGCAAAAAAGGAAAAAGAGGCGGCGGCGGCACCTATGGCAATACCGAGAAAGGATTTCGCGCTATAGTTTTTAATGTACCCTTCGAGTAAATGTACGATACCTATAGTCAAAGCCCCTAAAAGGACACCTGCTGCGGACGATATAACTAAGTCATAATGCGAAAAGGCAATAAAGAAACCCGTTACAGCGCCGAGTATAAAAAATAGAATCTTTAGTTTCATTTCTCCCTCACCACAATCCCTACCCCCTTGCATGGATTCAGTCAAGACTAAGTATAAGTAATCGTTTAAGTTTTTACAAGCTCGTGAAATATCGCTTCGATTAAGGCATGAAAAACTATGTATTTCCGTCTTAAATCCGGGCTCGGCTTCGATTACTTTCTTCGGAATCAGCAAGATCGGCAGAGATTGTTATTTTTATTATTAAATTATCAGGACTTACCGCTATTAACGGTGTCGATCACTTTAACAACTTCATCAACAACTCTTAAGTACTTGCTCCTTCCTGTGCCGGGGGATTTCGCCCTGCCGTCTATACCCACATCGGCAAGGATTTCCCCGGTAGTTTTATCGACCAATGTAACCCTGACCTGAACGGACATCTTCCCCTTGTCGTCGATACCCTGAAATATATATTCACAGTATTTACAGCCGCGTTTATAGCCGCTGACCATTCCATCGACGACCAGGACCCTTTCATTTGCCGGGCCCTCAAACTTGTCCGAACGGCTTATAACCTTGAACTTATTCTGCGTTCTCAGCGTCTCTGCCACCATATCGGCAATTTCCGTCCCGGAATCGTAAGGCACCCATTCCAGGTCTGTTTTTCTAAAGTCCGGTATCAGGATAACTTCGTAATTCGAATACGCGGCCTCAGGCGCTTTGAAAACATTTACATTGGTCGGGCCATTTGTACACCCGAATAATAAGAGGAAATTTAGGATTACGCATATATGTAAATATTTTGCTACCATTACGTTCCTCCGATTTTCGTGGGTTATATTGTATACGATATTGCGATTTGTTAAAGTGCCGGTTTTTGTGACTGCTAAATCCGCTCTTCCCGGTTCAGACGTAGTTCCTTAATAGAATCCCCGACATAAAATCGGATGCGCAATCAACATGCCGGTCGAGGGCTTCTATCTCAATAGCGCGGAGGGGTTATAATGCAGAAAGCGGTTACTTTCGAGGCGGTGCTTGAAGGGCTCGATTATGATGAGCCGGATTCGGCGGAAGAAGCGGTTCGGGTCGATGACCCGGAGCACAATTACTTCGACAGCGATAGCGAGCCGGAAAGGGTGTCGCCCGGGGGCGGCTCCGGACAGGGGCCCCGTGACCTCAACCAGGAGCTGAGGCTCGTGAATGCGTACTTCAAGGAAGTCGGGACAGAGGCTTTATTGACGCATAAAGAGGAAATTCAGATAGCCGCCAAAATGAAGGAATGCGGGGCGCAATCGCTTCGTATAAAGAAAGCAATTAGCCGGATACTCGGGAGAAAGCTCGCCGCCGACAGGGAAAAATGCATAAACGAGCTGAGGACTCTATTAGAAGAGTGCGACCGTAAGCCCGGAATAAAGAGGGGCGAGAGGGACCTTCTCAGAAGACTCGTTTTGCTCCTCGAAGCGTATATAAAGGCCGAAGCCCGTATAAAAAACCGCTTTATAAAAGCCAACCTGAGACTCGTCGCGAGCCTGGCTAAGAAATATGTCGGCAGGGGCATCCCCTTTCTCGATTTAATACAGGAAGGGAACATGGGTCTTATAAAAGCAGTTGAAAGGTTCGATCATACGAGAGGCTACAGATTTTCGACCTACGCCTGCTGGTGGATTAATCAGGCGATGATAAGGGGTATCTTCAACCAGACGAGGACTGTGAAGATACCCGCCTACGTTCTGGAGAAGGCGGGGAAGGTCTGGACGGAGCGCGCGAGGTTCGTGGAGGAGAGTGGAAGGGAGCCTTATCCTCACGAGATCGCGGGTACGGTCGATATGAGCGTTGAGAACGTAAGGCAGATCCTTGAATCCGGAAACGGGGCAAATATGGTGAGGCTCGATTCTCCGGTCTGGGCCGGGGAAAGAGCTACTTATATGGATTATATCCCCGATGCGGATAGCATGCCTGTGGATTCATTGATCGCCGAGGTCTCGATCCCCGAAAGCGTCGGGCAGGCATTGGATATGCTGGATATGAGGGAAAGGGAGATTGTAAGGATGAGGTTCGGGATCGGATACCAGAGCTCGTTCACACTCGACGAGATAGGGAAGAGGTTCAACCTCACGAGGGAGAGAATAAGGCAGATTGAAAAGAAGGCCCTTTCGACCATAAGGCATTCCGAGTCCGCTCCTGCGCTCAAGAGCCTGATCGAACATTGATGATCGCCCGATATTAGTTGACCAAAATCAATCGGCCGGAGCTCAATCCGCATATTCCGGCTCCGGGCGGTCAATTTGATCCTTTCTACCAAAATCGGATAATATGTTGGGATAACCGGGTATTACGTGATTTTTATCGTCGTTGCCGGTTACTTTCGCTCGTAATTTTATTAAAACCTCTTGACAATATCGTTTGGGGCGTTAATATTTTACCAACTGGTCAACTAATAGGTGATGTGATAAATGGGACGTACGAGTGACACAAAAGAAAATCTCATAAACAGCGCAATAGAGCTCATCGGGAATCGCAGCTATAACGCCGTCGGGGTTCAGGAGCTTTGCGAGCACGCGGGCGTCAAGAAGGGGAGCTTCTATCATTTCTTCCCTTCGAAACGAGATCTCACATTGGAAGCGCTGGACCTGATATGGAAGAAATTCAAAGAAGAGACTCTCGACCCCGTTTTTAATTCCGATGCATCGGCACTCGAGAAGTTTGAGACACTGCTCAGGAGGTCTTATGAATACCAGTCCGGCAGAAAAGACTGCGTCGGATGCATGACCGGCTGCGGGTTCGGGAATCTGGCCCTGGAATTGAGCACACAGGATGAAGCGATAAGGAAGAAAATCGAGGAGATATTCTGCGAATGGACCAGGTATTTAGAGGGAGTAATCGTTCAAGCCGTCAATGAGGGGGTCTTGCCCCCTGAAACGGACCCCCCGGCCACATCCCAGGCAATGGTTGCCTATATCGAAGGGGTGTTCTTATTGGGTAAGACTTTTAACGACCCGTGCATGATAAACCGGCTTGGCGAGGGGGTATTGCAGCTGTGTATAGCAAAAAAAGAGACGGCTGATACATGTTCTGCAAATTAGGGGGTCTTTAATATATTTTTGTTTAATCGTAAATAGACCGGTCAACTATACTTTTAGTCAGGAGGTATCAATTATGAAAACCGCTGGATTAGTTGATGAAAGGATGCTCTCGGTGTTAAGTCCGGCGAAAAACGCCCGATCGGGGGTTAAACATGAGATAAACAGCCTGTTCGATGAAGAGCTTGTGGGCATGTTCGTAAACGGCAGGGACGAGGACGCATTTAACGAACTTGTAAACAGGTACAGCGACAAGGTTTACAGGCTTGCTTACAGGATCACGAATAACCAGAATGACGCGGAGGAGGTCCTTCAGGAGGTGTTCCTGATCCTTATAGAAAAGCTCTCCACGTTCAGAAAGGAGTCCAGGTTCTCGACATGGCTTTACAGGGTTGCCTCGAACGCGAGCTTCATGTATCTGAGAAACCAGAAGAGGAGCAGGGAGAAGGAGACGAGTCTCGACGACTATAAGCCTTATAACGATTACGGTGTGCTCGAAGGGGTCGAGGAGAGGGATTGGAGCGGCAGGCCCGATTCGCAGCTCCTGAGCGCGGAAGGGACGCAGTTGATAGAAAAAGCGATAAGCGAGCTGCCCGAGGAATACAGAGTCGTTTTTCACATGAAGGATATAGAGCGTCTTACGAGTAAAGAGATCGCAGAGGCATTGGGGCTTTCGATTCCCGCGGTTAAATCGAGGGTGCTGAGGTCAAGGCTCTTTTTGAGGGATAAGCTGTCTGAGTATTATTCCGAGCTCGGTAACGGGTGAATTATTCCCGCACTGCGTCGACGAGTATGGACTCCAATTCCCCGCTTTGGTCCATTTCGACGCATATATCGCAGCCGCCTACGAATTTCCCGCCGACATAGAGCTGGGGGATAGTGGGCCAGCTCGAGTACTCTTTGATCCCCTGCCTGATCTCGGGGTCCGCAAGCACGTCCACAGTCTCGTAATCGACGCCGTAAGAGTTCAATATCTGCACGACTTTTGCGGAAAACCCGCACTGCGGCATTTCCTTGTTCCCTTTCATGTATAAGACTACTTTGTTCTTGGCGATCTGCGATTCTATTTTCTTCATTGTGTCTTCCATTTATTCTGTCTCCCTATTCAGATGCAAAAAAATACGATTCCGCGAGCCTTCGTCCGGTCCGCCTTCCGGGACTATTTAATCTTTTCCCACTGCTCGGGCGTAAAGGTTTTAAGAGAAAGAGCATGAATCCTCTCTTTCATGGCTTCACCTAACACCCCGTATACTAACTTATGACGCTCGAGGAGCGTCTTTCCGATAAAGGTGTCGGAGACGATTACGGCTTCGAAGTGTGTGCCGTCGCCGTCTACCTCGACCGATGCCCCCGGCATTCCTGTTTCTATTATTGCTTTGATTTCGTCGGGTTCCATTACGGTTAGTATAAATGTTTTTAGGCCCCTTTCAAGAAACGGGAGCGGCAGGGGGCTATTGAAACGGGGGGTATATAAACCTATAATTCGAGCATGAGCTTGAGGACCGTTATCACGATAATCGTACTTATACTGCTCGTCTTCGGGGTATCGAAATTTTTAGGGTATCTCGGGGAAAAGCATGATCCGTCAAATTCTTATCTGGGAGAGATGGTTCATACGACAAAAAAAGTCAGGCAGATGAAGGAAGAGAGGTCTGAGCTCATAAAGAAGCAGGAAAAAACCCTCCTCGATCAGGAATAAACACCGGTCGTACGATACCTTTCCTTCGCCCGCGCTATATCGATTAATCAGCACGGATAATATATAGTTTGGAGGGATGCCCCGGCTTGAGAAAGTCGAAGCGTCGAATCGAGCGATGAGCAAGTACGGAGTAAGCCCGGGGAAGGAAAGAGCCCTCGTCGAGAAGATGACGGAACTCGGAATTCATGAAGATGACCTCGAGGAGACGTTCGTAAGGTCGGGGGGACCCGGCGGGCAGAATGTCAATAAGGTTTCTACGTGTGTTCGATTGAAGCATATTCCAACGGGTATCATCGTCAGAGCGGAAAAAGACCGTTCTCAGGGGCTCAACCGCTTTCTTGCGCGGAGGATACTGGTATCGAGGATCGAGGAGAGGCTATACGGCAAGGCGTCCACGGAGGAGCTCAGGAGGGAGAAGATAAGAAAACAGAAAAAGCGGAGGGAGAGGAGGGCAAAAGCCAAATCAGCGCCGGAGTAAATACGTTCCTTCGCTCCGGCGAATCATGACCGTTTAATTTTTCACCTTGTAAAATTTGTAACCGTCGATCTCCTTCTCGAATACGTAATTTTCGTCTATAAACTTATCGAGATAATCGAAGTGGTTGATTTCTTCCTTGTGTTTCCCGTCATAAAAAACTACGTATTCAGGTTTGTTGTTGGTTAATTCCTGTGGGACGGAGTCTTTAAGATTTAAAATTTCCTGCATAATTGCCTGATGCTTCGGCCACCAGAAGTGTTTTATCGGCGCCCTTCTGTCAGCGAGGAAATAGATAATGGGCTGACCGCCGATCAATAAAACAGTATCGTCTTTAGATGTATTATTCTTTATATATTCGGCGACTTCATAGGAAGCGCCTGATTCAAACCACTCTTCATCCGTGCTCTTCATGTCTTTGACGGCCTGCGTTACCGGTGACTGGATCATGAACGCAACAAAAATAACGATAATGAATGCTTCTACGTATCTCCGGTTTAATCCGAGCTTCGATATACCGAGAGCGATCAAGAGCGAATAGGGTAAGCTCATCTGGAGGTAGTAATGGGGGTACATACGCCTGCCCCACAATACGCCGACGAAGGACAAGACCGCCAGAGCTATAAGGAATAAAAGTTTATCTTTTTCCTCTTTCCCGAATTTCTTTCTAACGAGAAATATGAGAATCAATATCGTGAACGCGATAGCCAGCAGGGTAATCAGGTCGTGATTCACGAGAATTGTGCCGTAAAGAAAATAGTACAGGTAAAAGAGAACATCTTTGACTGGAACTATGCTTGTGTATTTGTTGTTGACGACAAAATATGTGTAATAGAAATCGTGAATAGCGCCGTGAATCCCGAAGTAAAGGGTGAGAGCTATAATCACGGCAAAGAAACCCAGGGAGAAACAGATCGTCTCTTTGATAAACGATTTAATATCGAACGAGCCGGGCTTCAGATTTCTATAGATTATGAATAACGGGACGACCATGATTGAAAATACGGCCGTGGCTTTCATAAAAAAAGCGGCCGCAGAAAGGATTCCGCTTAACACCAGCATCAGCGCGCCGCCTTTATCTTCATAATTTAGAAAACATAAAATGGCCAGAATTACAGGCAGCATCATAAAGAGCTCGCCGTTTGAGGCATACCCCCCGAATACAGGCGTAATGAAAAACAAACCGTAGATTAAAGGCGGTATGAGGGTGGTAAAACCGCGAAAAAACTTTCTGGCCAGTAAATAGACGAAAAACACGGACAGCAGTAAATACAGTGTGGTATAAATCCGGAGAGCGGGAATGCTGTCGTCGAAAAGAAGGATTACGGGTACGAATATAAAGAATAGTAACGGTCCCTTGGTATCCCAGGAAGTCTGATACGGCACACCGCCGTGAACTATATCCTGGGCTATCTTAAAATAAACCGACTCGTCCCAGTCTATCACTAATATGTGAATGATTGTCAGCCTGAGTGCGAAAATAATAAGCAGAATGAAAAATAACCAGACATATTCACGGGTTATCGAGTTATCTGCCTGCAATTTGTTGAGCATGAGTTTCCGGGTTCGTATTATTCGTTCGAAGCCTATTCATCATACACCTTATACTCATTAGTGGGAAATCCTCGGCTTTTTATCCCATCAGATTGTTTAATGCTCTCCCGGTTGAAATGTAAGCTATTTTACGTTCGCCGGGAGCCTGCCGGGCACCAGACTATATTAATATAGGAGTCGATATTTTTGAAGTCCTATAATCGGTTTATTAAAAAATTCGGATTTCCGTCATCGAGAACCGATCTGACAGCAAACAGACGCGCTTACGTGCCGGGGCGGACTAGTTGAATAGATATATCGGCTCCGGCGTGCCCAATTAACCGATCATACCCCTTACCGGCGCACGGTCAGAGATTCGCGGTTATAATTATCATATTAATTTTTTTGACAATTTACTCTTGTAGGCTTTAAAATTAGTTTCTGTAAAGGGTTCCTGAGCCACCTGACAGAGCTCTAATGAAGGAGGATATTCAACCGTGACGAGATTCAGGAGCTATATCCCGCTTGTTATTTTAGTGATTTTTTTATTAACGATCTTATTAGTGTTAGGACCTTCAAGGTTCATCAACACAGTTAAAGGCGATTCGAAGCGATTCTTTGGGGGTGCGCACTGAGAATGACTTCGCGAACGACTCTAGTTTATTCGCCATCCCCGATGAGGATATAGTAGCGGTCTTCCTAGAGACCGCGGACTGCAACGTTCTGCAAAGCGATACGGGCGGACGGGGGTACGACATAATCCCGTACAGGTACACGTCTTCGATGGAGCAGACGTTCTGCTGGGAGGACGGTAACAAAGCTGCGGGGCATTACATGGTGCTCGTGAACGACGAAGGGGTCGAGATGCTTCAGGTCCATGCAAACGGGGACTGCGTAACTAAGGTAATAGAACCCGGCGATTATGAGATGAGGGTTTACCACGACGACGAGTCTCAGAAGAATATAGCGGTATTCATAGCGCCCGAAGACGGGAAATCGATGCTCAGCACCGCGCCGGGTGAGGCATTGAAGAATATCTCGACAATTCTGGATACGGACAAGTGTGAAGGATGCGATCTGAGCGGGGCTAATTTTTTCGGGGCGGACCTGAGCGGAGTGGACCTGAGCGGGGCTAAGCTCAACGATGCGATCTTTGCGAATGCGAATCTGAGCGGGGCTAACCTGAAGGGGGCTAAGCTTAAGAATGCCGACCTCACACGCGCGAACCTGAAGGGGGCAAATTTAACGGGTGCGGATTTGACAGGCGCGATTTTAATCAGCGCCGATTTATCCGATGCCGATTTATCCGATGCCAACCTGGCAAACGCGGATACGACTGACGCCAATTTCGGCGGTACGGGCACGACCGGAACATTCACCGCAAACACGGGACGTAATGAAGTAGTTACGGGGGATGAAAGCGAGCCGGGTGTCGATCTCAACGCCGAGCCTGATTCGTGTCCGGGCGGAAAGCTGACGCCCGGTGACGGGACCAAAGACCTTTTGATATCCACTACGTGCACGGTCAGTGGAGGAGTTTACCTATATCAGAACGTAAACGTCATAAAGAACGGGAAGCTGAGCTTCACCGACGACGGCTCGGAGATACACTTCTGGGCCAAGTCGATACTCGTCGAGAACGACGGGGAAATATCCGCAGGAACTACGACAACACCTTTCGGGAAAAACAAGGGCGTCCTCACTATCCACCTTTACGGAATGGATAGCGACAAGACCGGTATCACATGCAAAAGCCCCCAGCAAACCTCCGCGGCTCCTCCCTGCGGTATAGACAAGACCGCGTGGGAATCGAAAGGAGCATCACCAGTTCCGCTCCCGGGCAGCGTAACGGATCGTTTCTACCAGTATGTGCAGCACGATAACACGATGGGCGAAACGGGTTTCTTCGGAAGGAAGGTGCTTGCGGTTTCCTTCGGCGGGACGTTGAAGCTATACGGCAATAAGGGGGCTAAATACGGGGACGGCATTCCGAATTACGACTCGGGGACGAGCTGGGTAAGGCTCAAGAACGATAAAGACGCATCCAAGACTCTAATCTTTCTCGACCGTGACGTGGATTGGGAAGCAGGGGACCGAATAGTTGTCACTACGACGGATTACCTCCCCGGACATTCCGAGGAGCTCCAGATTGTAAAGAAAGAGGGTCCGAGAAAGCTCAGGGTCACAATCGTAGACCCCGCAACGAATATGCCGCCTGCCGGTTGTGTTGCTGATATGCCCGACATCATCGAAGTGCGGACTCAAGTGGGTGCACAACGGGGACCTGTACCCGGACGATAATTTCAACTTCAATAGCGGCGATCTCGCGAGGCTTCAGCTGAATGTAAAGATCGCCAACGGCGGTGTTGACAACGGGAAGGCGCTCGCCGAGACGCGCGCGGCGGTCGCTCTCCTCTCCCGCAGCATACGCGTAGTGTCGGCTGGGGACAGCATCCCTGCCGGAGCGGGGAGGATGTGCAAATTCGACTGCTTCCCGACGGGTTATTACGGCGGTCAGACGATGTTCAGACAAGGTATCAAGCTCGTTCAGGTACAGGGCGTCGAGTTCTACCAGCTGGGGCAGGGCGGACGGAAGGGACGCTATCCGGTTCATTTTCACCTTCTTCGTAAAGCCCCCGCTACAACCTTCGTGAAGGACTCATCGGTCAACGAGTCCATGACGCGCTGGTTTACACTCCACGGCACACAGGGCGTAACCCTCGCCAGGAACGTGGGCTGGAAGTCCATAGGGCACGGGTATTACCTTGAGGACGGGACGGAGACAGACAATAAGCTATATTCGAACATCGGGATATTCGCCCGGGCTGCTATAGACAACACACAGAACCCCCGCAAGGTCCCGGGGATCCTGGCATATACCGCGAACAAGGAAGTTACCACGGACGTCCCTTACCATTCCGATTACGCGCAGCCGGCTGTGTTCTGGATAATGAACGGCTGGAACGATATCGAGTACAACATGGCCGCCGGTGCGAACGCGTGCGGAATATGCTACTGGTGGCTGCCGGGGGCGATAAGCGGCATGTCACAGGACCAGAAGTGGGAATCCTATGCATCGCAGCAGAGTAATCTGGGCAGGGCGGGCCTTACGCCGCTTAAGGACTTTAAGGGGAATTACTGCTCGTCGGCGATGAACGCATTTAATTCCATACAAGATATCAGCAGTTGTAACGGCGTCGGCGGTCCCGGCGGGACGTTCCCGATCTTCGAGCCTGTAACCGTGGGGAACCTATCACCAGCGCCTAAACGGGGGGAGGAGGCGGAGAAATATTATCCCAAGGTGTCCGGCGGGCATAATCCGACGAGGTGCGACCAGACGGACTGCAGTAATGCACCCGTCTGCACCCCGGGCGACCGAAAGAATTGCATCGTCGCGGTTCTCGACAGGTTTACGACAGCGTTTAACTGGGCCGAGACGAATTTCTCCGCTATATGGCTACGCCCGCGGTGGTATCTTGTTATTAACAGCGTGATCTCGGACGTGCAAAACGCGGGCCTGACATTCGTGACAGGCGGCGACTATACGGAGTCTAATTTCTTCCCCGGACAGTGGCAGCTTGCGAGACAGAGCGTCTTTATAGGGCAAACGCAGCCCAATAACCCCCTGGCGTCGGCCGCAGGACCAGTCAATAAGGGTACGAGTCTTAAATGCGAGGACCAGACCAACGGCGTCGTGGTCAATAATTACTGTTTATTGAGGGACGAGGGGATTAGCATACCGTTATCAAATTACGCGAACAACCAGAGGATGTTCAATATATACGACGGCCCCAGCTTTGAAGACTCGAACGCCTTTTTAGATATCAAAAAGTCGGTTATAGACGATTGCACAGTCGGACAGGGGAGCTGTTCGTCGAATAAGTCGATGTACGGAAGGGTTCCGCTCATGCCCTATGACAAAAAGAAGAATCAGTGTTATCTACCGAACGCGGCAATCGCCTGGAAACAACCAAACGGGTTTTACTATCCCCCCGCGTTCCACTCGTCGAACCTCTATTTCCGCGATAACGTCGATATCCGGCACTTCGTAATAGAACCGTTGTTCGTACCGGACGGCAAGTTCGCGTTTCAGAGCGACGACGCCCGCGTCAAGACGAACTACTGTACCTTCGCGCTTAACAACCCCGAGGGTGTCGGGGGATCGTTCGGTAATTTCTCGGCTATAGACAGGCAGACCATACTCAACGACGACGACGGCTCGCTCACCGGACTCAAGAACACGATATCTGTAAACGAGGACCCGTTTTTTAACGCTCCCACGGAAACACTCGAGTGCCGGTCCGAGGAAACGGCCAGAACGAGTCCTTACGACTACGTGACGACCGTGGTGTATCCGGGCTGCGTGGAGAAAGGGGACTGCGGGGGACACTGCCGCATAGACGGCAAAATCTGCGCAATCGATGACAACTGCGCCAAGATACCGGACAAGGACAACTCGTGCAATCTGGAAGGCGCGTTCTGGGGCGGCGATTGCGGAAGCTCTTTCTGTTACGGCGTCCCGCTTTATAGACAGCTCCTTACCCAAAATGAAGTAGGCAACAAATCGGGCGCGCAAATCCGCATGATGGGGATGAACTTCTTCCAGCGGAGCAACCTGACGGCAAATCACGGAGTTTATTACATCGATACGACCGTTTCACAAGCGAACCAGCTGGCAGGACTGCAGCTTCCGGGAGGCCAAAAGCCCACTTTTAATGTCTTTAAGGGTAATGAGACGTATTATGTACTCCTCATATTCGCCAAGGACACTACGAAGCAGACGTATCTTATACCCGTCGGGAACGGGTTCGACCCTGAAAAGGACGTAAACGGAATAAGCTCGCCTCTTAAAAAGAGCCGTCCGCTTGACGTTAACTCCATAGCCTGGCCGGGTAAATGGGTCAGAAAATGGTATAAAGACGACCCCTCGACAGGAATTGTGGAAGTAACGGTGGATCTGGCCGATTTCAAAACGAAGTTCGATAACGCCAGAATGGATAGATGTAAGCCGGAGAGCTTCTGTACGTGGACCGGATCGGCAGCGACGGGTTCATGCGGATGCTCGGATCAGCTTAAGGCAAGTAATCCGGATCTCTACGCAGAATGTACGAAAACGCTCGGCGACAATAAGAATACGGTTTGCAGCTGGGCTGTCAGGGCTGTCGATTGCCCCGAGGGCGGCTGTGTCGGATTTTCTTTCAAGCTGCCGACAGATCCACCGGCAGAGCCATTGCCTCCTCCGGCCCCGTGCTGCTTCCCGGATAATTCCGACTGGAACGTGAACTTCAGTCCGGTGGGACAGAACATTGCCGGAAACTGTCAGGACAGCAATCCGCCTAAGCCTGTATTCTGCACTGCACCGGTTTGTCCGGTGGGGTTATGAAGCGAAAACCGTTCTAAGTAAAGCAATTAAACGGCTGCCGGCCATATTCGGCCGGCAGCCTTCATTGGGATGTAAATCCTCTCTCAAATTATCTCTATGCGGTACCGGGTTAATTTCATCTGCAACACATAAAAAATTAATTCAGGCAGATTCGGTCTGTTTCGTCTTATATGAGCGGTAGATAAGAAAAATAAGCATTGAGATCCAGATAATAGGCTGGCCGGTCCTGAAGAGAGTGCCGATGGGGAACGGGAGCTGGAGAAAGAATCCGGGGATAAGAAAACCGAGACCGGAAGTTAAAAGCAATACATCGGCCGCGATTCCCTCTCTCCGGGATAGCTGCCGGGATTTTATTATCCTGAAGATCGCAATTATCGGGACCAGGATCAGTAAATCGTCATAGAGGCCGTGATAGGTCCACAGGCGGGCGACGATAGCCGCAACGCCGAGCTGAATCCAAATATCCGTTTTCCGAAAACCATATAGATATAAACCCAGTGCGATAAACGAGCCGAGTGACGAGGGGAGTATTAAATTATTCAAACCTAGCTTGCCGAGCCAGATATGAAGATGGGAGTATCCCCCGGTTGCTGCCAGCTGTGAGCTATTCTCTACCCACACCCGCAGTGTCTCAATAAGACCCGAGTCGCGGTATGAAATTGCGACATATGTCAGTATGATGTAGCCGGAAGCCGCAATAATTAAAGGCCGGAATGCTCTTTGCGATATGAGTAAAATTAAGAAAAACGGAGCCGTAACGGTGATCTTGAGCAAGGAAAAAAGGAGGAGTAACGAGACGACTGTGTCCCTGCCAAGACTGCGCTCTCTTTTCCTTTCCAGCAGGACAGCGGTTAAAATAGCCGGAAGGAGAAAGAGAATGACCTGGCCGTTGCCGATAGTGATTCCGGTCGGGTAGATCGACAAAATAAAGAGAACGGAGAATAATATCTCCTCTCTTTTTTTTATTCCGGTTTCACCGATAACTATGCGTAATAGCCATGCGACTGAAATGATATACAAAATCGCCCAGAGCCATCTCGCAGATTCAAATGAAAGCCACCCTGTAAACGGCCAGAGCATTGTGTAAGTTGCGGGAAGAAGGACGACTTTATCAAGAGGTTTTCCTCCAAACCATAGGTTGACCCATTGATGCGCGATTCTGAGATCGATTGCGCCGTTCCGGTTCTGGTCCATCAGAAGTCGCCAGAACTGATACGCCAATCTTGAAACTGCGAGGAAAGACATCAGCACAATGGCAATCTTAAATAGAGACTTGCTCCTGTTGAGATACCATTCGTTAATGTCCGATATTTGTTTCATGCACGAATTACCGCAGAGAAATTCTTGTGAATTTGCTTGCGGAGCTTAACAAAAATTAATGTCCTATTGTATTATTTACGGGTAAACATAGCATTATGTATAAATGGTGCAAGCTCAATACGGGAAAAATAAATTTTGAACGATCGGTATCATGAAAATATCCTGTTTCGGTTGTAATTCCGTATTCAACGAGGAGGCCGTTATGGAAAAGACTATACGCGGTTATCATAACGTAATCCTCAGTCAGTTGCTTGGGTCTGAAATGATAGTTGTACATGATTGTTCGACGGACAGCACACCGCTGATTTTGAAGAAGCTTGCGGAAGAATTAAGCGGTGTCAGGTTTTTAAGATCCTTTAGAAATATCGATTATGTTAAAGCGCTTCGACTTGCATTTGAGAATGTTGACCACGATATCATGTTTCATACAAATAGTGATTATCAGTTTGATCCGAGAGATTTCAGAAAGCTCTTTCTCGAAGCGGCGGAGAACGATCTCGTAATCGGTTATAGGGTTGTTAGACGAGACTCGGTTCACCGAATAATAATTTCTCATATAGTAAGATTACTAAGCTTTATATTGTTCGGCATAAAATTTCGTGATGCCAATTCCCCAGTTAAGATTGTAAGAATAAACTGTCTCAATAAATGGCTAATGTATTTGGATTCTGATGCGCTAGCACCGTCTATTATGCTTTCTATTACGGCCCAGCATAAGCGCTTAAGGGTAAAAGAAGTTCCCGTAACACATTATCCGGGGAAGTCCGGCAAAACTTCAATTGAGAAGCGTAGGCTTGTAAAAATATTAGCTCGCCCGATGAGTATGCGGGTATTTAATTGAGTACTCATGATCTCGATAGGTAGCATTTGGTTAAGCTTAACTGAGGTAAAATTTATAAAATGAGTATATATAGATGAAGGTCGGAGTCATCGGGGCGGGTCCCGCGGGGCTTGCTTGCGCGTATCAGCTTGCGAAGGCGGGAATTACAACAGACGTGTTCGAAGCGAGCGGTTCCGTAGGCGGGCTCGCCAGATCGTTTAACCTCTGGAACCAGAGGGTCGATCTCGGTCCCCACCGCTTTTTCAGCAGGGACCCGCGTGTGAATAGGCTGTGGCTCGAGGTCGTGGGAAGGGACTATTTAATGGTCGACCGTCTGACGAGGATTCTTTACAATAACCGGCTCTTCCAGTATCCGCTCCAGGCTGCGGACGTTATCTCCAAACTCGGCCCGGCCGAGATGTCATTGTGCTTATTAAGCTACCTTCGCCAGAAAGTAGCCCCGGAGGACCGTGGACAGGGCGAAGAGACATTCGAGAGCTGGGTGGTCAAGAGGTTCGGTCGGAGACTTTTCGAGATATTTTTTAAGACTTACAGCGAGAAACTGTGGGGCATTCCCTGCAGCGAGCTCGACGCCGACTTCGCCATCCAGAGGATAAAGAAGTTCTCATTGTTCGAGGCTCTGAAGGCCGCTTTTTCGACTGATAAAGGGGGGAAGCACAAGACGCTTGTCGACAGGTTCGCCTACCCTGTCGAAGGCACGGGGATGGTTTACGAGCGGATGGCTTCTTATGTCTCGGAGAGGGGCGGGAATATTTACCTGAGGACGCCTGTCAAAAGGGTTATCAATACGGGCCGCGAGGTGAAAGGAATCGAGCTTGCTGACGGCAGGACGGAGAATTATGACCATGTCGTGTCTACAATGCCTCTTACACTGCTTGTTTTGAGTCTCGAGGGAGTGGATGACGATGTAATTGCCTCCGCGAAGTCTCTTAAGTTTCGGAATACGATCCTGGTCTATCTCAATGTTCCGGATGAAAATTTATTCCCCGACAACTGGATTTATATACATTCCCCGCAATTGAGGGTGGGGAGAATAACCAATTTCAGAAACTGGTCGCCGAAGCTGCACGGTGAGGAAAGGAGCTCGATATTAGCTCTGGAGTACTGGTGCAATGAAGCCGACGAATTCTGGTCATGGGACGATCAAAAGCTGATTGAGTTGGGCAAAAAAGAGCTGTCGGACGCGGGACTCGCACGGGGAGAGGATACATCGGACGGTTATGTACACCGTATAAATAAATGCTATCCGGTTTACGGTATGGGGTATAAAAAGCTGTTAATGCCTATCGAGAATTATCTCGACGGAATAAAGGGTTTGACCGTGATCGGACGGTACGGGGCCTTTAAATATAACAATCAGGACCATAGCATATTGATGGGTCTTCTGGCTGCGGAGAACATTGTCAGCGGCGCTGAAAACAATCTGTGGGCTATAAACACAGACTATGAATATCAGGAGTCTGCGTTAATCACCGAGACCGGGCTCGTCGAGCTGAATGCTTGAGCGGGGCAGATGTTTTACATTATTATCATGTTCGGATGTGCGGTCGCAGAATGATATACAACATCATCCGGAAATTTGAATGAATAAATCATTTAAGAATATACTCTGGCCGGTCGTATTATGGGGAATATTCGCGGGAATCCTAGTCTCGATTTTTTTCTATTCATATAACCGGGGCTTTGATCCCGATGAGTTCGAGCATATGCACACGGCGTGGAAAATCTCTCGGGGGCAGGAAATTTTTATCGAATTCTTCCAGCATCATCACCCGTTTTTTGATTACATGATTACGCCAGTTGTCGATACGTATGGGGACACTATCGAGTCTATATTCGTCAGTCGTTATATGATGTTATTGCTCGTGGCGGGTATTCTGGCCGGAACTTATTTGTTATCCGTCAGAATATTCAAAAATTCCGAGATCGGCGTACTGAGTCTCATAATGACCTCCACCGTTGTGACATTTTATATGAAATCAATCGAAATCAGGCCGGATGTCCCTCAGACGCTTGCGGGACTCTTGTCGGTATATTTTTTATTTGTCTATTACGATAAAAAGTCTCTAAAAAGTCTTGTAGCCAGCGCGGTATTCCTCGGGGTTTCTTATCTCTTTTTGCAAAAAAGCATCGTTTTAATTATCGCTATCGCCGTACTGCTCCTGTACGACTTGTTAAAAAAACGGATTCAGTACAAGCATGCGGTGTTATATGCCGCGATATTTCTAATATCGGTCCTTCCGTACTACATCTATCTTGTATTGAGCGGGACATTCGAGCGGTATTTTGTGACGAACTGGTTAGTCAATTATTACCTGGCGCAGGCTTTCAGCAGGCTCGATAGCTACGCCGCAATTTCAAGAGAAAATACCATAACGTGCGTACTTTACCTGATAGGAATTATAACGATGATCAGATCGGGCAAGGAGAATAGATTTGCGGTTTTGTCGATCTTACTGATGATCCTCCCTGTAATTTTGTTTACAAACCTCTGGAGACAATATCTGATGCTCACGATACCCCCGTTCGCAATAGTTGCGAGCTATGCCCTTTATTCGGCTTTCAACAGCAGGTTGATCAGGTTTGTCGTTCTTATAGGAGCCGTATATGTACCCCTCGCCTTCATGCATAATCATGGTTTTTTCAAAATGGACAATAAACAACAAAGAGCTCAGCTGGCTAAAATTGAATATGTACTGTCGATAACCGACCAGGACGACAAGGTTTACGACGGCAATGTAGTATTTAATGTTTTTCGTGACGATATCGATTATTTCTGGTTTTGTATGGAATATCCGTCCTGTCTCGATGCCTATAAGAAGATAACGGATCATAAATATAACATTTACGATTTGATCGCCGCTCAGAAACCCAAAGTCATATCGACTTACGGTATAAGTAGTTTCAATGATATAAGGATTAAGAATAAATACAGGGTTTCGGATAAATATCCGGACCTCTATATTAGAGTGGATTGACGACGACCAATGACGGGGAGGTCATATTGTGCTTTTAAACGATCTTGCTTTGTTTTTTTCTCTCTTTCTGTTTCAAATATTTTTTTTCCTTCTTCTTCATTTCGTAATTCTAAGAATTTTTGCGAAAAGCAACCTTCTTTACTCCTCGGTATTCACGAGCATTCTCAGTGTTGTTTTAGTTGCCTTATTGAGCTATTTTCTTGTTTCCGACCTGTTTTCCACGCCTGAATCATACGCTGTATCGGCTGCGGGGAGCGGGATAGCCGCAATTTTCGCCTGCGGCCTTTATACGTTTTTAGGGCCTGCTACCGCGGACCGGTCATTAGCATGCCAGCTGCTGGTATTCCTTTCCAACAAGGCCGGGGCCGAATGCCGCCGGGAGGAACTCTATCATCGTTTTGACCCCGTGGGTTTTATCGAGAAACGAATAGACGAGTGCAGGAAGGAAAATATTATCGAAGATTGTGATGAAACCATAGTATTGACGGACAAAGGAAAAAGGATCGCGAGGGTTTATATATTTCTTCTCCGCTCTCTCGGATTGCGTGAGAGGAATGATTACAAGGAATATTTCCCGAATGATTAGCTAGCATTATGAATGAGGAAAATGAAACTCTATACCCCGGACTATTAAAATACATTCAGGGCATCGATAAGCTCTTCTGGCTGCTGATAATCGTTTTTGCCGGTATCCCCTTATTGCATTATTCATACGTCCCGCTATGGGACGGATGGCAGTTCTCCCGCTGTTATATGAAATCGGTATCCACGGGGTCGCTGGACTGTTACAATCACAGCGCATTTCTGCATACATTTCTTTTCAGCCTCACGCAAAGAATAGATTTAGGAAATTTTCAGCTGATCTATACATTAAATTTACTACTGGGAATTTTAGGATTGCTAAGTTTCAGATCGCTCTTACAATACCTCTTCGGCGGCCGTTTGTCCCCTGCTAACCTCACGTTACTTACATTTTGTTTCGGATTGAACCCGGTGTTTTTGGCCCAGGTAATCCAGCCTTCGCTCGATTTCACACTCCCGATTTATTTAGTGATGATGCTCCTTTGTTTATTTAAAAACCGGTTTGTTTATGCGGCGGCGGCGGGGATAATGATGGTCTTCACCAAAGAATCCGGATTCATGCTTTACGGAGTCGGTGTATTTCTTTTTATAGCTCTTATGATATTCAGCGATCCCTTGTTGACCAGAGATAAAATAAAGTTCGTCAAGAAAATATGGGTATTGATTATACCGATCCTGCTCTTTGCATTTTATATGATCCTTGTCCCTAATACTCAAATCGGTCATTCCTGGACTGAGGGTATTATGAAGATGTTTCGATTTTATTTACTGAGTAAGATGATTTTGGCTCAGCTCATAGCTCTGCTGGTTATTAATTTTAATTGGCTGATTACCGCCTTCGTACTAATTAACATTTTGATTATAAGCGCCGGGTTTGTGAAGTCGCTAAAACATAAGGTCAACGTAAGAACGGTCTTTAACAGCAAGTATGAAGGGGATCTATTTTTATATCTTGTTTTTCGCTATTATTTATTTTCTCACCCGCATCCCCTTTGTAAATAACCCCCGATACATGCTGCCGGCTCTTCCCGTCTTAATAATACTGCTCGGGGCTTCACTTGTGAGGGTATTGAGAAATCAGCCGCTTATTACGATTGCATTGGCCGTATTGCTTGTACTGTTAACTGTATCGTCATTCAGAACTATCGATCCGGTATCGAAAAAAATCATGGGGACATTTAAATTCGGCTCTCACGAATTACTACAGATGGCCAAATTTGACGGACCCAAACACGGGTACGGAAGGGACCATCTCGTATATAACTTCGAATTTACTCAATTCCATTACGTAACGGAAAAGATATTCAGGAGAGTGGGGTGGGCAAGAGATTTCGTTATCCCGCTGGGAAGTGACCTGGCTTCCGGACTTCGGCGCTTTTGATACCGAAACCGGACATCGGGCTATATACGGGGACAGGGTCAGATCTCTTTCGTTAAAGTATTCCGATGAAGTTATGTCGAGTAATAACGCCCCTCAGGAAATTTATTATATTTCATATCCTAATTACGATCGAGATAACATGAACGCTATCAATAGAGCACGATTATCGCGTATGTACGACCTTAAGGAAATTATCACTGTGGAAAACGATGGCTACAGCATAGACGTGTATCACTACATAAAAAAGAATGATTGACAGTTTGGAGCGAAGACACATTAGGCAGACAGCGGATACCAGGATTGTAGGGACTTGCATTCCATTAACTGCCGCAAGGGAATAACTACATAGATGATGAAATGCCGAAGTATTACTGTGTATAATACCTATTCACGCACCTTCGCAAAGGCAGCGGCATGAGCAAAATGTGGAGTCGTAAAGGATGTTTCTTAAATGCTATTAGTAAATCATCTGAAGAGAATCGCGCATCAAACTCCGGATAAATATCAACTTATATTCTGTAACCGCAAATTTACATTCAAAGACCTCGACGAGCTTACGGACCGTATCGCAATGTCTCTTCTGAAGGCCGGTGTTAAACGCGGAGATCGTATTGCGTTGTTTCTAAAAAACTGTCCCGAGCTCGTTTTTTGTTACTACGCGTGTTTTAAGATCGGCGCCATTGCCGTACCGATTAATTACCGCTATAAAGGTCCGGAGCTTGCATACGCCGTAACACACTGCGAAGCCAAGATGCTTATTATCCATGACGAACTTTTTCATGAGTATGCGAATGTGCGAAATAATTTAAAAAGCATCGGGAAGTGCTACTTGGTCGCCGGTAGTGATACACCTGCCGATATAAGCAGCTTTTCCGACCTGACGGCAGAAACAGTTCACGATATCCGTTTGCCGATTATTGAAGGAAATGACCCTGCCGTAATTCTCTATACCTCAGGCACAACTGCCAAACCCAAAGGCGTTATACACACTCACTATAGTTTGCTTCACACGGCAATTAACCTGGGAGCGACTCAACACCTGAATTCCGGCGACATAAGCCTTATACCTTTGCCGATTTGTCACATCTTCGGTTTTACGGGAGTTATAGCTACAGTATTTGTCGGGGGAACTGTGATTTTAATGCCTGCGTTCGAGCCCGAAAGCTTCCTGGATTCCGTCGATAAATACCATCCGACTACAACAACTCTCTTACCTTCGGAGCTGGCGGACATAGTTAATCACCAAAGGGCACTAACGTGTGATTTCAGCTCATTGAAGCACTGCTTTGCGGGAGGAGATAAAGTCCCTATCGAGATACACAGGCGATTCCGTGATCTCACCGGAGTAGAGATTACCGAAGGCTGCGGTATGACCGAGTGCTGTCCCTACGCGGTGAATCCCCCATCCGGGCCAAAGCAGCTCGGCTCTATAGGAATACCGGTCCATGCGGCAAGCCTGCGCCTCGTCGATGATAGCGGCAAAGATGTTCCAAAGGGTGATGTCGGGGAAGTTATCGTAAAAAGCGAAGCTAACATGGCCGGGTATTGGAACAATAAAGAAGAAACAGCGAAAGCCTTGAAGGACGGTTGGCTATATACGGGGGACCTGGCGCGAGTAGATCGGGATGGGTACTACTGGTTTGTTTGCCGTAAAAAGGATATCATCATTCGAGGCGGCTCCAATATCTCCCCGCTTGAGGTCGAGGAGGTATTTTATGAGCACCCTGCCGTGAAAGCCGTCGGTGTAATCGGGCTTCCCGATAAATACCTGGGAGAAACCGTCAAAGCTTACGTATCTTTGAAAAATGATGTTACGCCGTTGCCGACCGCAAACGAGTTAAAAACATTTGTTGGCTCACGAATAGCATCATATAAGGTGCCGGAGAGGATAGAATTTCTGCCGGATTTGCCGTTAAGCCCGATCGGAAAAGTCGATCGGAAGAGATTGAAAAGTCTTGGGGATACTCTGCGGGACTAAATTAAATATTTCAGGAAATCTTATAGATGTCTATCGGTATATTAACAAGAATCATTGACAACGCGTGGCCGAAGACACGCTCGGGATTTCCGACATCGGCTGCGGGAATAAGGTCAGAAATCTCTGAGGTCGGCTACTGCGGCATTACCCTTAAAGAGCTCGTTGAACCTGGCCTTGTCGATAGATAGAGAGACTATACGCGAGTTGTCCCCCGGATGAGCCCTGTTCATATCCGCAGCT
The DNA here is from genome assembly GCA_963705505.1 of uncultured bacterium. Taxonomy (GTDB): domain Bacteria; phylum Desulfobacterota_D; class UBA1144; order Nemesobacterales; family UBA2774; genus 2-12-FULL-53-21. The sequence goes on from CAVPJU010000006.1 coordinate 532,156, forward strand.
TCCATGGTCGTAAAGAGCTTATTGGCGTTGTGACTCTTTGCGGCATTTGATCCCCTCCGTCCCCTGAGGGATAATTTGAAAACGGTCACGGTTCCGTCAGGATTTGAACCGCCGTCGCACCTGACGGTAACGAGAGCCGTGGCTGTAACGGCGCCGCTCAATATTAGAAACTGTCTTCTTGTGATATCTGACTTACGCATAATATGTATTAGTGCGGGCAGGGGGAAGAGCCGAATTCCCCGCCGGTTCGATTAAACAATCGGCCCAGACTTTGCGACAGAACTCAATTTCCCGGAATCGGCCGCGCCCGCCGGACTCCCCGACGCGCGTTGCGGGGTTTCACGCCCACCTTTCTCGCCGACCGCCTTCTATCCTTTCTGCAATTCGAAATGTAATGCCGTTTGTTTTTCATGTCAATTCATCGGTATAAGCTGCTGCGACAGGGCATTTGGAATTCAGGCTCTGTAACCGCCTGTTAAGGTTTACAATTATTCGTGTTAATGGAGGAAAATTCTGGCAGCCTCTGCGGGATTCGAACCAGTCTCTTGATAATTGTGCGTATTGTTCAAGTTATTTCCCACTAGCCAGCACGGACAATTGGACGTGCTCCGTTATCCTTTCAATGTGCTTGCTGACGCGTCTTAACCATCTGATCGCTTCAAGCTTGCCGGTGCCAAGATATACATCGAACGTGCCGCCTGCAATCCCGGCCATCACACTCCTTCTGTAAGGTCTGACTTTGATGTGTATTTTTGCGGCGGTATCCTTCGCTTTCTCTGCGGCCTTGAGCCAGTTACTGGCTTCAATATCAATAATGATACTACCTATGCTATTTATAAGCAGACTGCATTCTTCTGCAAGCTCCTCCGTCTCTCTCGCGGTTATGGCCCGCTCCTCATCCTCTTCACACCTTTCATGAAGCCGCTGCAGGTGGTCCAATGTGTGAAACATATTTAATAACCTTTCCCAATCAGCTCCCTCTGTCGATTTGGGTTTTATACGATCGACGTAGGAATGAGTTTCATTAAGCGCGGATTGAAGCTCGTCAAGATCGGCCCTTGCGCCCCTTTCCGTATCGCCCAGGATTGCATTCACATGCGAGAACAGTGCCGTCGATAACGTGCTTATAGTGGATTGCACGGCATTCAGCGCGAGATCCGTATCTTCCAATAAAACAACATCCAGTTTTCGCGTATAAACAGAAACTTTTTCGGGAATTAATTTTTCCATGAAACGGGCGAATTGGTTGGTGAAAGGCAGTATCATGATTACACCTAAAGTATTAAAGCATGTGTGGAATCCGACCAGCGCAATCTCTGCGTTTTTGATCAGCTCACCGGGCGAGAAATAATTCCAAACCCAGGTGTATGGATTTATTATTAAAAGCGCCAATAGTGCTGTTAAGAGATTGAATATAACATGGGAAAAACCTGTCCTTCTCACTCCTACAGAGCCGCCGATTGTCGCTATAGCCGCCGTAGAGGTTGTGCCCAAATCCATTCCGATTACAAGGGCAGCAGCCTGATTGAAATTGATTATATCCGCATATAATGCAGTCAAGGCTGCCGCAACACCCGCGCTCGATGATTGTGTCAGGACGGTAAATATTATTCCCAGAGCGACTAATAACAACCGCCCCGAAAGCGTGTCGGCGGGTAAATTTTGAAAAGTAACAAAACCGTGCAGTTCACTCATCGATTCCTGCATGAATGTAAGACCTACGAAAACGAGACCGAAGCCCGCAATCGAATATCCGACAGTCGCCAGGCGCCCTTTTGAAATAAGGCGGAGAATGGCTCCTATGAATACGATAGGCAAAAATACATTCCCGAGGCTCAGTTTGAATCCCAAGAGTGCAATAATCCACCCTTTAAATGTAGTGCCGATATTGGCCCCGAATATAATTCCGAGAGATTCCGGGAAGGTTATTAATCCTGCGCCTACGAAGCCTATCGCCGCAAGCGTAGTAATGCCTGATGCCTGAAGGATTGCGGTGCTTATAGCACCGGTCAAAGCGCCGGTTAGAGGGCTCTTCGTAAAACGCATCAATACGGCGCGCATTGCATGACCTGCCAGGGCGCGGAGCCCGTCCGTCATTACGATCATGCCCAATAGAAAAAGACCGATGCCGCCTGCGACCTGAACTATAACCAGGATTTTGTCCATGAGCTTATAGACCCTGATTTATTTATAGATTCAATGCCGTATGAATGTCAATCCGCTATGTTCAAGATTCGGATGTAGAAATAACATTTTTACACAAAAATTATGAATTTTTAAACGAGGGGAAGGGTAATAGACTAATTGGCCGCCCGTTTAATATCGTCTTTCAAGCGGCACCGTCAAAATGTAAAACCGGTCGCGAATACGATATGCTCAAAATCACTTGTTCCTAAAGAAATGTTAAATTTTCCTAAATTGACGACGTCGGCGCCTACCATGTTTTGCTGCTCGTTATATTTGATGATTTGGTTCTTCATAAGATCGTCGATATTATTATCTGTCACAATTACCAACGTATCATCCCCTTCACCGCCGATGGCGTAATCTTGATATCCTTTATTGTTATCGAGGTAATAGACCAGGGTGTCATTGCCTTTACCCAGGTTTATGAAATCGTTGCCGGGCCCGTCGTCGACAATGTCATTACCTTCGTTGCCGATTATGTAGTCATCGCCCGGCCCGCCCTGTATTTTATCGTCGCCCTTGCCGCCTGAAACGAGATCGTCGCCCGGGCCCGCCTCGATGAGATCATTTCCGCTCTTTCCCGATATATTGTCGTTACCATCACCCGTATTTATCGTGTCATTTCCTTCCTTGCCGGTAACGACATCGTCACTGGTATTCACCGCTTCCAAATTCGTTTGATTCTGGGAATCGGCCTTGAATGGTATTAAAAGGGCCGACAGGAACATAAGAGCAACGATCAGGAATAAAAGGTTATATTTCATGGCTCATCCTCACATTTTGCGATGTCCTAACTATACATCAAGTGAGCCGTGCGAGTCTATCGGGGTGTGTTTTAAATAAATGCAGGCAGTTGGTAGCCCCTACGGGATTCGAACCCGTGTTTTAGCCTTGATCCAATTTGGTGTACGACGGCGGGAAACCATACCAGCCGCTCGCTACTTAATAGGCGGGGGCGCGGCCACTGTCATGCCATGACGCCGGAAGACGTCCAACATCTTCGCGCGGTCTGGCGGCCCGCCGCCGGCGGCACCGATTACTTCGGCAGCTTCGCGGAAGTACGCGGGGCTCATTATCGCGGGGGTTATGACGGCGAGCTGTTTCACATCCTCGCTGCTGAGGTTATCGAAGCGATGCACTGCGCCTCTTGGGATGCACAGCGCCTGCCCGGGACCAACCTCGATGGGCGTGCCGTCAACCGTCCAGGTAAGGACGCCCTCGATACCGTAGAGGATTTCCTCGAAGGCGTCGTTCTTGTGGGCTGGCGCCGCCAGCTTCTGCCCGGCGGGGACGAGAACCTCGAACACTGACACGCCGCCGTTGGAATCATCGCCTGTGAGGAGGAACCGGATTCCTAGCGGACCAATCTTGATGGTCTCTTCTGAAGGATTGACTCTAGTTGTACGCTGATACATACTTGCTCCCTCTTTGAGTAAAGTTATCCGAAATTTCCGATTTGGTTACCAGAGAGACTAACCGACAAGTCCACTGACATACAAATTCGCGCAAGTATAAATTGTTTTGTAACTTGCCGTAATTATTTGGTAGCCCCTACGGGATTCGAACCCGTGTTTTAGCCTTGAGAGGGCTACGTCCTAGGCCAGGCTAGACGAAGGGGCCATGTTCTTAGAGCAGGCTTGTAATTTATCATAAGAATACATAAAAGCAACGAAACGGGCTATTGCGCTTTGTCTTAAAAAGACAAGACAAGGGGCTTATGAGGGGTATAATTAGGTGTGCCGCATCGTGTTTTTCCACATTTCTAAAGGGAAAGGATGGAAGGGATAGATTTCTCACACGCAAGATGGCATCCTTCGACAAGCTCAGGATGAACGGGTTTGGATAGGGTATCCCCCTCACCCTTACCCTCTCCCACGCTGGGGAGAGGGAAGTTTTATGTTGGAGAGGCTGAGGAGCTTAGGAGAAATCGTGTATGGGCGCAGATTCTGCGCCTCAGGATGAACGGGTGTTAAAAAACAGGAGATATGGAGGATGCTTCGATTAAAAAGTTACTGACTGTAAACGCGATACTGATCGTTTTACTACTGGTTTTCGCTGCATGCGACAGCGGGCAGGACGGGGGCGACTCCACGCCGGGCCCGACTAATCCGCCTCCGACGAGCCCGCCTCCTACGAATCCCCCACCTTCCGACGATTTCGAGACCACGACGCTCGAGCTCATCAACAATGCGAGGGCGGAGGGAAGGAACTGCGGCGACACGTTTTTCCCGGCAGCGCCTCCTCTTGTATGGGACGACAGGGTGGCGGCAGCCGCTCTCGGTCACTCGGACGGATATGGCCGAGAATCAGTTTTTCGGCCACGAGGGCTCGGACGGCTCGGACACAGGGGACAGGCTCATGAACGAAGGCTATGATCCGAGTACTTGGGGCGAGGATATTCTCGTAGGTCTCGAGGACGAAGCCAATGTCATAGAGAGCTTTTTAGAGTCCCCCGGCCACTGCGAAATATTGATGAATCCCTCCTTTGAGGATGTCGGCGCAGGCGCTGCCGAGGGTAACTTTCAGGGACATTCGACACTCTACTGGACAGTCGATCTCGCGACTGAGAACGATTAGCGATGCGCCCTGCCGGATTTCTTGCTAAAGCGCGCTTACTTGGCTATTCTGAATTCTAATAACATGGCTGATGATGTAAAGGAACTCGGTCTCATTACGAGCGGCTCGCTCGTCGAAGGGCTTCAGATGAAACTCGGCCCGGAGAGGAGCGTTGAGGAGATAAAGGCAGGAAAGTTCGTCGTCGTTCACGGACTTTACCATCAGTTCTTCTCCCTTATTACCGATGTAATGCTCGACGCTTCGTCCCCCAATATACTTATCAATCCCCCCTCCAGGGAAGAGGAGCTTTTAAGGAGCGTGCTCTCCGGCACGAGCGCTTACGCCACGATCGAGCTGAGGCCCATGCTGATGCTCGCGCACGGGGAGGAGGAGCTCCGGCCGGTGAAGACCATACCCGCCCATTTTGCTCCGGTATCGGAAGCGACTCACGAGGACGTGGGCACGGTATTCGGAAGGGAGGACAGGAAGGGGAAGTTCTTCAATATAGGCACTCCGCTCGATATGGACATACCCGTCTGCATAAACCTCGACAGGTTCGTCGAGAGGAGTAACGGTATATTCGGAAAGAGCGGCACAGGCAAGACATTCCTCACGAGGGTGATGCTCGCGGGCGTAATCAGGTACGGGAAAGCCGTGAACCTCATATTCGATATGCACAACGAATACGGATGGGAGACGGAGAGCGAGGGCTCGAAGGGATTCGTAAAGGGGCTCAAGCAGCTATTCCCCGAGAAGGTCGCCATATTCTCCCTCGATCCGGAATCGACGAGAAAGAGGGGAAGGAAACCTGACATCGAGGCCTACATATCGCTTGACCAGATTGATATAGAAGACATAGCGCTCCTTCAGGACGAGCTTCAGCTGAATACGACGGCGATAGAATCCGCGTTCGCGATTTACAGGCGGTACGGGAACAGGTGGCTCTCGGAGCTTCTCTCGTGGGAGGAGGATGAGCTGGCGGATGTGTCGAAGGAGCTCGGCACGCACATGCAGTCTCTTTCCGCAATGAGGAGGAAACTCAACAGGATAAGGGCGCTCCCGTTCATAGTCGACGACAGCGTTCAAAGCGAGGGGACGATAAAGAAGATAATGGACCATCTCGGGCGCGGGATTAACATCGTGCTCGAGTTCGGAAGGAGCAACAGCACGCTCGCATACCTTCTCGCGGCGAATATCATTTCGAGAAGAATCCATGACACCTATATAGACAGGACCGAGAGATATCACGCGACGAAAGACTTATCCGACAAACCGAGGCAGCTCATGATCACTATCGAGGAGGCGCATAAATTTCTGAATTCCCAGGCGGCGAAGCAGACAATATTCGGGACGATCGCGAGAGAGCTGAGGAAGTACTCCGTCACGATGCTGATAGTCGACCAGAGACCCTCCGGGATAGACGATGAGGTGATTTCGCAGGTGGGGACGAGGATCACGGCGCTCCTTAACGACGAGAAGGACATACAGTCGGTGCTTACGGGTGTGAGCAATACGTCGGGGCTGAGGTCAGTTCTCGCGAGCCTCGATACGAAGCAGCAGGCGCTCATTTTGGGGCATGCGGTCCCGATGCCCGTCGTCGTAAGGACTAGGGAGTACGGGGAGGATTTCTACAGGGAGATCTCTACCGCTCCCGAAGAGGGGAAGGGGGACGAGTACATAGAAGAGCTTTACGGCTGAAAATCCAATATTGATATTCAGTTTGCTAATCCCGTTGCTTAAGCTCCTTTTTAAACAGCTTGAAATTTTTTACATAATGCTCGGCCGACGATTTCAAATCCTCTATCTCGGCGGGCGTGACTTCCCTTACAACCTTTCCGGGAGAGCCAAGGACCATGGAATTGTCCGGTATGACCTTGCCCTGCGTTACGAGACAGTTAGCGCCGATGATGCAGTTCTTTCCGATCCGGGAGTTGTTTAAGAGCACGGCGTTTATTCCGATAAGACTGTTATCGCCTATCGTGCATCCGTGGAGCATGGCCTGGTGACCCACTGTTACGCCTCTGCCGATCGTGGTGGGGATTCCGGCGTCCGTGTGTATGACAACGCCGTCCTGAATATTCGTATCCTCGAGGATCGTGATGGGTTCGTAGTCCCCCCTGATGACGGCGTTATACCAGATGCTTACGTTGTTGTGGATTATTACGGAGCCGATTACGACAGCGTTCTGCGCGATATAGTAATCGTCCCCTTTGATTTCGACCCTCCGGTCGCCTAATGAATATATCAAGTCAGTCCTCCGGTCGCCGCAATTAAAATTCAGGAATAAATATTTTACACAAGCTCAATAATTATAGCCGAGTGCTTATTTCATGCTCATCTGTAAATCTCAGATCAGTCTGTGCCAGCCCCTGATGCCCCTGGCGAAGAAGACCTGAAATGTGGGGCTGGTTTTTAAATATTCGTATATCGCAAGCGCTTCGAGCTCGTCCCTGAACGCTGCGAAGACAGCCGAGCCGCTGCCCGTCATGAGGACGTTCCCGGGGCCTAGGGATGCAAGTATCTGCTTGAACGCCTTAATCTCCGGATGAAGCTCGCATGCGGGCCCTTCGAGGTCATTAAAGAGCCGGAAATCGCCGGTTTCTTCCTTGATTTGTCCGATCGCTTCATTTGTATCGCCCCCCGGCTTATTCCCGCCCTTTTTTTTGTTTAATTCGTCCCATTTTCTGTAAACCTCCGCGGTCGACACATGGAGGTTAGGACAAAGGATGACGTAGTAGAGCAAAGGGAAGTCCTTGACTATGGTGATCCGTTCCCCTATCCCCTCAGCGACCGAAGCGACCGAGCGCAGGAAGAAGGCCACATCCGCTCCGAGCCTTGGGGCTATACCGAAGAGTTTTTCTTCGGGCAGCGCGTTTGTGATCCTGTTTAGTCCCATAAGCACCGCCGCCGCGTTGCTGCTGCCGCCGCCGAGACCCGAGCCCAGGGGAATTTTTTTCCTTATCGTGATTGTCACGCCTGAATCGAGACGGCTTTCATTGAGGAACATATCGGCCGCCTTCCAGGCGAGGTTTTCCTTTCCGGCGGGGGTATCGATCCCGCTCGAGCTGACGTCTATTCCGCTTCCCTCAAGCGTTTCTATCCTTACCTCGTCGAATAGGTCCACGGGCTGGATCAGGGACCTGATTTCGTGGTACCCGTCGGGCCTAATCCCGAGGACCTCGAGAGTTAAATTGACCTTTGCGGGAGAGAGGAGTGTTATCGAGCTCATAGCGGATCGACCGTGCTACAATGTAATGGAAATCCGTAATTTTTCAATAAAAACTTGCTCCTCCCTTTTACTGCCCCCATCTTGCAGACAAACCCGGAATTTACATTCATTTTCTATGGATGATTTTTATTTGTTTTTTCATGCGATATAGAGAATAAAGACGATGTCCGGCGGAACGAAACTATTTAATGTTGACGGCATGTTATGAAGACTCCGAACAATTTTTTTATCGGTTGGTCAATATGGGGAAAATAATCTCTTGACATTTAAAGTATCGTACTTTATTTTTATATATAAAGTTAAACGGAATACTTAAAAATCATCCTCCATCCTCCTTTAAGAGAACGGGAGTACTTCTTGACTGAGAAGTACTCCCGTTTTTGCTTTATAAGCCATTTGAACAGTGCGAGACAAGCCCGCATTTGTAAGCCTATGGCATAATCGAGTAAGGTTAATATGACTTACTTCCGGGCTATACTTTCTTCTTTTGCTCATGGAGTAAAATCCGATGAATCCGAAACGATTATTAGTCCGCGCAGCTCTGCTGGCTTTCATATTGCTTACCGTGAGCTGTGTGTACCTGAGGCTGTACAAGGTTCAAAACCAGCTTGGCGATTTCGAGAACAACTTCGAGCTCACCGACAAAGGTGGGCTGGGTCTTATATTTTTGAACCCGGTCCTCGAGTCGGGCGACATGGTATGGCTAATGAAAAACGCTCCCTTGACGAAAGAGAAGAACGGCGATGGAGAGGAATGGACTTATGTATTCGAGAAGCAGTACCTGTCTGACAACGACGAGGGACACGAATACGATATACCGATTTTGATGGTTATGCAGAACGATATGCTTAAGGAAATAATCTTTCCCGAGCGGTTTTTGAAAGATGTCTCAATACCGCTTATAAAAAAGATGTTCTCGTCAATGGGGGAAGCAAATGTGGACAAATTATCTAAAAGCGCGAATTCGACATTCAGGGGGAGCAGTCCGGACGAGATACCCAAGATGGAGAATATCGTCGATACACTCGGAAAGCCCTATTCCGTCGAGGAATCGGGGGAGACATCTAAATTCACGTATCTATATTATTTGAAAAATAATGCATCGGATCCGGCTCCTGATGTCTTTGAGTTCGAGGCGGAGTTCATATTCAATAAAGAAAACAAATCGCTCGAGAAGGCGAAGCATACTATTCGCGGTATGACCATGTCGTTCGATTTCACATCGAATTAGCCCTGTCTGGTAATTCTGACCCGATTATGTGTGTGACGGGTCAATCCTTGATCCTCAGTCCCGCGGGAACAAACAGCCGCTCGGACAAACCGAAAAGCCACTGCACCAGGAGCGCAAGCAGGGCCGCGGGTATAGCGCCTTCCAGAATGAGACCTACGTTGTTGAGCCTTATACCCGTTAAAATAGGCTGACCGTATCCGCCGGCCCCGATGAGCGCGCCGAGCGTTGCTGTCCCGACGTTGATAACGGCGGAGGTCTTTATGCCGGAGAGTATGGACCTCGAGGCAAGCGGTATCTCTATGAGACGGAGCCGGGCAAAAGGGCCGAGTCCGAGCGCTTCTCCCGATTCCCTTATGTTGGGGGATATCTCCTCCAGCCCCGAATATGTGTTTCTTACTATGGGCAGCAGGCTATATAGAAAGAGCGCAACAATGGCCGGCACCGTTCCGATGCCGAAAAACGGGATCATGAACACTAGCAGGGCGAGAGAGGGTATGGTCTGTATTACCCCGGCTGCGCTCAGTATAACATGACCGGTTTTTTGGTTCCTGAAAGCGGCTACTCCGAGAGGGATTGAAATTATGATCGCGGCTGAGAGCGATACCGCTACAAGAAAGAGATGCTGAAGGGTGTTGCGATAAAGCCTCGACAGGAACGTGTCTCTTTCGGGTTTTAAATCTATGGAAAGGTTTTTTTTGAGGAATTCGGATGCAGCGAGGCCCGCGCTCTCACCGTCTATCTGAACCGATTCATTCATCTCCCTCATGTCCTGCTCGGAGAGCTTTCCCTCAAGCTTTAAAACGGCATCGACTGCCTTTGGATTCTCCGATTCAAGCTCTTTCCGGTAAAGGAGGACAGCCTGATATTCGGGGAAATATTTAAGGTCGTCTTTCAGTACCCTGAGGTCGTAATATTCGATTTCGGCGTCGGTCGAATATAGATCCGTAACATCGATGCTCCCCTCCTCAAGCGCACGGTATACCACGTCGTGATCGAGACCCGTTACGTTTTGCTGGGGAAGTCCGTATGTCTTTTGAAGCCCCGGCCATCCGTCTCCACGGTCCATAAACTCGTTGCTAAAACCGAGTCTGAGACCGGGATGCCTCCTCAAATCCGATATAGTCCCAATTCCGAGCCTGTCCGCCAAATCCTTTTTCATGCCGAGCGCGTATGTGTTGTTGAATCCGAGGGGGGCGCTCATCCCGATGCCGTATTCCGCGAGCTCCTTCCTGAGCTCTTCCGTAGTAGAGATATTCTTACCCGACATTATCTCCTCGATAATCGTTCCCGTGTACTCGGGATATATATCGATATCGTCATTAATGAGCGCATCCCACAGTATCCTCGTGCCGCCGAGCTCTTTTTTATACTCGACGCTTTCGCCGCTGCTCTCCGCGAGCAGGCCGACGATTTCGCCCAGAATGACGGACTCGGTGAATTTCTTGGAACCTACTCTGAGAGTGCTCCCGTGTGAGGAATGGCCGTTACAGCCGAGGAATGACAGCGCTATTAGAATGAGACACAGTCTCCTCACTTTCATTCCGCCTCCGCTTCTCTCGGTTCTAACGGACTCCGCTGGGCGTTGATAAACCGTGTGACGAATGGGTCTGCCGGTCTTTTAACGAGGTCGTCGATGTTACCCCTCTGAACGATTTTTCCCTCTCTCAGAAAAACGATCGTGTCTCCGAAGTACCCGGCTTCGCCGATATCGTGGGTTACCATAACGACGGTTTTACCGAGGGACCGGAATATATCTTTGAGGTCATCCTGGAGATCTCTCCGGATCAAGGGATCGAGCGAGCCTAACGGTTCGTCGAGCAGAAGTATGTCCGGGTCGAGCATCAATGCCCTCATCAAGCCGACACGCTGCCTCTGCCCCCCTGAAATCTGACGCGGGTAACGGTGAAGCGCGTCTTCGGGGAAATTCGTTAATTTGCAGAGGCCGCTTATACGCTCTCCGATTTTTTCTGCTCCCCAGCCGAGATACCGGGCCATGAGGGACACATTTCTCTCGGCTGTCAGGTGCGGGAACAAGCCCCCTTCCTGTATGACGTATCCCATCTTCCTTCTGAGCGATATTAAATTCGCCGAGGACAGGGTTTCGCCGTCTATGATGATTTCTCCGCTGTCGGGCGCGATTAAGCCGATGATTATCCTGAGGAGTGTGGATTTCCCGCTCCCGCTCTGCCCGATCAGGACGGTTGTTTTACCCGTGTCCATAGTCAGGTCGATAGAGCCGAGTGCGGTTTTTCCTCCGTAGGATTTGGATATGCTTTTAAGTCCTATCATGGAATCCCCTTTTGCAATTTTAAACCATGTTTAGTTATATAAACATAGTCAAACGGGGTATTTGTTAGGACTTCTCGAATTCAGACGGTCCGGGAAATCTGTTTCAGGCTGCTTCTTTCTATCGAGGAGTTCATATACTCCGGAGGTTCCTGTCCGCCTGGCGTTACCAGCCCTCGGTGCCGGGCTCGCCCTTGAACGGACCCACGATGTCCTTGGTAATCCACCCGCCGTAGAACCTTCCGGACTGAGCCTTTACGAGCTCCCCGTCGACGAAGCAGGCGTCCATCATCTGTGGGTAAAAGGCTACATAATCCTTAATGGATTCGTATCCGGGCACAGGGTCGGGGTAGTACCAGGCGGCGTTCTCAGCAACTCTGCCATGGACTGAAATGGAATAATAGGACGCCGCTCCTTTCCACTCGCATACCGTCATTTTGGCGCTCGGTATGAGATATTTCATTTCGATATCCTGCCGCGGGATGTAATACACAGGCGGGCTGCTCGTCTCGAGCACCCTTTTGGCGTCGGTCGAATCTGCGATCAGGATGTTATTGAAAAAGACCTCGACGTGCTTATCGGTATCCTCGACACGAGGGGGTCTCGGGTAATCCCAGACGGATTCCTGCCCCGGCGCGGGCTCTATGCGTTTACGGTTCATTCCAATATCGGTTTATCTTGTATATGCAAATAAGAAATAAGTCTAAATAACCTTTAAGTACTGAACGCTGAATTTTTTGCCCCTGTCTGTCCAGACCCTCTCAACGCTGAAAGAGTCCGAAACGAGCTCCCGGAAAGCTTCGAGCGTATACTTGTATGAGTATTCCGTCAATATTGTTTCGTCCTTTCTGAAACGGAAGCTTGTGCCGTCGACTTTAACCCTCTGATTAATCCTGCTTTCGAGATGCATTTCTATCCTGCTTTCCGGAACATTGAAGAAGGCTTTGTGACTCCACCTGTCTACATCGAAATCAGTTCCGATTTCACGGTTTAATCTTTTTAAAATGTTGAGGTTAAATTCTGCCGTCACGCCCCTCACGTCGTTATACGCGTCTTCGAGTGTCTTTATGTCTTTTACGAGGTCGACGCCTATAAGGAGGCCGCTTCCGCGCCCCGCCCGCTTTGCAATCCTCTTGAGGAAGCCGGATGCGGAATCGGGAGAGAAGTTGCCGATAGTAGAGCCGGGGTAGAAAAAAACGGTCCGAGAGAAGGGGAAATCGAATCGGGGGAGGCTAAAGGGTTGAGTGTAGTCGGCATAAACGGGCATTATTCTCAATTTAGGATAGTCCTTTGCCAGCGTTTTTACGGACTCCATTAAATGCTCTTCGGAGATATCGATCGGTACGTAGCCCGAAGGGCTTCTGAGGTTATCGAGAAGTAATCTTATTTTTATACTGCTCCCGCTTCCCAGCTCCACTAGCAGGCAGTGCTTTCCCAGAAAGGAGCAGATCTCATCGATGTTCTCTTTCATTATTCCGATTTCGGTACGCGTCGGATAATACTCTTCCAGCTCGCAGATCTCATCGAATAGCGCGGAGCCCCTCTTGTCGTAGAACAACTTGCAGGGGAGCTGTCTCTGCGGTTTTGCGAATCCCGCGAGCACCTCGTTTAAAAGGTTTTCTCTCTCGGGTTCGAATTTCTCTATTCTTAAGAGGTTCTTCTTCATTCGATTATATATTAGATGATCGAGCAGGCTCTTTGGATTTGCTAAATTTATGGTCGGATGAAATCTTTAGCCAGCCTTATTCCCATAAACTGCCATCTCGCATCGGGAGGGAAGAAATTTCTGTATGTTTTTCTGATATGTGATTTCGACGTGGCACAGGAGCCCCCTCTCAGTACGAACTGGTTGCACATGAATTTGCCGTTGTACTCACCGAGCGCCCCCGGGAGCGTTTTGAAACCGGGGTAGGATGTGTAGGGGCTCTGGGTCCATTCCCAGACGTCGCCGTATATCTGACGGGGAGAGTTATCACCCTTAACCCCGGACCGGGCCTCGGGATGGAAGGTTTTGTCATCGGCGAAGTTCCCTTCTATAGGCAATTCGGCTGCGGCGACCTCCCACTCGGCCTCGGTAGGCAGTCTTGCGCCCGCCCAGCGCGCATAAGCGTCGGCCTCGAAATATGAGACGTGACAGACGGGCTCTTCGGGATTTACATTACGCATGCCGGATAACGTAAAATACACCCATTTTCCGTTCTTTCGTTCCCAATAAAAGGGCGCTTCCCAATTATTTGTTTCGACCGTGGCCCACCCCGCCGAGAGCCATAGCTCCGGAGTGCGGTAGCCCCCGTCTTCGATGAAGTCCATGTATTCGCCGTTCGTGATGAGCCGCGACTGAAGACGGAACGGCTCCAGATATACTTTGTGGAGAGGGAATTCGTTGTCATAGCCGAAACCTTTGCCATCGTGTCCTATGGAATAAATGCCTCCGGCGAAATCCAGCCATTTCGCGGGAGGAGTGTTTCCGGCGCTCTTTCCGTTCCCCGCTTTATCGCTCATGTAAGCCGGGCGGAGCGGATTCTCGGAAAATACGTGCTTTATATCTGTTACCATCAGCTCCTGATGCTGCTGCTCGTGGTGAATGCCTATCTCTATCACGGGGGAGAATTCTTTCCATTCCTTTTCATCGGCATTGTCCATGAACGCGATCATATGCTCATCTACGAAATTACGGTAATTATACGTCTCTTCGACGGTCGGTCTCGAGATAAGCCCGCGCTTGGGCCTGAGGTGCCTTTCGCCCGCCTGAACGTAGTATGAATTGAAGAGATAAGCGTACTGCGGGCTCGGCGACTTGTAACCTTTAACGGCTTTGGAAAGTACGAATGTTTCGAAGAACCAGCTCGTATGTGCAAGGTGCCATTTGGTCGGACTTACATCCGGCATCGACTGTATGACGTAATCCTCTATTTCAAGCGGCTCCGCGAGCGCGCCTGAAAAATCCCTTACTGTTTTATAGCTTTCCGTTAAAAATTCCCTCGACGGATTATTAATGCTGTTAAGCTCCGTATCGATTTGCGCATCATTTTTATCTCGGGATTTAATCTTGGTCGCCATATCGGTTCTCCCGGGGATTATGCCCCTTCCGTTTTTGGACGGGCAGGACTTTTAAATCTGGAACCCTGTATATGCACAAATGTTAATTGTAACAAATAGTCATGTTTATTAAAAGCATGTAATTATTAAGATAGTGTTAAAGGCGGCTTAAAAATAAATGGACAATAAAATCAGTTAAGCGGGGAGCGGGTCAGGATACTTGCATAGCCGATTAACGACGGGCGGACGAAGAGTTAATTAATTCTCTCTCACTTCCTTGAGCTTCCGGATGAGCCCCTTAATCTCCTCGGATTTGACCTTCATGCTCACCCTGTTTACCACCAGTCGCGCGGAAATATCCGCTATAGTTTCGAACTCTATGAGGTTGTTTTTCTTAAGCGTTTCCCCCGTCGCGGTCAAGTCCACAATCACGTCCGAGAGTCCCACTATAGGCGCAAGCTCGACGGAGCCGTAGAGCTTGACGATTTCGGCTCCCACTCCCTTTCCCGAGAAGTGCTCGTGGGATATTCTCGGGTATTTAGTAGCAATTCTAAGGGACCTCGTCGAGGAGTATTCAAAACCCTTGGGCGCCGCGACTACGAGCTTGCATTTTCCTATGCCGAGGTCGAGGGGCTCGTAGAGGTCGTGTTTTTCTTCCATGAGTGTATCCACGCCGACTATGCCGCAATCGGCTGCCCCGTATTCGACATAGGGGGGTATATCAGTCGGGCGTATTATCAGTATCTTCAGCTTTAGCGAAGGGTATTCGAAGATCAGCTTCCTCGAATCCTTTAATATGTTGTCCACGGGATAACCCGCCTTTTTCAAAAGAGTCACTTCCTCGTCGAGCAGCCTTCCCCTTGCTATCGCAAGCGTTATCATTCTTTCTCCCTCCAGATACTGGCTCCTAAAGATTCGAGTTTGCTGTCTAGTTTTTCGTAGCCCCTGTCCAGGTGATACACCCTTGATATCTCGGTTTTTCCGACCGCGGCGAGTCCCGCCAGAACGAGAGAGGCGCTCGCTCTCAGATCGCTCGCCATCGTGGGCGCGCCGCTCAGGTGCCTGACGCCCCTCACGACAGCGCTGTTCCCGACGAGCTTTATGTCCGCGCCCATCCTCCTCAGCTCGCCCGCGTGGAGGAACCGCTGCGGGAATATGGTTTCGGTGAGCACGCTGAGCCCGTCCGCGGTGCTCATGAGCGTCATCATCTGCGCCTGCATGTCAGTCGGGAAGCCGGGGTAGGGCAGGGTGGTGATATCGGTACTTTTTAATTCTCCGTCAGACTTCACCCTTATACCGCCGTCCTCACGGGTAATTTGTGTGCCTATTTCGATAAGCTTCCCGATGAGGGCGCCCATGTTCTCAAAGCGGCAGTTCTTAATCAGCAGGTCCCCTTTGGTCAGCACTGAGGCTATCATGTATGTTCCAGCCTCAATCCTGTCGGGCATTACTTCGTAGTCTTTGAGGGGTGAAAGCGTTCTTACGCCTCTTATCGTGATTATGTCCGTCCCAATGCCTTTTATATCGGCGCCCATTTTGTTGAGCGAAGTAGCGAGGTCGGTAACCTCGGGCTCGCATGCCGCGTTAAGCAGTATTGTTTCTCCCTCCGCGAGCACCGAAGAGAGGATGAGGTTTTCGGTCCCCGTCACTGTCGACACGTCAAACGGTATGATGCCGCCCGTGAGCTTGGGCGCATTCGTTTCGACATAGCCTTCCTCGATCTGGATTTTTGATCCCAGGATGCTGAGACCTTTTAGGTGCTGGTCTATGGGCCTCTCGCCTATCGCGCAGCCGCCGGGAAGCGATACGCGGGCTTTGCCGAACCGGGCAGTGAGGGGCCCGAGCACGAGGACCGAAGCGCGCATCGTTTTAACGAGGTCGTAAGGTGCCTCCCAGCTATTTAAGTTCGTCGTGTCTATGGAAAGAGTTCCCTTGTCGTATTCGACATCGGCTCCCAGTATCTGGAGAAGCTTTGCCATAGTCCTCACGTCGGCGAGGTCGGGGACATTGGTAAGGATATGCTCACCCTCAGCCAGAATGCACGCGGCCATCAAGGGTAAAACTGCGTTTTTGGCCCCGCTGACTATGACTTCGCCTGCAAGCCTCTTTCCGCCTTCGACTATTATTTTTTCCATCTGGCTCTCACAACCCTCTCTATATCGTTAATGTCTCTTGAGGAGGAAATCTCCGTGAATCCGGCCTCTCGGAAAAGCGTTTCTACCGCGGATAACTGTCCCGCGCCTATTTCCAGCAGGCACCATCCGCCGTTTTTCAGAATATATGCCGCACCCGGGATTATCTGCCTGATAAAATATAGACCGTCCTCTCCTGCAATCAGGGACGAGCGCGGCTCAAAGTCCTTTATTTCGGGAGGCAGGGCTTTAAACTCCCGCTCGGAGATATAGGGCGGATTAGATGCGACTATGTCGAATGCGTCTTTTTTAAACGGGTCCGTCAGGTTGCCGCGGACAAATAATATTTTATCGCGGGAACCGTGCCTCCGGGCGTTTTTTGCGGCTAATGCGAGGGCTTCGGGCGAAATGTCGGCACCGTATATTTTTGCATCTTTCAATTCACATGCCAGGGTTACCGCGACGCACCCGCTCCCCGTGCCTATATCCAGTATCGCGGGTCTCTCCATGCCGTCCGCCGCTCTCAGCGTCTCTTCGACGAGGAGCTCCGTTTCCGGCTCTCGGAATCAATACGCTTCTCTCAATCGAAAATGTCCTCGAGTAAAATTCCTTTTCGCCCGTTATATAGGCCATGGGCTCGTTTTTGATTCTTCTTTCCATAAGCCGGTTGAATACGTCGACTTTTACCTGATCAAGCTCCTTTTCGGGATGGGCATAGATTTCCGAAATATCCTTGATGGCGCTCGACTTTGAAAGCAGGATAGACGTTTCGAGGGCGGGATTCTCTATGAGATGCCGCTTCATGTTTTCCTTGCCGTATTGATAGAGGTCCTTCAAGTGCATGTTTTTACTCATTTACCTTCAAAAAGCTAAGAGTTTATACGTATACCGTATCTTTTCAAGGAAATTATACTATACTCGCGAAAGCATCTCCTTATTGAAGGCGATTTGAGGTTTGCCTGTTGGGACTGAGAGCGTCCGGAAGGGACAAAATCATGATAATGTTTCTGGAATTTCCGCCTTTTAGCGGTTCGGATAATGCGGGCTACTCTCTTTGAAACGAGTGGTGTTTCAGGGTTTTTCCGCTCGCAATATAGTACGTATCCTCGGCTATATTCGTAGCGAGGTCGGCGACCCGCTCTATCTCCCTGGCTATGAGAATAATGGTCAGGGATCTGTCTATTGTCTGAGGGTCGGCGATCATATATGTAACGAGCTCCCTCACTATCTGGGGCTCGAGCGCATCGACTTCGTCGTCTCTCTTGCATACATCTATCGCCAGCTGGGCGTCTTTATTGACGAAGGCGTCCAGGCTTTCCTGAAGCATCTGTATGGCCTTGTCAGCCATCTTGGGGATGTCTATCAGCGGCTTTACGGGGGGTTTGTCGGCGAGGTAGATCGTTTTTTCCGCGATGTTGACGGCGTGGTCCCCGATCCTTTCGAGGTCGTTGTTTATCTTCATGATCATGGAGACCGTTCTTAAATCCTCCGCTTCGGGGTGATAGAGGGCGAGTATCTTTATGCACTGGTTATCTATATCGATTTCCATTTCATTGATCTTGGCGTCGCTCTTTATTACTTCCTCGGCCATAATCATGTTACGGTCTTTCAAAGCTTTGATGCTTTTAGCGATCATCTCTTCGACCGAGGTTGCCATTTCGAATAGCATTTTTTTTAATTTGCTGATCTCTTCTTCGAGTCTAACCATTTTTTCCCCGGCTGGTTTTTCCGAGCATCGATTTGAGGGCGGTTAATTCCCGTCAAACTCGGACTGTATCCAGCACTTTATTTCATCCCTTACCGTTCTGAAGCCGGCCAGTATCTCCTCGTCCTTGCCTCTGAATCTGGTGGGGTCTGCGAAACCCCTGTGGATATGCTTGTTTCCCCCCGCGAAAAAAGGGCAGGCCTCATTTGCCTGATCGCATACCGTGACGACATAATCGAAATTCATGTCCGCGAACCTGTCGAGGTTTTTGGAAGTGTGCTCCGTGATGTCAATCCCGATTTCCTCCATGGTCCGGATGGCATAGGGATTCACACGGGATGGCTCCGTGCCTGCACTGTAGACGTCGAACTTGTCGCCGTATAAACTTCTCAATATTCCTTCCGCCATTTGCGACCGTGCGGAATTGTGTGTACAGATGAAAATTACTTTTATCTTATCTTCATTGGACATTTATTCCCTTCCGATAAAAAAGATAATTTCACAGAGAGGAGCTAATTGTCGGATGAAGGTCTGTTATTATCCGAATTTGCCGGAGACGTAGTCTTCTGTCTGTTTAAGTTTGGGATTGAGGAATATCGTCTCGGTCGTGTCGTACTCAATAAGCTCTCCCAGGTACATAAAAGCTGTGTAATCGGATACGCGGGAAGCCTGCTGCATGTTGTGAGTGACGATAACTATCGTGTAATTCGATTTCAGCTCCGTAATGAGGTCTTCGATTTTTCCGGTCGCTATGGGGTCAAGTGCCGAGCAGGGTTCGTCCATGAGGAGCACCTCGGGCTCGACCGCTATGGCTCTTGCGATGCACAGTCTCTGCATCTGGCCCCCGGATATCCCTAATGCGCTTTCGTGCAGCCTGTCATGCACTTCGTCCCAGAGCGCCGCACCCTTCAAGCTCTTCTCGACTATTTCGTCCAAAACTGATTTTCTATTTTCACCTGCTATTCTCGCTCCGTATGCGACGTTTTCGTAGATGGATTTAGGAAAGGGGTTTGATTTTTGAAAGACCATTCCCACGTTTTTTCTAAGCTCGGTTATATCCACGCTGGGGTCGTGTATGTCTTCGCCGTCTATCAGTATTTCTCCCTCGACCCGGGCTGCGTCAACGAGGTCGTTCAGGCGGTTAAAGCAGCGGAGCAGCGTTGACTTGCCGCACCCTGACGGTCCTATGAACGCCGTAGCCTTATTTTTCGGTATGTCCATGTAGATATTCTTTAATGCCTGTTTTCCCCCGTAGTACAGGTTCACATCGTTAACCTGTACGATGGGGTCAGGCACCTTGAATTTGCTCGATTTGGGATCCCCGTGCACCTTAATCTGATCCGGGGTTCGGCTTTCGGGCGCTTCCTTTACATTCTCCGTAATCACTTTTGTTTCGACCTCCTCAGTCACATACCGCGGAGCAAATTATAATATAACATCTATTAGACTGCCGAGGTAGTATATTTTTTTCTCAGACGGTTTCTGACAAGAATAGCAGTCATGTTTAAAGCAACGACAATTAATATTAAGAGAAGGGCGGTTGTAAATACCATGGGTTTTGCTGCCTCGACGTTGGGGGACTGAAAACCCACATCATATATATGAAACCCGAGATGCATGAACTTTCTTTCGAGGTGCACGTAAGGGAAATAGCCGTCTATAGGCAGCTGTGGGGCAAGCTTGACGACCCCGGTGATCATAAGCGGCGCGACCTCACCCGTCGCCCTCGCGATCGCCAGTATAAGGCCCGTCAGTATGGCCGGCATCGCGCTGGGTATGA
Source organism: uncultured bacterium (assembly GCA_963705505.1). Lineage (GTDB taxonomy): Bacteria > Desulfobacterota_D > UBA1144 > Nemesobacterales > UBA2774 > 2-12-FULL-53-21. The sequence goes on from CAVPJU010000006.1 coordinate 552,301, forward strand.
CGATTTTCCAAGTGGTTTCGAATTTAGTCGCACCCAGGGCAAGGGAGCCGTCCCGTATCTCCTTGGGCACCGCCGCGAGGCCCTCTTCGGTCGCGACAATGACTACGGGAACGGTAAGGAGTGCGAGTGTCAGAGACGCCCAGAGTATGCCTCCGGTCCCGAACGTGGGGTTGGGCAGGGCTTCTTTGAAGAAAATCTGGTCTATCGTACTTCCCATGCCGTATATGAAGAACCCTACGGCGAAAACTCCGAACACGATGGAGGGGACGCCCGCAAGGTTATTAACGCATATCCTGACAAGCCTCACGAGTACGCCCTGCTTTGCATACTCCCTCAGGTATAAAGCCGCGAGAACTCCGAAGGGCAGCACCACTATGCTCATCAAGAACACCATCATTACCGTGCCGAATATCGCCGGGAAGACGCCGCCTTCGGTGTTCGCCTCCCTGGGTTCTTCGGAGACGAATTCCCATACATTTGCTATATATAGGGAAAGCTTTTGAAACCAATTCATTGCGTTCGGTCTGTAAGCGTTTACAATAGTCCCGACCGGCATTTCTTTCTCTCTTCCGTCAATGGACGTCATTACAAACTTTTCTTTATTAAACTCCTGATAAAGTGAAGTGAGTCTATTTTCCTGTTCCTTGTATTTAATCTCCTGTTCTTTTACCTCGGCCTCGAGTTTGTTGATTTTTTCCTGATTATTTCCCCCTTTGAGCTGAAGCCCTTTGAGATGGAGCCTGAGGTCTTCCATTTTCATGTTAATTCCGCCGATTGCACCCTTTTCAATCGACCTTATTTCATTATATATTTTTTTGTATTTAGGGATTTGGGCTTCGAGCACCGGCCAGCATTCCTCATTGCCGCTGCAGACAACGTTTCCGCTCTCGGTGACTTCTTTTATGAATCCGTACATGTTGCCCCACTCTCTGCGTTCGAGAACCACGGCGTATTTGGGATGGGTTGTATTCTCTATCTGGTCGTCGTCCACCCATTTGAAATCGAGGCCGTATAGATCCCTGTTCCCGATCTTGAGCTGTGTCCTGTATATTTGAGGAGCCTCGGGTCCGGCATTATAACCCTTTACGTTTTCGTGGCCGGTGATTACACCCATAAGCTTTGTGCCGTCCTTAAGGTCGAGCTGAGCAAGACCGGAAGGCCAGAAGAACCCGAGACCCTTGGCGGCTATGAGGTAAAGGAGGCCAGCAATCATCAGGAGTGAAAACATCAGGGCAACGCCCGAAAGCCATACGAAAGGATCACCGCTTTTCCAGAATTTATGCATTTGCTCTGCCTCTATTTATTCAGTCGCATTAATCTGATCAATATTATTTATAACTGACCGTACTTCTTTCTGAGCCTCTGTCTTACCAGCTCTGCAGCCGTATTAATAATGAAAGTAAAGAAGAAGAGTAGAAGCGCAGCCAGGAATAGTATCCTGTAAAGCGTCCCTCCCTGCGGGGCTTCGGGTATTTCCACTGCTATGTTCGCTGACAGTGCACGGAAGCCGTTGAATATGCTCCAGTCCATTATGGGCGTGTTCCCGGTCGCCATAAGCACTATCATCGTCTCTCCTATCGCTCTTCCCAAGCCTATCATGACGGCGGAGAATATCCCCGGGCTCGCAGTCGGAAGCACTACCCGTATGGCTGTTTGCCAGCGGTTTGCTCCGAGGGCGAGAGAGCCCGCCGCGAGATGATTGGGTACGCTCGACAGAGCGTCCTCGGAGATGGTGAATATTATAGGTATGACCGCAAACCCCATTGCGAATCCGACGATTAAAGAGTTTCTCTGGTCGTATTGGAGACCCAGTACATTATAGAACCACGCCTTATAATCCCCGCCGAAAATAAAATGCTCTACCGGGGAGTTTATCCAGAGAGTCACTATGACTCCAAGCAAAATCACGGGGATGAGGAAAAAGAGCTCTGTCCCTTCCTTGAATCTGCCCTTTATTCTTCTCGGCAGATACCCCCAGATGAAAACGGCTATTAATGTGAATATCGTGAGGACGATGGGCATAGTAAAAATTGCGGGGATAATTTTTTCGATGACGGGCGCAAGCCAGAGGCCCGCAAAGAATCCCAGTACGACGCTTGGAAGGGCCGCCATGACTTCTATTACGGGCTTAATCGTGTTCCTGAGCGACGGGTGCATGAATTGTGAGACGCATAGAGCCGCGAAAATGGAAAGAGGTATTGCGAAGAAGAGGGCGTAGATGGCTCCTTTCAATGTTCCAAAAGCCAGAGGTGTTAAGCTGAACTTCGGCTCAAAGTCATCTGTACCCCCTGTCGACTGCCATACGTATTCCGGTTTGCTGTATCCCTCGTACCAGACTTTTCCGAAGAGGGTTGTTAAGCTCGTCTCGGGGTGAGGGTTCTTTACATCCCAGTCGTATAATTTTCCCTTTTGATCGACAGCGATTATTCCGTCCGCTTTGGGGGGATAGGCGAGAGTTTTCACAGCCCCGTCCGTTTTGAACGATGCGAGTTGTCGATTTGATGTAGCGTGATAAAGGTTTATATGGCCCCCGTTGTCCGCGGCTATAAATCCGCGGTCCCGAGTGGATGCAATAATATTCGTCACCGGAAGCTCCATCGGAGGGAGCTCATGAATCTTTTTTAAAATCTTTCCCCGCGGGGAATCCGGCTCTGCCACTTCGAACCAGACGGACACGTCCCCCGCGCCGTCGCCCACTATGAGAGAGCGGTCTCCCAGAAGGAATGCGAGCGCTGTAACCGGGGTATTCGAGTTGGGAGCGGCGGTCAGGACATCTAAAAGTGCAGGGTTCTCTTTATCACTCACATCCCAGTGGTATAGCTTGCCGATATTCGTCCCGACATACAGGTTGCCAAGGGACCGGTCGATCTCCAAAGCGGTCACCTTGCTGCCTTCGAGCTTCTCCGTCAGATCGCGAGTGACCTGCGTTTTTTCTCCTCCGCCTAGTAATCCACCCGATTCGACCATCGCGGAGAAAATAAGGTGTCCGTCGGACGTATAAGCGGCTGCCGTATCGTTCCCGTCATCGTCTTCTTCATACGCAATTGTGAGGAGCGGGGAGGAGCCGATATTCACGGCATCCTCTTCTTTGACATCCGGGGTAATGATTCTTTTATCGCCCTGGAAGTCCGCTGCGTAACTCATGCTGACAGGCAGAATCTTGCCGTTTTCGGTACCGAAACTATATAATTTATTGTTATCGGACACATAGCTCGAAATTATCTTTGTGCCCTCGAGCCCCGGAAGCTGCACTTTTTTTATGGTGCGCCCGTCTTTAAGAGATAAAAAGACGACCGTCCCGTCGTTTGCGACTATGAAACCTATTTCCTTATATTGTTCGGTCCCTGCCGCAAGGAACGGGAATTGCCTTTCGTCGGGACTGTCAAGAGAGTAAGAGGCGAGGTCGGGGGATTCCTTCAGAATAAAAGAACTTGTAAGCTCGGATTTTACTCCCTGCCAGAGGGGAAGGGTCTCGATCCCTATGAATACGAGAATCGCGATGATGCATAAAATAATCGCTATTCCGCCGATTGTGACTATAACGGTCGCGATACGGTCGACAAGTTTCCTCCGCTTAACTCCGGAGGAAACCTGTCTTGGTTCTTTCAGTTTGGTTTTGGGTGCCACGAGTAAGATTTCCTGTCCAGACCGTATTTATAAAATCTATATTATTATCTGATAGCTTCGGAAGAATAATCAGTTTCCGATCACTTTCCACTGCTCTGCGTCGATGTTTGCAGGTAACGGGTCATAACCGTCTTTAATTACGACCTGCTGACCCTCCTGGCTGAGCACATACTTTAAGAACTCGAGACGAAGCGGGTCAAGAGCTTCGTTCGGTTTCTTGTTGACATAGATATAAAGATACCTGCCTAGAGGATATGTTTTGTTAAGAACATTCGCGAGATTCGGTTCTGCGCATTCGCCCGGCTTTTTGCCAAGCTTGAGCGCCTTAACGCCGGAGGTTACATACCCGATTCCGCTGTATCCGATGGCGCCTTTATCTTCGGTGACGCCCTGAACGACGGATGCAGAGCCGGGCTGCTCCTTGACGGAGTCCTTGTAATCTCCCTTACAGAGCGTATGCTCCTTGAAATATCCGTATGTGCCTGAGGCCGAATTTCTGCCGTACATGCTTATCGGCATGTTGGCCCAATCGCCCGTCAGTCCGAGCTGCCCCCAGGTAGTAATGTCCTGAGCCCCGCCGCAAGCCCTGTTCTTCGAGAAAATTGCGTCTAACTGATCCATGGTCACACAATCGAGCGGATTATCTTTGCTAACGAATACCGCGAGTGTGTCTATCGAGGTTGAAACCGCAGTCGGCTTGTAACCGAATTTCTTTTCGAAATCGTCAACTTCTTTATCCTTCATCGTACGGGACATGGGACCGAACTGAGCCGTCCCCTCGATGAGAGCCGGAGGGGCGGTGCTTGAGCCTTTACCCTCGATCTGGCATTTTACGTTCGGGTAATTCTTTGTGAACCCCTCGCACCAGAGGGTCATGAGGTTATTCATAGTGTCCGAGCCGATGCTGTTGATGTTCCCGGTGACACCGCTTGTTTTGGTGTACATGGGGATAGCCGTATCGACCGTTACGGTCTCCGCGGCAATACCTATAATTCCCGCCAGTGCCAAGACAAATGCAGCAAGGCCGGCAATTATGCTACCCTTGATAAGTTTTCCTCTAAGCATTTTTCAATACCTCCATAAGAGTTTTAATCTGGCAAGCATTAAAACCGAGTAATGTTAAGGATGTGTTAAGAGAACATTAAACCCTAGTTAACGGTATTCCGAGCCCGCTGGTCTTCGTATATTAATATTTTAAATTAAAATCGGCAAGTTGAATAATATCCCCATAGCCGGGAGCACCCTCAAGATTTCAACCTAACCTCGCCTCTATCAAAAATGTATACAACTGATATATGACTTAAGTTAGCCGGTTTGAGGGGACGGGGTTGCGGAGCCGGTTAACGGGGGATTAATACGCAATTAATCTTATCTTCATTATCCGGCATTATCGTGTGGGAGGTGTTTATAACGGGCCCGGTAATTGAGTCTCAGGTTATTCATAGTAAAAACGGAATTGGATTCGGAGAATAATAACTAAAATGGAAATACGATCCGTACATCAGATAGCCAAAAGAGAGTGGGAAAACATCTCGGTATCCCTGGAGCTATGCGGGGACATAGGGAAATTCGATCTCGCGCGTTACATCGAAAGAGAGCCCGAATTAATCCGCAATCTTATCGGAATGGAGAAGAAGATTCATCAACATGACTATCTCACAAGGGAAGCCGCCTATGTGTTTACCGAATTGGGGAAGGAAGCGGGAGGGAGACTCGGGCTGAAAGCGGAGCTGGCTAAAGCTTTCGGGGGCGGCTACAGCTGGGTGAGGACGGGATGGTTCGATCTTATAAACCTTGAGTTCGATGACCTTGATATTCTGGAGGGACACCTGACCCGTAAGATCTTCTTTTTCAGGCTTTTTTTCCCGCTGAAAGAGGATTTCAGCTGGCTTTTCGATTCCCCGGCCGTTACTTCGAATTTTAAATCCATATTCGAAAGGTTTTTATCCTGGCAAAGGGACCCCGTTGGCTATGACAGGGATTTAGAGTCTTACAAGACCGAGATCGATCCGATCAGGGAGGGACTCGCGTCCGCTCTCGATATACAATCCGGACGCTGCTAGCATTGTATACCCTCGAATATCCTCCTAACGATTTTCAGGCTGTAAATTCAGGTTTCAAAATCTGATAATACGAGTATAATTTCATTAAGCTTTATGAATATCTGTCTGTCCAAGGATTGAAATATGCGCACATATCTTGTTGTGATTTCGATACTTTTGGCGGCCGTATTCATTACCGCCTGCAAGTGCAATCTCGGTTAAATATGTCCCTGCGGGACAAAGGTAATCCACTATACGCTTAAGCTCCGGGATATGTCATTTCAATATGCCCGCTGTATCGGCAGTGGAGCGGATTTTCTTCACATGCAAGTTATGAGAATAAGGCGGAAGCCGATTTGAAGGAAACATTTTGAGAGGCACATTTTAATTGTATAATTCTTTCCTGGTATTAAAATAATTCTCGAAAAAGGATATAAGAATGCGCATATACCTGACTTTGTTTTCGATTCTCCTTGTTACGCTTCTCGTTACGGCCTGTCAGTGCGGTATCGGTTAGACGCAGCGGAGAACGAATCCGAACCTTAAAACAATCCTTTTAATTCCCGAACGCATGATTCTGATAATAATGGGTGTAACGGGAGCGGGTAAGACTACAGTCGGGAAGCTCCTTGCCAGGAAGCTCGGCTGGAGGTTTTATGACGCCGACGAGTTCCACCCGAAAGAAAATATCGAGAAGATGGTTAAGGGCATCTCTCTGACCGACGAGGACAGACTCCCCTGGCTGAGATCGGTTCGTGATTTTATTAAGGGACGAAATGAGCCTGCCGTCATTGCCTGCTCGGCGCTGAAGAAGTCCTACAGGGATATACTGGAAGGAAGGCTGCGGTCGATATAAAGTTTATTTATCTCAAAGGGAACGCGGGATTGATAAGGGAGAGGCTCGAAGAGAGGAAGGGGCACTTCGCGGGAGCTCAGATACTCGAAGGTCAGTTCGATGCGCTCGAAGAGCCGGAAAATGTACTGACTGAAGATATTTCGAACGGCGCTGAATCGATCGCGGAAGATATAATACGTGAGCTTAATTTGAGTTAAGCGGAAGGCGCAAATCCGTTTACTTCACCTTTTTCCTTCTGGCATCGGAGGCTTTTGAGAGTATTTCCATAAGCGCGTCCCGGTCTCCGTCCGCAATCGCTTTTTCTATTTTGCCGAGAGAAATCTTAAGCTGTCCGATAGCCAAGAGGATGTTTTCTTTATTGGCATCTAGGATATCAACCCACATTTCCGGAGAGCTTGCCGCGACCCTCGTATAATCATTGAGACCCCCTCCGGCAAAGTTGAAGAGCATATCCGGATCGTCTGTCGAGAGTAAAGCATCGACGAGAGAGTAAGCGAGTACGTGAGGGAGGTGGCTTACGAAACCGAAAACACGGTCGTGCACGTCGATGTCCATCTCGTGCACCTCGCTCCCGACCAGCTCCCATAGCGTCGCGACTCTGCTTTTTACGACGAGAGGGGTTTTTTCGGTGGGGGTCAGAATGAACCTTCTTCCCTTAAAGAGCTTGGGATCGGCATACTTGATTCCCGAATTCTCTGTTCCGGCTATGGGGTGCCCTCCGACAAAGTGCAGATTAGGGGGCATGATCTCCTCTATCCCTCTCACGATTTTTCCCTTTACGCTCCCGACGTCGGTGATGATCGTCCCCTGGGTCACTGCGGGGATTAAGGACTTTGCGGTTTTTACAATAGCTCCGACGTGAGTGGCAATTACTATTATCTCGGCTCCGGAGACTCCTTCTGCTATGTCCCGCGATCCTTCATCGATTATTTCGTTCCTGAGTGCGTATTCGATCGTCTCTTCATCTGTATCTACACCGAGCACGTTTTTTACCTGCTTTGAGCGTTTGAGCGCCCGGGCAAGAGAGCCGCCTATGAGTCCGAGACCGATTATCGCAACCTTTTTGAATTCCTTCTTCTTCATTTATTCAGGACCTTCTTCATCGCTTTTACGAACCTCTCGTTTTCTTCCGGAAGTCCTATGGTTACGCGGAGCTGTGTTTTTAACCCGTAGCCCCCGAGGGGCCTCACTATCACCCCTTCTCTCAGGAGAGCGTTATAGACCGGCATGGGGTCTTTTCCGAGGTCGATGAGGATAAAGTTCGTATAAGTGGGCGCGTGAGGGATATGGAGCTTCCCGAGCTCGTCCTTTAGGTATCCGAGCCCTTCCCTGTTGACCTCCCTTGATCTTCTCACATGGTCGTGGTCGTCGAGCGCCGCGAGCGCCGCAGCCTGTGCTATGGAGCTCGTATTGAAAGGATGCCTCGCCCTCTGCATTGCCGATACCATTTCCTCCTCCGCGACGCCGTACCCGAGCCTGAGTCCCGCAAGGCCGTATATCTTGGAGAACGTCCTCACCGTGAGTACAGATTTGCCTCTATTTTGATAAACCAGCGAATCGGGGTAGCCGGGGTCTTCGACGTACTCGAAGTAGGCTTCATCTATCACGACGAGGATGTCCTCGTTGACCTTATCCAGAAACCACTCGAGCTCATCCCTTTTCACCATCGTGCCTGTCGGATTATTGGGGTTCGCTATGAATACCGCCTTCGTTCTGGGAGTAATGCGTGAATACATATCCTTCAGATTATGGGTGAGGTCGGGCATGGGGGAGATCACCGCTTTAGCCCCCACAGCCTGAGTCACTATCGGATATACGATGAACGCGAATTCGCCCATAACGGCCTCGTCGCCAGGCGACAGAAATGTCCTGGCCGCGATATCGAGAACATCGTTCGATCCGTTCCCGAATATAAGCCTTTCGGGTTTTACGTCTAAAGCTTGTGCGAGCTTGCCTTTAAGGTAGAACGCGTCCCCGTCCGGATAGCGGTGTATATCGTGTAATGCATTTTTTGCCGCGATTAACGCAAGGGGCGAAGGGCCGAGCGGGTTTTCATTAGACGCGATCTTTATTGCGCCTTTTATACCGAGCTCCCTTTCAAGCTCCTCTACGGGCTTTCCGGGAACATAAGGTATCAAATCCCTGACAAAAGGATTGGGCTTTATCAATTTTGTCCCCTCGGGAACGGCCAAGACTCTCGGATCCCCGAATGAAAGGCATTAATCTATCACCGGCGCGCGGAGGAGGCAAGCATCGGTATTGAAATAATCCGGGATTTCTTAAAGGATCACGGGTGAATATATATCTTCTGCCATATATTATCGTATTACGCATGGAGGGGCCCTTCAAGGTTATTTTGCCCGAATTGAGAGTTAGACTCCCAGTTGATATAATCTACTGATCCATGTCCACCGACACCCCCATGCTAAAACAATATCTGGCGATTAAGAAAGAATATCCGGACTCTATCCTATTTTTCAGGCTCGGGGACTTTTACGAAATGTTTTATGAAGACGCGAAGGTCGCCTCAAAGGTCCTCGGCATCGCTCTCACATCGAGAAATAAATCCGACAAGAAGAACAGTGTCCCGCTCTGCGGAGTCCCGCATCACAGCGCGGAGCCCTATTTAACGAAGCTCCTCAAGAGCGGGCATAAGGTCGCGATCTGCGAGCAGGTGGAGGACCCGAAATCGGCGAAGGGCGTAGTAAAACGGAAGGTCGTCAGGGTGCTCACGCCAGGCGCAGTCCTCGATTCCGAGAATCTCGATTCCAAATCGAATAACTATCTTGCGAGCGTTTATGCCGGGAACGGCTCATACGGATTCGCTTATACGGATATTTCGACGGGGCTATTCAGGACGACCGTTTTTAATTCCATCGACGACCTCATGGACGAGATCTATCAGATAGAGCCCAAGGAGATACTCCTGCAGGAGGTAACTGGAGAGAACGGGTCGCTCGGCTCATTGAGAAAGGCCTCGAACCCCCTGATTACGCTCCTTGATTCCTGGATTTGGGATACCGACCGCGCGAGGGAGCTCCTTCTCGACCACCTGTCCTCAAAAACACTCGAACCTTTCGGCCTCGAAAATAAACCCGAGGCGATAACCGCATCGGGTGCACTGATTCAGTATTTAAGAGACACGCAGATGGAGGATATGCCCCCACTCGATGAGCCTGAGTTCTACGAGAAATCGGAGTTTCTGCTTATAGACGATTCGTCGAAGAAGAATCTGGAGCTCCTGAAGTCGGCGGGCGGCGATACCCGGGGGTCCCTGCTCTGGGTATTGGATGAAACGATGACCGCAATGGGGGGGAGGCTTCTCAAGCAGCGGATAAATTACCCGCTTTTGGATATGGGCAAGATAGAAAAGAGGCTTGATGCGGTGGAGGAGCTAAAGAGGAGGGCGGGTATAAGGGGCGAGATTAGGAACACGCTTAAAGAGATAAGCGATATCGAAAGGCTCATCGGCAGGATTGCGACATCATCGGCAAGGCCCAGGGACCTCGGGTCGTTAAGAGATTCCTCTCAATATATAACGGGGATCAAGACCGCATTATATGGAGCTGATACGGAAATTCTAAAAAATATCGGTGAGAATCTCGATGACCTGAGTGATCTGAAGGAGGTTCTCGGGAGGACACTCGTCGACGAGCCTCCCGTATCGGCGCGGGACGGGGGGATGATAAAGGAAGGGGTGAGCACTGAGCTCGACGAGCTCAGATCGCTCAGGCGCGACGGAAGAAAGTGGATCGCCGAGCTTGAGATCAGGGAGAGAAGCGCATCCGGAATTAACTCACTCAAAGTGAGCTACAACAGGGTGTTCGGTTATTACATAGAGGTCTCGAAGGCAAACCTGGCTCTCGTTCCCGAGGGATACATAAGAAAGCAGACGCTTGCCAATGCGGAGAGATATATCACGGAAGAGCTAAAGGAGTATGAGGAAAAAATTCTCGGCGCCGAGGACACGATACTCCGGATCGAACAGGAGCTTTTTGAAGAACTGCGCAAACGCATCGCCCTGGAGTCGGAGAGAATAAGGCTCACTTCGTCTCATATTGCGGAGATAGACGTCCTGTGCTCTCTATCGGAAGCCGCGGAGAAATACTCGTATGTCAGACCGCAGATAACCGAATCCGGGTTAATAGAGCTAAAGCACAACAGGCACCCGGTCGTTGAGAGAATGGACCTGGGGGAGCGCTTCGTTCCGAACGATATAAGGCTCGATGCCGATGAGAACCAGTTCCTCATCATAACGGGCCCGAACATGGCCGGTAAATCGACTCTCATCCGGCAGGTGGCTCTCACAGTAATCATGGCGCAGATGGGGAGTTTCGTTCCCGCAACACATGCGAGGATCGGAATTACGGACAGGATATTCACCAGGGTGGGGGCCTCGGACAATCTGGCGAAGGGGCAGTCGACCTTCATGGTGGAGATGGTCGAGACCGCATACATACTGAGACACGCCACTGACAAAAGCCTCGTCATACTGGACGAGATCGGCAGGGGGACGAGCACATTCGACGGGATGAGCATCGCGTGGGCGGTTGCAGAATACCTTCACGACAGGGGGGCGATGACCCTTTTTGCGACCCATTACCACGAGCTTGCCGGACTCGCGATGTCGAAGCGCAGGACCAAGAACTACAACATCTATGTAAAAGACACGGGAGACAAGATCGTATTTCTGAGGAAGCTCATCCCGGGGGCGGCGAGCCACAGCTACGGTATCCAGGTGGCAAAGCTTGCAGGTGTGCCCGATGCGGTTATTAAAAACGCGCAAAAGGTACTGTCCAAACTGGAGAAGACGCAATCGGGGCTTAGGAGCTCCATAATCGGGGGGCAGATATCCCTGTTCGGGGATGAGGATGTCAAAGAGACGGGCGAGGAAAATCCCGTTATCGGGGAAATAAGGGCGCTCGATACGAACTCCATGACGCCGCTCGATGCGCTCGCAAAGCTCGCCGAATTGAAAAGCAAACTCGAAAACGACCCGGATCAATGATTGAAAGGCATTTTCACTTCACATTACCATGACTGATAGCAAATCACTCGGACAAATAGGAGAGGATATAGCCTGCAAAGCCCTTAAGAAGGACAGGTATAAAATCCTCGAGAAGAATTACAGGTGCAGGCAGGGGGAGATCGACCTCATTGCGGAAGACAGGGGCAAGGTGCTCTGCTTTGTCGAGGTAAAGGCCAAGTCGTCCTTCGACTTCGGCCTTCCCGAGGAAGCTGTTACTCATAGAAAACAAAAGAAGCTCCAGGCTGCCGCGTTCAGTTACATAGAGTCGAAAGGGCTTAAATCACGGCCTATGCGCTTCGATGTCGTTTCGGTCAACCTCGTCAGTAATGAGAGCAGGATAATAAAGAACGCTTTCGAAGCGGATATGTGATCTCTCCCACATTTATATTGAACAAAATAAACGCCTCTCTCCCCTATATAATGATGAATTATTTAAAATTTATGGGGATATATGCTATACATAGCGATAAAGATGTTTTTTGACCCCGGCTCTTGACACAGAAAAATTCGTGCCTATTTTATACCTAGTTTTTCAACTGAGTAAGTTAGTTAACCCTAAACTATTATATTTCTATCCAGGAGGTTTTTTAAGATGGGTGTAAGACCGCTTAACGATAAGGTTTTGATCAAGAGAGTGGATGCGCCGGAAAAGACTAAAGGCGGCATCATCATCCCCGATACGGCAACCGAAAAACCGCAGGAGGGAGAGGTGGTTGCGGTGGGTAAGGGAAAAGTGCTCGAGAACGGCACGACGAGGAAGCTTGATGTTAAAAAGGGCGACAAGGTGCTGTTCGGGAAGTACGGGGGTACGGAGATAAATTTTAAGGGCGATGACTTTGTCATCCTCGATGAAAGTGAAATTTTGGCAATAATCGAATCATAAAATAAACCGGAGGTATTACAAGACATGGCAGCGAAGGAAATAAAATTTGAGAGGGCAGCGCAGGACGCGATATTGAAAGGAGTGAACACGCTAGCGAACGCGGTAAAGGCGACGTTAGGTCCGAGAGGCAGGAACGTGCTTATAGAGAAGACGTTCGGAGCGCCCGTAGTGACAAAGGACGGCGTGACTGTAGCAAAGGAAATAGAGCTTGAGGACAAGTTCGAGAACATGGGGGCACAGATGGTGAAGGAAGTGGCCTCCAGGACGAGCGACGTGGCGGGAGACGGCACGACTACTGCTACGATACTGGCGCAGGCAATAATCCGCGAAGGGATAAAGCTCGTAGCCGCAGGGCACGACCCGATGAAGTTAAAGAGGGGAATAGACAAGGCAGTGGAAGTGGTAGTGGAGAGCATAAGGAAGCAGAGTAAGCAGGTAAAGGGGCGCACGGAGATAGCGCAGGTGGCCACGGTATCCGCAAACGGGGACGCAACGATAGGGAACATAATAGCGGACGCGATGGAGAAGGTGGGGAAGGACGGAGTAATAACGGTGGAAGAGGGCAAGAGCTTAGAGACAGAGCTCGACGTTGTGGAGGGTATGCAGTTTGACAGAGGGTACCTGAGCCCGTACTTCATAACGGACGCCGGAGAAGATGCAGATAGAGCTTGAGGACCCGGTGATACTGATGTTCGACAAGAAGATATCGAATATGAAGGACATGGTTCCGTTGCTCGAAGAAGTGGCAAGGAGCACAAAGCCGCTATTAGTAATGGCGGAGGATATAGAAGGGGAGGCGCTTGCAACGCTCGTTGTGAATAAGCTGAGAGGGACGTTAAAGGCCGCGGCCGTAAAGGCGCCCGGGTTCGGAGACAGGCGTAAGTCGATGCTAGAGGACATAGCCGTGCTCACAGGGGGCAAGGTTATAGCCGAAGAAGCGGGGATGAAGCTCGAGAACACGAAGCTTCAGGACCTTGGAAGGGCAAAGAAGATAGTAATAGATAAGGATAATACGACGATAATAGGGGGAGCGGGGAAGAAAGGGGAGATAGAGGGGAGAATAAAACAGATAAAGGCGCAGGTGGATGAGGCGAGCGGGGAGTACGACAGGGAGAAGCTCCAGGAAAGACTAGCCAAGCTCGCGGGCGGAGTCGCGGTGATCCGCGTAGGGGCGGCCACGGAGGCCGAGATGAAGGAGAAGAAGGCCAGAGTGGAGGACGCGCTCAACGCAACGAGGGCGGCCGTAGAGGAAGGGATAGTGCCCGGAGGTGGAGTGGCGCTCATAAGGGCGATAAAGGCAGTGGACGGGTTCCAGGGGGCGGACGACGAGGAGAAGGCGGGGGTGAGCATAGTGAGGAGAGCGCTCGAGGAGCCTCTCAGAGGGATAGCGACGAACGCCGGATGGGACGGATCGATAGTAGTGGGTAAGGTAAGCGAGGAGAAGGGCTCAAACGGGTTTGACGCCGCGAAGCTCGAGTACTGCGATATGATAGAGGCCGGTATAGTGGACCCGGCTAAGGTTACGAGGACCGCGATGCAGAATGCATCGAGTGTAGCGGGACTGCTCCTTACCACAGAAGCCCTGATTGCCGAGAAGCCGCAGTCTAAGGAAGAGATGGGCGGAGGCGGCGGAGGCGGAATGGGGGGCATGCACCCGGGAATGGGCGGCATGATGTAATTTAAAAAAAGAATAAAAGAGTATAAAACTCAAAGGCGGACTGTCCCTCCGGGGACTGCCCGCCTTTTTTTTGGCTGAAACAGAATGAGCGGGATTTTTTTAAAGCTGCCGCCCGGCCGCGAATGATAGCGAACGCTCCCTTTTTAAAACATACCGTTTGTGGTTAAAATTTAACCCACGATCACTATGCCGGACGCACCTCATTATATAAATCACAGGAAGAGGTTGAGGGAGCGGTTTCAGAAGACGGGAGCCGACGGGATGCACGACTACGAGCTTCTCGAGCTCCTGCTGACTTTTTCCATTCCCCGGAGGGACGTCAAACCCGTGGCCAAAATGCTTATAAGCAGGTTCGGGGGCCTTTCCGGAGTACTCGATGCGGATCAAAAAAAGCTCGAAGAATTAACCGGCGTGGGCGCCATGTCGGCTACCCTCATACGTCTCGTAAAAGAGCTGTATAACACATACCTTGCCGAGAACATGAAGAAGGGAGACGCCCTTTCCTCGCCCGATGCCGTATTGAAGTTCGTCAGGGTCAGGCTTTCCGGTATGTCGAATGAGGCCTTCATGGTGATATTCATGAATGTTAAGAACGAGGTGATCGACTACACTATCCTTCATGAAGGAACGGTCGACAACGTGGCCGTTTATCCCAGGCGAATTGTTGAGTCTGCCCTGTCGCGGCACGCTGCGGGAATCATTCTAGTCCATAACCATCCGAGCGGGAACCCGGCGCCCTCGAGGGAGGACAAGGCACTCACCAAAGACATCGCGGATGCCGCGACTACGCTCGATATAAGGGTATTGGATCACATAATCGTCGGAAAAGACGGCTACTTCAGTTTTATGGAAAATAATCTGCTGTCTATCGTAAAAACGTAATCCCTATCCTGACAGCAGCACACGCACGCGGGGAATATCTCGCAATTATGGTAATCTCGGTTAAACTCCAATTGATCGTGATATGGATAGCTTGAACCGGGATACCTGCTGCGATAATAAGAAACCCCACCAAAGAGCGTTTTATCTGTCTGTTTTTACCGTCGTATACAATTTTTTCGAGGGAGTTATATCTGTTTTTGCCGGAACGGTTTCCGGAAGCGTTGCACTTGTCGGATTCGGTCTCGACAGTTTTGTGGAATCGCTTTCGGGGGGAATAATGATCTGGCGCTTCCGGGGGCTTGGAACGATTTCGCACGAGGAAGAAGAAAGGATAGAGGCAAAAGCGGCAAAATTCGTAGCTTACACGTTTTTTGTACTGGGAGCTTATGTTCTGTATGAGTCCCTGAAGAAGCTTATTTTACGCGAGCTGCCGGAGCCGAGCCTCCTCGGAATCATAATAGCGATAGTCTCGCTTGTGGTCATGCCGGTATTGTTCTTTATGAAATATAGAGTAGGGAAGTCGATCGGGAGCAGGAGCCTGGTTGCGGATTCAAAGCAGACGCTCGTCTGTTGTTACTTATCCGTAGCGCTTCTCGCGGGTCTCGGGCTTAATTACCTGTTCGGGATATGGTGGGCTGACCCTGCGGCCGGAATTATTATAGTGGTATTTCTTATAAGGGAGGGTTATGTGACCCTGAGGGAAGAAAAAATTTGCGGATGTTGAACATTGGGAATAAATGAGCGCTCCGCTGTTTGATAACGGACGACGTGTTTACGGATAAGAAAGAAATCTCCCTTCCGGACTAATGCTATACGCGATTCAAATAATACGTTCCGCGCTCAAGCTTGATGCAAGTGTGACCATGAAGTAGTACAACGAAGATAAGAAAGACATAAGCGATTTAATACTCAACAATTTATATCTGTTGTAGAGGGACGACCAAACATCTTTAAGACGGCTTAAAATGGAATTATTGCGAACACTATTAATATCGGGAAGGATCCAGTAATTGCCTAATATCGTATCGTACGACTCGGGGTCGAATTCCCCTATGCCGGCTGACGGATAATGAGTGAACTCGCCGAAATATATTTTGCCTGCAATGCTGTAGAGGTCCACACGCACGAAATCAAAGGGTTCGGCAAGCGTTTCGGCAACCCGGACCAATTCATCGAGATTTGATGGTCTTTTAACAGGTTTCCTTGAAGGCAGCCCCTTTTTCCCGGGCCAATCGGACCACGTGAAATTTAAAATATTCCATTTATTATCGTAAAAGTTATCCGAATAATCTTCGAACCTGTCCTCTACTACCTCGATAATTTTTACTTTGCCTCCGAAGCACAGGAACTTATAGTCAACCGGGGGTAATCCGTTCTCATCGGCGAGAAACTCTTCGACAATGATCACGGGCTTTATCCCCTGGTATGACCATTCGTTGATTTCATTCCAGTAGCGGTGACGCAGATAATGACCGCATTTAGCGATTATATCTTCCCTTGTAAGCCTGGTTTTTGTAACCAGATCCATGCCCCTATCAATTACTATTAAGTCGCCCGAGGTATGGTTTGCTTTTATTACAAACCGGTCGGGAAGGTCATCAAAAGGAATTTCACTCGGATTATCCGTAACGAAATAGATCTTCTTTAAAATATCTCCGAACCCTTGCTCTTTGAGATAATCGGTCACCCTGTACTTGTCTGCGGTCATGGTGAGGAGGGGCCTCCGGTCGTACCTCATCTTCCATCTGGTTTTTTCGTTGAAAGTCCGGGGCTCTTCCGGAAGCCTTTCATTGTATAATGACTTAGCTATGAGATAAGCAGTCTTCATATCGCCGTAAAAGAGATCGAATAATCCCGGTCTTTGAATTGATATTATACCGCTCTTTTTTGCTGACGGACCGGGGGATGATAGTCATTTCCTGCAATATGAATATAATGGCCTCCCCCCGGCATAAATCGTATTTATCAGAAACGATTAACTATGTCAATACACTGATCACCCTATTAATCCAAATGGTAAATTCAGGCGTTATATGTGAAATTCACTGCTTTGAAAATCTCCCAATCACGATGTATAGTAAAAAATCTCGTATGTGCTACCATTTTAATTCCGTAAAATCTTTGATACCCGCCTGTAGAGGATTTAATGAAAGACAGAAAGGATTCTTCTGAGAAAGGGCGCTCAAGCTCGGTCAGCATACTGAGGTTCGTATTGACTTACGTGCTGCTTATGGGGGCATTTTTCCTATTGCTCGGGTTGAAGCCCATACAAAACATAGTCGATATAAACGGCGGGTATTCCAACGCCATAGTATATATGACCGCGAAGATTCTGGGTCTGATAGGTGTTTCGTCCACATTCCAGGGCTCCGTGATACACCTCCCTTCAATCTCCCTCGACGTCGAGTTCGGCTGCAACGGGCTTGAGGCGGTCATGATATACGCTGTTGCGGTTTTGACCTTCCCGGCTTCGTGGAGGAACAGAATCATAGGCATTGTCGCCGGTTTTCTCGTCATCCAGGTTCTGAACCTGATAAGGATCGTGGCGCTTGCCTATGCGGGTGTTTATCACAAGGATCTGTTCGATCTAATACACCTCTACGTAGCGCAGGGTGTGATGATAGCGGTCGCTCTGGCGACTTTCGTGCTTTACCTAACTTACCTGAGCCATGAACAAGGAAAACAAGAAGCCCTTATTTAGGTCCGTCCTACTTAAGGCTTCACTTATATTCGTCGTTTCTTATCTTATTTTTCTGGTCGTCTGGCTGGGTGTTAAGGGCTATTACGGAATGGCGATAACGACTATCGCCTCACATGCCATTTCACTATTCAAAGACGTGGATATCGTCTCGATAATAAGAAACAAGGATATAGTGGCCGTTGGCTTTATCCCCCAGAAGTACGGCGTAACTCTATTAAAGACCACGATCGACGTGCCGATTTCCAACTACACGTTCAACGCCCCGCTGACACTTGCGATAATGGCCGCTTTCTTTCCTTTTTTAAAAAGAAAGTGGATATATCTGGAGGCTCTTTTGATCCTGGTCTTCGTTCATTTTCTTTTCGTGTTCTCGCTCGAAGGGGAAAAGCTCTCGTCAGCGCTCCAGACACAGGGCTATGAGAAATCCGGAGCCGTGTCTCAGATATTCTGGGAATTCCTCTGGGGTTTTATAAATAATATGGTCGTAAGGTTCGAGCCGTTTTTAATAGGCGCATACCTGTACTTTTTCAGGGACCGTAAATCGCCCGTAAAAGAGGCACCGAAGAAAGCCAAGAAATAAAATCGGTTTAGTTAGGAAGCCCGAGTGTCATCGACGTTGAATAAGATCCCGCTCCACAGCACTCCCAGAAGATAAGTTGAATAAATAAGCGCAATCCCCAGAACGAAAGAAACAGCAACCCCCGCGATATCGCCTGCTCCGTATCGGCCGCCTGAAAAGAAGAGCTCGTCCGAGAGCTTGAACAGGTCGTCGCTCCTCCACCGTTCGATATCGAGGGAGGGAGAAAACAACGCCGCCAGGCGTGAGATCACTATAGAGCCCATCTCGTAATAATCTCCGCTGAAGGACATGAAAGGGGCAAACGCTATCGGGAGAGAAAAGCCGAGTTTGATGCTTGCTGCCCGGGGGGATGAGCGCGGTACCGATCTCAGAAGCGGGACGCCAATGAATATAGTCAGAAGAAAAGGGAAGAATACGGTCAGTAAATACGTAAGGTCGCTGCCTCCGGTGTCGAATCCTGTGAGCTGCCCCGCATAGTCGGAGCCTGAGGAGACGAAGGGGAAGATTTTCTCTAAAAACGCTCCGCCGTATCTGGGGCTTATTTCGAGCGCTGTTACGGTTCCGCCGCCCAACATGCAGCCGAATGCATGGCATAGCTCGTGAACCGGAACATATATCCACCATGATATAATGAAGATAACTACGACCAGAAGTATGTTGCTCGGAGCTGATTTTGCGAGACATCTGTCGAGGCCCGATAAAAAGTCCTCAAAGGGCAGCAGTAATATGTGCTTTATTTTCTTTAGCATATGACAGCCGTTTCATCTTATACAAAAATGTCAATATTGTAAACGGGTTCCACATCTTCGTGCATTATCTTAAGTTAAATGCCGCAGTACATTAATTAATATGCCTAACCTTTAAAAGTCATTGACAAATATGGATCCGCATTATACAATTAGTTCGGAGTTTGGAGAAAGGATGTTCTGATCGAAAGGGCAAACTATTCGAAAGAATAGGGCGCAAAGCCGACGGCCTAAGGGCGAAGTCAGCCTATGGCGGCGGGTTGCCGAAGAGATGGAGGATGGGTCGCTATTAAATTCCGCTCTTCTATTTAGATATTGAGGCAGTCCCTCTATGCCCTTTTTGAGAATGTGCTGTCCGGAGTCTCGCATGAGAAGAGCCGACTGCCGAATACTCAATATCAGCAAACGCATGATTTGGGTTTTTTTAACCCTGCCCGTATTTATTTTTTCGTTATCGGAAAATACCTCCGCAAATTCATATTATTATAAAAAAGAAGTTAACGGGGTCGTGTATTACACAAATATCGACCCAAAAAGCAGCGGATACAAGAAGATCGGAAGTCCCTGGGGGACGTTCCGCGGCACTCCCAAGAGCCAGAGGGGGTACCTCGATAAATACAATTACTCCGATGAATTCGATCAGCATATAAACAGCACCGCAAAGTGGTACGGCGTCGACCCGCTTCTCATAAAAGCGATGATAAAGGTAGAGTCAAATTTCAACCCCGATGCGGTTTCTCCCCAGGGGGCCATGGGCATAATGCAGCTGATGCCGGGAACGGCAGAGCGGATCGGGGTATCGGATCCGTTCGACCCCGTCGAGAATATCGAAGGCGGAGTCAAGTATTTCAATATGCTTATGGGTATGTTCAACAATAACATGACGCTTGCGATAGCCGGGTATAACGCCGGGGAGAATGCCGTTATAAAGTACGGTTATAAAATTCCTCCGTACGATGAAACCATAGAATACGTGAACAGGGTTTATGCCCATTACGATTATCTGAAAAAAACTCCAGCCGAAAGAAATATCGCCTCTATGATCGCTAAGGAAACGGACAGAACCAATTCATCCGCCGGCAATAAAAAATCGTTTATATATGTCGAGACTCTCGCCGATAAAGGGGTGAGCAGTCAGGTAAACGCCAAACCGGCTCTCCCGAAACAACCTGCATTGACGGTCAAAGCGGAAAAAGTCGAAAGGAAAGCCGATAAAACCGCGGCAAGCGGAGATTCCGATACGGTAGCGGGTTCTCTGATTACGAATGACACCGAAGGGCAGTACGCGGTACAGCTGGCCTCGTTCCCCGACCTTCAGTTAGCAAAGGAGATGGAGGAGTCACTCAAGTCCAAGACCTATCAGGCTTACATAGAGAAAGTGGATTTGCCGGGCAAGGGGACCTGGTACAGGGTGAAAGTCGGCAAGTTTACTACTGAAGACGAGGCCAAGAGGTTCGGCGACGATATGATAAGCGTCGAGCCCGATGTTAAGTCCGTTCTGGTCACATTGAACTGATCCGTTCCAAAACCACAGGGCCGGTTGCTACTCCATGTTCGGCGGCGGGGTTGCTTAAGGGGATGGTGTTGTTTCACACCTCCGTTTACATTCCGAAACCGGTCTCTAATGTATATTATTTATAGCCCATATATATAATATTCATTATTTGTCCGGGCACTCGAATTTATTCCCCTATTGTTATTATTAAAATTAATTTATCACGCCGGACTTAAAAGCCCGTTTTTCCTTGACTATCATAGCGCTTTTTTTTAAGATACTTAGAGCCGGTCTGGTAATTCGGTCGCCCGCTTATTAAGGAGACAATTTATGAAGCCGATCATAATGGCAATTTTGATAATAGCCGCCTTCGGGTTTTTCTTCTACAACATTTATAACCTTGTGAAGATTCTTCGTCTGGGTAAATACGAACCCAGGTTCGATAATATCGGTGAAAGAATAAAAAGGGTGCTGATATACGTGTTCGGCCAGAAGAGGCTTGTAACAAATTATAAATTCGCCGGCGTAGAGCATTTCATGATTTTCTGGGGCTTCGTAATAATTACGATCGGAACTATCGAGATACTCATCGGCGGGGTATTCCCGGGCTTCAAACTGATCCCCGGCTCGGCGCATAAAGTCTATGAATTCGTACTGGATATAGTGCAGACACTGGTCGTCATAGCCATTATAATGGGGATAATAAACAGGACCACTATCGCTAAGAGAAGGGAAGTAAACGGGCTCGATGCGGTCGTGATACTGGGGCTCATATTCGGGCTCATGGTTACCGCTCTCGGGGCTATGGCTACAAATGTAGCTATGGGCGCGGCGGAACCCGGATGGCTGCCTGTTTCGAGCACATTGTCAGGAGTTTTCTTTTCGGGCATGAGCGATTCCGGTCTTATGTATTCCCATGAATTTTTCTGGTGGTTCCATGTCCTCATAGTCATGGGATTCTTGAATTATCTGCCATATTCGAAGCACAGCCACGTATTTACAGCCATACCCAACGTGTTTTTCCAGAACCTTCAGCCGCGGGGGGCGCTTAAGCCCATTGACTTCGAAAATGTCCCCGAGGACGTAGACCACTTCGGAGCGGGCAAAATACAGGATTTCACATGGAAGGACATACTTGACGCGTACACATGCACGGAGTGCGGAAGGTGTACGGATAACTGTCCCGCATGGCATACGGAGAAGCCGCTCTCGCCTCGAGAAATAGTTGTCAAGCTCAGGCACTATGCCTCGAGCGAAGGGAAAGAGCTTTTGAACGGGAATTCCTCAAACGGCAAAGAGGCCCAAACCATACCCGGACCCGAATGGGTGACCGAGGAAGAGCTCTGGGCATGCACAAGCTGTAACGCCTGTGTCGAGCAGTGCCCGCTCTTTATAGACCAGATGGGGAAGATCATGGAAATGAGGCGATATCTTACGCTCGAGGGCAGGCTGACCGGGACGGCGGTCAAAACCCTGCAGAAGCTCCAGACCCAGGGGAATCCGTGGGGGTTCAGCGAGGGCGACCGCGCCAAATGGATCTCCGGATATGAAGGCGTAAACGTGATTGGTGAAAACGGAATCGAGGACGCAAGCGCATTTGAATATATTTACTGGATGGGGTGCTACGGGGGCTACGATCCGAGGGGACAGAAGATCGCGCAGTCGATAGTAAGCCTTCTGACTCAGGCCGGGGTTAACTTCGCAGTCCTCGGACCCATGGAGAGCTGTACGGGCGACCCGGCGAGGAGGCTCGGGGAAGAGGCGTTATATCAGATGCTCGCCACACAGAACATCGAAACCTTAAACGGGCTCAAGGTCAAAAAAGTCATAGCCAACTGTCCTCATTGTTTCAACACTATCAAGAACGAATACCCGCAGTTCGGAGGCAACTACGAGGTCATAAACCATACACAGCTCCTGAACGATCTCGTGAAGCAGGGGAGATTAAAACCGACGAAGGAAATAAACAAGGATGTCGCCTATCACGACCCGTGTTATCTCGGCAGGTATAACAGGGTCTTCGATGAACCGAGAGAGCTGCTTCAATCGATACCCGGACTCAGGCTTATCGAGCTTGACAGGAGGCGCGAGAAGAGCTTCTGCTGCGGGGCGGGCGGGGGAAAGATTTGGATGGAGGAAGACGCGCCGAGGGTCAACTGGAACAGGTTCGAGGAAGTGGAATCTAAAAACCCCGACACGCTGGCTGTGGCATGTTATTTCTGCGATACGATGTTTGAGGATGCATCCAAACACGCCGGCAACGATAAGATAGAAATCAAGGACATATCTGTGATTCTGAGGGAGTCTGTCGAGTCCGAGACCAAGGCCTGATCCGGAAAGATTTAATGCGTGCTCAGGACTTTTTCACAATAATCCCGGGGCGGCGACTTCTGCTTATAGATATAACGTAGTAGTAATTTATTGATTTTGCTAAATCCTATATTAACATCTGCCTTCCGGTTTGTAAGTTTATTTAATATAGTTAAGATTTATAACCATGAACTATCTGGATCCGTGTTCATGTCTCTTTATAGACTCAGGCGGCGGCTGGTCGGGGTCCGGCGGCGGGAAGGGCACCTTCATTCATTTCGGAGAACCCAGAGGGTCATTTTATTCCGAGGGGGGCTTAGTGACCGTAAGAACGGAAAACGGCTCGTCACAAACAAGCCGCGACCCTTTATTGATCCTTGAGGGTTACCTGAGCGAGGGGTACACAGCCGCGGGATACATCGGGTATGAATACTCCGCTTACACTGACACGGGCTTCATCCCTGCACGAATTAAAGAAGGCGACAGATTCCCGGATATGAATTTTCTTCTTTTCCGGGACGAGGATATCTCAACCGGGGATTCCGCGAAACTAAAATTTGAGCCCGGCGGACAGAGGCATGTCCCCGACAATTTAAAACATCGCCAAGAAGCCGTCCATGAATTAAAATCGAATCTGAGCAGGGACGAATACGTAAGGATGGTCGGGCTTGCAAAAAGATACATAAAATACGGGGACATATATCAGGTTAATCTTTCACAGAGGTATACAGTCGAATACCGGCTGCCCGCCATTGAATGCTTTTTGCGGATGTTTCACGTGCAACAAGTGCCTTTCGGCTGCTATCTGGATTTCGGTGATTTTCAGTTGGCGAGCGGGTCGATGGAGCTTTTTTTGCGCAAAAATGGAGATATATTGACCACGACGCCAATAAAGGGGACCATCGACAGGGGGAATACCCGGGAATCGGACACGATTAAGAAAGCGAAGCTTGTGAGCAGCGAAAAGGAGAGGGCAGAGAACCTTATGATCGTGGACCTCATGAGGAATGATCTCTCAAGGGTATGCAGGCGCGGCTCAGTAAAGGTCAGCAGGCTTTTCGATGTGGAAACATATACGACCCTTCATCAATTGGTTTCAGAGGTGGAAGGCCGCCTTAACGACGGTGAAGCAATAAGAAGTATAATAAAAAATCTCTTTCCGCCCGGCTCTGTCACCGGAGCGCCCAAGAGGAGGGCTCTTGAGGTGATAGATGAGCTCGAGCCGCATTATAGAGGACCCTATTGCGGAGCAATAGGATTATTTTTCCCGAACGGGGACTTTACGTTGAGCGTCGGGATAAGATTGATGGTCAAATATGCCGGGAGAGCTACGTTCTGGGCGGGCGGCGGGATCGTATGGGATTCGGACCCGGAGAGAGAGTATGAGGAAACAGTTTTAAAATCCCTTGCGATCAAAAAGGCCATGGGGCTGGCTGAATAAAGATAGTATCAAGGAAAATGAGTTGGAACAGGTACTTATAAATGGCGAAAGGGCAGAGCCCGGGGTCCCGCTGAGGGCTCTTTTTTATGGAGAGGGGCTTTTTGAGACATTTCGTTATAAATCACGTTTGCCAGTCTTTTTCGAGAAGCACTATGAGCGTATGGAGCGTGGGGCCGCTCTGCTCGGAATACCTTTGATGGGTATAGCTGCACTGACCGGTTTAATAGATAAAGCCCTATCGGATTCACGATTGCCGGATGCTTATGTGAAGGTATGCCTGCTTTCTGGCGGGGGTTTTAATTATTATGATTATCCTGCGAGCGGCGACATCATAATTATAGTCAGGGATTACCGGCCGAGGGGGGAGCCGGTAAGAGCCGATATATGCTCATTTAAAAGACACTCGGGATCTCCCATTCGCCGCATTAAGTCTCTCAACTATCTTGAGAATGTCGTCGCGCGGAGAGAAGCGAACCGGACGGGCTATAATGAATCAGCAATTCTCAATGAAAAGGGGGAGATAACGGAGTGCACATCGAGCAACATTTTCTGGGTAGGGAAAGATACCTTATGCACTCCTTCGCTTGATTGCGGGCTTCTGGCCGGAGTCACACGCGAAATTCTCATAAATTCCGCCCCGGAGCTGGGATTGACGGTGGAAGAGGGCGGGTATTATCCGGAAGACCTGGCCGGTTCCCGGTTCGCCTTCTTGACGAACTCCCTCTCAGGTTCTCTTCTTATTTCGGAACTGGGAGGATTAAGCTTACCGCTTGGAGATGAACTATATGAAAGCATTAAGAAGCTGCTTTATGCGAAGCTCGGATGGGATCAAAATTAGCTCTTTATATCCTCAAGCCTTTCTGTATTAATATATTTTCACGTCCTAATTGCTCAACCGCCCGAAAATAATGAAAAATTAAAAAAAGGTGGAAGGATTGTGGATAAAAACCAGGCGCAAAACAGCAAAATTGCCATAACCAACTGTTAATATTAAATAATATGCCTTAATGCGGTCTTCATAAATGTGAAAATATCTATCCACAATTGTGGATGTTTCACGTGAAACATTCCCTAACACCCTATTTGCCAATGCAAAATTTACTGAAGATCCTTCCCAGTATATCTTCCGTAGTTACCTCTCCCGTTATTTCTCCGAGCGAATCGAGAGCCGTTCTGAGGTCTATGGCGAGGAATTCCGGGGACTCACCCTTATTCAATATCTCAAGGAATGAATTGAGGTTATCTACAGCCATTTCCAGGGCGAGTTTGTGCCTGAGCTCCGTGAGCATGAGCTCGGTTCCATCGGCATGGACTTTCCCGCCTGTCAGCAGCCCGCCTACCGCGTCCTTAAGCTCCTCGATACCCGTGCCCAGTTTGGCGGATGTATGTACTATTTTGTTTCCGGGAATCAAATCGGAGAGTGCATCTGGGTTCAAAATAAATCCTCTATCTGATT
Organism: uncultured bacterium; assembly: GCA_963705505.1. Lineage (GTDB taxonomy): Bacteria > Desulfobacterota_D > UBA1144 > Nemesobacterales > UBA2774 > 2-12-FULL-53-21. The sequence continues at coordinate 578,027 of CAVPJU010000006.1, forward strand.
TGTTGATAACAACGATGGCTTTCTTGTCGATCGCGTGTCTTAGGGCCTCGATATCGTCGCTATCGAGCTCCACACTCCCATCGAGCACCACCAGCAGCAGCTCCGCCTCCTCGGCCTTTTTCTCCGCAAGCCGGACTCCCTCATGTTCTATCTCTTCGGATGTAATTCTGATGCCTGCGGTATCTATCAGGATGAGCGGGATCCCCCTGACATCTATGCTCTCCTCTATGAAATCCCTCGTAGTTCCGGGGAGGGGGCTAACGATCGCTCTATCCTTCATTAAGAGCCTGTTCAAAAGGCTTGATTTTCCGACGTTCGGCTTGCCGAGTATAGCGGTTTTTACGCCGTATTTTATTATCCGGCCTTCCTCGTATGTGCATAAAAGCGTATTTAAGCCCGATAGCAGACTCTGTACACGCTTAATCAGGCTCTCTTTGACTATGGGATCTATATCTTCCTCGGGAAAGTCAACCTGAGCTTCCACCTCGGCCAGCATATCCAGAAGAACATCCTTGAATTCCCCGATCTTTTCCGAGAGGACCCCTTCGAGCTGGAGCTCGGCCTGTTTCAAACCCTCTTCGGTCCGGGCGTTTATGATATCCGAAACGGCTTCGGCCTGGGCAAGGTCCATTTTCCCGTTTAAAAACCCTCTGAGGGAGAATTCTCCCGGGTTTGCGGGCCTGATTCCCAGGCTGAATAGTATCTCAAGTATTTTTTTCGGGACCAGATATCCGCCGTGGGAATGTATTTCGACGACGTCCTCTCCCGTATATGAGTTTGGGGACTTCATGAATACGCAAAGCACCTCGTCCGCAACGTCGCCCGTTCTATAATCGATGATACGGCCGTGATACAGGCGGTGAGATTCCATAAGCGTTATATCGGCATCGCCGCGTCCGGTTTTAAAGATGAGATTAGTGAAATGAAGAGATTTCGGGCCGCTGATCCTTATGACGGCGATGCCTCCATTCCCGGGAGGTGTCGCTATAGCGGCGATAGTGTCTTCGTTCGATATTAAGCGCCAGCTCATTCGAAGGATAAGTTACCACATTAGCCTTGGGGCTGCTAATATTATTAAAATATGTAGTAATACTGGACAATTAAGGTTTAAGCGGGGTATGGACTGACAATTCGTATCGGAGACGATAGGGCTTCTGCCATCGTCTCCGCACGGGTTTGATTCATCGTTTTATTCGCCGAGGGGCGTAGGTTAAAAGCTTGACCGCATAATTCGAATTATCCGGCAGCCCTGGCTTTATCCTTTGCATTCAGGCTTGAAAGCGTATCCATTGCAATGCTCGTATGGGCAAAGCATGCGCCCGCGGACATGACCATGGCTACATTGATAGCCTCTGCCATTTGCTCCTTCGTAATTCCGCCGCTCCTCGCGTCCTTCACGCAGCCCCTGATGCAGTACGGGCATTTCGTCATGTGGGCGCAGGCGAGTCCGACTAGACCTCTTTTAAAATCCTTGCTTAGCGCCCCTTCGGCGAATACCTTTTTAGTGAAATTCTTGAAAGCCTCTGAATTAGCCCCGCTGCATTTGCTGAACTCGCTTATTTCCTTGGTTACGTCCTTTTTAAAGAAATGTCCTTCCGTAAGGGGGATATTGTGCTCAAGCGCGTCATGGGCTTCATAAGCTATGGTTGAGTAAGCATAGGGCCCTCCCATCGCAAAGCGCATCGCGACATAGATCGCTTCGATGATCTCCTGATCCGTGGCTCCGAGGTTTTTGGATAACCTGACCCTTGCCCTTATGCAGTATGGACATCGCGTTATGTGCGCTCCTGCAACTGCGATGAGCTGTTTCTCCTTCTGGGAGAGGGCTCCGTCTTCAAATGCTCCGTTATGAAATTCCATCCAGGCCCCGTGGAGCTCGGGGTTTAATTCTTTAAAAAGTGCCATATCACTTGAAATGTCACTTTTAAATAAAAATTCCGGCATAATACACCTCCTTAAATTTTTATTATGCAGCTTTTAAAAGCTTCATGATGGTCTCGACCCCCGTAGAAAGCGGCTCGATCGACCTGTGGGTTTTAACCATCATTATCGCCCCTTCGAGATGAGAGAGTATCAACTGAGCGATTACTCCGGGCGGGAGGTCGCTGCGGAAATCCCCTTTTCTCATACCCTCTTCAATGCACTCTTCTATAGTCTTTTCCCAGGAATTAAAAAAAACGGAAAGTTTTTCCCTGAAATTTTCATTTGCTCCGCTCATCTCAATTGCAAGATTGCCAAAAGGGCATCCCTTTGGTTTTTCTGAATCGCGGTGGAATGTTTTAACGGCTTTATAAAACTCCTTTAGTCTTTCGGAGGGCCCAAGCGATGTATTTCCAAGCGTCTTCAGCAGCACTTCGGCCTCGTAATGCCTTATAAATCTATCGAGTATGATAAGCCCCAACTCCTCCTTACTTTTGAAGTGGTAGTAGAAGTTGCTTTTTGTGACCCCGCTCTGCTTGAGAATTTCATCTACCGATGTCTGCTGGAAGCCGTTTTCGTGGAATAACTCCTTTGCGCTGGCTAGAATTTTTTCTTTGCTTTTATTCAATTTCGATACCCCTCGTAAGTTAGTACTGACCGGTTAGTCCTAATAATATTATATCTCAGCGCTATTGTCAAGAGGTTTTTTGGCCCGGGATTATAAATGGATGAGTATATGCCGGATTTCGGATTATCGCTGGATCCGGTAGGTCGTTTCGGGGAGGGGGCGAAAAAAGGTGTCTGACCGCAAAAGAATGATTATGTCCGGGAGCCGGCTTTTCTGCTTTTTATACTATGCCGAAGCTTAATTTTAACGGGGATTCAGGATACAGGCCTTCATCGGTTTCATCGACGTTCTTTTTCTGAAGGAGTATTTTAAAACTATTGCCCATGGACCCCGGAAGGAAGAGGTTCTTTATAGTCATATTCTTATTATCCTCCAAATTACCGGGTTCCCTCATCATTATATCCAGTATCCCCCAGTCTATAAGGAACTGGCCCTGGGTTGTGTACTTGAGCTTCTTGAGCCCGAAGGTCTCGCCCGCCCTTATCAGATTGCTGAAATCCACATGAGCGGTAATGTCCTGCTCGCCGATGTTTACGTAGGGATTTTCATTTGTCGTATGCTTATGCAAACACTTAAAGGTCCCTTTCATCCTTTCCGGGCTATATAGCTCGGGTGCGAGGTATCCGTAGTCTATGGTCAGGATAAAACCCTTTCCTATAATCTTTTGAGCCTGCCCGAGCCATCTGCCAGCATTCAGATTTATTTCGACCTCCTGCCCTTCACGAAAATGAAGCCCGTACCCATCGAAGTATTCGTCCAATTCCTTAGCGCTCGGCTCATCGAGGACTTCGGCGAATTCACCGTCTTTCAGCGAAACGAATATCTCCCTGAGAGCTCCGCCTGCGAACTTCGCTCTGTGAAAGGGGAATGCGTCGACGAGCTCGTTCGATAGGATAACACCGTCCGCTCCTTCGGGATCGATTTCGGAGATCGAGGATAAGAATTTAATTCTGGCGATATGATTTTCGAGGGCCTCTTCGGCTTGTTCGAGATTCCGAGCGCTCTTTTCGATCACATAGTAAGTAATTTCATCATACAGTTCAGGACTCCCTCGTTTAATTGCATCGAGTATATCCGAGGCCAGTAACCCCCTCGCTGCGCCGAACTCAACTACCTTAAGACCGTTTCCGTCTATGAAAGTGCCTGCTTTGGCTATGAATCCGGCCAGGACCTCCCCGAATTCGGAAGTTACGCAGGGGCTTGTGTAATAGTCCCCTCCTTTTCCGATCCGGGTTTTCCCGGACGTATAGTAGCCGAGCTCCGGATGGTAAAGCGCATGCTCCATGAATTCCGAGAAAGTGATCCGGCCTTTCGCCCTTATCTCCGATTTGATAAATTCTGTGAGCGTATTCATCTGACTGTTTTTATATTTCCGCCGGGTGAAGTAAATTATATCCGGCAATTATTTTATCACAGCGGCCTGAATCAAAGCGGAATCGGGCATCGGAAACTATGACCTGGCTCATTAAACCCATCAAGATCCTCGCGTTCCTTGTACTCGTCATAACATTTCTCCCGTTATCCTTTTGCGTGGATCTTCTTGTTAGAGACAAAGGGGCGAAACTCAGGTATTTCTCGCGCATCTCTTCCTTTTATCTCCGGGCGGCTCTCATGGTGCTCGGCGTGAAAGTCACACTTAAGAATATTCATAGGCTGAAGGAAAGAAACGAGAACCACCTCATTATATCGAACCATCTTTCGTATATCGACATCTTCGTAATCTCCTCCTCCGCTCCCTCGGTTTTCGTAGCGAATTCGGAGCTCGAGGAAGCATTCCTGCTCGGATCGATTATCAGGTACTCGGGAGGGGTATTCGTCGAAAGGAGGAACAGGGCACGCCTGTTAAGCGATATGCGGAATATTAAGGATATACTAAATATGGGTCTGAACGTAGTCCTCTTCCCGGAGGGGACGACTTCTGACGGCGAGGGGGTAATGCCATTCAAAACGCCCTTACTCGGTGTGGTATCGGAAGGTGATGTCGATGTTCTCCCGCTTTGTATAAGGTACAGAAAAATAAACGGTCTCGATGTGGACGCCGTGAACGGGCGGCTGGTTTATTATCACGGCAACATAACCTTTTTCGAGCACTTTTTCAGACTCTTGAATCTCAGATCGATAAGCGTGGAGCTCACCGAGCTCGAAGCAATCGGGTCGGGCTCCTATCGTTCCAGAAAGGAGCTGGCGAAAATCGCATACGAACGAATTAGCGGGGCGTATAAAGAAAGCGCCGGTGCCGAAGATTAAATGGTGCCGGGAGGTTACATACATACTCCGATCGGCCTGTTTCTTCGGGCACCTGAGGCGTCCCGGCTTGCTCTAACACGATAGGTTAGTTATGATAGAAAATCCTAAAGGGCAGAGACAAAGGAGAATTTCTATATGGATGTGAAGTGGGCGAAGAGAATTGCGGATCTTCCGCCGTACCTGTTTGCAGAAATCGACGCAAAAAAGACTGAAATGAGGGCAAAGGGGATGGACATCATAGATTTAGGCGTAGGCGACCCTGACATACCGACACCGAAGCATATAGTGGAGGCATTGAAAAGAGCGGCCGAGGACCCGCAAAATCACAGATACCCCTCATATGAAGGCATGCTCTCATTCAGGACCGCAGTCGCTGATTGGTATAAGGAGCGTTTCGGAGTCGAGCTCGACCCGAAGACAGAGGTGGTTGCGCTCATCGGCTCGAAAGAAGGGATAGCCCATACTCCGCTTGCCTTTCTCGACCCCGGGGACATCGGACTATATACGGACCCGGGTTATCCCGTTTACCCCACGTCCATAAGCTTCGCCGGAGGCGTGCCCTACGCAGTCCCCCTCCTGAAGGAGAACGGATTTCTCCCCGACCTCGGAGCTATACCCGAGGATATCAGGAAAAAAGCGAAGATAATGTTCGTAAACTATCCGAACAATCCCACTACTGCCGTCGCGGGCGATGATTTTTACAAGGAACTTGTGGATTTCGCCATCAAGTACAATATTCTTATATGTCACGACGCTGCTTATACGGAAATAGCGTATGACGGATATACTCCGGTCAGCTTCCTCCAGTTCGACGGTGCCAAGGAAATCGGTATCGAATTCCATTCCCTGTCCAAGACCTTCAACATGACCGGATGGAGGATCGGGTTTGCGGTAGGAAATAAGAAGGCGATAGGAGGGCTGGGGAAAATAAAGACTAATATAGATTCGGGCGCCTTCCAGGCTGTCCAGGTTGCCGGCATAGAGGCATTGAAAAACTACAAAGTCGGCCTTGAGGACAGGAAAAAAATATTCCAGGATAGGAGGGATATTTTTTGTAAGGGACTCGACGAGGCCGGTTTAAAGTACCATAAACCCAAGGCCACGTTCTATGTCTGGTTCGAAGTCCCACGGGGGCTTTCGTCAAAAGAATTTTCGACAAAGCTTTTAACCGAAGCCGGGATCGTCGTGACCCCCGGCACGGGTTTCGGAAGGTATGGCGAGGGGTATGCGCGTGTATCGACTACGTTCAATACCGAAAGAATAATTCAGGCTGTAGAAAGGCTCAAAGAGGCAAAGTTCTGATCTTCTCCGGAAGGAAAAGGCAGCAGGAAATGAGAAGTGGAATACCTTATTTTAGCTTCTAAGATTATTGTAACAGTCCTTTATGCCGTAACGCTGACGCTTCTTTGCATATTCGGTCTGCACCGGTATTACCTTTCCTATTTATACGGTAAGAATAAAGAAAAAGTACCGGTCCCCAAATTCAGGTTCGAAACCCTTCCCCACGTAACGATACAACTCCCCATATATAACGAAATGTACGTCGTGGAGAGGCTCATCTCCTCAGTATGCAGGATAGACTATCCGAGAGAGCTGCTCGAGATCCAGGTCCTCGATGATTCCACGGACAGGACCGTGGAAATTGCGAGCAGGTGCGTCAATCAATTTAAACAATCCGGCTACGATATAACATATATACACAGGGAAAACAGGGAGGGTTATAAGGCAGGAGCCCTGAGGGAGGGGCTTAAATCGGCAAAGGGCGAGCTTCTGGCAATATTCGACGCTGACTTTATACCCCCCCGGGACTTTCTCAGGAATACCGTGGATTTCTTCTCCGATCCCGAGGTCGGCATGGTGCAGGTCAGGTGGGGGCATGTAAATCTCGATTACTCCTCCCTTACCAAAGCTCAGGCGATACTCCTTGACGGGCATTTTATGATAGAGCAGACGTCCAGGTTTAACGGCGGGATGTTTTTTAACTTCAACGGGACTGCCGGAGTATTGAGGAAGGAATGCATAGAAAGCTCGGGCGGATGGCAGCATGATACCCTTACCGAGGATCTCGACCTCAGTTACAGGGCACAGCTTGCGGGATGGAAGCTGGTTTACCTGAGGGAAACGACTGCCGATGCGGAGCTGCCGGTGGATATGAACGCGTTTAAATCACAGCAGCACCGGTGGGCAAAGGGAGGGGTTCAAACTGCATTAAAAATACTTCCCGAGGTGTTCAGGAGGAAAAATCTTCCTTTTAAAATTAAGTCCGAGGCATTTTTCCATCTCTTCGGCAATATATCTTATCTGCTCTTGTTGTTTCTCTTCCTGCTTATGTTCCCGATGGGATTTTTCTGGAGCAAGATAGGGTGGGACAGCGGCATAGTCATAAACATAATCGCTATAACTGCCGGAACTCTCAGCTTCGTGCTTTTTTATGTAATCACGGTGAGGGAGGTGCACGGCAAGAACTGGCTCACCTATCTGAAGTATGTACCGCTTGCCATATCTATAGGAGCCGGAATGGCGGTCAACAACTCGAAAGCGGTGCTCGAAGCCTTACTCGGCAAGACTTCGGAGTTCAGGCGTACCCCGAAATTTGCAGTTACTTCCAGGAATGACAACTGGCGTTCGAGGAGCTACGTCGCATCGAAAGAAATGACCGCTGTCATAGAGCTCGTTCTCGGCGTATTGTTTTTTCTCCAGACCGTTTTTGCTATATATATGGGACATCTGGGGTGGGTCCCGTTCCTTCTGCTCATACAGTTCGGATTTTTATATACGGGACTTCTTTCAATCTTTCACGGCTCCGGTAAAAAGGGCCCGGACTCATCAATTACCCCGATAATTCCCGAGCCCGCGCTTCAGAGAGATAAGGAGTATTGATTGTACCGCCTCCTCCGGCGGCTGTAAGAATAGTGCCGGTTGGATTTGAGCGGAGCTATGCGAATCAATGGAGACTTTCCCGGATTATAAAAAGGGGGGGGTGAGCCCGATGAAGTCTCACCCCCCAGGAGCACGGAGTTTTAGGGTATGGAAATGATTATTACTAAAAAAGATTAATTTTCTATTAAGGTTCGGTTGAGCATTGGTTAACGATCACGGTTGCTCGGCGTATTAACTACATCTTGCGCGTGAATCGAAATCGGATTAGAGGGGTTTTTAATTCCGCGGTGTTGACTTTTAAGAAAAAATAAATCCATACTAGATTTTCATATCGATGGAAACGGTACCGTATAACCAATGAGAATCTGTACACTTGCGAGCGGCAGTTCCGGGAATTCTCTATATATAGAATCCGAGGACACGAGGATCCTCGTCGACGCGGGAATAAGTCTCCGGCAGATCGGTCTCAAGCTGAGGAGGCTCGATGTGGATGTATCCGATATCGACGCCGTTGTAGTTACCCACGAGCATTCCGACCACACTGCGGCCATACCGAATATAGGCGTCCCGGTGCATGTCGCCAGAGCCACGTCCCATCTCTGGCATAATAAAGTGAGCTCTCTCAGGGAATTCGATAGCGATGCTTCTTTTATGATAAAGGATATGTTGATAACACCCTTCTCCGTGCCTCACGACGCCCTTGACCCCGTCGGCTTCTCGATCGAATCCGGCAAAGATGAGAAGATAGGGGTGGTCACGGACATAGGCACCGTCACTGCATTAGTCAGAGAGAGGCTCAGGGGGTCGAACGCTCTCGTATTGGAATTCAACCACGATAACGACATACTCCTTTACAGCCACTATCCGTGGGATCTAAAGCAGAGGATCAGGGGACGCCTGGGCCACCTTTCGAATAACCAGGCTTCGGAGCTCCTCTCGGAATTGGTTCATTGCGGGTTAAAACACCTTGTGCTCGCCCATTTGAGCCAGGTGAATAACAAACCCGAAGTAGCTTATGAATCTGCGTCGAGCGTGTTAAAGAAATCGGTTGATGGGACGGAGGTGCAAATCTCAGTCGCTCCCAGAAAAACCATGGGGGAGGTGCTTACGATTTGATTCCCAGATATTCAAGGCCTGAAATGTCCGCGGTCTGGACGGATGAGGCAAAGTACAGAAACTGGCTTCGAGTTGAAATTGCCGTTTGCGAGGCATGGGCTAAGTACAAGCGGATACCCAAAAAAGCGGTGGATGCCATTAAGAAGAAAGCCGGGTTCGATGTCGCCAGGATCAACGAGCTCGAAAAAGAGCTTAAGCACGATGTAATCTCCTTTCTGACCTCGGTCTCGGAGCACGTAGGTAAGGAATCAAGGTATATCCATCTCGGCCTCACATCATCCGACGTTCTCGATACCGCGTTCGCGCTTCAGCTGAGGGAAGCGGCCGAAATAATAATTCAAGATATCAAGGTCGTAATTAAGATTCTAAAAAAACAAGCGTTTAAATATAAGAAGACGCCCATGATCGGCAGGACCCACGGCATTCACGCAGAGCCTAAAACACTGGGACTCGTATTCGCGCTCTGGTATGACGAAATGAAAAGGAACCTGGAGCGGATTATACGGGCAAGGGATGTTGTCAGCGTCGGCAAGATTTCAGGGGCTGTCGGGACGTTCGCGAACGTTACTCCCGAGATAGAGGAAGACGCTTGCAGACGCTTGGGTCTCAGGCCTGCTCCGATATCCACCCAGATCGTCCAGCGCGACATACATGCCGAATACTTCCTCACTCTGTCGATAATAGCATCGACTATCGAAAAAATAGCCTTGGAAATAAGGCACTTTCAGAGGACGGAAGTGCTCGAGCTCGAAGAGCCGTTTACGGAGGGCCAGAAGGGCTCATCTGCAATGCCTCACAAGAGGAACCCTGTGCTTTCTGAAAACCTGTGCGGGCTTGCCCGTGTCGTTCGCTCTTATTCCATTACCTCGCTTGAGAATATACCCCTCTGGCACGAACGCGATATCAGTCATTCGTCCGTCGAGAGGGTGATTGGTCCCGACAGTACGATCCTCCTCGATTTCATGCTCGACAGGCTCGCCTATCTTCTTGAGGGTCTTCAGGTCTATCCCGAGAATATGGAAAAAAACATATGGCTCACACGAGGACTCATATTCTCGCAAAAGGTTTTGCTGAAACTGGTCGAAAAAGGCGTGTCCAGAGAGGACGCCTATAAGCTAGTCCAACGGAATGCCATGAAAACGTGGAAGGAGAATGCCGATTTCCTCGACCTCCTTATTAAAGACGCGGATGTCGCGGGTTTATTAACTAAGGAAGAAATAAAAGAATGTTTTGATGTGACCGCCGATCTCAAGAATATCGACCGCATATTCGACAGGGTGTTTTCATGAATTAAAATTGAATAATTCTGGCTACTAGCGCTTAAATTAGGCCAGAGGAGTTTATGTTGCTTTCTCAACATTCAGTGGTATAGTTTTAGCTAACAAAAACCCAAGGAGGCATGTATGAGATTTAAATTTTTGTCTTTGGCAATACTTACAATAACATTTCTAATTGTAGGCAGCCAGGCGTTCAGCCAGCAAATATCAAAAGAAGACTCTTCACGTCTTCAGACGTTTTTTAAAAACAGGTTCGGTGCGAATTTAACGCCCGATACCGTTATCGAGGTTCAAGGTTTTGAAGAAAGTTCGATAAAGGGTCTCAAAAAAGGTAAATTCGTTATCACTACCCCTCAGGGGGCGCAGGACGTTGCCTTCGTCATCAGCCAGGACGGGAAATATATATTAATGGGCAACATGGTGGAGACATCGACCTTTAAAGAGACGCCGATAAAGAACATAAAGCAGGGTGCGATCCCCATTCCAAGGGGCGAGTTCCCAATTCTGATGACAGCTGACGGAAAGTTTCTGATCATCAATAGCGAGATTGTGGACACATCGAAGTTCAAGGCGTCCAAGATAACCGGTTTCAGAGAGGGATCGTTTAATATGGGAGGCCGTCAGACCGTTCCTGTGTTCGTTAGCGATAACGGGAAGTATCTCGTTCTCGGAAGCGAGGTATTCGATACGACCGTCGATCCGCATAAAGAGATAATGGAAAAGATAACGCTCGAGAACGTTCCGACAAAAGGCGCTGCGGACGCGAAGGTTACAATAGTCGAGTATTCTGATTTTCAGTGTCCTTTCTGCAAGAGGGGAAAAGATATGCTCCCCGCGATCTTAAAGGAATATAACGGGAAGGTTAAAATCTCCTACAAGCAGCTTCCTTTGAAGAACCATAACTGGGCAATGCCTGCCGCGATAGCCGCTACATGCGTCTATCAGGAGGGTGGTAATGATAAGTTCTGGGCTTACCATGACAAGCTATTCGATAATCAGAAGGACATTACACTCGAGAACTCGAATGAAAAATTCAATCAGTATGCAAAGGAGCTAGGGCTCGATACCAAGAAGTTCGATGCATGCCTGCAATCCAAGGAAGTAAAGGCAAAGGTTGAGAGTCAGATTAAAGAAGCTACGGAAGTCGGGGTTCAGTCCACACCCACATTCGTCGTTAACGGTATGATAGTACCTGGCGCGAATCCGGAAGGTCTTAAATCCGCTATTGAGATTAAGCTCACGCAAGGTTCCTGACACCATAGTAAATAAATTCATCTGCGCCCTATCCCGACTCCATATACCCATCAGAATGATTGATCTGATTAGTCGGGTTAGGGCGCAGTTTTTTTTTCGTGCATAATATATTGATTACCATATTCGATATTACACCGAACACCCATGAAATGTCCGTCGTGCGGATATAACAGTTTTGACTATCTGGAATACTGCAAGAAATGCGGTTCTCCTCTGAGTGCCGACCCGATATATAGAGCTTCTGATCAGGAAGATGCTAAAAGTGCTGAAATGAGCTCCGGGACGCACCGGGAAAACAATTCCGGCGACTCTTTAGACAGCTTGTTCAGTGAGCGCCCCCTCCCGGCGGACGATACATCGTCACTCACTAAATCTCCGAAGTCATGGCCATCGAAGCGTAAACGGGGGGCTACGGCCGAAAATGATATCGAGAATGAATCCTATGAACTGTTTCCTGTCTCTAAAGAGTTTGGAAGAGGGAGGCCGGCAGAAAATAGACGCGGTAATTTTCCTCGCGCCCCAAAGAAAAAGGAGCCGCGTTTTGAAGAGGAGATATCGGCACTGCGGTCTGACCCGTTCGTATCTGTCGAACACGAGGATGCTTCCGATGAGCCGGATTTACGGAAAGGAGCGGGATATGGCGAGCGGGAGACCGAGGTATATAATCTCGCGGGCATCATTTCACGCGCTATCGCATTGATCATAGATATTGTGCTCGTCTCACTGGTCGCGTTTCTCGCGGCCGCAACGGGTATATATTTGGTAAATGGATTTAACCCGGGGGCATCGGAATCCCAAGATATATTTTTTCCCTTGTATATCATCCTTTTCTTCCTTGCGTCCACGTACTTTGTTTTTCTCCACGGGTACGGAGGGAAGACAGTTGGAAAGATGATGATGGGTATAAAATTGATCAATAACGAGGGTGAGAGGGTAGGGTTCTGGGAAGCCTTTGTCAGGTGGCTCGGCTATTATGTCTCCGCAGCGTTTTTGTTCGCGGGATTTTTGTGGTCTTTAATAGATTCCGAATATCAGACCTGGCACGATAAGCTCGCCGGAACATACGTCGTGAAAGATTGAGACAGTGATGCAGCATCTTAATGAACTAAATGTCAGGATATCGGGGAGCAAGGAGAAATTAGAAGCCTGGTTCAGGGGGAAGGCTGAAAAGGAGTTCATTCCCCTCTACTCCTCGGTTGATCTCAGGGTATCCGATCATAAGATCGCTCCCGTCGATACGAACATATTCCCCGCCGGGTTTAATAACCTCTCACAGCCTTTCAGGGACCGCGCATCCGTGCTTTTTAGGGACTATTTCCTCCGTAAGTACCCGAAAGTAAAAAATATTCTTATCATTCCCGAGCTCCATACGAGAAACCCGTACTACTGGGAAAACATTTATGTCCTTAAGTCGATACTCGAGAATGTCGATTACGAGGTGGAAGTCGGGATTGTGAGCGACGATTTTAACCAGGACGAAGCGTCTTTCCGTTCTCAGAGCGGAGAGGAAGTCGTGGCGCAAAAAGTAATGAAGGAAGGTAATAGGATATTTACCTCGAGAGTTTCGCCCGATCTCCTGCTGATTAACAATGATTTTTCCGAGAAGTGTCCGAAGACACTGAAGGACATACTGCAGCCGGTCGAGCCGCCGGTTGAGATCGGCTGGCACACGAGGAGAAAGAGCGTCCATTTCGAGTATTACAACAGGCTTGCCGGGGAGGCGGCGGAAATCCTGGGCATCGACCCGTGGATAATCTCGATCGATACCGTCTCGCTTCAGGGTGTGGACTTCGATAGTCCCGAAGACAGGGATAGAACCGCGTCGATCGCGGACACGATGCTGCAGAGGCTCCGGAAGGTCTATAGAGAAAAGGGGGTTTCCGAAGAGCCGTATCTGTTCTTAAAGAGTAATTCCGGAACCTACGGTATGGCAGTTATAAGCGTTTCGAACGGGGATGAAATACGCACCCTCAATGCCGAAGGGAGAAAGCGGATGAGGGTGAGTAAGGGGGGTAAGCCCGTGAGGGATATAGTCATACAGGAAGGGATACCGACGGCCATAAAACTGGGTTCGGATGCGGCTGCGGAGCCCGTATTCTATCTCGTCGAATCCAAGGTGGCGGGGGGATTCTTGAGGGTTAACCGCGGGAAAGACGACCATGAGAACCTGAACACGAAAGGAATGGAATTTACTCCGTTGTATGGTGAGGGAGAAAAGATCGAAGCCGAAGACGAGAGTATGATTTTTTCCCCGGTTCATGAATTGGTCTCGTGTATCGCGAGCATCGCTGCGGGGTACGAGATTGAGGAGATATTGAGGGAGGGTGGGTGCAAGGAAGAGGTTCTCTGATTTAAATTCTTGTCTCTTTATAGCCGGACGACCGGCCCGGTCTTTTCGTTTATATTTTAATACCCTTCCCATTCGCAATACTTATTATATTCGGGATTAACCGAGAGATTTATTTTCTTGCGAGGCTGAGCGCCCTTCTCAGAAGCACCGTATAAACAGGCTTTCCCCCCAGTCCCTCCGCAACGAGCGTGGCCGTGAGGCAGGTAACAATGAGCGGGAGTATCATGGAGTAATTGCCCGTCATTTCTATAGTGAGGGCGATGCCGGTGAGAGGCGCTCTTACTGTTGCGCAGAAGAGGGCCGCCATGCCCGCGACAGCGAAAAGCTCCGGACGCACGACGAGGTCGGGCCGCAGGCCGTGAGCGATGTTGCCATACCACATTCCGAACAATGTCCCCAGAGCCAGCATGGGTGCGAATATTCCGCCCGGCGCTCCCGAGCCGTAGCTTATCATCGTCGTTCCGAAACGTGCGAAGAAGAGCAGCAGAAGCATAGTCACAGGAATCGTGCCCGAGAGGGCTTTTGGTATGACTTTATAGCCTCCTCCCACTATATCGGGGTAAAGCCACGCGAGAAGCCCGATGAAGGCGCCCACGTAAAGCCCCGTAAGCGTGAACGCGGGCCCCTTCATGTTCGAGAAGAAGTCGAGTGTTCTCACGAGGAGGAAGTTGAATACGACGCCGAATATGCCGAATAAAAAACCGAATATGAGAAAGATCCAGAGAGAGGTGAGCGGGGGGGTCGCGAGGACGGTCATCTCGATATCTGGGCTTTGTCCCATTATGGAGCGCAGCGCTATATCCGAAGCCGCCGAAGCTATAATCACCGACTGTACAGATAGAAAGTTGTATTTGAATTCGGGGCGCATCTCCTCGAATACGAAAAGGATGCCCGCGAGGGGAGCGTTAAATGCCGCGGTCAATCCTCCTCCGGCGCCCGCCGCTATGAGCGCATGAGCCTCCTCTTTTCCGGCTTTGAATATATCCGCAACCATCTTGCCGATGTTTCCGCCCATATGGATAGTCGGCCCCTCCCTCCCTAAAACCATGCCGCCGCCTAACGAGAGCATGCCGCCCAAGAATTTCACGGGCAGCACATTTTTCCACCTGATCGGCCTTACGTCATCGAGGGCTCCTTCAATCTCGTGCACTCCGCTTCCTCCGGTCTCAGGGGCCAGCCTGCGGACGAGCAGAAATGCGAGATATACAAGAACCGCCGAGAATATCACGGAGGCGATCAGTAAAAGCGCCGGGACCTGAGGAAGCATTCCGATGAGTATTTCCCTCGAATCCTGAACTTTTGCTATGCAGATTTGAAATAACGCCGCTACTGTCCCCGTGAGGGCGCCTACGATTAGAGACCAGAATAAAATCGGGCTGTATCTTTTCTCGGCAGCGAGGAACCTCGATGCGATCCTGCTTATGTCTGATTGTCCTGCCGGTTTCCGCTCCGAGTGAAGCTTCATTACTCCCTCCGGTGTATTGATGGAGACGAACGTCTATTCAAGTCAAATGAACCGATGCCGGATTGTCTGGATCGCTATTAATTATCTTTCTTATCCGGTATTAGCGCAATAGTAAAATCAGGCGGGATAAAATTATAGTTCCTGAGATCTCCGGGTGTGGATTGCCTGGAGGCCGAACTCCCGTGTTTTCGGGCGTGAGCGGATTGGGGAGGGTATGAGAAATGCGGGACTCATATATGGTAGAGAATTTCTACCATTCCGCCACGTCTTTATGGGCCGTTATCTTTGAGGGTTTGATCCTCACGAGCATCTCGCCCGGGGCCGAATTTCTTTCCCCATATGCTTCCGCCTGGTCTTCGCCCATGTACCTCCCGCCTATGCGTGTGGCCCAGTAAAGGAGCTCATCGGGGTCCTCGGAAAAAGAAGCCGTCCCTTCTATCATGACGTATGAATAAGGCGGGGTCTGATCGTCGACAGCAAGGCATACACGGGGGTCGCGTTTCATGTTCTTATACTTTACGGATTCCCCTCCGGTCGTGAATATAACCGTATCGCCGTCGAGATAGAACCATATCGGGACGACGTGGGGCCGCCCGTCCCTTCTTACAGTCGCGAGCTTGCCTGTTTTTGTGCCGTCGAGAAGGAATGCTCTGTATTCCTCCCTGTTCATTTCCTTCACTGCGGAATCTCCTTCATTGAGGGCATATTATTTTGTCCCGGCCCGGGTGTTGTTCCCGAACGGATGGCCGTTTGATTCGGGAGATCGAATCGTTATTTTCTCTTTACCATTTCCCGAGCTCTTTTTTCCCCAGTCCTATCATTTTAAGGACATTTTGTCTCGCGGTACCACCGTAGGATTTCCTGTTGCTTACCGAGCCTTCGAGTGTTATATGGTCGAAGAGGTCGTCGTCGAAGAGTTTGGAGAACATCCTGTACTCCGATATGTGGAGGTTGATAAGCTCTCTCCCTTTTTCTTCCGCGTAGCCGACTATCCTGCCTGTAACCTCGTGCGAGTGTCTGAACGGCACGCCTTTACGCGTCAGATAATCAGCAATGTCGGTCGCCGTTATGAACCCCTCATTCAGGGCTTTTTTCATATTTTCATGCTTGAATTCGATGTTGCTGAGCATCGCCCTCAAAATCTCGAGGGACGATTTAACGGTATCCGCCGTATCGAACATGGGCTCCTTGTCCTCCTGCATGTCCCTGTTGTAAGAGAAGGGGAGGCCTTTCATTATCGTCAATATGGATACGAGGTTCCCGTAAACCCTCCCTGTTTTCCCGCGCGTGAGCTCGGCCATGTCCGGGTTCCTTTTCTGGGGCATGATGCTCGATCCGGTCGTGAACTCGTCCCCGAGATCGGCAAAATCGAATTCCTTGCTCGACCAGAGGACGAACTCCTCTGACACCCTGCTTAAATGCATCATTAAATTCGCGGATACTGCTATGAATTCGACGATGAAGTCCCTGTCGCTCACTGTGTCGATGCTGTTCTGCGTAACCTTGGGGAAATCGAGGAGCTTTGCGACGTATTCCCTGTCTATAGGGAAGGTCGTCCCTGCACCCGCCCCCGCCCCGAGCGGCATTACATTTATCCTGTCGAGGCAATTGAGGTATCTTTCTCTATCCCTCTTGAACATCTCGTAAAGACCCATCAGATGGTGCGACAGGAGCACGGGCTGCCCCCTCTGGAGGTGCGTGTAGAGAGGCAACATCGCGTCTATATTCTTTTCCGCTAATTCAAGCAGTGACTCGGCGATGCCTTTTAAGAGCAGGAGAATTTCCTTGACCTCGCTCCTCAAATAAAGCCTCATGTCTAGCGTTATCTGGTCGTTCCTGCTCCTGGCAGTGTGAATTTTCCCCCCGGTCTCTCCTATCTTTTCGATGAGGCGTTTTTCGATGTTGAGGTGTATGTCTTCGTATTCTTCCCTGAACTGGAATTTGCCCGACTCGATCTCCTTCTCGATCTGTCTGAGCCCCTTTACGATCTTTTCGGCTTCGTTCTTGAGGATAATACCGCACTCAGCGAGCATTTTGACATGCGCGACGCTCCCCTCTATATCCTCCTTGTAGAGCCTCTTATCGAAGTCTATCGAGGCAGAAAATTTTTCGGCGATTTTGTGGGTGTCTTTTTTGAACCTGCCCCCCCAGGGTTTTTTCAGCACGCTTTTTCTCCTCCGTAAGCCATTATGATACCGTGATTTTGCGTATCATTGAATAAGACTTCCGAGAAACTATATCACGGAGGGGGATTTTATATAAGGGCCCCGGCCGTGGCATGTGGTCAGATTCCGCTACGTTTTATTCTCCTCCGGAAGCCTCAGGGCTTCCAGAGCCTCCTCGACGTGCTTTTTGTAGCCTAGCTGAGAGGATATCACGCGTATTACTTTGCCTGTCCGGTCAATTACGTATGTGACCCTGCCGGGGAAGATACCCAGGGTCTTGGGGACGCCGTAGAGCTCCCTCACTTTACCCTTCTCGTCGCTCAGCAGCCTGAAAGGGAGTCTGTATTCGGAGGAGAACCGTTTATGGGATTCGGCGGAGTCAGAGCTTATTCCGAATACTTCCGCATCGCCGATCTTCCTGAATTCGTCGTAGTTGTCCCTGAACGTGCACGCTTCTTTAGTGCATACCGCCGTATTGTCCTTCGGATAGAAGAAAAGGACTACGGGTTTTCTGCCGATATAATCGCCAATGTTTACGGTATCGCCGCTTTCTGAGGGGAGACTGAAAGCGGGGGCCCTGTCTCCGGTTTTAACGGATTCCGCCAATTTGATTTCTCCCTGTATCGTTCAGCATAATGATACTTAAAGAATCCGGATTCCGCCCGTGCATGGTCGGACAGGAATCTTTTCACAGGATAAACTACTCTATAATATTGGACGATAAATAAGCGTTCACCGATACCGATTTACCGGAGGCGATAGTAAAATGGACGTATTCGAGTGTGTAAAGACAGTAAGCTCGATCAGGAGCTACATTAAGAAGCCGGTGCCCGATAAAGTCGTTAGAGAGGTACTCGAGGCCGGGAGGCTCGCGCCGAGCGCCCACAACGACCAGCCGTGGCAGTTCATTTTGGTGAGGGACAAGGATAAGCTCAAGGGTCTCGAGAAATTCTGCATAAGCGGGAGGTTCGTTTCCGAGGTCGACTTCGCTGTCGTAGTGCTGACCGACCCGGCCACGAAATGGCACGAGATAGACGGGACGCGCGCGGTACAGAACATGGTGCTGACCGCCTGGAGCCATAAGCTCGGCTCGTGCTGGATCGGGAGGATCGAGAAGGAAGGGCTAATGAAATATCTGGGTATACCCGATAATCTCAACGTCCTTACGGTCCTGCCCTTCGGGTATTTTGATGAGAGACAGGCGGACCCGGTTAAATACAGGAAACCCCCGGAGCAGGTCTTTCATTTGAACGGATTCGGGAATAGATTGAGTAACTTATAGACAGGCTTGAGTTCCTTTTTACAGGGTGGGAATTGGCCGCATAACTGTGACTTCTCTATTCATCGCGGCTCCAATGCTCAGTAATCTGTATTGCGGAATAAACGACCTTTCCTTATCGCCGCAGCTTTTTAATACTTTGAAAGTGTTATCGGATCTTCTCAAGTTGACCTCGAAGATCTTTTCTTCAAAATTAGAGAAAAATTTCACCTTTATTTCTCCATCTGCTTCCTTTGCACCTTCTAAATAAAATGAGGGAATCTCCGTTACCCCCGTTTCTCTTCTTAGAAAATATTCGGCTGCCTGCGCGGGTGCACTGTAGCACGAGCGGCCCCTGTAGCTTCTGAGATCGATCTTTCCGTTCTTATATTTATCGATTATCTCGTCAGCTCTCTTTCCTTCCCTGACGCGTCCGTAATATAGACCGTGAGGGAGGCAGACAAATGTGGAAGCGAACCTGTGCCCGCCGATGTGGGTCGTCTGCCACGTGTCCCGGCCGTTCACGCCTGCTTCAGCCTCCAGATACACCGGCATACCGAATTTTCCGCAGCACTTATCATGCTCGCCGTTTGTGCAAATGAGATATATCGGCTCTCTCCGTTCGGATGAGCCGTCATTTGTAATCGAATCGACGTCGAGCCCGAGCAGGTCCTCGTATTTGCCGAGTGTAAATTCGTATAGTTGCGGCTTCCTCTCTTCAGAGCGCGCTATATAAAACTTTATACCGCCCTTACTCTGTTCTTGTTTCTTAACGAGCTGGAGACGCGAATTGGGGAAGGTCTCGAGATAACGGCTGATCCGCGCTTTTGCCTTTTCGGGGATTTTACTATCGCGAAATGCATCGCCCGACCAGCGCCCGTTATATTCGAGTATGAACCACATATCGACTTTTGTAGCGGTACCGTACATCTCCTCGTCTGCTTCGAGCGAATCCATGGAGCATAAAGTACCGCGCTTAATCGTGACACTCAATCCTAATTCACCTATTCCTTAAGAGTAGTCAGAGCCGCTCGATGATCGTGGCTGTCGCCATACCGTGGCCGATACACATTACCTGAAGACCGAACTGTCCGTCCACGCGCTCGAGCTCATAGAGGAGCTTCGTCATGAGCACGGCTCCCGTGGCCCCCAGGGGATGGCCGTGGGCTATCGCTCCGCCGTTAGGATTTACTCTCTCCATATCGGGCTTTAGCTCACCCGACCATGCGAGCACGACTGAGGCAAATGCTTCGTTGATTTCAATTACATCGATATCGGACAAACGTAGCCCGGCGCTCCGGAGGGCTTTGATTGTTGCGGGTATAACCTCTATGAGCTGGAGCGTTGGGTCTCCTCCTAAAACTACCCTTGTCCGGAACCTTGCCCGCGGTTTAAAACCGTCGGCAACGGCGGCTTCACTGTCCGCGATCAGCAGAAGCGCGGCTCCGTCGGAAATCTGGCTCGAATTGGCTGCCGTAATGACCCCCCCGCTTCTGAAGATCGGAGGAAGAGACGACATTTTTTCGAGGTCGGGCTTAAATCTTATCCCTTCGTCGTAATCGAGAATGAGCGGGCTGCCTTCGGCATCCACACCCGTCACGGGCATGATCTGCCCCTTGAAGAATCCTGACTTCGCTGCCCGCGCGGCCTTCGAATGGCTATCGAAGCTGAATCTGTCGAGCTCCTCTCTTGCGAGGCCGTATTTGTCCGCTATACGCTCGGCAGACTCGCCCTGATGAATGAGCTCGTATTTCTGAGAGAGCTTTGGATTTAAGTTTTCGAGTCCGCCTTTGATGTCCGAGAACATCGGGACACGCGTCATTGACTCGACGCCGCCTGCCAGTATATACCTCGCGTCCCCCGACGCTATCGACTGCGCCGCGAAATGGACGGCCTGCTGGCTCGACCCGCACATACGGTTAAGCGTTACGGCGGGGACCGATGGGGGGAGGGGGGAAAGGAGCACAGCGAGCCTCCCTGTATTTGCACCCTGCTCGCCGTACTGCGTCACGCACCCCGTAATTACATCGTCGATTTTATCTCCGCCGATGCCCGTCCTTTTAAGGAGCTCGCCTATTAACCCGGCGTATAACTCGTCCGGCCTAATGTTCCTGAGCGCTCCCCGGCTCCGTCCCACGGGCGTTCTGACCGCATCGATAATTACAGGCTCTCTCATGCGGGTCAGTCCCTGGTCAGCTCCTTTACCATTACGACGCGCTGTATCTCGTTCGTGCCTTCATATATCTGCAGCACCTTGGCGTCCCGCATGAGCTTCTCGAGCGGATACTCTTCACTGTATCCGTAGCCTCCGTGAATCTGGACGGCTTCAGTCGCGGCCCACATGGCGGTGTCCGAGGCGAAGGTCTTCGCATATGAAGCCTCGAGAGTGTTTTTTTCTCCCCTCGCCGCTAACCACGCAGCTTTATAGGCGAGAAGTCTCGAGGCCTCCGTGCGCATACCCATTTCGGCTATCTTGAAGCTTACTCCCTGAAAGTTGGCGATCGGACGTCCGAAGGCCTCTCTCTCCTTGGAGTAGCTTATGCATTCGTCGAGCGAGCGCTGGGATATGCCGACGCCGAGCGCGGCGATTAGGGGGCGGGTGTGGTCAAAGGCCTTCATGGCGAGCTTGAACCCGTCGCCTTCATTTCCGAGAAGAGAATTCGGCGAAAGCTCGACATCTTTGAAGACGACCTCACACGCGTCGCTCGCCCTCTGTCCCATCTTCGCTAGCTTTTTCGATACGTCCACGCCGGGCAGGTCCCGGTCAACAATGAAGGCGCTCATCCCCTTGTGTCCGTCGCCGGGTGACGTTTTGGCAAAGACTACGAAAAAGGAAGCCTCTTTCGCGTTTGATATCCATGTTTTCTGGCCGTTGAGTATGTACTTGTCCTTGAGTTTCCTTGCGCTCGCGCGCATGGAAGCGACGTCCGAGCCAGCGTTCGGCTCGGTAACGCAATAGGATCCGAACCCCTCTGAGAGGATGCCGAGATATTTTTTCTTCTGGTCTTCATCGCCGGCGATTAAAATGGGCTGCGCGGTCAGTGTATTGATTCCGATTCCGCCTACGGCGATTCCGGCGCATCCCCAGGCGAGTTCTTCGGTTACTAATATCATTTCAACCGCGGAGAGCCCCGAGCCTCCGTACTCCTCGGGTATGACCACGTTTATCAATCCGAGCTCGCGCGCCTTCGCCTGGATTTTGTGGGGGAATTCGGCGGTCCGGTCGTAGTGGGCTGCCGCGGGGGCGATTTCCTTCCTGGAGAAATCCCTCGCAACTCTCCTAATCATCTTCTGTTCTTCGGTGAAGTCGAAGTCCATTTGGTTTTCACTATCCGTCTTTACACCGACCGGAGTATTGATGATATTGTACAGCATGGATAGAAAGATTTTTATACCGAAGGGGAAAGAAGATGGATAAGAGAGTTATCGGAATAGACGTCGGGGGCACTAACCTGAGGGGGGCTCTGGTCGATTCGGACGGTAAAATAATAAAGCGCCTGAAAATCGCGTCCCAGGCCGAAGAGGGGATCGAAGCGGTAATAAACAATCTCGTCAGCTTGATAAGGAGCATAGGGGAGGGCGCGGATGTCTCAGGTGTCGGGTTCGGCATACCGGGGATAATCGACTTTAAAAACGGGGTAATAACCCAGGCCCCTAATATATCCAACGTGAATAATTACCCTATAAGGGAGAATCTCCGCGTAAGGCTCGGGGACGAAATGCGGGTAATCATAGAAAACGACGCCAACTGCGCCGCTCTAGGGGAGTGGTGGATGGGTGCGGGAAAGGACGTGGGATCGATCGTTATGATAACGCTCGGGACGGGCGTCGGCGGAGGGATAATACTCGACGGTAAATTATGGAGAGGGGCGGACGGTATGGGAGGGGAGGTCGGACACATGACGATATATCCTGACGGTGCAAGGTGCAACTGCGGAAATTTCGGATGCCTCGAAAGCTACTCTTCGGCTACGGCCATAAGGCGAATGGTAAAAGAGGCCCTCGCGGATACGAATTCAAAAACTGTACTCAGAGAACTGGTAATAGACGAAGACCCAGGGAGGATACCCGAAGTCGTCATGAAGGCGGCTCTTGAGGGCGACGGGGCCGCGCTCGGGATATGGGAGCAGTTTGGCATTGCGCTCGGCATAGGGATGGCGAGCCTCGTGAACATTTTAAACGTCGAAATGATAGTCCTGGGAGGCGGCGTTGCGCAGGCCTGGGAATTGTTTATAGATCAGGCGAGAGCGGAGCTTAAGAAAAGGGGGTTAAGGGCGCCTGTCGAGCGGGTAAGGGTAATGAAAAGCGTCCTCGGTGACGATGAGGGGATAATAGGCGCGTCGTATCTGGCATTGAATGCGGGAAAGCCCGCATGAGTTGATTTAGAGGGAAGACCCCGGGATCCTAAGGCTGAATTTAAGCGCTTTCTTTCCTTTTTTTCTTACCTTGAACCTGTCGTCGATTCTCATGCCCCCGATCCAGAATATTTCCCCTTTACACCTGAATATCGGGATTCCATATCTCCGGAACCTCGGGACCTTACAGTCGATAAAGAAGTTTTTCACCTTTTTCGGGCTTTTCATGCCGAGCGGGAAAAACCTGTCCCCCGGTCTGAAACTCCTCACCTCGACCGGGAACACCAGAGAGTCGGCGTCGAGATAAGCCACGTCTTCTCTCTCCTCCTCCAGACTCTTAGCCGATACTTTCTCTATATCGACGTCGAATTCGGGGAAGCTCCATTTCCCGGTCGATGGGATAGTGTACGAGAATTCGCGCTCGAGCGCTGACCTAGTCGTTACAAGGAAGGAATCATACCCCTTGGCGATGACCGTTTCGTCGGGGAATTCTATTTCTCCCGAGGCGGTATCCGACGTTAAGAATTCGTCCGCTGAAAAGAGGTGGAGTGACGTAACATTCTTGAGGCTCTTATTGCGCTCCTCGACGGCGAGCCTCAGGACGCTCAATCTGATCGCTTGATCGAGGCGTCTGAATTTTTTTAAATCGCCCTGCAGTTCGAGTTTACTTACGGCGAAAATTCGTCTGAAATTCTTCTTCGCCTCTCCTTCGATAAAGCTGTCTTCTATCCTCAGCAGATCGGACGTTCTCGAAAGGGTCTCTTTAATTTTGGGGTTGTAGCTCTCGAGCTCGGGCAGCAGATCGAGTCTTATCCTGTTTCTCAGTATGGTTCTCAGCTTGTTTGTGGAATCCTCGATCCACTCTACGCCCCGGGATATGAGATAGTTTTCAATTTCGGAACGCTTGGTCTCTATGAGGGGCCTTATTATAACCCCGTTTGAAACGGGGGGAATGCCGGAAAGCCCTCTCGGGCCGCTCCCCCTCATGAGCCTCATCAATACGGTTTCCGCCTGGTCGTCGAGTGTGTGAGCAGTGGCTATCTTATCGGCTTTGTATTTTTTACGTGTTTCCTCAAAGAAATCGTAACGGAGAACCCTCGCGGCCTCTTCGAGACTGAGTTTCGATTCTTTTTTATAGCGGGGAACATTTACCTTTCCGATCTCGAATTTCAAACCCAGGGAATCCGCAGCTCGTTTTACGAATAACGAGTCCCTCTTAGCCTCTTTGCCTCTTATCCCGTGGTTCAAATGAGCGACTATAAGCTCGGTATCGTATTCCTCTAATTCGAGAAGGGCGTGGAGGAGCCCTATTGAGTCCGCCCCCCCGGAAACGCCTATAACTATCTTCTCTCCGGGGAGGAGCATTTCGTATTTTTTAATTGTTTTTCTTAGTCTCGACAGCATTTTCTACGTTATTCGTGGCGAGGCCCGCGGACTTATAACTTGAACGCGTCCTCTATTGAGATCGGAAGCTCCGTACTTTCCTCTTCCGGGAGCATGATATAGTACCCGGCTCTCGGCTTGGGCGTCGTGGGGACGAGCAGGGTGCCGAGGGGTCCTATCAGGAATATAACGACTTCGAACAGGCCTTTCGGGGGTTCCGCCGGAGGGCTTCCGATTAGTTTTGCAGGAGCGGCGCTCACGAGTCCTATAATCCGTTTGGCGAGCTTGAATAATATAAGAAGCGTAAGTCCGAACGTACTGAAACCAGTATTCCGGCGAGTATGTTCCGCTTGAAGAAACTATAGATATGCCTCATTGATCAAGCTGGTTGCTTGTCGATGGCGTCGCGGAGAAACCTGCTGGGCTTAAATACAACGGCACGTCTCTCTGCTATCTCAATCGTTTCGCCCGTGGCGGGGTTTCTTCCCTTTCTCGCCTTCCTCTTCTGAACCCGGAAGCTCCCGAACCTGGGAAGTTTTATACCCTCTCCCCTGCTCAGTTTTTCCTTGGCCACCTCAAAGAAGAATTCTACGATTTCTGCAGACTCCCTTTTGGAGAGTCCGATTTTGGTGTGGATCACATCCGCCAATTCTTTTTTCGTCATGACGCTAACCTCCCCTTTTTATTATATTGTACGTAATTCGGCTCCGAGAGCCAATTGAAGATTTTTAATAGTCTTATCCTGAACTTTGTTTATTTCTTCTTCTGTCAGAGTCTTGTCCGATGCCCGCAGTTGTAATGAAACCGCCACGCTCTTCTTCCCCTTTTCGACCGGGCTTCCCGTAAATACGTCGAATACCTCCGCATCCTCGATCAATTTCGAAGCGGTCCTGCCTATCTCTTCGAGGATGCTGCTCACGGGGGTTTCCTCGTCAACGATCAAAGCAATGTCTCGTCTTACGGATGGGAATCTGGGGAGTGGGCTGAACGCCTTCTTCGATTCACCGTATTTCCCGGTTATCTTGTCTAAATCCATCTCCATAACATACAATCTTTTTGAAATGTCGAGCTTGTCCCTGAGCTCCGGGTGTAGCTCGCCTATAAAACCGCAATCGTCATTTCCGATCGTAATCACGGCTGATTTGCCGGGGTGGAGAAATCCGATTTCCGATGCTCGGCTGAATTTGACGCTTCCCGAAATCGATAAAGCGTCGAATCCTTTCTCAAGCAGGCTTTTGAAATCAAAGAAATCGAACTCCTCCTTGTCCCAGAGTTCCGGCTGCCTTCTTCCGGTTGCAGCCGCAGCAAGTTTCGTTATCTCGACGGGAAGTTTCCCCTTCCCGGCCGGTATGAATATTTTTCCGATCTCGAACAATCTGACGTCCTGTTCCTGCCTGTTCAGATTTAGTGCGGTATTTCTAAGAAGACCCGGCAGGAGGCTCGTCCTCATTACCGAGCCCTCGCTCGAAAGCGGGTTCAGTATCCCGAGCGCCTCGGTTTTTCCGAAGAGTGTTAAAAGCTCGTAGTCTTCGAAGCTGTAGTTTATCGCTTCGTGGAATCCGCCCGAGATGAATATTTCTTTCAGTCTTGCCCGAACCCGTTTTTCGGGATCGATCCCCTCCGATTTCATTATTGCGGCGGGCAGGGAACTCGGAATCCCGCTGTACCCGTATAGCCTTGCGAATTCTTCGATTAAATCGATCTCCCTCGTGAGGTCGACCCTGTATGTGGGGATACGGAATACGAGATCTCCGTTTGAGGATTGCGCGTTCTCCAGGCCGAGTCCTTCGGCTATTCGCATTACCTCTCCGGGATCGATGCTTGTCCCGAGGAGCGAGTTGACGCGCTTGATTGATAGTCCGACGAGAGAGGGCTCGATTTTTACCGGATACGCGTCTATCCTGCCTTTTGCGATCTGTCCGCCCGATAATTCCCTCATCAGCTCTGCGGCCCTGTCGAGCGCTTTTGTAATGCCGTTCGGGTCGACGCCCCTTTCGAACCTGTACGAGGATTCGGACTTGAGCCCTGTTTTTCTGGATGTTTTCCTTATCGCTGCGGGGTCGAAGTACGCGCTCTCGAGCAGGATGTTTTTCGTGCCGTCGGATACCTCCGTGTTCTCTCCGCCCATAACGCCCGCGAGAGCAACGGGTCTTTTGCCGTCACAAATGAGCAGGTCCTCCGGTGTGAGCTTCCTCTCGACGCCGTCTAGCGTCTTTATGACCTCACCATCGCCCGCGGCTCTGACTACGATTTTTCTTCCTTCCAGAAGATCGTAGTCGAACGCATGGAGCGGCTGGCCGAGCTCTAAAAGGACATAGTTGGTCACGTCGACGATATTGTTTATCGACCTTACTCCCGAAGACTCGAGCCTTGACTTGAGCCACACAGGAGAGGGTCCGATGTTTACGTTCTTTATCACACGGCAGGAATACCTGGGGCATTTTTCGGGGTCCAGAAGCTCGACCTTTGCAAGCTCACGAATATCCTCGCCTCCTTCTTTGACTGACAGGTCGGGATAATTTAATTTCGTCCCGAGAATTGCGGACACTTCCCTCGCGACGCCTACAACACTCAGGCAGTCAGGGCGGTTTGGTGTGATATTGATCTCGAAAATTACATCGTTTAATCCTATCTCGTCTATGAGCCTGGAGCCTGCTGTCGCCGAGGGGGAAAGAATCATTATTCCTTCTCCCTCGCCGCCGATCCCAAGCTCGTTTTCGGCGCAAAGCATCCCTTCTGAAACCTCTCCCCTTATCTTGGCCTTTTTAATCGTCATGCCTTCCGGGAACTTCGGACCGGGCGGAAGGTTTGTTCCGATCTTGGCGAGCGCAACCTTGTCTCCGGCCTTCATGTTGTTGGCCCCGCATACTATGCTGTAATTCTTTTCTCCGTCCGAAACGTCGCAGAGGGAGAGCTTTTCGGCATCGGGGTGAGGTCTGATACCCAGAATTTGAGCGACAACCACATTTTCGAGACCCTTCCCGCGGTACTCGACAGACTCCACCTCGAGTCCTGCCATCGTGAGCCTGTCCGCGAGCTCTTCGGGCGTGATTCCGAAGTCGACGTATTCCCTTAACCAGTTAACCGTGATTATCATTTGTATGACCCACCAAAATTTAATGATTACATATTCTTATAGTCGGGTCAATACTCTATGTGTTTCTCAGATGCAACTGAAATCAGGCCAGGTCGAAGCGGTCAAGATTCATCACCTTAGTCCACGCCGCCACAAAGTCATGCGTAAACCGCTCTTGAGAGTCCTCACATCCGTAGACTTCAGCGATAGCCCGGAGTTCTGAGTTCGAACCGAAGATGAGATCGACTCGGGTACCGGTCCACCTGAGTTCGCCTGTCGTACGATCACGGCCTTCAAACACTTCTTCGGCCTCCGAAGTCGCCTTCCATGTCGTGCCCAAATCGAGCAGGTTGACGAAGAAGTCATTGGTCAGCGCCTCTGGACGTTTAGTGAGGACGCCATGTTGGGACTGACCGAAGTTAGTGTTAAGCACACGCATGCCGCCAACGAGAACCGTCATCTCAGGAGCGGTTAGCGTCAAGAGTTGCGCCCGGTCAACCAACATTTCCTCTGCCGGTACGGCGTACTGGGCCTTCAAGTAGTTGCGGAATCCGTCTGCAGCCGGCTCGAGGTAGGCGAAGGATTCCACATCGGTTTGCTCTTGCGACGCATCGGCACGTCCGGGCGTAAAGGGCACCGTCACTTCGTGACCGGCATTCTTCGCCGCCTGTTCGATGCCTGCGCATCCGCCCAGAACGATCAAGTCGGCGAGTGAAACCATCTTGCCCCCGGTCTGGGCGACGTTGAACTCTTTTTGGATGCCCTCAAGCGTCTCCAGCACTGTCGCTAATTGGGCCGGATTGTTGACTTCCCAATCCTTCTGCGGCGCAAGGCGAATACGTGCACCATTTGCGCCACCGCGTTTATCGGAGCCACGGAACGTTGATGCTGACGCCCAAGCGGTTGATGCCAGTTGGGACACAGACAGTCCTGAGGCAAGGATATTACCCTTCAGTGCAGCGATGTCCTTATCGTCAATCAGTTTATGCGTAACTGCTGGGATAGGGTCTTGCCAGATCAGCTCTTCCGCTGGCACCTCCGGGCCGAGAAAGCGCGTGCGTGGACCCATATCGCGGTGCGTAAGCTTGTACCATGCCCGGGCGAAAGCGTCTGCGAACTGATCCGGATTCTCGTAAAAGCGTCTTGAAATTGGCTCATAGATAGGGTCTATCCGCAAGGAGAGGTCCGTCGTAAGCATGAATGGTGCGTGACTCTTTGACGGGTCGTGCGCATCCGGCACTGTACCGGCGCCTGCTCCATTCTTCGGTTTCCACTGATGCGCACCGGCCGGGCTCTTCGTCAGCTCCCATTCGAAACCGAACAGGTTCTCGAAAAAGTTGTTGCTCCACTTCGTTGGGGTTGTGGTCCATGCGCCCTCAAGTCCGCTGGTAATAGTGTCGTCTGCATTGCCGCTGCCGAACTTGTTTTTCCAGCCTAGTCCTTGCTCCTCAATACCCGCAGCAGCGGGTTCCGGACCAACATACTTGTTTGGATCGGCGGCTCCATGGGTTTTGCCGAATGTGTGTCCGCCAGCAATAAGCGCGACAGTCTCTTCGTCATTCATAGCCATGCGGCCGAAGGTCTCGCGAACGTCATGGGCTGCCGCGAGAGGATCAGGATTTCCGTTTGGACCTTCGGGGTTCACGTAGATCAGGCCCATCTGAACGGCACCGAGGGGATTCTCTAGTTCCCGGTCACCGGTGTAACGCTTGTCTCCAAGCCACTCGGCTTCAGAACCCCAATAGATATCTTCCTCAGGCTCCCAAACATCCTCACGTCCGCCGGCGAAACCGAATGTCTTAAGGCCCATTGATTCGAGGGCACAGTTGCCGGCGAGGATCATTAGGTCGGCCCAGGAAATTTTCTTGCCGTATTTCTGTTTCACCGGCCAGAGCAGCAAGCGTGCCTTATCGAGGTTTGCATTGTCAGGCCAACTGTTGAGCGGCGCAAAGCGCTGGCTGCCGGAGCCCCCGCCACCACGGCCGTCAGCGATGCGGTAAGTACCGGCGCTGTGCCACGCCATCCGAATGAAGAGCGGCCCATAGTGACCGTAGTCGGCTGGCCACCAGTCTTGGGACGTGGTCATAAGATCGAAGATGTCTTTCTTCACTGCATCCAGATCGAGGGTCTTGAACTCTTGAGCGTAGTTGAACGCGTCGCCCATCGGATTGGATAGAGAAGAGTGTTGGCGTAGGATGTTCAACCTCAACAGATTTGGCCACCAGTCTCGGATTGAAGTGCCACCGCCAGCGCTGTGCTTTGGCATTCCACCCGTAAACGGGCACTTGCTTTCACCGTCAGTATTGATCTTTCCTGTAGTACTGTCCTGAGCTGTGGTAAGTGTTTTTTTCTTAGCCATCTTATTACCTCCTTAATATTTGAAAAACCCCACTTATACATTAAACGAAATTCTCCATAGTTGTCCAATATTGATATTCTATATATCCTATAGTTAATGCCTATGGTTTGGGTTTGGTTTATCGTTAAATTGGTCAGTGGTTGGTCAGGTTTTGGACCTCTTTAGGCAAGGATAGATAAATGGAGCTTCATCAGCTTAGATACTTCGTCGCTGTCGCTGAAACAGGCGGGTTCAGCAAAGCGGCAAGAATATGTTTCGTCGCACAGCCGTCTCTTAGCCAGCAGATAAAGAAACTCGAGCAGGAGCTCGGTCAGAAACTCTTTGAAAGGCTCGGGAGGAGCACAGTGCTCACGGAAGCCGGAAGGGCGCTCCTGCCGAGGGCGAGACTTATACTGAAAGAGACGAGGGATATAAAGGCGGGAATCACAGAGGACGTGGGCTCGGGGACAGGTCAGCTCTCGGTCGGGTTAATACCTACTATTGCGCCGTATATTTTGCCGGGAGTCCTGAAAAGGTTTTACGAATCGTTTCCAATGGCTCAAATCAGCGTCAACGAAAACCTGACAGAAAGGCTTATCAGGAGCCTGGTCGCGCTTGAGATCGAGATGGCCGTGATGAGCCTTCCAATCGATGACAAGCTGATAAGGACAGAGCCTCTTTTCGATGACCCTCTGGTTCTCGCGCTGTCGCCCGGTCATGAGCTTGCGGAATCGGAGAATGTAACGATCGAGGACCTCAAGAATATCCCGTTCATCGCTCTCGATGAGGAGCATTGTCTCGGCGAGCAGATTAATAATTTCTGCTACGAGAGGCAGATCAATCCTGAAATTATCTGCCGCACATGGAATCTGTCGACCATACAGCACTGCGTAGCATTCGGAAACGGTGTTTCCCTCGTGCCGAAGATGCTTGTCATGACAGATTCTTCCAGGCAATGCGTGTACAGGACTATTAAGGGTCAATACCCGAAGCGTACCGTCGTTGCGGCGTGGCACCGGGACAGGAAACTCTCAAAACTAGCTTCAGAATTCATTCAGATCGTAAAAGATGAGTACGAATACCTTCTTAAAAACTCAAATTAGGCCGGCTCCGGTGACGCATCTCCCATTACATCTGAATTTCGAATAACGTGTGCCTGATGTAAACTTAATGTTCTCGACCGTATGAAAAAAATATATCTCGATTACAATGCCACTACCCCCCTCGACCCGCGTGTCCTGGATGCGATGATGCCTTATTTCAAGGACGACTTCGGGAACCCTTCGAGCATCCATTCGTTCGGTATGAGGGGCAAGGGCGCGCTCGATTGCGCAAGGGAGCAGGTCGCGGCTCTGATAGGAGCCGACGCGAGGGAGATATTTTTTACATCGGGCGGGAGCGAAAGCAGCAACCTCGCGATAAAGGGGGCGGCATACGGCCTGAATAAAAGGGGGAACCATCTCATTACAACGACTGTGGAGCATGAGTCCGTGCTCGACACATTCAAATCTCTCGAGAAGGAGGGTTTCCGTGTCACCTATCTCGGCGCGGATAGAAGCGGTCTTATCGACCTGGACGAGCTGAGAGACGCCCTTACGGATAAAACCGTGCTCGTATCGTGCATATATGCGAACAATGAAACGGGAGTGGTTATGCCGATCGGGGAGATCGCGGGCATAGTGAAGGAGAGCGGGGCGGTTTTTCACACGGATGCGGTGCAGGCCGCGGGTAAGATAGGCATAGACGTGGGTGAGGTGCCTGCTGACCTTCTGACTATATCGGCTCATAAATTCTACGGGCCCAAGGGTGCGGGAGCGCTCTATGTGAGGGACGGAATTAACAAGAGGGTTCCGCTCCATCCCCTTATTCACGGAGGGGGGCAGGAAAGGGGTTACCGGTCGGGAACCGAAAACGTGCCGGGAATCGCGGGCATGGGTATGGCTTCCGCAATAGCCGTAAGCGAGATGAAAAGGGACGAAAAAAGGATAAGAGCGTTGAGAGACGGGCTATGGGAAAGATTCTCCGGGGGAATTAGCAGCATAAGGCTAAACGGTGAGCCTGATAAATTGCTCTGGAATACGCTCAATGTATTTTTCGAGGGCGTGAGGGGGGACGCTCTTGCCATGGCTCTTGACCTTGAGGGTATAGCGGTATCGACGGGCTCCGCATGCTCTGAGGGAAAGGTCGATCCCTCTCATGTGCTCCTTGCTATGGGGCTCACTAGGGAGGAGGCATCTTCCTCGGTCAGGTTCAGCCTGGGAAGATTTACAACGCACGAGGATATAGACGTAGTCGCCGAAACCGTAACGGCTGCCGTAGAGAGGATAAGGGGAGTCCGCGGCATGGATTCCGCGGCCGTATAAAAACGATCGCTAAGGAAATACGGGCGGTATTTCGAGACCTTCCGATTCCTTAAATCCCATCATGAGATTCATATTCTGGACCGCAGCACCCGATGCGCCTTTAACGAGGTTATCTATGACCGAGACTATTATCGCGGTTTTATTCTCGGTGTCGGCCCTCATTCCAATGTCACAGAAATTCGAGCCCCTGACCTGTGAAGTCGAGGGATAGAGCTTCTCGGGGGATATCCTGATGAACCTCTCGCCTTTGTAATGCTTTTCAAAGAGGCTGATAAGCTCTCCGGTCGTTCTCTTCTTTTTCAGCCTTACGTATATAGTGGAAAGGATGCCCCTGTCCATCGGGATGAGGTGCGGGGTAAAGGAGATCTTTACGCCGAGTCCGGAGTAGTCGGATAGCACTTCCTCGATTTCGGGCATGTGGCGGTGCTCTCCCACCTTGTACGCCTTGACGCCTTCGTTTACTTCGCAGAAATGGTTGTCGAGAGAAGGGGACCTCCCCGCTCCCGATACCCCTGATTTCGAATCGACTATTATCGAGTCAGGCTCTATCAATTTCGCCTTCAAAAGCGGGGCAAGGCCCAGAATGGCAGAAGTCGGATAGCAGCCCGGATTGGCGACCAGTTTGGCGCGCTTAATCTCAGACCTGTTTATCTCGGGAATACCGTATGCGGCTTTGGAAATGAGCTCGGGGCAGGGGTGCTCTCCGTACCAATCCCTGTAAATTTTGTGGCTGAGCCTGAAATCCGCTCCCAGGTCGATTATTTTTAGGTCCCGCTTATAGAGTTCACCGACCGTTTTAGCCGATTCCCCGTGGGGCAGAGCCAAAAATACTACTTCGATATCCTTCGGCAATGCTCCGGGGTCGAGGGGTTCGAGCCTGAGATCGAGAAACCCTCCCAGGTGCGGGAATACGTCCGATATACCCTTTCCGGCGTGTTTATCCGCTGTTAAATAAGCGACTTCCACGTGCGGATGGACGAGCAGCAGCCTGAGGAGGTCTCCGCCCGTGTAACCGCTTGCGCCCAGTATCGCGGCCTTCTTTTTCTTCATAGGGATTGAAAATATCAGGGAAAAGTATTAAATACAAGTTCTTACAGATTTTCCTTTATCGATGGTATAGTTATACGGGGTTTTAACTCTCTCTCACATATCTTGACTCCAATTGTTTGAAAGGGTAGTTTCTTTAGGTTTTGTTCTTTAGTAAAACGAAAAAAGGGATTTTCGGAGGAATTTCTGATGTCGACCAAAGTTGGTATTAACGGGTTCGGGAGGATCGGCAGACACATTCTGCGTATAGGGCTTGGACGTAAGGACCTGGAATTTGTAGGGATCAACGATATTTCCGATTCCAGGACACTTGCACACCTATTCAAATACGATTCTGTTTTCGGTCCGTACAAGGGAGAGGTAAAATCCGAGAACGGGCATATACTGGTTGACGGGAAAGCGATCAGGGTCTTTTCGGAGAAGGACCCGAAGAACATCCCGTGGGAGGATGTGGGGGCCCAGATAGTTGCCGAAGCGAGCGGTATTTTCAGATCGCAGGAGACGGCTTCCGCTCACCTGGGAAGGACTGTAAAAAAAGTAATCATAACTGCGCCGGCCAAGGGCGAGGTTGATTTTACCACGGTTCTCGGGGCTAACCAGGACCGTTATGAAAGTGACAAACACCACATTATTTCAAACGCATCGTGCACCACGAACTGTTTTGCAATGATCGTCAAGGTGCTCCATGAGAATTTCAGTATCGTGAGGGGCGAGATGACGACTATCCACTCCTATACCAACGATCAGAGGATACTGGACGCCCCCCATAAAGACCTGAGGAGAGCTCGGGCGGCAGCCCTGTCGATAATCCCGACCGATACGGGTGCCGGAAAGGCCATACAGATCATATTCCCCGAATTAAAGGGTAAATTGAGCGCGGTCGCCATGAGGGTCCCGACCGCAGACGTATCGGTAGTCGATTTCACATGCGAAACCAAGAAACATACGAGCGTCGAAGAGGTAAACGGGAAATTCAAAGAGGCGGCTTCGGGTGCGCTGAAGGGGTATTTGAGGTATGTCGATGAGGAGCTTGTATCTTCCGATTTTATAGGGGATCCGCATTCGGCAGCTTTCGATTCGGCGCTTACGTCGGTCGTGGACGGAAACCTCGTAAAGGTTATAGGATGGTATGACAACGAATACGGATATTCATCGAGAGTCGTTGATTTAATTCAATTCGTGGGGGAAAAATTTTGATGAACAAGCTCGTGATATCCGACCTGCCCGATTCCGAATTCAACGGAAAGCGGGTGTTCGTGAGAGTGGACTTTAACGTTCCAATCAGGGACGGAAAGATCAGCGAAGATTACAGAATAAGAAGGGCTATACCGACGATCGATTATCTTGTCGAAAGGAAGGCAAAGGTCATACTGGGCTCACACCTCGGAAGACCCCAGGGGATCGCGCTTTCTGAATTGTCCTTAAAACCCATTGCCACGCGTCTTTCTGAGCTTCTTGGTAAATCCGTAAAGTTCACGGGCAAGGTTATAGGTCCGGAGGTTAAGGCGTCCATAGACAGTCTTGAGTGCGGCGAGGTCATGCTTCTCGAAAATCTGAGGTTCCACAAGGAAGAAACGGATAACGACCCCGCGTTTTCAAGGGAGCTCGCGTCCTATGCGGATATATATGTGAACGACGCGTTCGGGACGTCGCACAGAAAGCATGCATCCACCTACGGGATGGCTTCGATGTTCGATCTGAGGGTCGCGGGGTTTCTCGTCAGCAGGGAGCTGAAATTCCTTACGAGACTTCGTGAGAACCCGGACCGGCCGTTCATAGTAATAGTCGGGGGAAGCAAGATCAAAGATAAAATCCACGCTTTGAAAAGCCTTATAGAAAAAGCGGACAAGGTTCTTCTGGGCGGAGGCGTCGCATATACGTTCCTTAAAGCGCAGGGTGTGAATATAGGCAACTCTATAGTGGAGGACGAGTTTGTAGACTGGGCAAGGGAAGCGCTTGAGAGGTACGGCAATAAGATCTTTCTCCCGGTCGATCACGTTGTTGCGGGCGGCTTCGAGAGAAGGAAGAATTGCATGGTGGTAGACGGCGAGATACCGGACGATCTTCAGGGGTTCGATATCGGACCCAAGACGGCGGCCAGGTTTAACCATCTGATAAAGGGCACAGGATCGATCTTCTGGAGCGGGCCGATGGGCGTTTTCGAAGTCGGCGACTTTTCGGCAGGCACCACACAGCTTGCAAGATCGGTAGCCCTCGCCACGTGGAGGGGAGCCACAACTGTGGTAGGAGGGGGTGAAACCATAGCGGCTATAAGAGAAGCCGAGGTTTTAGACCTGGAAATCACTCACATCTCGACGGGCGGCGGTGCTCTCCTTGAGTTCCTAGGAGGCGATGAGCTCCCGGGTATTTCGATCCTTAACGATAAAGAAGAGAAAATTTCTTTAGCTGCGAATTAAAAACTGCGGCCTCTTTCCGGAATTCATATACTGAACCCCGGCTCTTTAAATCTATCCATCCCGTCAAAACCGTGTTAATCTTTAAAAACACTTATCCGGTATTAATAAGCGGAGTAAAAACATGGCAAAAATAAATATAAAACAAGGTGCGGACTCCATAGCCGGGCTTTTGGGTAAGGAAGCCTCGTACCTCCTTGAGCATAAATGTAAAACCGTTTCTAAGAATATGCTGCATCTGCCCGGACCCGATTTCGTGGACAGGATTTTTGCGCCCTCCGACAGGTCCAATCCTGTATTGAGGAACCTCCAGCTGATGTACAACACGGGCAGGCTGGCAGGGACGGGTTATCTCTCGATTCTTCCCGTGGACCAGGGAATAGAGCACTCGGCAGGGGCTTCTTTCGCGCCCAACCCCATTTACTTCGATCCGGAGAATATAGTCAAGCTCGCGATAGAGGGCGGGTGTAACGCGGTGGCGTCAACGCTCGGTGTATTAGGTGCGGTTTCCAGGAAGTACGCGCACAAGATACCTTTTTTAGTAAAACTCAATCACAACGAGCTCCTTACATACCCGAACAAATACGACCAGATTATGTTCGCCAACGTCGACCAGGCATTTCAGATGGGGGCTGTGGCGGTAGGGGCGACAATATACTTCGGCTCCGAGGAAAGCGACCGTCAGATTCAGGAAGTCTCCGAGGTCTTCAGTTACGCCCATACGCTGGGATTGGTCACTGTACTCTGGGCGTATCTCAGAAACTCCGCGTTTAAAACGGAGAAAACGGATTTCGATTTATCGGCCGATCTCACGGGGCAGGCCAACCACTTGAGCGCGACGATCGAGGCGGACATAGTCAAGCAGAAGCAGGCCGAGAATAACGGGGGCTTTCTCGCGCTTAAATTCGGCAAAACGGACCCGAGAGTTTATTCGAAGCTTACATCCGACCATCCCATAGACCTCACGAGGTATCAGGTCGTGAACTGCTATATGGGACGGGCGGGGCTTATCAATTCAGGCGGAGCATCGACCGGAAAAGAAGAGGACGACCTAGCACAGGCGGTCAGGACTGCTGTCATAAACAAAAGGGCGGGCGGCATGGGACTGATTACAGGCCGTAAATCGTTCCAGAAGCCGATGAAAGAAGGCGTCGAGATATTGAATGCCGTGCAGAATGTCTACCTCAGTGAAGAAGTAACCGTGGCCTGACATAAAATTGTCCTGTTCGAGAGCTTCCGGGAGCAGGGATTAATAGTTCACTCTCCGATATTTAACCTTTGTGTGAAAACCTGAACCCATAATTTCGGCCTACCTTATTTTTCCACACGATTTATACTTGAGATCGGCGGAGTTTACTTTTTTCTCCGGACGCTCTCGGGTTTTATTCGGTTAACTGTGATGAACTGGAAGATAGAAGGGCTGAAAAGGTTAGACGGAGTCCTTGGAAGAATCTCGTGCTCCGTCTCAAAATTAATTGTCAGCCCCAGGAAAAAGACGAGTGAAGGTGCCCTGAAGATACTCGTTATAAGACCGGGCGGGATCGGCGATGCGGTCCTTCTATACCCGGCTCTGGCTGAGCTGCGGAATCATTTCCCGGACGCTGTGATTGATATTCTGGCCGAGAAGAGAAATGCCGGAATTCTCACCGGCTGTCCATACATTACCACGCTATTTCAATACGATAAGCGTCCTCACGAGACTCTGTACGGAGTGATGAAAGAGGGCTACGACATAGTTATCGACACCGAGCAGTGGCACAGACTCACTGCGGCTCTCTCATATCTGACACGCGCCCCGGTCCGCGCAGGTTTTGCCACGAACGAAAGGGCCCGGCTTTACAGCGCTCCGGTTCCCTACAGCCACGAAGATTACGAGGCGTACAGTTTTCTCAATCTGGTATCGGCGGTAACGGGTAAAAAGTACGAGTTCGATAAGGAGAGACCCTTTATACCGCTCGACCGCAGTTCGTACGACGGGATTAGTTCAGCTATTTCGGATTTCAGGAGAGACAAAAAGGCCGTCGTCGGATTATTTGCGGGCGCTACGGTTCGTGAAAGAAGGTGGGGCGTAAATAAGTTCGCGGAGCTTGCGGCGGAATTGTCACGGGAGCATATAGGAGTGGTAATAGTGGGCGGGGAGACGGACAAAAGCGATTCTGAAATATTTCAAAAAGCGGACACTAACGGATTCCTTTTGGACTGCATTGGGAGAACTACGCTAAGGGAAACAGCCGCCCTCATTTCAGGGCTGGACCTGTTTGTGTCAGGCGATACGGGACTCATGCACGTTGCATACGGCGTCGGCACGCCCACGGTGTCCCTCTTCGGCGCCGGTATACAGAGGAAATGGGCGCCGGCCGGGGGGGATCATATAGCTATTAACAAGAATGTTCCCTGCAGCCCCTGCACGAAGTTCGGATATACGCCGAAGTGCCCTTATGACGTAAGGTGCCTCTCCGGTATAACTGTAGGGGAAGTAAAGGAATCGGTAGTGACGCTTCTGGCCCGGTCCTTAAACGGCCGGTAATGAAGAAGTGTTAGCCGATATTTAATCCCTGAGTTCAAACACCCTTATCTTCGAGTCCCGGAGGAAGTTCTCCGTAGTATGGGGAGCCCTCCTCATAAAGGGCCTTTATCTTGTCCCTGGGCATGTCCGGCATGTCTTCTTTAAGCCCGAACATCCTGCAAATATGCCTTAATTCCTCTTCCCTGCCGGGAAGCGGGTCCATCGGCTGTATCATCTGTTTATTCGTGAGCTCCTGCTTAACGTTTGCGTCTTCCATGAGCGGGTTTCCGTATTTATTCAGGTGGAAGAGCCTGTCGAATCGTTTTCTGGGCCTCTGTCCCGGCGATTCCGCGGCATAGCCCACAGACATAAGCCATATAGGGACGATATTTTCCGGGACGCCGAGCACCTTGGGAAATTCCGCCGGTTTTCGGCCGGTAGCCAGCAGGCAGCAGCCCAGGCCTAATTCTGTTGCAGCCAGAAGGGCGTTGGCTATGGCTTGCCCGGCTTCGATCCTGAGCAAGTCTTCCGTTCTGTCCTTCGGAAAGCTCATGAGGCGCGGGTAAGTGACTTCCGTAAGGAGCTGATAAGTCCATCCGTGGGCGGCTGTTATTGCCCTTGCCGGAAACAGGACTGCAAATGACTGGACCAGCTCCTGATACCAGGAATCGAGGTTTATCAGCCACGCTATGACTATCGGGGCCTGCCTCAGGTGAATCTCGTTGAATGGGGACGCGCATTCGATGATCTTCTCGAATTCGTCTTTGGGATAGGTTCTTTTATCGATCACTATTGCTTCGGTCGAGTTGCAGTTACCCTGGCATGATGCATAACGCGCAGCCTGAAGCATCGTCTGTATTTTCCAGTCCTCAACTTCTTTCCAGGGTTTATAAAAACGGATGCTCCTTCTGCTTCCTATCGCTTGCATTAGTTCCATAGACTTTACCTCCTTCAGTCATTAAAGCAGTATCACGTTTTCTTGTCAACGGTTGTTCGACGGGCGGTGGTTTCGGGTTTTAAATCTCGAGCTCAAGAAGGTCATGCGCCTCGATTACTTCTGCGCTCACATTTTTTCTTATCCTGTCGACGACTTTCATCTCATCGCATGCGGGATAAAGATGTGTAACGATGATTTTCCTTGCCCCCGATCTATTAGCTATCTCTATCACTTCACCCGGTGTGAGGTGGCCGCTCCTTTTGGAAGCCTCGTCCGGAAGAGCGCATTCTATTATAAGCGCATCCGCGTTCCGCGAGAGCTCTATCAGGGCCTCGGAGTAGTCAGTATCTCCCGAGTAGACGAGGGATTTCCCCTCAGCCTCGATTCTCAAGGCGAGGCTGCTCTCGATATGAGGGGTCCTGGCAGCGGTTATAATAAATCCTTTGAGATTTGCAGATACCTCCCCGATCTCCTCCACTGAAAGATATTCGGGCAATATCCAGTCGTTATATGCGTTCTTAACCGCTTCGAAGAATCTTATAAACCCCTCACCGCCCCATAAGGTCAGCGGCTTTTCGCGCTTTGAGCCGTAGGGCGAGCCGTATGCGTATTTGGTTGCGAAAAGGAACGGCACCAGGTCTCCGGTATGGTCGGGGTGGAGGTGCGATAAAAAGATATGATCGATATGTAAATAATTAATCCCTGCACGGCCTAGCTTCCAGGTCGTTCCGTTCCCGCAGTCGAGCAGTATCTTGACGCCGGGTATCTCGAGCGCGTATCCCGATGATCCGCGTTTTGTGTAAGGCACGCAGGTGCCCGAACCCAGAATCGTAAGCTTCATTTTCAATTCCGCTTTATTGAGTTATTTTAATAATCGAGCAATCTAGCATTATTTTTCAAAAGGGCAAACGGCATTGAAAAACGTAATTACATTAATGACCGATTTCGGATTACAAGACCATTATGCGGGTGTGATGAAGGGGGTGATTCTCGGAATAAACCCCGATGCGACAATAATAGATATTACTCACGGAGTCGATGCATATAATATAATCGAGGCCTCCCTCAGATTAATGAATTATTACTCTTACTTTCCTGAAGGAACCGTTCATGTCGTCGTTGTCGATCCCGGCGTGGGCGCAGGAAGGAGGCCCATCGCCGTCGAAGCCGGGGGATATTTCTTCGTGGGGCCCGATAACGGAGTTTTCTCTCTTATATACGGAGGCAATGAAGCTCGAATGATTATCGAAATAACTAATCCGAAGTATATGCTCAAGGAGGTGAGCAATACGTTTCACGGGAGGGATATATTCGCGCCCGCGGCGGCGCATATTTCTTCAGGATTGGAGATTCGCAAGCTCGGAGACGAAGCCGCTTCGCCGGTATTACTCGACATTCCCAAACCCTCTACGGGTAAGAATGAAGTTTTGGGCGAAGTAATATATGAAGACCATTTCGGAAATCTGGTCACAAATATCCCCGGGAAGCTTGTGGGTAGAGGCTCAAAGGTCTATGTCGGCCGTGTGAGAATAGACCGCATCTCGGAATCATACGGGGAAACGGGAGCGGGGGAGCTGCTGGCATTAATCGGCAGCTCGGGGCTCCTTGAAATTTCGGTGAATCAGGGAAGCGCAAGCGAGGTCTTGAAAGCTGAAGAGCGTTTAATCAGAGTTATTGTAAAATAAGCTTTTATAATAATCAGTTGTAAAGATATCTGTTTTAATCGGGATGATGAAGTACGTACCGGGTTATGATCTGAGGGATTACGCTTCCCATTCGATCCGGTATTTCTTTCCGAATACGTGAATCTCCTTTGCCGACTTATATGTGAACATATTCTCCCAGAAATGGTCTTCCGGGTCTCTTATTCCCCCATTAGCCAGCTCTTTTATGAGCGCCCAGTATTTTTCGTCTTCGGGAAGGTCAGGCAACAGATCGAAGAGTGTCGCGATGTCCGGCCTTTCCGACGGGTCTATCTTTTCCCAGCTCACCCACTCTCTGTTCTTTTTCGATATGAATAGCTTGTCTCCCGAATTGTTGAGATGGGTCTGATTGAGCGCCCACGCCGGAATGTATTCGGTGTGGTAGTATTCGAAAGCGCTTTCGAGTATTTCGCTCCACTTGAGCGTAACAGTTTTTGCACCGGCGGATTCGGGATCTGCTAGATTTATGCCTTGCCTTTTAGCCATCTGGGTCTTCCAAACTCAGGAGTCTGCTTCTCTCTCTTTTTAAAAGAATTAATTGCTGTGATTATCCGTTAGAGCCACTGAGCTTATTTATAAAATATCCTAAATTAATTGGAGCAAAATCCATGCCATAACATGTCGAGTGCGTAACCGACCAAAACCCCTGCTTTTTTTTGTATTTCAGTCGAATATCTCTCTAAATTATTACAATTTTCGTCATTTGTATAACCAAATCATGGAATTTAATTAAACAAGTGATTCGCTAAGTAGTCCGGAGGGAGGTGTATGAGAGGGCAATGAATTTTAAAGAATCTTAGATGAAGTGACGGGATTTTTTTCTTCCTTCCCATTCTTTTCCAGTATGCTCCTGACCCAGCCGACTATGGTGTCGGAAGCAGCTTCGGGGTTCTCCATGCAGTCGTGTTTCGCGTCAGGTATATGTTTGACTTCAACCGAGCTGTTGCCCGCTTCGATTGCCAGCCGGGCAAGCTCACCGCTCTCCCAGGTTTCCAGAATATCGTCGTTCTGACCCTGAAGAAAAAGTATTGGGATTTTCACTTGGGGAATGACAACATAGGTTTTGGCATTCCTCGCTTCGGGGCTTCTCATAAACCACCATGTCTTGTAAGTGTAAATTTCGTTATGAAAAGGGCTGAACGTATCGCCCCAGGCTCTGTTTACTAAAAAGATCTGGTCCTCGGCGCTTGTGATCGGAGCAGGACCCAGCACTTCGCCCGCCTTTTTATATACTTCGTCATAAGGCGGGACGCTCTTCCACCTGTCCCACCTCCTTTTCTGGGAGTCGGGCAGTGAGTATGCGCAGCCTTCCATTATCAATCCCCTGACGGTGCTTTCAGGTTTATTCGCGGCATAGAAAGCGACCAGATTTGCCCCCAGGCTGAACCCCAGGATGAAGATATTGGCGAAACCCTCTTTCTTGAGGAACTCCGCTGCGGCCTCGATATCGTACCCGGCCAGGTCGAATATAGCGTTTCCGAATATTTGTCCCAGGTGAGCC
Source organism: uncultured bacterium (assembly GCA_963705505.1). GTDB lineage: Bacteria > Desulfobacterota_D > UBA1144 > Nemesobacterales > UBA2774 > 2-12-FULL-53-21. Next base: position 620,210 of record CAVPJU010000006.1, read on the forward strand.
ATCCTGGTATTTATCGAAAATGAATTAATGCCGCGCTCCGTCAGTATCTGGGGGAGCTGCCTCGGCGTACCCCGCGCGAGGAAATGCCCTAACACACCGTGGACCATGATTATTATGGGAGTATTATAAAGGTCTTCCGGTTTTTCGTACTCCCCTGTAACAAGGAGTGAATGGATTAAAAAATCATCTTTTGACTTGATACTTATGAGTTTGCGCTGTCTCTTGACCATTTTAGCGGGGAACTACTTTGGATCCGAATCTTCTGTCCAGCCACTTTTTTATGACCTCGCCCAATTCTTCCTCTTTCCCGTCGAAATTGTGATTTGCATCCAGATAAAATGCGGTCACATCGCGGTTGCCCGCTTGCTCAGCTATTTGCGCGAGGTTTTGAGCTTCCTTCGGCCTGAGCTCATCATCTTCCCGCCCCTGGATGAGCAGTATGGGAATTCTTATCTTGGAAATGTGCTTGAAACACTTTGCCGCCTCAGCTTCCGGTCCCGCGAGGTACCACCACGTCTTGTAAGTGTAAAGCTCCGTATGTTCGGGGTTGAGAGTATCTCCGCGGGCTTTGTAAATGATGACCGTACGGTCTTCCGATGAGACGTGAGGGTCCGGCTTGAGCGTTTCTTTTACTCCTTCTGTAAATCTCGTCATACGAAGGGTTGCTCCCCCATTTGTTCCATCTGCCTCGAATCGTGTCAGGTGTGGAATAGGGCGTGGAAAGAGCGATAACCCCCTTGAGGCTTGTGAATACGGACGGGTCGCTGCGCAGTGATAGATATCTAAGGACTATGCTGCTGCCGAGGCTGTATCCGGATAGTATAATTTTGGAATAACCCATGTTCTTCAGATATACGATTGCGGTGTCTATCTGGGGGATCGTGTCATCGATAATCCCGTAGCCGAAAAAAAGGCCGAAAGTCGCCATTCTGGTATTGATGGATAATGAAGAGTAGCCGGCTTCGGCCAGCATGGGCGGCAGATAGCGCTGGCTCCCGTCGAGGAAATTCCCGAGAAAGCCGTGGATATGTATGATGACGGGCTCTTTCTCCGGCCTGCCTGAGTGGGGGAGGCTTCTGTAAAATAGTGCATCGATTTTGCCGTCCCCGTACGGAATCGAAAGAAGTTCCTGCTCGACTGTATCTTGGTTATTCATGGTTATCCTGAGAGAGTCCCTAAAAAGTTATAACCGCCTCATTGGTATCGGCATTCAAGTCTATTTGACCTGCTTTCCTGTTTGTCTCTATTTTAGTCTTCGCGGATAATTTGATGAGCTCCGGTGAGGGTTTTAAAGTGATTTTTTTGACGTTATCCGCGTCGACCCTGATGCCGCTATTCCCCGCAACCCCCACCTGAATCCGTACAGGCTGAGTCACTTCGAAGGGCATGAATTCGGCCCAGTATATTTGATTTTTAAATATTCCGAAAGGGGCCGTATAGTAAATGTTTTCCGGATATTTATTACGCTTGAATTTGCCGAACCAGTCAAACACGTTCGGGAGGTCTTCATCGACCGTGAGCCACGTATGCCCTTCATTGGGATAATAATTGAACTTCACCGGGGCGCCTAACTTCTCGACTATCTCGTGCAGCACGATTCCGTCGTCTGCCGGCACGGCTTCGTCGCCTCCGCCGTGGGAGATATACATGGGCGTATTTGCCAGGTTCGACAGCATCCTCTGAGGGAAGTCGAGGGTCGCTAAAAATTTCCTGAGGTCACCCGGGTTCATGTTATTGATTTTATCTTTGTAGTATCTGAGCCTGTACGGTCCGAACACGACTGCTGACGCCGCAATCAGGTCAGGGAAGTACATTGATACGAGCAGAGCCTCAAGACCCCCGTTTGACATGCCCGTTACATAAATCCGGTCTTCATCGATCGTGAATCTTTCTTTTACGTCGTTTATCAGCTCTGAGAATATATTCAGTTTTCCCTGTCTTATATAATCTCCTCCCAGATCCGGAGACGGCATTATGCCGATGTAACCGTACTTGCGGCAAAACGAATCTATTTCCTGGGACTTTATGTAGTTGTTGAGGCATATGACAGCCGGAAGAGGCTCGCCGTCACGCGTTTCCGGCAATACATAATAGAGATCGAAATTCCTTTTATATCTCTCGGACGTGAATATGCTATGTTTGATGCCTCTTCCCTCGAGGGAGAACTTATGCCTTTCCGGGTCGTCTTTCTGAAGGAGGTTGCCTTTTTCACCCACATATACGATCGAGTTCGCGCCCCCGGCGGTATCCGGGTTCAGGTCGGGGTTATTGGGGTCGGTTATCCAGCTTCCGTCTATTATGTATTTGTAGTCATACGACCTGTTTGGCGCGAGCTTGAGTATCACGCGCCAGACGTTGTCGCTCCCCTTGGCGAGTCTCACCGTTCCGTGCTTCCAGCCGTTAAAATCCCCCGATAGAAAGACCTCTCTTGACCCCGGCGCATAGTAGCTGAACAGGATTCCTTCATCAACCTGCTCGGGTTTCGTCGCCCACCTGCCTTCGTACTGTTTGACGTTCTTATTCTCCCCTGCCATAGCAATCTCTCCTCTGAAAGTTATAGACTCGCTGATACAGAGACATTTTGCTAAATGTATAGTAAAGTCAAGCAAATTGTCATAAGTTTTTTAGGATATATTCGTTTTTCGTCTTCATTCGAACACGAATGTATGAATCCCGGTCCTGAAACGAGAAGATATTTTATAATATCGACATGACTTTTGAAAGACGGGGATCGAGCCTTATATTGACGGAGCTTCCATTCGTCAGTTAGCCGGCGCTCTCCCGTCATCTACTCCGAATAAACCTTGTCAGCCACAGAAGCGGCTCGGGAGGGGGCCCTCCCGGCATGTAAATTTACGGTATATTTAACCGTGGCGTTTTTTTACGCCCGCGGTAAATGGTACAGGATATGACTGAAAACTTACCTGAATCGCTCAGACAATTCACGGACAGCTCCCGCCCGAAAGAGCTCCGGTTAACGGCGGCCCGGGGATTGGTGCCCGCAACACCGAAGGACCTCACCCTGATTCTCTACTTTCTTACTCTGGATGAGGACCAGGATGTCGCCGGAGAAGCGCATAAGACCCTGAATGGAATGCCCCCCGATGTCGTTTCGACTGTGCTTGCCGACACCGGCACACACCCGGGGCTGCTCGATTATTTTGCGCGGATACTTGAGGATGAAAACAAGCTTCAGCGTATCGCCCTGAATAACTCTACAACGGACGTCACCGTCGCTTATATAGCTGAGCATACTCACTCCCAGAGCTTGATAGGGCTCATAGCGAACAATCACGAGAGAGTCGTGCGTTCCGCGGAAATAGTGGAGTCTTTGAGCAGGAATCAGGCTGTCACACGTTCCACCCTCGACGGAGTACTTGAATTCTTAAAACTGTATCTCGGCAAGAAGTTCGGCATGCCCGACCTGTCCGTGAAAGACATTGAAACGGTGCCGGACACGGATGATACCCCTCAATACGCTCCCGAATTGATCGAAGGGATTGAGGAGTCGTTCCTCGACGATATCGATCTCGATAGCGAGCTTATTGAAGAGACGGAGGAAGAGGAACAGCATGCGCCTGAGGTGCACAATCAGGCTGTTATGGTCAAGATAAGCATGCTGAATATCGGCCAGAAAATAAAGCTTTCCATATTGGGCAACAGGGAGGCCAGGACTATATTGATAAAGGACCCGAACAGGATCGTCTCGAAAGCAGTGCTCAAGAACCCGAGGCTCACGGATAGCGAAATCGTGCTGATATCTCAATCCAAGATCGTCAACGAGGAGATACTTCGGGAGATTGCCGAGAGCAGGAGATGGGCGAGGCTGTATCAGGTCAAACTGTCTCTTGTAAATAACCCGAAGACGCCCCCTCACATATCGATAAATTTGATAAGGCAGCTAAGGGATCTTGATCTCCGGAACCTGAGATGGAATAAGAATCTGCCGGGTGTGATTACAACCGTTGTAAAACAGATAATGCGGGAAAAGAGAGACAAAAAATAAAATTCCGCCACGGACACCCTGACCGTAGTATGCGATGATCGAAGAGGCAAAAACTGAAACCTTTCTTATCCCCCCGGGCCTGTCCGGCAAAAGGGCGGATGTGGTACTCTCCCGATTCCTGCCCGGCCACACGCGTTCTCAGATAAAAAGACTGATCGCCGAAAAACATGTTTTAGTGGATGGGGAGCCTATCAAGCCGTCAAAGAAATTCGACGGGGGCGAAGTGGTGCGGGTTACTCTGCCGGCGCCCGAGCCTATGGATGCGGAGCCCGAGGATATACCCGTTAATATTCTTTACGAGGATGATTATATAGCCGTCGTTGACAAGCCGCCGGGGATGACGGTTCACCCCGGCGCCGGTGTCAGGAGCGGGACACTCGTAAACGCGCTCCTCTTCAAATGCAAAAACCTTTCAGGCATAGGGGGGAAGATCAGGCCCGGAATAGTACACCGTCTGGACAAGGATACCTCGGGGGTTATGGTCGTGGCGAAAAACGATTTGTCACATAACTCGCTCGTTAATCAGTTTAAAACGAGGTCAGTTCAAAAGAAATACCTGGCAATAGTCGAGGGCAATGTAAAGAAGGAATCGGGTACGTTTTCCTCGAAGATAGGAAGACACCCCGCGGACAGAAAGAAGATGTCTTCAAAAGCTAAATCCGGAAGGGAATCGCTTACGCTCTGGAAAGTGGTGAAGAGGTTTAAAGACGCGACACTCGTCGAGGCGGCACCTAAAACAGGAAGGACTCACCAGATAAGGGTTCATTTCTCGGAGAACGGCTATCCTATACTGGCGGACGCTGTTTACGGCCATAAGAAACAGAAATCACCTACGTTAAATCTTGCCGCAAAGAAAGTAGGGAGGCAGGCGCTCCATGCCTCAAAAATCGGCTTTCTGCATCCTCATACTCGGGAGTTCGTTGAATTCACGGCTCCGCTTCCCGGCGACATGAATGATGCCCTTAACATTCTCGCTGAATCCGGGGAAAATAATCTATAAGTTATGGCCTGGATGAAATCAAAAATACTGTCGTCGCTTCCCGGTGTGGTACACGGCTTTGCCGACAGGGGCGTCAAGGGAGACCCGGCTGAAATTGCCGGGTATTTCGGGCTCTCCGGCATTGCGCGGTTGAATCAGGTTCACGGAAGAGATGTCTTTGTGCTCAAGGACAAGGCCGCCGGGGGAGGGAAGCTTTCGGACGGTGACGCGATCGTAACGGGTTTGAGGGGTATCGGCATCGGCATTTCGACCGCTGATTGCGTACCGATTCTCCTTGCCGATAATGAGGGGAATATAGCGGCTGCGGTACATGCGGGATGGCGCGGGACACTGTCCCGGATATTGGACGCTACGCTTGAGAAAATCAATGCAGGCTATGGCCTCACGCCCTCTCATTTGAGCGCGGTTATAGGCCCTTCCATCGGGAAATGCTGTTACGAGGTTGGCGACGAAGTCGCCTCTCTCTTCAGAGACGGGTTCGATTACTGGAGCGAATACCTAATATCGACAGATGGTTGCAAATATATGCTCGACCTGCCCGGGGCCAACAGGAAGGCGCTTGAGGAGGCGGGTGTGCCGAATATCGAAGTCCTCGATATCTGCACCAAGTGTAATCAGAATTTTTACTCCTACAGAAGGGAGGGGAAGGGGGTCGGGAGCCAGCTTAGTTTGATAGGTTTTATTTAGGGTATTCCGAAAAAGTGTTATATTTTTTGACTGGGTATAATATCGGGGAAATCTCGCGAAAATATAAATCTAAGATTGGAGGCAAGAATGCTTCAGATTATGTGCTGGGTCGATTCGGAAGACTACTGGTATCTGCATTCTCTGAATGAAACGAATCAGAGCCTGGATTATTACGGGTATAAATTCGAGATAGAAGGGGGCACAGAGGGGATCGGGACGAGCGTTGTGAGGCTGCTTATAATCGAGTTTATAAGTGCGAAAATGACGGTAGGGTTCGTTACGCCGGGGAATTTTAAACTGGAGGACAGTGACTTAACACTCAGGTTCATTTCGCACGAGGAACCTACGAAAGATGTCCCGGTATTATGCAAGATTTCCGATGAAACCAAACGCGCGTCCTACATGGGCGATGACCAGGAGAAAATCGAATATATAGGCTTTACGCTCGAAAAGTTTTATGAGAGTCATAATGCCAAGTTTTACCTCCACGATTTGAGGCCCCCTTCGGAGCATAAAGGGTGATGTTCGCTCCATGAATAATAGCTTATTTCGGGGACTGCTTTTTCTTTAAGAGGAAAAAATCCCCGGGAAAATTGTATCTCTATTAAATCTGAATTCTAATATCCGAGACTATTGAGCTTAATTGGAGGAATAACGAATTATGAGCAGAACTGACAAAATCGTTTTGGCTTATTCAGGCGGCCTGGACACATCCGTGATTCTCACATGGCTCGCCGAGAAATACGACGCGGAGATAATTGCATTTGTCGCCGACCTCGGTCAGGGCGAAGACCTTGAAGCGGCGAGGGAAAAAGCGTTAACGACAGGCGCGAGCAAGGTTTATATCGAGGATTTGAGGGAAGAGTTCGTACGCGATTTCGTTTATACGGCGATAAAGTCGAGCGCTGTTTATGAGGGCAGCTACCTTCTGGGGACTTCTCTCGCCCGGCCCCTCATAGCGAAAAAGCAGATCGAGATTGCAAAGAAAGAGAACGCTTTCGCAGTATCGCACGGCGCAACGGGGAAAGGGAATGACCAGGTGCGTTTTGAGCTCACTTATTATGCCCTCGACCCGGCGATTAAAGTCATAGCGCCCTGGAGGGAGTGGGATTTGAACTCCAGGAGCTCGCTCATCGAATACGCCGAAAAACACGGGATACCTGTACCTGTTACTCAGCAAAAACCGTACAGCTGCGACAGGAACCTTCTCCACATAAGCTACGAGGGGGGGATACTCGAAGACCCGTGGTCAGAACCCCCTGAAAGCATGTTCGAGATGACCGTATCGCCTGAGAGGGCGCCCGCTGAGCCGGTTTATATAGACATAGAATTTGACAAGGGGGTTCCGAGGAAGGTCGACGGCAAGGAACTCGGCCCTGTGGATCTCCTCACCGCCCTCAATAAAATAGGCGGGGCAAACGGCGTGGGCAGGGTAGATCTCGTGGAGAACAGGTTCGTCGGTATGAAGTCCCGCGGGGTCTATGAAACACCCGGGGGCACTATACTCCACGCCGCTCACAGGGCGCTTGAATCCATAACCATGGACAGGGAGGTCATGCACCTGAGGGATTCGCTCATCCCCAAGATCTCGGAGCTCATATACTACGGCTTCTGGTATTCTCCGGAAATGGATATGCTCAAAGCGGCGGTAGAGGAATCTCAGAAGAATGTGACCGGGACCATAAGGCTCAAGATATACAAGGGCAATATAATCATGGCGGGGAGGCGATCCCCTTATTCGCTTTATAAAGAAGACCTGGCTACGTTCGAGAAAGACAGTATTTATAACCAGGCGGACGCGACGGGCTTTATAAAATTAAACGCGCTCAGGCTTTCTGTCCGCAAGCTCCTTGAAAAGAAGGGACGGTAAGCTCTACGTCCATGAAGACCTCTGACTTCGATTACCATCTTCCGGAGGAAAGGATTGCATACCGCCCTGAGTCTCAAAGACAAAATTCCAGGCTGATGGTGCTCGACAGGAAAAAGGGGGAAATAACCCACAGGAGGTTCTTCGAGCTTCCCGGTTTGTTAAACCCGGGCGATCTTCTTGTCCTGAATAATACGAAGGTGTTTCCTGCAAGGCTCTACGGGAAAAAGAAAACGGGGGACAGGGCAGAAATTCTGCTCGTCGAGAAGCTCGACGAAAAGGCGTGGAAGTGCATGGTCAGGGGTCCGAGGCAGGGACTTGAAATCGATTTTGAAGCAGGACTCTCGGGAAAGCTCTTCAGGGATGACGGGGGCGGATGGATTATCGAGTTTAACGGAGCCGCAGACTCATATATAGAGAATTCGGGCAGGATGCCGCTTCCCCCGTACATAAAGCGGGAGCCGGACGAGGAGGACAGGATTTCTTACCAGACGGTCTATGCCGAGATACCGGGGGCTATAGCCGCGCCGACAGCGGGCCTTCATTTCACGCCCGAGATTATGAGCGAGGTTAAACGCAGGGGAGTCGGGATAGCATATGTTACACTCCATGTCGGTATCGGCACATTTCAGCCCGTAAAAACGGAATTTGTCCGGGAGCACGAGATGCACGCCGAGTTCCGTGAGATACCCCGTGAAACGGCAGAAGCAGTCAACGGTGCGAAAGCCGGAGGAGGAAGGGTCATTGCGGTCGGAACGACGGTGCTGAGGACGCTCGAGTCCTCGGTAAACGAAGCGGGTGACGTAATACCGTGCAAAGGCCGGACCGGCCTCTTTATTCTCCCAGGGTACGGATTCAAGGCCGTTGATGCGCTGATCACGAATTTTCATCTTCCGCGCTCGACGCTACTGATGCTGGTCTCGGCGTTTGCGGGCCGGGAGTTCATTTTCAGAGCATATAAAGAAGCATTAGACGGGGAGTACAGGTTCCTCAGCTACGGGGATGCCATGTTTATAAATTAAACGGGGGTTGCATTGCGTGTCGAAATCGAAAGTATTGCATTTGGCGGAAGCGGTATTGCTAAAAAGGACGGCAAGGTCTTTTTCGTAAAGGGCGGCCTCCCTCACGACATACTCGATATAAAAATAGTAAATGATAAAGGTAGTTATGCCGAAGCCGTAATCGAGGCGATTGTGGAGCCCTCGGGGGAAAGGGTCGAGCCTCCGTGCCCCGTATTCGGTCTCTGCGGCGGGTGTCAGTTCCAGAACCTGAGATATTCGGCGCAGCTCAGGGAGAAGGAGAACGTACTGAGGGAAACGGTTGAAAGGATAGGGGGTTTCAGGGATGTCCGTATAGATACTACCATCCCTTCCCCTTCCGAGTACGGGTATAGGAGCCGCACCCTTCTTTCCGCCTGGTATTTTTCCGGGGGCTGGCATACAGGGTATTTTCAGGAGAAGAGCCGGAACACGGTAAAAGTCGTTTCGTGTCCCATTACCGATAGATGGATCAACGGTGCGATCTCCAGGCTGTCAGACGTTTTATCATCGATAGGAGACCCGCGTTATCCGCTGGAAAAAATATACATGTCTTCTGACGGAACGAGCGCTTATATTACGCTTGTGCCATATTTCAGGAGCGGACCCGCCTCTCTCGGAGCGCTCGTAAGGCACCTCCGGAGGTTTGAGGAGACCAAAAACGTCTCGGTGATCGGGAATAAAGAGGTTCAATTCGAGTTCTCGCATTCGGGTTACAGATTTTTGACGTCCCCTTCCGTGTTTACACAGTCGAATACCCCTGTAAACGAGGCTATTATCGATACTGTCCTCAGCTGGTCGGAATTAAATGGGACGGAAACAGTACTGGACCTCTACTCAGGGATCGGCAATTTCTCGATCCCGCTCGCTAAGGGTTCGAAACAGGTAATTTCCGTAGAGATAAACAAAAGGGCGGCCGGATTCGCACAAAAAAACGCGGAATTGAACGGGCTTCAAAATATAATTTTTCACAATCTATCATGTGAAGAATATTTACCGGGTCATAATATGAGCACCCAGCCGGTAGATATAGCGGTGCTCGACCCTCCGAGGGAGGGGGCGAAAGGCGCGGTTGCGGAGATTACGCGCTTATCGCCTCGAAAAATTATTTACGTATCCTGTGACCCGGCGACTTTAGGACGGGATTTAAAGATGTTCGGGGACTCGGGTTATGAGCTTGCCGGGATAAGGCCGTTCGATATGTTCCCCCAGACCTATCACATAGAATCGGCCTCACTTTTGGTCAGATCCTGATGCTTTTAACCGGGCTCAGAGCGGCGATAGATATTCAAACTGTTTTACATCCGGTTGATTCTTGAAGGCTTGGTTATTTCCGAATCACCGTCTTCTCTGCTTTCCTCTCTCCCCCCGTTATTAAATGCGCCGTTGATCAGATCGTAAACGGATCTCGCCAGATCCTTTCTTGAGGCCATTGATTGAGGGTCGATTTTATCGAGCAGCATTAATTCCACATCTATGGATTTAACCGGCAGCAGCTTGAACAGGTGATCGAAAAATTTCATGTCCCCGTAATAATGAACCAGGTCTCTGTTCTTTTCGGTGATCTCTTCTCCGTCGATGCTCCTGTATTTGATGCATAGGGGTAAAATTTCCACGCCGGCTTTTTCGGCAATGCTTAACAAGGGGGTTTTAAATGGCAGGACCTGATCCCCGTTTGAAGTCGTCCCCTCGGGAAAAAGGGCCACATTGATCCCCATACTTAAAATCTCGGAAATCGATTCTATCTCGTTCCTGAGTCCCGATCTGTTCCTCCTCTCAACGAAGAACCCTCCGCTGAGCTCCGTGGCCTTACCGAGAAGGAACGAGCCTTTTACCTCATCCACGCTCGCTATAAAGGACGCTGGAAAGATCGAGGATATTACGAAGACATCCAGGTACGAGAGGTGGTTCGACAGGATCAGGAAATTTGTTTCGCCGCGGAGACCGCTTCCCCGGCTCTTCGGATGGACCTTGATGCCTAAGACCTTGATCAAGAGGACTGCGTGAAAGGCCATTGCCCTCGTGGACCAGTTTAATTTCCTTTTTCTATCTCTTGCTATGGTTCGAAGGACGGTGGTAACAGCCATATAGGATGCGACTACGCAAAAAAAAAGATGAGTTTTACATATTTTCTAATCATTCGATGCCTTGTATCTTTTTTCAAAGGATTTGGAAAGAACCTCGAGGTCGAGGACCGTAAAGAAATCTGCGCATTTGAATTTTTTGTCGAGCGCCGGCTCTCCGCAAATTACCGATCCCGCTTTTAAGTAGCTCTTGAGAAGGGGAGGGATGAAATCCTCGATCGATTCCGTCTTGATCGCGAACTTATCAAAAGCGCCTAAATAGTAGTCGAGCTCCTTGATCCTGTGATTTTCTTTAGGAAAAACCCTGAAGTTCTCGGGGGACAGGTAGAGCTCTTTTATATATTTGTAAATAAGACTGATTTCGACGATATTTGTAGTGCCGATACTTGAACACCCGAAGAGATATTTTGCATTGATCTTCCTGAAATATTCGGATAACCCTTTCCACAGAAGGGCTATCCCTATACCGTTCCTGTAATCCCTGTGGACGCACGCTCTCCCCAGTTCGAGCTTAATGCCCTCGGCGTTTTTAACCTGGTCGATCGCAAACTCGGTCTCCGAATAAAATTTGTCCGAAAAAGTAGAGGAGATAAATCTGTACGTCCCTACAACCGTGTTGTGCTTTTTGTCCAGAATGATTAAGTGGTCGCAAAGAGAGTCGAACTTGTCAATATCGGTCCTGGAAAAGTTATCTTTATTGAGTGTTTCCTTGTAAAAGACCTCGTACCTGAGGTTCAAGGCTTTTTCGAGCTCGAAAATGTTTTCAACCGTTTTGATCACGAACTTGTTGCTTTCAATCAAAAGAGGAACCTTTGGCTTAAACTGTCTTAACTTCCAGCGGAAAGCTCTTCTCAGAACGTTTGAAGAGGTAACCGTATTTGTTAGAGACATCACTTTTTTTGCCAGCATGCATATCTCCGATTTGTGTGTTAACTGTTTAATACCACTTTAATGTTTAAACCGTATTAAGCATCTATGAATTCTATGTTTATAAAATGTATCAATTATATCAAATAAATAGGCATAAAGTCCAGTTATGGCAGCCGACCGAAAATGAATAGTATATTCGGTTTTTGAACTTTCGCTTTAATACATTTTTAATATTCCCTTAACGACAGTGATTTACAATGCATATCGCAAACGGGAAAGAGTCATGAAATGTACGAAAAATAGTTTTATCTGCCGTGCTTGGAATAACTGTTAGTATCGAATATAATTGGATTTTTAAGAACGGACGGGTTCTCGCGCCGGACTAAACCGTTTCGGATTTAAATAAAATGCGGACCAGGCACGGCTATATTGAAATGTTGAAAAAAGATAGAGTGTGCGGCGCTAGGTCATTGGCGGGTCCGCAAGTCAATTTTATAAGCCTGCGGGAATGGCTGAGGCCCGGATGTGCGCCGGACCCGGCGGGGTGATATACTCTTTAGGAGTACGGAATTGCGCCGCGGTATAGTAGAATACCGGATGACGCCTTGTTTGGATGAATTTCTCGCGGGCTAGTAACAAATGAGCTGATAATGAAAGTATTGCTCGGAATACAAGGTACGGGAAATGGTCATATCTCCCGGTCAAGAGAGCTGTTGAAGTATCTTCTAAAGCGTGTCGATGTGGACGTGCTCGTGAGCGGCTACCATCATGAGGTCGATCCCGGATTCGAAGTCAAATATAAGCTCCCGGGCCTGGGATTCACGTTCGGAAAACGGGGAGGGATCGATTACTGGAATTCTATCAGAAACTTCAGCCCGTATAAATTGCTCTCGGATATATATAAGATTCCAGTCGACAAATATGATCTTGTCGTCAGCGATTTTGAGCCTGTCAGCGCCTGGTCCTCGAAGTTAAAGGGGGCTCCCTGTGTTTCTATCTCTCACCAGGCATCATTCCTGTCTCCGAATATACCGAGACCGCCGCAAAAAAACCGTGTCCAGGAGCTCATAATCAAATGGTATGCCCCCTCACCGGCCCATATCGGACTCCATTTTCAGGAATACGACGATTTTATTTTTACGCCGATAATAAGGGAGGAAATAAGACATACCGATGTGAAAAATAACGGGCACTATACGGTATATCTGCCGTCTTACGATTACAGGTTTCTGTCCGCCGTATTAAAGAAAATAGACGTAAGGTGGGAAGTGTTCTCAAAACATCACAAGGGGGAGCCGTACAAGGACTCGAACGTCACCGTTTACCCGGTAAACAACGGGGATTTCGTGAGAAGCCTGTCGACTTGCGAGGGCATATTGTGCAATGCCGGATTCGAAACGCCCGCAGAAACACTTTACCTCGGGAAGAAACTCATGGTTATTCCGATGAAGAGACAGTACGAGCAGCAGTGTAATGCCGAAGCCCTCGATAGGCTGGGTATACCTGTAGTCAGGGGGATGCATAACGGATTTGAGAATATTCTTAGCGACTGGATCAACTCAACTTTTGTCTATAACGCTAACTACAAAAACAATCTGCCCTTAATTGTCGAAAGAATACTAGACAGCTCTTCTAAAGCCGATGTGTTGAATGATTATATTTCTGATCCGGATTTAAATAAAGATGGGGTAGGCTTGGGGCCCACCAAATAATACCGCAGTCCGCTTTTAGCTTTTTCTATCCGATCTTTTACTCGGTCCCCGGCGATTTATATTTCTGAGACTGTTACTGTTTACTTGTAAGATAATTTGATACCAGAGACAGACTTACCAGCTTCTCCGCTATGTTCTTATATAATTCCCCGATCTTTAGTAAATTTATCACCTCGTCTATATTGTGCCAATCCTGAATCAGGTATGTGAGGAGGACCCTCTTGTGCTGGTCTTCCAATGATTCGATAAACTCATAGTCCTCTCCCAATCTCTTGGTATCGAACTTCTCATACCAGTTTTTGCATTCCACCAGCGTTATTATGTGCGGGAGCAATATATCGAGCATTTGTTTTGTGTCGATCTCGGGACATATGGGCTTTCTCGATTTCAGGTTTTCCATCAGCTGCACGGAATACGTGAATTTGTGGATAATTGAAAGTATCAGCTTGAGTGCCGTAATATAGTAGACATCGTGTTCTTTCTTGCTATGCTCGATCGCCGTCTCGAGCTTGAGCTTAAGATGAATGAGGTCGTTTCTCAGGGAAATCAACTCATCTTCGCTTCTGGTATTGATATAATTCTTCGATTTCGAAATGAGTATTTCGAACTTGCCCTCTATTAAAGATCTGTCGAAATTTTCAGTTTCCATATTCACCCCTCTTTAGTGTACGTCGGAATTACGTGGGGGTAGTGTATATGGGTTTTGTTAAGATTGTGTGAAGATCGTGTTAAGTATTCGGGCTCGAAGACTCGATAACGTTTTGCATGCAACCCGCTTTAAAATGGAATCGCATGTGATATAGAGTCCGCTCAGAGAATAAAAAGGGTGAGTCCTGCGGGTCGGGACTCACCCTGATGTTTTACATTGCCCGGTGAGAGAGACGGGCAATCAAATAGCAGATGATGTAATACTAGCACTTCATTATTAAGATAATTTTATTTGCGAGTTAAGGCATCGTTAACCCGGTATAGGGAAGACATAATTGGTTTCCGCGAAATGCTCGACCGGGGTAGGGAAGCGCAAGGGACGGATGTATGGCCTCACATGAGGTGGTTTACAAACTGGTCTGCAATCGACTTCCAGCTCTGCGTTTCGGCATGTTTGAGCGCATTATTCGACAAGCCTTCAATATTCGCGAAAGCCCTTTCGATATTCTCTTCGAGGCTTTCCCCGATATATCCCGTCACCCCGTTCTGGATTATGTCGTTCGGGCTCGGGACATCGTAGGCGACAACGGGTAAACCGCAAGCCATAGCCTCGAGTATTACTAATCCGAATGTATCGAATTTACTCGGGAAAACGAATACCTGAGCCTGAGTGTAAATATTTTTCAGCTGATTATGAGGCACGTACCCGGTGAACTCGACATCGGGATACCTGGCTTTGAGAGTCTTGAGATACGGTCCGTCTCCGACAAGTATTTTTCTGTATCCGCGTATCGCGCAAAAATCATCGAGATTTTTATCCTTGCTCACCCTGCCTACCGTAATGATGGTTTTCTCTTTGAATGGCGTTGTCCTGTCTCCGGGATTAAACAGGTGAGTGTCGACTCCCCTCCCCCAGACGATACAGTTACTGAGACCAAGCTGCCTGGCTATGCTTTTCGTCGTCACGAGGACTTTCTTACTGCACCTGTGAAACCACCTTACATATAACCATGTGAGGAACGTGGGCACGCCGTAAAGTACCCAGCCGTAGTCGGCCAGTCTCGTGTGATAGGACGTATTGTAGTTGATTTTATTTTTTCTGCAGAACTGCCGCATGGCCAGGCCGAGGCTCCCCTCGGTGGCTATGTGCACTCTGTCCGGGAGATGCTGATCATAATGTTTACTCACGATGTGGGACGCATTTTTCAGTATAGGGATGTTTCCCTGGAGCTTTAGCGGCAGGTGCTCGGAGCCTTCTATGTAGGGATTCAGAACGGCTACTTCATGATCCCTGCTGATCAGATTCGTGATATAGCTCCAGGTATGGACTACACCGTTTACCTGGGGGTGCCAAGCGTCCGTGACGAGCATTATTTTCATTTTATCAGGCTCCCGTGATCTGCACTTAGGTTAAGGAACGTTTTTAGGTTCACAGCGCGTTGGTCAGATATAAAATAATTATGACGGTCGCCGCTCCGAGAAAACTGCCCGCGAGTGTCTGCGGAAATGTATGCCTTCCGAGACGTATACGGGACCATGCAATTACCGGTACTATGAGCGTAAGGGGGAGAACGCTTTCTCCGTATAAAGCCAGCGTCAGAAAAGCGAGCCCGGCTGCCGAAGTGCAGTGACCGCTTATCTTCCATCTGAGCGTGATGACAAAAACAAGAAGTATTTGAATGAGGGCTGCCGCAGTCACTATGAGCATCAGTCTGGGCGCTCCTGCCATATACATAACAAGGAAGACAAGGGCAACGTACGCCAGTATTACGAACAACGGCTGAGCGCGCTCCTCTCTTATATTCATGTGGAAATCACTTACTTTTCCCCTGTGAACGAGCGTAAGGACGTAAACCGTAGGGGGTATTATGAGCAGGGCAATGAAAATTAATATCCAGAAGAAGGTGGACTCACCTTGAGTCGCCAGCGCAGTTATGATTATGCATGAAAGCGCTATAAGCGGCGGGCTGAACAAGTTCGAGATTATGCGCGCCGACTTGTCACGCCAGTCGAGCGGAATGATTATCGAATCGGACGGCTGTTGATAGAGTTTCTTGTCAGTTTCCATTTTGAAGCTCTCTGCTCGAATTATATTGGGACCAGTATCCCCAGTCGTAACTCTTCCACTTGTCCGGGATCAGGTTGAAGTATAATGCGCTGCACCTGGTAATCGAGTGGAGGGTCTTTCTTATTACACCTCTTTCGAGCCGTCTGTGGTCTCCGGCGTATACTACTAAATCGAATGTAAAGTACGGCCTGTATCCCATACGCTTTAAACGCCAGGCAAGCTCCGAATCCTCATTACATGTAAGATCGAGGTCGAATCCCCCGGACATCTCATAAGCCTCCCTCTTGATAATGCAATTTGAACCCGAAACAGCAGGTACCCCGAGTAAGTGAATGAGACGCTGCCCGTAAGCAAACCATTTATAATAGGCACGAAAGCGGTCCAGGGAAAGCTTAGGTCCGTAAATCAGGTCGTATTCTTCGAGTTTCGCGATATTCCTGAAGTATGCCGCAGAAAAAACTATATCCGCGTCGGTAAAGAGCAGCCAGGGGGTTTTTGCAGCGTCGGCTCCTATTCGCCGGGCTTCGGTGACAGTTCCGGGATGCCTGATAAGGTTAGTATAGTCCGGTCTCAGTGAAGAAACAATATCCGGCGTCGAATCTTCGCTTGCATCAACAACAATGAGGTGAATGTCTTCGGGTACTGATTTTAGAAAATGACGTATATTATGAGACTCGTTTCTCGTGGGGAGGATTATAGTTAAGTCACCCGGTTTTATTCCCATAACAATCATTATTTTAATTACTATCTATTAAGCGGTGTTGAATTTCACGTTAATTTACCGTTAAAAATCATTAAATATTCGAAACCGGCTCTAAATATCTATTGCAATAATTATAGATCATATACGGGCGTCGGAGAATTACTACGTAATCAACCCTATTTCCTCAATTTTTTGAAACGCTGCCCTTTTCAAAACTTATTTTTAACACCCCTTCTTCGAGATTCGCTTTCTCCACGTTCAGTTTCGCGAGGAAACTGGGCAGGAATATATTCCTCCTCTGATTCTCGATCTGTATTGTGAGCTCCTCGCCCACCTGATGAAGCTTTACTTCTTCCTTGCTGACGAAGGGCAGTTTTAACATGAGGTGATAGACACCTTTTTCTTTAACGACATCGTAAGGTTTTCCTTTATAAAAGATATCCACGGGGTCTTTCTTTGCGAACAGCGTGCTGCCGAATTCGAGGAGGGCGTCTATTCCGAGAACCTCCTTGGAAAACAGGGGCGCTTCGTGCAGAGGTATTGAGCTGAAAAGCTCTCCTACATCTTTTCTGTAATTCTCCTGGAATTTCTGCCATTCCTTAAAATAGGGATGGTCGAGTTCTTTCGGCATCGCCCTGTTCACTATAACGGAATCCACGTTATACCCGTAAAGATTAAGATAGGTATAAGCCCTTTGCGTTTCTTTTATGACCATCTTTTCGAGATTAAGCACAAGTCTTATCGATGTAATCTCGGGGTTCGAAAATATCTTGTGAATTGAATTCAGTTTTTCGAAGAGATCCTCGATTGCAATGTACGTTTCTTCCTCCGGCAATGGCATATCGGATACGACTTTGACGGCGGGACGTACTACCTTCAATAGTCTCCTCTCAATCGGAAAGACCTTTACTATCCACCACCTCGCCACATCCGGAAGGGAAAGGAGCCTTAAGGTCTCTCCGGTAGGAGCGCTGTCCACGATGATTACATCGTATTGTCCTTCCTTAAAGTGGCTGTAGACCCATAGAAAGCATGAAACTTCCTCCATGCCCGGAAAGATGCTGAATTCTTCCGCCAGAACGTCATCCACCTTCATCCAGTTGAACAGGGACTGAATGTACCCCGTTAATTTGCCCCAGTATTTATCGACCGAATAAAAAACATCGATCTCCTGTGCATAGAGATTCTTCATGATTTTTTTTGGCTCGGGTCCTATTTCCATGTCGAAAGAATCTCTCAAGCTGTGTGCCGGGTCCGTGGAGACGACTAGTGTTTTGTATCCCCGTTTTGCCGCCTGAAGCGCAGTTGCAGCCGCAGCCGTCGTCTTTCCCACCCCGCCCTTGCCGGTATATAAAATTATCCTTGTCATATAAGTCCGTTAGTCCCGCCGTATTTCAATTTTCAGAGGGTTTGATTCACTTATAATAGTACCTTACTCTTTATCTTGACATAAATTGCGCGGAGCTTAATATATTAATTCCGTATCTTTTATTCGAGGTAATAGAAATGGCCGAAAAGGGTAATACCGAAAATCAGGGGAATTCTTACGACGCAATTTTTGCCTTACTGGCTTTCGCCTTAATTCTGGGTACCGCGCTACTCGCCATAGGCGGGATTTATTACAACTTTATCAACCCGGTTTTTTGAATCTGTTGGCTGGGTGCTTGTCCGTCCCCGGCTGAGACGCATCCGTAAGCCCTCGTATTCACGAACAATTTCCGTGTCTCAATGCGGCCGCTAATTCAGTGCGGAAAACTATCGCTCTCAGTGCTGACTAAATTCCGCCAACGCCTGCTTTATATCCGCAAGCTGTCCATGCCACAATTGCACGGGCTCCGGATTTCGATACCGACTCTCCGGAATTGTCCGGAGGTATGTTTTGTTTAGGAGTCCCGCAAGTGATATAATGGGTAAGGAGGACAGATAAATGAGTGAAGAAAATCCATACGGAACCGGACCGGGCCCGGAAACTCCCGGCTCACAGGAGAGTTTTGCCAAGAAGATCCATACGGAAGAAGCGATACTGATTACGCTCATGGCCTTATCCGCAATAGGTATCGGCGTTACTAATTTCAAGCCTGTTGAGAGTTTCTGGTACTGGGCTGCAATGGTTCCTGTCTTCGGCGCCGTAAGTATTTATATGGGCTGGTCGAAGGCGAGACGAAGGGGGGAAGGGATGTCCAGAATTATCCGCGTACAGCTTCTCCACTGGATAGGTCTTCTGGCCGCCGTTGCGCTTATTTATTTCTTGTTCAAGCGTACCGGTCGTATAGATTATAACCAGCTCGCATTAATATCTCTGCTCGCTCTGTCGCTCACGACATTCCTGGCGGGTGTTCACTTCGATTGGCGGTTTATGGTCGTCGGCTTAGTCCTCGGGGCATGCGTTGCAGGCGCGGCCTTCGTGGAACAGTTCATGTGGATGATAGTTATCCCTATAGTCGTCGCTCTCGTCCTTATTGTTTTCTGGTGGAAGCGCTCTGTCTGAAATATTTTTTTTCGACCGTGCCGCATGCGGTGAATCTATTCTTCCAATAAGATTGGATAATAAAGTATTGCCAAATCCCGGTGATCCGGTGTCGGAATGAGGATATTTCATGAAGAGGGGATAAGGTTTTACTCGGGGAGCGGGTCGATAGTGGAGTATCTTGACTTCGAACAAATGCGGTTTTAAAAACCGGGACGGGATTGAATCCTCACTGTTTTTTAGAATGCTTCTCGCAATAGTTCTTATTTTTCCTGGAAATATTGATTTTTATTGAACTTTTCTGTACTATTGACTCAAAACTAGCTTCAAAGGAGAGGGAGATGGCCGAGAAGAATCCGATGACAAAATCTCAGTTATCAAACCATATTGCCGAACTGGCGGGAATTACAAAAAAAACAGCAAACGAAATTTTAGATGAGTTGGCTGCTGTTGCTTATAAAGAGGCAAAGAGAAGCAAACAGTTCACAATCCCGGGGATCGGGAAATTGGTGCTATCTAAACGTAAAGCAAGAATTGGCAGGAATCCCGCTACAGGAGCCGAGATCAAGATACCGGCTAAAAAAGTAGTCAAGTTCAGGGTTGCCAAGGCGTGTAAAGACGCCGTATTGGGCGAATAATTAAATCCTTGTAAAAAACAGTCGTTTTCTGATATGCATCCGGCTTTATGCGTGAGTTGCGTATATATAATCGGATGTAAGGGTATTGTCTTGCCATGTTGAATATTTGCTTCCCGTACAGACTGAATTAAATAATCACACAAGTATTTTTTTTAGCAGTATAATTGTCAGTGTGTACATGGAGGATTGTTCTATTTAGCGATTGAACGCGTCGAGCTGTATGTTATCCTGCGCTTCGATATCTAAAAAGAAACCGGGCCGGTAAATATTCATGACAGGAGGACCCGACGAATGCCGAAGGTATTGCTGATCGAAGATGAGGAATCTTTAAGGAACCTATATACAAAAATCCTTAGCACTAAAAATTATACGATCGAGACGGCTGCAGACGGAATAGATGCACTCTCGGTATTGGAGACATTCAGACCGGATGTGATAGTTCTCGATATAGTTATGCCGAATTATAACGGTTTGGAGTTCCTCAAAATTCTCAAGAATAACGACGATTTTAAAAGCATACCGGTTGTTATGCTTACCGCCCTCTCTGAAATGAGGAAAATCACGGAATGTCTCGAAATGGGAGCAGTCGGGTATATTACCAAAGACAGCACGGTTGAAGAGATCGTCCAAAGATTAAATTTATTATTGGATTCTATAAGCCTGCATTAGAAGTCTTCAATTCCAATATCTTGTCAAAGACCTTGCTTGCTATTTCCGATTTTGCGGATTGAGGAATTTCTTCCGTCTTGCCCTCTCCGTAAATCAAATGAACAATATTCGTATCGGCTTCAAAACCCGCTCCGGGTAACGAGACATCGTTCGCGATAATCAGATCGGCGTTTTTTCCTTTTAGCTTTTCGATTGCGTTCTTTAAAAGATCGTCCGTTTCGGCGGCGAAACCAACGACGAATCTGCCGTTTTTGTTCTCTCCTACTGTTTTAAGGATGTCCTTTGTCCGTTTGAGTTTGAGCAGCATTTCTTTTTCATCTTTTTTGATCTTGGAGTTTATTCTTTCAGAAGGGGCGTAATCCCCTACAGCCGCAGCTTTAATTACGATAGTCGACCAGTCGAGGTGTTCCATTACCGATTCATACATGTCTCCGGCGCTGACTACGTCTAAGAATTTAACCCCTCTAGGGGGGTCGAGATTCGTTTTTCCGGATATGAGCACGACCTCGGCTCCGCGCATGAGACCCTCTTTGGCAAGTGCGTAACCCATTTTCCCGCTCGAAGGGTTCGAGATAAATCTCACCGAATCGATGAACTCCCTGGTCGCGCCTGCGGTCACTATCACTCTTTCTCTGCTGAAATCCTTGGGCGTCAGAGTTCTTTCGATCTCGTTCACGATATCGGACGTCTCCGGCAGTCTCCCCTTTCCCTCCCATCCGCACGCGAGTTCGCCCTCGGATGGCTCGACGATTATAAACCCTCGTTTCCTCAATTTATCCAGGTTTTCCTGGACCACCTGGTTATTGTACATATTCACGTTCATAGCCGGGCATACGATAACGGGCGAGAGTGTCGCGAGGATTACGTTTGAAAGCAGGGTATCGGCTATACCCGATGCGATTTTTCCAATGAAGCTCGCCGTCGCGGGAGCGATGACTATCACGTCCGCCCTGTCCGCGAGGCTGATGTGCCCTATCTCGGATTCCCACTCGAGGTCGAATGTTTTTGCGGCGACGCGGTTCCCGGAGAGTGTCTGGAGGGTGAGCGGGGTCACGAACTCCATGGCATTGCTGGTCATAATGACCTGCACCGAAGCCCCTTCCTTAACGAGGCTTCTAACGAGCTCGCACGATTTGTAGGCGGCTATTCCGCCTGTTACGCCCAATATAATTTTTTTCCCTTTAATGACGGACATTTTTGGAATCGCTCCGTGTATTTTAAAAAATTAGCCTATTTCGCAGCAATCATACAAATAGTATATGCCTCTATTAAAGTAAGTAAAATTTTTTCTGTAGAACTAAACAGTTGACAAAGATATATTAGGTGTATATACTCCTATTGAAAGACCGGGGATCAGATCATGACAACACCCACTAAAGGGAAAGAAGGTAATTCATCATCGGGCTTGGATCCGAGAGCTTTCGCCGAATGCAGCGAATGTACCTGTTTTAATCTGCGTAAGGCGACAAGGGTCGTGACGCAGCTATACGACGACAGGATGAGGTCTTCGGGCCTGAGGGGCACTCAGTTTGCTTTGCTCGTCCACGCGCATGCGATGGGACCTGTCGCCTTAACGAAGCTCGCCGAGGCGATGGTGACTGACCGCACGACACTGGCGCGTAATCTTGAGCCCCTTGAAAAAAACGGCTTTATCGAGGTCGAGGACGGGGAAGACCGCCGCACTCGAATCGTCGATATTACGGAAAAAGGCCGGGCGAAGCTCGCCGAGGCTTTTCCCGCCTGGAAGAAAGCGCAGGATGAAATAAAAAAGATGATGGGCCAGGATAAATGGTTGTCTATGATGTCCCAGGTGTCTCTATTGGTTGACCAAATAAAAGAGAGATAAAAAATTTTTGATTCTATGTGTATATACACCTTATAAATAAGCTAAACATCATGCAGGGGGGCTATAAGCATGGCGAGAATGGAAGAACATCCGACCGTTATAAATTATTATAAGAGCCGGGGCAATGATGATCCGGGCAAGAAAATATCAGTTCCGTCCGGCAAATTGGACGCCGACTGGCTGCGCGATATATGCTGCAAGGCGGGCGCTGACGACGTAGGATTCGTAGAAATAGACCGTCCCGAACTTCTCAGGGAAAGAGAAAGCATACTCGGTTATTTTCCACATACGAGAGCCCTGATAAGCATCGTATGTAAAATGAACCGTGAGCCGATCCGCAGCCCGGCCCGATCGGTAGCGAACCTCGAGTTCCATAATATCGGAGATGTGGTAAACGAGGTAGCTCATCGGGTGGTTTCTATACTCGAAGAAAACGGCGTCCGGGCGGTGAACCCGTCTATGGGTTTCCCTATGGAGATGGGCAGATTTCCGGGAAAGACGTGGGTAGTGTCTCACAAGACCGCGGCGGTCGCGGCGGGGCTCGGGCATATGGGCATCCACCGCAACGTGATACACCCGAAATTCGGCAACTTTATTTTGCTCGGCACTATACTCATCGATGCGGAAGTGGGGTCATATGATAGCCCCATTGATTACAATCCCTGCCTTGAATGCAAGTTGTGTGTCGCCGCGTGTCCGGTGGGTGCGATCGCCCCGGACGGTTACTTTAATTTTTCTGCCTGCTATACGCATAACTACCGTGAGTTCATGGGCGGTTTTACGAATTGGGTGGAGGGCATAGCGGACAGCAGGGACGCAAAAGATTACCTCCGCAAATTCAGCGATTCAGAGTCCGCCTCGATGTGGCAGAGCCTTTCATACGGGGCCAATTATAAGGCCGCATACTGTATGGCGGTCTGTCCCGCCGGGGAAGATGTAATAGGGCCTTTCCTTGAGAATCGGAAAAAGTACCTCGACGATGTCGTAAAACCTTTGCAGAGGAAAGAGGAGACGATCTACGTTGTCCCGGACTCGGATGCGGAAGCGCACGT
Organism: uncultured bacterium; assembly: GCA_963705505.1. Classification (GTDB taxonomy): domain Bacteria; phylum Desulfobacterota_D; class UBA1144; order Nemesobacterales; family UBA2774; genus 2-12-FULL-53-21. Next base: position 643,564 of record CAVPJU010000006.1, read on the forward strand.
GGCAAAAAGGTTCCCAAACAAAACTACCAAGGCTGTGTCGAACGGTTTACGTCCGAAATCCATAAATAACTTTCTCGACAGTCTGCCGCTCATATTCCAAAGAGATAAATCGGACGGGCTCGACGCCACATATCATTTTACTTTTACGGGCAAGGAGCAATCTCAGGCGACAGTCATAATACGTAACAGTTCGGTTCAAGTCCTTAATCAGCTCGTAGGCGTCCCGGATCTGCATGTAACTGCCGATAGCCGCGCCTGGCTCGGGTTTGTAAGAAAGGAACACGGTATCATTATGCCTTTGCTTCTTAGAAAAATCCGTCTCAAGGGACCTGTCAGGTTGCTGAAAGCATTCGGAAGATGTTTTCCGTCCTGAAAAACCAGTCGATCGGGATTAAGATTTGTTGATAATAATTACCGATTATTCCCGGCCCGAGCGCAATTCATGAACGATGCATCTTTCATGCCCGCATGATTTTCAGGGCGCTTTTCCTCAGTTTACATCTGTGATTGCTTATTTCCCTCCTAACCATCGACATAATTTTTCTAAGTTACCGTATAATATTAATCTATGGCCTGTGCCGGCGAATCTTCAATCTCGAAATAAATATGTAAAACTTAAGCCTTGAAAAATTTTTCCGGATTGGAATAGGCATACAGCGCGTAACAGGAACCTGTGCGGAGGAAAATATGGACAATGTGTCTAAGGGTAAAGATCACAAGGGCGGCCCGATCGATTCGGCATCGATAATGGAGTTTGGGGAATGCACCTGCTTTAATTTGAGAAAGGCGGCAAGGGCGGTTACCCAGCTGTTTGACAATGCGATGAGACCGACCGGAATCAGGGCGACTCAGTTCACGCTGCTCGCGCTTTCATTGGCTCACGGACCGATTACGGTTACCAGGCTTGCCGAGGAGATGGTCGCTGACCGGACCACATTGTCGCGCAATCTGGACCCGATGGAGAAGAGCGGACTAATAAAAATAAAGGCGGGCGATGACCGTAGGACGCGTATCGTGGTTATTACCGAATCGGGGCGAAGTAAGCTCGGTGAGGCCTATCCATTATGGAAGAAAACCCAGGAAGAAATAAAGGAAACAATGGGAACGGAAAAATGGAGTGCGCTGTTATCGAATGTTTCGGAGCTGGTGAGTCAAATTCGACTTTGACCGGTCGATGGTTACGGATGAAGTCTTAACTTTACGTGGATTTTCAGTATCCATGCTCATGTGAAAAAGGCCTATGGCGATAATTGCATTAAAGCTAAATGCCTTATGATGCGGTATATGTCATCCCTCCGTTATTCCAATCAGACTATCGGGCATATCAGGATCGAGATATCTCGTTTGTTACACGGCACTATGGATGTTTGTTTTACGAATAATATTCGTTTCGAGTAAGTCAATTTGACTGTTCGGGCAATGGATACATTCGCATGGTGTTCGAAACGGGTTTATGATGTAATTCCTTCTTAAGCAGGTAGAATTAATGCGGTTTTCAACATCATGTACGTACATCAAGAACATAATTGACCTTGCAAATTTCGGGATTGGCAGAATTGAGTATCAGAATTCCAAATGTGGGGTATTCTTTGCTGTCATATCTTATAAGACTGATCCGATTGAAATTAATTTCGTGACAGAGAAACCGAGATTATTTAAGTAATGAGAGAATCCATAAGAGAAACAACTGAGAGAGTCGCGGGGAATAGTGTTCCCGAAAGCCAGATTGTGAGTAAAAATACGGGGAAATGGGTTTTGGTGGTAACCATTCTGGGGTCCGGCATGGCTTTTATAGACAGTACTGCCATGAATGTAGTTCTGCCGGTGCTCCAGATGGAGCTCGATGCCACGATTCCCCAGGTACAGTGGATCGTCGAGGCATATGCTCTATTTATGTCCTCTCTTATGTTATTGGGCGGTGCACTCGGAGATAAATTCGGAAGAAAGCGGATATTCGCATTGGGGGTCGTAATATTTTCGGGAGCGTCCATATGGTGCGGTCTTTCCCCCAACACGAGTCATTTAATTGTCGCCCGGGCTTTTCAGGGTGTGGGAGGAGCTCTTCTCGTGCCTGGAAGTCTGGCCATCATCAATATTTCGTTCAGCGAGGAGCAGCGGGGCAGGGCTATAGGCACATGGTCCGCATTTACGGCTATTACCACAGCACTCGGTCCTATTCTCGGCGGATGGCTTGCTGAAAATGTTTCATGGCGTCTCGTTTTTTTCATCAACATCCCGATAGGTCTTGTAGTTTTGACCACTCTTTTCTGGAGGATACCGGAAAGCAGGAAGAACAACGGGGAGGGTAGGTTAGACATCCTGGGGTCTTTTCTCGCGACGATGAGCCTCGGGTGCATTGTGTATGCATTGATCGAGTCCGGCAACTCCGGGTTCGGTCATCCGAAGGTAATAGCGCCTTTCGTCGCCGGAGGGCTGTCCCTGGTTGCATTCATCTTGTGCGAAGCCTACAGTTCTTCACCGATGATGCCGCTTAGTCTTTTCAGGTCCAGGACCTTCAGCGGTGCGAATTTCATATCGGCTTTGTTCTGGGCCGCCTGGGTCGGGGGAGTATTCTTTATTCCATTTAACCTCATCCAGCTTCAGGGGTATTCAGCTGTGGGCGTCGGGATCGCATTCATGCCGCTCGTCCTCGCGTTGTTTTTATTTTCCAGGTGGGCGGGGGGCCTGGTAATAAATTACGGGGCGAAGCCGCCGCTGATCGTCGGAACTATTCTGGCAGGCATCGGTTTTCTTTTATTCACTCTGCCCGGGATAGGAGGAAGCTACTGGAAGACATTCTTTCCCGCTATAGCGGTCCTGGGGTTAGGCATGGCCATAACAGTTTCACCTCTCACTACAGCCGTAATGAGCTCTATAGACCTCGAGCACTCGGGCGTTGCTTCAGGTATAAATAACTCCGTGGGCAGGATTGCGGGGCTCCTTTCGATCGCCATACTCGGGGTTTTCGCGCTGTCCACGTTCAATAGAAACCTGGACGCTGAGTTGAGAACGCTCAAGCTCGAGCAAAGTACAATCAGGGTAATCGATGCACAGCGTATAAAGCTTGCGGCAATAGATATACCCGAATCGCTTCCGGAAACGACAAAGAAAGAGATACGCAGCGCGATATTCGATTCCTTTCTGGGATCGTTCAGGCTGATGATGAAGATATCCGCGGGGCTCGTATTCGTAGGCGCTTTAACGGCCTGGCTCACGATCGAGAAATTGAGGTCGGGTTAACGGCAATTACAGTAGCGATAACAAAGCTAATAATTTTCCTTCCTTGAAGAATCCTTTCACAAAAATTTCCGTCTAAGAATATATCCGCTTGCTCAATGTCGAGATTTTAAGAACTGCGCCCGCTTCTGTATCGATTGATTAGATATTGGATGAGTTGTATTCTATTGATATCATTAAATCTATCATAATACTTTATTTCTAAGGGGGTAACTATGTCGGAGAAAGTTAAAAAAACAGACGAAGAATGGAAGAAGGAGCTGACTGAAGAGCAATATTACGTCACGAGACAAAAGGGCACCGAAAGACCGTTTACCGGAGAATATCACGATAACAAGGAAAAGGGGATGTATAAATGCGTGTGCTGCGGTGAGGATCTCTTCAGCTCCGATACGAAGTTCGAGTCCGGTACGGGATGGCCGAGCTTCTATAAACCTGCCAAAGACGGAATGATAAAAGAGGAGGCCGACAGGAGCCTCGGCATGACGAGGACCGAGGTGGTGTGCAGCAAGTGCGGTGCGCACCTTGGGCACGTTTTCCCGGACGGTCCCAAGCCTACGGGACTCCGGTACTGTATTAACTCCTGCGCCCTAGATTTTGATAAGGACGAGGGAGAGAAGGAATAGCTCGTTTCGACAGAGACTCGATCGGGTGTAAATCACCGCATACGATTTGTTATTGTTTTTAACGTGTATCTGTTTTAAGCCGTTCTATCGCTTCCTTTGCATCGACCTTCTAATTCGCGGAGCCGAGTTTATCCACGAAATTGCATTCGCCGAAGCCGCCTTTCTTCATTATAAAGTCCATGTCGAGCGGGTCCTCTTCCCTGCCTTCGTAGGGCGGTACTCGGATACAAAAGCAGCCGCCCTCGATTAATGTGGCATTCTTTACGAGATACTCGGGAACGACAGACCTCACGAGCGCTTCCTCCGCAGTCAGGGCGTTGCCGCTGCTGCCGTTAACCGCGAAGCCGAGGCCGCTGAAGGAAGAGGAGATTCCGTAGAGGCTGCCGAGCACGCCCGCCAGGTCCGGGTCGAGCATTATAAACGCTCCGAGGCCGATCGCATTCGCAAGGCTTTCGGCGATGATCTCGCTCGGCGTATCGGTATAGTCCTCAGCTAAACAAAATAGCACGTTCTCCGGCGAGCTCACGTCAGGGGGGCACGTGAATTGTCCGTCCAGGTCCTGTGTTAAGAGTTCAAATACCTTCGGCCAGGTCGCGAGATTGGGCTCGAGCGCGGCAGGCTCGTCCGGTATGCATCTGAAGGCCACGAGGTCCAATTCCCTTTCGTTTTGTCCGACGGGGATGCCGAAGAAGGCGGCGGTCTTTTCGAGAGACACAGGGGGCTCGTAGAATACCGAAGCGCCGACGAATACCCTGAGAGCGCTCGGCCGTCCGAGCTGTGTCGGTACGACGTTCCTTGGCAGGAATGCAATTCTCAGGAAATCATTTGTCTCATTTACATTACGCGAGTTCTCAACGATAACTGCAGGGGCTTCCTGCCCGGACTCGGAGCCTGAGCCCTCGTCACACGAAACGCTTAAGAAATAAAATACGGAGAGCATTATGCAAAGAGCGTAATAAAGACGTATGGTTATCGAGCAGGGTCCTTTTGCCAACTTATTTCCTCCTTTATTAACGGTCTTCGGCTGTGATATGGGAATTATAATCCCGGTTCCTTGCGAATGTTTATTTAATTAATTTCGGCAATCCAGGAAAGTGATTCGATGCCCGGATGTACGCTTTCCGTCTATGCGTCCGGAAGAGCATCGTGTAAGTGTGATGCAGGTAGATTGGTCCGAGTATTGGAGTCACAGCTGAAGCCGGGTTCGCGAGCCGCAGCCATCTTGCTGCAACTTATGGGAAACATATCGGATGCTTTCCGATTCAGTTTCGCCTCGCGGGCTCAGCCGATTTAATGGATCGAAACGAAGCCTGCGCCTCTACTATGGTTTATTCGTGGGGGAAATTATATGCCAATCTAAGCTCGCGCAGCATCGACATCTTTTTGAGTTGATGCGTTTCCATTCTTTTCAATATATTATCCAGCGCTTTTAAAGCCTCCAGGATGTGGGGGCCCTTATTCAGCATTACGCATTCGGCGCGGTGTCCCATGGCTGCGTCCGTGATTTCTGCTCTCGTCGGTGAGCCCTGTTTCGCAAGGCTTTCAAGCACCTGAGTTGCCCAGATGGCGGGGACATGTGCCGCTTCGCATAACCATAATATTTCTTCCTGAACTTCGGCAAGACGCTCGAACCCCGATTCTACAGCGAGGTCCCCCCGGGCAATCATGACCCCGCAGCATGCGCTTTTCATCGCTTCAAGGAGCATTGCCGGCAGGTTCTCGAACCCGCGCCGTGTTTCAATTTTCAGTACTATGGAAGGCTCGGCCTTACCTATCCGTTTTATATGCCGTATTAGTGATTTTACGTCTTCTGCTGTATTTGCGAATGACATTGCTACTATATCGGCGTTTTCCACGATAAATTCCAAAATGGGAATATCGTTTGACGTCAGCGCGGGCAGGTTGAGCTTGCTTTCGGGCAGGTTTATGCCTTTGTCGCTCCCTAGCTTGGCTGTCGGAGAATTCGTATGAGTGATGCGTATCCGGAGGCCCTTATCTGTTTTTTCCTCTACTACTCCGCCAATTTTGCCGTCATCGAACCATACGTGCTCGCCCGCTTTAACATCGTCCAGTATCTCGGGTATCGTGCAGCCGATTTCCGCGGGAGATACCACAATCCCGTTTATATCGCGTTCAGCGGGACGGCCAGGCGTTAAATTTCCGGTGAGAACGAGCAGGTCGCCGGGATTGAGGGATATGGAATTTTCCCGAGGGGGGAAACTGCATACCTCGATATCGCGTTTTTTAGTAGCGCCCGTCCTATGACAGTGGAGCAATGTGCCCGGGGTTATATAAGCTGTCTTAAGCGCCTCCGCCCTGTATCCATCATCCGTCTGTTCCGTGATCTTCATCGAACGTCTGGCCCCGCGCGCATCGACGAATCTGATCGTATCGCCGACTCGGAGCTTTTTGAGCCATTCCGGCGGTACGGGTAAGACTGTTTCGGTTGTTGATATGTGTGGAAGTTCTGTTCCTTCTGCGGATGTGAGTAATACATTGGCCGGTTTTGTTACCTTACCGTAGGTATCCCGCTCCGGGCGGTATTTTATAACCGAAGGTCCTGGACTGATCGGACCTGTGCGCAGTTTAGGGCCGGGTATATCCATAATTACCATGCAGGGTTTCCCGGTTTCCTCCCTAGCGCGGCTCAGGTTCTCGATCATCCGAGACCACTTTTCCGGATCGTCGTGCGCACAATTGATACGCATACAGTCCATGCCGTTATTCAGGAGACCGAGGACGAGTCCGTAATCCTGAGCGGCATCGCTCGGCATCGTCACCATTATATGGACGTTCCGCCCCTGCGTTATAGGACCGAGGAGAGCCTTGGTGTGTTTTTCAAGCAGATGCCTTGCGGATTTGAAATCGAGTCTGTCCGTGTCATCGCCTGTAATTTGAACGGGGAAATCGGCGAGGCGGGATAAAGTAAGCAGTACGGCATCGATTGTTGCTAAAACGTGTGATTCGGAGCGTCCGAGCGATGAAAGCCCGAGCTCCGCTAATTCTGACTGTAGCGCTCTCAGGTCATGGCGCCTGAAGGCTAAATAGTGCAGCAGGTTCTTTGCGCTCTCCCTGTAAGTCGGATCGAGGTCCTGTAACATACCCTTTGAGTTATCGGCGAAGCACAGCATTTCCCCGCGAATCTCGCTTAACTGCTGGATCAGATGCAGGAGTTCCTTTTGTGATTTGCTGAGATCGCTTTTGGTCGAAATACTTATTCCGGCGATATCATCGTGCTTATTTCGAGATTTCATACCATCACCCGAACCTTCTTGAAAATGATACCAGACTATTGTTAATTTTCAGTGAAGAATCTGATTAATCTTTAGTGATAAGGAACGGATTTGCAGGGGTGGCGACGGGTGGAATCGAACCACCGACACGGGCCTTATGAGAGCCCTGCTCTGCCCCTGAGCTACGTCGCCCGGATATGAGTCAGAATACCGAAATAATATAAAAATGATGCGCTATTTCAGGTGAAATATGCACCCTGGCAAGCTCAAACCAAAGTCCAAAAATATATCACGGGTCGATTAACTTTCAAGCTATAGTCTCATGACACGACTCCGGAATCGAATTGCAAGGCGATGAAAGCCGGTTTAAAATCCGAATATTACAGAAATTTATAGCCCCGCAGGACAATTTCTCGGAGCTCAATTATTATATGGTTGCAGTAGCTTACGACGATTTTTAATTATTTGAAAATATACCCTTGACATCTTAAGTAAAATACTTTATTTTTATTACTAATCTTAAACGCAAGACTTAACAAATCATCCTCCATCCTCCTTTAAAAAGGGAATGCTCGCGACAATGTCCGGGCATTCCCTTTTGTGTTTAAAATCGACTCTTTTTGAATTTTCCCCGGACAATGTGCTCTAATTCTCCTCGCCGGGTTACCTATAGTATTAAGGGCATTAAGCGGGCATATGTTTTTTCTGAAAAAACCGGATTTAGCGGGTAATATATAGTACGTTCTGAAAAATTTTATCCCGTTTCTTCAATCAGATTGATATGAATAGAAAAAAGTTGCTCTACGTTCTGATAGCCGTGTTGTTTCTGATACTCGCCGGCTGGGGCATTTTAGTCTTTGAGATGTTTTCTATTAAGCATAAATCCAGCTTCTACGGCAGCCCTTACGATATGAGAGCCCCCGATTTCACATTGACCGATCAGGACGGGGCGAAGGTGAGTCTCCATGACTTCAAGGGGAAAGTCGTGTTTATCTTTTTCGGCTACACCCGCTGTCCCGATATTTGCCCCCTAACGTTGTCTGCGTTAAACGGCGTCGTAAACGAGCTCGGGAAAGATAAAGATAATGTAAAGGTCATATTTATAACCATAGACCCCGAAAGGGATAATCAGGAAGCGCTCAAGAAGTACGTTTCTTTTTTCAATAAAGGTTTTATCGGTCTCACGGGCACACCCGACGAAATTAAAACGGTATCCGACTCTTACCACGCATTCTATATCAAAGAGGAAACCGACTCGGATTCCGGATACCTCATGGGTCATACTTCTTCGGTATATCTCATAAACCCCGACGGACGTATCATTCTAAGATATCCGCAGAGCAAGATGGATCCCAAGGAAATAGCTAAAGATGTAAAAAGGGTTTTATAGGATTTGTTCCTGAAAGATGTCCCTGAAAAATACGGAATGTGATACAAAGAAAACGCTGCGCCGCTTCTATCTGTCCTAAAGCTCTTTAGCTTTTATGTGTGAAGGCTCTAACTCAAGCGTGTCGGAAGAGTTCTTCTTCGAATCGATTACCGCGGGCTCAGTCATTAATTTCTCCACGCGTTCGTTCATCGCGCACCTGCCGTTGTAAATTCCCCCTTCCTCGACTATGAGTGTTTCTATGAATATGTCCCCCGTCACTATGCCGGTACTCTTTATCTCGAGTTTTTCCGAATCGATAATACCTTCGATCTTCCCGTAAACTATTATTTCCGAGGCTTTAACCTCACCCGTAATTAATCCGTGCTCCCCGACGATTATAGTATTTTCGCCCGATATCTTGCCTTTTAATTTTCCGTCTATCCTGGTCGAGGAGGTGGTTGAGACGTTCCCTTCGAAGATACATTCTTCCCCGATGGATGTCGTAAAGTGATTTATTTCCGGCTTTGGAGGTTTCACGCCTTTTTTCTTGTCGAACATGCCCATGCTTATTTCAGCGATAGAAAATTGGAGGGGTTAACCCTTTTACCATCTTTTATCACTTCATAATGAAGGTGCGTACCGGTGGACCTACCGGTGCTCCCCGCTTTTCCTATCACTTCCCCCACTTTTATTTTCTGGCCTTCTTCCACCGTAATTTTTGAAAGGTGTCCGTAGATCGTCTCGAAGCCGTCTTCATGCTGGAGCACGATGGTTTTCCCGTAGCTGCCCTGCCAACCCGTCTTTTCCACAACGCCGTCGGCAGTCGCAACAACAGGGTCGCCGTACTTCGCATCGATGTCTACGCCCGAGTGGAATCCGATTCTCGAATTGAAAGGGTCTTTTCTGTATCCGAAACCCGAGTTGATTTTCCCTTCCAGAGGCGTACCCACGGGCAGGTTTTTCATTGTGTTGAATAATTCGTCGATGTCTTTTTGTATATAGTCGATGTAGGATATGCTCAACCTGTCAGCCGGTATAAATTCTCCCCCTACCGCGAGGTCTTTCTTTATGCCTTTTTTGTCGAGCATTACCTGCATTTCCAGGAGCTTATCCTCGATATCTTTCATCCTGACTCTGAGGTTTGTCTCGGTCGTTTTGTTGACTATTAAATCCTGACTGAGCGTATCGATGGTATTTGCCAGGTGTTTTACGGACCTTGTCTTCGATTCGGATGCTTTGTAGAAAGTATAGGTCGATGCAAATGAAATCAGTGAAACTACGGTAAAAAATATGAAGCTGAAAGAAAATATTTTTAGGTGAGAGATTTTTAAATTTAGCGCTTTCGGACCTTTGCTGCCTGGAGTGATCAGCATGATCGTAAGGTGATCCTTATCCATATCCCACTCCTCTTTAATTATTAGGTAACCAGACCCACCGGGTTACCGGACAAAGAATTTGCCAATCCGTGCCGGATTTGCAGAATTCCAATCATACATATATTCACCATGAAATTCAACCCCGTATTTAATTTCTTCCATAACCTTCGAAAAACGCAGTCCCGGTGGCGGATTGGGCTGGTGAATGACCCTTCTGACCATTCGTCCGGCATTCGAAGACCTTATGATGCCGTCGGTCTTGCGGCGAAATACGATTATGGATAATATGGTAGTATTTATCTTGGATAGCGGGTCGTTCTTTAATTCATAAAAAAGAATTGAAATATCCGAAAGGTTCACCCGGGGAATTAATTTTGAAGTATTGAGGGCAGAGGGATATGGGAAAGGTCATATGTGTGGCGAATCAGAAAGGCGGTGTAGGTAAAACTACTACGGTCATCAATCTTGCTGCATCGCTTGCGGCTGCGCAAAAGAAAACGTTGTTCATCGATTTCGATCCGCAGTCCAATGCTACTAGTGGTGTTGGGATTAACAAGGATGAAGTGACGAAAAGTATTTACGATGCGATAATAGGGGATGTCGATATAAGGGATATAATCATCGACATCGAGCCCGAATCCCTCAAGGGGTACTTGACCGTAGTCCCCGCGAGTCCGGACCTCACTGGAGCCGAGATCGAGCTTATACATCTCGAAAACAGGGAATGGAAACTCAAAGAGGCGATCAGTACCATCGCAGAAGAGTATGATTATATTTTTATAGACTGCCCTCCTTCCCTGAGCCTGCTGACTGTGAATGCGCTCACTGCTGCGGATTCCGTACTGGTCCCGGTACAGTGTGAGTACTACGCGCTCGAAGGGCTCGGTCAGCTTAAACGCACGATTTCCCTGATAAGGCAGAGAATCAATCCGGATCTCAAAGTCGAGGGTTATCTGCTCACGATGTTCGATTCGAGGAATAAAATCTGCCACGTCGTTGCAAACGAGCTGAAGACATACTTCAGCGAAGAGGTATTCGAAACGATTATTTACAGGAACGTAAGGCTTGCCGAATCTCCGAGCCACGGTAAGCCCATTTTGCTCTACGACATCAAATCGATCGGAGCACAGACCTACATCTCGCTTGCACAGGAAATCATCGCGAGAAACGGAGGGGAAATAGTTGAAAAAAGCCACGCTGGGTAGAGGGCTCGATGCTCTGATACCGAAAGAGACTAAAGAGCAGGGACTGACGCTCCTCAGCATCAACGAGATCAGGCCGAATACACTCCAGCCGAGAAAGGACTTCGACGATACCGCTATAATCGAGCTTACGGCCTCCATTAAGGAGAAGGGCATCCTGCAGCCGATTGTCGTGCGGCAGGCGGGTAACGGATTCCAGATAATCGCCGGCGAAAGGCGGTGGAGGGCTGCACAGAGGGCCGGTATCACCAGGGTGCCGGTAATCATAAAAGACGCTTCCGACAGGGAGGCCCTCGAGCTCGCTCTAATTGAAAACCTTCAGAGGGAGGACCTGAACCCGATTGAAGAGGCTTCGGGTTACCAGCACCTGATAGACGAGTTCGGACTCACACACGAAGAGGTCTCATCCCAGATCGGTAAAGACAGGTCGACGATTACTAACCAGCTCCGTCTGTTAAAACTGTCCGAGGAAGCGAAGCTCGCCCTTATCGAGGGGGAGATAACCGCGGGACATGCGCGCGCCCTTTTGAGCCTTCAGTCGCTTTCGGAGGCGAGCGCGGTGCTTTCCGCAATCCGCAAGCAAAAGCTGTCGGTCAGAGGAACCGAAAGCCTTATCCGGAGGATGACCCGGGAAAAGAAATCCGAATCAAAGCCTGTAAGCGCTGACCCTTACATAGAGCGGATTACGGATGATCTGAAGGGGTCGCTGAGCACGCAGGTTAGAATTATATATAATAAGGGCAAAGGCAGAATTGAAATCGATTATTACTCGGACGACGAGCTCGAGAGGCTGGCGTCAATCTTACTGGGAAATAAATAATAAGGGTATCCAAGGGTATCCGGGAAAATCGTATGAAGGAGTTCAAAGTCAAAGTTGAAGTGAGGCTGAAGGCAGTGGTTCTGGACCCTCAGGGCAAATCCGTCCTGTCGGCTCTTAACAATCTCGGGTTCGAGGAGGTGCGGGACGCGAGGGTCGGAAAACTTATCGAGCTCAGGATAATGGACGGCGATGCCGAGAGCGTAAGGAAGCGGGTAGGCGATATGTGCAGCAAGCTGCTTTCGAATCCGGTGATCGAGGATTTCGTTGTAAATGTCGAGGAATAATATGTATAAATTCGGCGTCATAGTATTTCCAGGCTCCAACTGCGATCACGACAGCTACCATGTAATCAAGCACGTGCTGGGACAGAGCTGCGAATTCGTATGGCATGAGGATGTGAACCTGAGCGGATTCGACTGCATTATTATCCCGGGCGGCTTTTCCTACGGGGATTATTTGAGAACGGGAGCTATCGCGAGTCTATCCCCGATTATGGATTCCGTAGAGAAATTCGCATCGCGCGGAGGGCCGGTCATAGGGACTTGCAACGGGTTTCAGATACTAGTAGAAGCGGGCCTACTTCCGGGCGTGCTCATCAGGAACTCTTCTCTCATGTTCGTATGCAGGTGGGTAAACATAAGGGTGGAAAATAATAAAACCGTATTTACCGGGAATCTGAAAGCGGGGGACGTGCTCAGAATGCCCGTGGCTCACGGTGAAGGGAGCTATTACTGCACCGGGGATGTATTGAAATCGCTCGAAGAAAATTCGCAGATCGTGTTCAGGTATTGCGACGGGGAGGGCAGAGTGACGCAGGAATCCAATCCGAACGGCTCCGTCGAGAACATCGCGGGGATATGCAATAAGGCCGGAAACGTGCTCGGAATGATGCCGCACCCCGAGAGGTGCTCGGAGGAGATACTCGGGGGCTCGGACGGGAGATTCATATTCGAATCTGTAGTCTCATGGCTCGGGCTCGGAAAGAAGACGAAGAGTAAAGCATAACGACCGGAAGAGTAAAGCATGACGAAGATACTGTTACTCGCTTTAATAATAATGATTGCTTTTTGGCTTGGAAAAATGTCTGCTGAGGGGAAGCGGAAGAATATTGCCGGAAGGAATGCCGAGCCGGAAAACCCGGTCATAGACATAAAAGCGGAAGATAAGTGACCCGCTGCCGCCGGGGCTTCATCAATACTCCTCAATAACGCAATCAAATGTAGAGTATAGTTTGCAGGCTTTTTCAAAAGTAGAGTCAGTTTGTGCACATCATGCCCTTATGGTACTCTTAAGATTGAAATTATTTATATTTTAAAGGGGGATAGTGGGAGAGGCCGCTGAGAAATGGAGACTCGCAAGATCGATAACCAGATAGATATTACCAAAGAGATTTGCCCTATGACGTATGTAAAGACCAAGCTCAAGCTTGAAACTATGTCCCCGGGACAGGTGCTTGAAGTTACACTCAGGGATGGTGAGCCGTTAATGAACGTACCCAGGAGCGTAAAGGCCGAAGGACATAAAATTCTGGATGTCCGCCAGGAGGGCGAATTCTACAAACTTCTTATTGAGCGTCGTTGATGGATTTTTCCTTAGCCAGAAAGAAATCACTGGACACGAGACTTAAAAGAGCCGGTTCCGTAATTGATTTAGTCGGGGATACCCCGCTTATCAAATTGACTCATGTTACCGAACATCTGAGTCCGGGGGTGGAGGTGTATGCCAAGGCGGAATGGTTTAATCCGGGGGGCTCCGTAAAGGACAGGCCCGCGCTCTGGATGATTCTTGACGGAATCCGCACAGGCAATCTCACACCCGATAAAATCCTCATGGATTCCTCTTCCGGGAACACGGCTATTGCCTATGCCATGATAGGCGCCGCGCTCGGATACAAGGTCGAGCTCGTAACGCCTGAGAATATAAATATTGAAAGAAAAAAGACACTCCAGGCTTTCGGATCCAGGATTATATATTCCGATCCCCTTGAAGGCTCGGACGGGGCTATCAGGCTTGCAAGGAAGCTCAAGGCTGAAAACCCGGAAAAATATTTCATGCCCGATCAGTATAATAACCCCGAGAACCCGAAATCCCATTACGAGGGCACAGCGGTCGAGATATGGGAGCAGACTAAGGGGAGGGTGACGCACTTTCTTGCCGGGCTCGGCACGAGCGGGACTTTCATGGGCACGTCGAAAAGGCTTAAGGAGCTGAACCCGGATATAACTGTGATCGCCGTTGAACCCGCCGAAGCCCTTCACGGGCTCGAAGGGATGAAGCATATGCCTACTTCGATAGTCCCGGGGATTTACGATTCCGCGTACCCTGATGAACTGATCAGAGTTACGACAGAAGACGCATATGATCTCATGAAGGACCTGCTGAAAAAAGAGGGCATTTTCATAGGGCATTCGGGGGGCGCTGTCGCCTTTGCGACACTGGAGTACGCGAAGAAACTTAAAGAAGGGGTGCTTGTCACAGTTTTCCCGGACGGCGGATACAGGTATTTGAGCGGGGGCATATGGTGGTAAAGATTCGTAAGTCCGTTTATGACGGGATAATCAAGCACGCGGAGTCGGGTTTCCCTTATGAGGTTTGCGGAGTGCTTATAGGCGCCGGCGGAGAGATTACACATTACAGGGAATGCAGGAACCTCAATACGGAAAGGGCTCACGACCGATACGACATGGACCCGGTTTCATTTAAGGAAGCTGACGAGTGGGCCAGGGGGGACGGTTTGGAGATAGTCGGGATTTATCACTCTCACCCCGACCACCCCTCATTTGCCTCCGAAACGGACAGACAGAGGGCTTGGCCCGAATGGGTGTATATGATTTTCTCGATAAACGGCGGTAAATACAATGATGCAAGGGCCTGGGTACTCGAGGACTTCGATTCCAGGTTTATAGAAGAAGCTGTAGAATTATCGGATGGGTGAGAGGTAACAACAGTGCGTTTAACGGAAGAACAGATTTACAGGTACAGCAGACATATACTGCTTCCCGAAGTGGGCGGAGCCGGACAGGAAAAGCTCCTTAAATCCAAAGTATTCTGCCTTGGTATAGGTGGGCTCGGCTCGCCTATAGCTCTTTACCTTGTCGCTGCGGGAGTGGGCACGATAGGGATTGCGGACTCCGACACTGTGGATATTTCAAACCTCCACAGGCAGGTGCTTCATTACACCGAGGATATAGGCAAGCCTAAGACCGAATCAGCCGGGGAGAAACTCGAAAAATTAAACCCGGACGTTAATATCATCCTTCATAACGGACTGATTTCTAAAGACAACATACGCGGAATTATTAGGGATTACGATATAGTCGTTGACGGCTCGGATAATTTCCCGACGAGATACCTCGTAAACGACGCATGTTATTTCGAGAAGAAAACGCTCGTGTCGGGAGCGATATTCCAGTTCGAAGGGCAGGTGGCGGTGTTCAAACCTCAGGCGGGAGGGGCGTGCTACAGGTGTCTATATCCCGAGCTGCCGCCCAAGGGGATGATCCCGAATTGTCAGGAAGCCGGCATACTGGGCGCGGCGGCGGGCGCGATAGGGACGATACAGGCTCTCGAGACGTTAAAGCAGATACTGGAGATCGGCGAGCCTCTTACGGACCGCCTTCTCGTATTCAATGCGCTTAATATGTCGTTCAACTCGGTCAACATCAAGAAGGACCCCGGGTGCCGTCTCTGCGGCGGGAACCCTTCGATACACGGTGTTGACGATATTTCACGGCCGAATTGTGATTTTGAAAGCTCCCCTATATCCTGACGTCTTTTAAACTTGACAACCCCCCCCACCTCCCACATACTAAACTCCCGAAACTCCACCTCATGTTTTAAACACACTTAAGTTCGGAGAATTCCTTAATGGATTTCAGCGAAGTAGTTAAAAGCACTCTGCTAATCGGACCCGAAGTTTCTTTGATACTCGCAGGAATAATATTGATCGTGCTTGACCCCATAACGAAGGGGGAGGTGAAAAAGAACCTGTTCTGGGTCGCGCTTCTCGGGCTCGCGCTCGGTTTTATTTTAAACCTCAAGAGGTTCGGCGGAGACGCGGCCGCTTTTTCGGGGGCATTGTCTCTCGACCAGTTCGCTGCGTATTTCAACGTTATTTTCCTTTTGGGGGCTGCGATCGCAGTGGTTTTCTCAAAGGATTATCTGACGGGTGTCGTTCATTATACGAGCGAGTTTTACGCGCTCATCCTGTTTTCCACATCCGGGATGATGATACTGGCTTCCGCAAAGGAGTTCATGTCCCTCTTCCTGGGCTTTGAGATCATGTCCATTTCCGTTTACGTAATGTCGGCTCTTAACAGAAAATCGGCCCGCTCGACTGAGGCGGGCATAAAGTATCTCATTCTCGGAGGGTTTTCCTCGGCGATACTGCTTTACGGGATAGCGCTTCTCTACGGGGCTTCCGGTTCGATATACCTGACTGAAATATTTAAAAACTTCGACATAGCCAATCCGCTCTATGTCGCTGGCAGCGCGCTCGTTCTCGTAGGCTTCATATTCAAGATCGGCGCGTTTCCCCTCCATCAATGGGTGCCCGATGTGTACGAAGGAGCGCCGATGACGGCTACGGCTTTTATGTCCGTGGGGGTCAAGGCCGCGGCTTTCGCAATTCTGCTGAGGGTAATTTTCGAGGGATTCTACCAGCTCCAGGTGAGCATAATGCCCGTCCTCTGGATAGTCGCGATATTTACGATGATCGTGGGCAACATCGCGGCGATTGCACAGAAAAACATAAAGCGCATGCTCGCATACTCGAGTATCGCTCATGCGGGATACGTCCTTGTGGGGGTGGTGGCCGCGTACGGCGGGAAGGAGCTCGGCGTGGGGAGCGTCATTTACTACCTTTTCGCGTATACGTTCATGAACCTGGGGGCTTTCGGCGTGCTGTCATACCTCTCGAGGGACGGGCACGAGTGTGAGACCTTCGAGGACATAGCCGGTCTCTGGGGGAGGAGGCCTTTTCTCGCCCTCGCGTTAGGCGTATTTATGTTTTCACTTGCGGGCATACCGCCCACAATCGGCTTCTTCGCTAAATACCGGGTGTTTTTATCCGCCGTGCAGGCTGGGTTTTACTGGCTTGCCGTTATCGGCATACTGAGCAGCGTCGTCTCGGCGTATTACTATCTGAGGGTGTTGGTTTACGCATATATGAAGGAGGAGACGGTTGCGTTCCCTTCGTTCAAAATCGCTTCGTCCGTGGCGCTCGTCATCCTTTCCGTCGGGACTCTCGTGCTCGGGGTCTTTCCCTTCGACTCCTGGGACCTGGCTATCAAGGCCGCTGGCTCCGTCCTGCTGGCTGTCAGGGGCGGCTGAGCATCCCTAACGTGCCAGAATAATGAGATAATCTTCCAAATGTGCCCCTAACTCCCTGCCGTTTATTTGAGGCCGTACCCGGAGTTCGTTTCATATATTCTTATCCGCGGATAAGGACGACTTTGAAAATCAACGATTTTGCATACTTATCCCGACTATTGTATAATTAGCTTTAAGATTATATGGCTAAAAGAAAAAGCAGTACTCGACAGGAATCCTCAGACTACATAGTCCGGGAGATTATAGCCGCTTTTTTATTCACGGTCGGCCTATTCTCAGCCCTGAGCCTCATATTCTATAGCTCTAAGACGGGCCTCGATGTTAAAGGAGCCATGGGCGCAATTGGGGTCTATATCTCGGGCGTACTCGGAAAAGCATTCGGCGTATGCGCTTTTGTCGTCCCCCTCGTTCTCTTTTATACCTCGGTCGTCGTTTTCATTAATAAAGCCGGGGGGAATTTATATAGAAAGACCGCGTCCGCTCTCCTCCTCCTCGTTTCTGTAATGGTGTTTCTCGGACTCCTGTACCCGAATACCAAGCTCCTCGGTTTTAACCCCGGGGGAGGGTGGGTCGGGGATACGGCCGCTTCAATAATGAGGGACAGCGTAGCAGGCGACGTAGGCTCTTATCTGATTGTAACCATACTCCTTCTGGTCAGTTTAATAATAATATCGGGAGTTACTCTCTCTGACCTCTTGGGCGCGCTCGGAAGCGTCTCGATGTTTATCGCCGAGAAATCATATGCGTTATCAAAGTATTTCATCATGTTGAGCGGCGGATTCCTTATCTCTCTGACGAAGTCCCTTTCCAAACCCGGGGCGCGTGTGAATTCCAGGCCCGCGCGGACTAAGGGGAACGGTATGATAAGGCTTAACGGGAAGAAGAAGGTTGAAGACGATATAGCCCTTTTCGACGACGATCTGCCGGAGTACGAGGACGAGGAAGAAGATGAAATTTCAGAGGACGATAAACCCGAAATAGTCGTGGAGCAGCCCAAATTGAAGGGGCTCGAGGATTTCTTTCCTAAAAAAGAAGTGATACACAAGGACTATAAACTCCCCCCACACGATCTGCTCGACCCCAAGACGGAATCCGGAATCGAGATAGACAGGGACGCCGTTTACGAGAAGGCGAGGCTTATCGAAGAGAAGCTGAGAGATTTCGGGGTATCCGGCAAGGTTACGGAGATAAGGCCGGGCCCTGTAATAACGATGTTCGAATATAAGCCCGCTCCCGGCATCAAGATTAACAGAATAGCCGCTCTCGAAGGCGACCTCGCCATGGGGCTGAGCGCCTTCAGTATAAGGATAGTAGCCCCTATCCCGGGTAAAGACGTAATCGGGATAGAGGTCCCGAATGCGAAGAGGGAGATGGTCGTCCTCAGGGAGCTACTCGAGGACGTGGAATTCTCGAAGAGAAAGTCCATGCTGACGCTCGCCCTCGGTAAGGACATATCGGGACTGCCCTTTTATATGGATCTGAGGAAGGCTCCTCACCTCATGATCGCGGGAACGACCGGTTCGGGTAAGAGCGTCCTCTTAAATGCCGTGATTACGAGCATGCTCTATAAGGCGAGCCCGTATGAGCTGAAGTTCATAATGATCGACCCCAAGATGCTCGAGCTGTCGGTGTATGAGGACATACCGCACCTCCTCCACCCTGTAGTGACGGAGCCGAAAAAAGCCGCCGCCGCGCTCAGGTGGGCTGTAGAGGAGATGGAGAAGAGGTACAGGATATTGTCTGATGAGGGCGTGAGGGACATAGAGACCCACAATAGAAACGTCGAAAAACTGAGGACTGAAGACAAGTGGGACAAGCTCCTTCCCTACATAGTAATCGTGCTCGACGAGCTTGCAGACCTTATGATGATTGCGCCTAGCGAAATAAAGGAATCGATTACGAGGCTCTCTCAGAAGGCACGGGCCGCCGGGATTCACCTGATCGTCGCCACGCAGCGCCCCTCGGCTGATATCGTGGCGGGGCTGATAAAGGCGAACTTCCCGGCGAGGATATCATTCTTGGTATTATCAAAGATTGATTCGCGTATCATTCTGGATACGGGCGGGGCGGAGAGGCTCCTCGGAAAAGGGGATATGCTGTTCCTCGAGCCCGGGACTTCGAAGCTCCTGAGGATACAGGGGGCATTGATTTCTGACGAGGAGAGGGAGGGGATCACGGAGTATGTCAAATCCCAGGGCAAGCCTGTTTACAACGAAGAGATCACGTACATAGAGGAGACGGACGGCAGCGACGACCTCGAGAGCGAAAAGGACGAGCTCTATTATGAGGCGCTCCGGACAATAGCCGAAACGCGTCAGGCGTCGATATCCATGCTCCAGAGGAAGCTCAGAATAGGTTATAATAGAGCTGCCCGGATAGTGGAAATTATGGAGAAAGAGGGTGTGGTGGGTCCCCAGGAGGTGGCGGGGAAGCCGAGGGAAGTATATATAGACTTAAGTCAGATCAGCGAGAGGCATACGAGTTGAAAAAGTTCATTATTGTCGTTTTGGGGTTATTATTATCGTCGACGGCGGCGTTTTCCGCGAAGGACGAAGCACTTGACGTCGTAGTCGACAAGATACAGAAGAAGTACGAAGAGATCGAGGATTTTCATGCTGACTTTACTCAGGAGGCGATGGTCAAAGCCTTGAACAAGGTGCAGAAAGCGGACGGCGAAGTGTGGTTCAAGAAGCCCGGGAAGATGAGATGGAATTACTATGAGCCTTTTAAAGACGAGATAGTGTCGGACGGGCGGACACTATGGTTTTACAACGCGCAGGAAAAGCAGGTTATAGAATCCCCGCTGGATCAGGTGTCTGAGACGGAGACTACTTCCACTCTGCTTTCGGGGCTCGGGAAAATCAAGGAGCTATTCAAAGCGAGTTTCTCCGGATCGAAGGAGTTTGAAGCCGACGGGAACTACCTTATCGACCTCAAGCCGAAGGATGAGGGGGAAGACTACAATAAAGTGACCATTTCCGTCGACAAAGGTACGATGATGGTCAACACGCTTTACCTCTACGACCCCTTCGGGAATTTGACCAAGGTTATGCTTAAAAATATAGGGATTGATAAAGGGGTTTCGGATTCTTTATTTGATTTCAATGTGCCGAGCGGTGTCGAGGTAATAAAACCTCCGACATCAGCAGCCGGGCAGTAAGAAGTCGGAATGGAGGATTTCCCGATGAAACGATTACTTCTGAATTCATTCTTTGTTATGACAATTGCGGTTTCAGTCGCCTCAGTTGCATATGCCCAGGATCAGGGGTTCAGCCCTTCCGAGGACCAGCAGAATTTCATCGTGTCCGTCAAAGCTCTTCCGGATATTATTCAGGCGACCTGGCAGTCGCCATTAGACCTCTGGGTTTACGCAGACGGTGTGAATCAGGGGAACGCCGAAGCTATAGCGGAAAAGGTGATACTTCTCGCGCAGACTGAACTCGGGCAGAGCCTCTGCGTTCACGTACACAACGGCGACTTCAATCCGCTTGCCACCAAATGCTGGTCGTCTCTCTAAATTTCAATCTCAGTTAAATACCGAAAAGAACTATCCGCGGTTAAACAGGTCGAAAGCGGGGGGTGAAGAGCCCCATACATGATTGGCGTCCTGGCGGGTATATATAGGGTTTATGCTGCTATTGTAATCGGGCTCTATCTGTCTATCTCGCCGAGTACGATGTCGAGGCTTCCTATTGCGGCGATTACGTCTGCGAGGAGTCTTCCCTTGACCATATTGGGGAGGGCCATCATGTTGACGAATGACGGTCCCCTCACGCGCATCCTGTAGGGTTTTCCGGAGCCGTCGCTCACGAGGTAATACGAAAGCTCACCCTTCGGGTTTTCCACCGCGTGCTGAATCTCTCCCACAGGCGGTTTGAACCCCTCATAGACAAGGACGAAGTGTCTGATCAGGGATTCCATTCTGGTGTATGTGAGCTGTTTTTCCGGCAGCACCACGTCCGGGAGGTCCGCTGCGTAAGGACCGTCGGGAAGGTTGTTTATCCCCTGCTCTATAATCCTCAAGCTCTGGCGCATCTCTTCCATTCTGCAGAGGAATCGCGAGTACGCGTCTCCCTCCGTCGCGACGGGGACTTCGAAGTCGTAATTCTCGTATCCGAGGTATGGCATCGCCTTTCTTATGTCATACGGAACTCCGCTTCCTCTGAGGGCAGGGCCCGTGAGACCCAGGTCGATGGCGTCCTCAGCGCTTATGAACGCGACCCCCTTTGTCCTCTCGATCCATATGCGGTTTCTCGTGAGTAGCTTGTCGACTTCAGTGAGCGTGCTCGGAAATATCTTGAGGAAATTCCTGACCTTTTCCTCGAAATCGTCAGGCAGGTCGAGAGGGAGCCCTCCCACCCTCGGATAGGAAGTGGTGAGCCTCGCTCCGCATACGGTCTCGAGAATATCGTAGATCCTCTCCCTTTCTTTAAAGCAGTAGAGGAAAGCGCTCATCGCGCCAAGGTCGAGCGCGTTAGTTCCGATTCCGACGAGGTGCGATTCTATCCTGCCGAGCTCGAATAGTATTACCTCAGCAGTCTTTGCCCTTTCCGGTATCGCGTCCTGTATGCCGAGCAGTTTTTCGACGGCAAGAATAAAACCTATGTTGTTGCATATCGATGCCAGGTAATCCATCCTGTCCGTATAGGGCAGGCACTGCTGATACGTGATGTTCTCGCATAATTTCTCGATGCCGCGGTGAAGATAGCCGATGTAGGGGACGGCTTTAACGACGGTCTCGCCGTCGAGATAAAGGACTACTCGCAGGACCCCGTGAGTGGACGGGTGCTGCGGCCCCATGTTCAGCATCATGGTCTCGGTCCTGATTCCCGTATCGGCGTTAAAGTCCGATTCCCGGCTTATGAACTCCACTCTTTCCATTACTCTGTTCCTTCTCTGAGAGCCCTTTCGAATGAGCGTTTTGAAGGCTCGCGGTCTCTGACGTCGAAGTCCTTCCTCAGAGGGAAGGGTTCGTAGTCCTCCGGCATGAGTATCCTTCTCAGGTCGGGGTGTCCCGTGAATACGATTCCGAACATATCGTAGACCTCCCTTTCGAGCCAATCAGCGCCGCTCCAGATATGCGTTACGGAATCTATCTTCAGATTGTTTTCGTGGACTTCGGCTTTTAGTCTTAATCTGATATTTTCATCGATCTCGGGGCCAAACCTGTGGACGTGATATACGACTTCGTAGCGGGGTGTCTTCACTTCGAGATAATCTACCGCCGTAAGATCTGCTAAAAACGTAAAGCCGAACGTGCCTTTAAGGCGGCTGCAGACGTCTGAAATTTTATCTTTGTCTATGAGGAGAGTGGTTTCTCCCCTGAAGTCGAATCTGGTTTTGATAGTCCCGGGGAGCTCGGAATCCACGGCTTCTATAATGGAGTTGATATCGAAACTCATACTACGGGAGCACCTTCCATATCTATCTTCTTTTGTATCTTCATGACCGCGTCGATTATCGCTTCGGGCCTCGGCGGGCATCCTCCGATGTACACATCTACAGGGAGGAATTCGTCGATTCCCTGAACGACCGCATAACTATCGAAGGGCCCGCCGCCGCAGGTACAGGAGCCCATAGCGATTACCCATTTGGGCTCGGGCATCTGGTCATATATCATCCTGCAGACGGAAGCCATTTTATAGGTTATGGTGCCCGATACTATCATCAGGTCCGCCTGTCTCGGCGAGAAACGCGCGACCTCTGCGCCAAACCTCGAAAGGTCGAACCTCGAAGCGAATACTCCCATCATTTCTATAGCGCAGCACGCCGTGCCGAAGGGCATGGGCCAGAGACTGTTTTTCCTGCCCCAATTTGCGAACGCCTCTATCGTGGTTGTAATAAAGCCGTCGCCGCCCAGGAGGGAATTCGAATTTACTCCCATTCGAGAGCTCCTTTTTTAACAATATAGAAATAACCGCCTAATATCACTATCAGAAACACAATGATTTCGATGAGCGCGGGAAGCCCCAGTTCTTTAAAAACGACGGCCCAGGCGAAGAGGAATACCGCTTCCACGTCGAAAAGTATGAACAGTGCGCCTATGAGATAGTACTTTATCGAAAACTTGCCCCTGGTGTCTCCCGTAGGCGGTATCCCCGACTCATAAGGGGATAATTTCCTTTTGGAATCGCGCCTGGGGCCGACCACCGCGGAGAGCCCGAGCATTGCGGCTGCCAGGATAATTGCCAGGACCATTATCAGGAGAATGGGGATGTAATCGCCGAGCACAGGATTAGATTATGTCGTACAGGGGAATTGTCAAGAATTTGTTGCAGGAGTTGCGGTTAAATCCGGCGAGGTCTAATAACGGGATGATTATGCGGCTCAATGTGTTAGAATTATTTCCACATTTAACGGAGGTCGGCAATGTTAAAAATACTGACTGTATTAGTAGTTACACTCTTCTTTACGATTAACTCCCATGCCGGTGTCCTGTTCGAGATGGAGCAGAAGGAGATGAATCCCGAATCGGCCGGTCAGATCAAGGGCAAGGTGAAAGACAATAACCTGAGAATGGACTTTTATGGAAACGGGAAAAAGCTCGAAGGCTCTATGATATACCGGGGCGATATGAAAGAAATAATTATGATCAACCACGACGACAAGACGTATCTCGTCCTGGACCAGGCGGCAATGAACGCATTAGCCAAGCAGCTCGAGCAGGCTATGAGTCAGATGGAGGAGGCTATGAAGAATATGCCGCCCGACCAGAGGGAAAAGATGAAAGAAATGATGAAGCAGAAGATGCCGGGCGCGGACGGCGGCCAGTATGTCGAGCCCGTGTTAAAGAAAGCGGGCGCGGGGAACGTGAACGGCGTTTCGTGTACGAAATATGACGTTTTCAAAGGGGATGAAAAGATCAGGCAGCACTGTGTCGCAGACTGGAACAGCATACAGGGCGGGGAAGAAATGATGACCGTCATGCTCCAGATGGCGGACTTTATGGACCAGATGGCGAAATCCTTTTCAAAAGGCGGGAGCTTCGTCGGCGAACAGGTACAGTTCGAAAGAAACGTTTTCAATCAGTTAAGACAGCTGAACGGGTTTCCGATCGAGACCATAGAATATGACGAAGGAAAGGTTGAGGCCGAATCCACTTTTAAATCCTCGGAGAGGGGTAATATCGACGCTGCCGATATGGAGCCGCCCGCGGGGTATACACAGCAGAATACACCCGTAAAGTGATCCGGTCGGATATGCTCACCGGGTTAAATTCATGAGGAGACGCAATTAATGAAAATTGTAAATAAACTGAAATTACGGAATGTGCTTACCCTCAAGATTGCCGGGTACATCGCGGTCGTAATGTTGACGGGTTTCATCTTATTGCCCGCGGAATATGCCCATTCAGAAAAGACCGTTTGCGATTTTCAGAACAGGGATTGTTATACGGAAGCGGGTTATCCGGCCTGCTACAATAAGGTGGACATACAGAAATACTATCAGTTCTCGGAGAGCGGGCAGACCGGGCTTGCGGAGCAGCTCATATCGGATGATACGCGCTGTGTAAAGCTAAACGGAAACGAAAAAGCAACGATGATGGATAAAAGCTCGGGCTTCGTGAAGTTCGTGCTCAGGGGCAGCAGCAAGACGCTCTGGGCCAAGAGAGATGCCCTTTACGCGAATTGAGGTATCGGTTTAAACTTTATCGCACACTCATACAGCCGGGTTATTAAGAAGCCAGACATATTAAAAACATATGATTAAAAAGCGGGTATCGGGTTATTCGTCTATTTTTGCTATTGTGAATTATAGATGTGTATCCACATGTTCGGGAGTTATCCGGAGGTCAGTGCATTGATACTGAGACTGAATAGATATCTTTCCATGTGCGGTGTTGCCTCCAGGAGGAAAGCGGACGAGCTTATAGAGAGCGGGGGGGTGAGGATAAACGGGAAAGTTGTGAAGGAGCTTGGACGAAATATAGATACCGATAGTGACAGGATCGAGGTGATGGGGAATGTATTAGAGCCCGAATTAAAAAGGTACGTTATGCTCTATAAGCCGAAGCTCTACATTACCGCGCTCGGGGAAGGGCAGGATAAGAAGAGAACCATAGAGGAGCTGATAAAGGACATACCCGAAAGGGTGTTCCCGGTGGGAAGGCTCGATTACGACGCGGAGGGCCTGATCTTGCTGACGAACGACGGGGACCTTGCCAATAAGATACTTCATCCGAAGTACGAGATCCCGAAGGTTTACAGGGCGAGGGTGAAGGGTGTTATCGGCAAAGACGCTTTTATTGAGATGGAAAACGGCACGGAACTCGAGGACGGTCCCGCAAAGCCCGACTGGATTAAGATAATTAAACACGATAATCAATCGACCACGGTCGATTTATCCTTTCACGAGGGCAGGAACCACCTCGTAAAGAGGTATTTCGCGAAATTCGGACATCCCGTCATGCAGCTGACCAGGATGTCCGTGGGTCCTATAAAGATCGGGAGCCTGGAGAGAGGCAGATGGAGGAACCTCACGGATTCCGAGGTCAGAATGCTGAATCGGGCCCTGGAAAAAGGGAACTGAGAGGGGTCTATATCTATTTCGTTTAATATGGTAGCATTCTGCGGTGAATTGAAACTTAAAAGCTTAAAACCCTTTTACAGGCGTTTCGGTATCCTCCGAATCCGATTTTCTCATCCGCGAGGCAAGATCCACATATGCTTATAACATTTGAAGGTATAGAAGGCAGCGGCAAATCCACACAGGCAAATCTGCTGAAGGACTTTCTGTCCGATAAGGGATATACGGTCACGGTGACCCGGGAGCCCGGGTGGGGACAGCTGGGAACACTCATCCGGACGATTATACTTGAGGAAAGGGATCTGGTGCTGGCCCCGATGGCTGAGCTTTTTCTCTTTTGCGCCGACAGGGCCCAGCATGTAAAGGACTTTATAGAGCCCAAACTGAAAAATGGAGAAATCGTAATCTGCGACAGGTTCTACGATTCCACCATCGTGTATCAGGGATACGGAAGGAAGCTCGATATGAGACTCGTGAACAAGGCCGCGAAGGCGTCTGCACTGGATATATCCCCTGATCTCACGTTTCTTCTCAACCTCCCCGTGAGGGAAGGATTATCGAGACTTAAGGAACGCGGGTCCATAACAAAAATGGATGAGGAGCCTCTGGAATTCCACGAGATGATAAGGCAGGGCTATATGCTCATCGCTCGTCGTGAGCCCGAAAGGATAAAAAACATTAATGCCGATAGAGATATATCGGCTGTGCATGAAGAAGTAAGAGCGCTTGTGCTGGAGCGTATTTCGTCTTGAGAAAAGAATTGATTGCATGACGGCCGGATTTCATTCAGGGAAAAATCGACAGCGATGTTCGAAGGCATAATCGGTCACGAATTTCAGAAAAATATTCTTCTCCGCGCTGCACGGGAAAATATAGTTTCTCATTCCTACCTGTTTACAGGTCCCGATGGAGTCGGGAAGAAGCTGATCGCGGTCGAATTTGCCAAGCTTTTAAACTGCCGGGCAGACGCGCCCGAAAGCATTGACCGGTGCGGCTGCGTTTCGTGCATGAAGATAGACAAGAGGATTCACCCGGACGTAGTGCTTGTCGAATTTACGGGCGTAAAAAATATCAAAGTAGATCAGATCCGTGAGGAAATTGAAGAGAAGCTATTCCTCAGGCCCTTCGAAGGTAAGGTCAAGGTCGTAATCGTCGATGAGTCCGAGAGGATGAATCACAGCGCTCAGAACGCATTTTTAAAGACTCTCGAGGAACCGCCGCCCGACTCTTTGATAATACTCGTATCGTCCCGTCCGGAATCTCTCCTGCCCACTCTGAGATCGAGGTGTCAGATAATCGAATTTCATGCGCTTTCAGAAGATCTCGTCGCCGGAGCGGTGAGAGAGCGGAGCGGGATGTCTTCGGAAGAAGCGCTCCTGTCCTCAAGGCTTTCGGGCGGGAGTCTCGGGAAAGCGCTTACGCTCGACAGGGATATAATGGAGTGGAGAAATGAGCTTATAACGAAGCTCGGAGGTCTCCGCAGGAATTCCGCCTCGGATATTTTGAGCCTCACAGAGCATGTTTCATCGGGCGGGTCACAGGACGATGCGGAGAGGCTCGAGCTTGGTTTCAGGTTTATTTTGCTCTGGCTCCGCGACCTCGCCCTTGCCAAGATAGATTCCGACAACCTGGCTAATTCTGATTTAAGCGAATCGATCAAAAAGGCGGCTCTTAAATGGGACATAAATGATTTGCTCGAAAGGCAGAGACATGTGGAGAAAGCTTGGTATGATATAGTCCGGGCAAATGCAAATACGAAGCTCGTTTTGGAGAACCTTTTCTTAAAATTAGCCGCAAATCCGGGAATGAGCTGAGTCAGTTAGTGCTGTAGAGTTCTTCTGCGGGAATAGCTTTTCGGATAATGTGGTTATAGGACGGAAATCAATTTAAAATGTCTAAAGCCTTTTAT
Organism: uncultured bacterium; assembly: GCA_963705505.1. Taxonomy (GTDB): domain Bacteria; phylum Desulfobacterota_D; class UBA1144; order Nemesobacterales; family UBA2774; genus 2-12-FULL-53-21. Next base: position 671,193 of record CAVPJU010000006.1, read on the forward strand.
GTGACGACTCCGATATATTACGTCAACGACGTGCCTCACATCGGCCACGCTTATACGACGATCGCCGCGGACGCGATCGCAAGGTTCAGGAGACTCAAGGGGGAGAAGGTCTTTTTTCTGACCGGGACCGACGAACACGGACTGAAAATCGAGAGAACCGCCGAGGCCAGGGGCGAAAAACCCATAGAGCTTGCGAACCGGGTGGTTAAAAGATTCCAGAACCTTTCCCAGGCACTCCATATTACAAACGACGACTTTATAAGGACGACCGAGAAACGCCATGAGAAGGCGGTCACAGAGATTTTCAAGAGGATCGAGGATGCGGGCGATATATACCTCAGCGAGTATGAAGGCTGGTACGATGTGAGAAACGAGGCTTTCATAACCGATACTCAGTATGAGGAGATAATGAGTCTCCCCGAAGACAAACGTCCTCTGATCGAAAAGGTGAAGGAGGAGAGTTATTTTTTCAGACTTTCGAACTATCAGGAGCGGCTTCTCGATCATTACAGCAGATTCCCCGAGTTCGTTCAGCCGGGATACAGGATGAACGAGGTCGTCCGCTTTGTGGAGGGAGGCCTTAAAGACCTCAGCATAAGCCGCACCACATTTAACTGGGGCATTCCCGTACCGGGCAATCCCAGGCACGTCATATACGTGTGGTTCGATGCCCTTACCAATTATCTTACCGCTGCGGGTTTCCCGGATGACCCGGAAAGGTTCAACAGCATCTGGCCTGCCGATATCCACCTCGTCGGAAAAGATATACTTCGTTTCCACACTGTTTACTGGCCGGCTTTCCTCATGTCGGCAAAACTCCCTTTGCCTAAAACGGTATTCGCGCACGGCTGGTGGACCGTCGAAGGGGAGAAGATGTCGAAATCCGTCGGCAATGTCGTCGACCCGTATCAGGTCGCGGATGAGTTCGGGGCGGATGTTTTCAGGTACTTTCTGCTGAGGGAGATACCGTTCGGGCAGGACGGTGACTTCTCGAAAAATGCGATGGTATCCCGGGTTAACGGCGACCTCGCAAACGGGCTCGGAAACCTGGTGAGCCGCGCGCTCGGCATGATAGAGAGATACCGCGGAGGGAAGATACCGAAGCCGGGCCCTGCCGGCGGGGGCGAAGAAGCGGTTGGGGAAGGTTCACTGTTAGCAATAAAACTGGTAGAAAACGCGCTGGCCGAGACGGCCTTTCATAAGGCGCTCGGTGCGATATGGGATTTTATAGCGCTTGTTAATAAGTACGTTGACGAAGAGGCTCCGTGGGTTCTGGCGAAAGAAAAAAAGGAGGAAAGGCTCGACACGGTGCTCTGGACCGTCTCACGGTCGATAGCTGTTATTTCAATCCTTATTTCTCCTTTTATGCCGGTATCTTCGGAGGAGATATGGAAGAGGCTGGGCTCTCAAGAACCCTTCAATTCCCTCACTCTCTCGAGTTTAAAGGATGGGGGTTTGATAAAGCCCGGTCAGGCCGTGTCCAAGGGGAGCAGCCTCTTTCCGAGATACGAAGAAAAATCCTGATTATTCTTTCCATTTAGCTATAGATGTAAACTCCGTTCTCATTCGCTACATTCGTAATAAAACCTGTTTTCCTCTTTTATATATGCATTTTTTTGCACAATTTGGGCAATTTTTGCATTTCCGAGATCCGATAGACCCTTTCCGTCAGCAATTATTTTCTATTATTTCAACCTGTTACGCATATAAAGGTTCTGGCATATTACTTGCACCTTGTAATATGTCCTATCAATATGGGGTAAATATGACTGCGCTCGGTAACCAAAAGGGTTTTACATTCACCGAAATAATGATTGCGGTAACCATCATGGCTTTAGGATTTCTCGCGATGGCCCAGATGCAGTTTTTATCTATAAGGCAGAGGCAGCAGGCCGAAGAGGGAACAGTCGGCACGAATCTCCTTGAGTTCGTAGCCGACAGGGACATGGAAGAGGTGAAGAGGGCGCAATTGCTCAACTCCATCGCGTTCATGGAGGCGCAGGCAGGCAGGCTCGATCCCGGTAATGCTTCTGACCCACATTTACAGTATTGCAGCACCAGCAATTCGAAGAGGATGTGCGACACATGCCCCTGCAATCCTCTGGCTAAAGTGACTCCCGACCCGAGTCAGGCTCTGCAGGTAACATGCGCAGTCGTAAACGTACATGATTTCGACCCCAAGAAAGTCGTTTTTAAGAGTACGGCGGCCGGATGCTCCGGCAGTTCGGACGATTCTTTGATAGTAATAAAGCGGGTTACTTCCCAGACGGATAATTCGTCGGAACCTCCCGTGACTACTTTAGACGTAACGTACGGCGTTAAAACAAACGAACAGTTCGCGGAAACAGGATTGAATAGTTTGAGCAAGAGGGACACGCTCGTAACGCAGAATATGGTATTCAGCGCTCATAAGGAGGACTGGAGTCAGTTTATTCCTAATTGGACCGAGGTAAGTGTTCCGCACGTACCATGACGGTTGACGATGAAAAAAGGACCGGAGACTGTGATGAATAATAGGGGATTTACAATGATCGAGCTCATGATTGCCGTGTCCATACTGGCAATCATTATCGCGGGCATGACGATCGCTCTCCAGCAGCAGCAGAGACAATTCAAAATGACGAAGGAAACGGTTGATGTGGACCAGACGGCAAGGGCGACTCTGAATTTCCTCGCAACTGAGATTAGGAACGCGGGCTCACGGCAGGGGAAGACATTCGCTGTTCAGTTTTTTAACGGCGGAAGCGAGGGGAATAACCCCTGCACCGTGGATACGAATAAAGCCGGGTCGGCCAACTCTCCCCCCGATTGTATCACTTTGTATACGTGGGATATCAACCGCGGTCAGAAAGGAGAGGACTTGCCCTCAGTACCCGGTGTGATCGAAGTAATGCAGAACGATCCGCTCGTGCTTACCTTGCCGCCGCAGTGGTTCCCCGACGGTGGCAATGTATTAATCGGAGAGACCCAGGAGAATGCGGAAATCCTTCTGGGATTCAGATCCCGGACCGCGCTCTGTAATCCCGACAGCACCGTTAACTGCAGCCTGACGCCTGACAAATGTACCGAATGCTCCGTGATTCTTCGCGCCAGCGTTGATGGAGGCGCAAAGACCGCTACGATCGATTCTGTCGACGATATAAAAGTGCATAACCTTCCGGTATCGTCATTCAGCGGGTTTTCGGATTTTATAAACGGCACGGCCGTGAACGGTGTGAATTACGGGTTTCTACCGACTTTTTCAGCACTTCCTTCTGAAATGACCATAGTTAATACAAAGACCTTGAGGGTCGACCTCCAAAACAAATCGCTCCTATTGCAGCAGAACGGGGGTCAGGCTCAGCCTATCGCAGGCGGAGCGAACTCCCCCGGGATAGTGGATTTGCAGCTTGTATTCAATCTGCAGGACCCCGACGGCGGGATTACGAAAGTGGGAGTTCCTCTTGCGGCAAACAACGGCCTCTATCCCGACTTTACGAATACGGCTCTTAACGGCAGGGAGCAGGATATAAGATCGGTCGAGATTTATCTTGTGGTCAAGTCCAAGTTAAAGCCGCGGAAGATCGAGGGCGGCCAGCTCACACAGACAATACCGGCAATGGCAGATGTGTCGCAGAGGACTGTCGCAGCGCCCTCTACTACCACTAATGAACCCCAGGAAGGGTATACATACCGTATTTTGTCCACGACTGTTTATATGAGGAATCACTCAAGGGAGGAGTTCGGTTAAGTCTATGATAGAGGAAACGGGAAAGATGCAAAAGGAAGAAAGACTAAATATGAAAACGATCTCTCTCAACATGTGCGGGAATGAAAATGGAGTTGCGATAATACTCGCATTGATAATGCTGCTTGTGATGTCGGTGCTGGCGACTACGGTTTCCTTTAACTCTAATAACGATTTCCACGCCATGTCCAATTACAAGCAGGGTCAGGAAGCTTTTCTCGCAGCCGAGGATTGCATTCAGGAGGGGAGGAACAGATTCGAGATCGTGGGGATAGAGGTTCTGTATTTCCTTCTCCAGAATAAAGGCACAATAAGTCTCTCACAAGGAGGCGCGAACGATCTGCTGGTATTGAACGAAGAGCTCGATAACGGCGCGAAGTGCAGGTCGGGTCACAGGTTCCTCGACAGCACCACTGCCGGTCCCGGCCAGATCATTGAAATCCCCCCTATTACCAAAACAATACAGAGGCCTCTTAAGAATACGAGTATGTCGACGAGCGCTTCGGGAGGCGCCGGCCTCGTTCCCGTATCTTTTGTCGTGACGGGTAAGGACCAGGGGGACAAGGATTTAAACGACGTGAAGAACGAGATAAACACCGGGACCGAAATCGCTGTTGGGTTCGAATCTTTTATACCCGGAAACGCGAATCAGATGTACTCGCAGTAATACTGAGCGCATTGACTCGTTGTCAGGAGTGATAAGATAGACATGTCGAGATTCATTACTAGACTTAAGATAGAATTTACACCGCAAAGGATAGCAATATTTTCCTTTATTTTTAGCTTGCTCCTCGTTACGGGCGCATGGGGAGACCCTATAACTAAAAACGAGGTCGAAGACCTGAACATCGTAATTTCCCAGATCGTCGGCGGCGAGCCCAACGTCCTTTTGATAACGGATCTATCGGGATCCATGACAATAGCATCTGGTGGATCACAAGTCGGTACCTGGACTGGGGCTGCGGACGGGGGAGTCCTTAATGCATGTGAGACCTACCAATGCGGTGGTATTGGACAATGTAGTAACTTTGTTCAACGATCCCTCGCGGCTGAGTGCGCGGAGAATATTACTAACCTCTCCGATTGTGGATCCAAATACTGTACCGGCACCCTGGGAACCTGTGACACCCAGGCACAGTTTAATAATTTACTTGCCTGCATACAGAGTAAGGGGACTGTGACTCAGACGCAGATAAATAATGTTTTCGATAAGTGGTGCGGAAATAATAACGGTACATATAATCCGCTTAATGACGTGTGCGGTGCGAACGACGGCACTAGTCCTGACGGAACACAGGAATACGAAGGCGCGGCAGCGGCGTTTGGTTCGCTCGCGAATCTAACCCAGTGTTCGGCTACTTACTGCAGGACCAACAGCGACCCTGCCTGTGACCTCTCCTCCGAGTATACGAATTTCCGTAACTGTATGCTCAGTAATCAGACAATAAATGTAAATAAGGTCGAAAACTGCACGGGCGGAACTCAAAACTGCCAAGGTAAACCTGCATACGGCACCGCACGATTCGACTCACTCATGAATGTTATTTTCGACTTCCTAGACGCTGACGATTCGCTTGATGCTGCGAAGTGCGATGACCCCAGCCATTTTTATGATGGGACCAGCAATTCTATAAGTTGTCAGAACTTTATGTTCACACCGTACAGGAATGTCAGGAAATTGGTGAGAGAAGAAGGGACAAATGCTGAAAAATTACTCCCGATAACGGGAGCCGCCGATACGCCGTTGATAAATCAATTAACAGCCAATGACTGGGACCAGCTGGGAATTAGGATTCGGCCTATGACATATTCGGGACAGGGGAATTGGAACACGTGTACCAGCAGCAGTACGTTCAGACTCGGTGCGAACGGGTTTGTAAGCGGGAGCGATGCTAATCTAAGAGACGTATGGACGTTTTACAGAACACAGCAGGGTAGCGGCGGTACACCCTTGGCATGGGTTCTGGGCTTCGACGATAAAAATACAACAGGTTCACAGAACAGCAACGTAATAGACAACGATGCTATCAGGGCGTTCAAGACCGAGCTAGAGACCGATACTGCAGTCAATTGCAGGCCGGAGTTCGTGATAATAATAACTGACGGGGAGGATACCTGTTCTGGCGACCCGAACGGTCAAAGCGGTCAAACGTCAGGCAGCCTTACGACCAATGCCAACCGCAGGAGCTCGATACAGGCAGTGAGCAACCTCAGGACTTTCTACGCGAGAAACTCTGTCCAGAATGGTACGTAATGCGGTTAAGAAAGAGGTCCTCGTCTTTGTGATTGGTTTGGGAATAACTGACCCCGAAGCCAAAAGGACCTTGAACGCCATGGCCCTTGCGGGTGGTACTCATACTCAAGGAGTAATACAGCACGTGGGGCCGGACGGAGATGACGTACCCGGATCGGTAAATCTGGACGATACGCAAATATTCCCTCAGGACGCGGCATTTGATGTCTTCAAAAACCTTGCTAAAGCAAAAGATATAGATACGAGTCCGGCGACGGCCCAGCTTCAGGGTTGTAAAAACACTACCGCAAACAGAAGCGAAAACGGGCAATGCCAGTTCCAGAGTGTAAACATCTTTAACAATAATTTTTTCAATACGGGCGCTCCCTTTAACGATAGCGATAAGCAGCTTAAGGATTTCGCATTTTTTGTTAACAGCCCCGAGGAGCTGGCGGCGGCTCTGCACGACATAGCGGGGAAAATAAAGGTTTTCAGCACGTCGGGTGTGTCTCCTACCGCTCCCCAGTCATCAACCGCGGTCGCTTTAAGAGACCGTATCTTCATGTCGATCCTCACACCTATAACGACGGATAGACTGTGGCAGGGAAGACTCGCTCTTTACGGATTTGTGGATGTACCGGAGAATGAGGGGAATAAGGAAGTAATAAGAAGGCCTCCGGCCGGCGCTGACCTCGACGACCCCGATGTGGTAAAGGGTCTCGCGATATTCGACGACGATGGCAAGCTTAACAACAACGCAAAGCAGTTTTTCTGGGATGCCGGGAAGGAGCTGGCCGAGAGGGATATAGTATCATCCGCCCGGAATCTCTATACGGTTAAAGCCCCCGATTTGATCGCCGGAGATAATGTCGAGGACCCGCCGTTCAGCGGATCGGATTTCGTGACCTCGGGAAACGTTATAAGGTATAAAGGCCCGCTTGTGAAGCTCAATGATGAAAACGCTCCCCTTAATCCGGGTCAGTTCGGTATAAGCGACAGCGATGTCGTCAGTCCTATACCTGATTACTGTGTTCCGACAGGCGGCAACGCGACGGATTGTGACGGTTCTTCCGGAATTGTTAACTGTACTGATGTGACTACGACCGACTGCAGGACGTGTGTTAAGGAATGTATGAGGGATAAAATTATAGACTTTTTAATCGGCAACACGGGCATAGCCACCGTGGGCGACCCGATGGGTTCGCCGTCTTTCGACCCCCAGCCCGCTCAGGACGACGGCGCAGAGCCCTTTACATCTATGGGATATAACTGCCCTGACCCCGAGGATAGCAACGGAAACGGGGATTTGGGCAGCCTGGATACATGCTCGGTTCGCCTCGGAGACATATTCCACTCGAACCCTGTCGTCGTGGGCTCGCCGTCGCCGCTCTTTTTCGATGCGGGATTCCAGCAGTTCGCCGTCAATTTCAAAGACAGGTCAGCGGTAGTCTATGTCGGGGCGAACGACGGATTTATCCATGCATTTCATGCGGGCGAGTACAAGGACCCCAATGCTGAGGGAGCGCAGGCTGCGGACAAGACCAATCCTTTTACTTTGAAAGAGGAGCTATTCCCGTTCTTCGACGAGGGCACAGGGTTTGAGCTTTTCGGAGTCGCGATGCCGACCTATTTGGCGGACTCCCTGGCTACACCGTCGAATACGGCTAACTCTCCGGCGAATATCGTGTTTGGCACGCCGGCTCCGCCTGATTACAGGACGGGTGATTTTAAATCGTTCGTGCTCGATAATTTCGCCCAAAGGTCGTTCTCGGACGGGTCCCCCATAATCGGGGACGTTTTCATAGACGGCTTTCCCAACGGTATTGAATTGAATGATGATTCGCCGGATACATGCGAGGAATCCGTTGATACTCCCGACGGGGAGATCGACCTGTGCGGCAGAGAATGGCATACGGTGCTTCTGGCGGGCTCACAGAATGGAGGCGGGGCTTACACAGCGCTCGACGTGACCAATCCGGCCTGCGGTGAGAATTGCGGGACAACCGATACTTTACATGAACATATTGAGAACGGCTCGGATACGCTCGAGTATCCGAAGCATATGTGGACTATTTTCGACAGAGATTTCGGCAATACATGGTCAACTCCCTCTATGGGCAGGATAAGGTTAAAAATTACAGAAGGTGATGAGACTAAGACCGCGGACAGGTGGGTAATGTTCGTTGGAGGAGGTCTCGACCCTCTGGATATCGATCCTACTAACGGAGTTAATTTCGGAAATGCTTTTGTAGTCGTAGATATAAGCACCGGTAAAGAGATATTTAAGTTCCATCCCACACGCCCTATACCGTCCGGTGGTTCGGCGCTTCCGAATGTCAGCGATATGGTGTGTGATGTGCCGAGCAGGGTGGCTGCGGTGGATATCAATTCCGACGGTTATACGGACCTCGCTTATTTCGGTGATTCATGCGGAAGGATGTGGAGGTTCGATGTCTCTATGCCGATCGAGGTCGACGGAAGCATTTCTCAAAGCGGACCCGGCGGGAATATGACGATGGTGGCTGAAGACTGGGCCGGACAGATAGCGTTTTGTGCGAACACCAGCTCGCAATGTTTGACTAGCCAGAATCAACCCAAGGTCCCGACTGCTGACCTTGAACCGATTTATTTTGCTCCGACGATAGTTCTCGATGACCTGGGGAGACGACACGTGATCTTTGTTACGGGGGACCGGAGGGACCCGAGCAGCACAACTAAATCCGGAAAGCTTTATAATTTCATCGATGACTACATACCCGCGTTCCTGGCAGGCGGGACTGCACAAGGCGGTCAGACTATCAAGACCGCCACGACTCTGATTTCTGCAAACCAGGTCATAGATCTTCAAGCGCAGTCTGGGATCAACGGGCAGTTTATTTCGTCCAAAGGTAACAATTTCAGCTCAACCCAGGGCGAGTTCTTAGTAAGATTCCCTGCTAACCTCGGCAATCCGCAGCTCGGTGAAAAGGGGTTCGGCGTGCCCGTCGTTATCAACAGGGTCCTGATATTTACTACTTATGCTCCTGAGGTGGGTTCGGGTAACCCATGTACCAGCGGCACCGGGTTAGGACGGATATTCGCGCTCGATTTTATAACGGGAGCGTCTGCACTGTCGAGGATTCCGGGAGTCATCCGAAGCGATATACTAAAAGGCACAGACGCTCAAAAAAGCGCGGCGGCGGGCTCTACTGTCGCTGAGGGTATGCCGACGCCCGCTCAGCTTACGTTCGGTGCCAGGGGCTCGGTGCTAATGTCCGTAGCGTTTACGGGAGGCCCGGTTGAGGGCGGCTCACAGTTCATCGTCTGGGAGCTTCCGCCGCTTCCCACAAGGACACAGACGCTCTTCTGGGAAGAAGTGCTTTAAGGAGAAGGTGTATTAATGAGGCTTTTCCGCAATTCCGAGGGATTCAGTCTTATCGAAGTCCTGGTAGTAATCTCGATCATGGTGATCGTTATGGCGATAGGATCGTCCTATATTACGGGCAATTTCGCTAAACGCCGCTCTGTTGACGAGGTGACGAATAACATATCGTCCATGCTTCAGCTCGGCAAGCTGAAATCCGTGAGGGACGGGGTTGAATACAGGGTCGTTTTAGCTAAATGCAATAACGTAAATCAGACAATCCCCGATTGCCCCAAATGTAATTCATTGGCAAGTTATGATGAATACCAGGCCGGGGATAAAGAAATATCGCTTATATTGGAGAGGGGTGACAGCAACATAGATTCCACAGTATGGTGCATACAGTCGGCTCACACGAAGAGGTTTCAATCCGAGCTCGAACTCGTAGCCTCCGATAATTTATCAGACCCCGATAACCCGCTTAACTTTACTTTCGTCCCCAACGGGCTGAGGAAAGATTTCGCGACCGATATAAATAATGAGATATTGACTATAAAGCCGGCAAGCGGTTCCAAGATAGAGAATTGCGGGCAGATACAAGTATCTCCGACGGGGGGCATATCCGTAATCGAGGGCAGATGGAATGGTTCCCAATGCAATCCGATCCTCGATGCAAGCGTATCGCCGACTCCGGGTCCTTAGATATATAATTACCAGGAGGTAAGATGTTGAAAAGAACACTTATATTGATAGCCGCTCTGTTGTTTAGTTCATTAACTTATCCTGTCTTTGCTGCGGATAATAACGGTGAATCTGACAACTCCTCCGCTCAACAGGATAAGAATTCGGATTTTGATGACTGGTACAAACCCGACGACGCCTACCAGCCGGATGATAAGAATCAGCCGACCGAGAACGTCGTTAGCCCCAATGGCGGCGAGGACGAGCCGAGAGTTGCCCCTCTTGAAGATACACGCCAAAAGGAGCAGTAGCACCGGCTCCGTAAGAGGGGATCGATGCAGCCCGCTGATTGTTTCTCTTTCTCCGTTCGCATCTCATCAGCTCACTTCCTGATGATGTAGTAATAATTTATGGGGTCGTGAGGGAGCTCCTTAACTTCTACTTGCAAGAACCCTGCTTGTCGGAGCATATCGCACGCAAGCTCTTTCCCCCACATAGCGCCCAATCCTCTTCCGCCCTGTGCGAGGGACACGGTCATGCAGTGTGTGCATGATACGGTATAGAGAAAAGGTGCCAGAGGGTTATCCATATTTTTATCCACGTGGCTCGAGCCCTTAATATCCTGCATAAAATAAAAGCCCTCATCTTTTAATGCTCTGTATATATTGGATAAAACGCGGCCGGGGTCTGCCTGGTCGTGCACAGCGTCGAATGTCGTTATGAGATCGTATTTTTTCTCGTCGTTGAATTTGGAAACATCTGTTGCTGCAAATGAGATATTGGTCAAACCGTGCTCCCTTGCCTTCGCTCTTCCTCGTTCTATTGCCTCGGGTAAAAGATCGTAGCCTGTAAATTTGCTGTTCGGATATGTTTTCGCCATCTCCACCAAAGCAAAGCCGCTCCCGCACCCGACGTCTAACGCCTCGATGCCGGCTTCGAGCTTTTCCTTGATTCCTGGGATGAGCGGGAGGAGATGATCCAAGAGCGGGACGACCACTGTCTGGTTGCTTTCCTCGGACATCACCTCGTTGAAACGGTTGTATGCCTCATAAGGGACTCCTCCTCCCTTTTTAAAGCATTCGACCAATTTGTCTTCGACCGAACCCGCTATGGAAAACCACTGTGTCGTTACCGCGAAATTGTTAGGGGTCGCCTTGCGTGTAAGCCAGGCGGCATGCTCTCCGGGGAGGTGGTATGTCCCGTTCTGCGGGAAGTACTCGACTATTCCGCCGGTGACCATCGCACCCAGCCATTCGCGCACGTAGCGCTCGTTAAGTCCGGCTTTTCCGGCGATCTCCGCGCTCGTCGAAGGCTGCAATTCGCCCATAGCGTCGAATAAGCCGGTCCTGTGCCCGATTGAGATCATTATAGTAAGGGCGCCGTGATTCAGAACAGATATCATTTTTTCTGCGAACTGCTCTGATTTAGCCTCATTGATATTGATGTTGCAATTGCTGCACATTCTAACATCCCTCCTTGTATGATATAAATTTACAATACAAACAGACTGGTCTGTCAAGTTGTATTTTGGACCCGGACTAAAAGCTATATCGATAGCGATATGCTATGCCGGGGGGGTAGGCAAGGAAATAATCAAGATACGCGCATAATCATGCGTCACGCCATAAAGGGGCTGTATGGAAATTCGGTCAGTTCCTGATCGTAACGTTTCCGCACGGCCTTGAGTTCGTCCGGATCGGGATCGCCATCGCGGAATAACCTGACGAGTTCGCGAAAATATTCGTCCTGCGAACCCGAAGGACTGAGCAAAACCAAAAGCTTGGCTTAGGCCGGTCCATGATTGGTAAAGCCATGATGCACACCCATGCAATGAGCGGCGTCCGCTGGGATTATGTCTTTGTTCTATGTAGAATAGAAATGCGGAACCACTCGCGGTATTCGGACCGCCCTCAATTATTACAGTCGTACTTTCAGGAGGGTAGTATGAGTGAAATCGGCCGCATAGACGTCCTTGACGACGGCCCGCACAAAGCTATAAATTTTATCGGTGAAAAAAATTGATAAGAGATAAGAAACAGGAGTATAGAGATGGCTCTTACACCCTCGAAAATGATGCCTTTGGGGACCAAGGCCCCGCCTTTTAAGCTCTGGAGTCCCGTTAACGAAAAGGAATTCAGTCTGGATGAGCTTAAATCCGATAAGGCTACGGTCGTTATGTTTATATGTAACCATTGCCCGTATGTAAAACATGTTCAAAGAGGGCTGGTCGAGCTCGCCAATGATTTTATTCCGGAGGGCGTATCCTTTATAGCTATTAACTCGAACGACGTAGAAAAATATCCCGAAGATTCCCCCGCGAACATGAGGAGCGTCGCTCTCAGGCTCGGCTATCCTTTCCCGTATCTGTTCGATGAAACGCAGGAAGTGGCAAGGGCTTATGATGCCGCGTGCACACCCGATTTTTATATATTCGACGCCGGTCTCAGATGTGTATACAGGGGGCAGATGGACGATTCGAGGCCGGGTAACGGAAAGCCGGTCACGGGTAAGGATATCAGGGAAGCGCTCGACAGGATGTTAAAAGGCGACACGGTAGGAGCGGATCAAATCCCGAGCATAGGTTGCAATATCAAGTGGAAGTAGTAGTTACGAGCAATGTCGCGGAAAAATCTGCACTCCGATCTTATTTGAATGTTTGATTCAACATCGGGTAAGTTTAGCTTAGTAATGTACCGCTTTGATTTTATTAAAAGCCGGGATCTTCAAATTATCTTAAAAAATCCGGTGTAGAATTATTCAATTTGCTGGAATCCGCACAATTTATTTTTAGCTGCCCCTTTTTTTGTTTTAAAATTATCAGGTGACTTACTGAGGTTGCAAAGGGCTTTTCGATGGTAAGACATATCGCGAGAGAAACGGTTTCTTACGTCCTATGGCCACTCCTGCTTGGAATTCCCATATATGTGGTTTCCGTGGGAATTGGATGGGGGAGACCAACGCTGTGCTTTAACGTCGCGTACTTAAGCCTGGCGGCGGCCCTATTCATACTGGAAAGGGTCATGCCCTATAGGGAAGAATGGGTGAGATCGGACGGGCAGGAATTCCCCGATTTCGCGCATACCATATTAAACAAAGGTCTAATACAGTTAGCGTTATTCCTTTTGCTGATAAGCGGAATCATAGAAACGATGGGCCATAAATCCGCCTACTCGTTCTGGCCGTCCGGGCTTCCTATGGCGGTTCAAGTCCTGATAGCGATGGTCGTAAGTGAATTCGGACTTTACTGGAAGCACCGTTTGGCTCATACCTGGGATTTTATGTGGCGTTTCCATTCGGTCCACCACAGCGTGGAGAAGCTCTGGTTCTTCAACACGGGAAGATTCCATTTCGTTGATACGTTCTGCAGTCTATTATTCAGCATACCTTTGCTTTTTGTTTTGGGTGTCCCGGGCGATGTGTTTATATACTTCAGCTCGATAACCGCATTCGTAGGTTTACTCACCCACTGCAATGTTTATATGCACGGAGGGATTCTTAACTATATATTCATCACCCCCAATATTCACAGGTGGCACCACTCGAAAAAGACAGAGGAGGGGAATAACAACTACGGAGAAAACCTGGTGATTTTCGATATACTTTTCGGGACCTTCTACTATCCGAAGGACCGCCACGTGGGACCGCTGGGGATCAAGGAACATATGCCGAGAGCGTTCCTCGGTCAGCTAGCGGCCCCTTTCCTCTGGCATAAATATCAGAAGAAGCGTTAAGAAACAGCTTGAAATTATTTTTTCCTCGTATATACGATTTCCATCACACGGGATTCTTTTCCATCTTTGCCGGTGACGTACATTTCATAGGTGTAATTATCCGCGCTCACTAATGTTGTTACACCACGGTATGATTTTTCTCCCCCTTCCTGCGGGCAGGAAAAGGTGCCCTTCTCCGTAAATGATTTTGTGGAAGGATCATAACTGCCGGTGCTCTCCATCATGCCTGTCCCCATATTATCTATCCAGACGCCGGTATATTCTTTTTCCATATTGTCGTATCCCATAATTCCCATGCCGTGAAACTCCTGACCCATCGACATGCCTTTAGCCGTCTGCTCAAGGAAACGCCCTCCCATGATCCATTTTACTTCACTCGTCCCAGTGGATTTCTGGGGTTGAGAGTCCGGGGTTTCCCACCAGGTGACTGTATAATCCCAGTTGCCGACAAGGGGCTCAAGGGCTTTGTGACCCTCGCCTGGCGTGGCATATTCCTTCCACTTGGCCATCATCTCCTGATGCATTTTATCCATTGCATCTCCCTTGGCGGGCTCAGTATTATCCTGTGCCAGCACGTTCGCTGCTTGAGCGCCCATACACAAGATCGTAATAAGCACCGAAAAACGTAAAGATTTCATAATATTGATCGTAATCATTCTATATCGCCTCCTTTGCGTTTAATTACACCTAAAATATTAACCGATTAATCGGGAGGATTGAAAGGTTTTTTATTGGCTGAAACGAGAGAATAAAATTTGAAGCTGTGGTTATAGATAATGTGCAATGACAGGAAGTTGGGGGATTCGGACGGCTAGTATTGGATTAGAGAGGTCGGGATTCACCGGGGTCAATGTATATCCGGGTCCTTATCTTTCTTTTTATCCCGCTGCCGCAGTCTTCCGAATTCTTCCCTCACCTGGTCCATGGTTTTGAATTCGTAGTTTCCCCATTCGATCGCCTCGGCTCCGAAATCAAGAAGGAGCTCTCCGGAATTGTTGATAAGATTTAATACCTGCTCCAGGCCGGTGAATCCGATGAGGCCGGGTGTGCTTCCCTCCTCCATAAGCAGGGTGCCGTCTTTTTCGATATAGAATTTAAAGTCAATTTCGGAACCGTAATAGACTGAAAGATAGACCGTTCCGTCTTCCCTGGTGCCGATTACGAAAACCGAATCCTGAGAGGAGAATCTCAGCTGCAGGTTATTCTCCCTGTAATAAAACTCTTTGTCCGCGAGTCTGACGAGTTCTTCAATCGATCGTATCATTTTAAGGACTTTCATTAATATCGTACCGGAGCTTGTATGGCCGCTGTATAATTTATTTTGCGTCCTCGTTAATTATAACAAAAGGAGTGTAGACATCGCGTATTTTCTACGGTCAATCAGAGCTTGATTTATCTCTGTAAGATGCCCTCCTTGCATTAGTTTTTCTCTCGACTATTATCTTTGCTTGAAAACCCGGTTTTCTGGTGCGTATAACCATATGGCGGAATCGCCCAAATCTATTTCGATAATACCTGTAAGGGGTATCCCGGAAATCAGGCCGGGCGACGACCTTGTAAAAATCGTATGCCTTGCGGTAAAGGAACAGGGGCTTTCGATCCTGGACGGGGATATAGTCGTTTTTGCTCAGAAGATAATATCGAAAGCCGAGAACCGTATAGTAAAATTACATGAAGTAGAGCCGTCGCCTTTCGCACTGACACTTTCGAAGGCAATCAGCAAGGACCCGCGTCTCATTGAAGTTATCCTCAGTGAAACAACGAAGATAATAAGGATGGATCAGAGGAAACCCGAAAAGGGGAGGCTGATCGTGGAGACCAGGGGAGGGATTATATCGGCCAACGCAGGCGTGGACGCCTCGAATGTATCGGGAGGCGACTCCGTGACCCTGCTCCCTGTGGATTCCGATAACTCTGCCGGGAATCTTGTACGTGGATTCAAGACCGAAACGGGCGCTCAGGTAGCGGTCATTATTACCGACACGGTCGGCAGGCCATGGAGGGAAGGGCTCGTGGATATTGCGATAGGGTGCTCGGGTATAAGACCGCTCAGGGACTATAGGGGCAGGGAGGATTCGAAGGGGCTCGTCCTTAGCGCTACCGTCATGGCCGTTGCCGATGAGATTGCCTCGGCCGCGGGGCTTGTCATGGAAAAGACTGATTCGGTCCCGGTTGTGGTAATCCGGGGGTACGGGTTTGAAAAGGGGGACGGAGGGGCAAGGGAGATGATAAGGAAGCCCGAAGACGATTTGTTCCGCTGACGGACCTCCCGTCATTTCTCAGCCCCGAATTATATCGGCTTCAATGGAAATGAGAGCATAATGTCAAGATGCTCCTCCCGGCAACAAAAGATCCCCTCCGGGTGATATAATTAGCTAACCTATGGAATTAATATCAAAATTGGTCGGGAACAGGCTCCTTTCGGGCGTCCTTCTGTTTCTCTTCGCCTTTGCTCTTTATTCCCCTTCCCTCAAATACGATTTCGTCTGGGACGATGTCGAAGTAATAGCTAAGAATAATTATTCGTATGCTGCTTCGACTATTATCTATTACATAATCCCTGGAGTCGAAAAAAACAAGCAGGAGCGTTATTACCGCCCGGCAGTATATATATCGATGGTGATAGACAGGGGAATTTGGGGGATATCGCCATTCGGTTTTCACCTGAGTAATGTCATCTTCAACTCGATTTCAGTAGTACTTTTTTACATCATGATCCTCCTGATATTGAAGGAATTCAGCGCCAGAGTAAAGGAAGGAGCTGCTTTTCTTTCGGCGCTTCTCTTTGCCCTGCATCCAATGCATGTGGAATCCGTTTCCTGGGTCGCAGGTAGGACGGATGTGCTTTGTGCTCTTTTCCTGTTCCTCGCATTCATTTCCCATATCCTTTCATATAGAAGCGCATGGTTTTTACTGCTGACCGGCGTGAGTTTTACTATTTCCCTATTTTCAAAGGAGGTCGGGATTGTTTTTCCGATTCTTGTGCTGGTATTTGACCTCCTGAACCGCAGGCTTTTGAGTAGGGGCAACATACTGAAATATGCGGTTTATCTGGGGATATCGCTCGTCTATTTGTACCTCAGGGGAATGGCGTTCGTATATATACCGGAGGTGGCTCAGAATGTCGTAAATGAAGGTATGAGGCAAGCGGTAAACAGCGCTGAGCATGTGTCCAAGACCCCTTATTACCTGGGATTGATAAAAATCCTTTTAAGCTCATACCTCATATACCTGAATAAGCTCATCCTCCCCTTCAGCTTCAATGCTTTTATAACAGGCGTTCCCAGGGAATTCCCCTATTTAATTTCCTCCTTAGTCCTTATGACGGTGTTATCCGCGCTAGGTTTCTTATCGATAAAAAAGAAAGAAAATGTGACAGCCTTCGGTATATTCTGGATATTACTTACACTCGGCCCCTCGGCCCTCGTAGCCCTTTTCTCTATTTCATCCTCACCTCTCGCCGAGCGTTATTTATACATCCCTTCGGCGGGGTTCTGTCTTCTCATCGGCTATTGGGTCATAGAAGCTGGGAGCAGAATGCACTTAAAGAGCATAGCCTGGGGATTCGGCGTCCTCCTGATAATTTTGTATGCTTTTGCTGCATATCAGAGACAAGCCGTCTGGAAGGACGACCTCTCGCTCTGGCGGGACACGTCTCTCAAATCTCCGGACCATCCGCTGCCTCATTCGAACTACGGCCTCGCTTTATCCAATATCGGTGAACAGGATGAAGCGGTAAAGGAATTTGAGATCGCGCTGTCACCGGAAATGAACGACAGTCCGAGGGGAAAAGCCGTAACCGCCAACAACATGGGACTCGTTTATATTGAGCGGGAGGATTATCCGAAAGCGGAGTTATGGTTCCGTAAAGCCCTTGAATATGATCCGGGGTACGGGAAGACGTATTACCATATGGGGCTCATATACTTCATAAATGGCGAGCTTACCGGTTCAGCCGAAAGTTATACGGAGTCTGAAAGATATTTGAGAAAGGCTCTTGAGCGGTACAAATATTATGGAAAAGCCAATCTTTTGCTGGCGAAGGTCTATTTGAGAAGAGGGGAGAAGGATAAGGCGCTGGCAGAGGCCAGGGCGGCTATCGAGGTCGGAATCCCGGGTGATTTACTTAAAGAAGCCTACGATATCATTGAAATTGATCATCGCGGCAGTGATCAGAAACCACACTAACACACACAGGAAGAGCGGCCTGTCTTTCAGCAGGGATTCGGTTGGGTCCCCCCTCGTATCCGTTTGAACAAGGTACATGTATCTGAGGACGCCGTAGATTGCAAACGGGACTGTGATCAGGAGTTTCCTCGATTCGATTTCTACGGTGTAGATTGCGTATGTTACTATTGCTGTCGTTGCGAAAATGCTTAGCGTCGTATCGAGGAATTTCGCATTGTACCTGGATAATACCTCCCTGAAAGAGTTTTCGGATTCGTTGTGCATGATAAGTTCGTGGCGCCTCTTTCCGAACGCAAGGAGCAGAGATAAGAGGAATGTTGTAAGAAGGAGCCAGTTGGAGACTTCTATCGCCGATGCAATTCCCCCGGCTTCAATCCTGAGAACAAAGCCTATCGCGATACAGAACACATCGATTATTTCTATTTTCTGGAGATAAAACGAATACGAGAGGCTTATTACCAGATATACCAGGGTTATGATGAGAAAATTAATGCCGATCTCGTAAGAAGCCGCTATCGATAAGCCGAGGGTGACTATAGCGAGTATGCTCGCGGCAGGGATGTTTATTCTCCCTGATGCCAGAGGTCTCAGCTTCTTTTTGGGATGAAGGCGGTCGGCCTCGATATCGGAAATATCGTTTATGATATATGCGGTCGAGGAAGCGAGCGAGAAGGCTATGAATGCAAGGAACATCCTGAAGAACATATCGGAGCTCGTAAAAAGCACCCCGCCGAAAAACGGCGGTGCCAGGACCAAAAAGTTTTTTATCCAGTGCTCCGGTCTCAGTAAATAGATAACGTCTTTAAAAAGGGCGTGCATTTTCATAGCATTCTACTATTTTTCAGAATATTAGCAAAGACTTATTAATTATATATATTACTTGGATGGATCGGCCGGCAGAATCCTATTTTGTAAAGATCGCTCACAGAGGGGCGAGCGCTTATGAGCCCGAGAATACAATTCGTTCTTTTAGCAGGGCGATAGAGTTAAAGGCGGATATGATTGAGCTCGATGTGAGAAAGTCCCTCGACGGGCGGCTCGTTGTAATTCACGACAGTAAAGTCGACCGGACAACGAACGGCAAGGGGCTTGTGGGCCGGAAATCTCTATCCGAGCTCAAGGAGCTCGATGCCGGTATGGGGGAAAAGATACCGACGCTCGAAGAGGCTATCGAGTCTGCGGCGGGGAAGACGAAGTTTGTAATTGAGCTTAAGGAGAACGGACTCGAAGAGCAGGTAATCAAAGTCATAAGGGGTTACGGATTGAAAGAGGATGTATTCATAGTCTCGTTCCGTCCCTTGCGGCTAAAAGCCGTGAAGGAGCTGGAGCCCGGACTAAAAACCGGCCTCATTCTTTTTGCATCCGTGAACCCATTGAGAATCGCCGAAAGGTGCGGGGCGGATGCGGTTGCGCCATTCCGCTGGTTTATCACGAGAAGCCTCGCCGAGAGGGCCCGCCTTAGTGGGCTGTATTTGTTTACGTGGACCGTCGATGACAAGGAAAACGCAGAGAGGTTAAGGGAGTTAGGGGTAAACGGGATTGTAACCAACAAGCCCGATTTGTTATAGCGAAAGCTTCATCAAACCGTGTATATTTGTGCCCGGTTACTTTAATTCGGGAATCTGAATATGGGAATTTTTAGCGACATCAGGTCAGATTTTCTGGCGGTATTTGAGCGAGACCCCGCGGCGAGGAACGGGATCGAGGTTATTTTTGCATATCCGGGTTTTCAGGCTGTGGTTTCTCACAGGATTTCTCATTACCTCTGGAAGAAAAACCTTAAATTCGTCTCCAGGGTTATGTCTCAGCTGTCGCGGTTCTTTACCGGAGTTGAGATCCATCCGGGTGCGGAGATAGGGAAGGGGTTTTTCATAGACCACGGTATGGGTGTCGTAATTGGAGAGACTTCCGAGATAGGGGAAGATGTAACTATTTATCACGGCGTCACGCTCGGCGGTACGAGCTTTACAAGGGGGAAACGGCATCCGACAATAAGAAATAACGTCACAATAGGGGCGGGGGCTAAAATTTTAGGCCCCCTGACAATCGGAGAGTATAGCAAGATTGGCGCGAATTCCGTGGTTATAAAGGACGTCCCGCCGAATTCGACGGTAGTGGGCATTCCGGGCATCGTAGTCTCGAGGGAGGTCTTCCCTGTTTATTCGGGACTCGAGCATAACAGGCTGCCCGATCCCGCTGAGCCGCTTCTGGAAAGGCTCAAGGAGCTTGAGGAGAGCATAGAGGCGTTAAAAGAAGAGCTTGAGGAAAGAAAAACCAAAGACAGCCAATATCGTAACGCTAAGTAATATTTATCCCTTCCGAAACAAATACATTGTCGGTTTTCAGGAGCCTTATTTTGCCAGGAGGGCGGCTGAAATTACGGCAAGAACGACACCCGCAACCTCTCTCGGCCCCAGTCTTTTCGCCCAGGAATATGAGCGCCAGAACCACGGTCAGAGCTGGATAGACCGCGGATAAGGGGACCATTACCGACAGCTTTGCGTATTTCAGCGCAATGATGAAAAGCACGGTTCCAATCCCCCAGCTGAGGCCCATAAGGAGTCCCGGAAAGTTCACGGAAAAATTATTGAATATGGCGTTCCTGTTGTAGACAACAAATGTCGTGAACACCGTCAGAGTCCCCACTCCCTCGAAAAAATAAACACGGTACGGGATATCCTTGAACGAAGCGACCTTCCCCAAGAAGCTCCCGAGAGAAAAACATACCAAAGCCAGAAGAGTCATCAGATACCATCTTTCCATCTCTTTTCTCCCTTTATATTTTCATTCGAAAAATTAATGACCGCAGGAATCGGATTCAAATAACGACAAGGCGGAGCCAGCCGTCAATAACCGTATTAATCCATCCAAGCCTCCGGCTGTTTTTTTAAGTTTTATACAAGCCCGTCATTTCAAACATTAACACAACCTTAATTTTTTCTAAATATCTCCTTAACGCTCCGGTGGTGTACTGATAATGCCACCTTTTATCCGGGCCAAAACCCTCCCTAACACCTTGGGTCCTTCTTGGCTACTGGGGGTGATTGAAAAATCGCCCCCAGTCTTTTTTATAGTTATAGATGTCTTCATAATGTGTTAACCTTTTTATGTTACGATCCACTATTATGTATATACAAATTAGAAACCAATATTGATTCGTCTTTCAACGGGGGCACCAAATGAGCGAAATGAAAGAGTATACACCGGGGACTTTCTGCTGGCCCGAGCTAATTGCGATAGATTCGGATAGGGCGAAGGAATTCTATACGAAATTATTCGGATGGAATATTGCCGATATGCCCATAGGGGACGGCAAAGTCTATTCCATGGCTTCAATCGAAGGGAAGGATGTCGGCGCATTGTACGAGATGTGGCCGGAACAGAAAGAACACGGCGTTCCGACTCATTGGGCGAGCTACGTGTCCGTATCTGATGTGGACGAAGCCTTAAAAAAAGTGAAGGCATCGGGCGGTGAAATTATAGTCGAAGCCATGGACGTATTCGATGCGGGCAGGATGGCCTTGATTGCCGATCCCACGGGAGCGGTCGTTTCACTGTGGCAGCCGGTGAAACACATAGGGGCCCGGCTCGTAAACGAACACGGCGCTCTATGCTGGAACGAGCTCCTTACGAACGATACGGCAAAAGCGAGCGCATTTTATACTGGGCTCTTCAGATGGACCGCGCACGAGCAGGATATGGGCGGAATGATTTATACGGTGTTCATGAACGGTGACAGACCTGCGGGCGGAATGATGAAGATAGATAAGAATTGGGGGGAGGTGCCTCCGAACTGGCTCGTTTATTTCGCAGTGAATGACTGTGACGCTTCCGTCGGGCTGGCACAATCGATGGGGGGAGAAGCATTTAGCGCCCCGATGGACATACCGGGTGTGGGGCGCATGGCGGTTATGAAAGACTCCCAGGGCGCCGTGTTTGCCGTAATAAAACTTGAACAAATGTGATGGGCGTTGAATATGGATTCCGGATTTTTTGTTTTGTGAGGGGAGCAGTTTCTATAAAAGCTGCCTTCTCTTTATGAACGGGATATGTATCTGGTCTTCCTTATAGTTTCCGGTGAGGGCGTAGAGTATGAGGTTGATTCCGAGCCTGAATGCGAGCTCTCTTTGAGACTCTCCGCCGGGAATACACTCGAATTCCCATTTTCCGAATTCGTCTTCGGACCATGCTCCGCCCAGGTCGTTACGTGAATAAAAGACAGCAGTCCTGTCCTCGTCGCTGAACGTAATTCCTTCCAGATAGGGACTGATGATTTTTCTCCCGCTCGCCGAGTACAGGAGATAAAAAGACTTGTAGACGACATGGTCCTGCGTCAGGCGCGAAAGAGGGACCTCAGGCAATATATACTTTAATTCCTCCCTGATCTGCGAATCGAACGAAGAGACCTCCGTGCCCGATGCATCGTCTATTATGAGAGTGCCGCCCAGCTTGAGGTATTTCCTGAGCCTCCTCCTTTCTTCTTCCGTGAAGGGCTCGAAGCTTCCATCGCCTGCCAGGTAAAGGAACGGGAAATTAAACAGGTCCGAGTCGTCCAGTCTCAGGACCTTCCTTTCATAGGAGGCTATGACGCTGGTCCTCATCTCAAGCGTGCTCATGAGCCTCTGATAATCTCTCGGCCGCGGATCCCATTGCCCGTTATATTCGAGCTGCGCAAAGTGGAATTTGGAACCTTCGTAGAGACTTAGAAGCGGAAAAGATACTGCTCCGATAGCTCCTGCAAGGACATTTCTAAGGAATTCCCTTCTCGTAAACACACTGATTAATTATTGCTGGCATTCGATTGTGCTGTCAAGTGAATAAAAGCAGTGAGGCCGATTTGGACGAAAAAACGGACAAAGAAATCCGGATTAGCAATTTTGATGGGATCTTCTTAAAAAGAGAACGTACTTGCTATTCGAAAAACGTTTATCTAAGAGGCCTGACCTGAATGCACCTTAACGACTTTCGTTGCCTGAGGTCCTTTTGGCCCTTCCGTAATATCGAATTCTACGGTCTCGCCTTCGGTAAGGCTTTTATATCCGTCACCTTCGATAACGCTGTAGTGAACGAATACGTCCTTACCTATTTCATCCGACTGGATGAATCCGTAACCTTTAGAACTGTTGAACCACTTTACTTTACCCTGCATAAAACTCTATTCCTCCTAAAATCTGCTTCAAAGTGTTAATATCGCACGTTTTTTTTAATTTGTCAAATAGTATTTTTCGTAATTCGTAATTGATGGGGGGCATTCTTTGCGTTAGCTTTATGCTGTGATGAACAATTATAAATATCCAAGGAGGGTAGAACGCTTAGTGCGGGAGTACAGGAAGGAGTTCCCGATAGTTAAAAACGCAATTTATCTCGACCATGCCGGCGTAGCCCCGGTTTCTCTGCGTGTGAAAACCGAGGTTAAAAAATTCCTCGACGAAGCCGCTGAAAAGGCCGTTATGAGCTATGAATACTGGATGGAAAGGGTTGACGGGGTGAGGGCTATGTCCGCTGAACTCGTCGGGGCGGAGAAAGAGGAAATAGCCTTTATAAAAAATACCTCTCACGGTATTTCGATCGTCGCGGGCGGGCTCGAGTGGAGGGAGGGGGATAATGTGCTCGTCTTCGAGAGGGAATTCCCGTCCAACATATATCCCTGGCTCGAATTGGAGAGAAAGGGGGTCACAGTAAAGTACATACCGCTTAAAGACGATCGTATATGGCTTGATGATATCGAGAGGCTGATGGATAGGCGGACGAGGCTTGTCTCAATCAGCTCGGTTCAGTCATTAAACGGTTTCATGATAGACCTTCAAAGACTGGGAAAGTTATGCGGCGGTAAGGGGGTGCTCCTTTTTGTCGATGCAATTCAGAGTCTCGGTGTAATTCCCATGGATGTAAAAGCGCTCGGAGTGGATTTTCTCGCGGCCGACGGTCATAAATGGCTCCTTGCGCCCGAGGGCACAGGCATATTCTACTGCAGAAGGGGTCTGGCTTCGGGATTGAGGCCGAATTTGATCGGATGGAAAACAGTCAAGAGCGACGAGAATTTTGAAATTATAGATTTCACTCTCAAGGATAACGCGCTCAGGTTCGAGGAGGGTTCGTTCAACGTAATGGGAATCAGGGCTTTGGGCGCCTCCCTGGGTCTCCTGTTCGAAATCGGGATCGACCGGATCGGAGCCAGAGTACAAGACCTCGGCGACTTGATTATGGATGAGGCGGAGAAGAGGGGGTTAAATATCAGGACCCCTCGTGACAGAAACGAAAGAGGTGGAATCGTCTCCTTTTCAGGGGATTTCGATCCTGTGCTTATGAAAAAGAAATTAAGGGAATCGGGCATCGTAGTCAACAACAGGGGAGGAGCGTTGAGAGTCGCCCCGCACTTTTACAACACCGAAGAAGAGATTTTAAAACTATTCGGGGAAATCGATGAGGCCTTACCCGCATTTCGATAGGTTTTCCGGATTCCTTAATTTTGAGATTCCCGATATCCGGTATAGAGGTTTTGACAGCCTGAATTTTTGAAAAGATATAGTTTCAGTATCCTGGTCGTCAAAATCGGCCGAGGACGGTTAATCGGCATAAACTCTTTTCAACTGAAAAACCTGATTCCCGTGAGTCCGACTACGGCTCCGACGAGGACTCCATAAATGACGTGGCCGAGCAAATGTGCTACGGCGACCTCGAGGCCCGCGCTCCTGAACTGTTCGAGAGGGTGGTGTTCGGCTACGGCGACCACGAGTGTAAATCCGAACGCGATCCCATGTGCAAACCCGATCATTCCTCCGAGCGCAATTGCGCCTGCAAGAGAGGTCGGGGCAAAAAGACTTATCAGCGCGACATAAACGAACGCAATAATTATCCCGACGATAAAATGAACTGTGAGACCGAGTCCGAAAGAGTCTTCATAGGACTTTGTGAACAGGCTCCCTATCGCCCTTATCATCGCCGCGTTCGCGATCCCGGTGCGTGTTAACCCCCACAATACCGTGCTCATGCCCGCAGTGCCGATGACCCCCGCAAGAACGGTTATTATAATTGCATTCATGGTACACCTCCGCCGCAATTGAGTTCGGACAAAGGTTCGAAAACGATTTCGGAGAACCGTCGGCCGCTCGTGTGATCCCCCCATCTATTAACATGATAGCCAGCGCTCGGGGACACTTTCAATTATTTTTTTCGGCGGAGGAATCGACAATTGACATAAAAAAGGATTGCGATGATAATTATTTAATCATCGTGATAGCTTAGACAGGAGGCTCGTGTTGGAAAAGAAATCGAACCCGGACTTGAAGTCAGATAAATTACGGAAGTACTCTTCGATAGTTGTGGAAGGGGCGGACAGGGCTCCCAACCGTTCCATGTTAAGGGCCGTGGGATTTAAAGACAGGGATTTTATAAAACCCGTAATCGGGATTGCATCCACGTGGAGCATGGTAACCCCGTGCAACATGCATATAGACAAGCTCGCTTTGGAAGCCGCGCACGGCGCTGACAAAGCGGGCGGCAAAGCCGTCATATTCGGCACGATAACCGTGTCGGACGGTATATCGATGGGTACCCCCGGCATGAGGTACTCGCTCGTTTCGAGAGAAGTAATAGCCGATTCAATAGAGACTGTCGCAGGGGCCGAGGGATTCGACGGGCTCGTCGCGATCGGAGGATGCGACAAGAACATGCCCGGATGCGTTATAGCCATGGCCCGCCTCAACAGGCCTTCTGTTTTTGTTTACGGCGGGACCATAATGCCCGGGAACTACAACGGCAAGCCCGTCGATATCGTGACCGTTTTCGAAGCTGTCGGTGCCCATGCGAATAATGATATCTCCGACAGCCAGCTTAAGAAGATAGAATCCTGCGCCATTCCCGGGCCGGGCTCGTGCGGCGGTATGTATACGGCGAATACAATGGCGTCCGCGATCGAAGCTCTCGGGATGAGCCTTCCGAACAGCTCCGCACAGGCCGCGATCTCCGTAGAGAAGAAAAATGACTGCGCCAACGCAGGTGCAGCCGTGCTGAACCTGATAAAGAACAATATCCGACCGACCGATATAATGACGCGAAAGGCTTTCGAGAATGCGATCACTGTTGTCATTGCGCTCGGGGGATCGACGAACGCAGTTTTGCACCTTCTAGCCATGGCTAACGCGGTTAATGTCAAGCTCTCGATCGACGATTTCACGCGCGTCGGGAAAAGGGCGCCTGTTCTTGCCGATCTCAAGCCCAGCGGCAAATTCATGATGGCGGATTTTTGCAGGATCGGAGGGCTAACTCCGCTCATGAAAATGCTACTCGACGAAGGGCTCATTCACGGCGACTGCCTCACCGTTACAGGCAAGACCGTAAAGGAGAATCTCCGGGATGCCGGAGCGTATCCGAAAGGCCAGGAGATAGTACATCCGGTCGATAACCCTCTCAAGAAGGACAGCCACATAGTCATCCTGAGGGGCAACCTGGCGGCAGAAGGCGCCGTCGCAAAGATTTCGGGGCAGGAAGGACTTTCTTTCACCGGCAAAGCGATAGTTTTCGATTCTGAAGAGGAGAGCTTAAAAGCTATACTGGCCGGAAAGATTAAGAAGGGGCACGTCATAGTTATCCGCTATGAGGGTCCTCGCGGGGGACCGGGCATGCGGGAGATGCTGTCGCCGACCTCTGCCGTTATGGGGAAGGGTTTGGGCAAGGATGTGGCGCTTATCACTGACGGAAGGTTCTCGGGAGGAACTCACGGGTTCGTCGTCGGGCATATCACGCCCGAGGCTTATGACGGCGGGGTCATCGCCATTATTAAAAACGGCGATACAATCACGATCGATGCTTTAAAGAGAGAGATAAATCTCGAAGTCCCGAAGAGCGAAATAAAAAAACGGCTCTCTGCATGGAAAAAGCCCAAACCAAAGGCGGAGAGGGGCGCCCTCGCAAAGTATGCGAAACTCGTCTCTTCGGCATCAGAAGGCGCTGTGACTGATTGAGAGCTTCAGACTTTATTTTGGTCCGGGGCGGTATTGGGTTAGATCGGCAGGGGTTTTGGTCTCATACCGTCTAGAATTATGTGCTGCTTTGGCCAAGAACAGGGCTAATATCCACTCAGCTTGCATGGTATGCGTGTAAAGCATACCCCCCCCGGAAAACCTGTGGAATTTGTTCAGCATTAATCCTGCAACTTTACACGCGACATGAATTTTGGCTCATAAAAGTCAAATAGAGCTGGATTTTTGCAGGATTTGCTCAATTATTAACAATTCCTTAAACAATCCCTAAAACTCCCTTAAATTTCACCCGGTATAACAATATCATGAGCACCGTTGATTAGGTCGACGAGATGTGAATGCGTAATAACTAATAAAGGAGGTTTTTTATGTTGTCAGGTAACCACATTAAAAGGAGGACGATGGATAGTTTATGACTACACTGATAGTTTCCGATGTACACCTCGGCTCCTACTATAACAGGGCAAGTGAATTGTCCGCGTTTATAAGGTCGGCAAGCTATAACAGGCTTATAATTCTCGGGGACCTGTTCGATAAGCCGAGTATTGAAAGGCTCCGCGATGAAGAATGGGAATTCCTCGATCTCGTGAAGAGCATGTCGCATCGAAGGGAGATAATCTGGGTAGAGGGGAATCACGACGAAGGTCTTTACGAGACCATCCCTTCTCTCCTCAATATTCTGGCCGTAAAAGAATTCGAGTGGACATCGAGCGGGAAAAAATTTCTCGCGATTCACGGTCACCAGTTCGATTTCTATTGCAGGAATAAAACTGTCCTCGCCTCGTGCGCTGGGGGTTTATACAGAATGCTCCGGAGGGTAGACCTTTTCCTTGGAAAGGGACATATTCCACAGACTCTGCTTCGAGAACAGAGCATGGAAGCGTTCGTCGAACATCGTGACCGACGGAGCTCTTCAGTACGGTAAAAATCAGGAAGCTGATTTTGTGTTCTGCGGACACACACACAGGGCATTCAATATGAGAAGGGACGGGGTCGAGTATTTCAATACCGGCTGCTGGAACGACAGGTATTGCCATTACGTGACTATCGATAATCGCGGAGTGAGCCTGAGAAAGTTCGCCGAATACGGGGAGGTAATCAAGTCGGGCGTTCGGCTTGCGGCACAGCAGGCTACTTAATCTTTTGCGAGTTTTTCTAGATATTCTCTCAGCGCGGAAGCGCTGTTATACCGCTCTTCATTGGAACCATAGACGAAAGTGACATCACTTTCCCCCGCAATTTCTATTATCTGCTTCAATGCATCCCGGTTTCGGTCAAGCTCGCGATAGTAGCGTCTCTTGAATTCTTCCCATTTGGATTGATCGTGGGAGAACCACTTGCGAAGCTCTGTCGAGGGCGCAGCATCCTTTAACCAGATGTCCACCTTGGCGTCTTCCTTCGATAACCCCCTCGGCCACAGTCTCTCCACCAATATACGAACACCGTCGCCCGCTTCGGGTTTATCGTAGACGCGTTTTAGCTTGATGGTCATATTCTTCAGAAGACTTTATCAGGAAGTATGACTATGAGCGGATTTTCGCACGGTTGATTTTCTATTTGTTTTCTGAACCGGGTCTAAATAAATACGGTCAGTCCTCGATCAGGACGTAAATATCGTCCCCTTCCACTTTCACATCGAACGTCTCGACAGCATCGATTGCGGGGAGGCAGAGCGCGTCTCCGGTCTCGACATCGAATTCAGCACCGTGATAAATGCAGGTGAGCTTTTTCCCTTCGAGTATCCCGTCTGAGAGTGGATACGCCTGATGCGTACATTCGTCCTTGAACGCATAAAACTTCCCGTCCACGTTGCAGACCGCGATCATCTCGCTCCCTGCGGCAAACGACCTGATCTCGCCGGGGGGCACGTCGGAGGTCTTAGCAAGTTTTTCGTATTCTGCCATCCTGAATATCCCGTAGATTAGATAGGGTGGGGGGCATCACTTAATTCGTCTCGGGCTGTTTTCTTTTGGAGAACCAGTCGGCGACGAGTGCTTCGCAATAATTTCTTATCTCTTCTATCTGCATGCTTTCAAGCGTGCCGCTCGTAAACGCGCTCAGGATTATTTCCCTCGCCGTTTCTTCCCGGATGCCGCGGGAGCGCAGATAAAAGACGGCATTTTCATCCATCTGTCCTATCGTAGCGCCGTGTGTGCATTTTACGTCGTCGGCGTAGATCTCGAGCTGAGGCTTCGTATCGATCTGCGCGGTGTCGGAGAGAAGGAGGTTCCTGTTAGTCTGCTTTGCGTCCGTTTTCTGGGCGTCTTTATGCACTATTATGCGCCCGTGGAATACGCCCCTCGACTTCCCGTCGAGGACGCCGTTATAGAACTGCCTGCTGTCGCAGTGGGGGCTTGCGTGCTCGACCTTCATGTAATTATCCATGTGCTGTCTGCCCGTGGACATGAAAAGTCCGTTGATAAGGGAGTCGCATCCTTCTCCTGCAAGCACGGGATGGACGTTGTTTCTCACGAGCGCCCCGCCCAGGAGAACCGAGTGCGAGCGGATATTCGAGCTTCGCCCCTGCTGGACACGGAGGGTCGAAATATTAAAAGCTTTTCTGCTCTCGCATTCGATCATGTAGTGGCCGACCGAGCTGTTTTCGCCGACCACGAGCTCCGTCACCACGTTCGAAAAGTAAACGCTTTCGTCGAGGGATACATAATGCTCGATTATATTGGCCTCGCAGTTGTCTTCGACTACTATGAGGTTCCGGGGGTTTGTTATCGTGGCATTTTCGCTGCGGGCCGTGATATAGAGGAGATGCACCGGCTCTTTTAAGTGCGTGCCCCCGGGGATATAAACGAATCCCCCGTCCTGCATGAACGCCGTATTCAGCGCCGTGAACGCCTCTTCATTAAAATCGGCGTATTTCGACAGATACTGTTTGACCAGTCCTTCTTCGCTTCCGAGAGCCGAAGCGAGGCTCAGGACCTTGGCTCCCGGAGGAATATCCGAAGAATCGGACAGCTCGGGCGAATACGATCCGTCAATGAATACGATCCGAATGGTTTTTAGCTTCGGGAACGTGAATTTTTTTAATGCATCCCTGGACACCGTGGGGCGGCCGTTAGTTTCAATATTGAATGCTGTCCTCGCTATGGGAGAGACGTTCGTGAACCGCCAGTCCTCGTTATCGGGTGTGGGAAATCCCAACTCCGAAAATCTCCTGAAACCCTCTTCGCGAAGCAAGTCGAGCCATAAGATCCCTTTTCCCGGGGCTTTTTTTCTGAATTCCTCAAATCCTTTCGAATACCCGTTTTCATCTCTGTTAAAAGTAATGCCCATCGGGGTAATTCTCCTTAATTGTTGACCGCTTGTTTGGCTTCCTCTTCCACCCAGCCGTAGCCTTTGTCCTCGAGCTCGAAGGCGAGCTCTTTGCCGCCCGATTTTAATATCCGTCCGTTGACGAGCACGTGTACGAAGTCGGGAATTATGTAGTCGAGGAGTCTCTGATAATGGGTGATCACTATGAAGGCCCTCTCCGGGCTCCTGAGGGCGTTTACGCCGTCCGCCACCACTTTAAGCGCGTCTATGTCGAGTCCCGAATCGGTTTCGTCGAGAATCGCGAGCCTGGGCTCGAGTATCTGCATCTGAAAAATCTCGTTCTTCTTTTTCTCTCCACCCGAGAATCCCTCGTTGACGGACCGCTTGAGGAGGTTGTCCGCCATCCCCATTATTTCCATTTTTTCTTTGGCGAGTCTGGCGAATTCCACGTGCTTGAGCGGCTCCAGCCCTCTGTACTTGCGTATCGAGTTCAAAGCCTCTCTCAAGAGGTACGTATTCGCCACTCCCGGTATCTCTACGGGGTATTGGAATGCCATGAATATCCCTTCACAAGCCCTTTCCTCGGGAGCGAGCTCGAGCAGGTTTTTTCCCTCGAATATTATTTCTCCCTCTGTGACCTTGTAGGATTCGCGGCCGGCGAGGACCTGTGCCAGTGTGCTCTTCCCCGAGCCGTTCGGACCCATGATCGAATGCACTTCCCCCGCATTCACCTTGAGATCGAGCCCCTTGATTATTTCCTGATCTGCAACACTTACATGCAGATTCCTTATTTCCAGCATTTCCTGTCTCCTTAGCTATTTTCTCTGTTGGTAATTATTCCGGGTGGCAATTATTATCCGACACTACCCTCAAGGCTTATGCTCAGAAGCTTCTCGGCCTCTATGGCGAACTCAAACGGGAGCTCCTTGAAGACCTCCTTGCAGAAACCGTTTACGATCAGAGATACCGCGTTTTCGGCGGATAGCCCGCGCTGCTGGCAGTAAAAAATCTGATCGTCTCCGATCTTTGAGGTGGAGGCTTCATGCTCCATCTTGGCGGTCGAATTTTTTACCTCTATATACGGGAACGTATGCGCGCCGCACTTATCCCCTATGAGCATCGAATCGCACTGTGTGTAGTTCCGTGCGCCCGCTGCGTCCTTGCCGATCTGCACAAGGCCCCTGTATGTATTTTGTCCGTGGCCTGCCGAAATGCCCTTGGATACGATCGTGCTCTTCGTGTTCTTGCCTATGTGTATCATTTTTGTCCCTGTATCGGCCTGCTGGCGCCTGTTCGTGAGAGCAACGGAGTAGAATTCCCCGACGGAGTCATCCCCTTCGAGGATGCAGCCCGGATACTTCCACGTGATCGCCGAGCCCGTCTCTACCTGGGTCCATGAGATATGGGAATTACGTCCTACGCACCTTCCCCGTTTGGTCACGAAATTATAAATCCCGCCCTCTCCCTCGGCGTTGCCCGGATACCAGTTCTGGATAGTCGAGTACTTAATGGTCGCGTCTTTATACGCTATGAGCTCCACTACGGCCGCATGGAGCTGGTTCTCGTCCCTCTTAGGAGCGGTGCATCCCTCGAGGTAGCTCACGTAGCTTCCTTCTTCCGCGATAATCAGAGTCCTCTCGAACTGCCCCGTGCTTTCAGCGTTAATTCTGAAGTAGGTCGAGAGCTCCATAGGGCAGCGGACGCCCTTGGGGACATAAACGAATGACCCGTCTGTAAATACAGCCGAGTTAAGGGCCGCATAGAAATTGTCGTTGTAAGGGACGACGAATCCGAGGTACTTTTTGACGAGCTCGGGGTGCTCCTGTACCGCATCCGATATGGAGCAGAAGATTACGCCTGCCTCGGCAAGCTTCTCCTTAAAGGTCGTAATGACCGAAACGCTGTCAAAAACAGCATCGACGGCAACCCCTGCGAGCATCTTCTGCTCGTCGAGGGGAATTCCGAGCTTTTCATACGTCATTCTAATCTCGGGGTCTATATCGTCCAGGCTCTTGGGTCTGTCTGTAATTTTAGGCGCGGCATAATAGCTTATGTTCTGATAATCAATCGGCGGAAAGGTTACATTAGCCCACCTGGGCTCCTTCATGGTGAGCCAGTGCTTATAGGCTTTAAGTCTCCACTCAAGGAGCCATTCCGGTTCGTTTTTCTTCTGCGAGATCAGCCTTATTGTGTTTTCGTTGAGGCCTTTAGGGGCGATCTCCTGCTCGACGTCCGTGAAGAATCCGTATTTATATTCCTGCTCGGCCAATTTCTCCAAATCGATACTCATTAAAGCCTCCTTAGTTTACCCTGGTAAGACCGCGTAAAGTTTTTTCGGTCAGCATATGCTCGAGTGTCGTCTCTTGAAGTATCTTTACCATGGATAGCTGTATTCTATCCCAAACCGGGAGCTGAGGGCATGTTTCATGCAGACGGCAGATAGCATTTTTGTCCATGCAGTCCACTATTCTTATCTCGCCCTCTATCGCTTCATAGATGTCCCGTAAGCTTATATCACTCGGCGGTTTACGGAGCGTGTAACCTCCGGCGGGCCCCACCATCGATTTAACTATGCCCCTTGTAACGAGCCTCCGCATAATTTTGGCAAGATAGTTCAAAGGTATATGCTGATGCTCGGAAATTTCCTTCATGCTGTGTTTGCCAAAGGGCTCATTCCCCAGATAAGTTAACGACCTGACAGCATAGTCGAGAGTTTTCGTTACCTGCATTTTTCTTCCCTAATATGGATATTAGAACTCCATAATATGCATATTATTATATGGTAAAAATTACCAGTGAATACATGCGGTGTCAATCAAAGGTCTTACCCGGCCCGATGTTTAATATACCAGAACCTCCGTACTTGTTAAATAAATACCGCATGGGGAGAACGGAAAAAATCTTTGACACGACCAGTATTTAAGGTTACAATACGTTAGTTAACCGGTTTGCTGAAACACGGTTGTTTTTAATCGATTTTTCAATGTGAAATGCCTGAAACATCGGTTCTCCATTTGAAAAAAATTTAGCTTAGGGGGGAGAAACCATGCCACACCAATTACCCAAACTTCCTTATGGTTACGATGCCTTGGAACCTCATATAGACGCCCGTACCATGGAGATTCATTATACGAAGCACCACCAGACTTATATAAACAACTTAAACGCCGCTCTTGAAAAACACCCCGAGCTTGCGGATAAGAGTGTGGAGGCTCTGCTCAAGGATCTGAACGCAATCCCCGAAGATATAAGGACTGCGGTCCGAAATAACGGCGGCGGGCATGCCAACCATAGCCTTTTCTGGACCATAATGGGACCAAAGGGGGGCGGTGAGCCTAGCGGGGAGTTGGCTGAGGCGATAAAATCGACCCTCGGCGGTTTTGATAGTTTTAAAGACCAGTTTTCCAAAGCTGCCGCCGGAAGGTTCGGCAGCGGCTGGGCATGGCTCTCGGTCGACGGAAAGGGTAAAATCTCGGTTACTTCGACACCTAACCAGGATAGTCCCTTGTCCGAAGGGTTGACTCCGATTCTCGGGCTTGACGTCTGGGAACACGCTTATTATCTCCACTATCAGAACAGAAGGCCTGATTATATCGCCGCATGGTGGAACGTCGTAAATTGGAAACAGGTGTCTTTAAATTACGCAGCAGCAAAATAGGTTGAATTAATTTTGAGAATTTGATAGAATTGGCGGTAACCGGAAGGCAGGACATTTTTAATTTGCGGTATCGATTTTTTGTTTTGGATGAAATTTCTGAGTAGACGGTTTAGGGTTGTATAAGGGTAATAGTTTATACGCTTTAGCATTCGTTTCAGGAGGAATGGTAATTTCCCACCCCCTAAGTTTCCGATTTTTATTTGGAAAAATTCAAATCCAGAGACATCTTCACGTTTGTTTCAGCAGCTGAATATCGTTTAAAGGAAGAAGAAATGGAGACAAAATATAACGAGTTCGATGAAACTGCATCCGTCAGCGAGTTTGGTGAGTTCGAGAGGGAGGACGATGAGGTTTCATCCATCAATTTCAAGGATAGTTATGCAAGGGAAGACAGGCAGGAATCTGAGTACGAATCGGAAAACGTAAATTCCAAGTCCAAATCGGACGATACCCCCGATGAGCAGCTCAGGCTCCTTTACGTCTATTTTAAGGACATGTCGGTTGAGCCTCTTTTCACTGCGCAGGAAGAGGTCGAAATTTCAGCAAAAATTAAGAAATGCGAGTCCCGGACCCGTGAGCTCGTGATTCTCGTAGGCAAATTGGCGGACGGGAAAGTAAAACTAAACGGATTTGCCAGACACAGGAACGGCCACGGCAGTCTGAAAAACGGTTACCTCGAAAAGCGAATTAAAAGCCTTAACGCCTTCATAAGGGTTTATTCGGAAAACGCGAAGAGGTTCAAGCAGAGGTTTGTAAAGGCCAATCTGAGGCTCGTCATTACCATATCGAGGAAGTACATGGGCCGGGGGCTTCCGCTTTCCGACCTTATACAGGAAGGGAATATGGGGCTCATGCGGGCGGTCGAAAGATTCGACCACAGAAAGGGTTTCAAATTCTCGACGTACGCCTCCTGGTGGATACACCAGGCTATACTGAGGGCGCTTCAGGGACAGACAAGGACTATTAAGGTCCCTGTTTACCTTCTCGAGCAGGCAAACAGGGTTTACAAGGTCAACGCTCTCCTGGCCAAGAAATTGAGCAGGAAGCCCACACCCAAGGAAATTGCCCGTAAATCCGGCATATCGGTCGAGGTCGTCAAGCGTATATTGAGGTCCACGAAGGATGCTATCAGCCTCGATACCCCTATACTCGACGGAGAGAAAACTACGCTGCTTGACTCCATAGCGGATAACGATACGGTAATCCCCGAGTCTCTCGTGGCTAAGTCCGACCTCACGGATAAGCTGAGGGAGGCGCTCATGCTCCTTAATCCGAGGGAGGAAGAGATTTTAAGGCTCAGGTTCGGAATCGACCAGCAGAGCACTTACACGCTCGACGAGATCGGAAGGAAGTTCAATCTCACGCGGGAGAGAATAAGGCAGATCGAAAAAGCCGCTCTCGGGAAACTCGCCAATTCCGATATCAAAGACCATCTGGAAAGCTTCCTGAGATAAGCGCTGCGGCCGGATGGTGTAATTATATCTCGGCCCAAGGACTCTCTCTCGGCACTCAATTACAATTTCAGCACCGGAATAAACGCAGGCAAGCAGTGGGTCGATTAATCGAGAAGTCCTCCGATTATCGCTCCTATGAGGAGCGGGCCCACGTTCGACGCGACAAGCACAAACGCTCCTGCCCCGGCAACGACACCGATAAGCGGAGCGCCCGTGAGCGCGGATGCGAATACGAAGAGTAAGCCTCCGAGAACAATCGCAGGCAATAAGGCTGCGATTATGGCATTCCCGACCCCTCCCGCTTTCTTGCCCCCAACAATGCCTGCTATGAGAGGGCCTACTGAGGGGAGCCAGAAAAGCAGGATAGATATAATGAGCATCCAGAACAGCCCCGCCAGTATGCTCCCTTTTTTTTGCTCATTCATATCGCGTTCCGGGTTTTACCGATTCGGATGACATAAGATAAAAATATACTATCGAGATATTAAAATGTGAAATAAAAAGCCCGATCTCATTTGCGAGATCGGGCTTTTTGCTTCTCATCATCCTCTCATGGAACTTTTATGATTTTAGTCGCATTTGGAGAACCCGCAGCTTCTGCATGTCACGCATCCCTGCTCGAATGCGAGTGCCCTGTCCCCGCAGTCGGGGCAGCGCTCGAGATTTAAATCAACTGCGCGCTTTGTAGTTTGCGAATCGTTTTCTGATGACTCTACGAAGTGTTTCTTTAAAACCGTGGCGATTGCATCCGGTATCGACATCACGAGCTTCCCTTCCGAGAAAACCGGAGACGATCCCCCTATCCCTTCGAGCTGCTCTACTACATCTTTTACGCTTATGCCCGACCTCAGCGCAAGGGAAACGAGCCTGCCCGTCGCCTCGGCGTCCGCCATTGTGGAGTACCCCGATTTACCTATCTGTACGAAGACCTCAAACGGCCTTCCGTCATAGGTATTGATGGTAACGTACAGGTTTCCGTACCCGGTCTTTATGACTTCCGTAAACCCTTGCAGGAACTGAGGCCTTTTTATCGGCTTGATCTCCGGCATTTGGGTTGGACGAGGGGATGAGATGGGGTTGGGGTGATGGGTTTTTTTCATCCCCTCGTCCTGGGTCTGGGTCGGAAGCTTTATTTCGTCTTTTATTTGCTGGGCCTTTATCTGGTCCTCTGTAACCAGTATGCCCTCTCTCGAGCCCTCCCTGTAAACGGTAATGCCTTTACAGCCGAGCTTCCACGCGAGGAAGTAGATCTTCTCCACTTCGTCCAGTGTTATGTCGGCCGGGAGGTTCACGGTGCTTGAAATACATGAATCGATATGCTTCTGAATCGCTGCCTGCATGCGCACCCTCATTTCAGGCTCGATGTCGTGGGAGGTTACGAATGTCTTCGGAACATCTTTTTCATTTTGCAAATCGTATTTTTCTAAATATTCCTCTACTAGCGGGTGATAGACCTTAAATTCCCCTTTCGAGAGGGATTTGGAGCGCCTGAAGTAAGATAGTGCGAACATGGGCTCTACGCCGCTTGTCGTTCCGGCAAGCACGGAGCCGCTGCCGACGGGAGGGACGGTGAGTATGCACGCGTTCCTGAGCCCTTGTCTCTTTATTTTTTCCAGTACGCGGCCGTCGATCGTTTTCAGGAACGGAAGCGTCAAATGAGTGTCCCTGACGTAGGCGGGGAAAGTACCCTTCTCCGTTGCGAGATCGGAGCTCGCTTCGTACACGGTGTTTTTAATGTGTTCGAACATCTTGTCGGCGAACTCAACGGCCTCGTTCGTATCGTATTTAATGTTCAGTTTTGCGAGCATGTCCCCGAATCCCGTAAAGCCGACCCCGATGCGCCTCGAGTGTGTAGACGCTTTTGTCTGATATACGAGGGGGTGCTTCTGCATGTTGTAGTCGAGCACGTTGTCCAGGAACCTTACAGAGTATTTGAACGCCTTTTCGAGGTTTTCCCAATCGATGGAAGCTTCTTCGGTGAATGCGTCCTTTACGAACGGCGACAGGTTAATGTTGCCGAGGCAGCAGTTTCCGTAGTCCTCAAGAGCCTGCTCGCTGCAGGGGTTGACGCCGTTTACTTCCATACCGCCGTACTCGGTGGGGGAATACCTCTTTACGGCATCCCAGAATATAACGCCCGGCTCTGCGGATGCCCATGCTGATTTTACGAGCTTTTCCCAGAGCGCTCTCGCTTGGACGGTCTTTGCGTACTTGACCTTCTCGTTTTCGAACTTGAGCTCGAAATCCCTGTCTTCCTCGACTGCGCGCATGAACTCATCAGAGATCTTTACGGAGATGTTCGCGAATTTGACTCTTGACCTTTCGAGGTCGTTTTTAACGTCGATAAATTCCTGTATATCCGGGTGGTTAACGTTGATTGTTATCATCAGGGCGCCCCGCCTCCCCGCCTGGCCGATCGTGCCGGTTGTTGTCGAAAGGAGGTCCATGAAAGATACCGCACCCGTCGAGTATATAGCCGAATTGTTGACGGGAGCGCCTTTCGGCCTCAGGATGGATATGTCCGTCCCCACGCCGCCCCCGAACGAGTATGTCCTCGCCGCCTCCTTGCACCATTCGAATATGCCCTCTATGGAATCCTCTTTGATAGGCATGTAGTAGCAGTTAAGGAGTGTGGCCCTTCTGTTTTGCCCGGCTCCGAAAAGAATCCTGCCTCCGGGTATGAATTTGAAATCAGACAGCAGCCAGTAGAAATTGTCTTCCCATTCTTTCTTCTGCTCTTTCGTCTTCTCCGGAGAGGCTATTTCTCTTGCGACTCTATGCCACATGTCTTCAGGGGTCAGCTCCACGATCCTCCCGGTTTTGTCCCGGAGAGCGTACTTCTCATAAAAAACGCGCGCGCGCAGCTCATCGCCGCCGAACGCCTTCAATGTCTTTTCCGGGAGATCCATGACCCCTTCCGTCTTCTGGACAAATTCTTCCTCTTCCTGGGTGTTTTGAATTGTCGATACCTCGATTTCCGGGATTTCCGGTTCGAGGCTTTTGTCCATCAATTTA
The DNA here is from genome assembly GCA_963705505.1 of uncultured bacterium. GTDB lineage: Bacteria > Desulfobacterota_D > UBA1144 > Nemesobacterales > UBA2774 > 2-12-FULL-53-21. The sequence goes on from CAVPJU010000006.1 coordinate 709,471, forward strand.
GTCCCATGGCCGTTTCCGTTTGTCTGTGTGGGGCTGAGTTTATCAGAAGACATCTAGCCATCCTCCTTTTGTAACATTGCATTATATATTGTGCTATGAATCGATTGAACCACAATATGTTGTGGTTGTCAAGGGGGTTTTTATGGATTATTTATCATCAAAAAATAATGTTGTGTGAATTCGGAAGGTTATACAGAAAAAAATTTTTTGGCGGAAAAAATTTTTATGTTCGCATGGCGGTTGAAAAGCATAGTTAAAGCGTGATTTGAATAAGATTAGGGGATTGTCTGAAGATTTTCAGGCTGACTTCGCGATTCAATCTCAGGGCTTAAAAAAGCAGGCTCGGACATACTAACATCTTTTAAATTTTTTTGCAAGTAGGTGTTAATTTTTTGTTAAGATTATTAAAAAAACTCATGCTGTCCGGGGACTATGTACAGGAAATCCCATATAATTAATCGAGCTTATGGAACCGAATACCGAGGAGAGCAGGCAGGCATTCATACTGAATTTCTGGTTCGGCGATCTTAAGGAGGGAGATGTCCCTCCCGAAGAATTGAGCCGGATGTGGTGGGCAAAGGACGAAAAGACGGACGAATATATCAGGACTAATTTCGAATCCGACATTGCGGATGCAAAAGAAGGCAGGCTCCACGAATGGGAAAAGACTCCGCGCGGCACGCTCGCTCTCATAGTACTGCTCGACCAGTTCTCGAGGAATGTGTACAGGGACACGCCAGGGGCTTTTTCGCAGGATCGGCCAGGCATTGGAAATAGCCGTAAGCGGGATCGAAAAGGGGTTTGACAAGGAGCTCCATCCCATTGAAAGGGTGTTCTTCTATATGCCCTTCATGCACCGTGAGGATATCGATATGCAGAAGAGGTCGATAGCCCTGTTTGCGGCTTTAGAGAGGGGTTTCACTTCCCCTGCTGAACTTGCGGAAATGCTTTCTACCAACAGTGAATACGCCCGAAGGCACTATGCGATTATAGAGAGGTTCGGAAGGTACCCGCATAGGAATAAGATACTGGGTAGGGAATCGACGCCTGAGGAGGTCGAATTCTTGAAACAGCCGGGGTCATCTTTTTGAGTTGATAGAGCGTCCGGGTTTGAACTCAAGCTCACTTTGGTTCGGCGTAATGAACGATTACCCTCTCGATTCTTCCCTCACTATCGAGGAACATGACCTCGGCGGCGAGCATCCCCTTTACGCTCCTATAATAGAGGGTAAGGCTCTTTACTCCCGTGAGTATATTTAACAGCTCGAATTTAAGGTCGGGATAGGCATCGAGCCCCTTTCTGAAATATGCCCTCAGCTTAATTTTTCCCTTGATTGTACCCGAGGCTTCCCCCATGAGTTTTTCGACGAAGGGGGAAGTGAATTCCACATCTTCTGCGTAGTGAGAGAGTATGGAATCGAGGTCATGCCTGTTCCATGCATCGATCCAATCCTTCGGCCATTTGTACGGGCTTCTTCCGAGGAAATCATAGAAATCCATTCTGGAGTCTCTTTTTAAAGCTTATTTGCCGAAACGCTCCGCGATATACTCCGGTTTGATATTAATTCTCACTCTGGCAGCGGTTGAGTTACTTTCCCTTGAGCTTAGCCTCAATCTTGCTGAGTACATAGCGCGACAGGCTCTCATCGCCGAATGTACCCACCCTTATCGATATGTCGGTCAGGTTATCTGTGACTCTTTTAAGCTGTATCTTTACGGTTTTATTGTCGGCTGTTTTCGATTCGAGCTCGGCCGAGACGTCGTCTTTTATCTTATTGACTACGAGGAACTGCAGATCATCGATTGCGGCGACAGTAGCCCCCCACGTTTTGTTAAGAGATGCTTCTTCAGTGGCTTTTAATTCGCCTTTTATATATGCTACCGTACCGGCTCCTGCTGCTGCCGCCCCGCCCACCGCTGCCGCCGCCAGGCACCCGGTCAATATGAACGGACATGCTGCCAGTAATAGTAAAATCAAGAGTTTCTGCTTTTTCATAACGTGCTTCCTCCGGTCTTCATGGTCTTAATAGATTTGATTACGCGTAAGTCAATCAATTATATCCGGTGATAGTTGATTTTCGCAACTGGAATGTTCATTTGGCAAATATAACGCCGGCGGGCGTCGATCTTAATTATTACTGCGCCTCGGACAGGCGCATATACAAAGGGTCGAGCGGAGTCGGTCTCGGGAAAAAGAGCGTTTCCGAACAAAACCAGTCATATGACTGTCGTTATCGAGTTGTTGAATTATTACTCCCGCATTATTAGAATTGTAATATCACGGGGTAACAGCGGGGATTAAATTCGGATGGGAAATAATAAAGCAATGGTCTATTCAGGGGAACTGAGACATTCTGAAACTTTTTATGGGCATAATCGTATTTTTATAAAGAGGGACGGCATCGTTATCAGGGCGGATGACGGGGAGTGCATCGCTGCCCCGGTGGAAGGAATAATGAAGAATCCAAGGTCAAAATTGCGAAGCGCGCGAGAGCGGTCGGAAGGATGTTTCCGGACAGTGACTGTATATCCGTTTTAAAAACTATGAATACACCTGACCTTCGAGCATGGCATCGATAAACGAAGACTATCTAATACCGCTCGTTATAGGGGTGACCAGCCGGAAGGGTACCGTTGCGGATGAAGAACGTCTGTCCGGACTCATAAGCGGAGAGATGGTCAGGCTCAGGAATACGTTTCCGAATTCTCCGTTCATTGTCATTTCTTCTCTTGCGGAGCGGGAGGAACGCCTCACCGCCAGGCTTGCGATCGAGCACCTGCGGGCGAGGCTCATAGCAATACTTCCGCAACCGCCCGAGCAATGTGTAAATACGCTTCAGAACGATATTAACAGGGAGGACTTTTCACGAATTCTCGACCTGGCGGAGTCCTCACTCGATATCTCATCGCTGATGCAACTGAGGCTCGGTGTGAAAAGATACGATTTATTGGAAGACAGCGCGTTGAGGGAGAGCTTTACTGCCGCCTTTATTGCCGAGCATAGCGAGATTCTGTTCGCGATTTGTGCGGATGAAACTGAGGGAGAGACAGACACGACCGCTCAGATTATTAACTGGATAAGGGAAGGCAGCATCACACGCGAATTCTCTTTGAGGGAGAGCAAAACAGGCCTGGATAATTTGGACAAAAGCATGATAATCTCAATAAATCCCATAACCTGCCTGACAGCGACTGAATCCGCCCCGCCCGAGGAAAATACAGAAGCGGCAAATGATGAATCCGGGGATCAAACGGGATTTATGCGTTCTATTCTCAGCAAGTTCTCCGGGAGTATCTTCGGGTTCGTCGAGAACGTGAGTGATTCTCTCGATAACCTATATGATTATTATTTCAAGCATACGGCAGCCCAGGCGACGGATAAATATGAAAAATCGCCCTTCATAAATATAATAGAGAGGATCGACGGATTTAACCTCGATATCAGGAATTATTATGAGGGTCACGGTGAGCAAGAGCTCAATCAATCTAAAAAGTATTTACTCCAGAGTGAATCAGATAACGAGCTCATTTCGGATAATCCGACACTCCAAAGAATTATATCCCTTTACTCGGGCGCGGATGTTTTATCCCAGTACTATCAGAAAAAAACCTCGGGCCTCATAAACTGGATCTACGCCCTCTTTTTAGTTGCCGTCTTGCTCTATGGACTGATCAATATGAGTTCTTATCTGGTCCTTTTCTACATAGGTTTAATACCCGCCATTGCCCTTCTGGTTAAAAAGAGTCTGAAAGACAGGGTGGAGGATCGGTTTCTCGACTACAGGGCCCTCGCGGAGGGGCTGCGCGTACAGGTCTTCTGGACGCTGTGCGGGATAAATGAGAACGTTTCATCCCACTACCTGAGCAAGTATGAGGGATTGCTGACCTGGATCAGGAAAGCGGTGAGGAGCATCGAGATTATGACGTTAAGAACGGACAGCGGAGATGGGCGGCGGGATAAATCCGCGCTGGTGGATATTACAAAAAGATTATGGATAGACTCGCAGCTCGATTATTTCAGGTCGAAGAGGAGACCGATTTTCATGAGGTCACGGCAGTTCGGGAATGTTGTATTTTTATCTTTTGTATTTACTCTTCTGACGGACGTCGTGTACGGCGCATACGTTCTGATAGCCGGAGTCGACAACGGCAAAGCGATAAATGATTTTCAGATTCTCCTGGGCGTGATTGCCGCTGTCGGAGTTGCCGCCCAGGCATATAAAAATAAGAAGGCCTACGACGAGCTCGAGAGGAGGTACAGCCTGGCCCAGCAAATTTACGCCGCCGCGAAGAGGGAGCTCGAAATCGGCAAAGTGCCCGCGGAGAAGATTCTCGTCGCGGTCGGCAGGGAAGCTTTGCTTGAGAACAGTGACTGGCTCTGGACTCACAGGAATGTTCCGATAGAGCTGCCCAAAGGATAGAGTCTCATGACAAGCACAAATGAAATGAAATCCCCTCCTAAAGCCCGCCTCGCGGTCAGGGTCGGCGTTACGGGACACCGTCCCTCGGGACTTGATAAGGCCGATATGAAGGTACTCAGGACGCAGGCAGCGGAAGTTCTTAAACATATCAAGAGTGTTGCTAACGCAGTGAAGTTTTCCTTGTATTCCGACGGAGCGCCGCCTGTGCTGAGGATAGTGTCGCCACTTGCGGAGGGCGCCGATACGCTTGTTGCGGAAGAGGCCTTGAAAGAAGGGTATGAGCTCCAGTGCGCGCTCCCCTTCGACCGATACGAGTATGAAAAGGATTTTTGGGACAGTGATTCCGTCAGAAGGTACCGGACTATGCTGGGGGAAGCTACCTCCATACTCGAGCTCGACGGTTCACGGGCGACTGAGGACCTCGAGAAGGAATCATATCAAACGGTCGGCCGGATGGTGCTCATGCAGAGCGACGTTCTTATTGCGATATGGGACGGCGAGGACGCAAAAGGGAAGGGGGGGACCGGGCAGATCGTGAATGAGTCGCACATACACGAAATCCCCGTCGTCTGGATAAATTCTAATGCCCCGCACGAGGTCAAGGTGCTGATGGGGGAGGAATACGGGAGGCAAATTGAAGTGCGCCTCCCGGACCTCGAGATCCGCTTGAAGAGGGTCCTTCAGCCTCCCGCCGCGAAAAAGCCCGACCTCAGCAGGACCTACTTTTCCGAAAGGCAGCCATCGTGGACGTGGGGATTTATATTCGAGACATTCTGCGATATTTTCTCGGGCGAAAGGATAGAGACCAGAGGCGTCAAGGTCAGGAATTTCGTGGAAGAAACCGAAGAAGAATGGCGGAGAGTCTGGGATTCATGCCCGGATTTTCCGCAATCGGTCAAGGACCAGATCAACGATAAATTCCTCGGGCATTACAGCTGGGCGGACAAGCTCGCCAATTATTATTCAAACATTTACAGGAGCTCATTCGTGGCTAATTACCTGATGGCCGGTCTGGCGGTATTCTTCGCCCTCCTCACTCCGACCGTACGGAGTCTGGAGACACTCTGGATAATCTGCGAGCTCGCTCTGATCATACTCATAATACTGATAACAGGCATCGGCAACCTGAAGCGCTGGCACGAGAGGTGGATAGACTACAGGCTCCTCTCGGAGCAGCTCAGGCAGCTCAGGTTTCTTACACCGCTCGGCCTCACGACGCCGGCATTCAGGGTGCCTGCCCACGATACTTACGGCGATCCCAGGAGCACGTGGGTGAACTGGCATTTCCGGGCGATTGTCCGGGAAGCGGGCATGGTCGGAGCGAAGATCGACGGGGAGTACCTGAAATCCTACAGGGATTTCTTATCGCAGCAGGAGATTACTGCGCAGATTAAATACCATGAATACAACGCCCCCCGCTTTCATACGATCCATAACGTACTGCATATAATAGGCACCGGTCTATTCGTACTTACGCTCATTGCGAGTTTGGCTCATTTATATGTGCACAACGACTGGCTGACTCTCTTTACGGCTGTCTTCCCCGCATTGGGCGCAGCGTTTTACGGTATCCGGACACAGGGGGAATTCGAGCAGATAGCAAAGAAATCCGAAGCGATGGGCGCTCAGCTGGACAATCTCAGGGACGAGCTGCTTAAAACGGATTTCGTCCCGTCATACGGCGTGCTGGGCAACATTGCGGAAAGTACCGCGGAGATCATGTCGTCGGAGACTCTCGACTGGAGAATAGTATTTCAATCCAAGCGGTTAGTGTTGCCTGGGTAGTCAATCACAGCTATAATCCTTCAGTATTTCCTCGGGAGGAGAGGGGGAAAACGCATGGCTCACGATGTTTTTATCAGTCACTCTGCGAAAGATAAACCGATAGCCGACGCCGTATGCGCTACTCTTGAAAAAGGAGGCGTCAGATGCTGGATCGCCCCGAGGGATATCGTTCCCGGTACCCAGTGGGGGGAGGCGATCATTGATGCGATCAGCTCGTGCCGGGTTATGGTGCTCGTGTTTTCAGCCAACGCCAATGAATCCCAGCAAATTATACGGGAAGTCGAGCGCGCGGTCAGTAAGGGGGTACCGGTTATCCCTTTCAGGGTGGAGGACGTCGACCCCAATAAGTCCCTCGAATATTTTATAAGCGCTCCTCACTGGTTAGACGCTCTGACACCGCCTCTCGAGAAACACCTGGAACAGCTACTATCTACTATAAAGCTTCTGCTGACGAGAAAAGGAGCGCGCGCCGAGCCGACGCCCGATAAGGATACCCCCGGGTTAGAGACAATAAGGCCGCTCGATACAAAGGGATATGTGCCGAAAAAGTCCTTTCTGGATAGTCTGGATGCAAAGAAAGTCGGGGGCGGCATAGTCGCTCTAATTATCATAGTCGCAGCCGTGTATTTCCTTTCCGGGGGCGGCAAGGATAATAATACAAATAACGATTCAAATAAGAATTCAAATAATAATAGCTCTCAAAATGTAGTACCGCCTGCACCTACCAACTATAATCCTCCCGTTTATAAGACGTCTCCTCCGGGACCCCACGACAACGAGGGGACATGGGGAGCGATCTCCATCGCCCCTAGCGGCGGATGGGGTTTTTCTACTAATATGACCTCGAAACAGGCGGCCGAGCAGGACGCTATCGAAAGATGCAGTCAGTTCAACACGGGTTGCGAGGTGAGGGTCGCATTCAACTCCTGCGCTGTCTATGCAACAGCGCCAGACGGGTCATACGGCTGGGCAACCAATACGACCGTTGACCTGGCGAGGAATAACGCGGTCACTGAATGTCATAAATACACGAGTGAAACATGCAGCTCGTTCATTGAGTTATGCTCGGACGGAAGCGTGAAGACAGTGAACGTATGGGCGGCCATAGCCACAGCCGATAACGGGCAATACGGAGTTTCATGGAACTATCCTACGCGTAGTCAGGCGGAGAAAGCGTCTATTGATGAGTGCACAAAATACGGGCCCAACTGTCAGATGAGGATTTCCTTCACCGACTGCGGCGCGGTAGCGCGGAGTGAGGACGGTGCTCTCGGTTGGGGGTACTATTCCGATATGAATGAAGCGGTAAAGGCGGCAATTGAGGAGTGTGACGGCCGAAGTGAGAAAAAATGCAGCATCCTTACTCAGCTGTGCGCCGACGGAAGCCAGAAGAAATAACACCCAGCCGGGAAAACTTCTCAATTGCCCGATTCTTTAAAGGACTCTTCTTCCATGACGACTTCGGGTGAGCTGCGGCCGTTCTCAAACCCCTCGTACCTGACCCATCTGTGCGGGGGCGCAACTCTAAACCAGAAATATGTCTTCGGAAAAAAGACTTTAAATATATTGAGCACGCCTAATTTGGGCACGAGCTCAACTTTGTAGCACTCTATTTCGCCGTCAGGCGTATTGATTTTCTCGATTCCCCTCTGTTTGAGCTCGATATTGTAAAGATCGGGCTCGTTTGTAAGGAATTGAGCTTTGACAGTATCATCCGTACCGAACGGGAGCGAGCGGAGGGCCAGAACGATCCCCTCAACGAACAAAACGTTCCGGTCTGTCTCGTATGTCTTGTTCGCCGACCTGCCGCTTTCAAAATCCTGTCTTACGAATGACACTGTTCCGGTAGAGTCATCTACGGTTTTCCTTTCCGTCATAACTACTTTGCCCCGCATATCTTTAACCTCGGTTGAGGATTCAACTGGTGTGAATGCGGATCCGGCCTTCCACACCGATACGGTCTCCCATCTCATATCCCTCGTAAATGGGTTAGTAATTCCCTGCCCTTTCAGTGTGAGTCTTACCGTGGTTTCTCCGTTGTCTGTGAATTTTTCGGTCGTCCAGTCCGCTTTCCATCTGGTCCCGCCCCCCTTGTAAGTGGTGACCATGGAGCCTTCCTCTCTTTTGCCAATAGGAGGTGTGCTAATCGGGTGTGCCGGCAGCGGGGTTACCAGGACTGTTAAAAGAAAGAAGGGAAATAATAGAAATGCATTTTTATGGGATATACCGTAATTAGTCCTGCACCAGCTTCCGGCAAGTGAAGCTATTCTCCAAAATGTTTGCTTATACATCTATACGAGTTCTCGTAATCTCAGTTGTGTTGTTACTCAGTCAAAAATAGTACCATGTAAATTAATAATATGGTCGATTAACCGTGAAAAGTTCTTCGGGCAGTAATTCTTCAAGTCTCGATTATAATGAACTATTCATTTGAAGATGGATCCGATCCGTTAAAGATCCGCAGCATTGAAAGTATTGCAGGAGTTGATGCCGCCCTTGTCGAGACCCCTTTTAAACCACCTTGCCCTCCGCTCCGAGCTGCCGTGAGTGAATGAGTCCGGGGTTACGTAGCCCCGTGATTCCATTTGAAGACGGTCGTCTCCTACGCTGCTTGCGCCAGTATCTACACGTATGTATTTTCAGAAAGAACGTGTAATATTTATGCCAAATGGACAAGAATGCTCTTTTCTCCTGGAGCGGCGGCAAGGACAGCGCGCTCGCTCTCTATGAAATTCTGAGAGGCCGTGAGTATGAAGTTAGAGCGCTCTTCACGACGGTTACGGGGGACTATGACAGGGTCAGTATGCACGGCTTGAGGCGTGCTCTCCTCGAAGATCAAACGGACTCGCTCGGGCTTCCTCTCGAGAAGGTAATAATATCCCGAAATGCATCGAACGAGGATTACGAGTCCGCTCTCGAGAAGCTGCTTCTGGCGTATAAAGAGTCCGGTGTGAGTTCCGTGATATACGGCGACATATTCCTTGAGGAGATAAGGAAGTACCGCGAGGATCATTTGGGTAAAATAGGGCTCAGGTGCGTGTTTCCTATCTGGAGTATAGATTCAGTCCATCTTGCCCGGACGTTCATCGAAGCGGGTTTTAAAGCCGTTACTGTTTGCGTCGATTCAAAGGTTCTCGACGGGAGCTTCGCCGGAAGGGAATACGACCAAGATTTCTTATCCGACTTGCCGCTGGGGATAGACCCCTGCGGGGAAAACGGCGAGTTCCATACTTTCGTATATGACGGACCGATATTCAGGAAAAGGATTGAATTTGACAGGGGAGAGGTTGTGCTGAGGGATAACCGTTTTTATTTCTGCGATCTCGTGCCGCGCTGAACTGTGAATTGCTGCGGAGCTTAGTCTTTACCAGTTAATGTACAAGCCGTGTTTCGTTTAATGGGATTCTATTTTCAAGCCCCTGCTTATGACCCTTCAAATTTGTCCGCCCTTAATTGGAAAAGGCCCGAGCAGTTTGTTTCTTCCATGAAGAACCTTCAGACCTCGATGATAATTTTATGGGAATGACTTTTCAATTTCTTCAGGAATTTCTCGTTGAGCATTGATTCCGGCATGTTTCTCAGGATGATAGTGGAATTAAACATCTTCGCGGTTTCCAAAACGTCTTCCATATGCTCCTCGTATTCCTTTACATCTATCGAGACATTGAAGCCTATGTGCATGAGCTCGATAGCACTGAGAGAACTTGAATTTTTCGGCATCTTGACCCCTCCGTTTTTTTGTAATAATGATGAATTAGTTTTTCAAAAAGGAAAGACCGTATTTGATTCGGCATTAAAATAGAGGGAAGGAGCGGATATGAAGAGAATCACGGAGCGCGAGCTGATGGTTGACCCCGAGCAGGTTCTTGCATACGGAAGGGCCGATTTTGAGGATCCTCATTCCAATTTCATAAAGCTCCTTAAAACATATTTTCCCGCTCCGGGCACTATTAATACCGCTCTCGACATGGGGTGCGGCACGGGAGACATTACATTCAGGCTCGGAAGGGCTTTCCCCCGGACAAAGATAGACGCAATTGACGGTTCGTCCGCTATGCTGGATTTCGCTTCCGGGATGCTCGAAAGAGAGCCTGAGATTAAGGGGAGAGTCAGTTTTATACACGTATCGGTCCAGGAATTCCTGCCGGACAAATATTATGATCTTATAATCAGCAACAGCCTCCTTCACCATATGCCGGACCCGTCAGACTTTTGGGATGCCGCAAAGAGATTCTCATCTCCAGGGACCCGTGTTTTTGTAATGGACCTCATAAGGCCCGGGACGGCGGATGAAGCAATGAAGCTCGTCGAGCGCTATTCGCCGAATGAGCCCGAAATTCTGAAACGGGATTTTTATAATTCCCTTCTCGCGGCCTTCGAGATAGATGAGGTGAAACTGCAGCTGGAAACAGCTGGTCTCGGATATTTCAAAACCGGGCGGGCGAGTGACAGGCACGTGATAGTTTACGGGATTCGCGAGTAAAACCCGCCGCTATCGTAATTATTCTGCCCTCACACGCTGTCCCGTGAATGTATCGGAAATGACGTTCTCAGGCACCGAATCCGGGTCGAGCGGGTTGACATCAGGGGCATAGAAACTGACCGTGAATCCCCCTTCTATTCCGCTGCAGCTATTATCGGTGAACGTGACATCTGCATTTACTTTCGCGATATCGGCGAGACCGCCATCGGGATCGAATGAAAAATCGAGTGAGGTTGCCGAAGCCCGGAGCTTCCCGGTCTTCCTCCATGCGCCCTGCTCGTCGGTGAAGTCAAGAGCGGCCTGCGCGGAGCTGGTTACGAAAAATACACCTCCGGTACCGAAAGTCCAGAGGCTTTTGGTACCGTTCCCTTCGTCGACAAGAAAAGTGCCGACGAAACACTTGGGAAAATTTTCTGAGCCTGCGTAGACATCCGGGGCATGTCCCAATACCGAAACTAAGGCGGCGGCAATGACGAAGAATGTCTGTCTTTTTAGACCTGCTAATGATTTCATGATACTCATATTCTTCCTCCTTGGGTGATTTGGCCCCTGTTACTACATCAGTTCCCCTTTTTCACTCATATGTCCGGTTAAATTTACACCCATATTCCACCCGATGAGAAAATTAATCGATAAAATCCCTCTCCGTTGAAAAAAGCCCATGCTCGTCTACTATATTCTCGGGGATCGGGGTCGTTTCAAAGACACTGCGCAGGAGGCGATAAATTGGGAAAAGAATCGATCAAGGAATCGGTGGAAGTATCGAATTCCGAGCTTGTCTTCCCGACACATACGAACCACTACGGCACGATTTTCGGGGGAAGGGTGCTTGAGCTGATGGACATGGCAGGCGCCATGGCCGCAATGCGTTTTGCCAACGAGGACACCGTTACCGCGTCTATCGAAGCAGTCGATTTCAAAAAGCCCGTGAAAGTCGGGGACATCATGGAAGTCAAGGCGAAGGTTATATACACCGCCCATACCTCGATGGTCGTAAAGGTGGACGTTTATAAGGTCGGCAAATTCAGTCCGGGTATGGAATTTACCTGCAGGGGTTATCTCGTTTTCGTCGCGGTGGATGCGGACGGCAGGCCGATACCCGTACCCGCTCTCAAGGTCGTAACTGAAGAGGACGAACGATACCGGAAGATCGGAGAAAGGGTGAAAAACAGGTCCAGAGAGAGACAAGCAAACGGAGATGATTTAGCTTGATATCGTTTGTCGGGGCTCACGTCGCCCGCGTGATTGATGCTCTCGCATTACTCGTTTACCGCAGTCTACTCGGGCATCTGTGATTCCATCCGCTCACAGCTGACTTTCCCCTGCTCGCCCGCTGCCTTTTCGCAGTCGTATGAATATCCCTGACAAAGGGCATTCCAGGTTTCAGTTCCGTCGGGGTTTGTTTTATGCTCGATTACCTCGATCATCTCAGGCTCACACGGTATCTGTGTGGCGGACTGCTGCTGTATAGGGTCGATCACGTAAGGATTACCGCATGAAAGAACGGAGAAAAACACTGCCGGTATTATTAAATATCTTTTCATCTCTTCACCGCCTTTGTTGTTTTTGTGTGCCTTCAGACCGTAAAGCCTTGCAAGCTCGATTTATCATAATAAGCTAGAGTATAAAAATTTTCAATTTGGATATAAATATACGTCAATATGAAAGCAATAGTGCTTAGGAAAAACGGCGGGCCGGATGTTCTCATCTCTGAGGAAGTAAAAGTGCCTCTTCCCGGAAAGGGAGAAGTCAGTGTTTCGGTCAGTTTTGCGGGTGTTAACTATGCCGAGATACTCTCGAGAAAGGGGATTTACGGCTGGTCGCCGAAAAAACCGTACGTCCCGGGGATGGAGTGTGCGGGGGTGATAGAGGAAGCGGGGGAGGGGGTTGACCCGTCCCGGATCGGAGAGAAGGTGATGGTCGGATCGAAGTACGGCTGTTATGCGGAGAAAATCGTCGTACCCGCGAAAAACGCGATCCCCGCAATAGGCGGGTTCTCTATGGAGGAAAGCGCTTCCTTTCTGGTGAATTATATGACGGCCTGGGTCTCACTTTTTAAGATGGCTAAGGTGTGTTCAGGGGAAAAATTGCTCGTGACCGCGGCCGGCGGCGGCGTGGGAACCGCAGCCATACAGCTTGCTTCCCGCGCAGGCTGTGAAGTGTACGGAATGGCCGGGAGCTCCGAAAAGATAGAACTGATTAAATCCCTCGGAGCCGCAGGCGGATTTAATTACAGGGACCCTGACTGCTTTAAAAACCTGATCGGGGTTACGGGCGGTGTGGATGCGGTGATAGAGATGGTGGGCGGGGATGTCTTCAGACGGGGCTTGGATTCGCTTAACCCATTCGGGAGGATGGTAGTCACGGGATTTGCAAGCCTCGACCTCGTTAAGTGGAACCCTCTGTCGTGGCTTAAGACTTGGAAAGATATACCGAGGGTCGATGTCGGAGTGATGGCTCAAAGGTCTATCGCCGTGATGTCATCTCACCTGGGCTATCTGCTCGACCGGGAACCCGATACGATGGTACGGATTTATGAGGAGCTAAGGGATTTCGTAATTGAGCATCGAATAAGACCTGTCGTGAGCAGGGTATTTAAATTGGAGGAAGCCGGGTCGGCCCATGAATACGTCGAATCGAGGAAAAGCTTCGGCAAGGTGCTGCTAAAAGCCGGTCGGTAATCTTTAACGACCGTTGACGAGAGCAGAAAAGGTCAAACCGTATTTGGAATTTGATCAAAGAGCCCGGAATACGAATAAGACCGAACTAAGCCATTTCTTCTTTACTCGATACAAGCCTGTCGAGGATCTCTCTCTGTATGCCTTCGATCTCTTCCCTGGCTTTCTTGATTTCCTCGGTGGGCTTTCCCCTTTCCCTGCATTCTTCGACAAGCTCCTCCAGCTTCGCCCCTATGTGCTTTAATTTTGTCTGCGCTTCGATATTGGCTTTTATGAGCATTTCCTCGCTCTCCCATTCTCGCTTCGAATACGCATCGAGCTCTTTTGCCTGTATGAGCAGCTCCCTGAGACGGTCCCTCCAGCCGTGGAGAGATTGGTGTATAACCGACTGGACCTCGGTTTTCTCGCCGGGGTCTCTCCAGAGAACATTCTCCAGAAAGCGCAGGTCCTCCTCCGAGACCTCGCTCCTCCCCTCAAGATATGCCCTGGCTTTAAGGAGCGAAACCGATTGCTTGTACCTTCTGTCGGAGGGGATTATCCCCTTTTTCCTGAGATCTTTTCTTATCCGCGATATAAGCTTCAACATATTGGGAGGCAGTTTTACTTTCTCCGTTTCGGTTTTGCATGTGTTGAGCTCATCAGCCGTTATTACTCCTTCGTCGGATTTGTCGGCTTCAGTGTTAAGCATCTTCAGGAACCTGAAATCTTCTCTTATATAATCCACTACGTATCTCAGCAGGAACCTGTCGTAGAGCGCTTCGAGCTCGTCTTCCTCGGACGGCAGCTCGTTGCTCGCGCCGAAAAGAGAAATCAGGGGTATCTTTACCTTTTCCGTTCCGTTGTAAAAAATTCTCTCGTTCATGATGGTGAGCAGGGTGTTGAGTATAGAGGAGCTGGCTTTAAATACCTCGTCCAGAAATGCGATGTGGGCCTCGGGCAGCTTCCCGGCTGTCACCCTTCTGTATTCGTCGTTCTCGAGCCCTCTCAGGCTTACCGCTCCGAATAACTCCTCCGGTGTGGTGAACTTGGTGAGAAGCCACTGAAAATATTGGGCCCCCGCGATCTTACGGCATAGCTCGTTTGCGAGCTGGGACTTGGCCGTGCCGGGCGGACCGATAAGAAGGAGGTGGCTTCCGGTAAGGAGAGCACAGAACGCCCCGTCGATGACATCATCCCTTTCCAGATACCGCGTCTTCAGATCGGTTCTGATCTTCTTTAGTTTTTCTAGAATTCTTTCCATGTCACTATATCCACTATGACGTCCTGGTCGCGCCTGGTTTTTTTAATCACGGCTTCGATAACCCTCTTTGTGGGGCTAGCTTCCCCCAGGCTGCCAACGGATCTAACGGAAAATATTTCGCTTTCTCCGCTGTTGAGGGTAACGCCGACAAGGCCGGCGTTCACTGTTGACTCAGGGTCGATGTTTCTTGCTATTTCTCTCGCCTTTTGCTGGTCGATCACCGGCGTTTCTTTTCTTGCTTCAATGACTTGATCTGCGATTTGCTCAGCCACGTCGTCGTCGACCTCATCTTCGGAGGAGCTTCCCTGCCCTCCGATCGCCGATACGGCTGAGCCTTTAATGGCGGCCATTATCACTACCTTCGGGGCCGTGCTGAAATTAATTTTCTTATCGTGAGGATAGACCGTAACGTAATCCTTTATCCGGTTGTAGAATTCATCGTCCATGCCGTCGACCATTCGTATCTCCTGAAGTGTATCGAGATGGCCGTCCTTGATCCTGTAAGGATTCTCGAGGCCGGCATAGAACTCTCCGTTTGCTCCCGCGGGGTCCTGATCGTTTTCCGCGCCCTGGATAGGTGCGTCTATCCAGTTAATCAGGCTCGAAATGAACCTCTCGGATTTATTACTGTCTACATCAAGGAACTTGAAAAGCTCTCTTATTTCCGTAAGCACCTGCTGATCCACCTTGTTTGTCGACGTGTTTACCAGCGCATTAAGGTTTATCTTGGACCTTTCGTCGGTCACCGTGACCGAGACGTTCCCGTCACCGACCGGGAAATAGGGCACGCTGATAGCCCAGAGGCCTTCGGAGTTCTGCGCTTGCCCGCCCATGGCGGCCGTAATCTCGGTGAGCTCTTCGAGCGGTCTTTCCTTAAGTGTGCCGGCTGCGACATGCACTCCCGATTTGGCTATATACCGGGCTTTGATTTCATCCCGCGTATTTGACGATATCTCCGTATCTATCTGGGTAAAATAGATCAGGTCCGTGACGAGTATCATGAGGATCGCTATGACGATGATCACTATGACCAGAACGATCCCTTTTTCCGAATTTCTGTTTCTTGGAGCGCATGTAAAAAGCATTCTTTTTTTCATGGTTTCGAGGTTGTCTATTGATCCATTTATATCGAGAGCATAACCATTTTAATTGACGACCGGTATCGTCACCGTCGTGTTGAATACGATATTCTCACCCCTGGGATTTCGCATAATCAGATTTACATTCACAGCGATCGGCAGGGATAATGTTTCGTTCGAATTCCATTCGCTTGCAGACTCCTGCGTTACACCGTCAACAGGACTATTTGCAACGTATGTAAGGTTGAAACCCACTACTCTTTCCGATAGCGCATATTGAGTCCCCCCTGTCTCGGGTTCTAAGGTAGGGTTGTCCCTTCTGATGAGTGCGAAGAGGTCCGAATCCTGGACCGGCTCGAGAAAGTAGCTTATTAGCGTCTGATCTGATTCCCTCGAATTTTGTGTAGGGGTACGAGATAAGGATGTGAAGACCAGCTTGCTGTGGTCTCCTTCCTTGACCCCGAAAAAAAAGGGTGTTGTGATGTTCGTTGTCTGCGAGTTAACTAATCCCCGGGGAAATGCCGTCGTAAGGTCGTTAGTTATCTTCGAAATTACGACCCTTGCCTCGTGATAGAGATCAAGCTCTTCTTCTATCCTGTCTTTCGCCTTCGTTATCTGAAAGAATGAAGCATAGAGCACTGTAAGGACGATGGATCCGATAAATACCGCAAGCAGCACTTCGATGAGGGTAAACCCTCTATCCGTGGTTTGAAATCGCCGTAGCAACTGTGAACTCCTTATTTCCTTCATCCCAGGTTATTGTCAATATGACGATTCTTATCTCGGTTCCGAGCTGTTCTATGTTATACGGCTGGACGGATACGTACCATTTGAACTCCGGGTTATCTTCAAACGTCCCCTGCTGGTCCCCTACTTCCGGAAATCCTCCGATCTCGACTTCTCCGAGCTTCCTTTGGGCAAGGAAAGACGCGATTGAAAGGTTTTTCGATTGTGACGCGAGGATGAGGTTCTTGTTGACCGCTCCCAGCAGTATTGCTAGGGATGAGCCGATTATCGCAACAGCTATAATGACCTCGAGAAGAGTAAACCCGGCGTTTCGGGTTTTCTGTTCCGGGCACGATTGCGGATTTTCAGAACAGCCTTGATTTGCGACCGGGACCAGTTTATTCACTCCTCATAAGCGCCACATATTCGTTATATACCTTGGTTCCGCCCGTATAAGGCTTCGTTTCCAGGGTGTAGTTGTCGTTGTTATCTGTTACAAGATGAATAACGGCGGGTTCGACAAAACCCGTGGGCAGAAACAGTATAAATACCTCGGAATCATCGAGAGCGCTTCTCCCCTGGCTGCGTTCGGTAACGACGTCCTTAAAATGGACGCCGCTCGGTAATGTCCGTTTTTTTTGTAAGAAATCGGTCGACACGACATACTCGTTGTCATTCAAAACCTCGACCCAGTATTCTCCCCTGTCGATATCGAAGACAAGCCTGTAGATGTTTTTCTTGAACGCCGCTTCGTTGTATAGGTACTTGATCGTTCCGCTCAGGTTCCGGGAAGCGCTTTTAATATTCATCTCGGTCCCGCTTTGAATTTTCGGTAAGGCTATGAATACAAAAGTGCTGATGAGAATAATGACTACCAGGAGCTCTATGAGTGTAAAACCGTTCTTTGATTTCATTGTATCGTACGGCTCGTAATATCGTCCTCGGACTGCTGTACTCCGTCTTCGCCCATGGAGATTATTTCATAGGTGCCGTCCCCGGTCTGGTCCGGGCCGATATAAATAAATTCGTTCTTCCAGCCGTCACGAGGGACCTGGCTCCCTTCCAGGTATCCTTCCTTGGAATAGCAGCAGGGTTCTCTCCCCACCGTCGGCTGCTGTATCAGGGCGTTCAGGCCCTGCTGTGTTTCAGGGAAGAAACCGTTATCAAGCTTGAAAAGCTTAAGAGCCGACTCCAGGTTTTTTATCTGGATCTTGGTTTCCTCCTTCTTCGCCTGCCCGAATCTCCCGATAACATTGGTGCCCACAATATATGCGAGCCCCGCGATGATCAGCAGAACGACCATAATTTCAATAAGCGTGAAACCGCCTTCAGATTTCATATCTCATACCTCCTTTTAACTTATAGTTGATGTCAAATTAAATATTGGCAGGAGAACAGCGAAAACAATAAATGCCATCACGGCGCCGATTATCAAAATCATAACGGGCTCGAGAAGAGAAGTAAGGGTCGATACCATTGTCTCGACCTGCTGATCATATATATCGGCCACTTTTGTGAGCATCGCTTCCATTTCGCCGGTCTGCTCCCCGACCGCAATCATTCGCGTTACGAGCGGGGGGAATACTCCGCTGTCCTTCAAGGGCTTTGCAAGACTTGTCCCTTCCCTTACGTTGGACCTGACTTCTTCGAGAGTTTTACCGTAGACCCGATTCCCCATAACGGCTTCGCCTATCTTAAGCGCATCCAGAAGCGGAATTCCGCTTGCGAGCAGGGTCCCCAGAGTTCGTGTAAACCTCGATATCACGACCATGGTGGTTATTTTTCCGAATACGGGCAATTTCAAGGATAATCGATCGAAAAAGAACTTCCCCCTCTCCGTTTTGTTGAAGCGGTAAGCTGCAAAGACGAGTGCGGGGATTAAGATCAGGAGGAGCAGTATATTGTTGCTGAAAAAGCCGCTTACGTTTATGAGTATGACTGTCATGACGGGCAGAGCCTTCTGGCTGTCCTCGAAAATCTTCGCAATTCTTGGTATTACATATGTCATTGTGAAGAAGAGTACCCCGCCGCCGATGAAAAACATAAATATCGGATAGATCAGGGCGCTTTTTACTTTGGAAGTCAGGGCTGCCTGTTTTTCAAGAAAATCCGCGAGCCTGAGCAGCACGATGTCGAGCGTTCCGCTCGCTTCGCCGGCCCTTACTATATTTATGTATAGGTCGGAAAAAACGTTCCTGTGCTCGTTGAGCGCATTTGCGAGAGAGCTTCCCTCGCTGACCCTGTCCTTCACCTGTGTCAGTATTTGACCGAGTCTGGCGTCCTCCGTCTGTTCGGAAAGAGCCGTTAGAGACGCCTCGAGGGGCAGTCCTGCCGAGATCAGAGTGGAAAATTGCCTCGTCGTGATCGCGAGCTCGGAAATGTTTACGCCCCTGAAGGGAATGAAACTCCTTGCTTTTCCCTCCTTGACTTCATTCAGGGACGAGAGGAAGACTCCCTGATGCTTGAGCTTATCCGTTGCACCCTTGGGTGATTCCGCGTCTATAATTCCCTGAACGGTTCTTCCGGTCTCGTCAATGGCTTTATATTTATATACAGGCATAACCTAATATAATATCCTTTTCTGTTGTAAAATCGGGGTAGACCCTATCGGCGGGTTATATTATGCTTTCCTCTTCGGTAACCCTCATGACCTCGTCAACCGAAGTCAGACCTTTTGCCACCTTCTCCGCCCCGTCCATCCTGAGCGTAGTCATACCGTGCTCCATTGCCTTTCGCTTGATCTTTGTCGAATCGACCTGGCTAAGCGTCAGGTTTCTTATGTCGTCGTTGATTAAGAGCATTTCGAAAATCCCCGTCCTGCCGCTGTACCCCATATTAAAACATTTGTCGCACCCCTTTGCCCTATAAAGGATACCGTCATGAAGCTGATTTCGCTTAAGGCCGATCTTTATGAGTTCATCGTCATGGGGCTCATACGGTTCTTTGCAGGAATTGCAAAGGAACCTGAGGAGGCGCTGTGCGATTACGGCCATGAGCGAAGAAGCCACCAGGAAAGGTTCGATCTCCATATCGATGAGCCTCGTGATAGCGCTTGCGGAATCGTTCGTATGGAGGGTGGAGAAGACGAGGTGTCCCGTGAGCGATGCGTGAATTGCGATATCTGCGGTCTCTCTATCTCGGATCTCGCCGACCAGGATCACGTCGGGGTCCTGGCGGAGTATGGACCGGAGGCCGTTTGCGAATGTGAGATTTACTTTCGGGTTAACCTGGATCTGATTGATTCCCTGAATCTGGTATTCGACAGGGTCTTCGACAGTGATAATTTTTTTGTCAGGCGAGTTTATCCTTTCAAGTCCCGCGTAGAGGCTAGTCGTTTTACCGCTGCCCGTAGGTCCGGTGACCAGTATTATTCCGTGAGGGCGCAGAATAAGCCCTTCAAATATATGGAGCTTCTTGCCTGCGAGCCCGAGGTCCTCAAGACTGAGGAGCACCGAAGACCTGTCGAGAATTCTCATTACGACGCTCTCTCCCCAAGTCGTCGGCACGGTCGATATACGGACATCCACGTCCCTTCCCGCAACTTTTACGCGGATCCTTCCGTCCTGGGGCTTTCTCTTCTCGGCTATGTCGAGCTCGGCCATGATCTTGACCCTGGATATTATCGACGCCTGAAGCTTTTTGGGGACCGAGGTTATTTCGTGCAGTATTCCGTCCTTTCTGAATCTTACCGACAACTCCTTCTCGAAACACTCGAGGTGTATATCGCTCGCTTTTTCCTTTACGGCCTGAAAGAGGAGCGAATTGACGAACCTGATTATCGGCGCTTCGTCCTCGGCTTCGAGGAGGTCTTTGGGCTCCTGCAGATCGTATTCCGATATACCTGTCGAGTCGTCTTCGATCCCTTCCGTCATCTCCTTGCCGCGCTCGTAGACGCGGTTAATGCTGTCGAGCACTATGTGGTTCATGGTGAGTACGGGCTCGACTTCGCACCCGAAGAGGGATTTGACTTCATCTATGGCATAAAGGTCGAGCGGCGGCGCAAGGATTATAACGACTTTTCCGTTCTTCTTCTGGAACGGGATAAGCCTGAATTTTTTTGCGAAGCTGATGGGGAGGATCTTTACGAGTTCCGAATCGATATCCCTTTCGGATATTGTCAGCGTGTAGGGGAATTCATAGAATTCGGAAAGTACTTCGAGGACTTCCTTCTCGTCAAGAACTTTTGACTTGATCAGGACTTCTTCGAGGCTTTCCCCGTTCTTGGATATGAGTTCATCTATTTTAACCAGTGCGTCCGGATTTCGTTCGCTTATTATTTCCTGAATACTCTTCATCATAGTTACGTGATGTCAGTTGTCAACGTCCTTATTGAACCCCCTCTCCTGTAAAAGCATATTGCGTCTTTGTCTTTCTTCAAGTAACCGCTGCATGTCTTGTTCGTTCTCGATGATTCTGGGCGTGAGGAGAATCATGAGATTGATTTTCGTGCTCGATCTCTGCTTGAATTTAAACAGGTTTCCTATCACGGGTATATTGCCGAGCACGGGTACCCTGTTCTGTAGCACGCTCTCTCTGTCCTGTACGAGTCCCCCTATCACTATGGTCTGTCCGCTTTTTACGACTACGGACGAGTCCGCCGTTCTGGTGGTCGTGGCAATACCGAACTGTGCGGTGTTGAGTCCGGCGACCGGAGTGTCCTTGATGGAGGATACCTCGGTCAAAATATCTAAATTCATGAAGTCGCCTTCGCTGATCTGCGGTGTTATGGACAATCTTATTCCAACGGGCTCACGCTGGATTGTCTGCACCGTCACTCCGCTGTCCCCTACGGTGCTTCCCGTGGGGAACGGTATGACGTCCGCCACGATAATTTCCGCGGGTTCGTTGTCCGTGGTGACAATGCTCGGCGTGGAAAGGACATTTACGTCCGTCAGAGAGGTCAGTGCCTGAAAAAGAGCGCTAAAGGACGGTATCGGAGGTATCGGGCCCGAGCCGTCCGGGTCTACTTCCTGACCTATAACACCCATGAAAAGGCCGGAAAGGCTGTTCAGAACGGTTGTAGATGCTGTGGGGTCGGCTGCGACACCGAGGAGGCTGGGGACACCGGGGAGGACAGTTCCGCCGAAGCCGAGAGTATCGCCGTTTACCGTAAAACCGATACTTAAATTGGTCCCGAACGACCTTATTTTATCGAGACCGACTTCGAGGATCGCAGCCTCTACGTATACCTGCTTTCTCCTCACGTCCAATTCTTGGATTACTTGCTTGACTGTTTCGTAATCCCTCTTGGAGCCTATAAATATTATGGAATTTGTCGAAGTGTCGGCTGTAACCCTGAGCTCGTCCGTCTCCGCTACTATGGCGGATCCGGCTGTTACGCCGCGCTGAATCGCCTGTCGGGACTGGGAGCCGGAGGTGGATCCGAATGCCGAGGTGGATGAGCTACCGAGCTCCGTATTTGCCCCTAAGCCCGAGGTTCTTTGTGCCAGGTTCGATTGAGCCCCGGTTCTGGCGCCGCTTCCTCCGAATAAACTCGCGAGAACTGACACTATCTGCTCGGCATCGGCATTCAAAACCCGGATCACATATATACCCTCTTCCGGTTCGTCAGTTTCGACGTCTAATATTTCAATCACCGCTTTGATTTTTTTCATATCGTCCGGGTATGCGATAATTATCAGCGAGTTCGTCCTTTCGTCTGTGATTACCTTGAACCCCACTGCGGAGGTTTCGGTCGTCGACTGGGATGTTATAACCGGAGTTTCGGATCTGCTCTGAGAACCTGGAAGACTACGCGTGCGTGCCGTTGTTTGTCTTTGCGACTGGGATTGTTGTACGGGAGTGTTTGCTGCTCCTGTCGAAGCCGTTCCTCCGAATATCTCGACAAGCTTGGCTGCCACTTCCGCGGCATCCGCGTTGTGTATCTTTATAAATTCAATTTCGGTCTCTACATCGAGGTTCTCGATTATTTTCAGTATCCTGTTCAGGTTATCCACTGTTTCAATGATAATGAGCGTATTCGTGGCCGGGTAAACGACTATGTCTCCCTCACGGGAAATAAGCGGCTTCAGGATATTCGCTACCTCGCTTGCCTGTACGTTCTTCAGCTGTACCAGTCTCGTGATAAAGCTGTCCGAGGACTCTCCCATCTGGGTGCCCACTTCCGTAGGTATGCTCGTGATTTTTATGTCTCTCTTGGGGACGATAATATTGGTTCCGTCTTTTTTGACCACCGAGAACCCGTTCAGGCTGAGGATGGTTTCAAAGAGCTTCATTGCATTTTCCTTTTTGAAGCCTCCAGGCGCTATTACGGTGATTTTCTTGCCCTTGACCGACTCGTCCAGTATGAAGTTTTGACCCGTGATCTCACTGATAGTTTGAATCAGATCCTGTATATCCATCTCTGATTGGAGATTTACTATTTCGCCGTCGGTTATTGTAACCTCCGGTTTTTCTTCTTTTGTCTCTGTTTCCGTCGATGCTTTTTTTTGAGTTTCCGTTCCGGTTTCTTTCGGCTTGAACTGCGGCAGTCCTTCGCTTTCCCTGCCCCTCGTTCCGTGATTCTGTCCCTGCTCTTGCTGGCGGTACTGCTGTCTTTGCTGTATCAGTTCCTGTCTTCTCTTTTCAATTTCGGCCTGCCTGTCCGAACTTTGCTGTTCCGTGTCCGAAGTGTTTCCTTCGCCGAGCGACTGAGTCATGGTTTGGGAGCTATCCGGATCACCGTAAGGAGCGTACTCATCCTTACTCGCAAGTTCAGGGCCTTTGGTTTCATTCTTGCCGGGTATGTCTATATATTCGCCGACCGATAACACGTCCTTCGTCAAACCGTTGAATTCTTTGAGCTCCCCGACCGACACATGAAACCTTTCTCCGATTTGAGATAAGGTATCGCCGTTCTGTACCCTGTAGCTTGTGTCCTGCTTCACGGCGGAGTTTTCGGATTCTGCAGTTTCGAGCTCGGTAGTTTGTGCGGAGTTCTCTTTAATAACAGTTTTTTCGTGGTCCGTGTTGACATAGACGTATAAGGTCAAAAGAAATCCCAGAATCAGAACATTGATCAGCAATCCTCTCATCGTTCAGTCCTCACTGTCTGCACGCGCCCTTCTCGGCCTCTATTCGAATAACAGGGTCTCATCAAACCATAAAAGCAAGCCAATAACGACTTTGAGCATTCTGAAGCTCTTTTATTTAACAGTGTACTCATATGTGTATTGTTTACCAGCCCTGGTAAAATCAATCGTGAAATTGCTCTGGGATCTGAGTTCTTCAAACACACTGAGAGCCTTTTCCACATCATTCAATTCGACGTTGTTTATCCTATGGAGGGTGTCCCCGTTTTTTATTCCGATCTTCCAGAATATGCTGTTCGACCTGATCCCGAAAAACCTGAGTCCGTCGCTTTGCGGTATTACCCGCGCCTGTTGTACAATATTCGTGGGATCACTGAGGACATCTTCCAATAACTCCCTGCTCACCTCATATTCATTATCTCCCACTTTATTTATGCCTCCGGCCTCGAGCGACCCCTCCGTACTTCCCGAGTCGAGACCCCTTGTTTGAGTCCTTCTGCCTAAAGCCGATTCAGGCGCTGCGGAAACTATTTCTCCCAAATTTTTACATTTAATCGTTTCGCGGCCGGTCTTTTGACGCTCTATGACGGCCTTGCAGTTCATTACTTCTATGAGTTTTACATTCTCGGACTTGATTATGTCTACCAGCTCCCCGCTGCGGTAGCCGTTTACTTTATTATTATCCGGATTCTTGATGATCGCTACTGAGGGTGCGTCGCGGTTTATGATCGTCCCCAGGAGCACTATGTTGAGCGTGGTGTCCGGCAACGCTTCCTGGCTTGTGCCGGTCGGCCCCGCGTCTGATAAATTTGTAATTCCGAAGATGTTTCTCGTAAGGATGATCTTGTAGTATGACGTCGGGTGTTTAGTGCTCGAATCCGGTTTGTCGCTTTTTTCGGAAGGCATGAATTTTTGTGATGCAGCCGCGCCGGGAGAGCTTATCATGCCTTCGATTTTTTGGTTTACGGCAACAGCTGTCAAGTAAGCGAGTCCCGTAAGCAGACATAAGTTAACAACCCAGACATATTTTTTTAAAATCGTGACAAGCATTTAAGTAGAATAGTTAATTTTACCTAAAAAAATAAAGTTTTTCACTTTATCTGTCAAGCAAAACTTTATTCCATGCGGAATCGAACGAGAATCTGTTATAAATAGCCATCTCCCATTGCTGTATTGTTTTAGCTGTGACGAACCTATCACAGCGGTTCTTTAAACCAGAATCATTGCTAGGGCATTTCGAGTTTTCAATAAACAATGGTAATGGGATGAATTCCCTGCCTCTTTATTACACTTTACTTTTTCATTCGCCAAAAAGCAATTCCGGCATTCCAGCCGCTTTGTTTATTAATTAACAGTTGAATCTTGCACGGTTCCCGCTCCGCAGCATCCTACCAGTTCGGTAAGCAGGCTGTTCTGGAACTCCTTGGTTTTCCATCCGAGCCCGTTATCCAGAATAGAGAACACGAGCACATCGCCCTGCTTGGTGAAAACATATCCGGAGAGCGCTCTGACGTTGTTGAGATAGCCCGTTTTCGCCATTACCCTGCCCTGGACATCGGACTGTTTGAACCTTTTCTTCAGTGTTCCGTCCACACCTGCAATCGGAAGGGAGTCGACGAAGTCGGAGGCTATGACCCTGTTTGTATAAGCGTAGCTCAATACGTCTGTCAGAGTCCGGGGTGAAACACGGTTAAGGAGCGAGAGACCCGATCCGTCCACTACCCTGAATCCGTCCTTTATGCCGATCCCGTTGAGAAATTCCGATATTACCAGGGAACCGTTTTCCCAGGACCCCGGGATACTTTTAAATTCGGCTCCGAGGGTCTTTATGAGATTTTCACCGATTATATTGACGCTGTTTTTGAGGTACTCGGTTATTATCGAGGAAAGGGGGTCCGAGTAATGCGTGTAAAACAGGGTGGCCCACTTGGGCACTTCGCCCGCTATTACGGGTCCGGTAACTTTTATACCCGCTTCCTCGAGGGCGTTTTTCAGGATATTTCCGGTGAGGAGTGTCGGGTTTTGGACCGGGATTTTCAAAATTACCGTCGCTTTGGATCTGATTTTTCCGCCTACCACGATTGTCTGGTCGTTACTCCAGGTCGTTGTAAGGACCCCCTGCTTTGAGCTCGTGACCGCGTTATTTATTATCGATATGTTCGAACCCTCCGGCAGGATTGTAACAGACGGCTTCTGTCCCGAACCGGAAGAACTAACTTTTACCTCGATCGTATTGTAGTTAAAGGAAAGAGCGCTTATCGGCGGACTGTAAAAATCATCCGTCCACTCTTGTTTCCATCCCACCGCCCGCCTTACCCTGCTGAAATAGGAGTCGTCTACGATTATTCCGTCTCTGATTTCCGCTATACCCCGCTTCTTCAACTCATAGACGATGAACCCGAGGTGCGGCTCCCCGAGAGTCGGGTCTCCATAGCCCTTTACATAAAGGCCGCCGTGAAGGGTGCCTTTCGATACCCCGCCGCCGCTGTAGAATTCCGTTTTGAACCTGTAGTCTCTTTTCAGGAGGGAAAGCGCCGCAACCGATGTGATTATTTTTTCATTTGAAGCGGGGATAAAGAGACTCTGTGCGTTATACTCGAATAACGTTTCCCCCGAAGTGAGGGATTTGACTATTACGCCCAGCTTGCCGTTGTTCCTGGCTTCTTTAGGAACCAGGGTCGCGATTTTCGCTGAATATGTCGTAGTTGCGGAATTGGCTGATAATACGATCCGATCTGAAACAGCGACGAGAACGACCGCGAGAATAGGAACAAAATACCATTTCATAGTTGGAAAAATATTCTAACACCTCCGTGATTCAATGCAAAGTAATTATGAAATCTTATCGGAACTATTCCGATTAGTACAGTATATTTTCGATAGAATAAAAATTCAGGCGAAAGGTATTTCACTTTTATTGTTCCCATGAACGAATTAGAGGAACTTTACACTTATGCTATCATTTTCCATGTGCTGATGTGTAAACGATCAGGGTGCATTGTTTAGAAAAATGGTGAGGGAATTGGTTTCAAAAAAGGCTTTTTTCTTTGATTTCGGAGATACTCTCGCATCTACGGATCCGCCTTATATATACAGAATTGCGATGGCGGTGAGGAGAGCGGGTTTTGACATTACCGACCGGGAGTTCGAGGCCGAGTTTGCCAAAGCTGACTACAGGCTTTTCTTAAAGCATATGGAAACGGGCGGCATCAGCCCTCGGGAGCACCGTGAGTGGTTTTTCCCGATTCTCTACGAATCGCTCTCACCCTCATCCGACATCGACGAATTCCGGAAGAACGTGAGGCGGGAGATGAGTGAGATCGAGTTTACGAGAGCGCTCCTTCCCGGTGCCGCGAGTCTGCTCCATTACCTCAAGGGGAAAGGGTATATGCTTGCCGTCATCTCCAACAACGACGGCTATACTGAGGAGAAGTGCGAGGAAGTCGGGATCAGGCAGTATCTCGATTTCGTTTTCGATTCGACTAATTTGGACATGATAAAACCGGACGCGCGCATATTCAGATATGCGGCGGACAAATTGGGGATTTCTCCCGGAGAAGCCGTACACGTAGGCGATATGTACGGCAGCGATATTATGGGCGCGCTCAACGCGGGAGTCGATGTTATATGGTTTAACGGCAGGGGGATAAAGAAGTTTAACGACACCGAGGTAAAAGAGGTCGGGGAGTTGGCCGAAATACTCGGATTGATCGATTAGTTCTGCGCTTAAACCGCGAATACCAGTCGCGCGCAAAGACATTTTCTTTTCATCCTTATAATCGAATAAAAAAGGGCAGGGTCATGGAAGGCGAGATTAAAATCGAGGGAGCCAGGGAGAACAACTTAAAGAATATAACCGTCTCTATCCCCTGGCATAAATATACGGTGGTAACCGGCCTGAGCGGTTCGGGAAAATCCTCACTCGCCCTGGACACGCTCTATGCGGAAGGTCTGAGGAGGTATATCGAATGCCTTTCGACATACGCAAGACAGTTCCTCGAGCGCGTGGATCGTCCGGACATGGACGATATATCGGGTCTCCCTCCTGCGGTTGCGATCGAGAGCAGGAACTCGGTCAGGAATTCACGCTCGACTGTGGGGACGACGACCGAGGTCTACGATTATCTGAGGCTCCTCTTTGCAAAAGTGGGGAGGACCTTCTGCCCCGAATGCGGGAAGGAAGTCCGGCACAGGTCGCCCGGAGACATAGCGGAGGAGTTGTTAAAAGACCATGGGGGAGAAAGGGCGGTAATCACATTCCCTCCGGGTAATTTAAATCTCACGCCGGCGGAGCTTTTATCGAACGGATTCACGAGAATCATCGCGGGGGGAGAAATAGCGGAGGTCGAGGGGCTGGCCAAGATTCCCAAGGGCGCCGAAATTGTCCTCGACAGGGTGTCTATAGATAAAAAATCCCGCTCCAGGATCGTGGGTTCGCTCGAGCTTGCCCTTGAAGAAAGCAGGTATGTGAACGTCCGCATACTCGACGGGGAGGTCTTGCGATACTCGGCCGACCTCGAGTGCCCGACCTGTCATAAACGGTTCGGCGAGCCGACCCCTCTCCTCTTCTCCTTCAATAGTCCCCAGGGGGCATGTCCCGAGTGCAAGGGGTTCGGCAACATCCTGGGTCTTGACCCCGACCTCGTCGTCCCGAATCCGGAAAAGAGCCTGTCCCAGGGCGCGATAGAACCCCTTACAAAGCCTTCTCTCAAACCCCAGATGAGAAAGCTACTCCATTTCGCCGAGGAGAGGGGCATCTATACCGGTAAGCCGTATGAAACGCTCACGGAGAAGGAAAAGGAGCTCGTTTTCGAGGGGGACAGGGGTTTTCCGGGCGTCAGGGGATTTTTCAGGCATCTCGAGGAAAAAAACTACAAGATGCATGTCAGGGTATTCCTCAGCAGATACAGGTCGGCGTTCATCTGTAACGCGTGCATGGGGTCGAGGCTCGTCAAAGAGGCGCTCTGGGTGAAGGTCGGCGGTATGAACATCTTCGAGCTGTCTCTCCTGCCGATAGACAAGCTCAGGGAATTCTTCGACGGGCTCACTCTCAGCCAATACGAAAGGACAGTCGCGCACGAAATCTTAAAGCAGATCAACTCCAGGATCGAGTTCCTGATAAAAGTAGGCCTCGAATACCTTACGCTTTCCCGGCTTTCGAGAACCCTCTCCGGCGGCGAAGCGCAGAGGGTCAACCTTGCCTGCCAGCTGGGAGCGACGCTGACAGAAACACTTTATATAATGGATGAGCCGTCGATAGGGCTCCATCCCAGGGACGTCGACCGTCTTATCTCTCTCATTAAGGAGCTGAGGGACAGGGATAACACGGTCGTCGTGGTCGAGCACGATTTTGAAATGATAAAGTCCGCCGACCATATAGTGGAGCTCGGACCCCTCGCGGGTGAAAGGGGAGGGGATATAGTCTTTCAGGGAGACGTAAAGAAACTGCTCAATAACTCCGTCGAGTCCCTGACGAAGCGGTACATAACGGGGAAGGCCAAAATAGAGACTCCCGGAAAAAGGAGGAAGGGCAGCGGAAAGTTTTTGACCGTCGTCGGAGCGGAGGAGAATAACCTGAAAAATCTGACCGTATCGTTTCCGCTCGGGACGTTCATCTGCGTAACTGGCGTTTCCGGCTCCGGCAAGAGCTCTCTCGTCGACGATGTGGTTTATTCCGCACTTGCCCGGAAGTTCAGGGGAGAGGTCGAAAGGGTGGGAAAATATGCGGAGATCAGAGGCTCGGAGCTCCTCTCCGATGTGATTATGCTCGATCAGAATCCGATAGGGAAAAGCTCGAGGTCAAATCCGGTCACATACATAAAGGCATACGACGAGATAAGGAAGACGATGGCCGGAACGTGGCAGGCAAAATCGAAAGGACTTACAGCGTCCCATTTTTCATTCAATGTCCCCGGCGGGAGGTGCGAGGTCTGTGAAGGGGAGGGGGTGCAGCAGATAGAAATGCATTTTCTGGCGGATGTGTTCGTCACCTGCGAGGAGTGCGGGGGCAAAAGGTTTAACAAGGACGTGCTGTCGATACAGTACAGGAGCAGGAATATCGACGAGGTTCTGGCGCTCACTGTGAACGAGGCTATAAATTTCTTCTACGAGGTCCCGGCGATCGGAAGAAAGCTGAAGATACTTCAGGATGTCGGCCTCGGATATATAAGACTCGGGCAGGCGGCGCCCACGCTCTCGGGTGGGGAGGCTCAGAGGATAAAAATAGCCAGGGAGCTCGGAAGGAAAGGCGGCAGGGACATACTTTACATATTGGATGAGCCCACAGTAGGGCTCCACGCGGAGGACGTAAGAAAGCTGCTCGAAGTGATAAATAAGCTCGTCCTTGCGGGTAACACGGTACTCGTCGTGGAGCACAACATGGACGTGATAAAATCAGCCGATCATGTGCTCGACCTCGGCCCCGAAGGCGGAGACGAAGGGGGATACATAATTGCCCAGGGCACTCCCGAGGAGATCGCGAAGGCGGGGGGATCACACACCGGGAGGTATCTCGGACAGTTACTTTCTTCCTAGTCTTTTCCCGTTTTAGTTCCCGGAGCGCTCGAATTCCCCGCTCATTCTGGGATAGGGGCCGATTGTCAGATAAAATATCCCGCTCAATACCGGGTTTCACCCGGAATGACACGGAATTCGCCGCTGGCAGAGACTTGAAAAACTGAAAATGATTTTTATATAAGATTTAGTAATAAAAAGGTTATTACATATGGCAAACCGAAAAAGAGACTATTACGAAGTGCTGGGCGTCGAGAGAACGGCAAGTCAGCAGGAAATAAAAAAGTCGTACCGCCGCCTGGCGATGGAGTACCATCCCGACCACAACAGGGAGCCCGATGCCGAAGAGAAGTTTAAAGAGCTTTCGGAGGCCTACGGCGTGCTATCCGATTCCGATAAGCGGGCGCGTTACGACAGAGGGGGTTTTTCCGCTCTCGACGGTATGTCGGCAGAGGACATTTTCAGCGGAATAAACTTTGGGGACATATTCGGGGGAGGGGGTATCGGCGGGAGCTTATTCGATGAGATATTCGGATTCGGAAGAAGGCGGGGCCCCACCAGGGGAAGGGACATAGAGGTGGAAATCACGGTACCCCTGAAAAGAATACTCACGGGCGGCGAAGAAACGGTCGAGTACAGCCGGAGGGTCGCATGCCCCGATTGCGGCGGATCAGGCGCAAAACCCGGAACAGAGCCCAGGAACTGCAGCGAGTGCGGCGGGACCGGTCAGAGGGTATATACGAGCCGCCAGCAGGGTATGACGTTCCAGCAGGTCGCGGTCTGTCCTTCATGCAAGGGACGCGGCTCGATAATAGATGAGTTCTGCCCCGCATGCGGGGGAAAGGGAAATGTCGAACGGAAGAGCGAAATCAAAATCAAGATACCCGAGGGGATTGAGGACGGTACTGCGCTGAGGGTAACGGGGCACGGAAGTCTCAGTCCCGAACCCGGAGGAGCGCCCGGGGACCTGATAGTCATAGTCAGGACGGAGGACGACCCGCGGTTCGAAAGGAGGGGCGAGCACCTCTACAGAGTGGAAATGATAAGTGTCGCCGATGCGGTCCTCGGGACCAGGCTCGATATCCCAACACTCACGGGCGAGGTCGAGATGAAGGTCCCGGCCGGTACACAGCCCGGAACCGTGCTTCGCATTCCAAACGAGGGGCTGCCAAGCTTCAGGAGCGGGAGGCGGGGGGATATTTATATAAGAATTCAGGTGGAAATACCCAAAAAGCCTTCGTCCGAAGAAAAGGAACTCTACGGTAAGCTCAAAGATATAGGCGGCGCGAAAGCAAACTGACGGCCCATATCTTAGGCCGCTATGATGCATCAGTTTTTTGATCTTCTTTAATCGCCCATCTTTCTGAAGGTGCGGATTTTATTTGACGTGAATTAAAACACCCGTATCAAAAATACTTTTAATAACCCCCCGCGGCGACGGGGAACTGGAACGAAAGCGTTCGGAATACAGGCGTGCCCTCGATGCCGTAACCTATATCGAGCGTGACCTGGGTCACCTCATCCGGTATCTGTTTGAAAAATAAATACCCCCTGACGGACGCGTTCGGGGCGATCGATCCGGGCGTGAGCGCCTCGGTTATCACGTCCTTCGTACTCGGAGGCTTCGCGTAATAATAAGTGGGCGGCGGATAGTACCAGAATGGGTCGTACGCATAAAAGCCGAAAGGTCTCCAGTACGGGCCGTAATAAGGCCCCCAGGGCCCGCGGTAATAGCCTCCGTAATACCCTCCGCCTATTCCGATCGATACGTTCGGATATGAAGGATATGCATACACGGTTGTGCCGGTGGATTTTACTATATCGGCTACGGCCTGAGGGTTGAGAGGGCTGTACTGTGTCCTGAACTGGTCGAATAGTACGATATCGCTGTAATCGAATCCGATGGCTTTGCCCGAAAAGTTCTCTATTTCCACATAAAAGGGCGTTACATAATTCTGGAGGTTTCCGGGCGAACCTGTCCAGTATGACGGGATAACGGTAATCCTCACGCCGTCCCCGCTTGTCTGGACGCTCGGTGTCGGGTTAAACGGTGGTGGCGGAGGCGGGGCGTAATAGCCTGATGGATAGCATGCCGCCAATATCAGTATCGGCAGTATAAATCCCAGGCGGGTGAGAGTGTTTAACCGGGGAATATGTTTCATATCAGGACCTTTTCGGGAATGAGGCATAACTCACTATATATTAAGTATATTTGATTAATTATCCCTTTTCTATGAATATCTTTTCTATTTACCGCATGATTTGGATTACACATTCATTTTTGCTACAATAACCTTGAAAATTCGAAAGGAGACATTCAGATATGGGTAAATATCCGCCGGGGCTTGACGTTGCTGTCGATTATAAATTCATGGATGCCGTTTTCGAGCGGAGGTCGAGGAGGTTCGGCCTCGGCATGGAGATCGAGAAGGGGCCGCTCGCTTACAAATCCAAGCACGCCCCGGTTCCGCTCTCCGAGCTTGAAGAGGCTATAATCGTCTGGAACGGGTTAGGTATAAAAAACATAAACCTTTCTGATTTTCCCCCGCACGTCGGACTCGACCTCGAGATGCAGTTTACGAGCAGGACGATCCCCGCGCTCGGCGACGTTCACAGGACGGAGCTCTTCTACACTAACGACGAAGGCACGTACATGGTGAAGCTCCACGACAGGAGGCCCGATGATTTCAGGGGCCTCGAGGGCCTTAGCCGGGAGAAGAGGGTAGACCGTATACTCGAGCTCTTCAGGGAGTCGAGGATAAAGCTCGAGGACAAACGGGCCGACCTGCCTTCGAAGCCGCCCGGACTTGCCGCACATAATCTCTGGAACGTAAATAAGCCCGGCACGACGGTGTTTATGCCTGTAACGGATCTCTCCGCCTGCATAATAAACCTTTATTTTTTCTACATGCGTCCCGATCACAGATTTAATTTCGTCGACGAGCTTCACGGAATGAGGGCGCCGGGAACTGCCGAATGGCAGAAAAAGGGCTTCCTTGACCTGGGGAAGAGAATGCCGCTTATAGAAGCGGAGCTGAGGTTCGCGAACGGCTACATAGCCGAGCAGGCGTTCATGGGGCAGAACATGGTGCTTACGCTTCAGGCTCTTGGGCTCGGGGGATGGCTCTTCAGCGGGTTTGCGAGCATGTTCATGCTTGGCGGCACACCCTTCAACCGGGGCCTCGGGTTCAGGTTCATTACGCCGCAGCTCAAGGGTGAGACGGGTAACCCGAACCCTGTCGCGGTCGGAAAGGACGGGTTTTTCCAGGCGTTCTGCCCCCCCTATTACAAGGATATGGGAGAGGCGGTCGAGGCGTTAAACGATATGAAATGGACCAACTGGGAATCCCATACGATGCCCTTCAAGAACCCCGAAGGCGTGCTTCAGGAAGTCGAGAGGCCGAGCAAGGAGGAGATACAGGTCGTTAAGGACATATGCAGCTATGTGTACGATACGTACGGCAGGTTCCCCGCCTTCTCTGACCCCATGTTCCTGAGATTCATGGTGCAGGCGCACCACCTCGACCTGGACTTTTACGACAAGTATTATCCGCCCGGCGCATATACGGAAAACCACAAGAACCATTTCAAGCTATGGCACCCGGAGATACCAGACCCGTTTGAGAAATAGCCGGGCCAGAATTTAAATGCCGGGATGGGTCGGCGGATTATTTGCCAACTGTAAATAACCGGAAATCTCATAATATAAACAAATGGAAAAGATTTATGTCAGCGCTCAGTATCCGGGAGAGCCGCTCGATCGGCTCAAAAAGGAATATCGCGTAGAGGAATTTTTGGGAGAGCGTCTGCCTACAAGAGCGGAGCTTCTGGAAGGCGCATCGGGCTCTGCGGCTGTCATTGCTACGGTCTCCGATCAAATCGACAAAGAGTTCATCGATCTCCTCCCCGGCCTCAGGATAGTGTCCAACTGCGGCGTCGGATACGAAAACATAGACGTTCTGTACGCGACTGAAAAGGGTGTCATGGTCACAAATACCCCCGATGTACTCACCGAAACCACTGCTGACCTCGCCTGGGCTCTGATGATGTCCGTCGCGCGGCGGGTTATCGAGGGGGACGATTATGTAAGGGAAGGGAAGTTCAGGTGCTGGCACCCGTCTCTCCTCCTCGGGCAGAATATCTACGGCAAGACACTGGGTATCTACGGTATGGGAAGGATAGGCGCCGCCGCTGCCAGAAGGGCCGGGGGGTTCGGCATGAGGGTTATATACCACAACAGGAAAAGGAATGAAGTTGCAGAGATGGAGACGGGGGCTGTCTACGCGGACTTTCCCGAGCTCCTTAAGGAGTCGGATTTTATAATCGTCTCTTCTCCACTTAACAAGGGAACGCGGGGACGTTTCGGGATCGAGGAGTTCAGGCAAATGAAGCCTACTTCAATTATCGTAAACGTCGGAAGAGGGCCCATCATAAAGGAGAACGAGCTTGCTGAGGCTCTCAGGAACGGACTTATATGGGGAGCCGGCCTCGATGTGTACGAAAATGAGCCCGAAGTCCATCATGAACTACTGAAGCTTAATAATACTGTACTGCTGCCGCACATCGGGAGCGCTTCCCGGGAAACGAGAGTAAGGATGATAGATATGGCTGTTGAGAGCGTCGAGTTAGCGTTAGGCGGAAAGACCCCCAAGCACCTCGTCAATCCGGAAGTGCTCGGACGCCTCGGTTAGGCTTTATTCTTTTATATATGGTTATGCCCTTCAGATAAGCTCCCCCCGTCAAAGCCCCCATTACTGGGAGTTAAGGGTCGGGAACAGGTTTTTATTCCCGGTGAGCTTCTTGATGGTTTTGAATATGTCGCTTTCCTCGAATTGCGACGGGTGAATCGGCTCCGACTCTTCATCCTCAAAAAGCCTTTCGTAGGATATGAGCAAAGCCTTCGCTTTGGCGATCTGATGTTTGGGAGATTCCTGCGGGCCGCCTAAGAGTAATTCGATCAATTCCTTTCCTCTGTCCTCTCCGTATTCTTTGATACCTTCGTCTATGAATTGCTGATAGACCGAATTTCGATTGACGGATAAGTCCCCCTTGTGAGATTCGGAGAATTCGTAGATTCCGATTAGCTTGTTGGAGAGGTTTTTTATCCTGTTCATGTCTTCATGGATCAGGTCTATTTTTTCCATGAGACCGGGCAGGTCGTTGTAATCTATATCGGAGAGATCAAAGCCTCTATAGTTGACAGGAATATCTGAATCGAAGTCATCGAAATTATCTATCATCCTAACCCTCCTTTTCAGACTTACCTATATAAAAGTCTATAATTTTTATAACAAGTTTCAAGCCCCTATTTTTATCCGCCTTGTTCCGGGAATCCGGCTAGCCGGCTCTTTTGCCTTCAGTTCTAGCTGCTCCCGTTCTGTTTCTTCGTTTCCTCCTCTTTGGTATCTCCGAATAAGGACTTGAACGGCATCTTTAGTATAAACAAAATAACGGCCGGCCGCAGGAATATGGACGCGAACTGCCATATGTCCGCCGGAGTCAGGTAGATTTTCGAATCCCATACGCCCATCTGGCCGCTCAATACCACAAAGTCCCCCTCGACCGATGAGTCGCTGACCTTAATTTCGAAATCTCCTGCCGGGCTTACAACTTTCATCACGCCTCCGATTGTATCGCAGCTTATGAGATCATAGTCTAAATTATCCCATAAAGCCCCGGTATTTGCCAGTGGGGACACATAGTGTCGTTTTTAAGGGAGTAAAAGGTGGATCGACTTCTGGTAAGAGCTTATTCTATGGCCTTTCTCATCACATCTACTGGGGCGTCCCTGCCCGTCCAGATCTCAAAGCTAAGGGCCCCCTGGTAAAGAAGCATGCTGAGCCCCCCGGAAGCTCTGTGTCCCAGTTCCCGCGCTTTCTTTACAAGGCTCGTCTCCCTGGGCTTGTAAACAAGGTCGTAGACCGCGGCTGATTCTTTGAGGGATTCGAGCGGGACC
Organism: uncultured bacterium; assembly: GCA_963705505.1. Lineage (GTDB taxonomy): Bacteria > Desulfobacterota_D > UBA1144 > Nemesobacterales > UBA2774 > 2-12-FULL-53-21. The sequence goes on from CAVPJU010000006.1 coordinate 745,383, forward strand.
TCCATCGTTTCGCCTTCCTCCATTCCGGCGGATGTCGAGTTAACGAGTATGTCCGTTTCCGAAAGGCGGGTTTTTATGGCTCCTTTATCGTCGAGCGCAATCGTTTCTATCTTTATATTTTTGAATTGCTTTCCGAATTCAGACGCCAGTTTCAGGGCTTTCTCACGCGTTCTGTTTACTATGCATATGCTTTCAGCACCGTTCATGCAGAAAGCCGACATCACCGCCCGGGCTGCCCCGCCCGCACCCAGGAGGAATACATTCGCTCCTTCGGGTTTGGAACCCAGATCCTCCTCAGCCGCCCTCAGGAATCCCCCCACATCGGTGTTGTGGCCCGAGAGCTTGCCATCTTCGTTTTTTACAGTATTGACAGCCCCTGTGAGTCTTGCATCGGGAGAAATTTCGTCGAGGTGCGGGATTATGCTCTCTTTATGGGGTATGGTGATATTTATACCCTTTATTCCGAGCGTCCTGACCGCATCCGCTGCATGGCCTATTTTTTCAGGACGTATATCGAATGCCAGATATACGCAGTCAAGTCCGAGCGCTGCGAAAGCGCTGTTGTGCATTACCGGTGAGAGGCTGTGGGCGACCGGATGACCGAATATGCCGTATATTTTCGTTGTCGCTTTTACTTCCATTTTTCCCCGCGTGTTAAAACATATTAACACTTTATTTCATCACTAAGCGGTCGAGAGGACAATTTTTACATTCTCCACGTCCCTCTTTATCTGGGCGATGAGCGAGTCCACATTCTCAAAGCGCTGCTCGTCCCTTATCCTCTCCACGAATTCGAGCCTGAGCCTTTTACCGTAGATATCGGAATTGAAATCGAATATATGAGTCTCTATGAGCAGCTTGTTGTTTCCGAAAGTGGGCCTGTAACCTATGTTCGTGATACTGTCGAATTTTTTATTGTCTGTATAGGCCCTCGTGGCATAAACACCTGTCTTGGGCAGTATATCCCAGTCTGTATCGAGGTTGGCGGTGGGATACCCGATCTGCCTTCCCCTCTTTTCTCCCTCGGTTACCTGCCCCTCTATGTAATAGAAATACCCCAGGAATGCTGCGGCCTTTTTCGTGTCGCCCGATTTGAGGAAATTCCTTATAGCGCTGCTGCTGACGACCTCGTTATCTATGTAAACCGGCCCCAGGACGCTCGTTTCGAAGTCGTAAGTACCACCCATCGTCTTCAAAAGCTCCGAATTGCCTTCCCTTTTTCGTCCGAATGAAAAATCAGGGCCTACGATCAGGTGCTTCACTTTAAGCTTGCCGACCAGTATCCCGGAGATGAAATCTTTTGCGGAAATTTTTGAAATCTCCTCCGTGAACGTGTAGCATGCGACAAAATCTATCCCCTCCTTTTCGAGGAGCCTCAGTCTTTCCCTGATAGGTATAAGGAGTGGGATATCTATATTCCGGAGGATCTTCTGGGGATGCGGATGAAAGGTTATCACGCAGGAGCTCAAGCCTTTCTTTTCCGCGCTTTCCCTGACCGCGCTCAATATCTTCTTATGGCCCAGGTGTACGCCGTCGAAGTTCCCGATCGTTGCGGAGGTAGGGTTCTCTATGGGTTCTTCGGGGTTAAAGATCACTTTCATTTTATCAAAACCGGGACCGCGGAGGGATTCATGCGGGTAAGGATGTCGCCCCTTGCAGATGGGCACTTTTTGAGAGTTTATAATGGCGCTAATCTCCTTCATGCCTTTCATGTCTATTCGGGAAATTATTTAAAATCAGCGGTATTTATGATTTTTCCTGATCTATAAACGTCCTGAATATTACCATAACATATTCAAAGTAAAAGCATTTATAAATACCGGAGACAGCGGCAATCGGGCGGCAAATTACACTTTCAGGGAGCGGCTACCGGCCCGGGCGCACGGTTTTTGGCCTTCCACAGAATTACAATCCCCGTTACGACCAGTACGACTGACATGATCTGGGCCTGTGATATGCCGGGGATGAAGCTCGGCGTGGTGTGGCGGAGGAACTCCACTAAGAATCTCTGGACGCCTAAAATAATGAATGTGACGGCCGTCATCCAGCCGGTGGGGAAGCTCTTCTTGCGTATGCTCCAGAGCACTGCGAATAGTATCACCATGCAGATCGTATCGTATATCTGAGTGGGGTGTACGGCTTCGATAGTCGGCGGGGAGCCTTCCGGAAAGGACATCGCCCAGGGAAGGTCGGAAGGGATTCCGTAGTCGTCCCCGACGAGCAGGCATCCTATTCTGCCAACTGCATATGCTATGACTATGAGCGGGCACATAGTGTCTGTGACGGTTAAAAAACTGATCCGTTTCATCTGAGTCGCAAGCCACACGAGTATTAATACCCCGAAAAAGCCCCCGAAGGAGGTGAAACCGGACGCGAGGTACCTGACGGGGTCGGCAATAAAGTTTGTTATGGGGACCTGCTGGTAGAGGAACAAAATTTTCGCGCCGCCTAGTCCGCCTACAACGCAGGCTATGAGCAGCAAATCCACGAGGTTGCCGTTTAAACCTTTCCTCTTGAATTCGGATTCCCCCAATATGTATGCGACAAGAAAGGCGATGAGGACCATCACCGAGAAGGAAGAAACCGACACGTCGCCTATTCTGAAAAGAACGGGATACATTATTCACTCCCATTTGCAATATTGGCAGATAAGTCTTACACGGTTTGGCCCCGTCTGCAAACGCCTTCTTGTCGAGTTAAGTGACTCGGGAAACGAGCGTATCGGGGTTTGAATGGTGTCGGGCATCCGATAATTGCGCCCTCCGGAAATAGTACTTATCCGAAGCCGGCGAGCGGAGACCTGTGGTAATTTATTAAGCCATGCGTATGTATTCGCTGTCTTTGATTCTATCCCTTTTGATGCTCACGCCGTCTCTTGCGGATGAGGCTCATCCCGGCGACGTCGGGAAGGGCATAAACTCTGAGGACATCATGACCCACGTGCGGTATCTCTCTTCGGACGAGCTCGAGGGGCGTATGACCGGCGAAAAGGGCTGCGTGATGGCGGCCGGCTATATCGCCGGTCATTTCCAGGAAGCAGGTCTCAAGCCCCTCGGGGACGGCGGGACATACTTTCAAAATTTTCCGCTGCCCGAAAGAGTAGTTCCGGGAAAGTTCAATTCGCTCGCGGTAATTACGAAAGGTGTGAGGGAGAAGCTTGAAATGGGCCGGGATTTCTTTCCGCTCGATATTTCCGCTAACGGCTTTTCTTCGGGAGGATTGGTATTCGTCGGATACGGGATCAGCGCCCCTGAGCTCGGCTACGATGATTATGAGGGGCTGGATGTCAGGGGCAAAATCGTGCTTGCGCTCAGGAGCGCTCCCCGGGATATGGATTACAGGAGCCATTTCTATGATTACGCCTCTCTCCGGTATAAGGCAACTAATGCAGGAGAAAAAGGGGCAAGCGGGATAATATTGATAACCCCGGCTTCTCAGGATGAGGAGGGGGATATGGGAAGCGCAGCCTTTGAGCCCTCACCCGGGAATGCGGGTATAGAGGCGGTGATTATCAGAAGGGAAAAAGCGGAGGAAATCTTGCGCTCGTCGGGAAAACACCTCGATGATTTGGAGAGGCTCCTCTCCCAAAGGAAAAACGCCTCGTTCGCGATTCCGGATTCGCGGGCGCAGATACGGACGGAGCTCGTAACGGTTGCAGGCGGGAGTGCAAACGTGCTGGGAATCCTGGAGGGAAGCGACCCCGTGCTTAAAAAAGAGGTGATAGTGATAGGCGCGCATTACGACCATCTGGGGAACGGGGAAACGTATGGCAGCTACGGGGAAGAAAAGGGCAAGATTTATAACGGGGCCGACGACAACGCTTCGGGTGTGGCGGGCCTCCTGGAATTGAGCAGATATTTTGCCCACAACAGAGCCGCGATAAAGAGGAGTCTTCTTTTTATAGCGTTTTCGGGAGAGGAGATCGGCCTCCTCGGGTCCTCATATTATATCGAGCATCCGGAGATACCCTCCGGTAATACGATAGCGATGATAAATATGGATATGATAGGGCGTCTCAGCGGAAACAAGCTCATGGTCTTGGGCGTCGGATCGGGCGAAGGGTGGGAAAGCCTCATTAATAAAGCGAATTCGGGCATCGGCTTAAATATAAGCTTCACGGAATCGGCGTTCGGACCGAGCGATCAGACTGCTTTTTATACTGACAATGTGCCTGCGATTCAGTTTTTTACCGGACTCCATGAGGACTATCACACGCCAAACGATGACTGGCAGAGGATAAACCCCGAGGGTGAGGATAGGGTCCTAGACCTCATTGCCAATCTCGTTACGGAGCTCGCCAATAACCGCGAGAAGATCGCGTTTTCGGGGGAGCGGAGAACGGATCAAGGGCCGCCCGGAATCAACGTCTATCTGGGTACGGTGCCCGATTACACGAGCCGTGAAAAAGGAGTCAGGCTCTCGGCTGTCAGGAAAGGGAGTCCGGCGGATAGAGCGGGGCTCGCGGCCGGTGACACGATTATGGAGTACGGCGGCAAGACAATTGAGAACGTTTATGATTACCTCCATGCCATGGAGGTATCGGGACCCGGCGTCCCTGTCGACCTGGTCATAATCAGGAATGGGAGGCGAATGACAATTAGAGCCGTACCGGAGCACCGTTAAAGAAGGAGAGGGTTGGAGACGCCTCTTGTACTAAATCTTCGTTTGGGGGACCTGATAAGGGATACATTATTCCGGCTGTCCGACTAAGGCGAAAATATTCTCAGGGCTTCCAGGGCGAATGATCTATGTCGTGGATGATATCGAGAGAATATGCCACAGAGCGTGAGAGCTTCTCCCCGTACTCTTCGATCCATTCGGGCGGTGCGTACGTGTAGAAGTGATTGAGGGTCATCCACTCGCCTCCGCTCATTATTCCGCCGTCCTCGACGCTCACGAGGAATGCAGTCATGTCCCCTCCGTCCATCGCGTTAATCACCCGGCACTCGGCGTAGGAGTGAGCTTCTGCGAGTACGGGGCTTCCCGTAACGCCCGTCCTGTACTCTACGTTCTCGAACTTATTTCGCTCCCTTCCCGTATAGAATCCGAAATTTTTTACAAGGCTCACCTGGTCGGGTTTGAGGAGGTGGATCGTGAACGCCCTGCTGTTTATGATGAATTGGTGTGTGTAGTTGCCCTTCCATATCCCGACGAGGAGCCTCGGAACGGAATGGACTATAGAGGACGTGACCGCCGTTACGGCCACCTGTCCGTTCGGTTTCCCCTCCCAGGAGCTCGTGATTACGACCACGGGCGAAAGCGACCAGAATGCTCCGGCCACAGCCGAACCCTCTTCTTTGCTCATTGCCCTTTCCTTTCACTGATTCTTTATTTTGAAGGCCGGTTTTATCTTAATGAGGCGGATAAGCGTTCGCCCATATTTACCATTGAAATCCGATGACGACCTGACCGCTTACGAGAGGGCCGATGTTTACCTTGTCCTGGTCGGGGATAATTATCCTCATCGGGTTTACAACGTAACCGAGAGCGTTCAGAAATCCGCTGTTTCTGGAGATGAGCCAGTTGGACGTTTCTTCGAGCACGATGCCCGCGGGAACGCCTATTCCTGGCGTGATCACCATGTCGTGTATTGAAGGGGACTGTATGACCCCCTCTATCGTATATTCGAAAAGTGTGCTCAGGACGGCTGATCCGAAGGCGGATGTAAAACGGTCATAGCCCTTGGCGCGGTAGTAAAGATAAGTGTAAGCTCCGAAAGCGGGATGAGCCACCCAGTTTGTTTTGAACCTGTCACCGTCCTTCCACTCGAAATCGCCCCTTCTCCTTCCGTCATTCTGGAATCCGAAGAAGTTCTTCCACCACCTTATGGGATTTATGATTATTTGCTCTTCCTTCATGCTGTTATCGAGCATGTTCACCTGTGCTATACGGATGAGCCAGAGAGTGAAATAGACGTTGCGTGTGTTTTGCAGAAAATCCCCGAAGTCTGCGAGCGACTTCCTTTCGGCTTCTTTCTCGAGGGTAATATCCGGTTTTTTGTATTCGTTTATGTCAATAAACACCGAATCGTTAACAGGGGTTAACGGCATCATCATATCTTCATTGTCTATTGTTCCCGAGCGTGCGGAATCGTTCTGCAGCATTATCAGGGACACCTGAATAATCAGAAATACTTTTATAAAAGCCGGAATTTTTACAGGACGGTTCATTCATCCCTCGCGTTTTTAATAATAACATCCGGCGGCGCGTTTTGGTAGCGATTATTTGCTTTAAAAATTCTCCTTTTTTATTTGAGATTTAATGCATTTTTGATTAAAATCTCTTGACTTAACAACCAAAATAATGTAATTATCTCAGGTATAAGTTTCATTTCAATCAGGAGGAGCTTAATGGAAAGGCTGTGGTTTACTGCTGTTAGCATTTGTTTTGTAATTACGTTAATGTTTGCGGTTAGTTGCGGATCGAATCTAGATAAAGAGATGGCTGATGCCGAAGCTGCCCTCCAGGCGGCAAAAGACGCAGGCGCAGAGGGGCTGCCCGAATATCAGGCTGCCGAAGATTTGATTGAAAAAGCAAAGGAAATGATGGCAGCGGGAAACAAAGACGCCGCCCGCCAGCTTTTGGAAGAAGCGAGGTTTAAGGCTATAGAGGCAGAGGGAAAAGCAAAAAATCAAGCTTATGCGCAGACGGCCAATGAAGAGAGTTTGCAAAATTTGAGCCCGGCAGGCTCGCAGTACGGTTTAGTAGATATATACTTTGACTATGACCAATCTTCTGTAAGAATTGATGCAAAACCCGTACTTGATCAAAATGCAAGTATAATTAAGAGCAGCGGGGATAAGTTTCAGGTTGTTGTGATAGAAGGTTACTGTGACATACGAGGCACGGAGGAATATAACTTAGCACTAGGTCAGAGGAGAGCCGAATCCGCTGCGAACTATCTAGTCGGACTCGGGGTTTCGCCTTCTAAGGTTCAGGCTATTAGCAAAGGGGAAACCGAACAGTTCGCGGCAGGGACGACCGAATCCGATTATCAGCAGAACAGAAGGGCGCATTTCGTTCCGGCGGTTGCTTCTCCGAGTTTCTAGGTATGATCTATGACCGCTAAAGTTATAAATCTTATACTGGTGGTGATTTCTATTATGTCTCTAGGTTGTGTGGCTACTCAGGGCGATGTCAGCAGCGTTTACGCTCGTCAGACGAGGCTTGAAGCCAAAGTGGAGAGATTGTCTAATCAAGTGAATACGATGAGTCAGAAAGAGACGACGACCACCGGGACCGATGTCGAATTAAGAGAGAAGGTTTATCAGCTTGAAGCCCAGCTGGAACAGTTAAACCAGTCTTATTCGAAGCTGGAATCGAAAGTCAGCCAGCTGAGCCTGGGCTCTCCGCCGCCTTCGTCTGAGGCAGGGCCCCAGATGTCCACGCCCTCCGAAACGGCTTCCGTCAATAGCGAAGAGGCTTTATTCAACGAAGGGTACACGGAGCTTAGTGAAGGGAATTACGACGGTTCAAGGACGAAGTTCAAGGAATTCTTGTCCAAATACCCCAAATCCCCGAAGTCCAATGACGCTACGTACTGGATTGCGGAATCTTATTACAGGGGAGGGGAATTCGAAGAATCGATTCTTGAATACCAGAAGTTTATAGATACTTATCCCAAGGACGGAAGGGTACCTCTTGCATATTTGAAACAGGGCCTTTCTTTGGTTGAAATCGGCAAGCAGGAAGAGGCTAAATTGTTCTTCCAGACACTGATAGATAAGTATCCGAATTCCGACGAAGCTAAAACAGCAAAAGAAAAAATTTCGGAACTTGCAGTTGAGCGTTAAACTGTTTATTATTATGTACTCGTTAAGTACTCAAAAAACTCTTAAAGGAGGTGCAGTAGAATGAAAAGGGATAAGCAAATTATGTTTTTGGGTCTTCCCTTATTAGTTGTTGCATTGCTCTATTTAGCTAGCTGCGCGACACCCCCGCCGACTAAAGAGCTTGCAGCTGCTGAATCGGCAACAGCTGAAGCGAAAGCTACTTGTGAGCAATGTAAGCAGAGAGTCTGCGGCGATGATCCTACAAGGGGCGATTATTGCGGAGCGCCTTGTGGTGAAGATGAGCTAGCAGCTGCTGAATCGGCATTGGCTAAGGGTAAAGCTCTGGCAACTGAATTCTGCAGTGAGCTCGAAGCTCGCAGAATGCTTATCGATGCCAAGGCAAAGGCTGATGAAGCGAAATTAAAATGTGCAGTACCACCACCCCCGCCGCCACCGCCACCGCCGCCACCCGCACCTGAACTCAAGGATATTTTCTTTGATTTCGATAAGTACAACATCAGGCCGGATGCTGCGTCGGTGCTAGAAGAAAATGCGGCTACCTTACAGGCGGACGCGAATCTGACTGTAATGATTGAAGGGTATGCGGATATCAGGGGTACACCTGCATACAACTTGAAGCTTGCTCAGAGAAGGGCCGACTCTACGAAGGCGTTTCTTGTCCAGCTGGGAATCGATCCTGCCAGGATAACAACAGCAAGCGGTGGTGAAACAACACAGTTCGGTGCGGGAACGACCGAAGAAGCCTATCAGCTTAACAGAAGGGCTCACTTCGTAGTAACATCGCCGACTGCAAAAGTAGGTGCAAGACTTATATTTCAGTACGCTAACTAATATAAGTTTGCCCTGATTGCTTGAATATAAGAATTTCTCATCATTCTTGAAGCCTGAGAAAGATGAGGTTATAAATTACGGAGAGAAACCCCGAGAGGGGTTTCTCTCTTTTTTTTAAGCTTTTTCGATGGTTGTTAACTTCCGGAATTACTTGACACCTTGTTATAATCCATGTTTACTACTGGCTGTTTTAATGATTTCCTCTCCTGATTGCGGAAATGGAACTCCGATTCACTAAATCGAAAAGACTGTATAAAACTGCGGAACACCTTATGCCGGGCGGTGTCAACAGCCCCGTAAGATCGTTCAATGCCGTGTCCGGCACTCCTTTATTTATATCGAGGGCCAAGGGCCCTTATATTTATGATGAGGACGGAAATAAATTCATCGATTATATGTCCTCATGGGGCCCGCTTATACTAGGCCATGCGGAGCCTGAGGTCGTTAAAGCTATAAAGAGCGCTGCCGAAAAGGGAACTAGCTACGGAGCGCCCTGTAAAAATGAAATAGAGCTGGCCAAGCTGATAGTCAAATCCTATCCCTCTGTAGATATGGTCAGAATGACTAGCTCCGGCACGGAAGCCACGATGAGCGGAGTCCGTCTTGCAAGGGCATATACAAAAAGAGATTATATCGTTAAGTTCGAGGGCTGTTATCACGGGCACGCGGATTATCTCCTCGTTCAGGCCGGTTCCGGGGCCACGACATTCGGAACGCCCAGCAGCCCCGGCGTTCCCAAAGCCTTTACGGAAAAGACCCTATTGGCTACATATAACGATCTGGATTCCGTAAAAAGACTGTTCAATAAATACGGAGATAAAATAGCGTGTGTGATCCTGGAGCCAGTTGCCGCCAATATGGGCGTCGTCCCGCCCGGGGAAGGCTTTCTCGAAGGACTCAGGCGGATTACACATGATTCGGGCTCGCTCCTTATCTTCGACGAGGTAATAACGGGGTTCAGGCTCAGTATGGGCGGAGCTCAGAGTAAATACGGTGTTACTCCCGATATTACCTGCCTCGGGAAAATAATAGGGGGAGGACTCCCTGTAGGGGCGTTCGGCGGAAAGAAGGCGGTAATGAGCATGGTAGCCCCCATAGGTCCAATGTATCAGGCAGGGACCCTTTCGGGGAACCCGCTCGCAATGGCTGCGGGTCTCGCAACCCTCGGAAAGCTCAAGCAGAGGGGTAATTATAGGAGGCTCGGAGAGCTATCCCTTATGCTTGTCGAGGGCCTCAGGGATATGATAAAAAGGCTGGGAATAAAGGCGACTGTCAACTCCGTCGAATCCATGTTTACGCTCTTTTTTACGGAAACGGAGCCCGTGGATTACAGGACGGTGCTGAAAAGCGATACAAAAAAGTATTCTAAATTTTTTGAAAATTTGCTCAGGGCTGGTATTATGTTTCCGCCCTCTCAGTTTGAGGCTGTTTTTCTTTCTCTGGCCCATACGGAAAAGGACGTCGATCGTACGCTTCAAGTCGTGTATAAAGCTCTTAAAGCGGTCTGAGAAAACAGGGGGAACGTACTGTTAAGAGTGACGGAAAATATAAATGGCTGCCGTTTATCGCCATCGGGTTCGAGCTCGGGTTTTCGGTGATCGCGGGAATATTGCTCGGGCATTACGTCGATAAATGGGTTGGAACCAAGACTCCCTGGTTCACTATAATAGGCTTATTGGCGGGAGGTTTTGCGGGATTCAGTCTTCTATTGAGGATGTTAAAAACGGTAAATGACGGAAAGGACAGCGAGTCTAATTAATATACCGACCATAGGGCGAGTGGAAAGAAGCGGCTTGGCGGTAACTGCAATCTTAATGGTCGTGAACTATTTGGTGGGGTCAAAGGAGCTTGCGGTGGGGACGGCTGCCGGGGGGATTTTGTTTACCGCCAATTTCATGGCTATCAGATTCCTGGTGAACGCGCTTGTGTCGAATTCATATCCCAAGGGTTTCGGGATATTCGCATTTATAATCAAAATGGCTGTTTTTATAGCGATAGTCGTGTGTTTATTCATTTTCGCGAAGGTGAATTTATACGGATTTTTTATCGGGGTTACCGGGGTTGTTATCGTGATCATCGGAGAAAGTTTAAGAGGGAGTAAAGATGGAACACTTTAGCTGGTTTTCGCTGATGGGGCTCGGGAAATATGATTATATACTCGGCTCGATTCTGGTGCTGATTCTTCTTGCTCTGTCCGGGTTTGCAATCAAAAAAGCACTGTCGAAGGAAGATTCCGTTCTTCCCGATGAGAAGTTCTCCATCAGGAATATTTTCGAGATACTCACGATCGACTTCCTTTTTGATCTCTTTACGAATATGCTTGGCTCGAAAGAGCAGGCTAAAAAGTATTTCCCTCTCTTAGGCGCAGCTTTTTTCTTCATATTATTTGCGAATTTTCTCGGTATCCTTCCGGGCTTCCTGCCTCCGACGGGGAACTTCAACGTCCCTGTCGCGTGCGCGCTCGTTATATTTGTCATGTATAACTTTTACGGATTTAGAGAGAACGGGCTTGGTTATTTAAAGCATTTTGCCGGACCCGTGGTATTTTTGGCACCCCTGATGTTTATAATTGAGGTGATAAGTCATTTCGTACGCCCCGTATCGCTGTCTTTGAGGCTTTTCATGAACATTACGGGTGACCACCTGATACTGGGTGTTTTCACGAATCTGGTGCATTATATAATACCCGCTATATTTATAGGGCTCGGCATATTTGTATCTTTTCTTCAGGCGTTTATATTTACGGTGCTCTCGGCGATATACATTTCGCTTGCTACAGCGCACGAAGCTGAAATTGAATAAAATTTGAACACAAAATTGAAAAATAAATGACCTACTATACAAAAGGAGGTAAAAAAATGAAAACAGCACTTTCGATTCTCTCGATAATCGGAGTGGCTTTTCTTGCTGCTTTTATTCCGGATTCTGCATTCGCTCAGGAAGGAAGCGGCGGAGAGCTCACGAAGCTCGGACTTGCTCTCGGAGCGGGTTTGGGAATAGGGATCGCTGCCGGCGTGGCGGGTTTGGGCCAGGGGCGCGCAACCGCGGCTGCATTGAGCGGTATTGCGAGAAATCCGGGCGCAAGCTCGAAGATCCTCACGCCGATGATTATCGGTCTTGCTCTCATCGAGTCTCTCGTTATTTATGCTCTTCTCATAGCATTTCTGCTGCAGGGAAAAATTTAAACCGGGCGCGGGGGGTTTTCACAAACCCTCCGCATTCGGAAATGCCGGGATACTTTATTCCGGGCATTTGATATATTCGTCCCGCGGTATTACCATTCCACTATGAAGAAAGCTGTTTTGTCCCTGGTTCTGGTTTTCGTCTTGTTCGGGTGTGGTACGACGAAAGGTTTAATTCAGAAAGACGACCAGGAATCCCTCGCAAAATCATCCGACCTTTATTACAAGCTGATAATGTGGAAGTCTTATGATAAAGCCGCCAAGTTCGTGGACCCCGAGAAGCACAAGCAGTTCGAGAGCTTCGTGCTCGCAAATCAGGAGGACCTCAACATTACGGGCTATGAGATAAAAGATATGGCCTATATTACGGAAGGCAAGCCCGACGGCAACAACAAAGAAATGGAAACCAGCGTGTGTGAGGTGAGGGTGCTTTATACATATTATAAATACCCTTCGGTCTCGGAGAAGAGCGTCATGGCGAAGGACACGTGGGTACAAATTGGAAAGTTCTGGTATATATCATCCGATTTCAATGAAGGGACTTTCAAGTAGATTTATTTGAGCCTAATCACTCCGCTCGTCAAGCGGGTATTTTTTTGACACTATCTCTTCCGCTTCTTTTCTGTTTTTTATCTCACCTTCAAGCTGCGCTTCCTCAACGAAATTCAGTATCTCGGTGAATATGGGGCCGGGGGTATATCCCATTTCGATAAGCTCCCTGCCTCCCAAAAGCGGCTCGGGTTTTATCTCCTCGTCCTTGAACTCATCGAACTTTTTCATGATGAAGTCGTATGCTTCGGTTGAGCCGTGGCTCGCCATGCAGTCGGCAAGGTGCAGGACCAGGTGTTCTTCGAAATCGGGAGTCCCGATGAATCGCTTTAATGTGCTTTTTTTCATGTAAAACACGTCTTTAAACTTCAGATGGTCCCGCACTAGCTCATAGACGACCTCTGTCTGTTTATTCGAGAATTTGAGCCTCCTGCATATGTCAACGGACATTTCTGCCCCGAGCTTGTCGTGGCCGTTGAACCTTATTCTATCCGAAACGGAAAATGTCGGGGGTTTCCCCACATCATGCAGCAGCCCCCCCATGGCGAGCTCGGGCGATATGATGCCCCCGGTGTTCTCGTATATCTTGTCCAGCACGAGACAAGTGTGCGTGAATACATCCCCCTCCGGGTGGAATTCGGGAGGCTGTTCCACTCCGTACATTCGATCGACCTCGGGAAGTATATGACCGAGCAGGCCGCTTTCCCGTAGCAGCCCGAGCCCTGACCCGGGGTTCTTCTGCGTTATAATTTTTACGAGCTCGTCCCTGATTCTCTCCGCGCTCACCTGATTTATTCCCGATGCGAGTTTTTTGAGCGCATCGTGTGTACTATCCTCGAGCGCGAAACCGTATCTCGATGCGAATCTCACGGCGCGCATGAGCCTGAGCTTATCCTCGCTGAACCTCTCAAGCGGAACGCCTATGGTCCTGATTATCCCGTCCCGTATATCGTCCATTCCGCCTACATAATCGATGGCTTTTTCCTCGATAGGGTCGTAGAGCATCCCGTTTATCGTGAAGTCCCTCCGCAGCACGTCCTCTTCTTCTTCAGTGCTGTAGGTGACTCTGTCAGGGTGACGGCCATCGGAGTAACTCTCGTCTTTCCTGAACGTGGCGACTTCAAATCTGTAATGGCCTATGAGCACGAGGATTACGCCGAAGCTCACTCCGACCGGTATCGTGTGCGAGAATAATTTCGATACTTCATCGGGAGTGGCGCTTGTAGTTATGTCGTATTCCTTCGGAGGGACGTTCATAAGCGTGTCTCTCGTGCACCCGCCGACGCAGAACGCCTTGTACCCCGAATTCCTCAGCTGGGTGACGAGGTATTTCCCCATATCGAATAATTCGCTCTTAAACGGTTTAACTTTTACAACTTTTTTCATTGTTTTAAACTCAGAGTTTTATAGTATATTTTACACTCTGTCCGGTAAAGGATATTCTAACGTAAGTATTGATTATACCGAATGAGCGAAAAGACTATACCAGAACTTCTGCAAAATCGAGTCAAGGAACACGGCACGAGACTCCTCTTCCAGCGGCGGGACGGCTGGAGCTGGAAACAAATTACCTGGCTCGACTTCGACCGTAAAGTGAAGAACATCGCCGCTTTTCTGCTGGACCTGGGCTTCGGCAGGGGAGACCGGGCGCTCGTGGTTTCTTCAAACAGGCTCGAGGCGATCTCGGCTGAGATGGCTATCTTCCATCTCGGGGGGATCATTGTCCCCCTGTCCGCGGATGAAAGCTCGGACAGGATCGTCGGAGCGGTCAATGAGATCAATGCGAAGCTTATATTTCTCGAGCATGGAGCTTCAACGGACGGAGTTCTGGATACTCTCCACACGATGCCGGGGGTCGGCAGGGTTATAATATTCCCGGACGCAAGAATAAAAAACGACAGGGTTATCGACTTTAAAGCGGTTCTGAAATTCGGATTGATGAAAAGAAAGAAGCTTGAGGACGAGCTTGCCGGGATTTATAAAAGCATCGATCCCGAAGTCCCCTCAGCCATTTTTTTATATTCCGACACCGGACATCACACCGAAGTCTCACAGGGCGGATTAATGGAGGCGCTTCACAATGCGTCCCTCAGGTGTCCGCATCTGAGTGCCGAAGACCAGTCCTTTTCTTATCTAACGGCCGCCAGCCCCTTTGCGAAGTTCGTCAACTATCTCACCCTTTATCAGGGCAGCAGGGCTGCGGTCGCGGAAACGAGAAAGGATTTCTACCAGGATCTGGTCGAGGTAATGCCCACGGTATTATTCGAGACGAAGGCGGGTCTCGAGAGCTTATGCGGAAAGTCTATTGCGGAATCGAACGGGCTTCCGCCTGGGAAGAAGCTGAGGATGGATATGGGAAACAGGGTTAAACATATATTTACCGATTCTCTTCCCGGGGGGGAGATCGAAAGTCTCCTGAAAAATACGGGAGCTCTCCTCGTAGAAGTACCCGAATTTAACTCTCTGCTCGGCTAATCTTCCGTCTCGGTCACGGAGCATCTGGCTTTCCCGCTGTTAAAATTTATCAGGACATTATCTCCGCTCCGGAGCTCTTTGGAGTCCTTTACGACTTTCATGGAAGGGATCTTGTAAGTGATGCTGTAGCCGCGGTCGAGCACCTTGAGAGGGCTCAGAGCGTCTAGCTTTCCCGCAAGCGCGCCCGTCTCCGATAGAGCGTTATCGTATTTAATCTGAAAGAGCCTCGTCATATCCGACTGCATCTGATCGATTTCCCTGGCGTGGATTTCGATACGGTTCACTAGCGCTAAAGCGATCTTTCCCTTAAGCTCCGCCAAGTCCTGAAGCAGCAGGGCCTTTTCCCTGACCACTAATTCGGCTGCATTTGAAGGGGTCGCCGCTCTTACGTCCGCGACAAGGTCGGCAATCGTAATGTCTATTTCGTGTCCGACGGCGGATACGACCGGCACGGGGGATTTCGCAATCTCCCTCGCGAGCGCCTCGTCGTTAAAAGCCCTGAGGTCTTCCTTCGAGCCGCCCCCCCTTGCCAGGATAATGAGGTCGATCCCAGGAAGCCTGTAAAGTTTATTCAGGGCCGATATTATTTCTCTCGGGGCTTCATCTCCCTGCACCCTTGCCGGGGAGATGAGTATTTCGAGGTTCGGGAACCTCACGTCTAGGACTTTCAATATATCCTTTACGGCGGCTCCAGTGGGCGACGTGACGACTCCGATCCTTTGAGGAAGGAAGGGGAGGGGACGTTTTCTCTCCGCGTTAAATAGCCCCTCCGCGAGGAGCTTCTCTTTTAACTGTTCGAGCGCGAGGGCCTGGGCCCCGACACCCTTGGGCTCCATATCCCTCACATTTAGCTGGTAGACGCCCTGTTTCTCGTAAACCCCTACCTGTCCCGAGCAAATTACTTCCGTACCGTTCTCGGGAAGGAATTTAATCGCCTGATTGGCCCACTTGAAGCAGACCGCGGATATCTGGCTCGAGGCGTCTTTGAGAGAGAAATACCAGTGCCCGCTCGTGTAGTTGCCTTTGAAGTTGGAAATCTCGCCCACGACCCAAATGTACTCGAACCCTATGTCCTCTTCGATCGTCTCTTTAATCCTGGCGTTGAGCTCGGATACGGTATATATCTGCGATTTGAAGATTTCCTGAAAAGATATCGGGTCTTCCATTCGGATGTAGTATTTTGGATAGGCGGGGAATAGTCAAGAAATATCGATCATTCGGGAACGGGTCTCTATCGTTCGGTTCTTAAAGCAGCTCCGGGTGTTTATCCGAAATAAATTCTAAGAGAAGCGGGTCGAGTTTTGCATTATGCAGGGTTTTCACGGTCGAAATCTGCTCAGGCGTCATCTTCATGCACCCGGCAAGGTCTGCGCCTTCGAGTATCGCCTCCTGGAGGTTCGCGAGTTTCAGATTAACTCCCCTGAGGTTCGCCCGAGTGAGGTCGGTTTTTATCAAATGCGCTCCTTCGAGCGTGGCACCTTCGAGATTCGCGTCTTCGAGGTTTGCACCCTCTAAGTTTGTCCCGAATAGAGTGGCTCCCTTGAGCTTCGCTCCTTTGAGGCTCGAGCCTTTACAGAAGGCGAGCTTCATATTCGCGCCTTCGAGGTTTACTACCGCTTAGGTCGGTGCCTACGAGGTTCGCCCATGCGAGATCCGGTTTTGTGCCCGGATTAACTTCCCTCCATCTATTCCACTCCTCCACACCTTTTTTGATTAGAGTTACGTGCTCCTGGTTTGCCATGTGCCGGGATTACCCTGATACTCGCATTTCGCAGCGTGCATGCTCGATACTACTTTACTCTCTTTAACGCCGGGGCTACGAGGTTTGAGTGGTATTTGCCGATCTCCCTCGCCAGCATACCGGTTACATTTTTAATATCCCACTGTGCCCCTTCGGACATCCTTAAATTTATAAGGTGATATAGCTCCCACAGGTCGAAGCTTCCGAGAACGCGCCTGTTATGTGCATTCGTCACGACGTAGCTCGCCGTTTCGGTCAGGTTTTCGTTCATCAGCTTATCGTAAAATTTTTCACTTTCATCGGCTGCCTTCACAAGCATTTCCGCGACCCCCGCTTTTTCTATATTAGGCGGGACCGTGATCCCGTGAGATACGGAGGGGTCCTTGTAAATCCAGTCCGTCTTCCTGTGGCGGAGAAGCTGGTGCCAGCAGGCTTCGCTTATGACGAACTCTGCCTCGTAATGAACGAGCCTGAGAGCGTTTACGGGATTATCGTATTTCCCGAGCTTCTCTAGTGACTTTTTCAATATGTCGAGTTTGCTCCCGAGTCCTTGTCCATGAAGCGTCTTTTCGATCTCCTCATAGCTCGAATCCGAGTGCTCGAAGAGTATGGCTCCGATCATTTTATCGATGGCCGCTTCTTCGGGGTTTGGGGAGCCCTTGCCCGTCCAGTCTAGTAGATTAACGCGAGGGTTCGTTTGTTTGCTCAGGCGTGTTCCGCTCGAGTATCGTGTTTGAAATTTTTGCGAGCTCTTCCCTGGTTTCTGTGATGTACTTATTTTCATTCGCGTACTTTACGAGCGTCGGTACGGAGAACCGCACTTCATCCTTTATTTCCTGCGCCCTCTTCCTGACCTCGGCGTATTTATTCGACAGGAGCTTCGTTAGTGAGTCCTCGATCGCCCTCGCATTTGCGGTCATTCCGAGGTTGGTGAAGGTCGCGAGGCTGAGCGCGTACCTGGCGTCTTCGAAGGCGACCTTTTCGAGCGCCCTCAAATGCGCCTTCTCGTCCGTCCCTCCGGGCGCCGGTACGGTTCTCTTTAAATGCTCGAAGAGCCTTTCATTGAGCGAGGAGTATACGGTGTAAAGGCCGTCATTGAGATTAACGTACTCTTGCCTGAGTGTGGGGAATCGGTCGAGCTCCCCGGGCACATAAAAATCCCCTCTCGAAGGCTTCTGATACCTCTGTGAGTACTCCGTGAAAGAGATGTATTCATTTGATAGCTCCAGCATCGACGAGAAGAGTCGGGACACCCTCTCGATACCCACGTGCACGGCAGCGTGCTCGGCAACGGAGGCGTGCCCGTAGTTGAGCACCCATTTCTCGTGGAACTTCGATGCCCTTTCCTGTCCGAGCTGTTCTTCCTGAATGACCGCGCCAATATTATCCCGGAAGCTCTTGGGGCTTCTGCTTACATAGGCGAATATTACGGCGATTACCTCTTCGGGGATATTGCTGACCGTATAGATGTCCCTGTCTGTATTGGATACGTATCTTTTGATTTCGGTAGTGTGCGGTTTTTCCTCAGCCATTATTCTCCTCGGAATGTCCGGTGATTTATTGTCACGGATGGGGTTCAGGAGTCCTTATTATACCGGCATCAGTCAGGAGATGGTAATACTTTCCTTAACCTTTTTTAAAATATAATTCAGCACCTGGCCGGGCTTGCCGTATATGACCGCATCGACGTAGTCGTCGGCAGGGCTTTCCTTTTCGTTTATGATAACCACTTTGGCGTTATTCTCCTTGGCCAGAAATGGGTAAGATGCGACAGGCTCCTTGTCCAGCGAGGCTCCGGCAATGAGAAAGAGGTCGGCGTTATGAAGCCTCATCCACGCCTCCCGGGCTTCCCAGTGCGGGAGAGGCTGCCCCGGGAACGAAATAGTGGGTTTTAACTGGTCGCTTCCGCATTCCCTGCAGACGGGCACGGATGCGCCCTTTTCGAGCATGCCGATGATTTCATCGATCGAATAATCCTTGCCGCAGCTGGGGCATGTGATCCATTGTATGCTGCTGTTGAGCTCGATCACGGTCGTATTTCCCGCCCTGCGGTGGAGTCCATCCGTGCTCTGCGTGAAGACGCAGTCGAGGTTCCCCAATAATTCCAGCTCAGCAAGCGCCCTATGCCCCGGACCCGGCTCGGCATTCTGGAGAGACGGGTAGATCTCCATTATCTTCATCCAGTACTCGGCCCGCACATCCCTGTTTTCACGGAAGTCCCTGATATGAGGGTTTAGCCTGGGGTCCGTAAAATCCGGCAAGCCGCTCTCGGCCGATAACCCGTACCCCGTGAGGACGATGATCTTCCGGGCCTCTTTGATCCACTCCGCGACCGTCCCTGCGACATCCCTTTTCATCAGGATTTGATTATACAATTTTCGGATAAAACATGTCAACGAAGCGGGCTCCCGGCGCAAGATTCGGTACAATATAGGTGCATAAATCGTGAGTGATGCAAGGGGGAGTAATGTCTAAATACAAGCCCGCGGAAATTACCGAGTTCAGCGATACGGCGCTCCTGATAGTATGGGACGACGGGCACGAGAGTATTTATCTGTTTGAGGATCTGAGACAGGAATGTCCCTGCGCTACCTGCAGGCAGCTGAGGAAAACTAGCAAGACCGGCAAGCTGCCGTTTAAGAAGACGATTCCCTTGAGAGTTCAGTCCGCGGCGATCAAGCCTCTGCGCACGGAGCACGTAGGTCAATACGCGATCAAGTTCAGCTGGAACGATAAGCACGATACGGGGATTTATACGTACGACTTCCTGAGAGAGCTTTGCAGCTGTGAGGAATGCCGTACCGGGGGCTGACTCTTCATTCTATCTCGAACACGATGCTGACTGAAGCGCTTATCGAGAGATCGCCCGGCTCTATGGGGGTGGGGGGCGGAGGAGCCGCGGCTTCCTTGCTGAGGGCATAATCCCTGTATACGGGTACCGGGTAATCGAAGGACGGGGACAATTGAAGTATTTTCGTTATGCTTACTCCTGCCGCCTTTGAAAGGGTTTCAGCAGTCGCCTTAGCGTCATTCACAGCCGCGACAAGGGCCTCTCTCCTGTACTCGTCCCTCTTCGTCGTATCGAATGAAAGGCTTTCGATGTTGTTAAGCCCCGCCTCGGCGGTGGTATCGATGATCGTCCCGATTTCTTTAAGGTTGTGCGCTTCGACGATGATGCGGTTGCTTGCCCTGTAACCTTTGAATTCCGAGTTGCTTGTCTGATTGTTATATTCATATACGGGGTTGAGGCTGTATCCCGCTGTCGAGACCTTATCGTTTTTGCCGAGCTTCGCCTTTATCGCCTCGATGACTTTATTGGTTTTCCCGGCATTTTCCCTGACTGCCTGGGAGGCGTTTTTTGCGAGGGTTTCGACCGAGAGGCTCAAATACGCGACATCGGGCGCAGCGTCCACCTTCCCGCTGCCCGTAACGCTAAGCGTGCGCTTCCCGTTCTGGCTCTCCTGGGCATAGGATGCATAATCCGCCGTATTTATTAGAATTAAACATCCCAGCAGGAGTGCTGTATAGGCTCTCATTCTTCACCTCGCAAATGTTATTCCTATTCTCGCAAGCGTACCTATTATACTTAATCTTTACGATTGATTTCAGGTTTGGATTTAACTCGTATCCTGCAACTAAATTGAAAGGGCTCCGGCCGGATCCCGTTTATTTATAAACCCCGCCTCTTCAAATCTATCGAAAAATAGCATATATTTTAAAAATCAGCTTAAGATCGGCTTGTTGATTTTAATCATTCTTAATGATAGTTTTCTTAGTCCATGATTGAGAAGAAGCTAGGTTATAAATTCAGGGAGAGCAAGCTTCTTAAAACTGCGCTTACCCACAGTTCTTACGCGAACGAGACTTCAGTCGAAAGCAACGAGAGGATGGAGTTCCTGGGTGATGCCGTCCTGGGTTTCATCGTCGCGCGCGTATTATACGACCTGTTCCCCGATGCTGCGGAAGGCAAGCTCTCCAAGATGAGGAGCGCCATAGTGAGCCGTATGAATTTCGCCCATTTCGCGAAGGAGCTCAAGATGGACAAGCAGCTACTGCTCGGGAAGGGTGAGGAGAATACGGGGGGGAGGAAGAGGCAGTCCAACCTCGCCGGCGCTTTCGAGGCTGTAATAGGGGCCATATTCATAGACGGAGGGTACAAGAAGGTCTATAGGATAGTTACGAGGCTCTTAAAGAATTGCCTTAACGGCAACGAGGAGATTTTCAGGGATTATAAAACCAGGCTTCAGGAAGTCGCTCAGCGGCAGTTCAAGAAGGTACCCAAGTATAAAGTCGTGCTCGAAGAAGGGCCTCCCCACGACAAGTGTTTCCATGTGGAGGTGAAGCTCGGCAGGAAATGCATGGGTAAGGGGATCGGGAGGAATAAAAAACAGGCTGAGCAGGCTGCTGCAAAAGAGGGGCTTGAATATATAGAAGGCTTGAATAAGCTCACCTGACAGTTTTCGTGCTAATCGTTATCTTTTCCCTCGAGTCCTAATTCTTCCATCTTTTTTGAAAGTGTGTTTCTGTTAATACCGAGTAACTGAGCTGCCTTTTTCTTGTTTCCATTGGTAATTCTCAACAGGGCTTCGATGAGGGGTTTCTCGACTTTTTTGATTATTTTGTCGTAGATTTGCCCCGGGGAGTCGCCGCCGCCTGTTTCTATTAAATAGTTGAGCTCGTTTGTTATGAGCTGGTCGAACGATTCCTGCTCTCTTCTTCCCCTTCCTTCGAGGTGCGGCGCGGCCTCGATCAGTGTTTCTTTCGTGATAACGCTGTCGGATGTCAGTACTAGTACGCGCTTTATTATGTTTTCGAGCTCCCTGACATTGCCGGGCCAGTTATAACTTAGCACGAGCTCTTTGGCGTCGTCGGATACGGTCCTTTTAGCTACCCCCAGCTCTTTTGAATATTTATTCAGGAAATGGTCTATCAGCGGCACTACGTCCTCTATTCTTCTCCTGAGCGGCGGTATCTCGATCGTTATGGCGTTGAGTCTGTAATAAAGGTCCTCTCTGAACCTCCCTTCAGACACCTCTTTTTCGAGGTTCTTATTGGTCGATGCTATTATTCTGACGTCGACCGGGGTGGGTCTTTCGCTGCCGAGCCTGTAGAATTTCCTCTCTTCGAGTATCCGCAGGAGCTTCGTCTGTAGCTCGGGCGGCATGTCCCCGATCTCGTCCAGGTGGAGCGTACCTTTATGGGCTTCTTCGAACCTTCCCTGTTTTGGCAGGGAGGCTCCGGTGAATGCTCCTTTTTCATACCCGAACAGCTCGCTTTCGAGCAATTCTTTCGGAATGGCCGCTATGTTCACGGCGACCATCTTCCCGTCCCTTCTCATGCTGTTTTGGTGTATAGCGCGCGCGACCAGCTCTTTTCCTGTCCCGCTCTCACCTACTACCAGCACGGTTATGTCCCGTTCGGCGACTCTCCCTATCATCTTATATATGTTGAGCATCACCTGGGATTTGCCGACTATGTCCTGAAGCGAGTCCTCTTCTGCGGATTCGGTCCTTAGCATATCGAGCTTCTTCGAGTTCTCGTAGCTTTCTATGGCCCTTTGTACGGTTATTTTGACCTCGTCGAGGTCAAAGGGTTTGGCTATGTAATCATAGGCGCCCTGCTTCATGGCATCTATTGCGTTCTTAACGGTATTCTGAGCGGTGATAATGATTACCGGAGGATTGATCCCCCTCGACCTGAATTCCCTAAGCACATCGAACCCGCTCATATCCGGCATGGTTATATCGAGTACTATCGAAGAAAAACCTTCTGACGATGCGCACTCAAGAGCCTTCGCTCCGTTATCGGCATACCTGACAAGATAA
This sequence comes from uncultured bacterium, assembly GCA_963705505.1. GTDB lineage: Bacteria > Desulfobacterota_D > UBA1144 > Nemesobacterales > UBA2774 > 2-12-FULL-53-21. The sequence goes on from CAVPJU010000006.1 coordinate 767,779, forward strand.
CCCGCCTTTTCGAGGCACTTGCCGAGCACCCACCTGATGCTTTCTTCGTCGTCCACTACCAGTATTTTCTTTTTCATTTGCTATCTATGGATCCGCTCCGCGCCTATGACGTTATTATTCAGTTTGCGCTTCCGTTGTAAACTTATAAGCCTGAAATAGGAATGTACACCTTGACGGTCGTGCCGGCTCCCGGTTCGCTGTCAACGAAAATCGCTCCTCCGTGCTTTGCAATTATCTGATACGCTAAAAACAGACCGAGACCCGAGCCCTCTTTTTTAGTAGTATAAAAGGGGCTGAATATTTTTTCCAGAGAGTCCTTGGGTATCCCGCTTCCGTTATCCCTGATCTCGACCGACATCGAGTTCTGACCCTTGAGCTTATGTTCCGTCATCCATCTGGTGGAGACTTCGACCTGGCCCCTGTCCGGGATCGACTCCGCCGCGTTTTTTATAAGGTTGAGGAAGACCTGCTTCAGGGCGTTCCTGTCCCCGTGTATCGGCGGGATCGTTATGTCGTAGTTCTGTTTATATTGTATCCGCTCCCCCGATTTGGACATGGATTCGAGATATATGGTTTCCATCAGCAGCTCATGTATGTCTATTAATTCGAACACTTCCTCGGCGAATGGCTCGAGCTGTTTAAGGGTATCGAGCAATGCCCTGAGCCTGTCTGTTTCCTTTGTTATTATCTCCGCACATTTTATCGTCTCTTTGTTTGTGGCGTCCTCTGCCAGGAGCTGTGCGGCCCCTCTTATGCCGCTCAGCGGATTCTTCAGCTCATGAGCCAGCCCGAGGATAAGATTCTCAAATTTCGAAGCCGATATCTCCTGGATGCTCTTGCTGTTGAGAAATTTCGTCCCCGACATGTCTTTTATCTGGAGTATCGCGCCTTTAAGGTTCCCCTTGTTCGTAAATAACGGGGAGGCGACTGCCTGGATGGAGATTCGCTCGCCGTTTCTCAAGACCGGGTTTATCTCGTCGCCGATTATTGTACGTCCCTCTCCCATCGCCATAAGCGCAACGCCCTCGATTTCCTCGGGCATAAACATACTCGAATGCTGACCGCGTGCCTTCTCCCTCGAAATCCTGAAAGTGCTTTCGGCATTGTCGTTCATGTCGAGCACGTAGAGCTCTTCGTCCATGATAATAATAGATTCGGGTAGCGAATCGAATATCTCTTTAAAGTTAAACTTCTTTGTCATAGGGTTGGCGGTATTCGATGTGTAGTCCGGGCAGAGCAATCATTGCACGGCGGCGACGGTATTCGCATTTGATTATCTGCCGGATGTGTTACGGTCGTTTTTCCCCCGTTTCGCAGGAATAAAGAATCTGAGTCCCCCGGGCCGGCCCCTTATCCCCACTTTTCAAAGGTCTTCGATCCTGATGAATGTCGTTTTAGCTCTAATAGTGGAGAACCTGTCTATCTCCTTGAGCGCGGAAAGGATATTCCTCTCCCTGGCCTCGTGAGTCATTATCACGACCGGGACGTCCCCTCCGCCGAGGTGCCTCCCTTTCTGAATAACCGACTCGATGCTGATCCCGTGCTTTCCGAGGCTCCCGGTAATTTTCCCGAGCACCCCCGGTCTGTCCTCGGCCTGGAACCTCAAATAGTATTTGTTCGTGGTATCGCTCATTTTTATAAGCGGGGAGGAATCCTTACCGCCGTAAAACCTGGGAGGGGACGAATGAGTGTTCCCGAGGCAGAGGTCCTTGGCTATCTGCAGCACGTCGCTCACGACAGCGCTAGCTGTGGGCATCATCCCCGCTCCCATGCCGTAGAGCATCGTAGGTCCGACCGCGTCCCCGACTATATAGATTGCGTTAAACGCCCCCGAAACATCGGCGAGCTGAGTTTCTTTTTTTACGAGAGCCGGATAGACCCCGGCTTCAAGTCCGTTTTCCCTTGATTTTGCGATTGCCAGGAGTTTTATCCTGTATCCAAGCTCATCGGCGTAAGCAATGTCAAGGGGTGTGACTCCTCTGATGCCCTCGACATGTATTTTGCCGAAGTCTATGAAGATGCCGAATGCCAGCATGATCAGTATGGAAAGCTTGTGCGCGGCGTCGATTCCATCGACGTCAAATGAAGGGTCGGCCTCGGCGTACCCTTCCTTCTGTGCCTCTTTTAAAACCTCGGCGAATTCCGAGCCTTCTTCGGTCATCTTAGACAGGATGTAATTAGACGTGCCGTTTATTATTCCATGAATCGAAAGGATGTTGTTAGCCGCGAAGCTCTCCTGTGTTGCTTTAATGACTGGTATTCCGCCTCCGACGCTTGCCTCAAACCCGACGTCCACTCCTTTTTCCGCCGCCGCCTGGAAGATTTCCCTGCCGTGATGGGCAAGAAGGGCTTTGTTGGCTGTAACGACGTGTTTTCCGCTCCTGATGGCCCCGAGGACGAAATCCTTGGCAATCCCGGTCCCTCCGACGAGCTCGATTATAATATGGATCGATCCGTCCTCTATAAGATCGCGCGCATCTTTCGTCAGCTTGCCTTTCGGGATTTTTACGGGCCTTTTCCTGTCGGGGTCTATATCGGCTATCTTTTTAAGGTTGATCCTGATCCCCGTCCTCTTCTCGATAATGTCTCTGTTCTGGCTGAGGACCTTTATAACCCCGCATCCGACTGTACCGGCGCCGATAAGTCCGACATTGACGACATTCATGAAAATTCTCCTTTCTGATTAGAGCCCAGGGCGAGTTTAAGCTAGGAATTATACATTATTTTATTTGACTTTAAACGAATGAGGACTTAAATTAAATACCTGTCCGTGGGGCCGTAGCTCAGTTGGGAGAGCGCATGAATGGCATTCATGAGGTCGAGGGTTCGAATCCCTTCGGCTCCACCAGCTTATCTCTATGTTCCGCAACCCCCGCATTTTATTAATTCGCCCGAATCGGTTAAAATGTATTGTTAATATTTAAGTTTTTGGCCATCAATAATCTCTAATCAAGCTGTAAAGTTGGGATATGGAAAGAGCGATAAAACACATCGAGTCGAGAGTAAAAGATAAGCAGCTTATAGAAGTCCGCAGAATGGAAATAGTCAAAGCTGCGGTGGAGCTTTTCGTGCGCAAGGGTTTTCATAGGACTACTGTGCGGGAGATTGCTCAAAAATTCGGAATGAGCATAGGAACGTTATATGAGTATATAAGAACGAAAGAAGACATACTTTACCTTGTTTGTGATTACATACACACGAGTGTAAGTGAGAGGGTCAGACCTTCTTTAGAAATAACCGGCGATACCAGGGAGACTCTGGAAAAGGCTATTAGATCTTACTACGTAATTATCGATGAAATGCAGGATTATTTATTATTTCTCTATCAAGAGACAAAGTCTCTGTCCTATCTGGCGAGAAAGTACATCTTTAAAGCTGAAGAAGAAATGACGGCAATTTTTGAGGAAATTATACATCGAGGAATCGAAGACGGTACTTTTTCCGTTAGTAAAAAAGACGTAAATCTAATTGCCAATGATATTATGGTTTCAGGACAAATGTGGGCCTTCCGACGCTGGATGCTGCAAAAAAACTACACACTTGAAAGATTTATAGAAATAAAGTGCGGTCTTATTCTAAGGGAGCTTACCTCTAAGAGTTAGATTCGCTTATCAATTGCCGGAATAGAATCCGGTTTATCCTCGCTTCAGTGCCGATTAATTTCGCAATCCCGGAATACCTCCGTAGTTCGTAAAGTGGGCGATTATGATATTTACCCGGACTGAGCGTTCGTTCAGATTATTTAGTTGAAATGGAATACGAGTCGAATGTTAAATCGAAGATGCGCGGTGTTTATTAACACTTAACAACCTGTGATCATATAATATATTAACCATCTGAAATTCTTTTTACAAAAATACTTGACAGGGGCATTCGAAATATACTAAGATGGAGATACTGAACGAACGCTCAGTCGCCAAGCATTGGTTCAGAATAATATATAAGGAGGGCAAGTAAAATGGGATTGCAAGCCAATGAATATAGTAATCCTTGGTTGAGTGAAGGGGAGGTGCCGCCCTTACCGCTCGACAGGGACCGGATTCACATCATAAGCCAGGGTGTCGCCGACCCCTTGTATGATTACGATATTATTCCGCTCACCTATACGGAGAGCAGATGGATGGCATTCGTCATACGTGCCGATCAGAAGGATATGAAGGCAATTCTCCCTGAGCCTTTAAAACTGGAAGACGATGTAATCGAGTTCTGGTACGTCATTCATAGAAATACCATGATAGGACCGTATATGGAGATGGGTGTGACCTTCGCTGCGTCATTAAAGGCACAGGACGGGGAGACTTATAAAGCGGGGTATTATCCATATATGTATCTTTCTAATGATTCGGGCGTTTCCGCGGGAAGAGAGCCGTTCGGGTTTCCGAAGAAAGCCGCCTATATCGCCGCATTCGAACACGGACTCAATAATAATTACTTCAATATGCTTATGGAAAGACGCGGCTATATTCTACATACGGCTAACGGCCGTTATTCCGACAAACCACTTTCAGCTAGACCGGCTTTTTATGGGAAAACAGATTGGGGCCGCATGAATTACCGTATCACCACCTATCCCGACGTTACAAACAGCGTACATGAGGTTACGTATCTTCCGTCCGATCTCCCTCCGGGCTTCGGAACGGGACACCGCTTCATGATGGATGCCTCAAGCATTCGTACTGCGACCGGCAGGGATATTCGTTCCTGGTTTATGCAGGGTACGCCGTTCGATTATATGGGCGGCCAGATACCGGCTAAAGAAGTTGTCGGGATAATCAGCTTCACATTCAACCTGATTATTCCGGGGGCCAAGACCATTTGGACTAAGGTGGTGAAGAGAGATCCGGAGAAGGATTTCGGATCGCTTCTTTATTCCACTCCGTTCAAATACACCATGCGCCATCGCTTCATGGTCCCGATGTACAGTCAGGGGGGAATGCTGAAGTAGGACGTTAGACCACAAGCCGTATTGGAAGCCGGCTTGTGTACAGGAGTGAATAATCAAATTATTTGTCGTAGACCCATTGCATGATTGCCTCTTATTCCTATCCTGTGATGTCCCGATGGGCGTTACAGGATAGGAATTAATATAGGAGAGTTCTAATCATTGGTTAAGGCAAAGGGTAATAAATATTGTTAAAATAGCGTCAAATAAAAAAATAATTCTCATGTATGAGCCGCTTGAATTTAATCCTGCATTTTTAGGTGAACGAGCGTATGTTCAATAAGCTGACGGCGTAATTTGGTCGGGAATTAGTTTGTATGGGTTCTCGGATTAATCTCTACATTAAATCAAAGCCGCTTTAACAGAAATATGCCGATAGTATGTTCCTTGAAGTTGCGGTCATGCGATTGGCAGACGAATTTAATTTTTAAGCTGAGAGGTGTCAATGACTTTTGAAAATATGGAGATGAAAAGATTGAAGAAGGCTAAAGAACTTTGGGAGAAAGAATATGAAAATGTTCCCAAAAGAGAAGAGGATTTTACGACTATATCGGGCATGAAGGTACCGCCGCTCGTAACCCCTCTGGACTTAAACGGCTTTGACTATGCGAGCGCTTTGGGATTCCCCGGCTCCTATCCCTTCACGCGCGGGATACACAGCACGATGTACCGGGGACGACTCTGGACCATGCGTCAGTTTGCCGGCTTCGGGACACCCGAGGACACGAACAGCAGGTTTAAATATCTGCTCGGGCAGGGACAGACGGGTCTAAGCACAGCCTTCGACATGCCCACACTCATGGGTTATGACTCCGACCACGAGCGCTCGAGGGGAGAAGTAGGCAGGGAAGGGGTTTCTGTTTCCTCACTTGAGGACATGGAGGTCCTGTTCGACGGGATAGAGCTCGATAAAGTGACGACATCAATGACTATAAACTGCAGCGCTTCAATAATTTTCGCCATGTATCTCGTCATGGCGGAGAAGAAAGGGGTCAGCTTGGGAAAGCTCAGGGGGACACTACAGAACGATATGTTAAAGGAATTCATCGCTCAGCGAGAATGGATATCACCCCCTGAGCCTTCCGTAAAAATAGTGATAGATGTTATAGAGTTCTGTGCGAAAGAGGTTCCGAACTGGCATCCCGTTTCGATCTCGGGTTACCATATCCGGGAGGCGGGGTCCACTGCTGTACAGGAACTCGCGTTTACGCTTGCAGACGGGATCGGCTATGTGGAGGAAAGCCTCAAGCGCGGTCTCGACGTCGATGAGTTCGCGCCGCGCCTGTCTTTCTTCTTCAATGTCCATAACGATTTTCTCGAAGAGATTGCAAAGTTCCGCGCTGCGAGGAGGATGTGGGCTAAGATTATGAGGGACCGGTTTGGAGCGAAAAACCCGAAATCCTGGATACTGAAAACTCATGCGCAGACGGCGGGGGCGAGTCTCACGGCGCAGCAGCCTTTAAACAATATAGCCAGAGTGACTATCCAGGCGCTGGCGGCGGTGTTAGGCGGGACACAGTCCCTGCATACGAATTCCATGGACGAAACGCTCGCTTTGCCGACGGAGGAGGCTGTAACGGTAGCCCTCAGGACACAGCAGATAATCGCCGAAGAGAGCGGGGTTATAAATTCAATCGATCCGTTCGGCGGTAGTTACGTCATCGAGTCTCTGACGGACAGGACCGAGAAGGAGGCTTTTGCATATATCGAAAAAATAGATCAGCTCGGGGGGATAATCAGGGCGATCGAAATGGGGTTTCCGCAGAAGGAGATTGCGGACGCGGCATACAAATACCAGAGGGAGCTCGACGCCGAGATAAAGACGATAGTCGGGGTTAATAAATATTCTACGGACGAAGAGGTCTCCATCCCGACCCTTAAAATTGAGGATACCGTAGAGGCGGGTCAGAGTGAAAAGCTGAGACAGCTGAAAAGAATCAGGAATAACAGGGCCGTGAAAGCAAGACTCGAAGATGTTCTGATGGCTGCCCGTCGAGGAAATAATTTAATGCCCTCCATTATCGACGCCGTCAGGGAGTATGCGACTTTAGGGGAGATAAGCGATATTTTCAGGGAAGTGTACGGGGTCTATCGGGACCCGGGTTATTTTTAATTACGGTTATCTAATACGAGCGCAGAGGAATTATAATGGGAAATGAGAGAACAATAAGGATTCTGGTTGGGAAGGTCGGGCTCGACGGTCACGACAGGGGAGTTAAAATAATCTCGAGGGCTTTGAGAGACGCAGGTTATGAAGTAATTTACACGGGTCTCCACAATACTCCTCAAGTAGTCGTTGAAATGGCTGTTCAGGAGGATGTCGATGCCGTCGGGATAAGTATTCTTTCCGGGGCTCACAACTACATATTCCCGGAAATAATAAGACTCTTTAAGGAGAAAGGGATCGATGATGTCACTTTATTCGGCGGCGGCATTGTACCCAAAAAAGATATTGAAACTCTCAAGGAAAAGGGCGTTAAAGCCATCTTTGAACCCGGAGCTTCGACGGATGAAATAGTCAATTGGGTGAGGGAAAACGTGACCCCGAGGGAATTATGAACGAATGGTGGTTTCTGGTTCTCCAGGCAAGGAATTTTGACTTGCTGTCTCCCTCGTCAGTTCGCTTCCCATTCCTCGGATAATATTTTTATATTCAGAGATTCACAAGGTTGAGGACTCAGGTCGATGGCACTGAGGTCCAGCAGATCAACTCCTTTCAGATCGATGTCGTAGGCTTTCTCCCCGGTTCCCTCAACCGCGTGCCTGAAAACTTCTCTCCCGTCGCCCGTGATTTTCAATTCCACCTTGCTGGAAATATCGCAGTGTTTGTTGATTGAAGGCAGAATTTTCATATTCTTCAAATATCCCTTAAAGCTGAACTCCGTCTCCGTCGGCTGGTTACCGTTCAGGTTCACTGAAATATTCGCATCCGGGGAAAATAGTATTTCGGTATTTTTTTTCGCCTCGCTCTTTTCCGTCAAAAACAGATTCAACGGTAAGATGTCGTAACGTTTTGACATCTCCGGATAATAAGCCAGAAACTCATTTAACACGTCCGTTATTTCTGGGTAATCCGGCGGATTTTCTTCTCGTATACGACTCCATAATTCAGTAAATAATATTGTTTTGAGAAATCCTTGTCTCCGTTTAACAGGTCTTGAAAACAAATTTCCGTTTCACATTCAGCAAAAGAATCTCCGTAAAGAAGTACCGGAGTCCTGCCTGCAATCCTTTCATCGCCGATGTGTCTATAATTTTCGCGGTCAAAATCACCCACCCAGCCGAGTAAAGGGTGTGGATGCTCAGGGGGTTTATATATATCCCCAATTTTATATCTCAGTTTCCAGTAATCATCATCAGAAAAATAGTCGCCATAGAATGAGGGTTCCCTGAATCTCTTCTCGGCAACGTTTAAATGATGCAAAACAACAAGTCTGATAAATATTTCCGCCATTCCAAATGAAGCAATAATCGAGACTGTTATCAGAATTAGACCGTAAGCTATTATTCTCTGCCGAGATACCATAATATTTCAGAATCAGTAATCAATGAGGCTTTGTTTTACAAAATGTCATAGATATATTAATAATACTGTAAGCTTCCCAATTAGGTCGACAGTTACAAAGAAGAATTTTAGCTGTTACCTGTACCCGGAACAGGCTTGGCAGCGACCCGCCGAGCGAATCATGAATATATTATAACCTCTGAGCCAGTCATTGGCCATGTCCCATACTTGCTCGAGATCTCTGAATAATTATGCATCTAACACCTCCTCACGATATGCTCTTGAAACGTTCAGTATATGCGTTCTGTGTCTTTGCCCGGCTGTATACAGAACATCTCGATGCTGCGATCCCGGCACCAGTCAACGAATCTTTGAGAAGTCAGCTCCGGACTTTTGTCATAGCCAATCGCCTCCGGCGGACCTCGCCACGCACAAAATTCCCCCGTCCCCCGCCATTCCAGTGGGCAACGAAGTGCCGATAACCATATTCAACGCCTCACATACATACTCGTCTAGTACGTTGAGTGCCGAAGCGTTCTCCAAATACAACGTACCACTCATAAAATCCAATCACAATAGCCAATTCTGTGAACTGGGAGTACCGGTCGCTTTGCCTCTCGTATACGTATAACTTGACGTTATCATCCAGATTGAAGCTATTCGGGAGTTTCCTGAATTCATACCGATCCCTTCATTTTTAGAAATTTTTTCGGCGGGTATCGATATTACACCTGGTCCTTTTCACCTAAGTGATATTGAATCGGATCGGCTATTATCAAATATTTAGAGTGGAATAATTCAAATGGGAGTCCGTCTCTTTTGCACGTCGGCCGTTAACTCGGGTTCAAAAGCTTACATTATCGGCATGGATCTATACATCCGATTCCTGCCCTCACGGATTTTTATGAAGTTTGTGGTAGTATATATGAATATAAACGATTGATATAATAAGAATTAAACTCACTATACATATATTTGTCAAAAGGGTGTTGCCATTTAGGAATAATACGAGCTTTTTATTTCCTATATTTTCAATGCTTTTGCTACTAATAAGTAACATGCGGAACTGGCTACTACGTATATTCGAAAGTCGCGGCAGGTTAATTGGCGAAACAATACTGGTTCGACGAATTCAACAAGTACGTAAGAAGAAGTACCAAAATTCTTGCAATATGGATCGCCTTAAGTGGTTTGAATAACCTTCTTTGGGACAAGAGAATTGATGAAGCTTTTAAAGTCATATATTTTCGAGTAATTAATTATTCCGATGATGGATAATAAAGTGAACATGAGGTATAAATTCCTTGATTCGGTGTAGGTCTTGTAAATGAATATCATTTCTGTAAGTGTGGGTATCGGTATCCAAAACGCTATGGACTGAGGCTTATCGAAGTTCGGTATAAACGTGTAAGCAAACGTCGTGATGATAAAGACCAGATAAATGAATATATAGATGATTCTTGGCAGTAAATTCTTAAAGAATGAAACGGACCTCTCAATGAACATAGCCGCTAGGATGAGAAAAGCAGAACTGATCAATAAATATTGATGGAAATCGAATGATTGGACTCTCGTAAAAGCGATTATAATTATAACTGCCTGTAGTGCAATAAAGAGAATGAAATATCTTATACGCTTTATCCGTATTGAAAAAAATAAACCTAAAATAGATAGTATTGAAAACAATAGGCCGAAATGATTCGGGAAATCGAGAGCTCTGTGCATCCACGATAAATTGTGTTTGTAGGCTCCGTAAACACTTGACCAATCTGTTGTGATTTGTTTTTTCAGCAGAGGTTCTGCAATGATAAAATAAGAAATTATATATACCGCACAAACTATAATCAGGTTTCTTATCAGTTTGAGATAATCCTTGTAGCTCTTTGCTTCGTTTATAGCAATAAATGAAAACCTTTCAAGAAATGCGGCGATAAAAAAGGCTATAACCCAAAAATTATAATATCTTCTGTTTATGCTGATTATAAATAAACAAATAGCTGTAAGGAAAAGCAAGATCAGATTTTGTTTTTCAGGCGGTCTTTCCACATATATCAATAATATTAGTCCTATGAAAACAATCCCGCCTACGTCCGGATATCCGCGAAGAGTCGGGACCCTTCGGGACTATATAATGAGTGGTTGCAAAGAGAATTATTTTTACTAAATGAAAAAGACCGAATATAGAGTTTGTAAATTTTGGTGTTGAAGGTACAATGACAGTATTTACGGTTTCAGATAAAAGAAAACTTGTTTGATCGCGTATAGTATTGACTGATTATGGAGAATACTAGCGTGAACAATATACACATGACTGATGGAATTATTGTATAATTTTGATATTGTGGTTGAAAATAAAACTAAAACTTATTTATATACTAAAAAAGAATTTTTTTGAAAAATTTATAAAGCTCATAGAGATCCGAATAATGTCATTCTAACTTGTTATAAGAATCAGAGTATATGCTCAATTTTGTTGTTTTTAAGTGTCAAAAAATAGTTAGATCGGTATCCTGACGATATGAATTTATTATTTTTTCCGATAGGTAAGTTAATATGATTATGGAAGGTAAAAGATAAATATTGGAAATCGCCAGAATATAGCCGATTCTGGATTCGCCAAACAAGTAGTAGAACGGGAGTAGTGGTATAACGGGGAGATAGTTATAGTCGTTAATAGTATCTAATTGAAGTTAAAATGTCCTTAATACTTGCTATCGGAGTGCGTACCAGGTTGTGCCCGATATAGGTATATTGTTCCCAATATCCTACGAGGTCCCAGTTATAGATATAATGTTCTTGTTTGATATAAAAAATCGTAAAGGCATTTACGAATACAATTGATAGGAATAATGCTATCAGGTATCGATAATTTATAATTTTTAATTTGATATTACTCATCGGAAGTTATTTGTTTGTCGAGTTACCCTTTTACCCTCGCCCAAAAGCTGTAAGGTAATAATAAGAGGTTCCTGACTTTTTGAAATGCTTGTACATACTCATTCGTCCTCATGTTTGAAAGCGCCGAACGGGAGCACTCAAAGTCTCTATCTTTCCCCTTGCGCTGTCAAGTGGGGAAAACGGAGGATCCCCAGCTGCGGCTTTCAATTTCTCGAGTACACATCTTCCCTTGCGTGACGGCTGTAATAATCCAGACATTCCGTTTCTCGGCCGCGTATGACCCTCCTTCCCGATAACCTTCCCTGCCACTCCGTGACCACCGTGCACTGGTCCTCTTCCCCGTCCTTCTCATAGTAGACAATGACCCAGTCCCTCATCCTGCCGAGTTTGTGCGCAAGAGGCGAGTTCGAGTAAAGTACGGTGAATGCCCAGCCGTCCTTTTCTTTGTGATAGATCGGGAGCCATTTTTCACCCGACGGGTTAAAACGCTTGGGTGCGATTTTCTTGAGCTCCCCGCGAGCCGCTTTTTCCCTGTACTCCCTGTCGGATTCCAGCACAAGCTCGACGCCGGGTTTATGAAGGTCGAGCTCTCTCATCTCATGCTCGAGCCAGCGGAGCCTCCGTGCACGGCGCCTGGAGGCCTTGGACAGAATCCCCGACAGGGTGTCTCTAATGCCCTGGACCTTTCTCCTGCCGAGGCCGGGGACTTTATAAAGAGTGCCGTCGTGCGCCGCTATTTCGAGCTCCTCTAAAGTCTCGATGCCGAGCGTCTTGTGTATCTCGCGAGCCGTCTTCTCGCCTATCCCCGGTACTGTCTCGAAAAGCTCCTCCGGCGAGACCTGTCCTTCGAGCCTCTCGAGAAGCCCTATGCGTCCCGTGGAGAGGAGTTCCGATATGGCAGCCGCTATGCTCTTTCCGATTCCGGGCAGCGCTTCGAGTCCCTTTATACCCTCGGATTCGAATATCTGAGGGACCGGGGTTTCGGAGTCCCTGACCGTGTTAGCCGCGTTGAGATAAGCCCTCACGCGGTAGGTGCCGGCCCCCTGGACTTCGAGCAGCGATGATATACGCTCGAGGGCATCCGCTATTTCTTCATTGCTGAATGCAGGACCCTTTGTCATTGTTAATGTAGCTTCGTTTGAATATTGAGAGGATAAGGGAAACGTGCGCGGGTTGCAAGAATCCCGTTTTGACGCTTATTCCGCCTGAATCCGTCTGGAATTCTATGTTACTTGCTGTTAAGAAAGAGATACGCAGAAAGGGGGTCCGTCCGACCCCCTTTCTGCGTATTGAGTTTCCTGTAAGATTAAGATCGAAAGATGCGATCTTATTTCGTTATGTTTCTTTTTATAGGCTGGTATTGATTCGGGCTTGAATTCGGAACAGGTTTTGTGACAAAGCTCTTGGATTCCTGAGATTTGCGTAAATCGTGTTCCGCAAGCAAGGCTAAAGCCGGCGCGGCGAGGTATTCAGCGCTTTTAAGTATCATCACCGAGCCCAGCATAAAGTGAAAGCCCATGTCAGGCAGCATGAAGAGCGATACCCCGCCCAGCAGGAGAATTGAAATACCTATGAGGGTTTCGGTCTGCGCCGAGCTCAGGGCTCCCAATCCCAGAGGAAGGGATTTGAATTTATTCGTCCTTTGCCATGCTATCTCTTTTGTAAACAAACAGGATATGCTCGCGATGATGTACGTATGGCTCAAAGCGTTATTAGCAATAAACGCTCCTATCGTGTCCTTGAAGGAACACTTGAGATACACATGATACGTCAGCCATCTCAATGTGGCCCCGCATACGAGAACAACCAGAGACGTAATCCAGAGCGCTTTCGGCACGCCGACTACCTCGTGATGAAGCACCATCGATACAAGCGCCGCGAGCCCGAACGGTATAAAGAAAGCTCCGAGGCCCAGGTTCAAATAGCCGAACCCGTGGTTCAAATGGTGGACTTTCTGAAGCACGGTCATCGCCGAGGATTTAGCGATGAACTTGGGTAAATAGAGCCTGACGTGGCGCTTTAATTCCTGGACAGGCCCGTATGTCCATCTGAAACGCTGTTTTTTGTAGCCTAAAAATGTTTCGGGTATGAGTCCGCGTCCGAATGTTTCGTTTGTATATACGGAAGAGTATCCCGCTGCGTGAATACGTATCGACAACTCCGAGTCCTCTGTCTGGCACCACTCTGCCCATCCGCCCGCTTCTTCGAGCGCCTTTTTTCTAATGAGGCACATGGTCCCTACTGTGAGAGCGGCGTCCCGCTCGTTGAGGCTCGGCATAATTGTTTCAAAGAAGTATTTGTACTCCCAGTAACACATCCTCTGATACAGGCTTTGCTCCCACTCTCTATAGTCGTGGGGACTCTGTACGAAACCGATTTTTGGATCTTCGAAATAGCCCGCAAGCCGATCGAGAAAATCCGGCTCGACCTGGTAATCGCTGTCTACGACGCCTATGATTTCAACGTCCGAGGAAGTGTGCCTGAGCGCAAAGTTAAGGGCTCCGGCTTTTGCGCCTTTCAGCGGGTCCACATGGAAGAACCTGAACCTCTCTCCTAACTTGGCGCAGTGCTGCTCGACCGGCTTCCAGAGATCGGGGTCTTTGGTATTATTGTCTATAACCATGACCTCGAAGTTCGGATAATTAAGCCTGGCTATACTGTCGAGCGTGGCGATTACAACATCAGGGGGCTCGGAGTAAGCCGGTACCTGAAGACAAACCCTCGGATATCTGTTCAGTTTCCCAGGCGGAAGCGGGCTGTTCGGTCTCGCCCATTTAACTTTCCCGAGGACTTCCCACTGCTCGAATGCCGTGATGATTCCGCCAAATAAAGTCAGGAATAGCAGCGGGTAGCCTATGTACATCAGCACGCGTGTGACCGTACTGACGTCTATGGACGTTATAAACCAGAACCCCCATATTATTCCGAAGAATGTAAAGAGGGCATAGGTTACCAGCAGGAGCCTTCCTGCGATCGTGAAATTTTTTAAAAGCCTGTGTGATATAAGTATCGTGGTCACACTTAATGCCGAAAGTATAGCAATTTCCGGCGCGGAATATCCGAGAACCCAGATAATCAAAGCTGCAACTATATTGACGTTCATATACTCGAGGAAGCTGTAATAATGCTTTTCCTTGCCTATCAGGTTTTTTACAGTGATCAATAAAACCGACAGGGCAAAACTTACAGCCGAGTATATGTAGCCAGCACTAATTAACTCGCCAAAATTAAACATCTAAGTATGATCCTCCTTTCAGAATCTGAACATTAGCTTGATATGCATAAAAGCTTCCTACCAATTTCACCTTTGATATTCTCATTCTTCCTGCCTGTTTTTAGATTTAAAACGGAAACAAATTTAATACCGCAATGCTATAAGTTTTAATTATTCGGTAGTATTCATGGAAGGGATGATAACCAGAGTCTCTTTAAGGCCGTAGTCTTTAATTTAAATGTTGTAACCTGTGTTTTAAACACTTTTATTTGCATTTGCTCTTAATATAATGCAAGTAATATGCCATTTCAAGATTATATCAATATCTAATGATCATAATGGATTAGGAGATCTATTCGGCCCGTTTTTAGAATAATTGTGTAATTTTACACTTCCTGACTGTGCGCAATTACACAATAGACTTTCGATTCAATTTTTTTGCTGTCGGAGTTAGTTAAATGAGGCGTCGGCTCGGTTCAATCCAGCGGGGTTTGGCGGTGTTTCGAAGCCGGATCGTCCCTCCGCCTTAAACTCGGGAAAAAGCCGACTGATATATCAATGTTTACAGTAGGTTATGCATAGAGAGGCCGGATACGCGTCCTATTTTGCAGGAAAGCCCCGTACGGACTCGAATGAGCTAATTTCTTCTGCTTATCATCAGGATAGGACAGTCGGTTTCCCGCGCGATCCTGAGTGTAAGTTCGCCCATGGATTTTTGACGTCTGCCGAGCCTCTGAGTCCCCAGTATTACGAGATCGCTTTCGGTGACACGGCTTATTATATGACCTGCAATGTCGTCCGATTTCTCTACTTTTATTTTGATATCGCCCTGCGCGGCCTGGTCTGCGGCGTAAAGGAATAGCTCCTTCCGCGCCCTGTCATTGGATCTCCAATCCGCGTCCTCGGGAAGTACCCTCAGAAAAGTGATTTCCGGGTTTCTCGAACGGCAAATACTGCCCAATAGTCGTGCGAGGAGTTCCCCGTGACCGCCCCTGCCTGCGACCGGAACGAGGATGCGTTTTGCATCGAGTATCTGCCACTCGCGAGGAGCGCGAAGTATGACCACATCGCTGTCGACGCTGTTCAGAAGTTTTTCCAGATTGTTCTCGGTATCGCTGTCGGTAAATTGTGTTAAACCGAGAAGCAGACTTTCGCACCTGTGGGTCTCGGATACGCGTATGATCTCGGGCCAGGGTTTTTCGGCTATTGTAATCAGGGCCTCGGGAGATAATCCGATGTTGAGTGAGGCGGAAACCGCCTCTCTCAACACTTCCTGGGCATTTATGACAAGATCCCGGTTCCCGCTGCGGTCCGGTTCGCCCCTGGTGATGACGACGGAGAGTAGGAGCACCCTGCCGATCTCGGGGGGAGCGAGCGCGTTTGCCACGGCGACCATAGGGGCTGCATTCGTGGGGTTCGCTATCGGAACCAGCACGAGAGGACTCCTCCCTCTCAACTTCACGAGCTCGGGATCGAAACCCTCTGATGAAGCGTCGAAAATCCTTGCGCTCCGTCCGAAGAGGATCATGTACAAACCTCCCCCGATGAAGAGCCATACAAGCGCGATCAATCCCGCCGCCGGGACTTTAATGCCCTGAAAGATCGCGAGGCCCAGGCATGCGGCAATTCCGATAATCGGGATATATGGAAAAAGCGGTGTTCTGAACGAGTGGGATATCTTACCTCTCCTGCGTCTGGCAAGGATGCCGATCCACTGGACGAGGGCGAACGACAGGAGAAAGATCAAGCTTGCCGCGGCCCCTGCCGAACCTATGTCCGGGATGACCAAAACGGTCAAAACAATAATTATTGCCGTTACCAGGACCGAATTGGCGGGGGTGCCGTGTTTTATATATATGCTACCGAGAATTCTCGGAAGGGTCCTGTCCCTTGCCATGCTCTGGGCAATGCGCGATGCGGCAAGCATATTCGCGTAGAGAGCGGAGAGCATGGAGAGTATGGCTGCCGCAATGACGAGCCAGAACCCGAACCTGCCGAGATATGTTTCAGCGGTTAGTGCAATTATCGATTCGGGGTCTCCGATGCTCAAGGCTGTTATGGATTCCCCGGTTTTTGTGCCGACAACCGTTATTACGAAGATCAGAGGAATGTATATCGCGAGCGCTATGATTAAAGAAAAGATCATAGCCCTCGGTATCGTTCTTCCGGGATTTTTCACTTCTCCTGCGACGGC
The DNA here is from genome assembly GCA_963705505.1 of uncultured bacterium. Taxonomy (GTDB): domain Bacteria; phylum Desulfobacterota_D; class UBA1144; order Nemesobacterales; family UBA2774; genus 2-12-FULL-53-21. Next base: position 784,532 of record CAVPJU010000006.1, read on the forward strand.
GGCTATGAGGTCGAACCCCTGAAGTGCGATAAACGTATATCCCATGGCCTGCACCAGCCCCAGGGCCCCGAAGGCAAAGAAAGGGGTGAAATCCCTTTTGATATCGGCTGTCGACTCCCTCGTAAGCGCGCTCATTCCTGCAAGGATCAGTATGGAAAATGCGGCGATCTTTCCTATGTTCGCTATTACGCTTCCGCCGCCCTTTTTAAATATGAGACTCAGGGTGTAATAAACGATGGTGAAAACCGCTATAACGCCCGCAACACGGTCCGCTCTTATCCATTCCGGATGAAATCCCGGGATCCCCGCCAGAAGCCTCTCGACCAGGATTCCTATAAAGTAGCCGGCTCCGACGGCATAAAAAACTCCCGCCATTATCGAAGCAAACCAGACGACCCATCCGACTGCGAATGCTGCCCTGATCGACAGTACCTTTTTCGAGAAAACGTACGTCCCTCCCGATTCGGGAAACGCCGCCGACAGCTCGGCAAAGCTCAGCGCGGTAATCAGCGCGATAACTCCGTTGAGCGCAAAAGCCAGGATGGCGCTCGGACCAGTGGACGCGAACGCCACACCTGTGAGCGCCAGGATGCCTCCGCCTACAATGGCTCCCACACCGATACCGACGGCTCCAAAAAATCCGATATTTCGCTCTGCTTTCGACTCCATGGGTTTTATTATATATATCTGATGTGCATGATATTGTTCAGACGATTAGCGTTAGGCCCGCTCCCTTGTTTCCATAATCCCGGAAGGGCTTTCAGTCAGCTTTAATGATTTGTCGCGGGGCTGATAACTCCGGTCGCGATGAAATCGCTCCGGCCCGGTTAATTCGAAAAAAATTTGTAATAAGGCAAATGATCAGTCCTTCCAGATATCGAATCTTTTTAACAGGTAGGATTTATTTTGTTCGAATATTCTTGCCTGCTCCTGAATGACCTGCTCCGCTTCATCGCTCGTCATGCTCATGACCTGCTGACAGTAGCTCTTTACTCTCCCGAAGTAAAGAGGCGTAATGATATCCACAAGCCTTCTCTTATTTCTCTGCCACTGCTGATAGCTATAAGCGAAATCGTAAAGGATCTTGCTCCATAGCTCGGCATCGAACTCGGCTTCTTTATTGGAATTCCAGCTGTCGTATATCTCGTCGAGCCTATCCAGGTTATTGTCATTGAGTATTTCTTCATACATCGGGCGGAAGTGCCGGAATCCCTCGACGAACTCTTCGTGCAGGTCGTTCATGCTTACCGAGACCGCCTCCAGCTTGGGTTCTTCCTCGATCCTGTTGTTTATTTGAATTGCCTGGAACGGATTCTCCCTGTGCCAGTTGTGCTCGTATTTGCTCATCAGATAAAAGAAGGTGCTTACGACCTGCCTGAACATGGGACCGAGGTCCGAAGCAGGGTCCTTTGCGCCGTGTATTTTGGTGCCGAGGTAAGTTTGGACGACTTTGAATCCCTCATTTATAGCGCAGGTGGTCATCCAGATGTCGATCCCGAAATGCGCTACGTCCGTGTCCCAAACGTCCTCCTTGACGTAGAATGCGGCCAGCTCCGGACAGAAGCCGAAGTCCCCGCCGATGGGCTGCCTCACATCGATCCCGTAAAGTGCACGGGTCAAAGGGTATACGATCTGATTTGTAATGGTTCCGTCGAATTTATGTCTTCTGTAATAAGGGGCGACGAATCCCGCCGATCCGTCGAGAATAGGTTCGACAATGAATTTGACCCATTCGGGTGTAATGCTTCTAAGGTCGGCGTCGAATACGGCTATCGCCTTTACCTTGAGCATTATCGCGAGCTCGAATACGGCCCTGAACGAAGTGCCTTTCCCTGGCAAACCCCTGTAAATCGTGACTCTCCTGCGGATGTGTTCGGGAATCTTTGCCTGATATGCGTTCTCTCTCGTATCGTCCAGAGAGCCGCCGTCGCTTATAAATATTGCGGCTTTATATTCGGGGAAATATTGAGACAATCCCTTGGCTACCTGCTCGACGACGAAACCGATCGAGTCCTCACAGTTGTAGCAGGGTATCCCCACAAGAATATCCACGGATTTTATCTCGTCCACCCACCACAGGACGTTCTGCCTCAGAGCCGATTCATATTTTCGCATGCCTTAATTATTACTCAATTATTCCTCACTATTGATTAAAAAATGTAAATATAACATTGAATTTCTCCGGCGTGAAAAATTAAGCAACATAACTTCCTTCCATAATTGTAAATTTAATTTGTGAGGTCATTTCGGAAAACATCAGGAGTCAAAAAATTTTATGATGAATGTGCTATTAATAATATCTGAATATATTCGGGGTGTCGTTCCCGAACGGATGGCCGGTTTTTGTTTGTCCGGGCTTTGATTTAAGTCCTTCCCAGGAGCATTTTGTAATGTTTTAGGTATACCCTGCTCGACTTTCTCCATGAAAAATCCATCCTCATCCCGGTTTTAATCAATTGGATCCATTCTTCGTGATTTTTATATACTCTTAATGCCCTTTCGATGGAATTTACCAAATCATTTTCATTGAAATGATTAAAAATGAAGCCGTTCCCTGCTTCCCTGTTTTCGCTGTAATCCGTAATCGTATCGAGAAGCCCGCCTGTTCCTCTTACGATCGGGATCGTTCCGTATTTGAGTGAAATCAATTGGCCCAGGCCGCAGGGCTCGAATCTCGACGGCATAAGGAACATGTCGCATCCGGCATATATACGCCTTGCCTCGGTCTCGTCGTAACCTATAATCGCTTTGAAATTGCCTCTGTAATCATCGGAAACGTCTTTCAGCAATTTTTCGTATCTCTTGTCTCCCCTTCCAAGTATGACAAGGTCTACGTCAAGGTCGAGAATGCTGTTGAGCGATCTTACTACAAGGTCCACCCCCTTTTGGAGGGCGAGGCGCGAGATCACGCCTATAAGCGGCTTATGTCCGTTTCCGTCGAATCCCAAGAGATTCTTTAGTTTCGCTTTATTTTGAAATTTGCCGTCGAGGTCGTCGTATCCGTAATTAAAGAAGATCGCCTTATCCCTTTCGGGGTCCCAGTCATCGTAATCTATGCCGTTCAGGATGCCCGCAAGCTTCCCTTCGCTCGCGATTGCGCGGAGCACACCGTCGAGACCGTATCCGTATTCGCGCGTCCTGATCTCTCTCGCATAAGTAGGGCTCACCGTAGTGACAAGATCGGATGTGATCAGGCCGCCCTTTAGGAGATTTACCCTTCCGTAGAACTCCAGGTGCTCCGTATTGAAGAGAGATTGGCTGAGTCCGAACTTGTCCAGAATTTCTTTTCCGTATATACCCTGATAGGAAATATTGTGAATCGTGAATACGAGCTTCGAGTCGTAGAAAAACGGATCGTTATTGTAGTGTTTTTTCCACCTGAGAGCTATGGGAACCATAGCGGACTGCCAGTCGTTGCAATGTATGATTTCGGGCTTGAAATTCAGGGCTTTTGCGATCTCGAGCGCCCCGAGAGAAAAGAATCCGAAACGGAGGTCGTTATCATGATAGTCCCCGTTAGGGGCCGTATAAAGGGAATCACGGTCAAAGAATTCTTCATTGCAAAGAAGATAGACCGTTACGCCTTCTACTTTTGTCTCTTTTATCTTTCCTTTATAAGCGAGCCAGTCGATGCTCACCAGCACCTCCTGGCTCAAAGTTTTAACCTTTAGTTTTAATTGCCTTAGATTTTTTTCTACCTCTTTGTAATAAGGGAGTATTACCCTGACATCGCATCCGATTTCGTTTAATTTTTTTGGAAGCACGCCTATGACGTCCGCAAGCCCGCCTGTTTTAGCGAGAGGCTCCATTTCGGAGGCGATAAATAAGACCTTAATCAATTAATCACTCCCTCTTGTTTTTTCAAACCAGAGCAGTTTTGAGGTAAGTATAAATATCAATTAAGTAGAATGTAATTCCCATAATAAACTTACCAGACTTTTAGCCTCTGTTATTAATTTCGGTAATGCTCCTTAATTTTTTCGTTAAATTCCCATCTAAATCGTTCGGCTGTAACCTCCACTTCCAGTTCCCGGTTTTCGTTGACGGCTTATTCATCTTGGCCCGCGCCCCGAGTCCGAGAATGTCCTGCATCGGGATTATCGAGGTGTCGGCTATTGACGACATGGCGAGGCCTATAAATTCCCAGTTGACTTCGCCGACGCCCGGTTTCCGTCCGATGTATTTGTAAAACCTTTCTTTTTCGGTTTTTCCGGCGTCTTCATTCCACCATCCCATCACAGTATTATTGTCATGAGTGCCTGTATATACGACACAGTTGGTATTAGTGTAATTTTTTGGCAGGTAATCACCGTAGGGGAAATCGTTGCCGAACGCAAAGAGCAGTATCTTCATCCCGGGAAGGTCGTATCGTTTGATGATTTCCTTTACGTCCGGGGTAATGTACCCGAGGTCCTCTGCAATGAACCTGGATTTCTCAAAGCGTGAGAAGATTTTATCGAAGAAGCTCACGGCGTCGAGGTCGACCCATTTGCCGTTTAGTGCGGTCTTTTCTCCCGCTTTCACTTCCCAGTACGAAACGAATCCCCTGAAATGGTCGAGTCTCAGGTCATCGAACAATGTCAGGTTGTGTCCTATGCGGTTTACCCACCATTCGAATCCGGTCGCTTTTAACATGTCCCAGTCGTAAACCGGGTTTCCCCAGAGCTGTCCTGTTTTGCTGAAATAATCGGGCGGGACCCCCGAGACGAACCGAGGAGCCTTGTCTTCACCCAGTTTGAATAATTCGGGATGCGTCCAGACTTCGGAACTGTCGTAATTTATGTAGTAGGGGATGTCCCCAATGATTTCAATCTCCCTGTCGTTGGCGTATTTCTTTAATGAATTCCACTGGCCGAAGAACAGGTATTGAAGAAATTTATGGTATAGAATATCGGACTCCGCCTTTTCTCTCCACTCCCCGAGAGCCTTTTCGTCTCTATCCCTCAATAGGGGGGGCAGCGCGCTCCATGACTTGAACTTTAAATCTTCTTTAAGTGAGGCGTAGAGCGCGTAGTCGTCGAGCCAGTGTTTCTGTTTTAGGGAGAACTCGGCGAATTCACTATCCCGGGGCAGATGGGACCGGGCATTCGCAAAGGCGATTTTAAATAGCTCGTCCTTATATCCTGAGACCTCCCCGTAGTTGACATTGCCGGTCTCGAAACCGCTTTTTCTGTTTAAATCAGCGGCTGAAATGTATCCCGCATCCTTCATCAGCTCCGGGCTTATCAGGAGAGGGTTTCCGGCATAGGATGAGGGGCCGCTGTAGGGGGAGTTGCCGTACACCTCATCGGTCGGGTTAAGCGGCAGGACCTGCCAGTAGGACTGAAGCGATTCGGAGAGAAAGTCGGCGAACCTGCGGGATTCCGGACCCAAGTCTCCTATGCCGAAAGGAGAGGGAAGCGACGTGATATGGAGGAGAATTCCGTTCTTTCTCTTTTTCATCTTTTTAACTGCGGTCAATGAGATATCGGGATTCCGGATTCATCCGGTTCTGTAAATCGGCTTTAAGACCGCAAGGGACCTGTCGAGCATCCTGTATTGTTCTCCTGAACCGATTCTCCCCGCGCTTCCCCGGGTCCCCGGGGACGAGGTATCGATAATAATCTCCCATATTCCGGATACCCCGTTTAACGGGATAATGAACTCAATCTCTTCTGTTCCTGCGTTCATTAATATCATGAGGGTGTTATCAAATTTAGGCTTCGTTTCCTTCTTAATATTTTTCAGGTTGTCGCCCGCTTTTATCAATCCCAGGGCGCTGAGGTTTCCCGATTGCCAGTCTCCGTTCGTCATTTCTTTTCCGTCCGGTCGGAACCACGTAAGGTCTTTAAACCCGTTGTGTTTAACTATGTTCCCGTGAAAAAATTTCCCCTGATTCAGAATCGGGTGCTTATGGCGAAAATCAATCATCATCTGAGTGAATTCGAGGAATTCCGTTTTTGACTTATCCAAATTCCAATCTACCCATGAGATTTCGTTGTCCTGACAGTATGCGTTATTATTTCCCTTCTGCGTTCTTCCTATTTCGTCCCCCGCAAGGAGCGTCGGGATCCCTTGAGACAGGAAGAGCGTCGCGATGAAATTACGCTTTTGCCTTTTTCTTTTTTTGTTGATTACGGGATCGTTGGTCGGTCCCTCCGTGCCGAAGTTATAACTGAAGTTCGAGTTTCCTCCGTCGTTATTCTTTTCAAGATTGGCCTCGTTATGTTTCTGATTATATTGAACGAGGTCCTCAAGTGTAAAGCCGTCGTGAGATGCGACGTAATTAACGCTTGAGTAAGGCCCCCTGGCCTTCCGTGCGTATAAGTCGCTCGAGCCGCTGATACGGTATGCAATTTCGCCCAGCTGCCCGTTATCGCTCCGCCAGAAGCGCCTGACCGAGTTTCTGTACCGGTCGTTCCACTCTGACCACGGGTCGGGGAAATTGCCAGCCTGATAACCTCCGGGTCCGAGGTCCCACGGTTCCGCGATCAGCTTCACACGCGAGAGCACCGGGTCCTTTGCGATCATATCGAACAGAGGGCTTGATTTGTCGAACTCGGGCCGCTCTCTGAAAAGCGCGGTCGCCAGATCGAATCTGAATCCGTCGACGTGCATTTCCGTGACCCAGTATTTAAGGCTGTCGAATATCAATCTCATGACCGCGGGGTTAGCCGAGTTGATCGTATTTCCGCATCCCGTGTAGTTCACATACTGCCCTTTGTCGTCCGGAACGATGCGGTAGTAGGAAGTATTGTCGATTCCCCTGAATGAGAGACTGGGCCCCCTGTCCCCGCCCTCTGCCGTGTGGTTGTAAACTACATCGAGCATCACTTCAAAACCTTCCCTGTGCAGGGTTTTGACCATTTTTTTAAATTCGGTCACCTGCTGACCGCGTGCTCCGGTGCTTGAAAACCTGATATCGGGAGCGAAAAAGCCTATCGAGTTGTATCCCCAGTAATTGCTGAGTCCGTTTTCGAGGAGTATCTTTTCCGACACCCTATGGTGTACGGGCATGAGCTCCAGAGTCGTAACGCCGAGAGAGTGCAGGTAATCGATGACAGGGGGAGCGGTGAGCCCCGTATAGGTGCCTCTCAATTCTTCGGGTATATCCGGGCGAAGAGCGGTAAACCCCTTGACATGCAGTTCGTAGATTATTGTCTTATCCCAGGGTATCTTGGGCGGGGAGTCCTTCCCCCAGTCAAACGACGGATCGATGACCACCGATTTCGGCATGTAGGCTCCGCTGTCCCTCGTATCGGGCAGAGGGTCAGTGCTCTTTACGTATTGCCTGTAGTCGTAATGAACCCCGCTCAGCTTTATTTCCCCCGAGATTGCCCTGGAATACGGGTCAAGGAGGAGCTTGTTGGGGTTAAACCTGAGGCCCTTGGCGGGATTATACGGTCCGTAAACCCTGTATCCGTAGAGCTGTCCCGGTTTCAGACCTGCTATATATGCATGCCGGATATGGCCTGTCCTCGATGTAAGCGGGACCCTGGCAACCTCGGGGTTCGGGATAGCCCTGTCAAAGAGGCATAATTCGACCGACTCAGCGAACTCGGAGAATATTGCGAAATTAACGCCCGAGCCGTCCCACGAGGCCCCGAGCGGTTCGGGTCTCCCTGGTGAGATATTTGATGATCTACCGTTTCCGGATGCGTTTCTATTCAAAATGGGCTATCGATACAATTGATCTTAAGAGAAAATCATAGAAATTATACAGTCATCCTTCGTATTTGAAGAATAATACTCCCAAGGGCGGGATATTTATTTCTATAACATTGTTATATCCGTTTGACTGAGTCCAGACCCCGCCATAGTTACCGACTCCGCTACCTCCGTAGAAATGGGAGTCGCTGTTCAAGCGCTCGCTCCAGCGCCCGGCCCTGGGTACTCTGATTTTATAGTGTTTTCTCGGGACGGGTGTGAAATTGCATACAACCAGCACCATCTCCTTTTCACCGCGGCTCTTTCTCAGAAAACTGATGACGCTCTGCTCGTAGTCCTTGAAGTCCGCCCACTCGAACCCTTCGTATGAAAAATCGATCTCGTGCATGGCCGCCTCGCTTTTATAGAACCTGTTGAGGTCCTCGACCCAGCGCCTGAGACCGCCGTGGAGAGGGTAATCGAGGAGGTGCCAGTCTAAGCTGCCCTCGTGGTTCCACTCGTTCCACTGGCCGATCTCCCCTCCCATGAACAGTAGCTTTTTTCCCGGATGGCCGAACATATATCCGAAAAGTGCCCTCAGGTTCGCGAACTTCTGCCAGAGGTCGCCCGGCATCCTGCTTAAGAGTGACCCTTTTTGGTGGACCACCTCGTCGTGAGAAAAGGGGAGCACGAAATTTTCGGCAAACGTATACATGATGCTGAACGTGAGATCGTTATGGTGGTATTTTCTGTGAACGGGGTTCTTGGAAAAATAATCGAGGGTATCGTGCATCCACCCCATGTTCCACTTCATACCGAACCCCAAGCCCCCTACGTACGTCGGCCGGGAGACCATAGGCCAGGCGGTGGATTCTTCGGCTATTGTCTGAACATCCGGATGATGAGCGTAGACCGACTCGTTTAATTCCTTAATAAAATCGATCGCGCGCAGATTCTCATTGCCTCCGTACTCGTTGGGTATCCACTCGCCTTCTTTACGGCTGTAATTGAGATAGAGCATAGATGCGACGGCGTCCACCCTGATACCATCGATGTGGTATTTGTCGAACCAGTACATTGCGCTGCTTTTAAGGAATGCCCTGACCTCGTTCCTGTTGTAGTTGAAAATATAGGAACTCCAGTCGGGGTGAAACCCCTTTTTCGGGTCAGCGTGCTCATAGAGGTGAGTGCCGTCGAAGTAGACGAGACCGTGCTCGTCGCCGGGAAAGTGGGATGGGACCCAGTCCAGAATAACCCCTATATTGTTTTGATGCAGCGTATCCACGAGATACATGAAGTCTTCAGGACTGCCGTACCTGCTCGTCGGAGCGAAGTATCCCGTTATCTGGTAGCCCCATGACCCGTAGAACGGATGCTCCATGACAGGGAGGAATTCCACGTGCGTGAATCCCGTCGCCTTGACGTATTCCGCGAGTTGATTGGCTATTTCCCCGTACGTGAGGGACCTGTGTCCTTCTTCGGGAACCCTCTTCCATGAGCCTATATGTAGTTCATATACGGAGATGGGCGAATCGAGGGAGTTATATCTCGACCTCTTTTCGAGCCATTCCCCGTCGCGCCATTTATAATCGGGCTCCCATACGATCGAAGCTGTCTTCGGCGGTAATTCGGAGCGCCGGGCGTAGGGGTCTGCCTTCTCGACCCTGTACTTATTGAACTTCGATTCGATGTAGTACTTATAGACTTCTCCTTTTCCCAGCCCCGGAATGAACGTTTCCCAGATCCCCGATTCGTCCCATCTGGGCTGAAGTCGATGGGAGCCCTTATTCCAGCCGTTGAAGTCCCCGATAACGGAGACGTATTCGGCGTTAGGCGCCCAGAGGGCGAAATGCACTCCCAGGGTTCCGTCAGACTCTATAATATGGGAGCCCAGCTTCTCGTACATATTTGTATGAGCGCCCTGCTTGAAAAGGTAGACATCATAATCGGTGATAGTCCCCGGGACGTTTTTCAGCGTTTCATTCTGATTCATAGAATGCGAGATACTGTATTTTTTGTTGGTATTTCGAATTTTTATTATACACTGTTACTGAAAGAGCATAACCTATGATCTTTAACTTCACCTTTAAAGGTACGTATAATTATCTCGTGACGGCATTAGACATATAAGTATATTTCCGGTAACTATAACTTGGCTCGACAATATTAAAATATAAACAGCTAATATGATGGAATTCGATTCCGCGCTAAAAATATCCTATGACTCGGGCTTCCTCCGGGGCAGGATACTCTATCATCTGAAGTACTCGATGGGCAAAAAGCTCACCGATGCTTCAAATAACGATCTGTTTCATTCCATTTCCCTGGCGATCCGTGAGCTGATAATAGACGGGATGTTCGAGACACAGGAGTTATACGACAGTAAAGACCCCAAGAGGGTCTACTGCCTTTCACTCGAATATCTTATAGGCCGGTCGCTAACAAATAACCTGATCAACCTCGGATTATACGAGCTCTGCAGGGATACGCTTAAGGCCCTGGGTGTTGAACTGTCCGACATAGTCGAAACGGAGTCCGACCCCGCTCTGGGAAACGGCGGCCTCGGCAGGCTCGCTGCGTGTTTCTTGGATTCGCTGGCGACGCTCGCGATCCCCGGGTTCGGGTACGGCATAAATTATGATTACGGTATTTTCAAGCAGGACATTGTCAACGGCTATCAGGTGGAGTATCCCGACCACTGGCTGGGAGAGGAATCGCCCTGGCTCATTGAAAGGTCCGACGATATATGCGTCGTCCCTATATACGGCCAGGTCAAGATCGAAAAAGACATGAATGGAAATTACAGGTCGACGTGGAAGGATTGGAAGTTCCTGTACGGGATTCCCCATGATATGCCTATCGTCGGGTACGGAAGCGGGACCGTCAATTATTTAAGGCTTTATTCGGCACGGTCATCGAATGAATTCGATGTAAAGATTTTCAACAGCGGCGACTATATGAAGGCCGTCGAGCAGAAAATGACTTCGGAGACCATATCCAAAATCCTATATCCTTCGGATACCGTGGAGCAGGGAAAAGAGCTGAGAGTCATTCAGGAATATTTCCTGGTATCGTGCGCAGTCCGCGATATCGTAAGGAAGTTTCTGAGAAAACACGACGGGTTCGGGAACTTTGCCTCGAAGGTCGCCATACAGCTGAACGATACGCACCCGGCTCTGGCCATAGCGGAGCTTATGAGGATACTCGTCGACGAAAATGATATCGCATGGGACAGGGCGTGGGCGATAACGGAATCCACGTTCGGTTTTACGAACCACACACTGCTTCCCGAGGCAATGGAGAAGTGGCCGATATCTCTCTTCGAGCGTGTCATACCGCGTCACTTGGAGATAATCTACGATATCAACGACAGGTTCCTTAAAAAGATCAAATCGAGGTGGCCGGAAGACCCTAACCGCATTAGCAGGATGTCCCTTGTCGAAGAGGCAAACGGCAAGAGAATACGGATGGCCCATCTGTCCATAGTCGGGAGCCATTCCGTTAACGGCGTTGCCGCGCTGCATTCGGAGCTTATAAAGACATCTCTCGTCCCCGACTTTTATGAGCTCTGGCCTGAGAAGTTCAACAATAAAACCAACGGTATAACTCAGCGGAGATGGCTGCTCATATGCAATCCCGGTCTCGCGAGCCTCATAAACAGAACGATAGGCGACGGATGGATAACCGACCTCTATAAATTGAGGCCTCTTGAAGATTATGCCGGGAACGAAACATTCCAGCGGGAGTTTCTGGAAGTAAAAAAGGAGAATAAGGCGAATCTGGCTAAATTAATCCAAAAAATCACGCGCATCTCCGTGAATCCCGCGAGCTTATTCGACGTCCAGATAAAACGAATTCACGAATACAAGCGCCAGCTGCTCAACATTATGCATATCATTCATCAATACTTCAGCGTTGCCGAAGACGGTGCGGTGCTCAACACGCCGAGGACATACATATTCGCCGGAAAGGCCGCTCCCGGATACTGGGCGGCCAAACAGATCATAAAGCTCATCAATAATGTGGCGAATGTCGTTAATAATGACCCCAGGGTGAACGATCAGATCAAGGTCATCTTTATCCCGGACTATAAGGTGACACTTGCCGAAAAGATAATACCTGCTGCCGATTTGAGCGAGCAGATATCCACCGCTGGGAAGGAAGCCTCGGGGACCGGCAACATGAAACTCGCCCTGAACGGCGCTCTTACGATAGGAACAATGGACGGGGCGAACATCGAGATCAGGGAGGAGGTGGGGGAGGAAAACATATTCATATTCGGCTTGAGAGCCGAAGAGATCATGGAGATGAAAAAATCCCATAGTTATAATCCCAGAAAGATTTATGAGGAGAGCCCGAGCATAAAAAGGGTTATGGACTCATTCGAATCGGACGTGTTTTGCAAGGAAGAGCACGGAATATTCAAATGGATTTATGAAGCCCTGCTGATGAACGGCGATGTCTATTTCCATATCGCTGATTTCGAATCCTATATTAAGACTCAGCAAATCGTCGGTCAGGAGTTTAAGCAGACGGGGGATTGGGCGAGAAAGGCGATTTTTAACGTCGCCCGCATCGGTAAGTTCTCAAGCGACCGCACGATTTCCGAATATGCGGGGGATATTTGGAAGACAAGGCCTATAAAGGATTAAACCGTTTTCCCCGTTTAATTGTGTTCCCGGGATTCCCGCCTGCAGGCAAATTGACAATAAAATACATCTGAGGTTAGATTCATACGCAGTGACATCGGAAAAGAAAGAAAGATTAAAGCGTATACTCCTTGAGAACTCGATACTGAGGGGAAAATTCACACTCTCCTCGGGCAGTGAAAGCGATTATTACATAGACGCGAGGCTCACGACGCTCCATCCGGAGGGCGTCTATCTCGTCGGTGAGATTCTACTCGAAGAAATAAAGCGGGACCCCCTCATCAATGCGGTCGGAGGGCCTACTATGGGGGCCGACCCCATTGTGGGCTCGGTACTCTGCGCGAGCCACAGGGAGAATCACCCGCTTAGCGGTTTCCTCGTTCGGAAACAGGGGAAAGGCCACGGCACCGAAAAGCTGATAGAGGGCAACCTGAAGCCGGATGACAATGCGGCTATCGTGGAGGACGTCGTTACCACGGGCGGGTCGGTAATAACTGCGATAAATGCGGTCCTGAATATGGGCGCCAGGGTGAGGAAAGTCCTCGTTATAGTTGACCGAGAGGAAGGGGCGGGGCGCAAATTCATGGAAATGGATATCGACTATTACTCAATATTCACTATCTCAGAGCTCCTTGAGCGCTGAATAGTTAAACGGCTTCCCTCGAATCCTCTTTCTCCCCGATTCCGTATTCTTCCAGTTTTCTTCTGAGCGTAAGCCTGTTGATACCGAGCGTTCTTGCCGCCTTGGAGCGGTTCCATCCGCTCGCGTCGAGGGCCTCCTGCAGCAGGACGACCTCGGCTTCCTTCACTACCATGTCGTATATATTTTCTTCCCCTCCGGAGCTGATGAGGGTTTTGACCGAGCTCCTGAGAGCGTCTTTAAATGTTATATTCTCCTTCGTTTTTACAGCCGGATGCCTGCTCTTCAGGTCAAGGTCGTATGAAGTGAGGTAAGGGGTTTTTGTAAAGGCTATGGCTTTTCTGATTACGTTTTCAAGCTCCCTTACATTGCCAGGCCAGTCGTATTCCATGAGCAATTTTTGAAATTTGCCCGTGGCTCCTTTTATCTCCTTTCCTATCTGGCTGCTGTGTCTGCGTGTAAAGCACTCGGACAAGAGCGGTATATCCTCTTTTCTCTCCTTGAGCGCAGGCAGATGTATCCTGACGACGTTTATGCGGAAATAGAGGTCCTCCCTGAATTTCCCCTCACCGACCATCTTTTCCAGGTCTTTATTCGTCGCTGTGATTATCCTGACATCGACCGAGATCTCCTTATTGGAGCCGAGCCTGTGGAATGTCCCGCTCTGGAGCACCCTCAATACCTTGGCCTGGAGTGAAAATGGCATATCCCCGATTTCATCTAGGAATATTATCCCTCCGTCAGCCTCTTCGAATTTTCCCGTACGCTGCGCCGCTGCGCCGGTAAAGGCCCCCTTTTCATATCCGAAGAGCTCGGCCTCGAGAAGGCTCTCGGGGATAGCGGCGCAATTAAGCACCACGAAAGGCTTTTCCCACCTCGTGCTCACCTTCCATACTGATTCCGCGACCAGTTCCTTGCCTGTCCCGCTCTCCCCGGTTATGAGCACGGGCACGTCCACACGGCCGACCTGTCCTATGAGCTTGCACACCTCCTGAAGCATGGGCGAGTCCCCCACGATCGCGCACGTAACGCTCGTGCCCCGGACGTTTCCGTGGAATTCGACGAGATGGCCTTTGATCTCCGATTTTATCCCAAGCGCCCTTTCCAGGGATTGGGCGAGAGACGAATTTTTAAGTGGTCTGAATACACAGTCAAACGCCCCGAAAGTCATCGATTCGATGAGGTACCTCGTCCCTTTTTCGGCTGTGATGACTATGACGAAATATTTGTCTTTTAATTGGCTGAGTTTGCTGATTCCGGAGGTGTCGATATCGAGTAAAACCACATCGGCGTCTTTTATGTCCTCAACCCTGGAGAAAACTTTGAGCTCTCCGGCCTCAATGATATCTTTAATCTCTTTCGCCAGGTTTTGATCTTCGGTTAAAATTGTAACTTTTCTTGTCATGTATATAATATCTCCTTTTGTTGTAACAAAAATATACATGTGATTATCTATTAATCAACAAATTGCGGTAAATCTTCTCCAACTAACTAAAATAGAACGAATTTTACCTTGGCATTCAAATTGCATCGTTATCATTAATATTTTAATCATAACTGTATATTGGAATTCGTTGAGGAGATATTTATTTGGAACGAATTCTACTATAGAATTAATTCGGACTGGTTTACATGGAGGTAATTCGAAATTAGTATGATAACTTCTTTAAGTAAAAAAAAGAATCGTGACGAGATTGTGAGAAGGAAATTCAATCCGGAAGAGGTTAAAGAGCTGAACCATGAGTTCGAGGGACAGGGGTGCGGAGGAGGTTCTGAATTGGGCGTATGTAGAATCTTCATCCGAGAGGTGGCGCTCTCTTCGAGCTTCCAGGCCCAGGGAATGGTACTCATCGATATGCTCATGAGGATTAACAAGGGCGCAAGGATATTCACACTCGATACCGGCAGGCTGAATCAGGAAACCTATGACGTCATGGACGAGGTTAGAAAAAGGTACGGTGCGAGGATCGAAGTAGTGTTCCCGGAAAGAACCGAAGTCGAGGAGATGGTGCTCGAGCGCGGGGTTAACTTATTTTATAAAGGGAAGGAAAACAGGATACTCTGCTGCGAGATAAGAAAGGTAAGACCGCTTAAGCGTTATCTCGCGAATCTGGACGGCTGGATAACCTCCATTAGGAAAGACCAGACGGAGAGCAGGGCCCAGTCCATGAAATTCGAGCTCGACGATCTGAACGGCGGTATATTAAAAATTAATCCTCTCGTCGACTGGACGAGCAAACAGGTCTGGGATTACGTAAAAGAATACAAAGTACCCTACAACAAGCTCCACGACATGGGCTATCCGAGTATAGGCTGCGCCCCGTGTACGCGCGCCGTGAAGCCCGGGGAAGACGAGAGAGCAGGGCGCTGGTGGTGGGAGAACGATTCCGATAAGGAGTGCGGACTCCACTTCAATCACGATGGAGATTCCTGAAATCGAAATCTGATTTCAGCAAAACCCCTATTGTAAATTACTTTCTTCTTTTTCCGTTCCTTCCGTTACGAAGGGGATAGGTGAGGCGTGGTGGATTACCATGAGCCATCCCGATTCGGTCCTTTCGAATATATTGGTCGATATGGAGACGTTCATCATTACCGGGTTTCTCTTTATGTAGGTAAGCTCCTGAACGCACGTCACGCAGGCAGCGTCCCCCTTGATATCGACGGTGACGTTGTGGAGCTTTATGTCGAGCTTGTCCTCGGGGTCGAAAACGTTCTCCCAGCTCTGCCTTATGGCTTCCCACCCACGGAGCATTATCCAGCCCGGATGCATGCATCCGGCCCTGTCGTCATGGACGAATACAGTGCCCATAAGCTCAAGGTCTCTATTGCCCAGGGCTTCATAGAACCTTTGGTTTACTTCGAGGATGTGATCTTTGTCGGAAGTGGGAGGCATCTGATTTAATTTACTTTATACCTGAAAATCGCAGGAATGTCGCACTTTCGGGATCCGGTATCATGATAATCGCCGTCTGATAAAGGGTAGGGCCGGCGGCATTGCCCGAGTCCTGACTCTACGCAGGGATTTTTTCACGAAGCTGAAAGAGCGCAAGGTATCTCAAGACAGGCCTCGGGGATCTCCCGGTCTGCGCGCTCGAAAAAGTCTTATCAGGGGTTTTAAACTCCACCTCGAACCCGTGTTTCAGAAGCTCGACAAGGAGCGATGCCAGACGGCTTATCTGGTGCTCGAGTCTCGTTTTGTCCCTTTCGGGATGGAATTCGATAACGGCGCCACTTACCTCTTCGTCCTCCATCTCCCTCACCATTAGCCTCCCCCTTTTGGCTGTCGTTTTCCAGTGTATGAGCCTCGGGTTGTCGCCTTCCTGAAATTCCTTTATAGACCGGAGATCATATCCGAACCCTGACTTCTCGCGCTCCGTCTCCCCCGGTCTTTCGTTGAGGCTCCTGCTCTCGGCGCTTATGCTTTCGACTTTGGGGAATACGAGTATTTCGTCATCCCCGAGGTCTATCTTTATCCATTTTTTAAAAAATCCGAAGGGGAACCTCGTAGAGAGCCTTGCTTCGGGGATTTTATTCCATCCCCTCTTCTTGAACACATACCTTAACGGTGCCGTGACTTCGATTTTTGAGGGCAGGTACGGAATGTATGTTTTGTTTCCATCGATTTCGATAGTAAGGGAATAAGACGGTATGAGGGATTTGCGGTTCGCGAGAGAGAATTTCAGTGAGGCCGGCGTCAGCGCGAACACGTCTCCCGGAGGCTTGACCTCCGCTTCTATCCCGGAAAGGTTGATCATGGATAAAATGCCCGAGGCTACGACGAAGCTCATCATTATCCCGAAAGTGAGATAGAGGAGGTTATTCCCGGTATTTATGGCGGCGAAGCCTACGAAAAGGCTTAGGGCAATGAAGGTCAGTCCTTCTTTTGTGGGGCTCGTCCTCGCCCAATTGTCCTTGCCTAGCTTAAGGAGGCTCATCGAAAAAGAGTGGACGCGGACTGTCTCTATCTCTCCGCACCTTCCACTCGTTTAAATTATATCTCTTAAATCGGGCCCTTGTTTTCTTATTTCACGACTTCAACGAGCCTGCTGAGCGAGTCGACGATATCGCCCTTCACCCTCGAGATGTCGTTATAGATTGCCAGGAACATTATGAAGATGAGTATCGTAAGTCCGATACGCTGGCTGATCTCGAGCGTCCTCTGGCTGAGCGGCTTTCTCTTGATGCTTTCGAGCGCGAGGTAAAGTACGTGCCCTCCGTCGAGCATCGGGATCGGGAACAGGTTTATGATTGCGAGGTTGATGCTGATGAAGCACGTGAACTGCAGAAGCTGCGCTATGCCGCTTTCAGCAGCCGATCCTGAAACCTTTGCTATCAGTATCGGACCCGCAAGGCTCTTTCCTGCGGTTCCCAGAGCGATCTTGCCCGTAGCCAGTTTGTAAAGGAACCCGAAGAGAAGCCCGACGACTTCCACTATCATGCTCGCCGCCTCCTGCACCCCGTGGATAATTGCCTGGAAGAAGCCGTATTTTTTTACGATTTCCTCCTGATAGGGCGAGACCCCGATAGCTCCTTTCCCGGTCTCCACTGAAGTTTCAGGGGTTATTTTCTTGGTCAGCAGATCTCCATTTCTCTTTATAAGGAGAGTGACCTCTTTGCCCGAGTTCTCTTTCACTATTGAGGCGAGCTGGTCCCAATCGGCTATTTTCGTTCCGTCTATCTCCAGAATCTCATCGCCTTTTTGCAGGTCGGCTTTATCTGCGGGAGTGCCGTCGATTACAGTCCCGACCTTGGCTTTGAGAGGCTCACCGAAGCCTATGGCCACTATTCCTTCCGAGGAAGCGATCGCCTTCACGGGGATAATTTCCGTCCCCCCGTCCCTTTTTACTTTGATATTGAGGAGCGCATCGGGATTCGTCTGGATCTGGATATTCACGTCCTTCCAATCGGATACCTCTTTCCCCTCGATTTCCAGAATCCTGTCGCCTTTCTGGAAACCGGCTTCGGCTGCCTGGGAGCCCGGCTTGATGTACCCGATGACCGGAGCCTGTTCGAGATATGCCGGGACTGTGATGCCGATCATAAATACTATCGGGAGGAAAACAAAAGGAAGGAGGAAGTTCATGAACGGACCCGCAACGACGATCAGAAGCCTGTTGAATATGGGCTGATTCGAGAACCCCCTCGGATATTCCTTTTCCGCGTAGGTGTCCGCACCTTCCAGGTTGCGCGCCTTAGCGGATATTTCAATTTTTTTATCGTCCCTTTCTATGACGAACAGATAATCCTTGTCGGGCTCTTTCTCGAGAGAGGCTTCGAGCTGCTTCCAGCGCGGGAACGAAGTAAGCTCGATCCCGTCTATGCTTACGATCCTGTCTCCCGATCTGAATCCCGCTTTATCCGCGTCCGAGTCCGGGTCCACCTTGTCCACGATGAAATTCCCTTCGGAGCCCTCGCCGTACATCTTCACGTAACCGCCGAGAGGCAGGACGCAGATCAAGTATTCCGTCTCGCCTTTCCTGAAGCCGAATAGTTTTTTTCCGAACCCGAGCGAAAACTTTTCAACCCTTACCCCGCTCCACTTCGCAAGCAGGAAGTGTCCGAGCTCATGGATGAATACCAGTACTCCTATGACAAATATAAAAGCAATTATTGCGGTCATTTTTTAATTCTCCCGGTTTCTGATTAATGTGAGGGCTTTTTCTCTAGCCCACGCGTCGCTTTCAAGGACTGCTTCGAGTGAATTTGCGTTCTCGGTTTTGTGAAGATGCATTACCTCTTCTACGATTCCGACTATATCCCCAAACCCGGTTTCCCCCGCAAGAAACGCACGGACTGCGACCTCGTTTGCGCCGTTCATTACTGCAGGCATTGTCCCCCCTTCCCTGAGAGCGCTGAATGCGAGGGATATCGAGGGGAATTTCTCGGTATCGACGTCCCTGAAAGTCAGCTCCCGGAAGTTTTCAGGTATCACCCTGTACCCGTTTACCGGGATTCTCTCCGGATAGGAAAGCGCATACGCGATAGGAATCCTCATATCCGGTACGCTCATCTGGGATATGATAGATCCGTCTATATATTCTACCATAGAGTGTATTACGCTCTGCGGGTGTATCCACACGGAGATATGTTCCTGGTCGAACCCGAAAAGCCATTTGGCCTCTATCACTTCGAACCCTTTATTCATTAGTGTAGCTGAATCGATAGTTATCTTGTCTCCCATTTTCCAGGTCGGATGGTTGAGCGCCACTTCCACAGTAACGTCTTTCATCTCGCCCTTCGGCGTATTCAGGAACGGCCCCCCGGAGGCGGTTATTATGAGCCTTTTGACATATCTTTTCCCGCATGACTCGAGTGCCTGAAATATTGCGCTGTGCTCGCTGTCGACCGGGATGATCCTGACCCCTGTCTTTTCCGCCTCACCGGTCAATATTTCCCCGGCTATGACGAGCGATTCCTTGTTCGCGAGCGCCACGTCCTTTCCCGCCTTAACCGCGGATAAAGTTGGAACGAGACCCGACGCCCCTACCATTGCCGAAACCACGAGGTCGTTGCCGCTGAGGGACGCGATTTCGCTCGCACCGTCCCTGCCGTATACAATCTCGACCCCGGAATCCTTTAATTCCGGACGCAGGGAATCCGCGAGGCTTCTGTCCTTGACCGATACCGCCTCAGGTCCGAATTTGCGGATTTGCTCTCTGAGGAGACCGATGTTCTCCCCCGCGGACAGCCCCAGGACCCTGAATCTGTCAGGGTAGTGCGATATTACGTCGAGGGTCTGTTTCCCTATGGAACCCGTGGAGCCGAGTATGGAAATATTTTTCAAATGGCTTCCCTTTTATTCACCTGTTCCCCGGTGAGTCCGAATCTCCGTTCCCGTCTCTGGTAATTGAGTATCGCTTTTACGAGATGCCTCTTTCTGAAGTTGGGCCAGAGAGTCCTGGTGATATAAATTTCGGTGTATGCGATCTCCCAGAGCATGAAGTTGGAGAGTCTCATCTCTCCGCTCGTGCGGATCAGGAGGTCGGGCTCGGGCATATCGGCCGTGTAGAGAAATTGAGAGAAATTTGTCTGGCTGATGCTCTCAGGGTGTATATTCCCTCCGGTCATTATCTTTTTGACGGCGTCTATGATCTCTTCCCTTCCCCCGTAGCTTAGTGCCAGGGTCAGAGTCGGTTTCCGGAAGTTCTTTGTCAACTCGATCGTATCCTGGAGCACATCGTATACGTCCTGGGGCAGGTCCCGGAGCCTGCCGATTGCGTTAAGCCTTATACCGTTCTCTATCAAATTGCCGCGCTCCTTGAGAAGGTAGTGCTTGAGAAGTTCCATGAGGGCATTTACTTCGTTTTTAGGTCTTTTCCAATTCTGGGCGGAGAATGCATAAAGCGTAACGTATTCGATCCCGAGGTCCTTTGCCGCCGTGACGACGGCGCGGACTGATTTCATCCCCTCTCTGTGGCCGCTTATGCGGTCGAGGTTCTTTTTCTTTGCCCATCTTCCGTTCCCGTCCATGATTATCGCGATGTGAGTCGGAAGCTTGTCTTTGTCAATCAGTGATTCGAATTTCCCCATTATGAACCCTTTAATTATAACACCTCATGCTCATTAAAAAAGCGGAGATTGCCGCCTGCCAAGTTCAATTGAGCCGGGCTTACTGTCTGAATATCATGTTGGAAAGAAACGAGAGTGGGAAGGCGATTAAGACGACTATAAGCAGCACGGTAACTATAACCAGAAAGGTCAGGCAATATATATAGAAGGACAGCGGGATAAAAATGATTTTAAATAATATAAACCAGTCCCGTGAAAGCTGGAGAACGACGGATGTGTAGCTTTGTATGAACCTGCTGAGAACTGTAACGACCATTTCAATCATATCTCTGTGACCCCGCATTAATTTATATCAATCCGAAGGCTTGTTCAAATAGCCTGCACATCCTGTTTTCTTTGCTCCGGACGTAAAAATCTGTTATTTATCAGCTCAGCAAGTATCTTCTTTTATAGCCAAAGTCGTGGAACTATATTAGATATTAGAATTAAATATTCAGAGAAGACGGCAACATATAGTGTTTCCGGGCTTAAAAAACATCATAATATTAATGGATGCCGCGAGATCGGCTATCTAATCGCGATACTCGCCGTCTCTATTATGAAAGTCAAAGCCCTTAACGCTGCCGGGGGCATCTGAAAGGGAGGGTATAAATGCGATCACGAAAAATTCATGCCGGTCAACCCGCCCGACGCCGCGTCTATAGAGACCTCGGCAAGAGCTGCTGGACGACAGCCTGATCGGGAGTTTCGGCGGGGCTATGGCCGTGTTCCTCTGAGATCATTGTACCGCCCCTGCATATCAAATATTTGAACATGCCCATCGTACTCTGCCGGTATATCAATCTGCGCGGGCTTTAAATCGCCGGAAATCCGAGTTGCCGATTAAACCATGTTTGGTTAATCTCTATTACAAGAGGTAATGATATCGTGATGAAGAAAAGAATCTTTCTCGTGCTTTTTTTACTGTTTCTGACGCTTGTAAATTACCCGGGAGCACTAGCGGACGACGCTACATATGAAGGGCTTTCGAACTTTACGAGGGTTCTCGACATTATTGAAAGGAATTATGTGGAAAAGGTGGATTCCGAAAAGCTTACGAACAGCGCGATCGACGGAATGCTCAAGACGCTCGATCCTTACTCGGCCTACCTTAGCCCGGAACGCTACAGGGAGCTCGAGATAGGCACTTCCGGGGAGTTCGGCGGCGTCGGCATGGAAGTCTCCGAAGAGAAAGGGGTGCTTACGGTTATTACCCCAATCGAGGGGAGCCCCGCGGAAAAAGCCGGTATAAAGCCCAGGGATCAGATAATAGAGATCGAGGGGAAATCCACCCAGGGGATGGTGGTTCAGGAGGCAGTGGCGCTTCTGAGGGGCCCGATGGGGACCGCGGTGAAAATCACGATCAGGAGGGAGGGGGAAGCGGAGCCTAAAGTTGTCACCCTGATAAGGGATAAGATTGTCGTAAAGAGCGTCAAATCCAAGCTCCTCGATAACGGCATAGGATACATCAGGCTCACGCAGTTTCAGGATCACTCATCCCAGGAGTTGAGGGATGCGGTTACCGGACTCGAGGCGCAGAACGGGAAAGAGCTGAGCGGGCTCGTTCTCGACCTCAGAAATAACCCCGGCGGACTTCTCACCGAGGCGATAGATATTGTCGATGAGTTTATCGACAACGGCCTCATTGTGAGCGTGAGGGGAAGGACACAGGAGCAAACGAGGGAATATTACGCTACAAAGAACGGTACTTTCCGGATGTTCCCGGTCGTGGTGCTTGTAAACGACGGGAGCGCAAGCGCCTCGGAAGTCGTAGCGGAGGCGCTCCAGGACAGTAAACGGGCCGTCATCCTGGGCACAAAGACCTTCGGGAAAGGCTCCGTTCAGACCATTATAAAACTGGAAGACGGCTCTGGGCTCAAGCTGACGACTGCCAAGTTCTATGCCCCGAGCGGCAGGTCGATAAACGAAGTCGGGGTAACCCCGGACATCAAAGTCGAGAACAGCGGCGATCAGGACAAGCAGCTCGAAAGCGCTGTAAACATACTGAAGACCTCTAAGGCCGGTAAAGAAATTCCCAAGGGCTAGAGGGAGCGCCCTTCTTTTGTCGAAATCGACCCGGAACAACAAATCAGGAAGGCCTAAAAGAAAGTACGGCGGGAGGAATAAAAGGGACGGGAGGGTATTAGCCCTTACTCTCACCTTCTTTGTCGTACTTGTTCTGGGTCTCTACGCTCTCTATCGGTTAAAGAACAATATCTCCCCCGACAAACCTTCTCCGGCAGTTACGACTCAAGAAATGAGCGGGCTCGTAAAAGAGGCGGACCGCATTATCGCGGGCGCCTTCTTCGATCTGGGTATCTCAATCAAGGATATAGAGTCGAAAAAGGTATATAAAAAAGAGGATGGCGGTGTCAGGTGGGAATACAAGGATATAAGGGTGCACGCGCCCGAGGGAGTGGGCGGTAAAGACATAAAAGATGTCTTTACGAAATCTTTTTCGGGCAAAAGCCCATTTAAGCGGGAGTTCATGGGCTCGGGTGATTCGCTAACGGCGGAATTGAAAGCGAACGGATATAAAACTCACAGTATAAAGTTTGAGCTGCGATCCCGCGGTACGCCCCCGGACAAGATAGCAAAGGCGGAAAAAGAGGCCGGGGTAAAAAAAGAGCCTCGACAGGCTCAGGAATCTATCGCAGAGCCTGAGACCGATAATGGCAAGGAGAAACCCAATCACGGGGCCTTTAAACCGCGGGTGGCGATAATAGTGGATGATATAGGCATGAGCAAAGGGCCCATCGATAATCTCCTCGAGCTCCCCGCTCCGGTCACATTCTCGGTCCTGCCCAATCTCCCATATTCGAAATACGCGGCCGAAATGGCCCGGAATAAGGGCTGGGAAGTTATGCTCCACCTGCCTATGGAGCCCAGGGAATCGTCGGGATATACGGCCGCCGATGCCGGAGAGGACGCACTCCTTGTGGGACTTTCCAAGGAAGCCGTCCTGGCAAAACTCGATAAAAACATTTCCTCCGTCCCCTACATTAAAGGTGTGAATAACCACATGGGATCGAAATTCATGGAGAACGAAGAACTCATGGAGGTGGTTCTTGAAGAAATCAAGAGGAGGGGTCTCTTCTTTATAGACAGCCTGACTTCATCCGGCAGCGTGGGGTATAAAACGGCTTTGAATTTAGGTATGAAAACCGGGAAAAGAGATGTATTCTTGGATAATTCCTCAAAAGAGGCCGCTTATGTGAAATCCCAGATGGAGAAACTCGTTGAACTGTCCGAGAAAAACGGTTATGCAATAGGCATCTGTCACCCGTACCCAGGCACAGTACAGGCCCTCGCCGAGACTATACCGCTCATCGGCAGCCGCGTGGATCTGGTGCCGGTTTCAAGCGTTCTGACTCAGGGCAGGGAGCTAAGCGAGAGGTGATGGTTCAAAATCGTGTTATCATTTATTCCGGAGGGAATATCGGATGGGACTCATAGATGATGTAAGGAAAAGGCGGGATTCGTGGATAAAGAGGTTCGAAGAGCATCGTCAGGAAGATGAACACGCACATGAAAGCCTAGACCCGGAGGAAGAGGAAAAGAGGATCAGGGAAAACCTCAAGAAAGTGGGTGTATTTACAATCAAAGGGGAGAAAAGTAAAAGGTGACAGAATTGCAATATCCCGTGTACTTGACAATTTATTGCTAATCCTTTAATTTTCTCTCTTTAGAGCAATTATTATGAGCCGGGAGGAGTTTATTAATGCCAGGAATTGTGGTCGGAAATAACGAGAGCATAGACAGCGCGCTTAAACGATTCAAAAAGCAGGTCGAGAAGGGGGGTGTATTGTCCGAAGTAAGGAGGAGGGAATACTACGAAAAACCGAGCGAGAGGAAGAAGAAAAAACTGTTTGCTGCAAAAAAGCGCGTAATAAAACGTACTAGAAAAAACTAGCTTATTATAGACATACATTAAACCGGTAGGGGGGACACTACTTTGTATTCTATATTCCGTGAGTTCAGGGCCGGGGCCCTTTCCTTTGAGAATCCGAGTTTCACTTTAAAATTTGAATTAATTATAGATGGTAAATTTTAACAATGATTTCCTCGTTAAAGAAATAAAGAGGAGGTTGAGCATTATTAACCTCATTGAGGGTTACACATCTATTAAAAAAACGGGAAAGGGTTATGTAGGGCTTTGTCCGTTTCATGATGACCATAACCCGTCGATGTACGTTGATGAGGAAAAGGGTCTCTTTCATTGTTTCAGCTGCGGGGCCGGCGGCGACATATTGGGTTTCTACATGAGGTATAACAGCCTTTCCTTTCCGGAGGCGGTTTCAGACCTCGCGAAACGCGCAAATATTACAATCGAAAAAACCGCTCCCCCCGTAAAAGGCAATTCCCAGACCGGCACTCTGCTTAAAATCACTTCCGCGGCATCCGGATTTTATCACAGGGCTTTACTTGAGAGCCGTAAGGGTAAATCAGCAAGGGACTATCTCGAAAAAAGAAATATATCTTCCCAGGTCATAGAGGAATTCAAGCTCGGCTACGCCCCTGAGGGCTGGGACGGACTTGTAAAGTTTTTAACGAAGCATAAAATCCCCCTTCATCTCGCGGAGAAAACCGGTCTTGTCGTTAAGAAGCAGAGCGGCGACGGTTACTACGACAGGTTCCGGGACAGAATAATTTTCCCGATAAGCAATGTGGACGGGAAGGTCATAGGCTTCGGGGGCAGGATTATCAAGGACGGCGACGAGCCTAAATATATTAATTCACCCGAGTCCGAAATCTATCATAAGAGACGAAATTTCTATGGGCTCGACAGGTCCAAAGAGCACATCAGAAAGAATAAGAGGGCAATCCTTGTAGAGGGCTATACGGACTTCCTGTCTCTATACTCCGCGGGTATTAAAAACGTAGTCGCGACCTTGGGGACGTCTCTGACGAGGGACCATGTGGTCACCCTGAGGCGCTATACTGACAGAATAGTAGTCGTCTTTGACGGCGACGAATCGGGAATAAAAGCGGCCGTCAGGTCGCTCGATATATTTCTTGAGGAAGGGCTCCTCCCAAATGTGGTCCTTCTTCCGGAGGGTAATGATCCGGACTCGTTCCTTGCGAAAGGCGGGAAAGAGGAGTTTTATAAATTGATAGACGAATCGCCGACATTGCTCGATTTTTACATCGAAAACACGGTGCGGGAGTATAGGAGCGGGGAGCTCACGTTAAACAGCAGCGTGAAAGAGATCGCCGATGTGCTGATTAAGGTTAATGACCCGATACTGAGAAGCAGCTATATAAGAAAGACCGCCGAGAAGCTCGGCCTCAGGGAAAACGAGGTGCTTTCACTCGTCAGGCAGGGAAAGGGGCAGGGCAGGATAACGGGCGCTAAAGCTGTTAAATCGCACAGCAACCATGAAAAATTGCTGCTTATAATTCTTCTTAAATTCCCGGAACTCGCTCAGGTGATCGCGAAAGAGGACTGGGCCGGGTTTATTTCAAATGCGGAGATCATGTCCATATTGGACGAAATTGTTGTTAACGGCGTACACGATGTGTCCTCCCTTCTCCTTATGTTTCAGGGCAATGCGGCGCAGGGACTTATTTCGGAAGCGCTCATGTCATCTCCGGGTATAAACGATAAAGAGACCGCAGCCAAAATGATCGAGAGCTGTCTCGGCAAATTAAAACTCGTTAAGCTCGACGAAAGGTTAAAAACACTCAGGCTCGGAATAGACGACGCTGTCAAAAATAAGGACGCGGGACTTGAGAAGCGGCTCCTGACTGAATACAGAGATTTAATGAAACAAAAATAACCGGAAGAGGGGAGAGCCTTATGAGGAACAAGAAAAAAGAAGGTTTTCATATAAAGATGGTGAGCGACGACAGGCTTTCCGATCCGGTTATAGAATCGGTGAGTGACGATAATTTGAACGATGACGGCGTCTTCGTCGACGAGCAGGACGACGCTGAGTTTGCCGACGAAGAGGAGGTGCAGGAAAGCGTAGTTAAATACGGTTTCAGCCTGGGAGATGCGAGAGACAATGCCAACGAATACGATTTGATCAGATTTTATCTTCACGAAATAGCCGATCATTCGCTGCTCACGAGAGAGCAGGAAATAAGAATAGCGAAAGAGATCGAGACGGGCAAAAGGATCGTAGCCAAGGCCATCCTCGGGTCTTCCTTAATGTTAAAAGAGATAATAAGACTGGGCGAAGAGCTTCAGAAGGGGAGCCTGAACATAAGGGACATTACGAACTCGATCGATGATGCCGACAACGCCGTCGAGGAAGAGGTCCAGCTGGGTATAAGAAATTCTTTAATCGCTATAAATAAGCTGTATGAGGAAAACGGGCAGTCGAAGAAGGAGCTGGGCTCTGCCTCTCTCAAGAAAAAGAAAATCCTCCTTGAGAAAATGAAAAGGAACAACAACAAGATGCTGGGTTACCTGGAGGATATAAATCTCAACGGGACTCAGATGGACAGGATTCTCTCCGTTGCCAGGAGCTATATCGACAGACTGGAAAAACTGAGGCACGAGTTCGATGCTTTACGCAAAAAGAAAAAATCTTCATTAACAAAAGCAAAAAAGGCTTTGAAAGGTACCATGGCGGAGTTTTTTGACGAGCCGGAAACGGACACGGGAGTGCTTAAGAAATCGCTCAGGAGGATTGAATTCGGAGAGCAGATGACGCACAGGGCAAGAAGGAAGCTGATAGAGTCCAATCTGCGTCTGGTGGTAAGCATTGCCAGGCGCTATATCAATCGCGGTCTTCCTTTCCTCGACCTCATACAGGAGGGTAATATGGGGCTCATGAGGGCGGTCGAGAAATTCGAATATAACAGGGGATACAAATTTTCCACGTACGCGACCTGGTGGATAAGGCAGGCGATTACGAGAGCCCTCGCCGACCAGTCAAGAATTATCAGGATACCGGTCCATATGACTGAAACTATCAACCGGATTGTCAGGACCTCGAGGCTCCTCGTACAGGAGCTGGGGCGTGAGCCGATGCCTGAAGAGATTGCGGAGAAGGTGGGCATGCAGTCTGACAAGGTCGCGCGGGTGCTCAAGATTTCCAAAGACCCGATTTCGCTCGAGACGCCTATAGGGGACGAGGAAGACAGTAAGCTCGTGGATCTTATCGAGGATGCGAATACGACATCGCCCGTTAAGGTCCTCGAAATGAGCGAGCTCAAGGAGATTATAAACAATGCCCTTTCTTCCGTGCTCAATACCAGGGAGGAAAGTATAGTACGGCTCCGTTTCGGTATCGACGATGAAAAAGAGCACACGCTTGAAGAGGTCGGACACGAATTCAAAGTAACGCGCGAGAGGATAAGGCAGATCGAAGTGAAGGCGATAAAGAAGCTGAAAAGGGCAGGAAGGGTCTACCCCATTAAAAGCTATCTGGAAAAGGCATAGCCTAAGCCCGGGACATCTTTATTAAGATCTGTTGCTATCACGACCGGATTTCATCTTATTATTTTCTCATCAATTCTTTTGCTTCCTCAAAATATTGAAGGGCCGATTCCGTAGTTCTCAAGCGGAGCATCTGTTTTATCTCCGAGACAGTGGCGCCTTCTTCTATCGCAAGCATTGCCGCTGTGTGCCTGAGACTCGAGGGGCTTATCCCCTTCTTTTTGATTCCCGAGAGCTCGAAATAGTGGTTTATCCTCGCTCTCACGCCGCGTGTGGTGATTCTCTCTTTCACCGCCCTGTTGCCGACCCCCCAGAAGAGCGGTTCCTCGGGGCCCGACGCTCCTCTTTCCTCAATATACCTCCTGAGCGATTCTTCGACCGGGGGGCTGAGCGTGACGTACTCGTCTTTCGTGTCCTTACTCTTGCCCTGAACGTAGATCACACTGTGCCCCGCTCTTGATTTCAAATCACGGAGGTCAGACCTTACGATCTCTATCTCGCTTAACCCCGCTCTCACCATCAGATTAAGAATTGCCTCGTCCCTCAGCCCCAATGGGGTTGACTGATCGATTGCCTTAAACAGTTTCGCAACGTCTCTCCGTGAAACGGGATCAGTCAGGTGCCTTCGCGGGCGCGGGGCGCCTTTGACCTTCCGTGCCGGGTTTTCCGTTATTTTGCCTGCGGAGACGAGGTAATCGTAGAACCTCCTCACCGCAGTGAGGTATGCGGACATAGATGTAGGCGATAGTCTTTTTGAAATAATGTAATCTTTATAGCGCTGTATATCGTTTGAAGTCAATACCGACGGGTCTGTTTGTCCGAGCCACTTCGCATATTCCCGGAGAGCCTTTCTGTAAGTCTCCTTCGTCGTATCCCTCCTCCGGAGGGAATCAATAAACCCGTTTATTAGCCTGTCCATTAACGAGAATTAAAGCATTTTTATCGTTTATATTCAACTTAAGCTCTTGACATGCCGGATATCCCATGTAATTTATATCGCAGAATCCAGGTGGTAATACTGAAGAGGTCACACCCGGTCCCATTCCGAACCCGGAAGTTAAGCTCTTCAAGGCCGATGATACTGCTCCTGTACGGGAGTGGGAAAGTAGGAAGCTGCCTCGGTTCTTTTTTTTTGCCCTTTTGAGTATTTATCCGCCGATTCTTGAAACAGTTCCGGAAAGTTATCACTCCGAGTGCCGGTTTAAATGAGATGCCGAATACTCTTTTGATCCCGGCTGTGATTGTTTTATTTAAGCCGCTTATGTAGTATTTTTGTGATTTCCAGCCGAGGGTAAATGTGTGAAGAAAACAAGGCTTGCCGTATTTGTCTCGGGCAGCGGCACTAATCTCCAGGCGATAATAGATGCCTGCATCCCGTCCGTTGAAATTGTACTCGTACTCAGCAACAATCCCGAAGCCTATGCCCTTGAGCGGGCGAAGAAGCACGGTATCCCGGTCGAAGTAGCCGACCACAGGCGGTATCCGGACAGGGAAGAGTATGATAAGCACTTGCTCAAAGTGCTCGAATCCTATCGTGTGGATCTGATCGCCCTTGCGGGGTTTATGAGGATACTGTCCCCGTTTTTCGTGAAGGCTTATAAGAACAGGATTATCAATATACATCCGGCCCTTCTCCCGTCATTCCCCGGCATCCATTCAGCTAAGCAGGCGCTCGAGAGCGGTGTGAAATATACCGGTTGTACTGTTCATTTCGTGGATGAGGGAGTCGATACGGGTCCAATCATCTTGCAGGCCGCGGTGCCGGTCTACGATGATGACGATGAGGCGAGTCTTTTGGAGAGAATTCACAAAGAGGAGCACAGGATTTATCCCGAGGCTATAAACCTGATAGCCTGCGGGGAATTCACGATTGAGGGTAAAAGAGTCCTCAGAAACTCTTAGCCCGGCTCGTTAAATTTCCCTGCCCACGGCGCGCGCCACGGCAGCGGCTTTTTCCATCAGAATCGAAAACTTTTTCGGCTTGAGCGATTGCCCTCCGTCGCTGATTGCGACAGCAGGATTGTTGTGTACCTCTACAATCAGCCCGTCGGCCCCGGCAGCGATAGCCGCAAGCGCCATCGGCGTGACGTATTGCCAGTAACCGGTTCCGTGGCTGGGGTCGGCGAATACCGGAAGGTGAGTCTTTTCCTTTAGCACAGGTATCGCGTTCAGATCGAAAGTGTTTCTGGTTGCGGTCTCGAATGTCCTGATTCCCCTCTCACATAGAATGACCTTTTCATTGCCTTCCGAGAGAATATATTCGGCACACATCAGGAATTCCATAATCGTCGTTGCCATTCCCCTTTTTAGAAGCACCGGTTTTTTTGATTTCCCGACCTGCTTTAAAAGGGCGTAGTTCTGGGAGTTCCTTGCACCTATCTGAAGGACATCGGCATATTCGACAACCGCGTCCAGATCATGCGGGTCGAGAATCTCGGTAACTATTGGAAGTCCCGTGAGCTCTTTTGCCTTCGCCAGTAGCTTAAGCCCTTCAATGCCCATTCCCTGAAACGCATATGGTGAGGTTCTCGGTTTATACGCGCCGCCCCTCAACATACTGGCCCCAGACTCTTTTACGGCTCGTGCGATTTCCAGTATCTGCTCTTCACTCTCTACGGAGCACGGTCCGGCAATCACGGGAATTTTTTTGTTTCCGACTACTGTATCTCCGATTGTAAAATGTGTATTTTCCGGCTTGAAATCGCGGCTCGCGAGCTTATAGGGCTGTAGTATGGGAACGACTTTCTCAACCCCTTCAAGAACACTCAGTGTTTCTACATCCTGGGGTTTACCTCTCTCGTCTCCTACAGCTCCTATGACGGTCCTTAAAACCCCTTCTATCAGGTGCGCCTTATATCCGAGCTCGTCCAGTGTGGATACCGCCCTTTGAATCTGCTCCTTTGAAGCGCCGCTTTTCATTACTACTATCATTGTGGAATTCTCCTCCGCTTATTGAAAAACAGGATAAAATTAAATAAAAACGTTATGTTACATGAAGAGCAAATGATGTCAACTAATGTCAACTATAGGAAGACTTGGTGAATTATGATTCTTGTTTGCTAAATTTCAACCCCGGCCCTCTATTTCTGAAATTACTATTGATTCTTTATATATTGCAGAGAATAATAATGTTCCTACTCAAAAGGGCAGGTGGCGAAACCGGCAGACGCGACGGCCTCAAAAGTCGTTGGGCTCGCGCCCATGAGGGTTCGACTCCCTCCCTGCCCATTCATGCGGATGAAGTTAGAGTCTTTACTTATCGTGGTAAACCCTTAAAAGATGTTCGTACTGCATTCGAGAATGCTTGTAATCGAGCAGGCATTAAAAATCTTCGATTTCACGACCTTAGACATACATTCGCCACGAGGTTGGTTCTCTCCGGTGTAGACCTGGCGACGGTTTCCAAGCTTCTTGGGACACTCTTCTATACAAATGACTATGAGATACTCACACCCTACACCGGAAGCCTTAAGGAACGCTGTATCTAAGCTGGATAAGTGAAAAAGTGTTAGCAATTCTGTTAGCACTTTTCCGACTTGAATAGGAATCTGGGGTATTTGCTTAAAAGTTCGCTTCATTCTGTGAAATCAGTTATAAGAAATTTGGTTTACATAATCCAGAATAACGAATATTGACAGGTCATTTAATGAATAACAAACCTCAACTTAGCCCATTAATTGAAGATTATGAGGAATGCGTTGCCCGCTATGATCAAATTGTCTCTTTAATAAAGAATCCAGATCTGCTAATCAGGGTAATAAATGAGAATCCTACCTTAATATTTTCAGATAAGGTGGTAAAACATGTCATATTGGTCTTTAGAGATGTATGCAAATTGGGAAACCCTATGGAAGCTGATTCTGCTAGAGATATACTTAAAAAAGCTGGAGTACCGGCGTTTATACCTTTAGTAGCTAGTGTTCGTAGAAGTCCATCTCAATATATTAGGTGGTTCAAACAGAACCCTTTGATGTTTATTTGGACGATTGAAGATTACAAGGGTCAAATTCGTAAATATCTTAAGCCAACGTATCGAGATACCGCTAGGAGAACTGCAACAGCGGCAAAAAATGACGATATATTGTTTGCGTTCAAAAATATTATATTGGGAGAAGAACTTGACGATAATGAAGTTAATATCTTGACAAAAGGAGAACGTTCCAAAGACTTAACTCACATTGCTCTGTCATTCTTATCTTTCAATCCTCGAGACCCATCTAAACCTATCCCATTCGAGTCATTAAAAGACTTATACTATGAGATAATCAGGAAATATACCAAAGAACAGCTTGAAAAAATCTGGGAAGATACTCCAATTTGGGCGGCGGGTGCAGTAGGCTACTACGAATTCGTGATGATTATCAACAGCTAGTTGATTTAGCCTTCCTTTACCTTCCATATATGCGTTGTGTGTGGGAACTTAAGCTCACAATCCCCACAATCGAATCCCTTAGAGTTCAAGTATTCTATTTTGAGAAGGTTGGGGAATCCAGCATTAATGGCATGTTCCGGCTTTCAAAATAATAAAATAGGAGGTTCTTAAATGAACACCAGTATTAATTTGTATCTAGCATTAATAGACTTTTTTATAAAATACCTATATGCATCTGATGAAGAGATTGCATTGCTTGCACTATTTGCGGCGGCTACGCATTTCTATCAGGGTCACAACACGTTTCCAATTCTTCATATAACCGGGGATTTTGAAACAGGTAAAAATAGGAGGCTTGACCTTCTAAAATTAGTTTGTTATATGGCAGAAATTTATATTAGCACTACACCGCCGAATATATATAGATCGATAGAAAAAAAAGGTGGGACATACATGATCGATGAGGCTGATGAAATGATTAACTCACGTCAAGGTTCAGAAATCTTATTAGCAGGTTATAAGAAGGGTTCAAGCGTACCAAGGCAATCAAGGGACGACAATGATAAAGGAGGATATAGATCAAATAATTTTTCTGTATACTCACCTAAAGTCCTCGTGACAAGGAATGGAATTAAGGATGATGCACTATATTCGAGATGCATCACTATAGTAACAACTCCGAAACCTAATGATTCTAATATACCTGATGTATTACCTAATGTAGCTTATAATGAAGGTAAGTTACTTAATGAGACATTGTCACAACTCATGAAACATAATGAGGAATTTCAGCCAGCTCTCAAGTTAAGGGGAAGAAACTTTGAGTTATTCTCGCCTTTGGACGAAGCTGCACAAATATTTGGAGATGATGCAGTTGATGACCTACAGGAATTTATTGATATTGTATATCTTCCACAGAGAAGAAATACGACAATAATGACTCCACAAGAGGATTTAGTCAATATATTAAATGACCTCTGGAATCATGGACATAAGGCTCATCTTACGGTAATCAAAGAATTATTATTAGAGCGGAGTTCGGATTACAAATTCACCAATGAAAAGGATATAGCTACAAGATTGCGTAGCTTAAATTTCGAGGTGAAGGAACGAGATAATCAGGGATATTATGTAACATACAATCCGGGGATGATTAAGTTATGGAAAGATCGCTATCTGCCAGATATGACTACCAATGAGATTGATGAGTCCATAAAAGGGCCAGAGAAATCATCGAACAGCGATATAGATGATATAAGTAAATCAGGTACGCCTAGAGCGAACCGAGAAAGTCTACTAGATAAAATGCAGTCACTTCTTGATTTTATGAATTAAAGGGAGTTGTATATGGTTAGCATGTAGGAACTCAGTTCTTATGTGCTAACTTCCCTCATCCTGAAAATTAAAGGTAATTTTGTAAGATCCTTTTTGTCACCTAAAGAATGCTTGTTTTAGTCTGATAACCTTTATCCTGGATTTACAATTAGTGTATATCTCCATACATCTACATTTCCTACACAAACTACACTTAAAGCACCATAGTGTAGTAGGTGTAGATAGTGTAGTAAAAACATCAATAGGAGAGACTAGAGATCGTCGAGCTGTTAAACTGGTGGCTAAGGCATTAAGTAGAATCGGTTCAAGAAGAAGAAATCGGTAATTGAATTTTAGGGGGTTAGCATCTAGGTATGTAGTTCTTAGGTGCTAGCTCCCCTATAATAGGACCAAGAGTTAAGTTAGATTTTGGATGACCTTCTCCCCGGAATTTGGACCCATGGTACTTCTAATAGATGAGAATTAAAAATAATAGGGCAAAAAATAATATAATAATAACCAGTACTGAGATGTTAATTTTCAGTGTTTTACTGATTATTTTTAAGTTATGACTCCACATTGTAACCATCACCCACCCACCTAAAACTGTCAACAATATGCTGAATAAAGTTTGATTTAGATTCTTAAAAAACTGATTTTGGTTAATGTTGCACTTGTTATTGTAGCGTACTGAGAGTTAATATTATTTAGGATCCCTTTCAGAATCAGAAATTAGAATTCCCAATCTATCTTTATATTTTGTTAAATTCTCGCTACTTTCCATTCGACTTTATAACTCCCTGGCTCGTATCTTAAAACCATTTTTATATACTCTTCGGGCATAAATATTTTGACATTAGGTATATGAAAACTTTTTCGCAAATTGTTCATCTGATAAAGAAAGTAAACCATCTAACTTATTTATAGTATCAACAATTTTATTCTCTACTTTCTCTGGAAACTCAATGTTGTATTTTTGATACTTCGTTACTTTCTGTGAGAATGTTTCAGTTTTATAGTCAAAATCACTTATCGATTTAGATGTCGATATCGATTTTAATGTTTCTTCTAAACTTTTTTGACTTATTATATTTGTATGATTTATGACGTAGTTTATCAATAAGTAATTGAACATTGACCATCTTAAAACTCGCTCTATAAAATAGTCTTCCGGATAACTTTTCCAAACCAATAATAACTTTCTTCGAAGAATGCTGGTTTGTTGTTAGTTACAATTATTCGAATGTTTAAATATTGAAGCGAAGAAAGTGTTATCAAAAAGATGAAAATAGAAATCCTTATGGGGTAAGACACCCATATTTATTAATTCTTCTTCTGACCAAAATTTATCGATATTTCTACCCTTAGCCATAAAGTTAAGGTAACTGGGATAATCAACGTATAGATGAGTAACCAAATACATTGGTTGCTTTAAAGTTGAAAATTTTTCATCGTAAGATTCCATGAGTTCTGATAGTTCAGTCTTAGTTGCAAAATTAGTACTTATTATTTTGTAAATGTCATTTAATACTGCCTTGTAATCAGCTTTGTTCTTTACAGGAACAGAAATTTTATCAGACAATACAATGATGTATGCAGGGTATCTTCGTATTTCATAATTATTATATTTTTTCAGTTTGAATGATAGATTTACCCCCCAGTTATCTTCATTTATTTCGATAGAATCATTCACAACTTGATTATTTTTATAAAGTTCATCTTTTACCTCCATCAATTTCTTTTCATCAAATTGGAAGGGATAGCTTGGTGGATTTGAATTATAGCCGTTTATTCCATGAATTACTGATGATCTTAGGTCTAATATCAATAAATCTAGGTCGGCAATATTACCCTTTATTGAAGCTACTTTTTGATTGGGACTAACCCACCAAATACCGTATATTACTGCTTGCGTCTCGTTGAAAAGCTCTATGACATCATCAGAATTACCAAAACAAATGCTTCCACAAAAGATTATATAAAAGATCAAAGTTAAGGTCGTTGTATAAATGAGTTTATACATTCTATACAAATTACATTATACACGAAATCCAAGGTCACAAAAATCATCCATGATATTGACCTGCCCTCCTATAATGGGATCATAGCATAAGTTAGATTTTTGACAGCGACACTATACACTGGAGGTCAACGGAATGGCTAGGAAGCGTCATATTTGCAGTAGAAATTAAGTATTATTGCATGTGCTATAATCCCACCCCACCACGATCCTAGGAGATGAAAATATAGAGAAGGCGTAAAACTGATAATTTGTAAAAATCCTTCCTATTTTAGCCTTGTATAACCGTTAATACTGGATTTTTAAGATACTGAATGCTTATAGACTTATCTCCATATATCTACACTTCCTACACTTAAAGTGCTTTCTTTGTGTAGCAGGTGTAGATAGTGTAGGTAAAAATGGAATACAACTGTTCAAGCCCCAATCAACGCTGGATAAATGATGACGGAGGAGAAATTAACACAGTATTCCAAATCGTCAGAAATCTCTAATTCTACTCGGTACAGCTTTTGGGTGAGGTTCAATGGTAAAAAAATAGCTTTAAACGTAGCGAGGGCTTGGCAGAGTATTGTCGACATTTTAATTTTAAGTTAATATTGTATTTTATAATCGGATATCTCATTCAGGGAGTTTCTAATGAAACATGTGTTCTTATTGTTTCCCATTATTTTATTTATTTTTAGTTGTGGGGCTCTTCTTGATCAGGCGATGCAAGCTGACAGAGAAAAATATGTCGAGCAGAGACCCCCAACTAGATTCACAAACTAAACAGGATATTGTAAATGGGAGTGTACGAGTTGGGATGGATTTAATTCGTTACTGCAGCTTGGGGAAATCCGCAGGATTATACTGAAAGTGTAGGTGTAAGTGGTAATATTTTAATATTATATTATAAATATTACTCGAGTTCGAGCGGACATTTCGAAACCCATTCCGGTTGTGTATCTTCAACAAGTTTCGATGGAGTTTACAGGGT